>NZ_WMBT01000009.1 GCF_009708075.1 Paracoccus lichenicola | reverse complement strand
CCTGCTGCTGACCATCGAGGCAATGAAGATGGAAACCGGCCTGCACGCCGACCGCGACGGGGTGGTGAAGGCCATCCACGTCCGCCCCGGCGAACAGATCGACGCCAAGGACCTGCTGGTGGAAATCGAGTAAGCGCGCCTAGAGCAGGGCCGCGGCGATCAGCACCCACAGGGTCAGCGCCGCGCCCGCGGCCACCGCGTAAAGCCCGTTCCACCGCGTCCCGGCATGGCGCGCCTCGACCCCGCCCAGCTTGCCGACCAGCAGGACCGATGCGGTGAAGGGCGATGTGTTGCCGCTGATCGCCCAACCGCCGGTGATGGCCACGACCATGGCCGTCGGGTGGATGCCCAGGGCCGCAGGCGCGGGCAGCAGCGGCACCAGCAGCGATACGGCCAGGATCGGGTTCATGCCGATCTGTCCGGTCAGCGGGATGATCCAGACAAGCGCGGCCAGGATCAGCAGCGGCGGCACCGCCGACAGGTCCGGGCCGTGCGCCTGCATGATCGGCACCAGCAGCCATGATCCCAGGCTGCCGATGAAGCCCGCCATGAACAGCAGGATGATTTCCCCGCGATAGCCCGCCAGATCGCGCGTGGCGAACTGGCCCATGCGCGCGCCCAGGGTGGCCGCGCGTTCGCCGGGCAGGGGCGGCAGGATCAGGATCCAGGCCATCGCGACCAGCGGCACCACGGTCATCACCGCGCCGGTGACGACGACGCCGGTCGCCAGGTGCAGCGCGAAGACCCCGCCCACGACGATGCCCAGCAGCACCAGCAGCGGGCGCAGGCGGGCCAGCCAGCGGTCGGTCTCAACCGCGCGCGGCGGGGGCGGGGTGCGCAGGGTCGGCTTGAACACCGCGTCCAAAGCCCAGCCGATGCCGATCATCAGAACGGAACTGACCAGGCACAGCCCGACCGCGCCGGGCCAGGACGCGCCCTGCACGACCGACAGGGTGACGGCCATCGACAGCGCCATGGGCGACCAGCACAGTGTCGAGGCGAAGCCCCGCTGGATCGCCACCAGCATCCGCCGCAGCCGGTGGCGGCGCAGTTCCTGGTCCGCCTCGTTCGCGGTGCTTTCGGCGGCAAGCCCGCCTAGCAGCGAGATGGATCCGTAAAGCAGGATCAGCCCGAACAGGTGCCCGCCGACCGTCAGCGCCAGATAGCGCCGCCCCGGCGGCTGGCGCGCCAGGAAGCGCCCGCAGTCCAGGATCGCCTGCGATCCGATGGCGGCGCTGCGCAGGGCAGAGAGGGAGGCGAACAGCGCGATGATGAATCCGCCGCGCGTCAGCGCCGTCAGCGTGGCCTGCGCCCAGTCGGGCCGCGTCGCGGCGGCCCAGGCCGCCAGCGCGATGCCCACCGCGACAAAGGCCAGCCGCGACAGCTTCGCCGTCAGCGAGAACAGCGCCAGGGCGCCGATCAGCAGAACCGCCGCGACAAGGGCAAAGCCTTGGCCCGCGCCGTATTCATGCGGGATCGTCGCCAGCAGGGCGAGGGCGGTCAGGATGCCGCCGATCCGGGCGCTGCGTGGGGGCATGGTCGGGTCCGTCGTCAGGGTCGGCCCGCCATAGCCCCGCCTTGCAGGACGCGCAATCAGCCGCCGCCCTCAACCGCCCGCGACGAAGGGCAGGCGATAGCTGATCGCCTCGGCCAGGTGCGGCGCGCGGACGGACACGGACCCGGCCAGGTCGGCGATGGTGCGCGCGGTGCGCAGGATGCGGTGATAGCCGCGCGCAGTCAGGCCCAGGCGTTCGGATGCCTTCAGGATCAGCGCCCGGCCTTCCTCGTCCGGCGCGGCGATCCGGTCCAGCAGGCTGCCCGAGGCCTCGGCATTCACGCGGACCTGCGGATGGTCGCGGAACCGCGCGGCCTGCACGTCGCGGGCCGCCGCAACCCGCGCCGCGATCTGCGCCGAGGTGTCCCCACCCGAGGGCAGTTCCAGGTCCAGGAAGCTGACCGCCGGAACCTCCAGCCGCAGATCGAAGCGGTCCATCAGCGGGCCGGAAATCTTGCCCATGTAGTCTCCCCCGCAGGTCGGCGCGCGCGAACAGGCGCGGGCGGCATCGGCCAGATAGCCGCAGCGGCAGGGATTGGCGGCGGCGATCAGCAGGAAGCGGCAGGGATAGCGGATATGGGCATTGGCGCGGGCCACCACGACCTCGCCCGTTTCGATCGGCTGGCGCAGGGTTTCCAGAACCTGCCGGGGAAATTCGGGGAATTCGTCCATGAACAGGACGCCGTTATGGGCCAGGCTGATCTCGCCCGGTTTCGCGCCGCGTCCGCCGCCGACGATGGCGGCCATGGACGCGGTGTGGTGCGGTTCGCGGAAGGGCGCGCGGCGCGATATGCCGCCGTCGTCCAGGGTGCCCGCCAGCGAATGGATCATGGATGTTTCCAGCGCCTCGGCCGCGCCAAGGGGCGGCATCAGGCCGGGCAGGCGGGCGGCCAGCATGGACTTGCCCGCGCCGGGGGGACCGACCATCAGCAGGTGATGGCGGCCTGCGGCGGCGATTTCCAGAGCGCGCTTGGCGCGTTCCTGGCCCTTGACCTCGGACAGGCAACCCCGCGCCACGGCGCCGTCGATCATGCCGGGCTGCGCGCGGGCGATGGGCGCGCGGTCGGTCAGGTGGTCGATCACCTCGCGCAGCGTGGCGGGGGCCAGGACCGGGACGGCATCGACCCAGGCGGCCTCGGGTCCGCAGGCGCGGGGACAGATCAGCGCCCGGTCATCCTCGGCCGCGGCCATGGCGGCGGGCAGGGCGCCCGTCACCGCCACCAGCCGCCCGTCCAGCGCCAGTTCCCCCAGGGCCACGCAGCGCGACAGTTCCTCGCCGGGGATGATCTCCAGCGCGGCCAGGATCGCGAGCGCGATGGGCAGGTCGAAATGCGACCCCTCCTTGGGCAGGTCGGCGGGGGACAGGTTCACCGTCAGGCGGCGGTTCGGCATGGCGATGGACAAGGCACCGAAAGCGGCCTTCACCCGCTCGCGCGCCTCGCTGACGGCCTTGTCGGGCAGGCCCACGATGGCGAAGCCCGGCAGGCCCGCCGCGACGGAACACTGAACCTCGACCAGCCGCGCCTCGATCCCCTCGAAGGCGACGGAATAGGCGATTGCGACCATGGCTTCCCCTTTGCGTTCCGAGGATGGTTAACGGGACCGGTTTAAGGAAAGGTTAACGGGCGGCGATTGCTTGCGACCGGGGGGCGGGACGGCTATGTCTTTGATGCGGTTCGCCAAGGGGTCGAGATGAACGGAAAACGCATCCTGCTGATCGTGGGCGGCGGCATCGCGGCCATGAAGGCCCCGGCGCTGATCCGGCTGCTGCGCGCCGAGGGCGCCGCCGTGACCCCGGTGCTGACGCAGGCGGGGGCGCAGTTCACCACCGCCATGACCCTGTCCGTGCTGGCCGGAGAGGCCGCGCATGACAGCCTGTGGGACATCGCGTCCGAGGCCGAGATCGGCCACATCCAATTGTCCCGCAACGCCGACCTGATCGTGGTGGCGCCCGCGACCGCCGACCTGCTGGCCAAGATGGCGCATGGGTTGGCGGACGACCTGGCGTCCACCCTGCTGCTGGCGACCGACAAGCGGGTGCTGGTCGCGCCCGCGATGAACGTGCGCATGTGGCACCATCCGGCGACGCAGCGGAACCTGCGGACTTTGCGCGACGACGGCATCGGGTTCGTCGGACCCGAGGACGGCGACATGGCCTGCGGCGAATACGGCACTGGCCGCATGTCCGAACCCGAAGCGATCGTCCAGGCCATCCGCGACGAACTGACCCCGCAGCCGCTGAAGCTGCTGCCCGAGGCGCAGGTCCGTACGGGCGCGCTGTCGGGGCGGCATGTGATCGTGACCTCGGGTCCGACGCATGAACCCATCGACCCGGTGCGATACATCGCCAACCGGTCCTCGGGCGCGCAAGGGACGGCGATTGCGGCGGCGCTGCGCGACATGGGCGCGCGCGTCAGCTTCGTCACCGGCCCGGCCGAGGTTCCCCCGCCCGAGGGCGTCGAGGTGATCCGCGTCCAGACCGCCCGGCAGATGCGCGACGCGGTGGAGGCCGCGCTGCCTGCCGACGCGGCGGTGATGGCGGCGGCGGTGGCAGATTGGCGGATCCGCAACTCGTCGGCCAGGAAGATGAAGAAGGACGGCACCGGCAAGGCCCCCGTGCTGGAGATGACCGAGAACCCCGACATCCTCGCCTGGATCAGCCTGGCGGAAAGCCGTCGCCCCCGGCTGGTGGTGGGCTTCGCGGCGGAAACCAACGACGTGATCGCCCACGCCACCGACAAGCGCCTGCGCAAGGGCTGCGACTGGATCGTGGCGAACGATGTCAGCGAGGGCACCGGCATCATGGGCGGCACGGAAAACGCCGTGACCGTCATCACCGAGGAGGGCGCCGAGGAATGGCCGCGCATGGCCAAGGACGCCGTCGCCCGCAGGCTGGCGCAAAGGATCGCGGGGGCGATCGGATGAGGACGTATCTGGACTGGAACGCCACCACCCCCCTGCGCGAGGAAGCCAAGGCCGCGATGCGCGAGGGGATGGAGATCGTGGGCAACCCCTCCTCCGTCCATACCGAAGGGCGCGCGGCCAAGATGGCGATGGAACGCGCGCGCGAGGAACTGGCGGCGGCCTTGGGCGCCGAGGGCGCGGACGTGATCTTCACCTCGGGCACGACCGAGGCTGCGGCGATGGTGCTGGCGGGCAGGGGCATTCATTGCGCGCCGGTCGAACACAGCGCGGTCAAGGTCTGGTGCGAAGGGGATCTGGCGGTGGACAGGGACGGCATCGTCACGGTGCCGGACCCCGCGCAGGCCAGCTTGCAACTGGCGAACAATGAAACAGGCGTGATCCAGGACTTGCCGCAGGGCCTGGCGTCCAGCGACCTGACGCAGGCCTTCGGCAAGGTGCCCTTCGCCTTCAACTGGCTGGGCATCACCGCCGGTTTCGTCAGCGCGCACAAGCTGGGCGGCCCCAAGGGGATCGGCGCGCTGGTGGTCAGGCGCGGCACCGACGTGCCCGCGCTGATCCGGGGCGGGGGCCAGGAACAGGGCCGCAGGGGCGGGACCGAGAACCTGCTGGGCATCCTGGGCTTTGCCGCCGCCGCGACCGCCGCGCAGCGTGAACTCGAGGCGGGACTGTGGGATCAGGTCGCCGCCCGCCGCGATGCGTTGGAAGACCGGCTGCTGGCCGCGGCGCCGGGCGCAATCGTTGCCGGAAAGGGCACCAGGCGCTTGCCGAACACGACCTGCCTTCTTACATCGGGCTGGAAGGGTGAAACCCAGGTCATGCAGATGGATCTGGCGGGCTTCGCGATCTCGGCCGGGTCGGCCTGTTCGTCGGGCAAGGTCCGCGCCAGCGGCGTTCTGCAGGCCATGGGTTTCGACGACAAGGCCGCGCAATCGGCAATTCGGATCTCGATAAGCCCTGATATGGGCGACGATCAGGTGAACCGATTTGCGGATGCGTGGGAAAGCGCGTATTCACGTTGGCGCGAACGGAACGGCTAGGCGGCAGGCCCGGCCCGAGGAAGGACAAGGGATGAACGCTACCACCGATCTTGACGTGCGCGAGGGCGTTGACCGCGAAACGGTCGAAGCCGTGCAGAACATGGGCAGCTACAAATACGGCTGGGATACCGAGATCGAGATGGACTATGCCCCCAAGGGGCTGAACGAAGACATCGTCCGCCTGATCTCGGCCAAGAACAACGAGCCGGAATGGATGACGGAATGGCGGCTGGAAGCCTATCGCCGCTGGCTGACCATGACGGAACCGAAATGGGCGATGCTGAACTATCCGGTGATCGACTATCAGGACCAGTATTACTATGCCCGCCCGAAAAGCATGGCGGTCAAGCCCAAGTCCCTGGACGAGGTCGATCCCAAGCTGCTGGCGACCTATGAAAAGCTGGGCATCCCGCTGAAGGAGCAACTGATCCTTGCCGGGGTCGAGACGACCGAGGATGGTCGCGCCGATGGCCGCCGCGTGGCCGTCGATGCCGTTTTCGACAGCGTGTCGGTGGGCACGACCTTCAAGGACGAACTGGCCAAGGCGGGCGTGATCTTCTGCTCGATCTCCGAGGCGATCCGCGAGCATCCCGAGCTGGTGAAGAAATACCTTGGGTCCGTCGTGCCGCAGTCGGACAACTATTTCGCGACGCTGAACAGCGCGGTGTTTTCCGACGGGTCGTTCGTCTATATTCCCAAGGGCGTCCGCTGCCCGATGGAATTGTCCACCTATTTCCGCATCAACGCCGAAAACACCGGGCAGTTCGAGCGCACCCTGATCATCGCCGACAAGGGCAGCCATGTCAGCTATCTGGAAGGCTGCACCGCGCCCAAGCGCGACACCCACCAGTTGCACGCGGCGGTCGTAGAAATTGTCGTGCTGGAGGATGCCGAGGTCAAGTATTCCACCGTCCAGAACTGGTATCCGGGCGACGAGGAAGGCCGGGGCGGCATCTACAACTTCGTCACCAAGCGCGCCGACTGCCGCGAGGCCCGCGCCAAGGTGATGTGGACGCAGGTCGAAACCGGGTCCGCGATCACCTGGAAATACCCGTCCTGCATCCTGCGTGGCGACGAATCCCAGGGCGAGTTCTATTCCATCGCCATCGCCAACAACATGCAGCAGGCCGACACCGGCACAAAGATGATCCATCTGGGCCGCAACACCCGGTCGCGCATCGTGTCCAAGGGGATCTCGGCAGGCCGCGCCCAGAACACCTATCGCGGGTTGGTGACGATGCACCCGCGCGCCACCAACAGCCGCAACTATACCCAGTGCGACAGCCTGCTGATCGGCGATCAGTGCGGGGCGCATACCGTGCCCTATATCGAGGTCAAGAACACCTCGAGCCGCGTGGAACACGAGGCCACGACTTCCAAGGTCGATGACGACCAGCTGTTCTATTGCCGGTCGCGCGGCATGGACGAGGAAGAAGCCGTGGCCCTGGTCGTCAACGGCTTCTGCCGCGAGGTGTTGCAGGCCCTGCCCATGGAGTTCGCCATGGAGGCGCAGGCGCTGGTCGCCATTTCGCTGGAAGGCTCGGTCGGCTGAGGCCGCATGAACTGATGATGGTGCCGCAGGCACCGCCGCCACCATCCGATGAGGAAAAGATGCTGAAAATCGACAACCTGCATGTGAAACTTGAAAGCGAGGACAAGCAGATCCTCAAGGGCCTCAGCCTCGAGGTTCCGGCCGGTCAGGTCCATGCGATCATGGGGCCGAACGGGTCGGGCAAGTCCACGCTGTCCTATGTCCTGTCGGGCCGCGACGGTTACGAGGTGACGGAAGGGTCCGCTACGCTGAACGGCGAAAGCCTGCTGGACATGGAACCCGAGGAGCGCGCGGCCGCCGGCCTGTTCCTGGCCTTCCAGTATCCGGTGGAAATCCCCGGCGTCGGCAACATGACCTTCCTGCGCACCGCCGTGAACGCGCAGCGCAAGGCGCGCGGGCAGGAGGAACTGTCCTCGGGCGATTTCCTCAAGCTGGTGCGCGCCAAGGCCGCCGACCTGCATATCAGCCCCGACATGCTGAAGCGCCCGGTCAACGTGGGCTTTTCCGGCGGGGAAAAGAAGCGCAACGAGATCCTGCAGATGGCCATGCTGGAACCGCGCATGTGCATCATGGACGAAACGGATTCGGGCCTGGACGTGGACGCGATGCGGCTGGTGTCGGACGGCGTGAACGCGCTGCGCAGCCCCGACCGCAGCTTTCTGGTGATCACGCATTACCAGCGCCTGCTGAACCACATCCAGCCGGACGTGGTGCATATCATGGCGAATGGCCGGATCCTGAAGACCGGCGGGCCGGAACTGGCCTTGCAGGTCGAGGAAGAAGGCTATGGCGACCTGCTGGCGGAGGCCGGCTGATGGCGGACACGGCAGTCAAGGCAAAGGACCAGACCCCGACGATCGAGGGCGCGCGTCATCCCGCCAATGTGCTTGACGCGCGCTTGGCGGCGCTGAGCCTGCCGCAAGGCGGCTTCTCGGCAGCGGCGCGGCGCGATGCGCTGGCGCGGTTGCAGGACATGGGCCTGCCCGGTCCGCGCGACGAATACTGGCGCTATACCGACCCGCGTCCCTTCAACGCCCCGGCGCCTGCCGCGCTGGCGGTCCCGGATACGCAGGAAACGCCGCTGTTCGACGGGCTGGACAAGCTGACGCTGGTCTTCGTGGATGGCGTCTTTGACGAGGCGGCCTCGGACGACCTGGCGCTGGAGGGTGTTGAGATCGCCACCCTGGCCCAGGCCGATGCGGCGGAAAGCTGGGCGGCGGATCTTTACGGTGTGCTGGAAGCGGCGGGCCAGAAGCCGGTCAAGCGGCCCTTCGCGACGCTGAACACGGCCGCCGCGCACGACGGGCTGCTGATCCGCGTGACGGCGACGCCCGCCAAGCCGGTCCATGTGATCCACCGCCGCGCCTCGGACAGCGCGGACGCGGTGTGGCATCACGTCATCCGCGTCGAGGAAGGCGCGGAACTGACGCTGCTGGAAACCGGCATGTCGGGCGCGCGGTCGAACGGCGTGATCGAGGTCGATCTCGCCCCCGGCGCGCGCTTCCACCATGTCGCGTCGAAACGCGCGGCCGACGCCAAGGTCGGCATCGGCCACATCTTCGCCCGTGTTGCCGCCAGGGCGCAGTTCAAGTCCTTCACCCTGTCGGTGAACGGCACGACCATGCGCAACGAGGCCGTGATCGACATCGCGGGCGACGACGCCGTGGCCCATATCGCGGCGGCGGTTCTGGGAGATGGCGGCAAGGCGCCCTTCCATCAGGACGACACCGTCTTCATCACCCACGGGGCCGAACGCTGCGAAAGCCGCCAGGTCTTCAAGAAGGTGCTGAAGAACGGCGCCACGGGCGTGTTCCAGGGCAAGATCCTGGTCAAGCCCGGCGCGCAGAAGACCGATGGCTACCAGATCAGCCAGGCCCTGCTGCTGGACGAACGCAGCCAGTTTCTCGCCAAGCCGGAACTGGAAATCTATGCCGACGACGTGAAATGCTCTCACGGCTCGACCACCGGCGCGATCGACGAGGAAGCGTTGTTCTATCTCCGCTCTCGCGGGGTGCCGCGTGAACGCGCCATCGTGTTCCTGGTCCTGTCCTTCCTGGCCGATGCCCTGGCCGAGGTCGAGGACGAAGGGATCCGCGACTGCATCTATGAACGGCTTGACCTGTGGCTGACCCTGAACGCGGTTCAGTGACGGCATCGGGCGGCATTGCCCCGCGCGTGCTGCAAAGCTGGGTGGCCCCGCGCCGGGTGGTGCGGGGCCTTTCCGCCATGCCTGAACGGGTCAAGCTGGTGGTGCTGATGGCCGCCATGCTGGTCTTCCTGGTCGCGCAGGCGCCCGCCCATGCGCGGCTGGCGCAGCTTGACCCATCGGTCCCGTTCGAGGCACGGATGGGGGGCGCGCTGCTGGCGGTGATGTTCCTGATGCCGGTCCTGGCCTATGCGGTCGCGTCCCTGGTGACGCTGCTGTCCCGGCTGACCCCCTGGCACCTGACGCAAGAGGATTCGCGCCTGGCGCTGTTCTGGGCGCTGCTGGCCGTGGCGCCCGCGATGCTGCTGGCCGGGCTTGTCGCCGGGCTGGTCGGGCCGGGACCGGCGCTCGCGGTGGTGCAGGCGATCTGCGGGGCGGGCTTTCTGATGATCTGGGGCGCCGGCATCGCGGCGCTGGCGAGGCGAAAATGACGTTCGACGACTTCAAGGCGCTGGTCGGCCTGTCCTTCCGCAATCCCCAAGGGGCGGCGCAGGTGCTGATGGGGCAGAACTGGCCGGTCCAGGCGCGCTGGATGGCGCTGCTGGCCGCCGTATCCGTCTCGGCCCTGCTGGCCTGGTTGGCGGGCGCGATGTTCAGCGCCCCGTCCGAGGACGGCGCGCAGGTCATCATGCTGAGCCGGCAGCCGATGGTCCTGGCGGTCATGCAGATGGTCGCCATCGTGATCGCGGCGGGCCTGATGTCCGGCGTCGGCCGGATGTTCGGCGGCGCGGGCCGGTTCGAGGACGCGCTGCTGCTGACCGTCTGGATCGAGGTTCTGCTGCTGCTGGTCCAGGCCGCCCAGATCGTGCTGTCGCTGGTCCTTCCTTCCACCGCCGGGCTTCTGGGCATCGCGGCGATGGCCCTGTTCCTGTGGCTGACCGTGCAGTTCACCAAGGCGCTGCACGGCTTTCACAGCAGCCTGAAGGTCACGATGGGCCTGATCGGGACCGCCTTCGTGGCAGGCTTCGTCCTGTCCCTTCTTGCCGCCGCCCTTGGGATCATGCCGGAGATGCCGCAATGAGCTTTGATGTCGATGCCGTCCGTGCCGACTTCCCGATCCTGTCGCGGCAGGTCAACAAGCGCCCCCTGGTCTACCTGGACAGCGGCGCCAGCGCGCAAAAGCCCCGCCAGGTGATCGACGCGATCACCCGCGCCTATGAGGGCGAATACGCCAACGTTCACCGGGGCCTGCATTTCCTGTCGAACCTGGCGACCGACAACTACGAACGCGTCCGCGCCATCATCGCCCGCTTCCTGAACGCCCCCCATGAAGACGAGGTGATCTTCACCAGCGGATCGACCGAAGGCATCAACCTCGTCAGCTATGGCTGGGCCGCGCCCCGCCTGCAGGCAGGGGACGAGATCGTGCTGTCGGTGCTGGAACACCACGCCAACATCGTGCCCTGGCACTTCCTGCGCGAACGGCAGGGCGTGGTGCTGAAATGGGTGGAACCCGAACCCGACGGCAGCCTGCCTGCGGAAAAGGTGCTGGCCGCCGTGGGGCCGCGCACCAGGCTGATCGCCGTCACGCACATGTCGAACGTCACCGGCACCATCGTCGATGTCGGCGCCATCGCGCGCGGGACCGCTGTTCCGGTGCTGGTCGATGGCAGCCAGGCGGCGGTTCACATGCCGGTCGATCTGGCCGCGCTCGGCGTCGATTTCTACTGCATCACCGGGCACAAGCTTTACGGCCCCTCGGGGTCGGGCGCGATGTGGATCCGCCGCGACCGCCAGGCCGAGATGCGGCCCTTCATGGGCGGCGGCGACATGATCCGCACGGTCACGCGCGAGGCCATCGACTATACCGACCCGCCCCTGCGGTTCGAGGCGGGCACCCCCGGCATCGTCAACCAGATCGGCCTGGGCGCGGCACTGGAATACATGATGGACCTGGGGATGGACAACATCGCCGCCCATGAACGGGGCTTGCGCGATTACGCCCGCGAGCGGCTGCGCAGCCTCAACTGGCTGCAAATCCAGGGCGATGCGCCGGACAAGGGCGCGATCTTTTCCATGACCATGCAGGGCGCCCATGCCCATGACCTGTCCACGATCCTGGACAAGCGCGGCATCGCCGTGCGCGCGGGCAGCCATTGCGCCATGCCGCTGATGGAGTTCTTCGGAATCACCGCCAGTGCCCGGGCGTCCTTCGCCATGTACAACACCAAGCAGGAAGTGGACGCCCTAGTCGAAGGTTTAACCTTCTGCCGAGAGCTTTTCGCCTGAATCTTGCAAAGTTCCTGGGGGTCGCCGAAGATCCTCTTGCCCGATAGGGAAATGTCTGCATCCCTGACCTAAAGGTCATCAGGGGACGGCTATGGCAGAGGTTCTGGTTCTGGGTGCGGGCATGGTCGGCGTCACGACCGGACTGGCCTTGCAGGCGCGCGGTCATCAGGTGACGATCATCGAACGCGGCGTGCCGGGACGCGAAACCAGCTATGGCAACGCGGGCCTGATCCAGACCGAGGCCGTGGAACCCTATGCCATGCCGCTGGCGCCGGGCGCGCTGATCCAGATCGCGCTTGGCCGGGGCTATGACGTGAAATGGAACCTGCCGGGCCTGATGTCGCAGATCAGCGCGGTCTGGACCTATGCGCTGAACTCGCTGCCCGCGGGGCACCGGCGCGCGACCCTGACCTGGGGCAAGCTGATCCGCCAATCGACCGACCGCCACGCGCCTCTGGTCCAGGCGGCGGGCGCCGACAACATCATCCGCCGCGACGGCTATATCGAGGTGCACCGCACCCCCGCCCGCATGGAAAAGGCCCGCGTCACCGCCAAGCGGTTCCTGGACGAATTCGGGGTCGAGGCGAAACTGATGGACGGCAAGGCGCTCCGCGCCCTGGAACCCGCCATCAAGATAGAGGTCGAGGGCGCGACCCATTGGACCGACACCTGGACCTGCTCCGACCCCGGCGGGCTGGTCGCGGCCTATGCGGCGCTGTTCGAGCGTCAGGGCGGGCGGATCGTCAACGCCGACGCGGGCGACCTGCACCGCGCGGGCAACGCCTGGCGCGTGGCCGAGGTGCAGGGCGAACACGCCGTCGTGGCGCTTGGCCCCTGGTCGCCCATGCTTCTGCAACGCTTCGGGTTGCGGGTGCCGATGGTCTTCAAGCGCGGCTATCATCGCCATTACCGCATGGAAACGCCGCCGAACCACCCGATTGCCGACTTCGGCAACTCGGTCGTGCTGTCGCCCATGCGCCGGGGCCTGCGCATCGCCACCGCCGCCGAACTGACCAGCCATCCGCGCCTGGCGCCGCCGCAACTCAAGCACGGCGAAAAGGCCGCGCGCGAGCTGTTCGACATCGGTGCCCCGGTCGAGGCCGAACCCTGGACCGGCCGCCGCCCCTGCATCCCCGACATGCTGCCGGTGATCGGCCGTGTCCCCGACCAGCCGAACCTCTGGGCGCATTTCGGCCACGGCCACCAGGGCTTCACCCTTGGCCCGGTCACGGCGGAAATCCTGGCCGAGGAACTGGACGGCGGCCAAGGCTGGGCGGAACTGGACCCGGCACGGTTCAAGAGGTAGCCGCTTCTTCTTCATCTAAATATCCTCAGGGGGTGAATTGGCCGCAGGCCAAGAGGGGGCGCGAGCGCCCCCTGCTGCCACATTCCGTCAGCAGCCCCGGTTGACTTTCGCGCGCGGCGCCACACCTTACAGACTCTGCCGCATGAAGGGTGCCCATGGGTCACAACAACACCAACGCGCCCGTCGCGCGTCCCCTCGAAGTCACCCGCCCCAAGCTGGAAGGCGGGCGGCGCTTCGTGCTGAAAACCGACTTCGAACCCGCAGGCGACCAGCCGACGGCCATCGTCGAACTGGCCCAGGGCGTGCAGGCGGGCGAACGCGACCAGGTGCTGTTGGGGGCGACCGGCACGGGCAAGACCTTCACCATGGCCAAGGTGATCGAGGCGACGCAGCGCCCCGCCATCATCCTGGCCCCCAACAAGACGCTGGCCGCCCAGCTTTACGGCGAATTCAAGGGCTTCTTCCCCGACAACGCTGTCGAATACTTTGTCAGCTACTACGACTATTACCAGCCCGAGGCCTATGTGCCGCGGTCGGACACCTATATCGAGAAGGAATCCCAGATCAACGAGGCCATCGACCGGATGCGCCATTCGGCCACCCGCGCGCTGCTGGAACGCGACGACGTGATCATCGTGGCCTCGGTGTCCTGCATCTACGGCATCGGCTCGGTCGAAACCTATTCGGCCATGACGCAGGACATGGTCGTGGGCGACAGCTATGACCAGCGCGAATTCATCGCCCAGCTTGTCGCCCAGCAATACCGCCGCCTGGACGCGGCCTTTCAGCGCGGCGGCTTTCGCGTCAAGGGCGACGTGGTCGAGGTCTGGCCCGCCCACCTGGAAGACCGCGCCTGGCGCTTCGACTTCTTCGGGAACGAGCTTGAGGCGATCACCGAATTCGATCCGCTGACCGGGCAGAAGACCGACAACTTCCGCCAGATCCGCATCTATGCCAACAGCCACTACGTCACGCCGCGCCCGACGTTGCAGCAGGCCATCAAGGGCATCAAGGCGGAATTGCAGGGGCGCCTGAAGCAGCTGGTGGACGAAGGCAAGCTGCTGGAAGCCCAGCGTCTGGAACAGCGCACCAACTTCGACCTCGAGATGCTGGAGGCCACCGGCGTCTGCAACGGGATCGAGAACTATTCCCGCTACCTGACCGGCCGCGCCCCGGGCGAGCCGCCCCCCACGCTGTTCGAGTTCATCCCCGACAACGCCATCGTCTTTGCCGACGAATCCCACGTCAGCGTGCCGCAGATCGGCGGCATGTATCGCGGCGACTTCCGGCGCAAGTTCACGCTGGCCGAACACGGCTTCCGCCTGCCCAGTTGCATGGACAACCGCCCGCTCAAGTTCGAGGAATGGGACGCCATGCGCCCGCAATCGGTCTTCGTCTCGGCCACCCCCGCGCAATGGGAACTGGACCAGACCGGCGGCGTCTTCACCGAACAGATCATCCGCCCCACCGGCCTTCTGGATCCGCAGATCGAGATCCGCCCGGTCGAGATGCAGGTGGACGACCTGCTGGACGAGATCCGCACCGTCAGCAAGGCGGGGCTACGGACGCTGGTCACGACGCTCACCAAGCGCATGGCCGAGGATCTGACCGAATATTTCCACGAACAGGGCATCCGCATCCGCTACATGCACAGCGACATCGACACGATCGAGCGGATCGAGATCCTGCGCGACCTGCGCCTTGGCGCCTTCGACGTGCTGGTGGGCATCAACCTGCTGCGCGAGGGGCTGGACATCCCGGAGTGCGGCCTTGTGGCGATCCTAGACGCGGACAAGGAAGGCTTCCTGCGGTCGGAAACCTCGCTGATCCAGACCATCGGGCGGGCGGCGCGCAACGTGGAAGGGCGGGTGATCCTTTATGCCGACCGCATCACCGGCAGCATGGAACGCGCCATGGCGGAAACCGAACGCCGCCGGCAGAAACAGATGGCCTATAACATCGAACACGGCATCACGCCCCAAACCGTTCGCAAGAACGTCGAGGACGTGCTGGCGGGCCTGTGGCAGGGCGATACCGATCAGGCGCGCGTCACCGCCAGGCTGGACCGCCCGATGGTGGGCGCGAACCTGCAAGCCCATCTGGACGCCTTGCGCGGCCAGATGCGCAAGGCCGCCGAGAACCTGGAATTCGAGGAAGCCGCCCGCATCCGCGACGAGGTCAAGCGGCTTGAGGCCGTGGAACTGGCCGTGGCCGACGATCCCCTGGCGCGCCAGTCGGTGATCGAGGAGGCGGCCGAGGAAGCCGTCAAGGCCTCGGGCCGGTCCACGGCGGGCAGGGCAGGGCAGCGCGGCGGCAACAAGCGGTCCAAGCGGGGGCGCTAGTCCGCCGCCGGGCGGGACAGCGCCTCGTCGATCTTGCGCGCCAGCTGGTCGAAGCTGAAGGGCTTGGGCAGGAAGTTTCCGCCGGCCCTGACCCGGTCCTCGGTTTCCAGCGACTTGCCGGTATAGCCGCTGGTGTAAAGGACCGCCAGGCCGGGGCGCATCGCTTGTGCCTGTTCGACCAGTTGCGAACCGGTCATCTGCGGCATGACGACATCGGTGAACAACAGCCGGATGTCCCCCCGCGCTTCCAGAATCGCCAGGGCGGCAGGGCCGGAAGCCGCTTCCAGCACCGTGTATCCCAGGTCTTGCAATGCGGAAACGGTGAAGCTGCGCACGCGGTCCTCGTCCTCGGCCACCAGGATCACGTCCTCGGGCCGGCCGGGGGGCACGTCCGCCGCCTGGTCGTGCGGTGCCTGCACGGCGCCTTCCAGGCAACGCGGCAGATACAGATCCACGGTCGTGCCCTGCCCGACCTGCGACGTGATCGCAACATGCCCGCCCGACTGGCGGATGAAGCCGTACACCTGGCTGAGGCCCAGTCCCGTGCCCCGCCCGGTGGGCTTGGTGGTGAAGAACGGATCGAAGGCCTTGGACAGGACCTCGGGCGTCATGCCGGTGCCGGTGTCCAGGACGCGGATGCGCACATGGTCGCCCGGCTCCATCCCGGACAGGCGGACCTGGTCGCCGTCCAGATGGGCATTCGCCGTTTGCAGCACGACACGCCCGCCGTCGGGCATGGCGTCGCGCGCGTTGACGGCCAGGTTGACGATGGCGTTTTCCAGCTGGTTGCGATCGACCTTGACGGCCCACAGATCCGGCTGCAGGCGTGTTTCCAGCACGACCGTCTCGCCCAGCGACCGCGACAGCATGTCCGACAATCCGGTCAGCAGCCCGTTGGCATCGACCACCGCCGGTTCCAGGGGCTGCTGGCGGGAAAAGGACAGCAGCCGTTGTGTCAGGGCGGCGGCGCGGTTCGCGCCCTCCAGCGCGCCCTCGACATAGGGACCCACATCGCTGTTGCCCCGCGCCAGCTGGCGCTGCGTCAGGTTCAGCCCGCTGATGACCACGGCCAGCATGTTGTTGAAGTCATGCGCGATGCCGCCCGTCAGCTGGCCCACGGCCTCCATCTTCTGCAACTGGCGCAACTGGCGTTCGGCGGCCTCGCGGCGCTCGAACTCCTCGCGCAGGACGATCTCTCGCTGGGCAAGGGCGGCCTCCTGCTCCTCGACGCGGCGGTTGAGGCTGCGCAGCGCCTCGGCGCGCTCCATGGCCAGCCAGGTCTGCTGGACGATTTCCTTAGTCAGGGTGATCTCCGGCTCGGACCAGTTGCGCACGGCGGCTTGGTGAAGATAGATGCCTGCCGCCCAGTGCCCGTCGGTCAGCAGGGGCACGCAGATGCCCGCCAGGACGCCATCGGCGGCATAGGGCGCAAGCGCGCCCCCGGCATCCTGGCGGCTGTCGCCGAAGATCAGCGCGCGGCCCGCGCGGCGTTCGGCATCGGCGTGGTCGCCATAGAAATTCGTCGCCTGGATCCCGGCAAGCGGTTTCAGCGTGCCGTCGGTCCAGGACGCCTCGTGGCAGATGCTGTCCGGACCGGTCAGCCGATAGAAGCCGACGCGGTTCACCCCAAGACGCCTGCCCAGGGCCTCGGACGCGCTGTGCAGGATCTCGCGCGGGTCGGTCAACATGCGCTGGTGGCCGATCTGTTCCAGAACGAACTCGCGTTCCTCCTTGGCGGCGCGCAGCTTCAGTTCGGCTTCCTTTCGGGCAGTGATGTCATGGCTGACGCCGGGCAGGCGGACGCAGGTCCCGTCGGGACCGGGAATGCAGCGTCCCTGCGCCGATACCCAGCACACCGTCCCGTCCGCCCGCAGCAGGCGATATTCCGAACCGAACGACCCGACCCTGCGGATCGTGTCGGCGATCTCGGTTTCCACCCTTGCGCGGTCGTCGGGGTGGATGCCCTTGAAGAATTCCCCGATGCTGGTCCCCCCTGCGGCGACCGTCGCATCGACGCCGTAAAGCGTGGCAAAGCGGTTGTCCGAGGTGACGCGATCCTCGATCACGTCCCAATCCCAGATGCCGATGCTGTTGCCCGCCGACATCGCCAGAACCAGCCGTTCGTCCGCCTTGGCGCGTGCGCGTTCGGCCAGGATGCGGGCCGTCGTCTCGTTCGTGACGCAAAGCAGGCCGCAGATGCGCCCGCCATCGTCGAAGACGGGCGAATAGGTAAAGGTCCAATAGCTTTCCTCGGGCGCGCCCTTGCGGCTGAGGTCAAGCCGCATGTCCACCATCCGCTGGCTTTCGCCGCGCAGGCAGCCATCAACCAGGGGGGCGATGTCGTCCCAGATGCTGGCCCACAGATCCCGGAAGCGGCAGCCAAGCGCGTGGGCTTCCCGGTAACCCAGGATCGGCCGATAGGCGTCGTTGTAGAAGGACACCAGATCCGGTCCCCAGGCCAGATACATCGGCGTCGGGCAGGTCAGCATGGCCGACAGGACGGCGCGCAGGGATACGGGCCAGGTTTCCAGCGGACCCAGGCCTGTGGCCGACCAGTCGCGACCCGCAATCTGTCGCGCGACCTGGCTGTCGGTGGCAGGCAGCCAGGTGCCGGCGGGCCTTTCGATATTCATCTGTCTGTCCTGATCGCGCGTCTTGCCGGAATCGTTTGCCGGGCCGAACGGGTTCCGCCTGGCAGAGATGCGCGGATATTCGCTTGCAGGCCGTGAAGCTGCAAGAGTGTCGCAGGGTCATGCCCCGACAGGCGGGCGATCGGACCGCCGCTGGATGACGGAGGGAACCCGGGAAGCCCGGGTTCCCCTATGGCTGCGGTCCCGCTATTGCTGCCAGCTTTTCACCAGCTCGTCATAGCTGATGGTTTCGGGCTGCGGATCCTCGTTCTCCAGCTTCAGCTGGGGCGCGATGCCGCCGTGTTCCTTGGCATAGGCGTTCCACCATTCCAGGTCATGCTCCTCGGCCAGCTTGGGACCGATGTCGCCCTGCACGCCCGCGCGTTCCAGCCGCTCCATCACCTTTTCCTGTTCCGCGCACAGGCTGTCCATCGCCTCTTGCGCGGTCTTGGCGCCCGAGGCCGCGTCGCCGATGGCCTGCCACCACAGTTGGGCAAGCTTGGGATAATCCGGCACGTTGGTCCCGGTGGGCGACCATTGCAGGCGGGCGGGACTGCGATAGAACTCGATCAGCCCGCCCAGCTTGGGGGCGCGGTCGGTGAAGGACTGGTGGTCCAGCGTGGACTGGCGGATGAAGGTCAGGCCGACATGGCTTTTCTTCACGTCCACCGTCTTCGAGGTCACGAACTGCGCGTAAAGCCAGGCCGCCTTGGCGCGGTCGTCGGGCGTCGATTTCAGCAGCGTCCACGACCCCGCGTCCTGATAGCCCAGCTTCATGCCGTCCTGCCAATAGGCGCCGTGGGGGGACGGGGCGAAGCGCCATTTGGGCGTCCCGTCCTCGTTCACGACGGGCAGGCCTTCCTTGACGAAATCGGCGGTGAAGGCGGTATAGGTGAACATCTGCTGCGCCACCTCGCCCTGGCTGGGCACCGGGCCGCTTTCGCTGAAGGTCATGCCCTGCGCGGCGGGGGGCGCGTATTTGGTCATCCAGTCCAGGTATTTCTGGATCGCATAGACCGCCGCCGGGCCGTTGGTGTCGCCGCCGCGCGCCGTGCAACTGCCGACGGGGCGGCTGTTTTCATCCACGCGAATGCCCCATTCGTCCACCGGCAAGCCGTTCGGAATGCCCTTGTCGCCGTTCCCCGCCATCGAGAGCCACGCATCGGTGAAGCGCCAGCCAAGCGAGGGGTCTTTCTTGCCGTAATCCATGTGGCCGAAGACCGTCTTGCCGTCGATCTCGCGGCCTGTGAAGAACTCGGCGATGTCCTCATAGGCCGACCAGGTGACGGGCACGCCCAGGTCATAGCCGTATTTTTCCTTGAACTCGGCCTTGTTCGTCTCGTCGTCAAACCAATCCTTGCGGAACCAATACAGGTTCGCGAACTGCTGGTCGGGCAGCTGGTACAGGTTCCCGTCCGGCGCGGTGGTGAAGGACTTGCCGATGAAGTCGTCGATGTCGAGGTTCGGGTTCGTCACGTCCTTGCCCGCGTTCGCCATCCAGTCGGTCAGGTTTCGTGCCTGCTGGTAGCGCCAGTGAGTGCCGATCAGGTCGCTGTCGTTGACATAGGCGTCATAGATGTTCTCGCCCGACTGCATCTGCGTTTGCAGCTTTTCCACCACGTCGCCTTCGCCGATCAGGTCGTGGGTCAGCTTGATGCCGGTGATCGCCGTGAAGGCGGGGGCGAGGGTCTTGGCCTCGTATTCATGGGTGGTGATGGTTTCGGACACCACCTTGATCTCCATCCCCGCGAAGGGTTGGGCGGCGTCGATGAACCATTGCATCTCGGCCTCTTGCGCGGCGCGGTCCAGGCTCGACATGTCGCCGATCTCGGCGTCCAGGAAGGCCTTGGCCTCCTCGATGCCGGCCTGCGCGCCCGTGACCATCAGCGCAAGCGCCATGGCCGTCGTCAGGTGCAGTCTCATTCGTGTCTCCTCCCCAGGATGGGCCTTTGCGGCCCGGTTTCACACCCAGCGGAACACCGCCGCGGCGTAGATCAGTGACAGGATCAATCCTCCCCAGGCGGGCGTTCCCCCGAAGCCCAGCCAGGCGAGGTTGATGAAGGCCGAGCCGAGCAGGCTGATAAACAGCCGGTCGCCCCGGGTGGTCCAGATGCGAAGCGCGCCCCTGCGCGGCGTCTCGGGGAACCGGATGGCGGCCCAGGTGAAGGCCAGCAGCAGCGCGGCGATCACCCAGAAGAACAGCGCGGCCGGAAAGGTCCAGGCCATCCAGCCGCCGGGATCGAGGCTGCCGGTCCATTCGCGGACGCCGTCCTCGGACGGAACCCGCAGGACCAGCCAGGCCAGCAGGCCCAGCATCAGCAGGGCGGCGAGGGTGAAGCCCATGGCAAGGGAACGGTTGCGCATCACACCCTCCCCAGGGCAAAGCCCTTGGCGATGTAGTTTCGCACGAACCAGATCACCAGCGCGCCCGGCAGGATCGTCAGCACCCCCGCCGCGGCCAGCACGCCCCAGTCGAGGCCGCTTGCGCTGACCGTCCGCGTCATCGTCGCCGCGATGGGCTTGGCGTTCACCGAGGTCAGGGTGCGCGACAGCAGCAGTTCCACCCAACTGAACATGAAGCAGAAGAAGGCCGCGACGCCGATGCCGCTGGCGATCAGGGGCATGAAGATCCGCACGAAGAAGCGCGGGAAGGAATAGCCGTCGATATAGGCGGTCTCGTCGATTTCGCGCGGGACGCCGGACATGAAGCCTTCCAGGATCCAGACGGCCAGCGGCACGTTGAACAGGCAATGCGCCAGAGCCACCGCGATATGGGTGTCGAACAGCCCGACCGCCGAATAAAGCTGGAAGAAGGGCAGGGCGAAGACGGCGGGCGGGGCCATGCGGTTCGTCAGCAGCCAGAAGAACAGGTGCTTGTCGCCCAGGAAGCGATAGCGGCTGAAGGCATAGGCGGCGGGCAGGGCCACGGCCAGCGACAGCGCCGTGTTCATCACCACATAGATCAGGCTGTTGACATAGCCCATGTACCAGCTGGGGTCCGTCAGGATCGTGCGGTAGTTCGCCAGCGTGGGGTTCAGGGGATACAGGCTGAAGGCGCCGGTGATCTCGGCATTGGTCTTCAGGCTCATGTTCAGCAGCCAGTAGATCGGCACCAGCAGGAACAGCAGATACAGCGTCATCACCACCGCAGAACCCCGGGATGCGCGCGTCATGGCGTTTCCCTTTGTGCGGTCATGACGGTGTAGAAGACCCAGGAAATCAGCAGGATCACCAGGAAATAGATCAGGCTGAAGGCCGCCGCCGGGCCAAGGTCGAACTGCCCGATCGCCATCTTCACCAGGTCGATGGACAGGAAGGTGGTGGCGTTGCCGGGACCGCCGCCGGTGACGACGAAAGGCTCGGTATAGATCATGAAGCTGTCCATGAAGCGCAGCAGCACCGCAATCAGCAACACGCCCCCCATCTTGGGCAACTCGATATACCGGAAGACGCCCCAGCGGCTGGCCTGGTCGATGCGGGCGGCCTGGTAATAGGCATCCGGGATGGATTGCAGGCCCGCATAGCAGAGCAGCGCGACAAGGCTGGTCCAGTGCCACACGTCCATGACGATGATCGTGGCCCAGGCGTCCACCGGATCGTTCACATAGTTGTAGTCGAAGCCCATCGCCGCCAGCGTATGCCCCAGCAACCCGATGTCCACGCGCCCGAACACCTGCCAGATCGTGCCCACCACGTTCCACGGGATCAGCAGGGGCAGGGCCATCAGCACCAGGACAAGGCTGGCCCAGAAGCCGCGCTTGGGCATGTTCAGCGCGATGAAGATGCCCAGCGGGATCTCGATGGCCAGGATGATGGCGGAAAACAGCAGTTGCCGGCCAAGGGCCGCGTGGATGCGGTCCGACTCCAGCACCTCCTGGAACCAGCCGAGGCCGTTCCAGAAGAACTGGTTGTTGCCGAAGGTGTCCTGCACCGAGTAGTTCACCACCGTCATCAGCGGGATCACGGCGGAAAAGGCGACCACGATCAGCACCGGCAGGACCAGGAACCAGGCGCGGTTGTTGACAGGCTTGTCCATCATGCGGCCCTTTCCCGGGGTTCGATGCGCCAGTCATCGACGAAGACGCCGATCCGGGCCGGATCCAGCGCGATGCGGTCGAAACCGGCGGGGATCGGTTCGCCCTCGGGGACCACGACGTTGAAGGGCGTGCCCGCCACCTCGCCGCGTAGGATGCGGTGGTGGCCCACGTCCTCGACCCGGACCAGATGGAAGGGCAGGCCCTCGGTCGCGGGGCGCACGGCGTCGGGGCGGATGCCGATCTGCACGCGTCCTGCGGACGGGGCATACGGGGCAGCCAACGGGATCGCGGTTCCATCGACGAAGGCGGTGGCGCCCGCGATCTGCGCATCCAGCAGGTTCATGCCGGGCGAGCCGATGAAATAGCCCACGAAGGTATGGGCGGGCGCGTCGAACAGCGACTGCGGCGTGCCGGCCTGCACGACGCGGCCCTCGGACATGACCACCACCTCGTCGGCGAAGGTCAGCGCCTCGGTCTGGTCGTGGGTGACATAGATCATCGTGTGGCCGAATTCTCGGTGGAGCGCCTTGAGTTGGGTGCGCAGCTCCCATTTCATCTGCGGGTCGATCACCGTCAGCGGCTCGTCGAACAGGATCGCGTTCACGTCCTGGCGGACCATGCCGCGGCCCAGGCTGATCTTCTGCTTGGCATCCGCCGTCAGGCCCCGCGCGCGGCGGTCCAGCCTGTCCTCCATCCCGATCATGCGGGCAACCGAGGCCACCCGCGCGGCGATCCGGTCCGCAGGCAGGCCCCGGTTCTTCAGCGGGAAGGCAAGGTTCTGGCGCACCGTCATCGTGTCATAGACGACCGGGAACTGGAACACCTGCGCGATGTTGCGGTCCGCCGTGGGCAGGGTCGTCACGTCGCGATCGCCGAACAGCACCTGCCCGCGCGAGGGGTGCAGAAGGCCCGAGATGATGTTCAGCAGCGTGGTCTTGCCGCAGCCCGAGGAACCCAGCAGCGCATAGGCCCCGCCGTCGCGCCAGGTCAGCGACATGGGCTTCAGCGCCCAGTCGGCATCCCCCTTGGGCGCGGGGCTGTAGCTGTGGGCAAGGTTGTCCAGGGTGATCCGCGCCATCATGCCGCCCGTGCATAGGGGGCGGCGCGGGCAAGCCTGCCGCACTGGTCGAACAGATAGACATGAGCCGGATCCAGCCACACCGTCAGCGGTCCCTGCGCCAGCCGGCGCACGCCGGGGACCAGACCGACCCAGCGGTCCTGCCCGTGCAGCAGGTGCAGATAGGTCTCGGCCCCGGTGATCTCGGTCGCGTCAAGGCGGGCGGCCAAGGGAATGGCGCGCGGGGTCTGGTCCAGCGTCAGGTGGGCCGCGCGAAAGCCTGCGGTATAGGGGCCGTCCGGGACATCGACCGGCCAGCGGGCATCGTCCAGCGCGGCCTCTCCGCCCGTCACAACGACAGGTTTGAAATTCATCGGCGGGTCGCTAAAGACGCGCGCCGTCACGGCGTCCTGCGGGGCGCGATAGACCTGGGGCGTGGGACCGAACTGCGTCACCCGGCCTTCCCACAGGGTCGCAGTGTTGCCGCCCAGCAGCAGCGCCTCCTCGGGTTCGGTGGTGGCATAGACGAAGATCGCGCCGGACGCCTCGAAGATGCGGGGGATCTCGGCGCGCAGTTCCTCGCGCAGCTTGTAGTCGAGGTTCGCCAGCGGCTCGTCCAGCAGCACCAGCCCGGCACCCTTGACCAGGGCGCGCGCCAGCGCCGTGCGCTGCTGCTGGCCGCCCGACAGTTCCAGCGGGCGGCGGTCCAGGAAGGGCGTGAGGCGCATCATCGCGGCGGTTTCACGCACGCGGCGGTCGATCTCGGCCCGTGCCACGCGTTGCAGGCGCAGGGGGGAGGCGATGTTGTCGTAAACGGTCATGGATGGATAGTTGATGAACTGCTGGTAAACCATCGCCACGCCCCGGTCCTGCACCCGCTGGCCGGTCACGTCCCGGCCCTGCCACAGGATCCGCCCGGCGGTGGGCTGGTCCAGCCCCGCCATCAGCCGCATCAGCGTGGTCTTGCCCGACAGCGTCGGTCCCAGCAGCACGTTCATGCTGCCCGGCGCCAGCACCAGATCCGTGGGATGGGTCCAGGCCTGGCCTGCGACTTCCTTGGAAACGCCCCGAAGCTCCAGCGTCATGCGGCGACCCTTTCGCTGGCAATGTAATCCTCGACCGCCGCGACCTGTTCGGGCGACAGCCGCAGGCCCAGCTTGGACCGCCGCCACAGCACCGCCTGCGCGTCGCGCGCCCATTCCTGCCGGATCATCCACCGCAGTTCGGATTCGGTCAATGTCGCGCCGAAGTCGCGCCCCAGGTCGGCGGCCGTCTTTGCGCCCCCCAAGACCTGCGCAGCCTCGGTCCCATAGGCGCGCACAAGACGGTTCGCCCAGCCGGCGGTCAGGAAGGGATGGTCGCGCCGCAGGGCGTCCGTCAGCGCCCCCGCGCCGTCCACCGGGAAATCGCCGCCGGGCAGGGGGACGCCCGCGGTCCAAGGCCCGCCCGCGCCGGGCAGATGGGGGGCAAGCTTCGCCATCGCGGCCTCGGCCAACCGGCGATAGGTGGTGATCTTGCCGCCGAAGACGTGCAGGCAGGGCGGGCCGTCCGCGTCCAGCGACAGCACGTAATCGCGCGTCGCCGCCGTGGCCGAGGACGAGCCGTCGTCGTAAAGCGGCCGCACGCCCGAATAGGTCCAGACCACGTCCGCAGGCGTCACCGGCCGCCGGAAATATCCGGACACGAAGTCGCACAGATAGGCGACCTCCTCGGGCGTGCAGACCGCTTGGTCGGGCGGGCCGTCGTGGTCCACGTCGGTGGTGCCGATCAGGGTGAAGTCGTTCTGATAGGGAATGGCAAAGACGATCCGCCCGTCGCGGCCTTGCAGGAAATAGGCCTTGTCGTGGTCGAACAGCCGGCGCGTGACGATATGGCTGCCGCGCACCAGCCGCACCCGCTCGGTCGAGGGCAGATGCGCCACGTCGCGGATGACCTGCCCCGCCCAGGGACCGGCGGCATTCACCAGCACCCGCGCCCGGAAGCCGCGCCCGTCGGAAAGGCGGACCCTCCAGCCCTCGCCCTCGCGCCGGGCCTCGGTCACGCGGGTGCCGACGATGATGTCGGCCCCGCGCGCCGCCGCGTCGCGCGCGTTCAGCACCACCAGGCGGGCATCGTCCACCCAGGCGTCGGAATATTCATAGGCCCGCACCAGCCGGTCCTGCAACGGCGCACCCTCAGGCGCGCCGCGCAGATCCAGCGCCGAGGTGCCGGGCAGGATTTCCCGCGCGCCAAGCGTGTCATACAGGAACAGCCCCGCCCGGATCACCAGGTTCGGGCGATGGCCGCGCGCCCAGGGCATCGCGATCGACAACAGCCGCGACACCGGCGAATCTCCGGCAAAGCGCATCCGCGGATCCAGCGGCAGGACAAAACGCATCGGCCAGGCGATATGCGGCATCGCGCGCAACAGCACCTCGCGTTCGCGCAGCGATTCCCGCACTAGGCGCAGTTCCAGGAATTCCAGGTAACGCAGCCCGCCATGGAACAGCTTGGTGGATGCGCTGCTGGTCGCCCCGGCCAGGTCGCCCTGTTCCGCCAGACGCACGGAAAGACCCCGCCCGGCAGCATCCCGGGCGATCCCCGTGCCGTTGATCCCGCCGCCTATGACGAACAGATCCGTCGTTGCCGACATCGCCCGCCCCCTCTCTCCGAAGACAAGTCGAACATCCGCGCACCCATTCTGTCAACATGGATGTTCGTTTGCGCGCACTTTCTTTCGCTTGACAGACGGGCGGCGCGCGGTCTTCTGGAAGAACGGCACGGGAAGGGCAGGGCGGATGAACATCAGGCAGATGCAGATCCTGGAACTCGTGCGCGCCTCGGGCCGGGCCAGCGTCGAGGATCTGTCGGCGCGCCTCGAGGTGACGCCCCAGACGATCCGCCGCGACCTGGCGGAACTGGCCGACCAGGGCGTCTTGGACCGCGTCCATGGCGGCGCGATCCTGCGCAGCGGCGCCAGCAACATTGCCTACGAGGAACGCCGGCGCATGAACGAGGACGCCAAGGCCGCCATCGGCCGCGCCTGCGCCGCCCAGATCCCTGACAACAGTTCCGTGATCCTGAACATCGGCACCACGACCGAGGCCGTGGCCCGCGCGTTGCTGCGCCACCGGAACCTGACGGTGGTGACGAACAACATGAACGTGGCCAACATCCTGGCCGCCAACGACAGTTGCGAGGTTCTGGTAGCGGGCGGGTTGCTGCGCCGGTCCGACGGCGGGCTGGTGGGGGATCTCACCAGCGAGTTCATGGCGAATTTCAAGACCGACTTCGCCATCATCGGCTGCTCGGCCCTGGACGAGGACGGCGACATCCTCGACTTCGACCTGGCCGAGGTGCGCGTCAGCCGCGCGATCCTGCGCCAGGCGCGCGAACGCTGGCTGGTGACGGATTCGGCCAAGCTGGCGCAGAAGGCCCCGATCCGGGTGGTGTCGCTGGCCGAACTGGACGCGGTCTTCATCGACCGGCCGGTGCCGGAAGGCCTGCGCAGGGTCTGCGAGGAGGGGGGAACGCGGGTGGTGGTGGCGTCCGGGGGAGCGTGAACCACGCTTTCGGGCGCGGCGCCGACCCGCAGGGATCAGCGCTTTGAATGATGCATGAAGGCCCGCGCCTTATCGCGTGGCCAGTTGCACTGCGGCACCCTGGGCCGAAATCTCGACCACATCGCCCTTGTCCGCGAAGGTATAAAGCGTCTGCGGCTCGCCCGGCATCGAGAACTGCACCTCGTCCTGGCCGTCCAGGCGCATCACGACACGCTGCGGTTCTTGGTTGCCGCGGCCGCGGAACATGGCGGTGACTTCATGCGCCCCGTCGGGCAGATCCGTGCGATAGGCGGCCATGTCCAGCGCGCCGGCATGAAGGCTTGCCGCCTGGAACGGGGCGGACAGCACGGCGACTTCGGCAACGGCAGGGGCCGCAAGGGCCAGCGCGGCAAAGGCAGAGATCAGGATGGTTTTCATTGTCAGGTTCCTTCTTGATAAGGGCAGGGTCCAGGATGGCGGCGTGGCGCAAACGGTCCCTGCGGAATGGTCAATGGGCTTGCCGGTTTAGGCGTCTGGACAGCAGGCTGCGGTGCGACACCGGATCACGATCCAGGCCGGTGCCTGCGCCCGGGGTTTATCCGGCATCGTGGTGAAGCGGCTTGCTGCGCAAGGCGGAGATGGCGGCAAGGCAGCCGAAAACCCGGCAGGCCTGTGGTGAGCGGAAGCGATGATCACCGTGCGGAAACTCCTTGCGAAAGACAAAGCCGTTTCCCCCCTGTCTCTCAAGGTCGTCCTTCCGGCTGCCCACCGCAACCGCCGATGCTGCATGGCAGCATTGCGGTTGGCACAACCGCAGAACGGGGGCACCCGGACGTAATCCGCTTTGTGCATGGCAGGGCCACACCAAGTTCCCAGAGCGGATCGAGTTCTATCTCGCTTTGTTACCAGCTTGACGCGGGCGTTGGGGCCTTCTGGCGTGAACGCCAGTACTCAGCCAAACTGGAAAAGCCTTTAATAAAAAAATCCGGCCGCGGCCGGATTGCGAGAACGCTTTTGCGATGTGCAAGTGGCGGAGCAGGTGGGATTCGAACCCACGGGACCATCACTGGCCCGGCGGTTTTCAAGACCGCTGCCTTAGACCGCTCGGCCACTGCTCCGTGGGGCTTGGGTAAACCCTGGCAAACGGATTGCCAAGGTCCAAGCGTCAGACCACCACGCCTGCGCCCTCGGTGGCGGGGCCTGCGACCGCGCGGAAGGCGGCGAACAGTTCGCGGCCCATGCCCTCGCTGCTGGGGACCGGGTCATGCACCGCCGCGGGGCGGGCGTCGAAATCCGGGGCGAGGCAGTCGATGGTGCCGGAAGCGGCGTCCAGGCGGATCAGGTCGCCGTCGCGGACCCGGGCCAGGGGACCGCCGACCGAGGCCTCGGGCGAGATGTGGATGGCGGCGGGAACCTTGCCCGAGGCGCCGGACATGCGGCCGTCGGTCAGCAGCGCGACCCTCAAACCCCGGTCCTGCAGGACGGCCAGGATCGGCGTCAGCGAATGCAGTTCGGGCATCCCGTTGGCGCGCGGTCCCTGGAAGCGGACGACGACCACCGTGTCCTCCGTGAACTCGCCCGCCTTGAAGGCGTCCTTGACCTGCTCCTGGTCGCTGAACACGCGGGCGGGGGCCTCGATGACATGACGCTCGGCGGCCACGGCGCTGATCTTGATGACGCCCCGGCCCAGGTTGCCGCCCAGTTGCTTCAGCCCGCCGGTCTTGGCGAAGGGGTCGTGCGCGGGACGCAGGATCCGGTCGTTCAGGGTGTCGCGGGATCCTTCCTCCCACCGGATGGCCTCGCCGTCCAGCTTCGGCTCGGACGTGTAGCCGTCCAGGCCGGTGCCGTGGATCGTCTTGACATCGGGGTGCAGCAGCCCGGCGTCGAGCAGTTGGCCGATCATGTAGCCGATGCCGCCCGCCGCGTGGAAATGGTTCACGTCGGCCAACCCGTTGGGATAGACGCGGGCCATCAGGGGCACGGTTTCGGAGATGTCGTGGAAATCCTGGATGTCGATCAGGATACCCGCCGCCTTGGCCATGGCGGGGATGTGCATCACCAGGTTCGTGGACCCGCCGGTCGCCATCAGGCCCACGATGCCGTTCACGAAGGCCTTTTCGTCCAGAACCTCGCCCGCGGGCAGATAGTCGTTGCCAAGCCGCGTGATCGCGGCGGCGCGCTGGACGCCCGCCACGGTCAGGGCGTCGCGCAGGGGGGTGTTGGGGTTCACGAAGCTGCTGCCCGGCAGGTGCAGGCCCATGAACTCCATCAGCATTTGGTTGGAATTGGCGGTGCCGTAGAAGGTGCAGGTGCCGGGGGAATGATAGGACGCCATCTCGGCCGCCATCAGGGCGTCGCGGCCGACCTCGCCTGCGGCGAATTGCTGGCGGACGCGGGATTTCTCGTTATTGGGCAGGCCCGAGGGCATGGGACCGGCGGGCAGGAACACCGCGGGCACATGGCCGAATGTCGCGGCGGCCATGACCAGGCCCGGCACGATCTTGTCGCAGACGCCCAGATAGACCGCCGCGTCGAAGCAGTCGTGCGACAGCGCCACGCCCGCCGCCAGCGCGATCACGTCGCGGGAAAACAGCGACAGCTCCATCCCCGCGCGGCCTTGCGTCACGCCGTCGCACATGGCGGGAACGCCGCCCGCGACCTGGACGGTGGCGCCTGCCGCGTTGCCCGCGCGGCGGATCAGGTCGGGAAAACGCTCATACGGCTGATGGGCCGACAGCATGTCGTTATAGGCGGTGACGATGCCGATGTTGGGCTTGCGCGACAGGGCCAGGTCGTCCTTGTCGGGCATCGCGGCATAGGCATGGGCCTGGTTGCCGCAGTTCAGATGGGCGCGGCGCGGGCCGTCGGCGGCGGCGCGGGCGATCTTGGTCAGGTAGGCTTCGCGCGTGGTCCGGGACCGGCTGCGGATCCGGTCGGTGACGCGGTCGATGGTGGCGTGCAGGGTCATGGCTGGCTCCTTCTTGGCAACAATATACGCTGTTAGCGTTAACGGTTCAATAACGCTTGTCGCGGCTGCGGCTTTGACGGGGCGGCGGTCTTGTGCCGGACGGGGCGCCATGCCAGATCCGGGGCGCGAAAAGGATGAACCCGATGACCGATCTGCCCGTGCTGCGCCTGCGCCCGAAATCCAAGCCCCAGGCGATCCGCCACGGATTCCCCTGGGTTTTCGCCGACGAGGCCGTGCTGGACCGCCGCAGCCGCAACATTCCCGCGGGCGGCTTTGCAGTGCTGGAGGATGCGGAGCGCAATGCGATGGCCGTGGTGACGGTCAATCCCCAGTCCAAGATCGTGGGCCGGGTCATGGATGCCGATCCGCAGGCGGTGATCGACGGCGGATGGCTGAGCGCCAAGCTGGCGCGGGCCTTGCAGATGCGGGAACGGCTGTATGACGCGCCCTTCTATCGCCTGGTCCATGCCGAGGCCGACGGGCTGCCTGGCCTGGTGATCGACCGTTTCGGCGATGCGGCGGTGATCCAGCCCAACGCCGCTTGGGCCGACCGGATGGCCGATCAGATCGCCGAGGCGCTGGTCCAGGTGACGGGCGTGACGACCGTGATCCTGAACGGCCAGGGCCGCGCGCGGGGGCTTGAAGGGCTAGAGGAGCGGATGGAGGTTCTGCGCGGCCATACCCCATCCGAACCCGTAGCGGTGCCGATGAACGGCGCGACCTATCTGGCCGACCTGCTGGGCGGGCAGAAGACCGGGCTGTTCTTCGACCAGCGGCCGAACCAGGCCTTTGCCCAGCGGCTGGCTAAGGGGGCCACGGTGCTGGACGTGTTCAGCCATGTGGGCGGCTTTGCCCTGGCGGCACTGGCGGCAGGCGCGGCCCATGCGACATGCGTGGACGGCAGCGCGGCGGCGCTGGACCTGGCCAAGGGCGGGGCAGGGCGCATGGGCGCCGCCGACCGCCTGGAAACCGTGCAATCCGACGCCTTCAAGGCGATGGAGCGGATGGCCGAGGAAGGCCGCCGCTTTGATCTGGTGGTCTGCGACCCGCCCGCCTTCGCGCCCTCGAAACCGGCGCTTGATGCGGGCCTGCGCGCCTATGAACGGGTGGCCAAGCTGGCGGCGCCGCTGGTGGCGCCCGGCGGCTATCTGGTGCTGTGCAGCTGTTCCCATGCCGCCGACCTGACGGCCTTCCGCAATGTCAGCGCACGGGGCATCGGGCGCGGCGGGCGGCGGGGGGTGCTGATCCACACGGGCCAGGCCGGGCCGGATCATCCGACGCTGCCGCAGCTTGCGGAAACCGGATACCTCAAGGCGCTGTTCTTCCGGCTGGATTGATGCGCGCGGTCCTGGATGCCAATGTCCTGTTCCCGACAATCTTGCGGGAAATCCTGGCCGATCTGGCAGGGGCGGGGCTTTACGCGCCGCTGTGGTCGCCCCGCATCCTGGCCGAATGGCGTCATGCGGCAGCGCGGCTTGGGCCGGATCAGGACGCGGTCGCGGGGGCGGAAATCGCGCTGCTGCGCGACCGCTTTCCCGCCGCCGAAGTCCCGGACGACGGCATCCGCGCCATCGACGGGGATTTCCCCGACCCCGCCGACCGCCATGTGGTCGAGGCCGCGTTGGCGGGCGAGGCGAAACTGATCGTCACCGCCAACCTGCGCGATTTCCCGCAGGCCCTGATGGCGGGCCTTGGCCTGCGCGCCCTTCATCCCGATGCCTTCCTGCTGGATCTGTTCGCCGCCGATCCGGTGGCCGTCACGGCGGCCGTCAGGACTGCACGCGACAAGGCAGCCGTCATGGGCAGCGACATGACTGCCACCGAAATGCTCAGACGCTGCCGACTTCCCCGCCTTGCCAAGGCAGTGAAAGGTTGAAGCACATTGCTGTTAACGCTAACAACAGATATGGCGATGCCCACCCGCAAGGAGAACAGCATGGTTTCGCGCGTCATTCCGGTCGATGACTTCGATCTGGTGATCTTTGGTGCCACCGGCGATCTGGCGCAGCGCAAGATCCTGCCCGGATTGTTCCGCCGCTTTGTCGCGGGCCAGTTCCCCGACAGCGCGCGCATCATCGGCGCGGCGCGGACGGACCAGAACGACGACGCCTTCCGGGCCGAGGCCGCGAAGGCCGTCGTGGAATTCGGCGGCATCAAGCCCGACGATCCCCGGCTGGCGCAGTTCCTGAACCTGCTGGGCTATACCCCCATCGACGCCAAGGGGGACGGTGGCTGGGCCGACCTGAAATCGCGGATGCGGCCCGGCGTGGTCCATGCCTTTTATTTCTCGGTCGCGCCCGCGCTGTTCGGGGACATCGCCAGCCGCTTGGCCAGCCACGGCATCGCGGATGAAAACAGCCGCATTGTGGTGGAAAAGCCCTTTGGCCGCGACCTGGAAACCGCGCGCGCGCTGAACGCGACGCTGGCCTGCCATTTCCGGGAAGAACAGATTTACCGCATCGACCATTACCTGGGCAAGGAAACCGTCCAGAACCTGATGGCCGTCCGCTTTGCCAACGTCCTGTTCGAGCCGCTGTGGAATTCCCAATACGTCGATCACGTCCAGATCACGGTCGCCGAAACCGTGGGCGTGGCCGGGCGCGGCAGCTATTACGACAAGTCCGGCGCGATCCGCGACATGGTGCAGAACCACATGATGCAGCTTTTGTGCCTGATCGCGATGGAGCCGCCCTATCACTTCGACCCCAACGCCGTGCGGGACGAGAAGCTGAAGGTGATCCGCGCCTTGCAGCCCGTGGAACCCGGCGACATCGTGCGCGGCCAGTATCAGGCCGACGGCAAATCGACCGGCTATCTGGAGGATTCCGAAAACCCCGATTCGCGGACCGAAAGCTATGTCGCGATGAAGGTCTGCATTTCCAACTGGCGCTGGCAGGGCACGCCCTTCTACCTGCGCACCGGCAAGAAGCTGCGGGCGCGGACCAGCGAGATCGCCGTGGTGTTCCGCGAGCCGCCCCATTCCATCTTCGACGACAGCGGCGCGCCCAAGGCCAACGAGCTTGTCATCCGCCTGCAACCGAACGAGGGCATGAACCTCAAGGTGATGATCAAGGAACCGGGACCGGGCGGGATGCGGCTGGTGCAGGTGCCGCTGGACATGTCCTTCGCCGAAGCGCTTGGCGCGGACGGCAGCGACATGCCCGACGCCTATGAACGCCTCATCATGGACGTGATCCGGGGCAACCAGACCCTGTTCATGCGCGGGGACGAGGTCGAGGCCGCCTGGGCCTGGACCGATCCCATCATCTCGGCCTGGGAAGACGGCAAGCGGCGCCCCGAACCCTATGACGCGGGATCTTCCGGCCCCGAGGAAGCGTTGCGCCTGCTGCATCGCGACAACCGCCGATGGAGGGAAATCCGCGCATGACCATGGCTTTCAAGGAATACCCCGACCGCGAGATGCTGGCCCTGTCCCTGGCCGACCAGATCGCCTCGCAACTGGCGCAGCAATTGCGCACGGGCGACACCGCCAGCCTGTGCGTGCCCGGGGGCACTTCGCCCACGCCGGTGTTCGAGACGCTGAGCGGCGCGGACATCGACTGGGACCGGGTGACGGTGTTCCTGGGCGACGAACGCTGGGTGGACGGCGACCACAAGCGGTCGAACGGACGGTTGCTGCGCCGCCACCTGCTGCGCGACCGGGCGGCGGCGGCGAACTATATCGACCTTTACACCGGCACGGACACCCCGGACGAGGCTGCCCCGGCCTTGGCCGAGGCGATCCGCCCGCATTTGCCGATCACCGTGGTCCTGCTGGGCATGGGCAACGACATGCACACCGCCAGCCTGTTCCCCGGCGCCGACCGCCTGGCCGAGGGTTTGGCATCCGACGCCCCCCTGGTCCTGCCGATCCGCGCCGAAGGGGCCGAGGAGCCGCGCATCACCCTGACCCGCCCGGCGCTGGCCGATGCGATGAATGTCCACGTCCTGATCATGGGACCGGAAAAGCGCGAGGCGCTGGAGCGGGCGAAAACCCTGGACCCGATCCAGGCGCCGATCCGCGCCTTTCTGGACAACGCCACCGTTCACTGGGCCGAATAGGAGCCTTCCCCCATGACCGACATCTGGACCCGCCTGAAATCCCATCGCCAGGCCCAGGGCGCGACCCGCATCGCCGACCTGTTCGACGCCGATCCCGACCGCGCCCGCGCCTTCTGCACGCAGGCCGACGGCCTGGTCTTCGACTGGTCCAAGACGGCCATCGACGCGGGCGCGCGCGACCTGCTGGTCGAACTGGCGGAAGGCGCGGACGTGGCGGGCCGGCGCGAGGCGATGTTCACCGGCGAAAGGATCAACGAGACCGAGGGCCGCGCGGTCCTGCACACCGCCCTGCGCAACCTGCGCGGCAGCGTGGTGGTGGACGGCCAGGACGTGATGCCTGCCGTGCGCGAAACCCATGACCGCATGGCCGATTTCGCCCGCGACGTGCGGTCCGGCGCCTTCACGGGGCAGGGCGGCGCCATCACCGATGTGGTCAATATCGGCATCGGCGGGTCGGACCTTGGCCCCTACATGGCCGTGCTGGCGCTTGCACCTTATCACGACGGGCCGCGCTGCCATTTCGTCAGCAACGTGGACGGCGCCGACATTGCCGACACGCTGAAGGGCCTGGACCCGGCGACGACGCTGGTGATCGTGGCCTCCAAGACCTTCACCACCATCGAGACGATGACCAACGCCCGGACCGCGCGCGACTGGATGGGCCGCGTGGTGACGGACCCGGCGGCGCAGTTCGTGGCGCTGTCCTCGGCCACGGGCAAGACGGCGGAGTTCGGCATCGACCCCGCGCGCGTCTTCGGGTTCGAGGATTGGGTGGGCGGGCGCTATTCCGTCTGGGGTCCGATCGGGCTGTCCTTGATGCTGGCCATCGGGGACGAGCGGTTCGACGAATTCCTGGCAGGCGCCGCCGCGATGGACGCGCATTTCCGCGCCGCGCCCTTGGTGGAAAACCTGCCGGTGCTGCTGGCCCTGGTGGGCATCTGGCACCACCAGATCTGCGGCTATCCGACCCGCGCCCTGCTGCCCTATGACAACCGCCTGCTGCGCCTGCCCGCCTATCTGCAACAGCTCGAGATGGAATCGAACGGCAAGCGCGTGGCGATGGACGGGTCCGACCTGGACCTGCCCTCAGGCCCCGTGGTCTGGGGCGAGCCGGGCACCAACGGCCAGCACGCCTTCTATCAGCTGATCCACCAGGGCACGACGCCCGTGCCTTGCGAATTCATCCTGGCCGCCAAGGGTCACGAAGACGACCTGGCCCACCACCACGTCCTGCTGGCCGCCAACTGCCTCGCCCAGTCCGAGGCGCTGATGCGCGGCCGCAGCCTGGAGGAGGCGCGCGCGCTGATGCGGGCCAAGGGTCTGGAAGGCGCCGAACTGGACCGCCAGGCCCGCCACCGCGTGTTCCCCGGCAACCGCCCGTCCACCACGCTGCTGATCGAGAAGCTGACGCCCTTCACCCTGGGCCAGATCGTCGCGCTGTATGAACACCGGGTGTTCGTGGAAGGCGTGATCCTGGGGCTAAACAGCTTCGACCAGTGGGGGGTGGAGCTGGGCAAGGAACTGGCGCTGAAAGTCGAGCCTCTGCTGAAGGGCGAAGGCGCGCCGGGGCATGATCCCTCGACCGAGCATCTGGCTGCGCTGTTCCGGCGGATGCGGGGGTAGCGCCGCAAGCCGGGGGGCGCTTCGCCCCCGGACCCCCAGAGGATATTTGTGCACAGAAGATTCGGCTTACCAATGCGGCGGGCGCTGATCGGCGAGCGGGATCTGGCCTTCGGTGTCGGCCTGCTGTTCGGCGGCGAAGCGCAGCAGCATCTCGACCCGGCGGGTCAGCAGGGCGATCTCGGCGTCCTGGCGGGCGATGACCTCGTGCAACTCGTCGGTTACGCGGGTCAGGTGCGCCAGCGTTTCTTCAAGCTGCTGAAATCGCGGTTCGGTATCCTTGTCCATATCGGCCCCTTCGGTTAAGGCAGCCACGGATTGGCCGGAAAGGCAGGACCATGGCGAAAGATCAGAAAAAACAGCCCCGTCCCAAGGCGGAAACGCCCAAGGGCTTTCGCGACTATTTCGGCGCAGACGTGACGGAACGCAAGGCGATGCTGGACCGGATCGCCGAAATCTATCACCACCATGGCTTCGATCCCCTGGAAACCAGCGCCGTCGAGACGGTCGAGGCCCTGGGCAAGTTCCTGCCCGACGTGGACCGCCCCAATGCCGGGGTCTTTGCCTGGCAAGAGGAAGCCGTGCCCGGCGGCGGATCGGGCGACTGGCTGGCGCTGCGATACGACCTGACGGCACCGCTGGCGCGGGTGGCGGCGCAGTTCCGCAATGACTTGCCCTCGCCTTACCGGCGCTATGCCATGGGTCCGGTCTGGCGGAACGAGAAGCCGGGGCCGGGGCGGTTTCGGCAGTTCTATCAATGCGACGCGGATACGGTCGGGGCGGCCTCGGTCGCCGCGGATGCCGAGATTTGCGCGATGCTGGCCGATGCGCTGGAGGCCGTGGGGATCGCGCGCGGCGATTACATCGTGCGGATCAACAACCGCAAGGTTCTGAACGGCGTGCTGGAAGCGGCCGAGGTTCGCGCCAATCAGGCCGAGGACGTGCTGCGCCAGATCGACAAGTTCGACAAGGTAGGCCGCGAGGGCGTTCTGGCGCTGCTGACCACGGGCCGCAAGGACGACAGCGGCGCGATGATCGAAGGGGTGGGGCTGTCGGAGGCGCAGGCCGCTCCGGTGCTGGCCTTCCTGACCTCGAAAGGGGCGGACAACACGGCAACGCTGGACAACCTGCGCGCGGCGGTGGGCGCATCGGCCATCGGGGCCGAGGGCGTGGACGAACTGGCCGAGATCGCCGGGATGCTGGCCGCCCTGGGCCTGGCCGAGGATCGGGCGGTCATCGACCCATCCGTCGTGCGGGGGCTTGGCTACTACACCGGCCCGGTCTTCGAGGCCGAACTGACCTTCGAGATCCTGGACGAAAAGGGCCGCAAGCGGCAGTTCGGCTCGGTCGCAGGCGGCGGGCGCTATGACGGGCTGGTGGAACGCTTTACGGGCCAAAAGGTGCCCGCGACCGGTGTGTCTATTGGGGTGGACCGGCTGCTGGCGGCGCTGCGGGCCAAGGGGCTGGCGGGGGCCGAGGCTGTCGGCCCGGTGGTCGTCACCGTCATGGACCGCGACCGAATGGCGGATTACCAGGCCATGGCGGCGGAATTGCGCGCGGCGAGCATCCGGGCCGAGGTGTATCTAGGCAACCCCAAGAACTTCGGCAACCAGTTGAAATACGCCGACAAGCGCGGCGCGCCGGTGGCGATCATCCAGGGCGGGGACGAGGCCGCGCGCGGTGTCGTACAGGTCAAGGATCTGGTCCTGGGCGCGCGCATTGCCACTGATGCGAGCCTGGACGAATGGAAGGCGCAGCCCGCCCAGACCGAGGTTCCCCGCGCCGATCTGGTCGCCGAAGTCCGCCGGATCATCGGATGATCCCCAAGCGCGACAAGCAGGCCATCGGCCAACGCTTCCTTTCCGCCTTCCGGCAGGCGGGCGCGGCCGAGGTCGCGCCCGACATCCTGCTGCCCGCCGATACGCTGCTGGATCTGTATGGAGAGGATATCCGCGCCCGCGCCTATACCTCGACCGATCCACTGCGGGGCGAGGTGATGCTGCGCCCGGATTTCACCGTGCCGGTCGTCCAGATGCACATGGCGGGGGGCGCGGAACCCGCGCGTTACTGCTATCTGGGCGAGGTGTTCCGCAAGCAGGATCCGGGCGAGGAGCGCCCGGCCAATCCGCGCGACAACGAATATCTGCAAGCCGGGTTCGAGCTGTTCGCCCATGACCGCCAGGCGGATGCCGAGGTCTTCGCGCTGTTCCACCGGCTTCTGGCGCCATACCGCCTGCGCGCGGTGACGGGCGACATGGGCCTGGTGATGGATGCCGTGCGCGCGCTGCCGCTGTCGGAGGCCCGGCGCGACGCGCTGCTGCATCATGTCTGGCGGCCGGGGCGGTTCGGGCGGCTGCTGAAGCGGTTCTCTCAGCCAGCCGCGCCGCGCAGGTTCGCCGAAAGCGCCGCGCCCTGGGCCGGGCTGCGGTCCGAGGCCGAGATGGAGCGGCGCATGGCCCGGCTGATTGCCGATCAGGATGCCGCGCCGCTGGATCCGGTCTGGACCGCGCGGCTGGACCGGCTGTTCGCCATCAGCGCGCCCATGCCGGACGCCCTGGCGCAACTGTCGGACCTGGCGCGGGACTGGCCCGATCTGACACCCGCCATCGGGCGTGTCGAGGAACGGGCGGGGATGCTGGCCTACCTGGGCGTCGCGCCTGAAACCATCCTGTTCGACGCAAGCCACGGCCACCGCACGATGGAATATTACGACGGCTTCACCTTCAGCTTTCTGGCGGAAGGGCGCGCAGGCTGGCCCCCGGTCGCGACCGGCGGGCGATACGACGCGCTGACCGCCGTGCTGGGGCGCGGCGGGCGCGCGATCCCCGCCGTGGGCGGCATCATCCGCCCGGGCCTGATTGCCGAACTGGAGGCCGCATGATCCGGCTGGGCGTGCCGTCCAAGGGGCGGCTGATGGAACAGACCTTCGACTGGTTCGCCGCGCGCGGGGTGGCCCTGTCGCGCAGCGGGTCGGACCGCGAATACGCGGGCCGGGTGCAGGGCGCGGACGGGGTGTCTCTGGTCCTGCTGTCTGCCGGGGAAATCCCGCGCGAACTGGCGGCAGGCCGGATCGAGCTTGGCGTGACCGGCACCGATCTGGTGCGCGAAAAGCTGGCCGGTTGGCGGTCCGACGTGGCCGAAGTGGCGCCGATGGGGTTCGGCCATGCCGACCTGATCCTGGCCGTGCCCGACTGCTGGCGCGATTGCGAGAACCTGGACGATTTCGCCGCCATTGCCCGAGATTTCCGCGCGGCGCACGGCTTCCGCCTGCGGATCGCCACCAAGTATCACCGCCTGGTCCGCGCCTGGCTGGCGGGCCACGAGGTCGCCGATTACCAGTTGGTCGATTCGCAGGGCGCGACCGAGGGCACCGTTGCCAACCAGACGGCCGAGGCGATCGCGGACATCACCAGTTCCGGTGAAACCCTGCGGGCCAATCACCTGAAAATCCTTTCCGATGCCCTGATCCTTGCCAGCCAGGCAACGTTGTTCGCCAACCGCGCCGCCTCCGAAACGGCCGAGGTCCGGGCGTTCCTGTCCCTTTTGACAGGGAAGTAAGGCTGCCTTGCCCGCGGCACGGATCGAATCGCCAAGACCGGACGTTATCGCCGTGCCGCCCACGGAGGCGGCGGAAAGCGGAGAAATCGCGATGGTCGATGCAAGCCAGATCAAGGAACATATGGAAGTCGTGGGCGCCGACGGCGTGCATGTGGGCAAGGTGGACCACATGGACGGCGACCGCATCAAGCTGACCCGCAAGGACGAGGCGCATGGCCAGTCGAAGGACCATCACCACTACCTGCCCTTGGCGGATGTCGCCTCGGTCGATGGGGGCAAGCTGTGGCTGTCAGCCAATGCCGCCAATGCGGCGCAACTGTTCCAGGAAAAGGACGGCTCGCCCATCGAGGACAGCCTTTGACGGGACAAAGGGCCGGATGACCCGCATCCGGCCCTTGTCGCTTGCGGTTGGACGGGTCTTACAGCCCGACCAGCGCGCGGGCGAAGTCGTTGGCGTCGAAGGCGTCCAGGTCGTCGATCTGTTCGCCCACGCCGATGGCATGGATGGGCAGGCCGAAGCGGTCGGCCAGCGCCACCAGCACGCCGCCGCGCGCGGTGCCGTCCAGCTTGGTCATCACCAGGCCCGACACGTCGGCCAACTGGCGGAAGGTTTCCACCTGATTGAGCGCGTTCTGGCCGGTGGTCGCGTCCAGCACCAGCAGGGTATTGTGGGGGGCGGTCGGATCCTTCTTGCGGATCACGCGGACGATCTTGGCCAGTTCCTCCATCAGGTCCTGGCGGTTCTGCAACCGGCCCGCCGTGTCGATCATCAGCAGGTCCGTGCCCTCGGCCTCGGCCCGCGTCATGGCGTCGAAGGCGAGGCTGGCGGGATCGCTGCCCTGCGCCGCGACCATCACGGGAACGCCCGCCCGCTGGCCCCAGATCTGCAACTGTTCCACGGCGGCGGCGCGGAAAGTGTCGCCCGCTGCGATCATCACCGACTTGCCCGCCGCGCGGAACTGGCTGGCCAGCTTGCCGATGGTGGTGGTCTTGCCCGCGCCGTTGACGCCCACGACGAGCACGACCTGCGGCTTTTTCGGGTAAAGGGGCAGGGGGCGGGCGACCGGGGTCATGATGCGCGCGATCTCGCCTGCCAGCAGTTCCTTAAGTTCTGTGGACGACAGGCGGCGGCCCATCCGCCCCTCGGCGATGTTGGCCGTCACGCGCAAGGCGGTATCGACGCCCAGGTCGGCCTGGACGAGCATGTCCTCCAGCTCCTCCAGCATCTCGTCGTCCAGGGCGCGGCGGGGTTCCTCGGGTTTTGCAGGGGCGGTGCCGAACAGGCGGCCGACGATCCCGCCCGAGGGGACAGGCGCCGGGGCGGGGGCAGCCTCGGGCGCGGCGTCCACGATGCCGTCAAGGCCCGCGCCGATCTTCGACGAAGATCCCGTCAGCCGCTCGCGCAGTTTGGTGAAAAACGACATGCCCGCACCTTGTCCAGTTCGCCGGTGAACCTAATCGCTGCGGGGGGAAAGGGAAAGGGCGGCAAATCCCGGCTTTCCCCCGGCCCGCCCTTGCGCTAGACCCTGCACCGGACATTTTCCGGGCAGATGGAAGGACCGTTCATGGCCAATGTGGTGGTTGTCGGCGCGCAATGGGGCGACGAGGGCAAGGGCAAGATCGTCGATTGGCTGAGCGAGCGGGCCGACGTGATCGCCCGCTTCCAGGGCGGCCACAACGCCGGGCACACGCTGGTCATCGGCGGAAAGGTCTTCAAGCTGTCGCTGCTGCCCTCGGGCATCGTGCGGGAAGGCAAGCTGGCCGTGATCGGCAACGGCGTCGTGCTGGACCCCTGGGCGCTGTTTTCGGAAATCGAGCGGCTGACGGCGCAGGGCGTCAGCATTTCCACCGACAACCTGATGATCGCGGAAAATACGCCGCTGATCCTGCCCTTGCACCAGGATCTGGACAAGCTGCGCGAGGAAGCGGCGGGTGCCAGCAAGATCGGCACCACCGGGCGCGGCATCGGTCCGGCCTACGAGGACAAGGTGGGTCGCCGCACGATCCGCGTGGCGGATCTGGGCGACGAGGAGACGCTGGACGCGCGCCTGGACCGGCTGCTGGCCCATCACGACGCGCTGCGCCAGGGGCTTGGCGCGGAACCCATCGACCGGGCCGCGCTGAAGGCCAGGCTGATGGAGGTGGCGCCGAAGCTGCTGCCCTATGCCCAACCGGTCTGGAAGATCATGGCCGATGCCCGCAAGGCCGGAAAGCGCATCCTGTTCGAGGGCGCGCAGGGATCGCTGCTGGACATCGACTTCGGCACCTATCCCTATGTCACCAGTTCCACCACCATGTCGGGGATGGCGGCATCGGGGACGGGCATGGGGCCGTCGGCCATCGGCTTCGTGCTGGGGATCGTCAAGGCCTATACCACCCGCGTGGGCGAAGGGCCGTTCCCGACCGAATTGCACGACGCGGACGGCCAGCGGCTTGGCGAACGCGGGCATGAATTCGGCACCGTCACGGGACGCAAGCGCCGCTGCGGCTGGTTCGACGCGGTTCTGGTGCGCCAGACCTGCGCGATCAGCGGCGTGAACGGCATCGCCCTGACCAAGCTGGACGTGCTGGACGGGTTCGAGACGCTGAAGATCTGCGTGGGCTACGAGATCGACGGGGTGAAATACGATTACCTGCCGACCGCCGCCGCCTTGCAGGCCAGGGTCACGCCGATCTACGAGGAAATGGAAGGCTGGCGGGAATCCACCCAAGGCGCGCGCAGCTGGGCCGATCTTCCGGCGGCGGCGATCAAGTATGTGCGCCGGGTCGAGGAACTGATCCAGTGCCCGGTCGCGCTGCTCTCGACCAGTCCCGAGCGGGACGATACGATCCTGGTGACGGATCCTTTCGCGGATTGAGACGGCAGCCCGGGGGTTTCACACCCCCGGACCCCCGTGGGATATTTGGACAAAGGTGAACAGGGAGGCGGCGGATGAACCTGAAGACCCGCAAAAGGCTGTCGCTGCTGATCCTGGTGGTCGGGATGCCGCTTTATGTCGTGGCGGCGGTGACGCTGGTCAACTGGATGGACGCGCGCTTTGGCCGCCAGCCGATCCTGGTCGAGGTCGCCATCTACGTGGTGCTGGGGATCCTGTGGATCCTGCCCTTCAAGCGGGTCTTTTCCGGCGTCGGGCGCGGGGAATGATTCCGCCGCTGGTCATCTCGGACCGGGGGGTGACGGTGATCGGCGGGGGCACGGCCACGCCCTATGACCTGCAGACCGCGCTTGCGGTGGCGCCGACGCTGGTTGCGGCGGATGGAGGCGCGGACCGGGCGCTTGCCTTGGGCCGGACGCCCGACTGGGTGATCGGCGATCTGGACAGCATCACCCCGGGTGCGAGGAAGCTGATCCCGGCGGGGCGCATCCATCACGTGGCCGAGCAGGACAGCACCGATTTCACCAAATGCCTGACCCGCATCGCCGCGCCCTTCGTGATGGCGGTGGGTTTCGCGGGGCTGCGGCTGGACCACACGCTGTCGGCGCTGACCACCATGGCCTCGACCCCCCGGCCCTTCGTGATCCTGCTGGCATCCGACGACGTGGTCTTTGTCGCGCCGCCCCGGCTGACCCTGCCGCTGATGCCGGGGACGCGGGTGTCGCTGTATCCGATGGGGCCTGCGCGCGGGATCAGCACGGGCCTGGAATGGCCCATCGAGGGGATCGAGTTCGCGCCCGGCGGGCGGGTCGGCACGTCCAACATGGCGAACGGGGTCGTCACCCTGCGGATCGAGGGCAAGATGCTGCTGATGCTGCCGCGCAGCACTCTGGCATCCGTCATGACAGCGCTGCGTCTGCCTGCCTGAGGGCGATCAAAGCCCCGTGCGGCGGTTGCCGCCTTGGCCGGGATGGCTTATCTGCAAGGGGCGAACCACGGAGGCCTCCATGTCGCTGAACCCCATCCGTCCCTGGCGCAACATCGAGCGGCGGAAATCCCGGCAGATCATGGTGGGCAACGTCCCCGTAGGGGGCGACGCGCCGATCAGCGTGCAGACCATGACCAACACCGACGGCCATGACGTGCGCGCGACGCTGGACCAGGTGATCCGCGCCGCCGACGCCGGGGCCGACATCGTGCGGATTTCGGCGCCCGACCAGGAAACCACGCGGGCGCTGCGCGAGATTTGCCGCGAAAGCCCGGTGCCGATCGTGGCCGACATCCATTTCCACTACAAGCGCGCCATCGAGGCGGCCGAGGCGGGCGCGGCCTGCCTGCGCATCAATCCCGGCAATATCGGCGATGCGACCCGCGTGCGCGAGGTGATCCGGGCCGCCAAGGACCACGGCTGTTCGATCCGCATCGGCGTCAACGCCGGATCGCTGGAACGGCACCTGCTGGAGAAATACGGCGAGCCTTGTCCAGATGCGATGGTCGAAAGCGGTCTCGATCACATCAAGATCCTGCAGGACAACGATTTCCACGAATTCAAGATCAGCGTGAAGGCCAGCGACGTGTTCCTGTCTGCCGCCGCCTATCAGCAGTTGGCAGACGCGACCGACGCGCCGATCCATCTGGGCATCACCGAGGCCGGAGGCTTTGTCGGCGGCACGGTCAAATCGGCCATCGGCCTGGGCAACCTGCTGTGGATGGGCATCGGCGACACGATCCGCGTCAGCCTGTCGGCCGATCCGGTCGAGGAGGTCAAGGTCGGGTTCGAGATCCTCAAGTCGCTGGGTCTGCGGACGCGGGGCGTGCAGATCATATCCTGCCCCTCCTGCGCGCGGCAGGGCTTCGACGTGATAAGAACCGTCGAGGCGCTGGAGAAACGGCTGGAGCACATCAAGACGCCCATGTCATTGTCGATCATCGGCTGCGTGGTCAACGGCCCGGGCGAGGCGCTGATGACCGACATCGGCTTTACCGGCGGCGGGGCGGGCAGCGGCATGGTCTATCTGGCCGGGCGGCAAAGCCACAAGATGACAAACGACCAGATGATCGACCACATCGTGCGGCTGGTCGAGGAGCGGGCGGAGAAGATCGAGGCGGAGGCCACGCAGACCGCCGCCGAGTAGGGTGCGTGCTTGCACGCACCACGGACAAGGCAACGGTGCGTGCAAGCACGCACCCTACCCCCCGGTGTGGCTCATGTGGCGGGACATCTGGCCGGCGACCGTCTGGCGGGAATAGTCAAAGTCGTGGCCCTTGGGCTTGCGGGCGATGGCCGCGCGGATGGCGTCCTTGACCAACGCATCTTCCGCTGACGCCCGGAGCGGCGCGCGCAGGTCGGCGCGGTCTTCCTGCCCCAGGCACATGAACAATTCGCCCGTGCAGGTCAGGCGCACGCGGTTGCAGCTTTCGCAGAAATTGTGGGTCAGCGGCGTGATGAAGCCGATCTTCTGCCCGGTTTCCAGCAGGCGGACATAGCGGGCGGGGCCGCCGGTTCGCTCGGCAAGGTCCAGCAGCGTGAAGCGTTCGGCCAGCCGCGCACGCAGGTCGGAGAGGGGCCAGTATTGGTCCAGCCGATCCTCGTTGCCCAGATCGCCCATGGGCATGACCTCGATGAAGGTCAGGTCGTGGTCCTGGTCGCCGCACCAGCGGACCAGGTCGAACAATTCGCTGTCGTTGACGCCCTTCAGCGCGACGGCGTTGATCTTGACCCGCAGCCCTGCGGCGGCGGCGGCGCGGATGCCGTCCAGCACCTGCGGCAACCGGCCCCAGCGGGTGATCGCGGCGAACTTGTCGGGGTCGAGCGTGTCCAGCGACACGTTCACGCGCCGAATGCCGCAATCCGCCAGTTCGCTGGCGTATCGGCCAAGCTGGCTGCCGTTGGTGGTCAGGGTCAGTTCGTCCAGGCCCGCGCCCAGGTGGCGCGACATGGCGTGCAAGAACGACATGATGTTGCGACGGACCAGCGGCTCGCCCCCGGTGATGCGCAGCTTGCGAACGCCCAGATCCACGAAGGCGCTGCACAGGCGGTCCAGTTCCTCGAGCGTCAGCAGCTCGGCCTTGGGCAGGAACTGCATGTGTTCGGCCATGCAATACACGCAGCGGAAATCGCAGCGGTCCGTGACCGACACCCGCAGATAGGTGATCGGCCGCGCGAAAGGGTCGATGAGGGGGGCCGCCTGTTGCATGGCGTTAATCTAGGCGCGCAGGGGGCCACAGACAAGCGGCGACCGGCTGGACGGGATCGCGACCTGCGGGCTAGGGTAACGGCGACGAGACAGAAGGAACAATCTATGCGCATCACCACCGCCCTGCCGACGCTGATCCTGGCCGCGGGCCTGCTGGCGGGCTGCACCCAGGGGGCGATGACGGCCAGCCGCCCTGCCGCGGCGCCGCAGACGCGGATGACCACGGAACAGGTGGCCGCCGCGGCCGCCGTCACCCGCGCGCCCGCGCCGCGCCCGGCGGCGCGGGCAACAGTGGCGCAACTGGACACGACCACGCCCGAGCAGCGCGCCGCCGCCGCGAAACCCGCGCAGGCGGCAGAGACGAAGCTGGGCAGCACCATCGCCTCGCTGGGCGATCCGACCGAGGGCGGGTTCTGGATCAAGACGCCTCTGGTCAGCGAACGCGGCATCGGGCGGATCGTCAATCCCGCGACCGGCAAGTCGGCCAAGGTCGATCTGATCCCGCTGGACGGCCCGGCCAGCGGCGGATCGCAGGTATCGCTGCCCGCGCTGCAACTGCTGGGCGTGTCGCTGACCGACCTGCCGACGATCGAGGTCTATCGCTCCTGAACCAGCCGCAGGGCTTCCTTGCGCGCGACGGGCTTCATCCGCGCCCCGTGATCGGCCAGAAAGGCCCGGACGCGGGGCGCGTCGCGTTTCGACAGGTCGCGCAGCCACCCGGCGATGGCCTTCTGGATGAAGGGGTCGCGGTCGTCCGCCAGCCGCGCGGCCCAGTCCAGCACGCGTTCTCGCTGCGCCAAATCGCCGGGCTTGGGGTTGTTCATCTTGGCCCAGGGCAGGGTGCCCACCAGGGCCGCGCGGCGGGTCCACGGGTTCGGGTGGTCCAGCCAGGCTTCCACCTGATCCAGCCGCGCGGGATCGGCCACCAGCCGCTTTTGCCCGGCGATCATCGCGTGGTCGGCGATGGCCCAGCCGTCGAAATCCGGCACCCACCCGGCGATCAGCGCCCACGCGGCCTCGTCGGGGCGGATGCGGGCCTGCGTCAGCAGCTTGGCCGCGGCAATGCGGGCCTCGTGGATGTCGCTGTCCCACAAGGCGCGGGCCAGGGCCACCCGGCCTTCTACGTCCAGACCCGCGCGCCAATCAGCCACCAACGCGTCGATCTGCGGGTTCGTCACCCCCAGATAGGTCCGCGCCGCCTTGTGATAGGCCAGCATTTCCTTGGCCTTGCCGGCATCCGCCAGCGCCCGCAGCGTATCCAGTTCGTTCATGGGGGCCTCCGTCCCGCCGTTCTAGGGGTGGCAGAGGCCGCGCGCCAGCGGTAAAAGACCCGCGCAATCAACAGGTGTGCCCATGTCCCATTCGTCCGAGCCTCGCCCCATGACCGCCCGCCGCAGCGGCGCCCTGCGCGGGGTCGCGACGGTTCCGGGCGACAAGTCGATCAGCCACCGCGCGCTGATCCTGGGCGCGCTGTCGGTGGGCGAGACGCGGATCACCGGCCTTCTGGAAGGCCAGGACGTGCTGGACACGGCCAAGGCGATGGCGGCCTTTGGCGCGCAGGTCGAACGGCTGGGGACCGGCGAATGGTCCGTGCATGGCGTGGGCGTGGGCGGGTTTTCCGAACCCGAGGGCGTGATCGACTGCGGCAATTCCGGGACCGGCGTGCGGCTGATCATGGGCGCGATGGCTACGACGCCGATCGCCGCCACCTTCACCGGCGACGCCAGCCTGTCGCGCCGCCCGATGGCGCGCGTGACCGACCCGTTGGCGCTGTTCGGCGCGCAGATCACCGCGCGCGAAGGGGGCCGCCTGCCGATCACCATCGAAGGGGTGGCCGATCCGCTGCCCGTGCGTTACCGCACCCCGGTCGCCAGCGCGCAGATCAAGTCGGCGATCCTGCTGGCGGGCCTGAACGTGCCGGGCGAGACGGTGGTGATCGAATCCGAACCGACCCGCGATCATTCCGAACGGATGCTGGCCGGTTTCGGCGCCGACATCCGCACCGAGACGACCGCTGACGGCCATGTCATCACCTTGCAAGGCCGCCCGGAACTGCGGGCGCAGCCGGTCGCCGTGCCGCGCGATCCGTCCAGCGCGGCCTTTCCGGTCGCCGCCGCCCTGATCGTGCCGGGATCCGAGATCCGCGTGCCGGGCGTCAGCCGCAACCCGACGCGCGACGGGCTGTATGTGACGCTGCTGGAGATGGGCGCGGACATCGCCTTCGAGAACCCGCGCGAGGAAGGGGGCGAGCCGGTGGCCGACCTGGTTGTCCGGCATGGCCCCCTGAAGGGCGTCACCGTTCCCGCCGAACGCGCGGCCAGCATGATCGACGAATTCCCGATCCTGTCTGTGATCGCCGCCTTCGCCGAAGGCGTGACGGTGATGAACGGCGTGGCGGAACTGCGCGTCAAGGAAAGCGACCGGATCGACGCCATGGCGCGGGGGCTGGAAGCCAATGGCGTGACGGTCGCGGAAACCCGGGACAGCCTGACCGTTCACGGCAGGGGCCGCGTTCCGGGCGGCGGCACGGCGGTCACGCATCTGGACCACCGGATCGCCATGTCCTTCCTGGTGCTGGGTCTTGCCGCCGAGGCACCGGTGTCCATCGACGACGGCGCGCCCATCGCCACGTCCTTCCCGGACTTCGTGGCCCTGATGCAGGGTCTGGGCGCGGATCTGGGCTAGGCGGCGCGTTCGTCGAACTTCGCCTCGATATTGTTGCCGTCGGGATCGCAGAGATAGGCCGCATAATAGCCGGGGTGATAGTCGCGCAAGCCCGGCGCGCCGTTGTCCCTGCCCCCCGCCTTCAACCCGGCGGCGTGGAAGGCCTGAACCTGCTCGCGCGAATGGGCGATGAAGGCCAGGTGGATCCGGCTGGGCGGGGCATGGGCGTCGGCCTGGTCCAGATAGAAGCCGTCAAGTTCCAGCCAGTCCCGGCCGATCCTGACATCGTCGCCCCGGCCCAGGGCCTCGAAAGCGGCCTGGTAGAACAGGATGGCCTGGTCGAGATGCACCGAGCGCAGATGGATGTGATCGATGACGGGTAGGTGTTTTTCGGTCATGCGTGCCTCCGGCACCTGAACGCGGAGGCAGCGCCTTGGTTCTGCAAATCTTTGTTAGGCGTGCTGCGGATATCCGACGGCGCGCAGGGCGGTGGCGATCTCGTCCAGGACGGCCGGATCGTCGATGGTTGCGGGGGTCTTGAAGGGCTGGCCGTCCGCGATCTTGACCATCGTGGCGCGCAGGATCTTGCCCGAACGGGTCTTGGGCAGGCGGTCCACGACGCAAGCGGTCCTGAAGGCCGCGACCGGGCCGATCTGGTCGCGGACCATGCCGACGACTTCCTTCACGACCTGGGTGTCGGGGGTGTTCGTGCCCTTCTTCAGGCACAGGAACCCGACCGGCATCTGGCCCTTCAGGCTGTCGGCCACGCCGATGACCGCGCATTCGGCAACGGCGGGATGGGCGGACAGAACCTCCTCCATCGCGCCGGTGGACAGGCGGTGGCCCGCGACGTTGATCACGTCGTCTGTGCGGGCCATGATGTAGAGGTATCCGTCCTCGTCGATGTAGCCCGCGTCGCCGGTCTCGTAATAGCCGGGGAAATGCGACAGATAGGACTTGGTGAACCGGTCCTCGGCGTTCCACAGGGTCGGCAGGGTGCCCGGCGGCAGGGGCAGCTTGATCGCCACCGCGCCCAGGGTGCCGGGGGGCACCGGGTGGCCCGCCTCGTCCAGCACCTGCACGTCATAGCCCGGCAGCGGGACCGAGGGGCTGCCATGCTTGACCGGCAGCAGTTCGATCCCCACGGGGTTCGACACGATGGGCCAGCCGGTTTCGGTCTGCCACCAATGGTCGATCACGGGAACGCGCAGCTTTTCCTCGGCCCATTGGATGGTGTCGGGGTCGGCGCGTTCGCCCGCCAGATACAGCGTCTTGAAATGGCGCAGGTTATAGTCGCCGATCAGCGTGCCGTCCGGGTCTTCGCGGCGGATGGCGCGGATCGCGGTGGGGGCGCTGAAGACGCTTTTCACGCGGTGGTTCTGGATCACCCGCCAATAGGCGGCGGCGTCGGGGGTGCCCACGGGCTTGCCCTCGAACACGATGGTGGTCGCGCCCACGGTCAGCGGGCCATAGCAGATATAGCTGTGGCCCACGACCCAACCCACGTCGGACGCCGCCCAGAACACATCGCCCGCGTCGATGTCATAGACGTTCTTCATCGACCAGGCGAGCGCGACCAGATGCCCGCCGGTGTGGCGCACCACGCCCTTGGGCTGGCCTGTCGTCCCCGAGGTATAGAGGACATAGGCCGGATGATTGCCCTCGACCGGTACGCAGTCCGCCGGTTCGACGCCGTATTGAAAGCTGTGCCAGGCCACGTCGCGGCCTTCGATGAGATGCGCAACCTCTTGTTCGCGCTGAAAGATCACGCAGAAATCGGGCTTGTGAACAGCCTCGTCGATGGCGCGGTCCAGAAGCGGCTTGTAGGAAACGATGCGCCCCGGCTCCAACCCGCAGGATGCGGCGATGATCGCCTTGGGCGTGGCGTCGTTGATGCGCACGGCCAGTTCGTGGGCCGCGAAGCCGCCGAAGACGACGGAATGGATCGCGCCCAGGCGGGCGCAGGCCAGCATCGCCTCCAGCGCCTCGGGGACCATGGGCATGTAGATGATGACCCGGTCGCCCTTTTCGATGCCCTTGGCGCGCAGGGCGCCGGCAAGGCTGGCGACCCGGTCGCGCAGTTCGCGGTAGGTGATGCCGCGATAGGACCGGGTGATCGGGCTGTCGTGGATGATGGCCAGCTGGTCGCCGCGCCCGGCCTCGACATGGCGGTCCACGGCGTTCCAGCAGGCGTTCAGCGTGCCGTCTGCAAACCATTCCCCCGCCGGTCCCCTGTCGAAGAAGGCGCGGCTTGGCGGGCGGTCCCAGTCGATCTTGCGGGCGGCGTCCAGCCAGAAGGCTTCGGGGTCCGCCTGCCAGGCGGCATAGGTGTCGCGATACGACATGGTGGTGTCTCCTCACTCCTGCCGCCTGTGTTACGCAAGCGGCAGGGGTCCGCGCAACGATGTTAGCGGAACAGGTGAGAAGCGCGTGGCAAAATGTAGCAGATTGATGCCGGAACCCTTTGCAAACCGGAAAAGGCTGCAAACCAGGTCATGCGGGGCCGCTTGGTTTGCAAACGCGGCAATGCAAGTGCGGCAAGGCGGGCGATCCTCAAGCCGAATCGCCCGGCGCAAGATCAACTGTAATGGGCGACCGGGGTTCCCGCGAGAACGCTCATGTTCAGCAGGCCGCGCGTGGTGATCGAGGGGGTGACGATATGGGCGCGGTTGCCCATGCCCATCAGGATCGGCCCGACCTCCAACCCGTTGGCGCGCATCTTCAGGGCGTTCCTGACGCCCGATGCCGCGTCGGTGCCCGCGAAGACCAGCACGTTCGCCACGCCTTCCAACCGCGATCCGGGGAAGATCCGTTCCCGCAGTTCGGGGCTAAGGGCCGAGTCCACGTGCATCTCGCCGTCATACATGAAGTCGGGCTTGCGGGCGTCCAGCAGGGCCAGGGCCTCTCGCATCTTGCGGCCGGTATAGGTGTCCAGGTTCCCGAACTGCGAATGGCAGCACAGCGCGATCTTGGGCGTCAGGCCGAAGCGGCGGACATGGCGGGCGGCGCCCATCACCGTCTCCATCACCTGCTGCGGCGTCGGGTCGTCGTGGCATTGCGTGTCGGCGACGAACAGCGGCCCGTCTTCCAGGATGATCATCGACAGCGCGCCGATGGGGGCCACCCCGTCGCGGGCGAGGATCTCGCGGATATAGCGCAGGTGCCAACTGTATTGCCCGAAGGTGCCGCAGATCAGGCTGTCGGCCTCTCCGCGATGCACCATGACGGCGGCGATGGCGGTGGTGTTGGTGCGCATGATCGCGCGGGCGATGTCGGGGCTGACCCCGCGCCGGGCCATCAGCTGGTGATAGGTTTCCCAGTAATCGCGGTAACGGGGGTCGTTTTCGGGGTTCACGATCTCGAAGTCGCGTTCGGGGCGGATCGGCAGGCCGGCGCGTTCGGCGCGCGTGGCGATCACCTCGGGGCGGCCGATCAGGATCGGCACGTCGGTCGTTTCCTCCAGCATCGCATTGGCGGCGCGCAGCACGCGTTCGTCCTCGCCCTCGGCGAAGGCGATGCGGCGGGTGGCGGTGGCCGCGGCCTCGAACACCGGGCGCATGATGAGGGCGGAGCGGAAGACCGAACTGTCCAGCTTGCGCTTGTAGGCTTCCAGGTCGGCGATGGGGCGCGTCGCCACGCCCGTTTCCATCGCGGCGCGGGCCACGGCGGAACTGACCACGCCGACCAGGCGCGGGTCGAAGGGCTTGGGGATCAGGTATTCGGGACCAAAGGTCAGCGTCTCGCCGCGATAGGCGGCGGCGGCCTCGGCGGCGGTAGTGGCGCGGGCCAGGGCCGCGATGCCCTCGATGCAGGCCAGTTCCATCTCGGCGTTGATGGTGGTCGCGCCCACGTCCAGCGCGCCCCGGAAGATGAAGGGGAAGCACAGGACGTTGTTCACCTGGTTCGGGAAATCGCTGCGCCCCGTGGCGATGATCGCATCGGGGGCGACCGCGCGCACGGCGTCGGGCAGGATTTCGGGCGTGGGGTTGGCCAGCGCGAAGACGATCGGGCGTCGGGCCATCCGGGCCACCATCTCGGGCTTCAGCACGCCGGGACCGGAGAGGCCCAGGAACAGGTCGGCGCCGTCGATCACCTCGGCCAGGGTGCGGGCGTCGGTGTCCTGGGCAAAGGCGGCCTTCTGGACGGTCATGTCCTCGACCCGGCCCTTGTAGACAAGGCCGTGGATGTCGCAGAGCCAGACGTTCTCGCGCTTGACCCCCAGCTTCAGCAGCATGTTGAGGCAGGCGATCCCTGCCGCGCCCCCGCCGGTCGAGACGACCTTGATGTCGGAAAACCGCTTGCCCGCGACATGCAGCGCGTTGGTGGCCGCCGCGCCCACGACGATGGCGGTGCCGTGCTGGTCGTCGTGAAAGACCGGGATGTTCATCCGTTCCCGGCACAGCTTTTCCACGATGAAGCAGTCGGGCGCCTTGATGTCTTCCAGGTTGATCGCGCCGAAGGTCGGTTCCAGCGCGCAGACGATGTCGGCCAGACGCTCGGGGTCGGATTCGTTCACCTCGATGTCGAAGCAGTCGATGTTGGCGAACTTCTTGAACAGGACGGCCTTGCCTTCCATCACGGGCTTGGACGCCGCCGCGCCGATATTGCCTAGGCCCAGCACCGCCGTGCCGTTCGACACGACCGCGACCAGGTTGCCCCGCGACGTGTATCGGCTGGCCGTGGCGGGGTCGGCCTTGATCTCCAGGCAGGCCTCGGCCACGCCGGGGGAATAGGCGCGGCTGAGATCCCGGCCGTTGGCCAACGGCTTGGTCGCGCGGATCTCCAGTTTGCCCGGGCGCGGGAATTCGTGATAATCCAGCGCCTCTTGCCGGGCGTTGTCCTGCCTGCGTTCTTCCATCTTTGCCCCCTCGCGTACGAACTGGTTCACCGTTAAACCATTCTGCAGGCAGGGAACAGAAGCCATCACCTTGCGTCGGCCGCATCCCTGCGCGAAACTGTCGCAACGATTACAGGAGAACCGGATGTCGCTGCTGGATGCCGCCCGCGCAGTGCGCGAAATGGCCTATGTTCCGTATTCCCGCTTCAAGGTGGGCGCTGCCATCCGGGGGGCGTCAGGCGCCGTTTATCGCGGCTGCAACGTGGAAAACGTGGCCTATCCCGAAGGCACCTGTGCCGAGGCCGGGGCCATCGCCGCCATGGTCGCTGGGGGCGAGACGGAACTGATCGAGGTCGCGGTGATCGCCGACAGCCCTTCGCCCGTGCCGCCCTGCGGGGGGTGTCGGCAGAAGCTGGCGGAGTTCGGGCGGCACGATACGCCCGTGCTGCTGGCCACGACCGAGGGCGCGACGCTGGCCACCACGGTTGGCGAACTGCTGCCGGGGCGCTTCGACGCCGGGCACATGGCGAAGGCGGAATGACCGATCCCCGTCCCGTCATCGCGGCGGTCCGCGACGGCCGCGGCCTGGACGGTCCGGGCGCGGCGCTGATCGCGCAGGGCCTGGCGAACGGATCCATCAGCGACGCGCAGGCCGGGGCCTTTGCCATGGCGGTGCTGGTCAAGGGCATCGGTGTGCCGGGCCGTGTGGCGTTGACGCGGGCGATGCGCGATTCGGGGCATGTGCTGCACTGGGATCTGCCGGGACCGGTGGTGGACAAGCATTCCACGGGCGGCATCGGCGATGCGGTCAGCCTGGTGCTGGCCCCCCTGCTGGGGGCGCGGGGGATGTTCGTGCCCATGATCTCGGGCCGCGGCCTGGGCCATACCGGCGGCACCCTGGACAAGCTGGAGGCGATCCCCGGATGCCGCGTCGATCAGCCCGAGGATGATTTCCGCCGCATCACCCGCACCGTGGGCTGCGCCATCGTTGCGGCCAGCCGTGATTTCGCCCCAGCCGACCGCAGGCTGTATGCGATCCGTGACGAATCGGCGACGGTGGAGTCGATCGACCTGATCACCGCGTCCATCCTGTCCAAGAAGCTGGCGGCGGGGTTGCAGGCGCTTGTGCTGGACGTGAAGGCGGGGTCGGGGGCCTTCCTGCGCAAGGCCGAATCCTCGCAACGGCTGGCGCAGGCGCTGGTGGAAACCGCGAACGGCGCGGGCTGCGCGACATCAGCCCTGATCACCGACATGGACCAGCCGCTGGCCCGCAGCGCCGGGAACGCCCTGGAAATCGCCGAATCGATCCGCGTGCTGCGGGGCGAACCTGGCGCCCTGCGCGACCTGACGCTGGCGCTGGCGTCCGAGGTGCTGCGGCTGGTAGGGCAGGGGGACGGCGGCCTGGCGGACCTGCTGGATTCCGGCGCGGCAGCCGAGGTGTTCGCCCGCATGGTCGCGGCCCAGGGCGGCCCCGCCGACCTGCTGGACCGGCCCGATGCGCACCTGACGCCCGCCCCGGTGATCCGCCCCGTTCCCACGCCCGAGGGGCCGGTGGCCCAGATCGACGTGACCGCGCTTGGTCACGCCGTGGTGGCGCTTGGCGGCGGCCGCGTCCGGGCGGGCGAGGGGATCGACCCCCGCGTCGGCCTGTCCATGCTAGCCAAGCTGGGCGAGGAGGTCGGTCCCGGCCGCCCCCTGGCCCTGGTCCACGCCGCCGACGACACCGCAGCCGAGGTCGCCATCGCCGCCGTGACCGCCGCCTATCGCCTGGGCGAGGGCACTGAACCCGGCCCCTTGGTCCGCGAACGGATCGCGTCGTGACGGACCGGCGCGTCTTCCTGATCGTGATGGACAGCGTGGGCATCGGCGGCGCGCCCGATGCGGACGGGTTCTTCAACGGCGATCTGCCCGATACCGGCGCCAACACCGTCGCCCATATCGCGCAGGCGCGGGCGCTGCACATGCCGAACCTCGCGCGGCTTGGCCTGGGCGCGGCGGTGCGGTTGGCGTCAGGGCAGGACGCGCCCGGGCTGATGGTGCCGCCGCAAGGGCTTTGGGGCGCAGCGACCGAGATCTCCCGCGGCAAGGACACGCCCTCGGGCCATTGGGAAATCGCGGGCGTTCCGGTGCCCTGGGACTGGCATTGTTTTCCCGACACCATTCCCGCCTTTCCGCCCGAAGTCACCGCGCGTATTTGCGAACTGGCGGGGACGGACGGCATCCTGGGTAACTGCCACGCCTCGGGCACCCAGGTGATCGAGGATTTCGGGGCCGAGCATCTGCGCACCGGCTGGCCGATCTGCTACACTTCGGTGGACAGCGTCTTGCAGATCGCCGCCCACGAGGATCGCTTCGGCCTGGACCGGCTGATCGGCCTGTGCGAATCGCTGGCCCCCACGCTGCACGCGATGCGCGTGGGCCGCGTGATCGCGCGCCCTTTCCTAGGCGAGGCTCCCGGCACCTTCCGCCGCACCGGCAACCGCCGCGACTTCGCCATCGCGCCGCCGGGCCGCACCATTCTGGACATCGCCCAGGGCGCTGGCCGCGTGACCCATGCCATCGGCAAGATCGGCGACATCTTCAGCCATCGCGGCATCACCCATCTGCACAAGGGCAAGTCCGACGCGGATCTGGCGGATCACCTGATCCGCCTGGGGACGCAGGCCGAACCCGGCAGCCTGACTTTCGCCAATTTCGTCGAATTCGACACGAATTTCGGCCACCGCCGCGATATTCCGGGCTATGCCGCGCAACTGGAATGGTTCGACGGGGTGGCGGGCCGGTTCCTGGCGACCCTGCACCCCGGCGATCTGGCGATCTTCACCGCCGATCACGGCAACGACCCCAGTTGGCACGGCACCGACCACACGCGCGAGCGGGTGCCGGTCCTGGGGCACGGCGTCGGCGCGCGGCAGGTGGGTCTGGTGGGCTTCAGCGACATCGGCGCCTCGGTCCTGGCGCATCTGGGCCTGCCTGCGCCCGATCATGGAAGGCCGTTCCTGTGAAGACGTTGGAGCTGCACCTGCATCTGGAAGGCGCCGCGCCCCCCGCCTTCATCCGGGGCCTTGCGGCGGAAAAGCACGCCGACCTGACCGGCGTCTTCGACGAGCAGGGCAACTATGCCTATGACGGCTTCGACGGCTTCCTGCGCTGCTACGAGGCCGCAACCAGCGTCCTGCAAACCCCGCAGGATTACGCCCGCCTGCTGGCCGAGGTTCTGGAACGGTCTGCCGGACAGGGCGTGATCTATACCGAGCTGTTCGTCTCGCCCGAGTTCTGCGGCGGCGGCGACTTGCCCGCTTGGCGCGACCATCTGGCCGCGATGACCGAGGTCGCGGGCAAGGCGCGCGCCCAGGGCATCGACAGCCGCGCCATCCTGACCGCCATTCGCCATTTCGGCCCCGACCGCGCCCGGAAAACCGCCATCTGCGTGGCGGAAACGGCGGGCGATTGGGTCACGGGCTTCGGCATGGGCGGGGCCGAAACCGTGGGGCGCGCCACCGATTACGCTTGGTCCTTCGATTGCGCGCGCGAAGCCGGCCTGGGCCTGACCTGCCACGCGGGCGAATGGGCCGGCCCGGACAGCATCCGCGACGCCCTGGCGCTTGGCTGCACCCGCATCGGCCACGGCGTCGGCGCCATCGAGGATCCGGCCCTGGTCCGCGACCTGGCGGACAAGGGCGTCACGCTGGAGGTCTGCCCCGGATCCAACGTCGCGCTTGGCGTCTATCCGTCCTGGTCCGCCCATCCCATCGCGCGGCTGGCCGATGCGGGCGTGCGCGTCACCGTCTCCACCGACGATCCGCCGTTCTTCCACACGACGATGCGCCGCGAATACGACCGGCTTGCCGATGCCTTCGGTTGGGGCGATACGGAATTCGCGCAGATCAACCGCTGGGCCGCTGATGCCGCCTTCTGCGACCCCGCGACCCGCGACCGGCTTTTGAAGGAGTTCCCGTGAGCCAGCACCTGACCGTCATCGACCACCCGCTTGTCCAGCACAAGCTGACGATCATGCGCCAGAAGGACGTGTCCACGGCCGGTTTCCGCCGCCTGCTGCGAGAGATCAGCCTGCTGCTGGCCTACGAGGTCACGCGCGAACTGGAACTGACCACTACCCGCATCGAGACCCCCCTGTGCGAGATGGACGCGCCCACGCTGGAAGGAAAGAAGCTTGCGCTGATCTCGATCCTGCGCGCCGGGAACGGGCTGCTGGACGGCATCCTGGAGATGATCCCCGGCGCCCGCGTGGGCTTCGTGGGCCTGTACCGCGATCCCGAAACGCTGCAACCTGTGGAATATTACTGCAAGGTTCCCAAGGAGTTGGACGCGCGCCTGACCATCGTCGTCGATCCCATGCTGGCGACCGGCAATTCGTCCGTCGCGGCCATCGACATGCTCAAGGCGCGCGGGGCCACCAACCTGCGCTTCCTGTGCCTGCTGGCTGCGCCCGAAGGGGTGGAACGGATGCGCCAGGCCCATCCCGACGTGCCGATCTTCACGGCGGCGCTGGACGAACGGCTGGACGATCACGGCTATATCGTGCCGGGTCTGGGCGATGCGGGCGACCGGATGTTCGGGACGAAATAGCCCGTTAACCGCGGGTTCAGCCTTTGCCCCTATTGCTGGGGCATGAAGTCGAATCGCGGGTGGCGGATGCGGGTCTTGGGTTGGATGGTGCTGGTGCTCTTGCTGCCGGGGCGGGTCTGGGCCATGCCCGAACCGCCCCCGCCCGGGGATTTCCCGGGCGCGCAATATATCGACCGCACGGGCTGTGTCTTTGTCCGAGAAGGTGAGGACTGGAAACCCCGGCTGGACAAGCAGGGCGCGCCGATCTGCGGCTTTCCCCCCAGCCAACCCGCCGAGATGGTCGAGGCGCCTGCCGATCCCCCTTCGCCCGAGGAGGTTCTGACGGCGGTTCTGGCGGAAGGATTGCGGTCCGGCGACCTGCTGGCGAACCCGGCGGCGGCGCCGCTGGGGGATGTCGCGCCCGATCCCGCGCAGGCGCAGCTGGACAGGACGCTGGCCCGGCAGGTCGAACTGGACGGCCGCATCCGCAGCGCCCTGGCAGGCCGCGCGCCCGATGGGCTTTGCGCGCGCTTGGGCTATCGCCCGGCGGAAGACGCCGCGCCGATCATCGGCGGGGATGTCACGCAGGGCCTGTGCCCCGGCATGATAGCGCCCGAGCTGGAACCTGCGATTAAGACCGCGTCCGTTCAGCCCCAGACTGCTCCGGTCCCGGCACCCGCCGAACGCCCCGCCAAGCTGTCCCGGAAAGCTGAGCCGCCTGCGTCTCGTCCGCAGCGCACCGAGCCTCCGAAGACCGCCTCGGTGGTGGCCCGCCGCCCCGAACCCGCGCAAACCGCCGCCCCGGCATCAGTCGAGATGATCCCCGCCCATGCACGCTATGTCCAGATCGGGATCTATGCCGACGAGGCCAATGCCCTTGCCGCCCTGCGGCGTTTGTCCGGGATGGGATACCGCACCGCCCAGCGGCACGAGCGTTCGCAGGACAAGGCCGCGAAAGCCATCCTGGCCGGGCCATTCGCGGATCGGCAGGCCCTGGTGGCGGCACTGACGCGGTTGCGGGCGAACGGTTATCCCCGGGCGGTGGCGCGCTGAGGTCCGGACATGCAAAGGGGGCGCGAACGCCCCCGGAAAATCCTGTGCTGGTCTGTCGCGATCAGGCGGCGCGGCGGGTTTCGGCCTCGCGCGGGGCTTCTTCGCGGGTGAAGTAGCCAAACATCTGATCCAGCACGGCATCAGCCTGGGCCTGCAACTTGCGGGCGCTGAGGCTGAGGGGTTGTGCGGTGTTCTGTGCCATTGTCCTGTCTTCCGGTCGGAGTAGTCCTCCCGCAACGACAGATAGGGCCGGTATGCCGGGGTGTCCAGCGGGGCGACGTTGCGGAATCGCCCCTGCAATGCTGCCATGCAGCGGGTGCATCAGCCGACGGTCACCATCCGGTGCTTCTTCTTGCCTACAGACACCTTCAGCCCGTCCCCGATCAGCGCGGCATCCACCGCCATCTGCGGGTCCGACACCGCCTCGTTGTTCAGCCGCAGCCCGCCTTCGGCGATCAGGCGCTTGGCCTCTTTCCCCGACGCGGTGATCCCGGTCTGGACCAGCAGTTGCGCCACGGTCAGCCCGCCCGACAGCGCCTCGGCGCTGACGGTCGCGACCTCCAGATCGCCGCCCGCGCCGCCTTGCTCGAAGACCTCGCGCGCGGTGGCCTCGGCCCTGGCGGCGGCCTCGGCGCCGTGCAGCAGGGTGGTGACTTCGTTCGCCAGGCGGACCTTGGCCTCGTTGATCTCGGACCCCTGCAGGGCGCCCAGGCGGTCGCATTCCTCGACCGGCAGTTCGGTGTACAGCTTCAGGAAACGCCCCACATCCGCATCGGTGGTGTTGCGCCAGAACTGCCAGAAGTCATAGGGCGACAGCATCGCCCCGTTCAGCCAGACCGCCCCGCCCGCAGACTTGCCCATCTTGCGCCCGTCGCTGGTCGTCAGCAGGGGCGAGGTCAGCCCCCAGATCACCGCGTCGTCCACCCGCCGCGTCAGGTCGATGCCGTTGACGATGTTGCCCCACTGGTCCGACCCGCCCATCTGCAACCGGCAGCCATAACGGCGGTGCAGTTCCAGGAAGTCATAGGCCTGCAGGATCATGTAGTTGAATTCCAGGAAGGACAGCGATTGCTCGCGGTCCAGCCGGGATTTCACCGACTCGAAGGACAGCATCCGGTTCACGCTGAAATGCCGCCCAATGTCGCGCAGGAACTCCAGATAGTTCAGCCCGTCCAGCCATTCGGCGTTGTTCAGCATCAGGGCCGCGTCGTCCCCATAGGACAGGTAGCGCGCGAAGACCTGGGCCATCCCGTCGATGTTGGACTGGATCGCGGCCTGATCCAGCAGGGGCCGTTCCTCGGACCGGAAGGAGGGGTCGCCCACCTTGGTCGTGCCGCCGCCCATCAGCGTGATGGGCCGGTTGCCGGTCTTCTGGAACCAGCGCAGCATCATGATGTTCAGCAGATGACCGACATGCAGCGACGCCGCCGTCGCGTCATAGCCGATATAGGCCGTGACCGGGCCGTCCAGCAGCGCCCCGTCCAGCGCCGCGAAGTCCGTGCAGTCGGCGACATAGCCGCGTTCGGTCATCACGCGCAGGAAATCGGACTTGGGGCTGTGGGTCATCGGCTTTTTCCTTCTGGTCGGCGCGGATATACCGGCTGCGGCAGGGAAGGAAAAGCGCGATGATCCGGGTTCTGGGAATGATGTCGGGCACCTCGATGGACGGGGTGGACGCGGCGGTGATCGAGACCGACGGGGTGCGGATCGGCGGCTTCGGGCGCAGCGGGTTCCGCGGTTACAGCGACAACGAAGCCGCCGTGCTGCATGGGGCGCTTGGCCGCTGGCCAGGCGAAGCGGGGGTAGAGGACGCCGCGACGATCTCGGTCGCAAGCCATGCCGCGATGGCCGCCGATTTCCCCGAGGCAGACCTGATCGGCTATCACGGTCAGACGCTGGCGCATGATCCGCAGGGCAGGGGCACGCATCAGGCGGGCGCTGGCGCGGCTTTGGCGCGGGCCACGGATCGGCCCGTGGTCTGGGATTTCCGCCGCGAGGACGTGCGGCAGGGCGGCGAGGGCGCGCCCTTGGCGCCATTCTTCCACTGGGCCTGCGCCGGGTGGGCCGTGGGGCAGGGCAAGCTGCCGCCGCAGCCGGTGGCCTTCCTGAACCTGGGCGGGGTGGGCAACATCACCTGGGTCGATCCGACCGCGCCTGCCCCCGAGGCCCCGGGCGCCTGCCTGGCCTTCGACACCGGCCCGGCCAACGCCCCCCTCAACGACCTGATGCGGCGCAGGCTGCGGCGCAGCCACGATCAGGACGGCGCGCTGGCGGTGGCGGGCCGGGCGGATGAGGCCATCGTCGCCGACTTCCTGCGCCACCCGTGGTTCGACCGCCCGCCGCCCAAGTCGCTGGACCGCGACCAGTTCAGGGGTCTGGCCGCCGCCGTGGAACCCTTGCCCGATGCCGATGCCGCCGCCACCCTGGTTGCGGCCCTGGCAGGCGCGGTCGCGGCGGGCTTGCGCTGGTTGCCGTCCGTCCCTGCCGCCGTGCTGGTCTGCGGCGGCGGGCGGCGCAACCCGGCGATTATGGGGCGGCTGGCACAGGTCTTGCCCTGCGCGGTGCAGCCGGTCGAGGCCGCGGGACTGGACGGCGACATGCTGGAAGCCCAGGCCTTCGGATGGCTGGCCGCGCGGGTCATGCGGGGTCTGCCGACCTCGGGACCGACGACGACCGGCGTTCCCGCGCCCTGCTGCGGCGGGCGCATCAGCCATCCGCGCGGCCCCCGCCGATTTTTTCCGACACGCCCTTGACGGGGGCGATCGGTCTGCGTAAACCGCCCCTCACCCCGGCGGGCGATGCGATCGGGGTGGTGAGTGTGCGGTTGTAGCTCAGTTGGTTAGAGTACCGGCCTGTCACGCCGGGGGTCGCGGGTTCGAGCCCCGTCAACCGCGCCACACACACCAGTCGCCCATGATATAGCGCGGTTGTAGCTCAGTTGGTTAGAGTACCGGCCTGTCACGCCGGGGGTCGCGGGTTCGAGCCCCGTCAACCGCGCCATTCATTCCCCTTCCCTGATCGAAGCGTCGCTGGGGGCGCTGCCCCCGTCCTTCGGACTCCCCCGGGATATTTTTGCGAAGATGAAGGGGCGGGTTGAAGCCTGGACCAGGATGGGCCATCTGGTCGCGCAAAGGCGGGGTGAGTGCGATGACCGATCATGACGATGCAACGGCGCTGATCGCCACCATGGGCGAGGCGGCACGGGCTGCTGCGGTGGACCTGGCGCAGGCCACGGCGGAACAGAAGCGCGCGGCCCTGATCGGCGCGGCCGAGGCCCTGCGCCGCAATCAGGCCGGGATCCTGGAAGCGAACGACAAGGACATGCAGTTCGGGCGTGACAAGGGGCTGGCCGATTCGATGCTGGACCGGCTGCGGCTGGACGCGGACCGCCTGCGCGGGATCGAGGACGGGATGCGCGCGGTGGCCGAACAGCCCGATCCGGTGGGCGAGGTCGTTGCCGAATGGGACCGTCCGAACGGGCTGCACATCCAGCGCGTCCGCACCCCCATCGGCGTGATCGGCGTGATCTATGAAAGCCGCCCGAACGTGACCGCCGATGCGGGCGCCCTAGCGCTGAAGTCCGGCAATGCCGTGATCCTGCGCGGCGGGTCGGAAAGCCTGCATTCCAGCCAGGCGATCCACGCCTGCATGGTCCAGGGGCTGCGCCAGGCGGGCCTGCCCGAGGCCGCGATCCAGCTGGTTCCCACCCGCGACCGCGCCGCCGTGACCGCGATGCTGCAAGCCCAGGGGCTGATCGACGTGATCATCCCGCGCGGCGGCAAGGGCTTGGTGGGGCTGGTGCAGCAGGAGGCTCGCGTGCCGGTCTTTGCGCATCTTGAGGGGATCTGCCACGTTTATGTCGATGGCGACGCCGATCCCGACAAGGCGCGGCGCGTGGTCCTGAATGCCAAGACGCGGCGCACCGGCATCTGCGGCGCGGCGGAATGCCTGCTGATCGACCGTGCCTATCGCGGCGGTCCCGCCCTGATCCAGGCCCTGCTGGAGGCAGGCGTCGAGGTCCGGGCGGATGGCGATCTGGCGAAAATCCCCGGCACCGTCATGGCCGAGCCTGACGATTTCGGGCGCGAGTTCCTGGACATGATCATCGCGGTCAAGCTGGTCGATGGCGTGGACGGGGCCATCGCCCATATCCGCCGCCATGGCAGCCAGCACACCGAAGCGATCCTGACGGAAAACGACGCGACCGCGCAGCGGTTCTTCGCGGGGCTGGACAGCGCGATCCTGATGCGCAACGCCTCGACCCAGTTCGCCGATGGGGGCGAGTTCGGCATGGGCGCGGAAATCGGCATCGCCACCGGCAAGCTGCACGCGCGCGGCCCCGTGGGGGCCGAGCAGCTGACCAGCTTCAAGTATCTGGTGACGGGCGACGGCACGATCCGGGCGTGATGCCGCAGGGCCGGGTCAGAAGGCGATCTCGGCCCCTTGCGCATCGACCTCCCACCGGGCGCGGCAGCCTGCACGCGCCAGGGCCTCGGCCAGCAGGGGAAAGTGGACTTCCGAGGGCAGGGGGTTGCGCGGCGCATCGCCCCCCAGCCAGGCCCACAGGGCCGCGTCCTGCCGGGTCCGCTCGGCCTCGGCCACCAGGCGCCAGCCGGCGGGGCCGTGCAGGACCGTGACCGTGCCGCCCCAGGGGATCGCGCTTTCCAGGCACATCATGGCCAGCATCACCATCCGCATCTCGGTCCGCGCGAAATCCCCTTGGGCATCAAGTCGGATCTGCATCCGGCCCTGCGCGGAGAACCCGTCAAGCAGCTGTGCCAGCCCGTTGCGAGAGATGCGCTGATCGCCTTGCACCTGCCCGAAGGCTACCCGGAAAACCTGGATGCGGGCGCGCGCCGCCGCCACGCTTTCCGCGATCAGCTTCAGTTCCGGGCAGGCCGCGATGCCGGGAAAGTCGGACGACATCTCCAGCAGCTCGACCCCGTTGCCGATGGCCCCCAGGGGCGAGACGATGTCGTGGCACAGCCGCGACGCCAGAAGCTGCGACAGCTCGCCCGACGTGATGTGCGTTGTATCCGGGACCATGGAACGTTACCTTTCAATTGAGACACGAGGGGGCCGCCGTGAACGAGATCCTGGAACCCGGAATGATCGTCCGCCACCCCGGCGCGCCCGAATGGGGCGAGGGGCAGGTGCAATCGCGCATCGGCGATCGCATCACCGTGAATTTTTCCGAGGCGGGAAAGCAGGTCATCGACGGAAAACGGGTGTCACTGGATATCGTCTGGTCACAGGGAGGCTGAGGCGGCTCGTCCCCCACGATTGCAACCTTTGATTGTTCCGCGCAAGCCGTGACTCGCGGTCGTTGCTGTTGCAATGCCGGTGCCTGCCGCCTAGAGAGGATGCGATGACCATGACCGCCCTTGCTGCCCGCATGAAATCCGATCCGTCCGTCTTCGACATCCGCCTGGCCGTGTCGGAAGGGGATCTGCTGGCCGCGCAGCGCCTGCGCTATCGCGTCTTTGTCGAGGAACTGGGCGGCGACGGTCCTCTGGTCGATCACCGCCGGCGGCTGGAATGCGACGAATTCGACCCTGTGGTCGATCACCTGTGCCTGATCGACAACCGCCGCTCGGCCCGGGATCTGGATCATGTGGTCGGCGTCTATCGCCTGCTGCCGGGCGACCGCGCGGCGCGGTTTGGCCGCTTTTACTGCGATGCCGAATACGATCTGGCACCCTTGCGCCAATGCGGCCGCCCGGTGCTGGAACTGGGCCGGTCCTGCGTCGATCCGGCCGTCCGTGGCGGGTCGGGCATGTTCCTGATGTGGAACGCGCTGGCCGATTACGTGCTGGACCACGGGATCGAGATCCTGTTCGGGGTGGCAAGCTTTCATGGCACCGATACCGCGGTGCTGGCGCAATCGCTCAGTTGGCTGCACCATCACCATCTGGCGCCCGCCGGCCTGCGGCCCAAGGCCCTGCCGCCCGGCTTTCACCGCATGGACCTGATCCCCGCCGACCGGCTGGACCGGCGCGCGGCGCTGGTCGCCATGCCCGCGCTGATCAAGGCTTACCTGCGCCTTGGCGGGATGGTGGGTGAGGGGGCGTTCATCGACCGCGCCTTCAACACCACCGACGTGTTTCTGCTGATGGACACCGCCGCGATGTCCGACAAGCACCGGCAGTTCTATGAAAGCCGCTGGCAGCCGCAATGAACGCGAGTCCCGGACGCGGCGAGGCCACCTGGCGCGACACGGTGCCGCCGCCTGTGGCCCGCCCCCATGGCCTACGCGCCTGGCTGCGCGTCCTGCGGCGGGGCGGGGGCGCGGTCCTGGTGCTGCTGGCGGGCGTGCTGCTGATCCTGCCGCTGCGCGGGGCGGAGCGTTTGTTCCACGGTCGGCGCCGTCCCTGGACCGGGCCGCATGTGCAGATGGTCTGCCGCCTGACCCTGGCCTGCATGGGAATCCGTTGGCGGCGGATGGGCAAGCCGATGCGCGGCCTCGGCGCGGTGGTCGCCAATCATTCAAGCTGGCTCGACATCCTGGTCCTGAACGCCGCCATGCCGGTCTTTTTCGTCAGCAAGGCCGAGGTGGCAGACTGGCCCGGCATCAACATCCTGACCCGCGTCACCGACACCCATTTCGTGGTCCGCGACCCCCGGCTGGCCCGCGCCCAGGCCGACGAATTCGCGGCACGCGTCCGGGCAGGCCACCGGCTGCTGTTCTTCCCCGAGGGCACCTCGACCGACGGGCGGCGCCTGTTGCCCTTCAAGCCGACGCTGTTCCAGGGCTTCCTGGATCCCGCGCTGCCCGAGGGGCTGGCGATCCAGCCGGTCAGCGCCGTCTATCAGGCGCCCGCCGGGACCGATCCGCGCTTTTATGGCTGGTGGGGCGACATGGACCTGGGACCGCATCTGCTGGCCGTGCTGGCGGCACGGCGGCAGGGGCGCGTCACGGTGATCCTGCACGATCCCGTCCCCGTTGCGGGCCAAACGCGCAAGACGCTGGCCATGGCCTGCGAGGACGCCGTGCGCCGGGGCCTTGTCGCTTGATCGCGCAGGCGTTTGGCCCATATCTGGTAGGGTGAACCTTCGCAACCCCAAGGGATCCGTCATGACCCGTTTTGCCGCGCCCATCGCCGAACAGATCTGGGACATGAAATACCGCCTGAAGGACGCCGAGGGCCGCCCCATCGACATGACGGTCGAGGACAGCTGGCGCCGCGTCGCCCGCGATCTGGCCCAGGTCGAGGCCGACCCCGCCGCATGGGAAGACCGCTTCTACGCCGCGCTGCAGGATTTCCGCTTCCTGCCCGCGGGCCGCATCCTGGCGGGGGCGGGCACGGGCCGGTCCGTCACGTTGTTCAACTGCTTCGTCATGGGCACCATCCAGGACAGCATGGCAGGCATCTTCGAGGCGCTGAAGGAAGCCGCGCTGACCATGCAGCAGGGCGGCGGCATCGGTTATGATTTCAGCACCCTGCGCCCCAAGGGGGCCGAGGTGAAGGGCGTGGCCGCCGACGCCTCGGGGCCGCTGTCCTTCATGGACGTGTGGGATTCGATGTGCCGCACGATCATGTCGGCGGGCAGCCGCCGCGGCGCGATGATGGCGACGATGCGCTGCGACCATCCCGACATCGGCGACTTCATCGAGGCGAAACGGGACAGCGCGCGGCTGCGCATGTTCAACCTGTCGGTGCTGGTGACGGATGCCTTCATGGAGGCCGTGAAGGCCGACGGTCCGTGGGACCTGGTGTTCGGCGGCAAGGTCTATCGCACCGTCCCCGCGCGCGATCTGTGGAACCGGATCATGCGCGCGACCTATGATTACGCCGAACCCGGCGTCATCTTCATCGACCGCATCAACCGGCAGAACAACCTGCACTACGCGGAAACCATCGCGGCGACGAACCCCTGCGGCGAACAGCCCTTGCCACCCTATGGCGCCTGCCTGCTGGGGTCGGTGAACCTGGCGCGGCTGGTATCGGACCCGTTCACGCCCCAAGCCCGGCTGGACATGGCCGCACTGGACGATCTGGTCCGCGTGGCGGTGCGGATGATGGACAACGTGGTCGATGCATCGAAATTCCCCCTGCCGCAGCAGGCCGCCGAGGCCCAGGCCAAGCGCCGCATCGGGTTGGGCGTGACGGGACTGGCCGACGCGCTGCTGATGCTGGGCCTGCGCTATGGCGCGCCGGACGCGGTGGACCGGACGCGGAACTGGATGCACGCCATCGCGCGGTCGGCCTATCTGGCCAGCGCCGATCTGGCGCGGGAAAAGGGGGCGTTCCCGCTGTTCGACCGGGACGCTTACCTCGCCTCGGGCTTCATGCGGCGGATGGATGCGGACGTGCGCGAGGCCGTGGCCACCCACGGCATCCGCAACGCCCTGCTGACCTCCATCGCGCCCACTGGCACCATCAGCCTTTACGCCGGGAACGTCAGTTCGGGGATCGAGCCGGTCTTCGCCCATGCCTACACCCGCAAGGTCCTGCAAAAGGACGGCTCGCGCAGCGAGGAGGAGGTCGTGGACTATGCCGTCCGGATGTGGCGCGACATGCATGGCGACGCGCCCTTGCCGGATCACTTCGTGAACGCCCAGACCCTGGCGCCGCAGGATCACGTCGCCATGCAGGCGGCGGCGCAGGAATGGGTGGACAGCAGCATTTCCAAGACGATCAATTGCCCGGCGGATATTTCCTTCGAGGATTTCAAGGACGTTTACCTGTCCGCCTGGGATCTGGGCTGCAAGGGCTGCACGACCTATCGCCCGAACGACGTGACCGGCAGCGTGCTGTCGGTCAGCGAAAAGGCCGAGGCCGCGCCCCAGGCCGATGCGGGCGCCGACGTGGTCTATCTGACCGAGCCGCTGGATAGGCCCGCCGCGCTGGAGGGCGCGACCTACAAGCTGAAATGGCCCGCCAGCGAACACGCCATCTACATCACGATCAACGACATCGTGCAGTCAGGCCACCGCCGCCCGTTCGAGATCTTCATCAACTCCAAGAACATGGAGCATTTCGCCTGGACCGTCGCCCTGACCCGCATGATCAGCGCCGTGTTCCGGCGCGGCGGCGATGTCAGCTTCGTGGTCGAGGAACTGAAGGCCGTCTTCGACCCGCGCGGCGGGGCCTGGATGAACGGGCGCTATGTGCCCTCGATCCTCGCGGCCATCGGGGGCGTCATCGAGCGCCACATGATCGCCATCGGCTTTCTGGCGGGCGAGGGGATGGGCCTGAAATCCGACCCGCGCATCGAGGCCGTGGCGGTCGGCGAACGCCCGCTTGGCCCGGCCTGCCCGAACTGCGGCCAATACGGGATGCGCATGAACGAGGGCTGCATGACCTGCCCGAATTGCGGGCATTCAAAATGCGGATAGGGGGTGCGGTGGGGTGAAACCCCACCATGTCACAACCCTGCCGCAGCCAGCGTCGCCTCGATCACCGGCGCCAGCCGCGCGGCCCATTCCGCCTGACCCTCCTGGTCCGCGATCAGGTCGTTGCGCACCTCGATCAGCACATTGGGCCGCCCGTGCCTCAACGCATGGCGGTCGATCGAATCGCCTTCCAGATGGCCGTCATAGGGCTGGTTCTCGCCCGTGATCCAGCCCGCCTCGCGGCAGGCCTGGACCAGCGGCGGGCCAAGCCGCACGTCCTGCCAGGAATACAGGATCCCCACCTGCCAGGGCCGCATCGGGCGACCGCGCAGTTGCGGGGTGAAACTGTGGATCGCGCAGATGCAGCGGGCGGGATGGGCACCCGCCAGCCGGGCCAGGGCCGCGTGATAAGGGCGGTGCAGCCGGTCCAGCCGCCGCTCGCGTTCGGCCGCATCGGCATCCCTGTTCGCCGGGATCACCGTGCCGTCGTAAAGCCGCATCAGAAGGGTCGGGTCGTCCTCGCCCCGGTTGGGGTCGATCACCAGGCGCGAGAAATCCGAAAGGATCACGGGCGCGTCCATCAGCACGGCCAACCGCGACGCCAGCCCCGCCGCGCCCACGTCATAGGCGATGTGGCGGGCCATGTCGGCGGGCGCGATGCCCAGGGTTCCATCCCCGACCCAGTCGGGCACCCGGTTCGTCGCGTGGTCGCATGTGATCAGCCAGCGGGACGGGCGATCCTCGCCCTCGGTCCAGAAGGCACGCTCTGTCATCGGTCGGTCATCCTTCATGTCGCCGGATGTCTATGCCATGGTGTTGCCGGACGCCAGTTGCAGCCGCGGGCGATCTGGACCATAGTTAGCGCAAACGGAAAAAGGGCGGCCGGAATGAGACGACATCGCAATGTGAAGATCGTGGCAACGCTGGGACCGGCGTCCAGCACCAAGGACATGATCCGCGCGCTGTTCGACACCGGCGCCGACGTGTTCCGCCTGAACATGAGCCATGGCAGCCACGAAGACCACCGCGCCCGCCACGACGCCATCCGCGCGGTCGAGGCCGAAACGGGCCGACCCATCGCCATCCTGGCCGACCTGCAAGGGCCGAAGCTGCGCGTGGGCCAGTTCACCGCGGGCGCCTGCGACCTGGAGGAGGGCAACCGCTTCCGCTTCGACCTGGACCCGGCGCTTGGCGATTCCCACCGGGTGCAACTGCCCCACCGCGAGATTTTCGCGGCCCTCGTGCCCGGCAGCAACCTGCTGGTCAATGACGGCAAGATCCGCCTGCGGGTCGAGGAATGCGGTCCCGATTTCGCCGATTGCACCGTGACTGTCGGCGGCACCATCAGCGACCGCAAGGGCGTGAACGTGCCCGACGTGGTTCTGCCCCTGGCCGCGCTGTCCGACAAGGACCGCGCCGACCTGGAATTCGCCTGCGAACTGGGCGTGGACTGGCTGGCCCTGTCCTTCGTGCAGCGCGCGGCGGATGTCGAGGAAGCGCGCGCCCTGGCCCGCGGCCGCGCGGCGATCCTGTCCAAGATCGAGAAACCGGCGGCGGTCGATGCCTTCGAGGAAATCCTGGCCGCGTCCGACGGCATCATGGTCGCGCGGGGCGATCTGGGGGTGGAGCTGCCGATCCACTCGGTCCCGCCGATCCAGAAGCGTCTGGTCCGCAAGTGCCGGTCTGCCGCCAAGCCGGTGATCGTCGCCACGCAGATGCTGGAATCCATGATCGACAGCCCGATGCCCACCCGGGCCGAGGTCAGCGATGTCGCCAACGCCATCTACGAGGGCGCGGACGCGGTGATGCTGTCGGCCGAAAGCGCCGCCGGTTCCTATCCCATCGAGGCCGTACGGACGATGGACAGCGTCGCCCGCTCGGTCGAGGCCGACAGCAACTATCGCGCCATCATCGAGGCTTCGCGCCAGAACAAGCTGCACACCGTGGCCGACGCCATCGTGACCGCCGCGCGCGAGATTGCCGAGACGACCGACATCGCGGCGATCTGCGCCTTCAGCCAGTCGGGCAAGACCGCCAGCCTGGTGGCCCGCGAACGCCCGCGCGTGCCGATCATCGCGCTGACCCATGTCGAATCGGTGCTGCGCCGCATGTGCCTGACCTGGGGCACGCATTGCGTCATCACCCCGCAACTGAGCCGCTTCAAGGAGGCGGTGGTCAACGCCACCCGCGCCGCGCGCGAGTTCAACTTTGCCGACGAGTCCCGCCAGATCGTCGTGATCGCGGGCGTGCCCTTCAACGTGCCGGGGACGACGAACATCGTCCGCATCGCGCCCTGCGACGAACGCTTGATCTTCGCCTCTGATCCGGAATAAGCGCGGACCCAGGCAAACCATCACGGGGATTTTCCATGTCTGATCTTCTGCTGCTTGGCGGCATCGCGCTGTGCCTGATCTCGGTCGTCGTGGCCGTCGTGCAGCTGTTGCAGACCCGGCCCCCGCGTGCCGCGGCGATCCTGCTGGTCCTGGGGATCGCGGCGATCTTTGCCGCCGCCTGGCTGGGACCGCAGCCCTTCGGCCTAGAGCAGATCCCGCAGGCCTGGGCGCGCGTGACCGGCGGCGCGACCGCACCCTGAGGCCTTGCCAAACCCGTGACGCGCGCTTATACGGCGCGCTTCCTATCCGTGCGTCCGGCCACCATGGCATTGCCGAGTCGCGCGTTCACTCTGATGAAGGAGATGAAAATGCCGAAGATGAAGACCAAGTCGGCCGCCAAGAAGCGGTTCTCGTTCACGGCTTCGGGCAAGGTGAAATCCGCCCAGGCCGGCAAGCGCCACGGCATGATCAAGCGCACGATCAAGTTCATTCGCGACGCCCGCGGCACCACCGTCCTATCGGACGCTGACGCCAAGATCGTCAAGAAATACATGCCCTACAACCGCTGATCGCGAGGACTGAACAATGGCACGAGTTAAATCCGGCAAGGTCACCCACGCCCGCCACAAGAAGGTTCTTGACGCGGCGAAAGGATATTATGGCAACCGGTCGCGCAACTTCCGCACCGCCACGCAGGCCGTGGACAAGGCGAACCAGTACGCCACCCGCGACCGCAAGACCCGCAAGCGCAACTTCCGCGCGCTGTGGATCCAGCGGATCAACGCCGCCGTCCGCCTGGTGGACGCGGAAATGACCTATTCGCGCTTCATCAACCTGCTGGCGAAAGCCGGGATCGAGGTTGACCGCAAGGTTCTGGCCGACCTGGCCGTGAACGAACCCGAGGCGTTCGGCGCGATCGTGGCGCAGGCCAAGGCCGCCGCCTGATCCCTTCGGGACAGCGACAACGACAGGGGCCGGTGCAGAACGCGCCGGCCTTTTTCATGGGTGCCGTTGTTTCGGGGCCGCGCGCTTCCTATCCTTGGGATATGCACGCCCCCGACACCTTCACCAGCCGTCCCGCCCGCGACCCCGTCAAGGTCGCGCTGGCCCGCCAGCCGTTGGGCATCCTGGGCACCGCCCTGACCGCCCGGCGGAACCTGCTGGAACTGATCCCCGCCATCGCGACGCGCCAGCCCATCGTCTCGGGCAAGACGGGGGTGCGGTTCCACATGGTCATGGACCCGCCCACGCTGCGCCACATCCTCAAGGACCGGGTCGAGGATTATCCCAAGTCCATCGTCACCAAGCTGATGCTTGAACCCGCCATTGGCGACAGCCTGTTCGTGGCCGAAGGTGCCCAGTGGCGCTGGCAGCGCCGCGCGGTGGCCCCCGCCTTTGCCCTGCGCCATGTCGAGGCGCTTGGCCCGGTCATGACCGCCGCGGCCGAGGCCTCCAGCCGCCGCCTGTCCGCCGCCCGAGGCCCGGTCGATCTGTTCGAGGAAACGGTGGCCGCGACCTTCGAGGTGATTTCCGACGTGACCCTGTCGGGCGACCAGGCCTTTGACCGGGACGCGGTGCATCATGCCATCGACGGCTATATCGCCCAGACGGGCAAGGTCTCGCTTCTGGACGTGCTGGGCCTGCCCAGCTGGGTGCCGCGGCCGGGGCGGATGTTCGCGCGCCCGGGCCTTGGCCGGATGAAGCAGATCGCGGACCGCGCCATCGACGCCCGCGCCGCCGCGCCCCGGGCCGAAGGGGCGCCCGACCTGCTGGATCTGCTGCTGCACGCCGCCGATCCCGAAACCGGCCGCGCCATGACGCGGGACGAGTTGCGCGACAACCTGCTGACCTTCATCGTGGCGGGACACGAGACGACCGCCCTGACGCTGGCCTGGGCGCTTTACCTGTGCGCCTTCGATCCCGCCATCCAGGACCGCGCGGCAGCCGAGGCGCAGGCCGTTCTTGGCGACCGCGCCGCCACCGCCGCCGACCTGCCCGCGCTGCCCCTGATCCAGCGCATCGTGAACGAGACGCTGCGCCTGTATCCCCCCGCGGCCTTCCTGTCGCGCACGGCCCAGGTGGCGGACCGGCTGTGCGGGCGCGAGGTCCTGCCCGGCGACACGGTGATGCTGCCGATCTATGCGCTGCACCGCCACCACATGCTGTGGGACCGCCCCGACGCCTTCGATCCAGACCGTTTCCTGACGACCCCCGACCGCTACGCCTTCCTGCCCTTCGGCGCCGGGCCGCGCATCTGCATCGGCGCCAGCTTCGCCCTGCACGAGGCCGTCATCATCCTGTCCACGCTTCTGGCCCGCTTCCGCTTCACGGCCATCCCGGGCCGCGACCCGCAGCCCCGCATGATCCTGACGCTGCGCCCGCATGGCGGGGTCTGGCTGGACGTGAAGCCGCGCTGAAGGCTTCCCCCCTGGCCCCGCAGATGCTAACGCCATGCCCGACAAGGACGAGGCATGACGATGGACGACCTGACCCCCCTGCGCCAGCAATGGCTTGACCGCATCAACGGCGCCACCGATCCCGCCGCCATCGAGGAGGTGCGCCTTGCCGCCCTGGGCAAGAAGGGCGAGATCAGCCTGAAGATGCGCGAACTGGGCCGCATGACGCCCGAGGAACGCCAGACCATTGGCCGCGCCCTGAACGAGCTGCGCGACGAACTGGACGCGGCGCTCCGCGCCCGCAAGCTGTCGCTGGAGGATGCGGCGTTGGAAGCCCGTTTGGCGGGCGAATGGCTGGACGTGACGCTGCCCGGCCGCCCGCGCCCGCAGGGCACGATCCACCCGATCAGCCAGGTGACCGAGGAAGTGACCGCGATCTTCGCCGACATGGGATTCGCGGTCGCCGAAGGCCCGCAGGTCGAATCGGACTGGTACAACTTCGACGCGCTGAACATCGCGCCCGAACACCCCGCGCGCCAGGAACACGACACCTTCTTCATGCACCGCGCGCCCGGCGACAACCGCCCCCCGCATGTGCTGCGCACCCATACGTCCCCGGTCCAGATCCGCGCCATGCAGGACCAGGGCGCGCCGATCCGCGTGATCTGCCCCGGCCGCGTGTATCGCATGGACATGGACCAGACCCACACGCCGATGTTCCACCAGGTCGAGGGCCTCGCCATCGACCGCGACATTTCCATGGCGCAATTGAAATGGACGCTGGAGGAATTCTGCCGCGCCTTTTTCGAGGTGGGCCAGGTCGAACTGCGCTTCCGCGCCAGCCATTTCCCCTTCACCGAGCCGTCCGCCGAGGTGGACATCCGCTGCGACTGGTCCGGCGGGCAGTTGAAGATCGGCGAGGGAGATTCGTGGCTGGAGATCCTCGGATCCGGCATGGTCCATCCCAAGGTCCTGCGCGCGGGCGGCATCGACCCCGACCAATGGCAGGGCTTCGCCTTCGGCATGGGCATCGACCGCATCGCCATGCTGAAATACGGGATCCCGGATTTGCGGGCGTTCTTCGAGAGCGATTTGCGGTGGCTGCGGCATTATGGGTTCGCGGCGGGGGATGTTCCGAGCGTGGCGGGTGGGCTGAGCAGGTGAAACTTCTTACTTGGTTCTTCTCACTGGACCCAAGGATTATTCAGTCTGTCGCTTCTGTCGCCACCGCCACAATTGCGTCTCTAACAGCGCTGTTCATTGCAGTTTATGTCTATGGTCGTCAGAAGCGTCTTGATGCACGATACAAACTTGCTGAAGAAATTAGGGGCACTTGCGCCAAACTCGCTGAAGCATGTTCATCGATTATTGAAGACCCCGCAGGTGTGCGAACTGAAAATGTACTACAATCAGTTGGTGCTAAGCTTGCGAGAGTCAACTATTACGAAAACCTCCTGATTATGCAGAGGGCGCCCATCGAACTGGTTACTTCTGCACAGGAACTTTCCCGGTCATACGCTGCTTGCTTAAAATATCTATATGAAGCCTTTCAGGAAAGCCGACCACCAGAAAAGTTCAAGGAACTTTCTGCTAAATTATTTGCTGATCGAGCCAAATTCGTAATGATTGCTCGCGATCAATCCGTTCGCCTAGCAAAATAGATAGCAACTGTAGGGTGGGGTTCTACCCCACCGCGTCCTGAACCGTCGTTGGAAATGGTGAGGTAAAACCCATCCTACCTCGACCTTCGTAGGGTGCGTGCTCGCACGCACCACTCCGCCGCAAACGGTGCGTGACATCACGCACCCTACCGGCGCAGCGTCACCACATTCCCTGCGCTTGCGATCTCGACCGCCGCGATCCGCGACAGTTGCACCGCCGACAGCGCCATAGCCGCCGTGATCTCGTCCACGCCGGGGCGGGCGGGCAGGGCGGCGGGGCTGCCGGGGGCGGGCGGGACGCCCACCAGCCGCAACCGCAGCACGCCATCCGCGTCGGGCGAGATCCGGTCGCCGGGCATCGGACGCGCCGTGACCAGCGCGACCGAGGAATAGCCGCGCACCGGGGCAAAGCCGTTCACGACCAGCAAGAGGCCTTCGTTCAGCGGCTCCCACCGGGCCGAGGTGATCTGGGGGATGTCGGGGCGGGTGTCCGACACCTCGGCATAGCCGCCCTTAGGTTCAAGCGACCTTGCCGGCGCGCTGCCCCAGGACAGGGGGTTCCAGCCGCTGTCGCCAAGCCGTCCGCAGCCGGACAAGGCTAGCGCGGCGATCAGCAGGGGCGCGGTCAGTCTGTTCATGTCACCATCCCTCGGGCGTTTCCGGTTTGTTAGGCGAAAACCGCAGGGGGATAAAGGCACTTTGACCTTGGGGGCGCGGCGCGCTAACCACGGAAACAAAAGGACCGCGCCATGGCAACCCAAGCCTTTGAAGACATCGCCGAGACCTTCGACTTCCTGGACGACTGGGAGGAACGCTATCGCCACGTGATCGAACTGGGCCGGGCCATGCCGCCCATGGACCCGGCGCTGCAAGTGCCCGCCACCAAGGTCGAGGGTTGCGCCAGCCAGGTCTGGATCATGCCCAGGATCGAGAACGGCCGTTTCGACTTCCAGGGCGACAGCGACGCCATGATCGTGCGCGGGCTAATCGCGGTGCTGCACGCGCTCTATTCCGGGGTGCCGGTGGCCGAGGTGGACCGGATCGACGCGCAGGCCGCACTGGCGCGGCTTGGCCTGGACGAACACCTGTCCTCGCAGCGGTCGAACGGCTTGCGCGCGATGATCCAGCGGATCAGGCAGCTTTCCGCCGACGCAGCGTGATCCAGCCGCCGCCCAGCACGCGGGTGCTGTCGGGGTCGTAGAACACGCAAGCCTGGCCGGGGCTGACGCCTTCCTCGGGGTCCAGCAGCTCGACCTCGGCCCGGGTCGCGTCGATGGGTCGCAGGATCGCGGGACGCGGGGGGCGGGTGGAGCGGATGCGGACCATCACCGGGATCTCGCCCGCGAAGGGCTGATCGCCCAGCCAGTTCACCTCGCTGATGGGCACCACGCTCGTGGCAAGCGCCGATTTCGGTCCGACCACGACGCGGCGCAGGTCCGGGTCCAGCCGCACGACATACAGCGGATCGCCCAGGCCGCCGATGCCAAGCCCCCGCCGCTGGCCGATGGTATAGTGGATCACGCCGCGATGCCGGCCCAGCACCGTGCCGTCCATGTCCACGATCTCGCCCGGCTCGGCGGCATTGGGGCGCAGCTTCTCGATCACGGCGGCATAGTTGCCGTTCGGCACGAAGCAGATGTCCTGGCTGTCGGGCTTGTCCGCCACCGCCAGCCCGTATTCGGCGGCCAATGCGCGCGTTTCCGCCTTGCTGGCGAGGTGCCCCAGGGGGAAACGCAGGAAATCCAGCTGTTCCTGCGTGGTCGAGAACAGGAAATAGCTCTGGTCGCGGTTCGGATCGGCGGCCATGTGCAGCTCGGCACGGTTCGGGCCGTCCTTGCGCTGGATGTAATGGCCGGTCGCCATGCAATCGGCATCCAGGTCGCGCGCGGTTTCCAGAAGATCGCGGAACTTGACCCGCTCGTTGCAGCGGATGCAGGGCACCGGCGTCGCGCCCGCCAGATAGGCGTCGGCGAATTCGTCGATCACCGATTCGCGGAACTTGTTTTCGTAATCGAGGACATAGTGGGGAAAACCCATCCGTTCCGCCACGCGCCGCGCGTCGTGGATGTCCTGCCCCGCGCAGCAGGCCCCCTTCTTGGCCAGCGCCGCGCCGTGGTCGTAAAGCTGCAAGGTGACGCCGATCACGTCATAACCCTCGGCCTTCAGCCTGGCCGCCACGACGGAACTGTCCACGCCCCCCGACATCGCCACCACCACCCGCGTCTGCGCAGGCGGCTTGGCAAAGCCCAGGCTGTTCAATTCGGAAGCGCGCGCCGGGGCGCGGTGGGGAAGCGTCATGGCATGTCTCGGGCAATGGTTGCGTCTAAATATAGGCAAATGCTGCCTATTCTCAAGCGCCGAACGACCTGAAAAGCTGCCATGCTCAATCCGGGATTAATGGCTTTCCGTCACTGTCGTCCCACGCGACATAGGACAGGTGGGATGTTCTTGAAGAAAACCGATGCCCCTCGAACCGTCATCCTGCCCGATGGCAGGGTTCTCTCCGTGGCCGACCTGCCGCCGGACGACACGCGATGGGTCGCCAGCCGCAAGGAAACGGTCGTGAACGCCGTCCTGCACGGCCTGATCGGCAAGGAGGAGGCGCTGCGCCGCTATGGCCTGTCCGAGGAGGAACTCGACGGTTGGACAAAGGCGATGCAGAAACACGGCCGGGCCGCATTGAAGATAACCGCGATCCAGCGTTTCCGGCAACCTTAGATTGCATCTCTGCAATTTAAACATAAGGTAACCACATGTTAACCTTATGATCCGATGGTTGGGTCAGGTTAGACACGAATCGGGGTAAACTTTTATGCGTATTCTGTTGGTTGAAGACGATCCCAGTACGGCACGCGCCATCGAACTGATGCTGACCGCCGCAAGCTACAACGTCTTTCGGACGGACATGGGCGAGGAGGGAATCGATCTCGCCAAGCTTTATGACTATGATCTGATCCTGCTGGACCTGGATCTGCCCGACATGCACGGGATGGAGGTTCTGCGCCATCTGCGCCTGGCCCGCGTCGATACGCCGATCCTGATCCTGACCGGTTCGGACGACACCGAAAGCAAGCTGCGGGGCTTCGGCTTCGGCGCCGACGACTACATGACCAAGCCCTTCAACCGCGAGGAATTGCAGGCCCGCATCCAGGCGATCATCCGCCGGTCCAAGGGCCACAGCCAGGCCATCATCAAGACGGGCGAGATCGTGGTGAACCTGGACGCGCGTTCCGTGCAGGTCAAGGGCAAGACCGTGAACCTGACGGGCAAGGAATACCAGATCCTCGAACTTCTCAGCCTGCGCAAGGGCACGACGCTGACCAAGGAGATGTTCCTGAACCATCTTTACGGCGGCATGGACGAGCCGGAACTGAAGATCATCGATGTCTTCATCTGCAAGCTGCGCAAGAAGCTGTCCGAGGCGATCGGCGGCGACAGCCATATCGAGACGGTCTGGGGCAGGGGCTATGTCCTGCGCGAGCCTTCGCCCAGCGTGGAACGTCTGGCGATCGGCGCCTGACCCTGGCGGGCTGCGGCGGCCTGCCGTGGCCCCTGTAAAACCCCTCGCCGAACGTCGTATAGAACGCACAGACGGAAGGCGGAGGCAGCGATGACGGACACCGATCATGATGGCGGCGTGGACATGGCCACGCTGGACGAAGGGCGCGCCGCCGACGAAATCGCCGATCTCTCGGCCCGAATCGCCCAGGCGAACGAGGAGTATCATACCCTCGACGCCCCGGTCCTGTCGGATGCCGAATACGACGCCCTGAAGCGGCGGCTGCTGGCCCTTGAACACGCCTTCCCGCAGCTTGCCCGGCCCGACAGCCCCACGCAGAAGGTCGGCGGCGCGCCGGCCGAAGGCTTTGGCAAGGTCGTTCATGCGCAGCGCATGATGTCGCTGGAAAACGGCTTCAGCGCCGAGGACGTGACCGACTTCGTGGCCCGCGTCCGCAGTTTCCTGGGGCTGCGGGACACGCCCGCCTTCACCGCCGAACCCAAGATCGACGGGCTGTCGCTGTCCCTCCGATACGAGAACGGCGTGCTGGTCCAGGCCGCCACGCGCGGGGACGGCGCCGTGGGCGAGAACGTCACCGCCAATGCCCGCACCATCGCCGACATTCCCCACCGGCTGACGGGCGACGCGCCCGCCCTGCTCGAGGTGCGGGGCGAGGTCTATATGACCCACACCGATTTCCAGCGGTTGAACGCGACCGAGGGCGGCCGCGTCTTTGCCAATCCCCGCAACGCTGCCGCAGGATCGCTGCGCCAGATCGACCCGGCGGTCACCGCCTCACGCCCGCTGCGGTTCTTCGCCTATGGCTGGGGGCAGCTCAGCGAGCCGCTGTCCGATACGCAGATCGGCGCCGTCCAGCGGCTGGCGGCGCTTGGCTTCCAGACCAATCCCCTGACGCGGCTGTGCCATGATGCCGACGGGATGATCGCCGTCTGGGCCGGGATCGAGCAGCAGCGCGCCACGCTGGGCTATGACATCGACGGCGTGGTCTATAAGGTTAACGACCTGTCCTTTCAGACGCGCTTGGGCTATCGCTCGACCACGCCGCGATGGGCGCTCGCGCACAAGTTTCCGGCCGAAACGGCCTGGACCCGGCTGGACCGGATCGACATCCAGGTGGGCCGCACCGGCGCGCTGTCGCCTATCGCGCGGTTGGAGCCGGTGACGGTGGGCGGGGTCGTGGTCTCGAACGCGACGCTGCACAACGAGGATTACATCGCAGGCCGCGACAGCACCGGTGCCCCGATCCGAGAAGGGCGCGACATCCGCGAAGGCGATTGGGTTAAGGTCTATCGCGCGGGCGATGTCATTCCCAAGATCGCCGATGTGGATCTGTCGCGCAGGCCCGGGGGCAGCCAGCCCTATCAATTCCCCGAAACCTGCCCGCAATGCGGATCCGCCGCGATCCGCGAACCGGGCGATTCGGTGCGCCGCTGCACGGGCGGCATGGCCTGCCCCGCCCAGGCGGTCGAGAAGCTGAAGCACTTCGTCAGCCGCGCCGCCTTCGACATCGAGGGCCTTGGCGCCAAGCAGATCGAGATGTTCTTCACCGACGCCACCCTGCCGATCCGCGAACCCGCCGACATCTTCACCCTGGCCGCACGCGACGCGCGCAACCTCGCCAGACTGAAGAACCGCGAGGGCTTCGGCGCAAGGTCCACTGAGAAGCTGTTCGCCGCGATCGAGGACAAGCGCCACATCCCCTTGGAACGCCTGATCTTCGCCTTGGGCATCCGCCATGTGGGCGAGGTCGCGGCGGGGATCCTCGCCCGGCATTTCGGCACCTGGGACGCGCTCATCGCCGCCGTCGATGCCGCGGCGCGCGAACCTGCCCATGCGGCGGACGACAAGACCCGCCGCACGGTCATGGCCGACAGCCCCCACTGGTCCGAGCTGACCGCCATCAACGGCATCGGTTCCGTGCTGGTCCAGTCCCTCGTCACCACCCTGACGCAAGAGGCCGAGCGCGCCAGCATCGACCGCCTGATCGCGCAGATCGAGGTGGTCCCCGCCGAATCGCGCCAGACCCGGGAAACCCCCATCAGCGGCAAGACCCTGGTCTTCACCGGCACGCTGGAGCGGATGACCCGTGCCGAGGCCAAGGCCCGGGCCGAGGCCATGGGCGCCAAGGTCGCCGGATCGGTCAGCGCCAGGACCGACCTGCTGATCGCCGGCCCGGGCGCCGGATCCAAGGCCGCAAAGGCCGCCGACCTGGGCGTCAAGGTGATCGACGAGGATGAGTGGCTGCGCATCGCGGGCAGCGCATGACGCAGCCCAAGGGCCGCCCCCCGGCGCTGTTCCCGCTGTTTTCCGATGTCGATACCCTGCCGGGGATCGGCCCGAAAAGCCGCGCGGCGCTGTCGCAGATGGGGATCGAACGGCCCCGCGACCTGATCCTGACCCTGCCGGCCAGCGGCATCACCCGCCGCCGGATCGCCCGCATCAGCGACGCCCGCGCGCCCGAGGTCGTGACGGTCGCCGTCACCGTGGGCCGCCATCACCCGCCGACCGTCAAGGGCCGGCCATGGCGCGTCCATTGCGGCGACGGCGTGGGCGACCTGACGCTGGTCTTCTTCCATCCCCGCAAGGAATGGATCGAAGCGCAGCTTCCCACCGGCGCGCGCCGCATCGTCAGCGGCAAGATCGAACTGTTCGACGGCTTGGCGCAGATGGTCCATCCCGACCACATCCTGCGAGAGGACGAGCCGCCCTTGCCCGAGTTCGAGGCGGTTTATCCCCTGACGGCCGGCCTGACGCGCAAGGTCATGGCCAAGACGGTCGAGGCCGCGCTGACCCGCCTGCCGCCTGTCGGGGAATGGATCGACCCGCAGCTGATGGCGCAGCGCGGCTGGCCCGACCTGGCGACCGCGCTGCGGCAGGCGCATGACCCGCAGGCGATGCGCGACCTGTCGCCCGATGTCCCCGCACGGGCGCGGCTGGCCTATGACGAATTCCTGGCCCATCAGATGACGCTGGCCCTCGTGCGCCGGGAAAAGCGGCGCCTGAAGGGGCGGCCGAGCCGGGGCGATGGCCGGCTGCGGCGCGCGGTCCTGGACAGCCTGCCCTGGCCGCCCACGGGCGCGCAGCGCCGCGCCATCGGGGAGATCGCCGCCGACCTGGCCAGCGACCGGCGCATGAACCGGCTGCTGCAGGGTGATGTCGGCTCGGGCAAGACGCTGGTGGCGATGCTGGCCGCCCTTGTCGCGGTCGAGGCGGGCGGGCAGGCGGTGCTGATGGCGCCCACCGAGATCCTGGCCCGCCAGCACGCCCGCGCGCTGGAGCCTCTGGCCCGGGCGGCGGGCATCCGGCTGGCTGCGCTGACGGGCCGCGACAAGGGCGACCTGCGCGCGCAGATCCTCGAGGATCTGGCACAAGGGCGCATCGACATCCTGGTGGGCACCCATGCCGTGTTCCAGAAGGACGTGCATTTCCACGACCTGCGGCTGGCGATCATCGACGAACAGCACCGCTTCGGCGTGGCGCAGCGGCTGGAACTGTCGGCCAAGGGCCAGGTGCCGCCCGACATGCTGATCATGACCGCGACGCCGATCCCCCGGTCGTTGGCGCTGACGCAGTATGGCGATCTGGACATCTCGGTCCTGGACGAAAAGCCGCCAGGGCGGCAGCCGATCACCACGGTGATGATCAGCGACCAGCGGCTGGACGAGGTGACGGCGCGGCTGCGCCGGGTGCTGGATCAGGGCGCGCGCGCCTATTGGGTCTGCCCGCTGGTCGAGGAAAGCGAGAACAGCGACCTGACCGCCGCCGAGGCGCGGTTCCAGTCGCTGCGCGCGCAGTTCGGCGAGGCGGTGCGCCTGGTCCACGGCCAGATGCCGCCCGACCAGCGGGATGCGGCCATGGCCGATTTCGCCCAGGGCCGCGCGCAACTGCTGGTCGCGACCACCGTGATCGAGGTGGGCGTGGACGTGCCCCAGGCGACGATCATGGTGATCGAGCGCGCCGAAAGCTTTGGCCTGGCCCAGCTGCACCAGCTTCGGGGACGGGTCGGGCGGGGGACGGGCGCCTCGACCTGCCTGCTGATGTATCACCCGCCGCTGAACGAATCGGGCGCCCGGCGCCTGACCACCCTGCGCGATACCGAGGACGGTTTTCGCATCGCCGAGGTGGATCTGGAGATGCGCGGCGCGGGCGACGTGATCGGCACGGCGCAATCGGGCCTGCCGCGGTTCCGAATCGCCGATCTGGAACATCAGGCCGGGCTGATGGCCGTGGCGCGGCAGGATGCGCGGGCGCTGCTGGACCGGGATCCGGCGCTGGAAAGCCCGCGCGGGCAGGCCGTCCGCATGTTGATGTGGCTGATGAGCCAGGACGAGGCGATCCGGCTGATCTCGGTCGGTTAGGAAGTTCTTAAAATGTTCTTTACAGAAGGGCGCGAATATGAGAACAAACAGGCAACAAAACAGGAGTTGCCGATGTCCCGTGAATTCGCTTCTGATCTGTTGGGCGTGATTGCCCTTGCCACCACGACCGTGATCGTCTTGTGGCTGCCTGCCATCCTGCAGGCCTGAACTCTGCCCCGCGTTGCGATGACGGCGCTTCGCCTGTGCGCTCGTCAAATGTCCTGCACGCGCACCTGCCGGCCCTTTCGGGGGCCGGCTTTTTCATGCGGCGGCGTGGTCGATCGCTTCAAGCGTTGCGTCCCAGGCCAGCAGGATCGAGGCATGGCGGTTCGGATAGTCACGGGCGGGCAACAGCGCCTCGAGATCCGCAAAGGGCGCGGGGGGCGGATTGCCGCCGGCTTTCAGCATGGCGCGCAGGGTATCGCGGGCGGCCGCGATCTCGTCCCGGCTGCGGCCGATGACCGCCTGTCCCAGGACCGAGGCCGAGGCCTGGCCGAGCGCGCAGGCCCGCACCTCTTGCGCGAAATCGGCGATCCGGTCGCCGTCCATCGCGACATAGGCCGTGACCGAGGATCCGCATTGCGGCGACCGGCGCATGGCCTTGCCGTCGAAATCGGGCAGCACGCCCAGATGCGGGATGGTCGTCGTCAGCGCAAGGATCCTGCGCGAGTAGAGCTGCATCAGGTCGCTGTCCGCCATCGGTCTTTCCCACGCGTTGCCTTGGCCCTAGATAGGAACGCGACCGACGAAAGGAAACCCGATGTTCGACCCCGCCAGCCTGAAATACGACGCGAGCGGCCTGATCCCGGCCATCGCGCAGGACGCGGACAGCGGCGAGGTCCTGATGATGGCCTGGATGAATGCCGAAAGCGTGGCGCGGACGCTGAAAACCGGACGCGTCACCTATTGGTCGCGGTCGCGGCAGGCGTTCTGGGTCAAGGGCGAAAGCTCGGGCCATGTGCAGGAACTGGTCGAGCTGCGCGTCGATTGCGACCGCGATTGCCTGCTGGTCCTGGTGCGCCAGACCGGTCCCGCCTGCCATACCAACCGGCGCAGCTGCTTTTACACGGCCGTCCGCGAGGGGGCAGAGGTCGAGATCATGGAACCGGTGGAATAGGGGGCGCTGCCCCCGTCGCGCCATGCGCGACTCCCCCGGGATATTTGAGGTCCAAAGCAGGTCAGAGGGCGAGCATCCGGCGGAGGTCCTGCGGGGTCGCACCGTCCTCGCGGTAATGGCGGATCGCGCGGGCGTCGTCGCGCTTGGCCAGCCGCTTGCCCGCATCGTCGCGGATCAGGCGGTGGTGGTGGTAGAGCGGCGTCGGAAGCTGAAGCAGCTTCTGAAGAAGAACGTGGATGTATGTTGAATCGAAGAGGTCTTTTCCGCGCGTGACCAGGGTGATCCCTTGCGCGGCATCGTCCACGACCACGGCAAGATGATAGGACGTGCCCATGCCGCGCCGCGACAGGATCACGTCGCCGATGCCATTTAGGAACTGGTCACGGGTCAGGATGTGGTCGTGGCCGGGCATGATCGCCTGGTCGCGAAAGCCGACGCGGTCAATGCCCAGGGCGTCGAAGGCGCGGGCCGCGTCCAGGCGGATCACGTCGTCCGGGCCGGCATCAGTCAGGCTTCGCGTCCGGCAGGTGCCGGGATAGACCAGCCCATCGGGACCAGCGGGCAGCACGCCTTCCTGCGGGGCCGACAGCGCCGCGCGGATGTCGCCGCGGCGGCAGCGGCAGGGATAGGTCAGCGGCGCAAGCCGGACCAGCGCAGTGCGATAGGCCGCCATCCGGTCGGATTGACGCATCACGGGGCGCTGCCAGTCAAGGCCCAGCCAGGCCAGATCCTCGTAGATGGCTTCCTCGTATTCCGCGCGGCAGCGGTCGCGGTCGATGTCCTCGATCCGCAGCAGGAACTGGCCGGGGCTGGCTTCGCGTTCCGCCACAAGCGCGGCATAGGCATGGCCCAGATGCAGCAGCCCGGTGGGCGAGGGCGCGAACCGCGTTACTGCGTTGCCAGCCATGCGCTGAAATCGTCCTTGGCCCGCTGGGTGTAGGCGGGGTATCGGTCCTTGCGCCCCTTGCGGCCACTGCGCGCCTCGTCCAGCGGGGGGAACAGGCCGAAGTTCACGTTCATCGGTTGGAAGGTCCTGGCCTCGGCCCCGCCGGTGATGTGGTGGACCAGAGCGCCCATGGCGGTCGTCGGCGCAGGCGGCGGCAGGTCGCGGCCCTGCGCCTGCGCGGCGGCCATGCGTCCCGCCAGCAGGCCCATTGCGGCGCTTTCGACATAGCCTTCGACGCCCGTGACCTGGCCCGCGAAGCGCAGGTTCGGGCGCTGGCGCAGGCGCATCCGGTCGTCCAGCAGCGTGGGCGAGTTCAGGAAAGAATTGCGGTGGATGCCGCCAAGGCGCGCGAAGCTGGCGTTCTCCAGACCGGGGATCATGCGGAACACCTGGGTCTGCGCGCCGTATTTCATCTTGGTCTGGAAGCCGACGATGTTGTACAGCGTTCCCATGGCGTTATCCCGGCGAAGTTGAACCACTGCATAAGCTTTTTCGTCCGGCTTGTGCGCGTTCGTCAGTCCCACCGGTTTCATCGGCCCATGGCGCAGGGTTTCGCGCCCGCGTTCGGCCATCACCTCGATCGGCAGGCAGCCGTCGAAATAGCCAGCGGTCTCGCCCTCGTGGAACTCGGTCTTCTCGGCGGCCAAAAGGGCGTCGATAAAGGCCTCGTATTGCTCGCGCGTCATCGGGCAGTTGATATAGGCGCGCTGTTCGGCCTCGGTTTCGCCCTTGTCATAGCGGCTTTGTTCCCATGCCACCGACATGTCGATGGTGTCGGCATGGACGATGGGGGCGATGGCGTCGAAAAAGGCCAGGGCATCGGTGCCCGTCACGGCCCGGATCGCCTGCGCCAGCGCGTCCGAGGTCAGCGGACCGGTCGCCACGATCCAGTTGCCGTCCTGGGGCAGGTCTGTGATCTCGCCCGGCACGATCCGGATCAGCGGCTCGGCCTGCAACGTCTCGGTCACGGCGGCGGAAAAGGCCTCGCGGTCCACGGCTAACGCACCCCCGGCGGGCAGCTTGTGGCGGTCGGCCATGGCCATGATCAGCCCGCCTGCCGTGCGCATTTCCCAATGCAACTGGCCCACCGCGTTCATCATGTCGTCGTCCGACCGGAAGCTGTTGGAACAGACCATTTCCGCGCAGTTGCCGGTCTTGTGGGCGAAGGTGCCCTTGGCGGGGCGCATCTCGTGCAGGATCACCGGCACGCCTGCGCGGGCGATCTGCCAGGCGGCCTCGGATCCGGCAAGGCCCGCGCCGATGATATGGACTGGTTCCATGTGACCTCCTGCGGAAAGCGACTAGCAAAACGGAAAGGGCGGCGCCAGCGGCACCGCCCCAAGGGTCGCGCAAGGCGGCGGGGATCACTCCTCCGCGGCGGCAGCCTCGGCCGGTTCGTCGTCGCCGCCCGAACGCAGCGCGGACGGCGCGGCGATGTTGGCGATCACGAAGTTGCGGTCGATGGTGGGCTTCACGCCTTCGGGCAGCTTCACGTCGTTGATGTGGATCGTGTCGCCGACGTTCAGGCCTTCCAGATCGACGGTGATGTGATCGGGGATGTCGCCCGCCGTCACGACCAGCTCGACCTCGGGGCGCACCGTCACCAACGTGCCGCCGCGCTTGAGGCCGGGGCATTTGTCGTGGTTGATGAAGTCCACGTGGATGAACAGGTTCACCTTGGACGTGCGGCGCAGGCGCATGAAGTCGATGTGGATCGGCAGATCCTTGACGACATCCTTTTGCACGCCGCGGCAGATGACGCGGACATCGTCCTGGCCTTCGACCTGAAGGTTGAACAGCGTGGACATGAACCGCCCGGCGCGCAGTTGCGTCAGCAGCTTGTTGAAGTCGAACTGGACGTTCACCGGATCCTTGTGGTCACCGTAAACGACACCCGGCACCTTGCCGTCGCGGCGAGCTTGGCGGGCGGCCCCCTTGCCTGACCCCGCGCGCGGCTCGGCCACCAGATCAGGGATCTCTTTGGCCATGATATGTTCCTAACTCAGTTGGTGGACGCCGCCATCCTCCAAGGGTGCATGGCGGCAGGTGGCGGCCTATACGGCAACGGGGGCGATTTGTGAAGCCCCCATCGGCTGCGGGATGTCGTATTCGTCCAGGAAGCCGCGCGGGATCATCACGTTCTGCGGCCCGATGTCCCGGATGTCGCGTTCGCCGCACAGCGCCATGCTGATGTCCAGTTCCTTGCGGATGATCTCCAGCGCCTTCGTCACGCCCGCCTCGCCCATGGCGCCCAGGCCATGCAGCCAGGCCCGCCCGATCCAGGTCGAATGCGCCCCAAGGGCCAGGGCCTTCAGCACGTCCTGGCCTGATCGGATGCCGCTGTCCATGTGGATTTCCACCCGGTGGCCCACCGCCTTGACGATATGCGGCAGCATCCTGATGGATGACAGCGCCCCGTCCAGCTGCCGCCCGCCGTGGTTGCTGACGATGATCGCGTCCGCGCCGAAATCGGCGGCGATGCGGGCGTCCTCGGGGTCCAGCACGCCCTTCAGGATCAGCTTGCCGCCCCACAGGTCGCGGATCCGGGAGATCTTGTCCCAGTCCAGCTTTTCGTCGAACTGCTCGGCCGTCCAGCTCATCAGGCTGGAGGGATCGCCCACGCCCTTGGCATGGCCCACGATATTGCCGAAGAAGCGGCGCCTTGTTTGCAGCATCCCCATGCCCCACCGCCAGCGCGTCGCCAGATCCAGCAGCGTGGGCAGGGTCAGCTTGGGGGGCGCGGACAGCCCGTTCTTCAGATCCTTGTGCCGCTGGCCCAGGATTTGCAGGTCCAGCGTCAGCACCAGGGCACTGCATTTGACCTTTTTCGCCCGTTCGATGATGGTGGCCAGGAAATCCTGGTCCTTCATCACGTAAAGCTGGAACATGAAGGGCTTGGCGGTATGTTCCGCGACATCTTCCAGCGAACAGATCGACATCGTGGACAGGCAGAAGGGCAGGCCGAACTTTTCCGCCGCGCGGGCGGCATGGATTTCACCGTCGGCGTGCTGCATCCCCGTCATGCCCACCGGGGCCAGCGCCACCGGCATCGCCGCGGGCAGGCCCACGATGTCGGACGCCGTGCTGCGGTTCGACATGTCCACCGCCACCTTCTGGCGCAGCTTGAGGCGCGCGAAGTCGGTCGTGTTCTCGCGGAAGGTCTGTTCGGTATAGCTGCCCGATTCCGCGTAATCATAGAACATCTTGGGGGTGCGCGCGCGGTGCATCCGCTTCAGATCTTCGATCGAGGTGATGACGGGCATGAAACTCCTCCGCAGCTTGGTCAAATTTTTTTACCAGAAGACGCGGCAAAGGGCAATCAATCCCGCGGCCGCATCCGCGCCAGCGCATCGGGTTCGATCACCGGGCCGCGCAGGGCATCGGCCCGCCTGCGAAGCGCGGCTGCGCGGGCCTCGGCCTCGGCATCGACTGCGGCGGGGGACGTGGCGGCTGGCGCGTGGTCGGGCAGGACGGGTTCCGCCAGGATCCGGTCGGTCGGCAGCAGGCTTGGATAAGGCTCGTCGCCGCAGCCGGACAGAAGGGCGGCGCAGGCGATCAGGGTCAGGGCATTTTTCATGACCCGCAGCCTAGGATACGCCATCCGGGGGGGCAACGGGCTTTCCCGGGGCGGGACCGCGCGCTAGAAGACCCCCATGGCCCGCACCCAAGGTTCCCGCGCCGAGATCACCGGCCCCCTGATCCGCACCCATGCCCGCCGCCTGTTCGCGCGGCAGGGTTACGCGGCCGTGTCGATGCGCCAGATCGCGTCCGCCGTGGGGGTGCAGGCGGGGGCGCTTTATGCCTATACCCCCGACAAGCAGGCGCTGCTGTTCGACCTGCTGGAAAGCCACATGCAGGAACTGCTGGGCGCCTGGTCCGACGTTGCGGGCGATCCCCTGGCGCGGCTGGAACGCTTCGTGCGCTTTCACATCGACACCAGCCTGGATCACGCCGATGCGGTCTTCCTGTCCTATATGGAGCTGCGCAACCTGACGCCGGAAAACTTCGCCCGCATTGCCGCCCTGCGCGGCGAATACGAATCCGCCCTGGAAACCATCCTGCGCGACGGGATGGCGGCGGGCGCCATGCGCATCGACGACCCGCGCTTGGCGACGATGGCGCTGATCGCGATGCTGACCGGGGTGACCAACTGGTACCGCGAAGGCGGGCGGCTGGACCGACAGCGCATCGGCGACATCTACTGGGGCCTGGCGCGCGGCGCGGTGGGGGCGCATTGACTGCCGCTTCTTTCTTGCCCAAATACCCCCTTTCCTTGACGCCGCCCGCGGCGCGATAATCACCCCATGAGTCTGCCCCCCGGCTTCCTTGACGAGATTCGCAACCGCGTCCCGATCAGCCGCGTGATCGGGAAGAAGGTGGTTTGGGATCTGCGCAAGTCGAACCAGGGGCGGGGCGACTGGTGGGCGCCGTGCCCGTTCCACCAGGAAAAATCCGCCAGTTTTCATTGCGATGACCAGAAGGGCTATTATTACTGCTTCGGCTGCCAGGCCAAGGGCGACGCCATCAGGTTCCTGCGCGAGGCCGACGGGATGGAGTTCATCGACGCCGTCAAGCTGCTGGCCGCCGAGGCCGGCTTGCAGATGCCCGAACCCGATCCCCGCGCCCGCGAAAAGACCGACCGCCGCACCCGCCTGCTGGACGTGACCGAGGCCGCCTGCCGCTGGTTCCGCCTGCAATTGCAAACCGGTGCCGCTGCCGAGGCGCGCGATTACCTGACCCGCCGTGGCCTGGACCAGGCGGCGCTCGACCGGTTCGAGATCGGCTTTGCCCCCGACAGCCGCACGGCGTTGACCCAGGCGTTGCGCGACAAGGGCTTTGACGAAGGGCTGATCGTCGAATCCGGCATGTCGGCCAAGCCTGACGATGGCGGTGCGGCCTATGACCGGTTCCGGGGCCGCATCATCTTTCCGATCCGGGACGGGCAGGGCCGCTGCATCGGTTTCGGCGGACGGGCCATGGATCCGAACGCGCGGGCCAAGTACCTCAACAGTCCGGAAACGCCGCTGTTCGACAAGGGCCGCAACCTTTACAACCTCGGTCCCGCCCGCGCCGCCGTCGCCAAGGGGCAGCGGCTGGTCGTGGCCGAAGGCTACATGGACGTGATCGCCCTGGCCCGCGCGGGGTTCGAGGGCGCGGTGGCTCCCTTGGGCACCGCCATCACCGAGGATCAGTTGCGCCTTATGTGGCGCGTCAGCCCCGAACCCGTGATCGCGCTTGACGGCGATGCGGCGGGACAGCGCGCGGCCCAGCGGCTGATCGACCTGGCCCTGCCTCTGACCGGGCCGGGGCAGGCGCTGCGCTTCGTCATCCTGCCCGCGGGCCAGGATCCCGACGATCTCATCAAGGGGGCGGGACCGGGCGCGATGGGCGCGCTGCTGGACGGGGCGCGTCCGCTGGTCGATCTGCTGTGGGCGCGCGAAACCGAAGGCCAGAACTTCGACAGCCCCGAACGCAAGGCCGCGCTGGAAAAGCGGCTGGCCGATGCCGTCGCGAAGATCCCCGACGAGTTGACCCGCAACCATTACGCCAAGGAACTGCGCAACAAGCAGTGGGACCTGTTCGGCACCGCGTCCCGGCGGGGGGACTGGAAGCCCGGCAAGCGCGGCGGGACGGCGAAACCTCCGCGTCCTGTCCTGCCCATTCCCGCCGCCGCCGATCCCCAGGCCGCCAGCACCCTGCTGGAGGGGGCCAGCCTGCTGATCTGCGCGCTGCATCCCGAACTGATCGAACAGGTGGAAACGCGCCTGGAACGCCTTGCGCCGCAACATCCCGACCGGGCCGCCCTGCTGTTCGATCTGCTGAGCAATACCCGAAGCGTCCTGGGCAGGCGGGGGCTTGAAACGCTGCGAGCCGATCCCAACTTGATCCCGATGCAGATAGCCGAGAAAACCGCGGGCGAAGCGTCCGCCTATCTGCACGAGGCCCTGGACCGTCTGGAAGCCAGGAAGATTTCGGAAAAGGAAATCCTGCGGGCCGAGAATGAAATAAGCGGCGAGGCCGACGAAGGGCTGACATGGCGCTTTCGTCAGATAGGACAAGCCCGTCACCGGATCGAACGGTTCGACGACGACGATGCGAAGGACATGGACAAGGACCAGAAGGCCTTGTCCGACCAACTGTCCCAGTTCGTCGATGGCCAGATCTGGCGCAAACCGCCGCGCCGCTGACCACCCGCAAGTGATTCGCGGGTTTCGCGAATCAGCCGCATCGCGCGCCCTTTGATTCGGAGATGCGCCGCGCTAAATATGGACCATATGTTCAGTGATTCGCCGTTTCCGCGAATCACTGCCTGATGAAGGGAGCCGTTGATGGCCGCCAAGGACGACGATCACGACAAGACCGACAAGGACGACAATGCGCATTCGCTGGACATGAGCCAGGCGGCCGTCAAGCGCATGATCGCCGAGGCGCGCGAACGCGGCTATATCACCTATGACCAGCTGAACGCGGCCCTGCCGCCCGAACACGCCTCGTCCGAGCAGATCGAGGATGTCATGTCGATGCTGTCCGAGATGGGCATCAACGTGATCGAGGACGACGATGCGGCCGAGGAACCCGAGGGTGGCGCCGTGGCCGTCGTCGGCTCGACCTCGCGCGAGGTGGCGGTGTCCACCTCGGAAACCGAAAAGCTGGACCGCACCGACGACCCCGTGCGCATGTATCTGCGCGAGATGGGTTCGGTCGAACTGCTGTCGCGCGAGGGCGAGATCGCCATCGCCAAGCGGATCGAGGCCGGCCGCAACACGATGATTGCGGGCCTGTGCGAAAGCCCGCTGACCTTCAAGGCCATCACCATGTGGCGCGAGGAGCTTCTGGACGAGGAGATCCTGCTGCGCGACGTGATCGACCTGGAAACGACCTTCGGCCAGTCGCTCGACGACGAGGAAGCGGACGAGGAGGAACTGTCCGAGGATAGCGTGCAGTCCGACTCCGCGCAAAAGCGCGAGGAGCTGGACGCCGACGGCAACCCCATGCGCTCCGAGGATGACGAGGACGAGGAAGACGGCGCCAGCCTGTCGCTTGCCGCGATGGAAGCCAGCCTCAAGCCCAAGGTCCTGGAAACGCTGGAACTGATTGCCAACGACTATGAAGCCCTGGCCGCGATGCAGGACCAGCGCATGTCGGCCACGCTGAACGAGGACAACAGCTTCTCGGCCAGCGCGGAAACCGATTACCAGGTGCTGCGGTCCCGCATCGTCGGGCTGGTCAACGAACTGCACCTGAACAGCAGCCGGATCGAGGCGCTGGTCGATCAGCTTTACGGCATCAACCGCCGGATCGTGACCATCGACAGCGGCATGGTCAAGCTGGCCGACGCCGCGCGCATCAACCGCCGCGAATTCATCGACGCCTATCGCGGCACGGAACTGGACCCGACCTGGGTGGACCGCATGTCCCAGCAGGCGGGGCGCGGCTGGCAGGCGCTGTTCGAACGGTCCCGCGACAAGGTCGAGGAGCTGCGCAACGAGATGGCGCAGGTCGGCCAGTATGTCGGCGTCGATATCGAGGAATTCCGCCGCATCGTGTCTCAGGTCCAGCGCGGCGAGAAGGAAGCGCGCCAGGCCAAGAAGGAAATGGTCGAGGCGAACCTGCGGCTGGTCATCTCGATCGCCAAGAAATACACGAACAGGGGCCTGCAATTCCTGGACCTGATCCAGGAAGGCAACATCGGACTGATGAAGGCCGTGGACAAGTTCGAGTATCGGCGCGGCTACAAGTTCAGCACCTATGCGACCTGGTGGATCCGCCAGGCCATCACCCGGTCCATCGCCGACCAGGCCCGCACGATCCGCATCCCGGTCCACATGATCGAGACGATCAACAAGCTGGTCCGCACCGGCCGCCAGATGCTGCACGAGATCGGCCGGGAACCCACGCCCGAGGAACTGGCCGAAAAGCTGCAGATGCCGTTGGAAAAGGTCCGCAAGGTGATGAAGATCGCCAAGGAGCCGATCAGCCTCGAAACCCCCATCGGGGACGAGGAGGACAGCCAGCTTGGCGATTTCATCGAGGACAAGAACGCCGTCCTGCCGCTGGATTCCGCCATTCAGGAAAACCTGAAGGAAACCACGACCCGCGTTCTGGCCAGCCTGACCCCGCGAGAGGAACGGGTGCTGCGGATGCGTTTCGGCATCGGCATGAACACCGACCACACGCTGGAGGAGGTGGGCCAGCAGTTCAGCGTGACCCGCGAACGCATCCGCCAGATCGAGGCCAAGGCGCTGCGCAAGCTGAAGCATCCGTCGCGTTCGCGCAAGCTGCGGTCCTTCCTGGACCAGTGACCCATATCCCACGGCCCCGTCCTTATGGCGGGACCGTGGGCCGAACCGCTTGCAAGTTCGGCACAAACCATGAACACTATCCCCAGTTGTTCGTGGAGAGCCGATGCCAAGCCTTCTGGAAGATCCCGCCGCCCTTCGCCTCCTGCTGATCGCCGCCCTGGCGGCGCTTGCGGCCCTGGCGGTCCTTGCCGCAGGCTGGCGCAAGGCGTGCGGGCTTGCCGAAGCCCGCGCCAAGGATCTCGCCTCGCAGCTTTCTCATCTCGGCGAGGAATCCCGCGCCCTGGCCCTGCGCGCGGGCCAGCACGAGGCGCGGCTGGACGGCCAGACCGCCCGCCTGTCCGAACTGTCCGAGGAACGTGACGGCCTTGCCGACGCCCTGCACCAGGCGCGCCAACTGCTGGCCGCGTCCCGCACCGAACTGGCCGAGGCGCGGCTGCGCGCCGAAAAGGACGCCGAATCCGCCGCGCGCGAAATCCAGACCCTGCGCGAATTGCGCGCGGAAATGACCGGGCAATTCAAGCTGCTGGCGGCGGAAACCCTGCGCGTGCAGCAAGGCGACCTGCAAAAGGCGCAGGGGGACCAACTGTCCGCGCTGCTTAACCCGTTCCGCGAACAGGTGCATCGGTTCCAGACGGAATTGCAGGCCAGGAACAAGATCCTGGACGAGGAAGGTGCGAGACTGCGCGAACAGATCGCATTCCTGCACCAACGGTCCGAAGACATCTCTCGCGAGGCGGTGAACCTGACCCGTGCGCTGAAAGGCGACAAGCAGCGCCAGGGTGCCTGGGGCGAGATGGTGCTAGAGCGCCTGCTGGAGGATTCGGGCCTGATCGCGGGCACGCATTACGACACCCAGTCCAGCTGGACCGACGAGGACGGCAAGCGGTGGCGTCCCGACATGGTGGTCAGGATGCCGCGCGCCAAGGTCATGGTGATCGACAGCAAGGTGTCGCTGGTGGACTATGAGATCTCGGTCAATGCCGAGGATCCGGCCGAGGTTCAGGCCGCCCTGCGCCGCCATGTCGCCGCCGTGCGCAACCATGTCGTGACCCTGGGCGAGAAGGGCTATCACCGGATGGACGACGGATCGGTGGATTACGTCCTGATGTTCATCCCCATCGAGGGTGCGTTCTCCGAGGCGCTGCGGGCCGATCCGACCCTGGCCAGCTTCGCCATGGAGCGCCGCGTGGGCCTGACCACGCCCACGACCCTGATGCTGACCCTGCGCACCATCGAGCATATCTGGGCCGTCGAACGGCGCGAGGCCAACGCGACCGAGATCGCCAAGCGCGCGGGCCAGCTTTACGACAAGGTGGCGGGCTTCGTCGAATCCATGGACGCCGTGGGCCGCGCCCTGGATCAGGCGGGGCGGGCGCACACGCAAGCCATGGACCGGCTGTGCCGGGGATCGGGCAACGTGATCCGCCAGGTGGAGATGCTGCGCGAACTGGGCGCGCGGACGCAAAAGCGCATCGCCACCGATCACGACGGCGGCGACGCCCTGATGCTGGACCCGCCCGAGGCTGCCGAATGAACCGCGTCTTCGCCATCCAGACGCGCGGCCCGGCCTGCCACGACTTCACCCGCGACGTGGCGGCCTGGCTGTCCGTCTTGCAGGCTGGGGACGGGCTGCTGACGCTGATGGTGCGCCACACATCCTGTTCGCTGCTGATCCAGGAAAACGCCGATCCCGACGTTCAGACCGACCTGCTGGGTTGGCTGGACTGCATCGCGCCGCCCGCCGATCATCCGTCCATGTCCTGGCTGCGCCACCGCGACGAAGGCCCCGACGACATGCCCGCCCATCTGAAGGCCGCCGTGCTGCCGGTCAGCCTGCAAATCCCCGTGGCCGGGGGCCGGATGATGCTGGGCACCTGGCAGGGCCTCTATCTGGTGGAACACCGCCGCGCGCCCCATCGACGCGAGGTGGCGGCGGTCTTTCAGGCCGGGTGACGGCGCGGCATTCCGGTCACAGACGGGGCAGGGAACATCTTGTGTCCGTTGGATAATGCTACCCAAGCCCTGCTTGCCCGCCTATACTAGTGGACGACCGAGCACCGAAGGGGACAACCGGATGCGCTGCCCGTTTTGCGGAAACGTCGATACGCAGGTCAAGGATTCGCGCCCTGCCGAAGACAACGTCGCCATTCGCCGCCGCCGCTTCTGTCCCGCCTGCGGGGGGCGCTTCACGACCTATGAACGGGTGCAGTTGCGCGATCTGGTCGTCGTCAAGTCCAGCGGCCGGCGCGAGGATTTCGACCGCGACAAGCTGGCCCGGTCGATCCGCATCGCCATGCAGAAGCGCCCGGTCGAACCCGAACGGATCGAGCAGATGATCAGCGGCATCGTCCGCCGCCTGGAAAGCACGGGCGAGACCGACATCCCCTCGAAGATGATCGGCGAGATCGTCATGGAGGCGCTGTCGCGCATCGACAATGTCGGCTATGTCCGGTTTGCCAGCGTTTACAAGAACTTCCAGGACGCGGGCGATTTCGACAAGTTCGTGTCCGAACTGCGGCCCGCCCCGACCGGCGACTGAGCCGTGACGCCCCCGGAAGACCTGCGCCACATGGCCCATGCCCTGCGCCTGGCGCGGCGGGGTCTGGGCAATGTCTGGCCGAACCCCGCTGTCGGCTGCGTGATCGTGCAAGCGGGCCGCATCGTCGGCCGGGGCTGGACGCAGCCGGGCGGGCGTCCCCATGCCGAACGGATGGCCCTGGATCAGGCAGGGGTGCTGGCGCGGGGTGCCACCGCCTATGTGACGCTGGAACCCTGCGCCCATCACGGACGGACGCCGCCCTGCGCCGAAGGACTGGTTGCCGCCGGCATCGCGCGCGTCGTTTCGGCCATGACCGATCCCGATCCCCGCGTGGCCGGGCGCGGCCACCGCATCCTGCGCGACGCGGGCCTTGCCGTGACCGAGGGCGTGAGAGAGGCCGAGGCCCGCGAATTGCAGGCGGGTTTCCTGTCCCGCATCCAGCAGGGGCGGCCCTTCGTGACGCTGAAGCTGGCGACCAGTTTCGACGGGCGCATCGCCACGGCGGGCGGGGAAAGCCAGTGGATCACCGGACCGCAAGCGCGGCTGCATGTCCACACGATGCGCATGGCCCATGACGCGGTCATGGTGGGGGGGAACACGGCCCATGCGGACCGCCCGTCGCTGAACGTCCGCGGCCTGACGACGCCGCGCCAGCCGGTGCGGGTGGTGCTGTCCTCGCGTCCGCTGCCCGATCTGCCGCCCGAGGGGGTGATGCACGGGCCGCTGTGGCGGATCGACGCGCCGCCTGCCGATGCCTTGGCGCAGCTTGCCGAAGCGGGGATCACCCGGGTCTTCTGCGAAGGGGGCGGACTGCTTGCCGCCTCCCTGCTGCGGGCGGGGCTTGTGGACCAGGTCGTCGGCTATACGGCGGGCATCACCCTGGGCGGCGACGGGTTGCCCGCCGTGGGACCGATGCGGCTTGACAGGCTGTCTGACGCGCCCCGCTTTGCCCTGGCCGAGACGCGCCGGATCGGGCCGGACCTGTTTCACCGATGGCGCCGGATCGCGCCCTCCTGACCCTTACGGGGCCGCAGGTTGCAGGGTCATGATTCCCGTTGCCGCCGCGCGCGCCAGTTGCGGGTCCAGCGACATGCCGATGTATTCGCCCCGCCGCCACAGCCCCGCCAGATCGTCGTAATGCCGCGACAGCGGATGGCCCGACTGCCCGGTCGAGATGATGAACACCGAACTGTCGGGATCGGCCAGGTCATAGACGCCGCGATAGCCGGGACCGGTTGCCGCCTCGAACGGGTTCGGGCCGGTGCCCAGCATGGTGGTGGAGGACAGCGTGAAAGTCCCGCCCGAGATCGCTTGCGGCAGGTTCACGATCCAGCCCAGCACCCCGATCTGGCCCAGTCCCGGATGCACGTGCCGCGCCTGATGCGCATCGCCCCACCGCCAGCTGGTCACATCCGGGCCATAGCGTTGCGTCAGGTCCAGGATGGCCCGGTCCAGCGCCTGGCGGGCGATGGTGGTGCAATCCTCGGCCGGGGCGCTTTGCACGATGTCGCACCAGGCGCCCGCGCCGCTCCGATTGCGGAACACGGAATCGACAAAGCCCGGATGCAGCCTGCGGATGTCGTCGGCCACCGGACCAAGCTCGTCCCGGATCAGGCGGTCCTGTAGCGCACCCATCCAGGCGGCATAGATCAGCGGCTCGGGCAGGTGCTCGCTCATGGCGCCGTCCCATTCGGCCAGCAGGTTCAGTGCGTCCTGGCGCTGGCGTTCCGGCGTGCCGGGGGCGGCGGGTTCGCCCGTGAACCACAGATCCGCCCCCACCAGGGGCAGCAGCGCGCGGGCCGCCGGGCTGACGACATCCAGTTGGGCCGCGATGAAGCTGTCGCGGGAATGGACCTCGCGGTCCTTCAGCAGATGCGCAAGCCGGGTGCGGCGCAGGGCCAGGGGGCCGCGTTCCTCGGTCGCGAAGGCCAGCCCTTCTTCGGTCGGGCTGTCCTCGGACACGGGAACGAGGCCCTGCCATTCCCCCTCGGCCAGCCAGCCGGGCACGGGCATCGCGCCGCCGGTCGGGTGGTTGGCCGCCCGCTGCGGCATGGCGCCCACCGTCACCTGGCGGATGCCGTCGCTGCCGGCCAGCGTCACGGCCATGGCGGGGGCAACGACCCGGCCAAGCGCGGTCGCCGCGCTGCCCGTATCGGTCGCCCGCATCACCCCGATCAGCGCCGACATCGTGGTGTCGGTGCCCGACAGGCCTGTCCAGCGCAGCGCCGCGACATGGCCCAGGGGCGTGACATCCGCCAGCCCCGGATCCAGCAGCGGCACAAGCGGGCCGTTGCGGCTGCTGCGCAGGGTGATGGCGCGGTTCGGCTCGTCCAGCACGCGGATCACCTCGCGCCGGGTGGCGAATTCCGTCCAGCCGCCCGCGCCGCGATAGCGGTCAGCGCGGCCGGGCTGGATTTCCTCGATGGCGATGTCGGCGTCGTCCATGGCGGCAGGCGCGATGCCCCAGGCCAGTTGCGGATTGCGCCCGGAAAACACCACTGGCATCCCGGGAACGGTCGCCCCAATCACCCCGCCCGAGGTCAGTTGCAGCCGCGCGAGGTAATACATCGAAGGCGCAACCAGCGGCGCCTGCGGATCATTGGCCAACAGCGCGCCGCCCGCCGCCGTCCGGTCCGCCGCGGCGGCAAAGCCGTTGGCGCCAAGCCCGCTGCCCGGGCGTAGGAAATCCGTGGCATCGCGGTCGGGGGCCGGGCCGCGGCGCGCCTCGGGCGGGGCCAGGCGGGCGCCGGGGAACAGGTCGGCATAGCGGGGCAGGAGGATGGCGGGGGTATTCCCCTCGCCGACCAGCAGGTCCGTCCCGCGTTCCGGCCAGGTCAGCGACAGCCGGGCGCGCAGGATCTCCTCGGCGGCCGAATTGCTGGCGGCGGCGGCCAGCAGCTTCAGGATGGCCAGCGAATCGGCGGGCTGCCAATAGGCGATGTCCTGGGGCAGCACGAAGAACTCGGGCGCGCCGCGGCCAAGCGCGCCCTTGTTGACCTGGGCGATCCACTGGTTCACCCCGTCGGAATAGGCCCGCAGCGCCGCCTGCGTCGCCTGGTCCTGGGAATCGAGCGAGGCGCTCGCGTTGCGGTAAAGCTCCAGCCGCCGGGCCAGATCGTCGGCGGGAAAGGCGCCCGCGCCATAGACCTCGGCCAGGCGGCCCTGGGCCGCGCGGCGCAGCAGCGTCATCTGGAACAGCCGGTCCTGGGCATGGGCCAGGCCCAGGGCGAAGAACACGTCCTCGTCCGTCTGGCCGAAGATATGGGGCACGTTCTCGGTCGATCGCACGATCTCGACCGGGGCCGAGATCCCCTGGACCTGCAGCGTGGCGTCATAGTCGGGAAGCGACCGGACGGCGAAATACCAGGCCAGGATCACCGCCGCGACCAGCAGCACGATCAGGCCGATGGTCAGCCGCAGAAGCCAGCGGAAAAGGGTCAGCATGTCGGAAGATGATCCATGGGCCGGTCCGCTGCCTGTCCTTGTGGGGGTGCCGATGCGCTTGACCACGGCGCGCCGGAATGTTGGGTTGCTGCATAATCGAGGCGCGGGGCCAGTTCAACGGATGGCGGATCGCGCCGCATGATGGATCGAGGGGAACATGGCAAGGCTGGCATTTCTGGGAATGGGCGTGATGGGCGCGCCGATGGCGGGGCATCTGCAAGCCGCCGGGCATCAGGTGACGGTGTTCAACCGCACCCGCGCCAAGGCCGAGGCCTGGGTGGCCCGCCATGGCGGGTCCTGCGCCGCCACCCCGCGCGAGGCGGCATCCGGGGCCGATCTGGTGATGGCCTGCGTGGGCAATGACGACGACCTGCGCTCCGTCTGCCTTGGCCCGGACGGCGCTTTTGCCGGCATGGCGCCGGGCGCGGTCTTCGTGGACCACACGACCGTATCGGCAGCGGTGACGCGGGAACTGGCGCAGGCCGCGCAGGTGGTGGGGATTGGCTATGTGGATGCGCCGGTCTCAGGCGGGCAGGCGGGGGCCGAGAATGGCCAGCTGTCGGTGATGTGCGGCGGGACGCAGGTGGATTTTGACAGCGCCGCGCCGGTGATCGACGCTTATGCCAGGATCTGCCGCCGCATGGGCAACGTGGGCGCGGGCCAGATCACCAAGATGTGCAACCAGATCGCCATTGCCGGGCTGGTGCAGGCCCTGTCGGAATCGCTGGCCTTTGCGAAGAAATCAGGGCTGGAGGTCGAACAGGTGGTCGAGGTGATCAGCCAGGGCGCCGCCGGAAGCTGGCAGATGGTCAACCGCCACAAGACCATGGACCAGGGCCAGTTCGAGCATGGCTTTGCCGTGGACTGGATGCGCAAGGATCTGGCGATCTGCCTGGCCGCCGCCGACGAGGTCGGGGCCTCGCTGCCCGTCACCGCGCTGGTCGATCAGTTCTACAAGGACGTGCAGCGGATGGGCGGGGGCCGCTGGGACACCTCGTCGCTGATCGCGCGGCTGGACTAGCGGCCCTTCGCCTCGGCCCGTTTCAGGGCGGGTTCGGCGCGGGCCAGCGCCTTGCGGACATGGTCGGGAAAGCTGCCCGGTTGGATCGCCAAGGTGTCCGAATGGGCGGCGCAAAGGGTGCGGGTGTCGCGCCAGTCCTCGGCGATCCGCACGGCCCAGTTCCGGAAATCCTGCGCGGCGCCGGGGCGGTCCTGGAGGGCCTGCCCCAGGGTCGGGTGAAAGCTGACGCGGGGCAGCCGCAGCAGGCGGCGCAGCAGGCCGGGGACCGGCAGCACGTTCAGCGTGTCGTCCACGTGCAGGCTGCCGCTGGCGGGATGAAAGGCCAGCAGCGATCCGGCATGGACGCGTTCGTTCTGGCAGATGTAGTCGATCCCGTCCGGCAGCGAAAAGCGCAGGTCAGGAAAGCGCGCGGCGACTTCGGGCGATTCGACCAGATCAGGTTGCCAGGGCAAATCCGGCCACTTGCGGCGGTGGCGGTCCGATCCGAACAGCTGCGCCTGCGGGAACATGGCGTGCATCGCCTGGCAATGCAGGGTGTGGAAGGGATGCAGGTTCAGCACCGCCTCGACCGCGCGGCCCTCGTCGGTCAAGGCCATGACCTGCCGGGCGATGTCGGGACCGAAGCCATAGGAATCCAGGAACACGAACCGCCCCGAGGACAGCCGCACCAGCGAACTGTGCGTGCCTACATTCACCAGCCCGCCGATTCGCAGGGTGCCGCGAATGTTCCAGAAGCCGTTGCCCAAGTCGATCAGTCGTTCCGCCATCATGCCCCCGGGGGATTGCCGTCGTCGCGCAGCGTCAGGTTGGCCCGGCGGCACAAATCGCGCAAGGCGGGTTTCAGCCCTTCCTCCAAGGTGGGGTGATAGAAGGGCATGTCCAGGACATCCGCCGCGCTGGCGCCCCGAATGATCGCCAGGACCAGAAGATGCGCCATGTGATCGCCCCCCGGCACCGCCAGGTCCGCGCCGATCAGCCGGCCCGTCTTGTCGGCCCCAAGGCGCAGCAGTCCGGCGGCCTTACCCTCGACCCGCGCACGGCCCTGGTCGGCATAGCTGGCATGGGCGTTCAGGGCGCATTCGTCGGGCGGCGCGCCGATGGCGGCAAGGGGCGGATCGGTGAAGGTGATGGTGAACAGGGGCGGGCGGTCGGCGGGCTGGACCTTGGGCCAGAGGGCGGCGTTGGTCCCGGCGATGGTGCCGTCCAGCCGGGCCTCGTGCAGCACGGGCGCATCGCCATCCGCATCGCCCGCCATGAAGATGGCCGTGTCGCTGCACTGCATGGTCATTCGGTCGAAATCCGGCACGCCTCTGTCGTCCAGGGACAAGCCCGTGGCCTCCAGGTTCAGGCCATCCAGCGCCGGGGCGCGGCCTGTCGCCACAAGAACATGGCTGAACGCCTCGGTCCCGCCGTCCCACTCCAATCGGATCGTGTCCCCCTGGACCGAAGGCCGGGGCGCGCAGCCAAGATGCAGGGCGACATCCATGCCGTAGATCTCGCGAAAGGCGTCATGAACCCGGTCGCAGCGGATCCCGGCCAGCCTGTCGCCTTTGTCGAACATCGCCACCCGGACGCCCAATCGGCCCATGGCCTGCGCCAGTTCCGCGCCCAGCGGTCCCGCGCCGATCACGGCCAGGCTTCGTGGCAGATCCTCAAGCTCGAACAGCGAATCGCTGGTCAGCACGCGCGGTCCGAGGTCGCGATAGGGCTTGGGGATCACGGGCGCCGAGCCTGTGGCGATCACCACCGCCCGCGCCGCGACCTGCCGCCCGTCGTCCAGGTCCAGCCGGTCGGGCGCGGCGAAGCGGGCGCGGGCGTCGAGGCAGGTGCCCGGGGGCAGGTCGCGATAGCTGTCCTTGACCCCCTGCACGAAGCGGTCGCGTTCGGTCCGCAGGCGTTCCATCACGCGGCGGCCATCCACCCGCGCAGCCGGAATGTCGATGCCCATCATGCGCGCCCTGTCCAGGCCGGCATGGGCGCGCGCCGCCGCGATCAGCAGCTTGGACGGCATGCAGCCGGCGCTGGCGCACAATGTCCCCCGGAAGCCGTCGTCGATCAGCAGCGTCCTGGCCCCTGCGGCCCGCGCCGCGCGTTCCGCCGCAAGCCCCGCGGTCCCCGCCCCGATGATCGCCACGTCGCAGGACAGGTCGGGCGTGGTCTCGGTCATCGCGGCGCTCCTGGCCTTGGGTGTCGGCAACAGAACGGCAAGGGGCGGCGCGGGTTCCGGTCAGAGCGCCCGGCGCGCGGCGCGAAAGCCGTCCAGCAGCGCGCGGGTCGGGTCGGCCATGGCGGGCGCAAGGCCCTGCGTCACCAAAGCCTCGGCATAGCGGTCGGCCAGCCAGCCGTGGCCGATGACGGTGACCGGCTGGCCCAGCCACCAAGGCCGGGCCGCCGCAAGCTCGGCCCCGATCAGCAGGCCCGCCATCTGCGCGTGGGCCGCAGGCGGGGTCGTCAGCCCCATCGCCAGCCGCGCCCGGGCCGAGGACAGTTCCGCCGCAAGCCCCGCCGGGCGGGACAGTGCGTCCTGCACGGCTTCGGCAAAGCCTGCGCTTGCACCGTCCGGCATCGAGGCGGTCAGCGCCGACAGCAACTCGCCCGTCAGAAAGCTGCGAAAGCTGACGACCTCGCCCGCGCTGAGATGCGCCCAGACTGTCTGCTGGCCCGGCAGGCACAGCACGCCGTCAAAGTCGGGATGGCGGGCCAGATGCCCGGCGATGCGGGTTGCCTGTGCGCCGATCAGATCCGCCGGGCGGTCCTGCACCAGGCCCGGAAGCGCGTGCAGCGTGACACGGGGATCAAGTGCCAGAGCAGGCAGGGGCGGCGGGGGCGGGCAGGGCACCCGCACCGGCGCGGACCCCGGCCAGCCCGACGCGATCACGTCGATGGCAGCCCCTGGCGCCAGCATCGCGCGCAGGGCCGCCGCCGGATCGTCCCCGGCAGGCGCCGTGATCGCCGCCCCTTGGGCATCGCCGCGAAACAGCCACAGCCGCAACTCGCCCGTCACCAGTTCTGCCGCTGCCCAATCCATTGCTGCCCCCTGTCATGCGGCGGCAAGATGGCCGCGCCCTGCCGCCCTGTCCAGAGACGGCGCTTGAAGCGCGGCGGCTTCACGCGTAACCAGCCCCTCATGCGGATACTCTTTCTTGGCGATGTGATGGGCCGCGCCGGACGGCGTGCGATAACCGAGCGGCTGGCGCCGCTGCGCGCGCGGCTGAAGGCCGACCTGGTGGTGGTGAATGCCGAAAACGCCAGCGGCGGGCGCGGCTGCACGGCGGGACACGCGCAACTGCTGCTGGATGCGGGCGCCGATTGCCTGACGCTGGGCGACCACGCCTTCGACCAGAAGGACATGCTGACCTTCATCGAGCGCGAAGCGCGAATCGTCCGCCCCCTGAACTTCGCCAAAGAGGCTCCGGGCCGGGGCAGCGCCATCATCGCAGACGCGCGCGGGCGCAAGCTGCTGGTGACGCAGGCGCTTGGGCAGGTGTTCATGTCGCGGCCCTATGACGATCCGTTCTCGGCGCTGGACGCCGTCCTGCGCGCCCATCCCCCGGGCGGCATGGTCCAGGCCGCCCTTGTCGATTTCCACGCCGAGGCCACCAGCGAGAAGATGGCGGCCGGGCATTTCTGCGACGGCCGCGCCAGCGCCGTGGTGGGCACCCATACCCATGTGCCCACGGCGGACGCGCAGATCCTGCCGCGCGGGACGGCCTATCAGTCGGATGCCGGGATGTGCGGCGATTACGACAGCGTCATCGGCATGGAGAAGACCGAGCCTTTGCGCCGCTTCATCACCGGCATGACCCGCGACCGCTTCACCCCGGCCGAGGGGGATGCAACCCTGTCCGGGGTCCTGATCGTGACCGACGACCGCAGCGGCCTGGCCACCGGGATCGAACCCGTGCGCGAGGGCGGTCGGTTGGCGCAAGCGCATCCCGTGTGAAACGGATCCCGCTTTCGCTTGCGGTTGCGGGGAAAACAATTCTATGACCGCGACGATTTGCCGGTGACCGGCGCCGTTCGACAGGGGCTTCATGCTTGGATTTGAATTGACCGGAACGAATGCGGCGGTCGCGATGCTGGTCATCGTCGCGATCACCTTTGTCCAGTTCATCCGGGAAAAGCAGCCGCCCGAGGTCGTGGCCATCGGATCGGCCGCCACCATGCTGGCCCTGGGCCTGCTTCCCGCCGAGGATGCGGCGGGCGTGCTGTCGAACGCGGCCCCCTGGACCATCGCCTTCATGTTCCTGATCATGGGCGGCCTGCTGCGCACCGGCGCGCTGGAGATCATGTCCCGCATCGTGACCGCGCGCGCCGTCACCAATCCCGCCTTCACGATCTGCGCGCTGTTCGCCTTTGTCATCATGGCCTCGGCCGTGATGAACAACACGCCGGTCGTGGCGGTGATGATCCCCATCTGCATCCAGCTTGCGGGCCGGCTGAAGCTGTCCCCGTCGAAATTGCTGATCCCGCTCAGCTATTTCACGATCCTGGGCGGCATGATGACGCTGATCGGAACCTCGACCAACCTCTTGGTCGATGGCGTGGCCCGCGAACAGGGCCTGGCCCCCTTCACCATCTTCGAGATCGCGCCCGTGGGGATCGCCATCACCCTGGCGGGCGTTGCCTATTTCGCGCTGCTGGGACGACGGCTGCTGCCCGACCGGACCTCGCTGGCGGGCTTCCTGGGGTCCCGGCGCGAGATGAAGTATTTCACGGAACTGGCCATCCCCGAGGATTCGAGCCTTGTCGGCCAGAGGGCCGTCGAGGTCACCCTGTTCCGGCGCGACGCCGTGCGCCTGATCGACGTGCTGCGCGGCGACGCGTCCCTGCGGCGCAACCTGGCCGAGGTCGTGCTGGAACCCGGCGACCGCGTGGTGCTGCGGTCCGAAATGGCCGACCTGCTGGAATTCCTGGGCAACAAGAACCTGCAGGTGGTGGACAAGCTCAGTTCGGTCGCGACCGAGACGGTCGAGGTGCTGATCTCGCCCGGTGCGCAGCTGATCGGGCGCCGCCTGGGCGACATGCGGTTGCGCCGCCGTTACGGCATCTATGTGCTGGCGGCGCACCGGCGCGACCAGAACATGGGCCGCCAGCTGGACGACCTGGTGGTCCGCGTGGGCGACACGCTGCTGCTGGAAGGCGCGCCCGAGGACATCGCGCGGCTTGCCGCCGACATGGGGCTGGTCGATGTCTCGCGCCCCTCGGTCCGGGCCTATCGCCGGGAACGCGCGCCGATCGCTATCGTCTGCCTGCTGTCGGTGGTGACGCTGGCCGCGCTGGATGTCGCGCCGATCCAGGTGCTGTCCTTCCTGGCCGCCGCCGTGATCCTGCTGACGCGCTGCATCGACGCCGAGGAAGCCTTTTCCTTTGTCGATGGCCGCCTCATGGCGATGATCTTTGCCATGCTGGCCGTGGGCGAGGCGCTGGAACATACCGGCACCGTCCAGCTGATCGTGGATTTCGTGTCCCCGACCCTGCGCAACCTGCCGCCCTTCGCCACGCTGATCGCCATCTATTTCTTGGGCCTGGTGATGACCGAGATCCTGTCGAACAACGCGGTCGCCGTGCTGCTGACGCCCATCGCCATCGCCCTTGCGCAGTCGCTGGGCCACGATCCGCGCCCCTATGTGGTGGCGGTCATGTTCTCGGCCACGGTGGCCTTTGCCACGCCCATCGGATACCAGACGCACATGATGGTCTATGGTCCCGGCGGCTACAAGTTCAGCGATTTCGTGCGCGTGGGGGTGCCGCTGGACATCCTGTGCGGGATCGTCGCCTGCCTGGTCATTCCCCTCTTCTGGCCCCTGTGACGCCCCTGCAATGCTGCCATGCAGCATCGGCCATTGTTCCGGCCGGGCTTCCCCCCGATATTGCATGGCAAGAGGGGGAACGGCCTTGTGTTGCAAAGGAGTTTCCAGATGGCCAGCACGTCCACTTTCGACAAACCCCGCCTGTCCCTCAGGGGACTTCTCGCGGCGCCGTTCGTTGCCTTCGGCAATATCGCGATCCTGATAGCCCGGGCCAGCCCCAGGGTCCGCGCGATCGAGCGCCTGAACGGCATCAGCGATGCGGAACTGGCACGCCGCGGTTTGACCCGCGATGGCGAAATCCGCCGGATCCTGGGTGCCGCCGCCGCGATCTGACCCTGCTGCGGCCGATCTGCCCAAGGCGCCCGTCCGGTCGGACAGGGCGCCTTTCTTCTGTGCGGCGCGCCTTGCGATGCGCCGCCGGGCTGGACTAAAAGCGCCCCCATCCGCTTACGAACCGCGAAGGACGACCGAACCATGGCAGGCCATTCCAAATGGGCCAACATCCAGCATCGCAAGGGCCGGCAGGACAAGATCCGGGCGAAGCTGTTTTCCAAGCTGTCGAAGGAAATTACCGTGGCCGCCAAGATGGGCGATCCCGATCCCGACAAGAACCCGCGCCTGCGCCTGGCAGTCAAGGAAGCGAAGTCGAATTCCGTCCCCAAGGACGTGATCGACCGCGCCATCAAGAAGTCCCAGGGCGGCGATGCCGAAAGCTATGAGGAGATCCGGTACGAGGGCTATGGTCCCAACGGCATCGCCCTGGTGGTCGAGGCGATGACCGACAACCGCAACCGCACCGCGTCGAACGTGCGTAGCTATTTCACCAAGGCAGGGGGCGACCTGGGCCAGACCGGCTCGGTCAGCTTCATGTTCGACCGCGTGGGCGAGATCCTGTATCCGCTGTCCGCGGGCGATGCCGACACCGTGATGCTGGCCGCGATCGAGGCGGGCGCCGACGATGTCGAGACCGACGAGGAAGGCCACTGGATCTATTGCGCCGACACCGCGCTGAACGAGGTGTCGCAGGCGCTTGAGGCGACCCTGGGCGAATCCGAGACCGCGAAGCTGATCTGGAAGCCGCAGGCCCCGACCGAGATCGCGGATCTGGAAACGGCGCAGAAGCTGATGAAGCTGATCGACACGCTGGAGGACGACGACGACGTGCAGAACGTCACCGGCAATTTCGACATCTCCGACGCGGTGGCCGCCCAGCTGTAAGCTGGCCGGTTCCTGTCGGGGACGGTGGCGGGGGGCCAGCCCCCCGGTCCCTGCGGGACTCCCCCCGGGATATTTGGACAAAGGTGAAAGGGCCGTCAGGGCAGGAGGGCTGCCCGGGCGGCCTTCATGATGGCCTGGGTCAGGGGGGCGAGGGCCGGGGCGGTGATGCGGCTGAACTGCCAGAAAAGCGGCACGTCCAGCGGCAGGCCGGGCGCGAGGTCGATCAGGCGGCCGCCGTCCAGGTCGTCGCGGATCATCGGTTCGGGGTTCATGCCCCAGCCGATGCCAAGGCGCGCCGCCGCGGCAAAGCCATGCGCTGTCGGGATGCGGTGCATCGGCAGGACGACGCGCCTGCCGGTCAGCGCCTGGACCCAGCGGGTTTGCAGCGCATCCTTGGCATCGAAGCAAAGCGAGGGGGCGAGGGCCAGGGATTCCGCCGTCACGCCGTTCGGGAAATGGCGAGCCACGAAGCCGGGGCTTGCCACAGCCCGATAGCGCAGGATGCCAAGCCGCAGGCTGTCGCAGCCCGTCACGGCGCGGCTGTCGCTGGTCAGCGCGGCCACGACCCTGCCGCCCTTGAGCCAGTCGAGCGCATGGTCCTGGTCGTCGATGGTCAGGTCCAGAAGGCCCGGCGCGGCGGCCAGCGCGGGCATTGCCCAGCTTGCCAGGCTGTCGGCGTTGACCGCCAGGCGCAGCACCGGGCGGTCCTGCGACAGCGCCAGGCCGGATTCCAGCAGCCGGACCTGGTCCAGATGCGCGGCCAGCCGCAGGCCCTGCGCGGTCGCCGCGACAGGCGGGCCGCGGTCGATCAGGACGGTGCCCATGCGATCCTCGAGCGCGCGGACGCGCTGCGAGATGGCCGAAGGCGTCACGCGCAGGGCAGCAGCCGCACCCTCGAAAGAGCCGGACCGGATGATCTCGGCAACGGCGGCAAGGGCGGGATAGTCCAGCATGAGCACGCCTTCACCAGGTTAAGACCGTTTCAGTTTATCTTATCCTTGCATCATGCAAAAGCGGTGGCCGGAGGTGCCGCCATGATGTCCTATGCCGCCGGTCTTGGAACCGGATTGTCCCTGATCGTCGCCATCGGCGCGCAGAATGCCTTCGTGCTGAAGCAGGGGCTGATCCGGCATCACGTCTTTTGGGTCTGCCTGTTCTGCGCCTTGTCCGATGCGGCCCTGATCCTGTTGGGCGTCAACGGCATCGCCCGGATCGGATCGGCGGCCCCATGGCTGCTGGCAGGGTTGAAATGGGCGGGCGCCGCCTTCCTGATCTGGTATGGCGCCCGGTCCTTTCGCGCGGCCTGGCAGGGCGGCGGCGCGTTGCGGCCCGAAGGCGGCGCTGTCAGCCTGCCCAGGACGCTGGCGGTGATCGCGGCGCTGACCTGGCTCAACCCGCATGTGTGGCTGGATACCGTGGTGCTGGTCGGCGCGATCTCGGCCCAGTGGCCCCGGCCGGGGGTGTTCGGGCTTGGGGCCGTGACGGGATCGTTCCTGTTCTTCTTCGCGCTTGGCTATGGTGCGCGATTGCTTGCCCCGGTCTTTGCCCGCCCCCGCGCCTGGCAGGTGCTGGAGGTTCTGATCGGCATGGTCATGTGGATCATCGCCCTGACATTGATCGTCGATTGAGCCTTGCACCCGCCCCGTGAAGCGGTCCAACTGCACGCCATGCAGATCGACACGCAAACGCGCCGCGACCTTGCGGGCATGGGCTGGATGCTGGCGACGGGTCTGTGCTTTGTCGCCGTGAATGGCATCGTCCGCTGGCTGGGCGGCGCTTTGCCCGCGCCGCAGTCGGCCTTTATCCGCTTCGTCTTCGGGCTGGTCTTCCTGGGGCCGGTCCTGGTCCCGGGACTGCGGTCCGGCTTTTCGCCGCGCATCTGGCGGCTGCTGAGCCTGCGCGGGGCGCTGCATGTGCTGGCGGTGATCGCCTGGTTCTATGCCATGTCGCGCATCCCCGTGGCCGAGGCGACGGCCATCGGCTTCCTGAACCCCATCGTCGTGACGGTGGGCGCGGCGCTGTTCATGGGCGAAAGGCTGGCCCTGCGGCGCGTCGCGGCGGTTGGCGTGGCGCTGGCGGGCGCGCTTGTGGTGCTGCGGCCCGGGCTGCGCGACCTGGATCCGGGGCATCTGTCGCAGATCGTCGCCTCGCTGGCCTTTGGCGCGTCCTATCTGGTGGCCAAGCGCATTTCCGAGCATGTCCCGGCCTCGGTGGTCGTGGCGATGATGTCGCTGACGGTGTCGGTCGGGCTGGCGCCGCTGGCCTGGGCGGTCTGGGTGCCGCCCACATGGGGGCAGGTCGGCTGGCTGGGGCTGGTCGCGGTCTTTGCGACGGCGGGTCATTACACCATGACGCGCGCCTTTGCCGCCGCACCCTTGACGGTGACGCAGCCCGTGACCTTCCTGCAACTGATCTGGGCCAGCCTGCTGGGCATCTTCGTCTTCCACGAGCCGCTGGATGGCTGGGTGATCCTGGGCGGCGGGATGATGATCGGCGCCATCACCTATATCACCTGGCGCGAGGCGCGGCTGCGGGTTGCCGCCATCCCTGCCGCCGCCGAATAGAAAACCCCGCCGCGACGGGTGCGCGGCGGGGCATCGGTCCTGTCAGCAGGTCACATCCCGGCGTAAAGCGGGAAGCGTGCGCACATCTGGGCAACCTCGGCCTTTACCTTGGCCTCGACTTCTGCATTGCCTTCCTCGCCATTGGCGGCCAGGCCATCGACGACCTCGACGATCCAGCGGGCGATCTGGCGGAATTCGTCCTCGCCGAAGCCGCGCGTGGTGCCCGCAGGGGCGCCCAGGCGGATGCCCGAGGTGACGAAGGGCTTTTCGGGATCGAAGGGCACGCCGTTCTTGTTGCAGGTGATGTGGGCGCGGCCCAGGGCTGCCTCGGTCGCCTTGCCGGTCACGCCCTTCGGGCGCAGGTCGGCCAGGCACAGGTGGTTGTCGGTGCCGCCCGACACGATGTCGATGCCGCCCTTCATCAACTCGTCCGCCATGGCCTGCGCGTTCTTCACAACCTGCGCGGCATAGGCCTTGAACGAGGGTTGCAGCGCCTCGCCGAAGGCCACGGCCTTGGCGGCGATCACGTGCATCAGCGGGCCGCCCTGAAGGCCGGGGAAGACTGCGCTGTTGATCTTTTTCGCGATGTCGGCGTCGTTGGTCAGGATCATCCCGCCGCGCGGGCCGCGCAGGGACTTGTGCGTCGTCGTGGTCACGACATGCGCGTGGGGCAGGGGAGAGGGGTGCTGCCCGCCCGCGACCAGGCCCGCGATATGGGCCATGTCCACCATCAGGTATGCGCCCACCTCGTCCGCGATCTTGCGGAAGGCGGCCCAGTCCCACACGCGGCTGTATGCCGTGCCGCCCGCGACGATCAGCTTGGGCTTGTTTTCCAGGGCCTTCTGACGAATGTCCTCCATGTCCAGCAGCTGGTCCTGCTGGCGCACGCCATAGCTGACCACGTTGAACCACTTGCCCGACATGTTCACGGGCGAGCCATGCGTCAGGTGCCCGCCCGAGTTCAGGTCCAGGCCCATGAAGGTGTCGCCCGGCTGCAGCAGCGCCAGGAACACGGCCTGGTTCATCTGGCTGCCGCTGTTCGGCTGGACGTTGGCAAAGTCGCAGTCGAACAGCTTCTTCGCGCGCTCGATCGCCAGGGTCTCGGCAATATCGACATACTGGCAGCCGCCATAGTAGCGCTTGCCCGGATAGCCCTCGGCGTATTTGTTGGTCAGGACGGAACCCTGCGCCTCGAGCACGGCCTTGGACACGATGTTCTCGGACGCGATCAGCTCGATCTCGTCACGCTGGCGGCCAAGTTCCTGGGTGATGGCCTTGGCGATCTCGGGATCGCTGCTGGCCAGCGTTTCGGTGAAGAATCCGGTTTCGCGGGTCGGGGCGTTCATGGGTCTCGCGTCCTTATCATCGGGCCAAGGGGCGGCGGTTTGGCGCCCTCATACTCCAAGGGTGACAATGCGAAAAGTCACAAATGCAACGGGGCTTGCAATGCCCGGTGGCGCGTCGGATGCTGCCCGCGCATGGGGGCAGGGGCATCATGACGACACGGATCCACTTCACCGCCAGCGAGGCCGAGACCGCGCAACAGGCGCTGACGGTGCTGTCGGACCGCTATGGCGCGGTGGATCTGGACCGCTGCGATGTGGTGGTGGCGCTTGGCGGCGACGGCTTCATGCTGCAGACCCTGCACGCCCTGACCGGCCGCGACCTGCCGGTCTATGGGATGAACCGGGGCACCGTGGGCTTCCTGATGAACGGCTATGTCGAAGACGGCCTGCCCGAACGGCTGGCTGCGGCCGAGGAGACGGTCATCAACCCCCTGCGCATGTGCGCGACCCGCGCCGACGGGTCCGTGCAGGAGGCGCTGGCGATCAACGAGGTCAGCCTTTTGCGCGAGGGTCCCCAGGCCGCCAAGCTGCGCATCCATGTGGACGGCCGGATGCGGATGGAGGAACTGGTCTGCGACGGCGCGCTGATCGCCACGCCGGCGGGGTCCACGGCCTATAACTATTCCGCGCATGGTCCCATCCTGCCGATCGATTCCGAGGTTCTGGCCCTGACCGCCATCGCCCCCTTCCGCCCCCGCCGCTGGCGCGGCGCGCTGCTGCCCAAGAAGGCCGAGGTCGAGATCGAGGTGCTGACCCCCGAACGCCGCCCGGTCATGGCCGACGCGGATTCTCGTTCAGTTCGCCATGTCGTGCGCGTCCAGATCCGCAGCGCGCAGGACGTGCGCCACCGGCTGCTGTTCGACAACGGCCACGGGCTTGAGGAACGGTTGCTGCGCGAACAGTTCGTGTGATCCGGGCTGGAAGCGCGGGGCGATTTCTGGTTTGAGGGGCGCGACCCTTTCAGGACCGGCCCGCCATGACCCTGCATATCGACCTGCAAGCCATCGTCGCCAACTGGACCGCGCTTGCCGCCAAGGCCCCCGGCGCGCGGCCCGGCGCCGTGGTCAAGGCCGACGCCTATGGCCTGGGCGCCGCCCGCGTGGCGCCCGCGCTGTATGAGGCCGGGGCGCGTGATTTCTTCGTGGCCTTGGCCAGCGAGGGCCGCGCCCTGCGCCCGCATCTGCCGGACGACGCCCGCATCAACGTCCTGTCCGGGCATATGGAGGGCGCGGATCTGGCGGGCCTGGTCCCCGTCCTGAACAGCCCCGAGCAGTTCTTCCGCGACCGCGCCATGCGTCCGGGCAAGCCCTTCGCGATCCAGCTGGATACCGGCATGAACCGCCTGGGGATGGAACCCGGCGAATGGTCCGCCATCCGGGCCGAGGTTCTGGCCGCCAGGCCCGATTTCATCATGTCGCACCTCGCCTGCGCGGACGAACCGGGCCACCCCGCCAATGCCGCGCAACTGGCGGCCTTCCGCGCCATGACCGATGATTGCGGCGTGCCCCGTTCGCTGTCCGCCACCGGAGGGATCCTGCTGGGGCCGGATTACCACTTCGACCTGATCCGTCCCGGCATCGGCCTGTATGGTGCGCTGCCCTTTGCGGATGCCCAGTCGGTGCTGCGCCTGTCCCTGCCGGTGATCCAGACGCGGACCGTGCAGCCGGGCGAGTTCGTGGGCTACAGCGCGACATGGACGGCTGACGCCCCGCGCCGCATCGCCACGGTCGCGGCGGGCTATGCCGACGGGATCCTGCGCTCGATCTCGTCCAAGGGGGCCAGCCTTTATGCGGCGGGCACGGCCTGTCCCATCGTGGGGCGCGTGTCCATGGACCTGATCACCGCCGATGTGACGGGCCTGGCCGATGTGCCGGGTGAACTGGACCTGATCTGCCCCGAACAGCCGGTGGATCGGCTGGCGGACCATGCGGGCACCATCGGATACGAGATCCTCACCTCGCTTGGTCCCCGCTACGACCGGATCTATCGGTGAAGCCAGTCCGCCTGATCGGCCGCGCCGCCCTGTCGCTGACGCGCGGCATCGGCGCCGTGGCGCTGTTCACTGGGCGCGGGCTGTTCCGGCTGCGGCCCTTTCATGCCCGCGCCTTCGCGGCGCAACTGGTCCAGATCGGCTGGCTGTCGCTGCCGGTGGTGGGCCTGACCGCGCTGTTCACCGGCGCGGCGCTGGCCTTGCAGATCCATTCGGGCGGCGCGCGGTTCCAGGCCGGCGACGTGGTGCCCGCCATCGTCGCCATCGGCATGGTGCGGGAACTCGGCCCCGTCCTGGGCGGGCTGATGGTCGCGGCGCGCGTGGCCAGTTCCATCGCGGCGGAAATCGGCACCATGAAGGTGACCGAACAGATCGACGCGCTTGTCACGCTGTCCACCGACCCGATGCGCTGGCTGGTCACGCCGCGCCTGTGGGCGGCGGTGCTGACCGTGCCCGTGCTGGTCGGCGTGGGCGACATCATCGGCATCGCGGGCGGCTGGCTGGTCGGCACGCAGTCGCTGGGCTTCAACTCGGCCGCTTATCTGGCGAACTCGGCGGCCTATCTGGAACGCTGGGACGTGGTGTCGGGCCTGTTGAAGGGCGCGGTCTTCGGGCTGATCGTCGCGGTCTGCGGCTGCTGGTTCGGCATCCATTCCGGGCGCGGCGCGGCGGGCGTGGGCCGGGCCACCAAATCCGCCGTGGTTGCCGCCGCCGTGGGGATCCTGGCCGCGAACTTCGTGCTGACGGGGCTGTTCTTCGAATGATCCAAGTTGCGGGGCTGCGCAAATCCTTCGGCGGCAAGTCCGTGCTGGCCGGCGTCGATCTGGCGGTGGGGCAGGGCGAAAGCCTGTGCGTGATCGGCCAGTCGGGCACGGGCAAGTCGGTCCTGCTGAAATGCATCCTGGGCCTGACCACGCCGGATGCCGGGCAGATCCTGTGGCAGGGCCGCCCGCTGGACGCGGCCACCCGCCCGGCCTTCCTGTCCCGCTTCGGGATGCTGTTCCAGGGGGCCGCGCTGTTCGACAGCCTGACCGTCTGGCAGAACGTGGCCTTCCGCCTGCGCCAGCGGATGCCCGACGCGCAGGCCCGCGCCATTGCGGTGGAAAAGCTGGCGCGCGTCGGCCTGGGGCCGGAAACCGCCGACCTGATGCCCGCCGAACTGTCGGGCGGCATGGCCAAGCGCGCGGGGCTGGCCCGCGCCATCGCCGACGACCCGGCGGTGATCTTTTTCGACGAGCCGACCACCGGCCTGGACCCCATCCGGGCGCGGCGGATCAACGGCCTGATCCGGGGGATCGTCAGGGAAACCGGCGCGACCGCGATCACCATCACGCACGACATGGATTCGGTCCGCGCCATCGGCGACCGGGTGGCGCTGCTGGAAAACGGCCGCATCGTCTGGGACGGTCCGGTTTCCGGAATGGATCACGCCGCGCCCCTGGCGGGGTTTCTTGGCAACACCCCGCCACTATGACCTTGTGCGAATCCTCTTGGAGGGCCACCATTGGATCAAGACGCCTGAGCAGGAGAAAGATTTGGGCCTTACGCCTACGCCCCCCGTCGCGACCCCTTCGACCGAAACCCTGCTGGAATTTCCCGACAACCGGCTGCTGATCGACCTGTGCGGTGCCAACGACCGCCACCTTGCCCGGATCGAGGAGGCGCTTGGCGTCCATATCCTGCGGCGCGGCAATCAGGTCGCCGTGGTCGGCGGTCCCGAGGCGCAGGCCGAGGCCGCGCTGCTGCTGCGCGGGCTTTACGCGCGGCTGGAACAGGGCCGCCCCGTGTCCCTGGCCGAGGTCGAGGCCGCCTTGCGCATGGGCGTGGACGATACCGCCCCCACGACACCCGCCGAACAGATCGAGATGTTCGCGGCGGGCGATTACGAACTGCGCACCCGCAAGAAGTCGGTCGAACCCCGCACGGACGCGCAAAAGGCCTATGTCCGGTCGCTGTTCCAGAACGAACTGGCCTTCGGCATCGGGCCTGCGGGCACCGGCAAGACCTATCTGGCCGTCGCGGTCGGCGTGACCATGCTGATCGGCGGGCATGTGGACAAGATCATCCTGTCGCGCCCGGCGGTCGAGGCAGGCGAACGCCTGGGCTTCCTTCCCGGCGACATGAAGGAAAAGGTCGATCCCTACATGCAGCCGCTTTACGACGCGCTGAACGACTTCCTGCCCGCCAAACAGATGCAGAAGCTGATGGAGGAAAAGCGGATCGAGATCGCGCCCCTGGCCTTCATGCGCGGCCGCACCCTGTCCAACGCCTTCGTGGTGCTGGACGAGGCGCAGAACGCCACCTCGATGCAGATGAAAATGTTCCTGACCCGCTTGGGCGAGGGTTCGCGCATGGTGATCACCGGCGACCGCACCCAGATCGACCTGCCGCGCGGGATGCTGTCGGGCCTTGTCGATGCCGAACGCATCCTGGACGGGGTCAAGGGGATCAGCTTCAGCTATTTCACCGCCAAGGATGTCGTGCGCCACCCGCTTGTCGCGCGCATCATCACGGCGTATGACGCCGAGGATGCCGCGGCCCTGGCGCGCGGCGAATCAGAGGAACCGCGCGGGCAATACGTCCCCCGCCGGGCGATGCGAGGCGATGCCTGACGACATATCCACCGATTGCGTCATCGAGGATGACCGATGGGAGAGGCTGGGGCTTGAGGCCCTGGCCGAACGCGCTGTCGGGGCCGCGCTGACCTGGCACGGCGTCAGTGGAGAGGTCGTGGTCATGGGCTGCGACGACGCCCGCATCGCGGCCCTGAACGCCGATTTCCGCGGCAAGCCGCGCGCGACGAACGTGCTGTCCTGGCCCTCGGTCGAGCATGTGCCGCATGAACCCGGCGAAACCCCGGAACTGCCGGACGAGGATGAACTGGGCGACATCGCCATCGCCTATGACACCTGCCTGGCCGAGGCCGAGGCGCAGGGCAAGCCGGTCGCCAATCATGTCACGCATCTTCTGGTCCATGCGACCCTGCATCTGCTGGGCTATGACCACATGAACGACGCCGACGCGGAAACCATGGAGGCCGCCGAGCGTTCGATCCTGGCGCGGCTGAATATCCCCGATCCTTATCACGAGAAGGTCTGATGAACTCCGAGTCCCGATTACCTGGCCACCCCCTTGGTGCCGATGCCGCCTCCGAGGCGGATGGCACTGGCGGGGAAGGACGGGATCTTCCCAGTTCGCGCGGTTTCCTGGGGCGGTTCTTCGATGCCCTGAAGGGCGCGGATGACGACGCGGACGACAGCGACAGACCTGCCACGCTCGTGCCCGGCATGGTCAACCTGCGGCGGATGCGCGTGGACGACGTGGCCGTTCCCAAGGCCGAAATGATCGCCGCGCCCGAAACCAGCAGCCTGGACGATCTGGTCGCGCTGTTCCGCGAACACGGCTTTTCCCGCCTGCCGGTCTATGACGAGACGCTGGACAGCCCCCTGGGCATGATCCACCTCAAGGATCTGGCGTTGAAGCACGGCTTTGGCGCGAACGGCGAATTCCAGCTTCGGCCCATGCTGCGGCCCTTGCTGTATGTGCCGCCGTCGATGTCCATCGGCGTCCTCTTGCAGCAGATGCAGCAGAAACGCATCCACATGGCGCTGGTCATCGACGAATATGGCGGCGTGGACGGCCTTGTCACCATCGAGGATCTGATCGAGCAGGTCATCGGCGAGATCGAGGACGAGCATGACGAGGCCGAGGGCAGCCTGTGGGTCCTGGAAAAGCCCGGCCAATGGCTGATCCAGGCCCGTGCCTCCGTCAGCGATGTCGAGGCCGAAACCGGGCTGACCCTGACCGGCGAGGACGAGGACGACGACATCGACACCCTTGGCGGGCTGATCTTCGTGCTGGCGGGCCACCTGCCTGCGCAGGGCGAGGTGATCCCCCATGCCTCGGGCGCGGAATTCGAGGTGGTGGATGCCGATCCGCGCCGCATCAAGACCGTGCGCCTGCGCCTGCCCGCAGCAGCCGCGGCCGCGAAGATCGAGCCGATGCATATCCCCCGGGTGCTGCCCGACAGGAAGGCCTAAGGCCCCACAGCGCCCCCGAACAGGGACAGCGCCGCCGACAGGAAGGCGGCGCGATGGCCGGGGGCGCACATCATGATCTCGTGCCGCACCTCGGGGATTTCCAGCAGGGTGGCACCCGGCCAGCGGGCCACCCGGTCGCGGATCGCCGTGGCCGAGACGACCTTTTCCTGACCGCCCAGACTGACCAGCGCGGGAACGGCGGGCGAGTCCAGCCGCGACAGGCGCAGGCATTCGTTCAACGCCTTGCCCACCCAGTCGAAGCTGGCCCCGCCCAGCGTCAGGTCGGGCCAGGCGGCAGCCTCGCGCACCATGCGGCACCATGCGTCGGCATCGGTCGTCAACAGGTTGGCGCTGAAGCTTTCGTCCAGGACATAGGTGCCAAGGGCGCCGCCGCTGCCCGGCGCGGGCCGCGCGCCCCGGCCCAAACGGCCCGCAAGATAGGCCATGCCCACGGCCACGCCATGCGGCATCTGCCGCAGGTTGATCCCCCACATGGGCGCGGAAAAGGCCGCGGACGCGACCGGCAAGCCCCCGTGCAGCGCCGCCAGCCCGATGCAGCCGCCCATCGAATGGGCCAGCAGGTGCCAGGGCCGGGGCAGGCCCATGTTCGTCGCAGCTTCCACCATCCGAGCCACGTCGCGCTGATAATCGGCAAACTGCCCGACATGGCCAACCCGCGCATCGGGCAGCAGGCGGTCCGACAGCCCCTGGCCGCGCCAGTCGATCGCCAGCACGTCATAACCCGCAGCGGTCAGCGCCTGCGCGATCCCTGCATATTTTTCCACATATTCGGTGCGGCCGGGGAACAGCAGGACGCTGCCCCGGCTGTCCGCGCTGGCGGCCCAATGGGCCAGCCGCAATGTCACGCCGTCATCGGCCTGAACCCGGAACGCTTGCGCCGGGCGGGACGGATCGCCCGGCAACTGCCTGAAGGGGGCGGGCCGCGCCTGCATCGGGGATCAGGACAGGGCCTGACCCAGCTGCATGGCGACGCCCATGGATCCGTCGATCTTCAGCTTGCCCATCATGAAGGCGGTGGCGGGGTTCACGCTGCCGTTCAGGATGCCTTCAAACGTGTCGCGGCTGGCGAACAGCGTCACCTCGGCCTCCTCGTCGCCCGCGCGAACGCCGTTCTCGTCGATCATGATCGCGCCTTCGTTCTCGATCACGAATTTCGCGGTCGAACCGAAGCTGTCGATCTTCGCGCTCAGTTTCTCGACGGCGGCATTCACAACATCGCTCATTCGCTTTTTCCCCTTCCGATGGGACTGGCGCCCGGCGGCCGGGCTGATTAAGATCCAGGATATGCGTCTGGTCCGCCACATTATCCATAATGTCGTTGCGGCAATCCGCCACCGAATAATTACGATTTTCCTGATTGTCCCGGCTTTCGTCCTGGCAACCGGGGCGGGTGCGCAAGACGGCCCCGACATGGACGCGCTGTTCCGCCGCCTGGCCGAACCCCAGGGCGAAGCCTGGCGCATCGCCGAATCGGACATCCTGCGCGAATGGTCGAAATCCGGATCCGCCGCGATGGACCTGCTGCTGCAACGGGGCGAAGACGCGCTGGACGGGGGCGACATCCCCGGGGCCATCGGCCACCTGACGGCGCTGACCGATCACGCGCCCGACTTTGCCACGGGCTTTTACACCCGTGCCGCCGCCTATGCGAGCGCCGGGCAGTTCGGCCCCGCCTTCCAGGACTTGGCGCGTGCCTTGCAACTGGAACCCCGCCATTTTCCCGCGCTGACCCAACTGGGGGTGATGCTGGAGGAAACGGGCGAAACCGAACGCGCGCTTCAGGCCTATCGCGAAAGCCTGACCATCCATCCCCACCAGCAAGAGGCGATCGATGGTGTCGCCCGTCTGGAACGGCAGCAAGGCGGCACCGATATCTAGGCCATGACAATCCATGAACGCGGCCGGGTAACGGCCATCCTTGGCCCGACCAACACCGGGAAAACGCATTACGCGATCGAGCGGATGCTGGCGCACCGCACCGGCGTCATCGGCCTGCCCCTGCGCCTGCTGGCGCGAGAGGTGTATGACCGCATCGTCAAGGCGCGCGGCCCGTCCGTCGTGGCCCTGGTCACGGGCGAGGAGCGCATCGTCCCCGACCGCGTGCAATACTGGGTCGCCACGACCGAGGCCATGCCCGACATCGCCGCCGATTTCGTGGCCATCGACGAGATCCAGCTCTGCGCCGATCCCGAACGCGGCCATGTCTTCACCGACCGCCTGCTGAAGATGCGGGGGTTGCACGAAACGCTGTTCCTGGGCAGCGACACGATGCGCCCGGCCATCGCCCAACTGATCCCCGGCGTGCAGTTCCAGCGGCGCGACCGGCTGTCGCAACTGTCCTGGTCGGGGTCCAAGAAGCTGTCGCGGATGCCCGCGCGGTCGGCCATCGTGGGGTTCAGCGTCGATGACGTTTATGCCATGGCCGAGCTGATCCGGCGGCAAAAGGGCGGCTGCGCGGTGGTCATGGGCGCGCTGTCGCCCCGCACCCGCAACGCCCAGGTCGCCATGTATCAGGCGGGCGAGGTCGATTACCTGGTCGCCACCGACGCCATCGGCATGGGCCTGAACCTGGACATCCGGCACGTGGCCTTTTCCGCCACCCACAAGTTCGACGGCCGCCGCGTCCGCCCCCTGTTCCCGCACGAGATGGGCCAGATCGCGGGCCGGGCCGGGCGGCACACCGAATCCGGCACCTTCGGCGTGACCGGAGAGGCCGAGATCCTGGACGAGGGCCTGATCGACGCGATCGAGAACCACCGCTTTGCCCCCATCCAGCGGCTGACCTGGCGCAACACGGATTTGCAATTCGGCACCATGGACCGGCTGGTCGAAAGCCTGGAAGCGCCCTCGGGCCACGCCCTGCTGGGCCGGGGACGCGATGCCGACGACGTGCAGGCGCTCAAAACCCTGCGCGAGATCCCGGAAATCCGCGACCGCGTGCAGGGTGGGCAGGATGTGCGGCTTTTGTGGGATGTCTGCCGCGTGCCGGATTTCCGCGGCATCTCGCCCGCCGAACACACGACGCTGCTGGCGCGAATCTTCGGCTTTCTGCAGGATGGGGCGATCCCGTCGGACTGGCTGGGCAATGCCATCAAGCGGATCGACCTGACGCAAGGCGACATCGACGCGCTGTCCAAGCGGCTGGCCTATATCCGCACCTGGACCTATGTCGCGCAACGATCTGGCTGGGTGCAGGACGAAAGCCATTGGCGCGGCGAGACGCGCGCGGTAGAAGACCGCTTGTCGGACGCGTTGCACGCGGCGCTGACCCAACGATTTGTGGACCGGCGCACCTCGGTGCTGCTGCGCCGGCTCAAGCAGAAGGAGAGCCTGGTGGCCGAAGTGAACGACAAGGGCGAAGTGATGGTCGAGGGCGAATTCGCCGGCCGCCTGGAGGGTTTCCGCTTTCGCCCCGACCAGACCGGATCGGCGGACGAGGCCCGGATGCTGAACCGCGCCAGCTACGAGGCGCTGCGCCCCGAGTTCCACCTGCGCGCCGACCGCTTCTACAACGCGCCCGACACGGAACTGGACTATACCGAGCAGGGCGGGCTGATGTGGGGCACCGCCGCCATCGGCAAGCTGGTGCGCGGGTCCGATGCCCTGCATCCCGGCGTCGAGGTCTTCGTGGACGAGGAAGCCGGTCCCGAGATCGCCGAGAAGGTCAAGCGCCGCTTGCAGCACTTCATCGACCGCAAGGTCGCGGCGCTGTTCGAACCCCTGCTGACCCTGCAAAAGGACGAGGCGCTGACGGGCCTGGCGCGCGGCTTCGCCTTCCGCCTGGTCGAGGCACTTGGCGTCCTGCCGCGCGAAGGCATCGCGAACGAGGTGAAGGAGCTGGACCAGGACGCCCGCGGCGCGCTGCGCAAGCATGGCGTCCGCTTCGGCCAGTTCACGATCTTCATGCCCGCGCTGCTGAAACCCGCGCCGACCCGGCTGCGGCTGGTCCTGTGGTCACTGGCCGAAGGCCTGGACACCTTCCCCGAAAGCCCGCCCCCCGGGCTGGTCACGATCCCGCATATCGCCGAGGTGCCGGAACAGCACTACACCCTGTCGGGATACCGCCCCGCCGGCGAACGGGCGATCCGCATCGACATGCTGGAACGGCTGGCCGATCTGCTGCGCACCCAGGACACGCGCGGCGGGTTCGAGGCGAACCCCGACATGCTGTCGATCACCGGCATGACGCTGGAACAGTTCTCGCGCCTGATGGAAGGCCTGGGCTATGCCGCCGAAAAGGGCGAGCGGGCCAAGGTCAAGGCCGAGGTGCCAGCGGTGGTGCCCGCCCCCGAGGGCGAGGCATCCGACGCCCCCCTGACCGAGGAGGAAAGCGTCCTGGCCGCCGAGACCCGCGCCCGCTGGGAAGCCGAGCAGGCCGAAAAGCGCCGCGCCGAAGCCGAGGCCGCGGGCGAGCCGGTCGAGGAAGCCGCGCCCGAGATGGAGGTGTTCTATACCTTCCGCTGGGCGCCGAAGCCCCGTCCGAACCGCCGTCCCCAGGGCGACGGGCAGAACCGCCGCACCAGCAACGGCCCGCGCCGCGATGGTGCCGCGCCGCAGGAGGCCCCGCGCGAAGCCCGTGCCGAACGGCCTGACCGCGGCGAACGCCCTGCCCAGGGAGAACGCCAGGACCGCCCGGACGGCGGCCGTCCCAACCGGGAACGCCGCGAAAAGCAGGAAGGCCGGGACCGCGGCGACGGGGGCAAGCCGCGCGGCAAGGACGGCTTCAAGAAGGGCGGCGGCAAGCCGCAGCACAACAAGCCCGCGACCTTCTCGTCCCGCCCCGAGAAGAAGGCCGATCCCGACAGCCCCTTCGCAATCCTCGCGGCCTTGAAGGACAAGAAGTGACCGAACCCCCGGGCGCGCTGCGTCTGGACAAGTGGCTGTTCTTCGCGCGGGTCTTCAAGTCCCGCGCGATTGCCGTCGAACGGATCGAGGCCGGGGGCGTGCGGGTGAACGACCAGCCCTGCAACAAGCCCGGCAAGCTGGTCAGGGCCGGCGACCGGGTGGTCGTCTCGGCCTTCGGCCAGGTCCGGGCGCTGGAAGTCACCGCGCTTGGCCAGCGTCGAGGTCCCGCCACCGAGGCGCAGGGCCTGTATCACGAGCTTGGCTCCGAAGGTTAGGCGCGCCGGACTGCCGTTCAGGCTGCGGGCAAGCCTCCCGAACGGCCGTTTTCCGTCCCCTCGATTTGCCGCGATGGCGGTCTTTTCCGCCGCCGCAGCCTTGAATGATCCTGATGCCGGGCGTAACTAGCGCCTCGGACGGAAGTGGAGCGTGCGATGACCTATGTCGTGACCGATAATTGCATCATGTGCAAATATACCGACTGCGTCGAGGTCTGTCCGGTGGACTGCTTCTACGAGGGCGAGAACACGCTGGTCATCCATCCCGACGAATGCATCGACTGCGGCGTCTGCGAACCCGAATGCCCCGCCGACGCGATCCGCCCCGATACCGAACCGGCGATGGAACCCTGGGTCGAGTTCAATCGCAAGTATTCGGAAATCTGGCCGGTCATCACCCAGAAGAAGGACCCGCTGCCGACCGCTGCCGAAATGGACGGCGTGCCCGGCAAGCTTGACAAGTATTTCTCGGAAGCGCCGGGCGAGGGCGACTGATCCCGTCCTGGGTGACGTGACGTTGCAGCGGGCGGGTTATACCGGCCTGTCCGGCGCCCGAACGCACGTCCTTGATCTGGCTGCATATCAGCCTTTCGTCCGGTCGCATGGCTGCGACGATCGAATTGCTTTTTCCGAAGCCGTTTTTGTGCTATCTTCCGGTCACATTCGCATCTGATGGGAGTCAGAGGCCCAGAGGATGTGCGCCCCCACTGCCGTTTCCTTGCCCTCTGCCGGGCGGGAACACCAACATGACCGATATATGGACCGGAGGCGGCTTCGCTGCTTGCGGTTCTTTTGTGTCCTTCCCGGAAGGCACCACCCAGAGGAAGCCAGATGTCCAAGACCAAGAAAAACGAATTCCGCCCCGATGACTTCGTCGTCTATCCGGCCCATGGCGTGGGCCGGATCGTGTCGATCGAAGAGCAGGAAGTCGCGGGGCTGCGCCTGGAAATGTTCGTCATCTCGTTCGAGAAGGACAAGATGACCCTGCGCGTCCCGACCGCCCGCGCGTCCGAGATCGGGATGCGCAGCCTGTCCACGCCCGACCTGATCGACCGCGCGCTGGAAACGCTGAAGGGCAAGGCCCGCGTCAAGCGCGCCATGTGGTCGCGCCGTGCGCAGGAATACGACCAGAAGATCAACTCGGGCGACCTGATGTCCATCGCCGAGGTCGTGCGCGACCTGCACCGCAACGACGACCAGCGCGAACAGTCCTATTCCGAACGCCAGCTTTACGAAGCCGCGCTGGACCGCCTGACCCGCGAAGTCGCCGCCGTCAGCGGCCTGGACGAAGGCGCGGCCCAGAAGCGCGTCGAGGAAGTCCTGCTGTCGCGCGCGGCCTGATCGCTTTTCCCGGCAAGGGCGGCCCGGCGGCCGCCCTTTTTGCATCCGGTTGCCGGTCCGCGCGATCCTTGCTAGCGATGCGGCAGCATTTGCCTCGAGGTCGCCGTGACGGAACCCCTTTCCTTTGCCCCCGAATCCCCGCTGACCGACGATCTGGCGCTGCTGTTCCAGCGCCACACCGCCGAGATGCACGCCGACACCCCGCCCGAATCGATCCACATGATGCCGCGCGAGGCGCTGATCTCGCCCGACATCGCCTTTTTCGTGCTGCGCCGGTCGGGCCAGCCGGTCGGGATGGCCGCCCTGAAGCGCCTGGACGGCACGCATGGAGAGGTGAAGTCCATGCATGTCCTGGCCGAGGCACGCGGCGCGGGCCTGTCGCGCCTGATGCTGGACCGGCTGATCGACCACGCGCGCGGCTTGGGCCTGACGCGCCTGTCGCTGGAAACCGGGGCGCAGCCGGGCTTTGCCGCCGCGCGGGGTCTTTATGCGCGGGGCGGCTTTGCCGAATGCCCGCCCTTCGGCAGCTATCGCCCCGATCCGAACAGCGTCTTCATGACCCTGGCCTTGTGAGGAAACGATGATCCGCATCCTGATCCCGGCCTTCGCGGGCGCCGCCACGATGGCGCTTGCGCAAACCGGCGACCTGATCCCCGTGACCTATGTCTGCGAACGCGGGGCCGAGGTTCCGGTGGTCTTCGTGAACCCCGATGGTGGCCAGGCCTATGCGGTGGCGCAGATCGACGGCAAGCTGCTGGGAATGCGCAACGTCGTTTCGGCCTCGGGCGCGCGCTATCGCAGCGGCGACGGCGCGGACGCCTATCAGTTGTGGTCCAAGGGCGACGGGGCGTTCATCTCGTTCGGGGCGGACGGGCAGGACCAGACGCTTTTCCAGGACTGCCGGGCGCGCGAGTGACTTGCGCATCGCCGCGCGATCCCGCAAAAACACGGCGCGTGGTCCCGTAGCTCAACTGGATAGAGCAGCCGACTTCTAATCGGCAGGTTGAGGGTTCGATTCCTTCCGGGATCGCCAAAACGCGACAGGCTGGCGCAAGGGCCAGCCTGTCGGTCGTCCCGGGGACGCAGGGCTTATTCGTAGATATGGATGATCTTGCGGCTGCCGGGTTCGACCAGGACCGGCCGGTCGTTCACATAGACATACTGGTATTGCGTGTTCGGCAGGGTCTGCACCGGGGCGGTTTCCGGGATCACCGTGCCCACGGCAGGCCCGCCGTCCAGTATCACGGATTCGGTCCGATGCTCCAGCACATAGGTGCGGGTCTCGGGGGTCATCGCGTCCTCGGACACGTCGCCCATGACGGCACCGGCAAGCCCGCCGACCGCCGCGCCGATGGGTCCGCCCACGACGGCACCGGCAATCGCGCCCGAGGCCGCCCCGCCCATGGCGCCGCCGCCGGTGGTGGCGGGGTCTTGCGTCTGGACCTGCTGCACGGTGGTCGAGGGTGTCGTCACGACAACCGGATCGGGGTTCGTGATGACGGTCGTCTGGGCAAAGGCTGCACCGGCGGCCAGGGTGGCGGCGGTGGTCAGGCCAATGATCGTCTTCATGGGATGTCTCCAGTCATGATATGGGGAGACAAGCGCCAAGGGCACCCGGAAGTTCCCCGATGCCCGGACCGGTGATCGCCCGTAACCTATTGCTTCACCAGCAGGCTGTTACGCTCGGCTTCAAGTTCAACCAGAAGTGGTGTGCGGTTGCGCCATTCGCGATACCAGCTTTCCACGGCATTCCCGAAGACCTCGGGACCGGCCTTTTCCAGCGGCGCACCCGCCTCGGCCAGCCGGGCGCGATAGTCCGCGTCGATCCGGGGATAGGCGGCGCGGATCTCGGCTGTGGTCTCGGCCATCAGGCGGGTGATCAGGGCGCGGTCCTCGTCGTTATAGGTCTGCCACTTGCGCCCTGACGCGACGGCGAACATGGGAAAGATCATGTGCTGCGTGTCGAGGATCGCGGCCGAATGGTCGTGGAAGCGGTTGTTCCAGGTGCCCTCCAGGTCGATCTGCATCCCGTCGATCTGGCCGTTGGCATAGGCGTCGAACAGGTCCGGCAGCGGCAGGGGCGTCGGCGCCGTCCCGGCCCGGGTCCAGAAGTCCAGTTCCTGCGCCAGCGGCACGGTGCGGATCTTGCGGCCCGCCAGGGTCTGCCCCTCGGCGACGGGATCGGACACCAGGACGATCCGCATCCCCGCCATGCCAAGCCCAAGTCCCTTCAGCCCAAGCCCGCCCAGCTTGTCCTGCAATGCGGTGGCGGTCTTGCCCTCCAGCAGCTTGGCGGCGGTTTCGGCGTCGGGCACCAGATAGGGCGCGACAAGGATGCCGAAATCGGGGTTGCGGTTCGCAAGTTCGCCCACGGTCAGGAAGGCGAAATCCAGCGCGCCCGATTGCAGCTGTTGCAGCATCTGCGCCTCGTTGCCCAACTGGCCCGAGGGGAAGACGCTCAGGTCCAGCCGGCCCTCGGTTTCGTCAGCCAGGGCTTTGGCCAGGTGCTGCGCCGATTGCGTCCACTGGTGCGAGGGCGGCGTGACCATGCCGATGCGCAGCGTTTCGGCGGACAGGGGGCTTGCCAGGAACAGCAGGCAGGCGGCGGCTTTCAGGATAGTCATGGGTCAGGTTCCTGCGTGAAGGGCGGCGATGATGGACATGCCCGCCAGGACGGCCAGCATGGCGATGAAGAAGGGGAACAGCAGCCAGGACAGCCGTTCCGCGCGCACGCCCGTCAGCAGGGATGCCGTGAACAGCCCCGCGCCCACCGGCGGCGACAAGAGGCCAAGCGCCAGGTTCGCGCACAGGATCACGCCGAAGGCCAGCGGGTCGATGCCGTAAACGTCCGTCGCGATGGGCAGCAGGACCGGGGCGGTCAGGATGATGGCGGGGATCGGCTCCAGCACGGTGCCGAGCGCCAGCAGCAGCAGGTTCAGCAGGATCAGGAACATCAGCGGGGATCCGGCCATGTCCTGCACCCAGGCTGCGGCCGTGGCGGGCAGGTTGCCGAAGGTCAGCACCCAGGCCAGCACCTGCGCCGCGGCCACCAGATACAGCACCGCGCCCGCCGTCGCGGCGGTGCGCACCAGCGCCGCAGGCAGGTCGCGCAGGCGCAGTTCGTGGTAAACCAGCCCGCCCACGACAATCGCCGCGACCGAGGCCACGGCCGCGGCCTCGGTCGGGGTGGCGATGCCGCCCAGGATGGACCCCACGGCAATGGCGGGCACAACAAGCGCGGGCAGCGCATCGACGATGGCCCGCAGCCGGGCACGCGCGGGTTGCGACGGCACGCGGGGCAGATCGTGGCGCCAGCCCAGCCAGGCGATCACGGCGGCGAAGGACGCGGCCAGGGCCAGGCCGGGGACGACCGAGGCCACGAAGATGTCCGCCACCGGCACCTGCGCGATGGTCGCATAGACGATCAGGTTCATCGACGGCGGCACCACCGGCGCCAGCAACCCGCCCGCCGCCGTGACCGTCGCCGCCACGTCGCGGGGATAGCCCGCGCGCTCCATCTCCGGGACCGCCAGCCGGGCCATGACCGTCAACTGCGCCACGGTGGATCCCAGGATGGACGCCAGCATCAGGTTCGCCAGCAGGTTCACATGGGCCAGCCCCGCCCGCACCGGTCCCATCATCGCCTGCGCCAGGGCCAGCAGACGCCGCCCGATGCCGCCCGCGCCCATCAGCTCGCCCAGCAGGATGAACAGGGGCAGGGACAGCAGGCCGTAGCTTTCGATGCCCGCGAACAGTTGCTGGGCGAAGCCTTGCAGCAGGGCGGTATTGCCGCCCTCGGCGATCAGGATCATCGCCGTGGCGATCATGGCGAAGGCGATGGGCGCGCCAAGGCCCAGCAGCACCAGGAAGGACAGGCCCGCCGTCATGCCCGCAGTGCCCCGATGTCCTGGTGCAGCGCGGCCAGGCAGTGGAGCAGCGCGGTCGCGCACGTGAGGGGCAGGGCCAGCCAGAACCAGATCTTGCGCAAGCCCAAGGTGTTGGTCGGATCGGTATAAACGAAGTTGAAGCTTTCCGCTGCCAGCGCCGCGCCTGATCCCGCCCGCAGCAGGCCCGGCAGGTCGAACCACCGCCACAGGACCCCCGCCATCACCAGCAGGAAGCCCAGCATTGACAGGTCGGCCAGCAGCGCCAGCCCGGCCCGGCCGCGCGGCCCGAGCCGGTCGGGCAGCAGGCCGATGGCCATGTGGCCCTTCATCGCGATGCCCAGCGAGGCGCCGACAAGGGCCAGCACCACCATCAGATGCACGGCCAGCTCATCGGTCCAGATCAGCGGGCGTCCGGCGCTGCGCGAGACGACATTCGCCAGCAGCAGCAGCAGGATCGCGCCGACAAGGATGCCGCCCAGGGCCGCCTCGGCCCGCATTACGGCGCGGCTCAGCCGCTGCAAGGCGCTGCCCGGGGTCAAGGCGTCAGCCCCGCCGCCCGGCCATGCGCGCCAGCGTGCCGTCGCGCCACAGGGCCTGGTGCAGCCCGACCATCAGCACATGGCCCGCGACCAGCGCCAGCAGGAACCACCCAAGTTCCCCGTGCAGCGCGCCCGCCAGGGTGCCGGTCCATTCGACAGGGGGCGTCTTGGCCGAGAAGATCTCGAACCCGAAGGGCGCGAAGACTCGATCCGACCCCCAGGCCCGCAGCAGCGCCAGGCCAGGGATGACAAGCATCAGCAGATACAGCAGCGCGTGTCCCGCCGTTGCCGCCGTTCCCAGAAGCCCGCCGTCATGCGCGGGGCGGTTGCGGCGGTTCGACAGTGCCCAAAGCGCCCGCAGGACGACCAGCCCGAACAAGGCCGTGCCGACCGGCGCATGGCTGCCCACGAAGGGCGCCAGCCAGTCCTGCCGCCCATAGATCGCTCGCAGCCCCATACCCAGGAACTGCCACAGGATCAGCGCCGCCATTGTCCAATGCAGAAGGCGCGTCACCTTGCCATAGACCTGCGGCGTATCGCGGAGCGGCACCCGGGGGGCGGCATGGATCATGGCTTGACCTGTTCATCTGTTCGGGGACGACCGGCGGATGGCTGAAAGTGTTGGCTTTCCACGGGCCTTTCCCGTCCTTTAGCCGGTTGGCCGCGCCTGTCCAAGTCTGCTTCGCGGAAAGTTGACGATTTTCGTCAACTGGCTTATGCCGCTCTCCGAAGCCGCCCCCGGAAGGCAAGACCGTGACCCATTCCATGCCCAAGCAAATCTGGCCCGACGATCTTGCCGCGCGCTATCGCGCCAAGGGCTATTGGCGGGGCGAGGCCTTCGGGGATTTTCTGCGCGCCCGCGCGGCGGATCATCCCGACCGGCTGGCGGTTGTCGATGCCGAAAACCGCTGGACCTATGCCGATCTGCTGGCCCGCGCCGAATCGGCGGCGGGGGGATACTTGGCGCTTGGCTTGCAACCGGGGGACCGGGTGATCGTGCAGATCCCCAACATCGCGGCCTTCTTTCCCGCCGTCTTCGGGCTGTTCCTGGCAGGCCTGGTCCCGGTCTATGCGCTGCCCGCGCATCGCCAGACCGAGCTGATCCATTTCGCCCGACGCTCGGGCGCGAAGGCCATGGTGATCGCCGACCGGCACGAGGGATTCGACTATCGTCCCCTGGCGGACCTGGTTCGGGCCGAGGTTCCCGCCATCGCCCATGTCATCGTCATCGGCGATGCAGGCGATCACATCCCCTTCGACAGCCTGCGCCCCGGTCCCGCGCTGCCCGCCGTCGATCCCTCGGCGGTGGCCTTCCTGCAAATCTCGGGCGGGTCCACGGGCCTGTCCAAGCTGATCCCCCGGACGCATGACGATTACATCTACAGCTTCCGCGAAAGCGCGCGGATCTGCGGGCTGACGGGCGACAGCGTCTATCTGGCCGCGCTGCCCGTGGCCCACAACTTCCCGATGAGTTCCCCGGGCGTCTTCGGCGCGCTGTACGCAGGTGCCCGCGTGGTCATGGCGCCGAACCCGGCCGCCGAAACCGCCTTTTCCCTGATCGCGCGCGAAGGCGTGACGATCACCGGCGTGGTCCCGCCGCTGGCGCTGCTGTGGATGCAGGCGGCGGCCAAGACGCCGCACGACCTGTCCACCCTGCAAGTCCTGCAAGTCGGCGGCGCCAAGTTCATCCCCGAGGCCGCGGCCCGCGTCCGCCCGACGCTGGGCTGCACCCTGCAACAGGTCTTCGGCATGGCCGAGGGGCTGGTGAACTATACCCGCCTGGACGACCCCGAGGAGATCATCGTCACCACCCAAGGCCGCCCGATCAGCCCCGATGACGAGGTGCTGATCCTGGACGACACCGGCGACCCGGTCCCCGAGGGCGAACCCGGCCACCTGCTGACGCGCGGCCCCTATACGATCCGCGCCTATCACGACGACCCCTCGGCCAACGCCCGCAGCTTCACGCCCGACGGCTTTTATCGCACCGGCGACATCGTGAAACGGCTGCCCGGCGGATACCTGGTCGTGCAGGGCCGGGCGGGCGATCACATCAACCGCGCGGGCGAGAAGATTTCCGCCGAGGAGATCGAGGATCACCTGCTGGCCCACCCCGCCGTCTTCGACGCCGCCGTGGTGTCCATTCCCGACGAGTTCCTGGGCGAACGGACCTGCGCCTTCGTCATCGCCGCCGAAGGCACCAGTCCCCGCGCGCCGGAACTCAAGGCCTTCATGCGCGGGCGAGGGGTCGCGGACTTCAAGGTGCCCGACCAGATCGTCTTCGTGCCCGAATTCCAGACCACCGCCGTGGGCAAGATCAGCCGCAACGGGCTGCGCGCGGAGTTGCGCAGCCGCTATCTGAAGGAAACCGCATGACCCTGACGCTGGACCGGATGCGCGCCGATGTCGCACGGGCGATCCACATGGACCCCTCCGACATCCGAGACGACGACCACCTGGGCGACCTGGGCCTTGATTCCCTGCGCCTGATGCGGCTGGTCCTGGCGTGGGAGGAAGCCGGGCTGCGTGCCGATTTCAGCCTGTTCGCCGAATACGAGACCCTGGGCGACTGGTGGACCCATGTCGTCGCCCCCGCCGCCGATGCCTGACGCCCGCCCCCTGACCAAGGCGCAGGAGGGGCTGTGGTATGCCCAGACCCTCGACCCCGCCAACCCGATCCTGAACACCGGGCAGTATCTGGACCTGCGCGGCCCGGTCGATCCCGACGCGCTGCGCCAGGCGCTGACCCGGACGCTTGCGGAAACCGAGGCGCTGCGCTTGCGCTTCCGCCAGGGGCCGGACGGGCCGGAACAGTGGCTGGACCCCGCGCCCATCACGCCCGCCGTCCTTCACGCGACCGAGGCCGAGGCGCTGGCGATGATGCGCGCCGACAGCGACCGGGCGCTTGATCTGGCGCGCGATCCGGCGGCGGCGTTCACGATCTTTGTCCTCGGCCCCGATCGGGTGCTGGTCTATGAACGCATCCACCACCTCGCCATCGACGGCTATGGCATGGTGCTGCTGACCAACCGGATTGGAGAGCATTACTCGGCCATCGTGACCGGCGGGGCCACGCCCTTGCCCTTTCCGCCCTTGGACCGTGCTTACGATGAGGACGCAGCCTATCGCGCGTCCGACAAGCGCGCGGCGGACGCCGCCTGGTGGCGCGACCATCTGCGCGACCTGCCCGAGGCGACAGGTCCCGCCACCGGCACCGCCGTCAGCGCGCATTATTTCTTGCACGAAAGCCGCTGGCTTGACCCGGCGCTGCTGGCCCGGCTTGCTGCCTTTGCGGACGCCCACGACCTCGGCTGGCCCGACGTGCTGACAGGGCTTGCGGGCGCCTATCTGGCCCGCTGGACCGGGGGCTGCGCGGTGATCGGCGTCCCCTTCATGGCGCGCATGGGCCGCAAGATCGCGCGGCTGCCCTGCATGGCGATGAACGTCCTGCCGCAGCGCGTCGCCCTAGACGAGGATGCGCCCCTGGCCGACTGGCTGGCGGCCTTGGCGCGCGACATGAGCCAAGCCCGCCGCCACGGCCTTTACCGCAGCGAACAGCTGCGCCGCGACCTGGGCCTGATCGGCGGGTCGCGCAGGCTTTACGGCCCGCTGGTCAATGTCCAACCCTTCGACCGCGCGCCGCGCTTCGCGGGCTTGCAGGTGGGCCTGCACATCCTGGGGGCGGGGGCGGTGGACGACCTGACCCTGACCTTCCGGGGCGATCCGCAGGCTGGAATGCTGTTCGAGGTGGACGCGAACCCGACCCTCTATTCCTCGCAGGACGTGGCGGGCCATGCCGCGCGCCTGCCGGACTTCATTGCCGCCGCCTTGGACGCTGCGACCCTGGCGCAGGTGCCGACGGCCAGCCGGGCCGAGATCACTGCCGCCGCCGCCATCAACGCGACCGACCACCCGGTCCCCGACACGACGCTGGTCGCGCTGATCGAGGCGCGGATGGCCGCGACCCCCGACGCGCCCGCCGTCACCTTCGGCAATACCACCATCAGCTTCGCGAAACTCGACCGGCGCAGCGCGGCCTTGGCGGGGCATCTGGCGCAGCATGGGGCAGGACCGGGCCGCATCGTCGCCGTGGCGCTGGAACGGTCGCCGGACCTGCCCGTCGTCCTGCTGGCGATCCTGCGCGCGGGGGCGGCCTATCTGCCGCTGGACCCGGATCATCCGCCCGAACGGATCGCGCGGATCCTGTCAATGGCGCAGCCCGTCGCGGTCGTGACGCAGCCTGACTTGGCGGGCCTGTTCCCGCCCGACGCGCCCCTGCTGACCGAATGGCCCGACAAGGGCACCCCGCCGACCCCGCCCGCGTCGGGCGACATGGCCTATGTGATCTACACCTCCGGCTCCACCGGCGAACCCAAGGGCGTGGTGATCGAGCATCGCGCCATCGTCAACCGCCTGCTGTGGATGCGCGACCACTATGGCATCGACGCCACCGACCGCATCCTGCAAAAGACCCCCGCGACCTTCGACGTGTCGGTCTGGGAATTCTTCCTGCCCATGATCGCGGGCGCGGAGCTGGTCATGGCCCCGCCCGGCGCGCATCGCGACCCTTCCGTCATCGCCGCGCTGATCCGCCGTCATGCGATCACCACCCTGCATTTCGTGCCCTCGATGCTGTCGGCCTTCTTGGCCGCGCCCGCGTCCGAAGGGATCGCGCTGCGCCGCGTCTTCTGCTCGGGCGAGGAACTGACCGCCGACCAACGCGCCCGCTTTCACCGCCGCATCCGGGCGGAACTGCACAACCTTTATGGCCCGACCGAGGCTGCCGTGGATGTCAGCTTCTGGCCCGCCGGGCCGGACGACGCGTCGAACCCGCTGCCCATCGGCTGGCCGGTCTGGAACACGTCCCTGCACGTTTTGGACGACCGGATGCGCCCGGTCCCGCCGGGTCTGGCAGGGCATCTGTATCTGGGCGGCGCGCAGCTTGCGCGCGGCTATCTGGGCCGCGACGACCTGACCGCGCAGCGGTTCGTCATCGGTCCCGATGGCGCGCGGCTTTACGCCACCGGCGACCTGGCGCGCAGGCGGCATGACGGGGCGGTGGTCTATCTGGGCCGGTCCGACCACCAGGTGAAGATCCGGGGCCTGCGGATCGAGCTCGGCGAGATCGAGGCCGCCATCATGGCCACCGGCCTTGCCCGCGAATGCGTGGTCCTGGCGCGAGAGGATCGGGCCGAGGACCGCCGTCTGGTCGCCTATCTGGTGCCGTCCGAGACTTGGGCCGAGGGGCTGCTGGCCCAGCATCTGTCGGTCAAGCTGCCCGCCTATATGGTCCCGTCGGCTTGGGTGCTTCTAGACGCGCTGCCCGTCACCGCGAACGGCAAGCTGGACCGCAAGGCGCTGCCCGCGCCGCAATTCTCGGCTGCCGGGCGGGATGCGGAAACGGATGCCGAACGGCTGCTGGCGCGGCTTTACGCCGAGGTTCTGCACCTGCCGCAGCCACCCGGCATTCAGGCCGATTTCTTCGCCCTTGGCGGCGATTCCCTGTCCGCCGTCCGCCTGATCCTGCGGATCGAGGAGGAAACCGGCCACGACCCCGGCCTGGGCACGATCTTTGAACACCCGGTGCTGGAGCATCTGGCGGCGGCGCTTCAAACGACGCGTCAGGACCACGGGCTGAACCCCCTGATCCTGCTGGCGGACGGCGATCCTGCGGCGGCGCCGCTGTTCCTGATCCACCCGGCGGGCGGCATCGCCTGGGGCTATCGCCACCTCGCGCGGCTGATCGCGCCCGCGCGGCGGGTCTGGGGGGTGCAGCATCCGGGCCTTGACCTGACGGTGCCGCTGCCGGACAGCCTGGACGACCTGGCGCGCGACTATGCGGCGCGGGTCGCGGCGGTCGCGCCCGAGGGGCCGGTGCATCTGGCAGGCTGGTCCGTGGGCGGCATCCTGGCGCAGGCCGTGGCCATCGAACTGGCGGCGCTCGGGCGGCAGGCAGGAATTGTCGCGGCGCTGGACAGCTATCCCGCCGATGTCTGGCGGAATGAACCCGAACCCGATCCCGTCGCCGCCCTGCGCGCGCTGCTGGCGATCGCGGGCCATGACCCCGACGCGCATCGGGATCTGGACACGCGGCCCAAGGTCGTGGCCTTCCTGCGCGCGGGCGACACGGCCTTGGGCGCGCTGCCCGAAGCCGTGCTGGACGGCGTGGTCCGCACCGTCACCGACACGAACCGCCTGGTGCGCGGCCATCACCACCGCCCCTGGTCCGGCACGCTGACCCATATCCGCGCGGGCCTGGACCATCGGGACCGCGACCTGCGCGCAAGCCTGTGGCGCCCCCATGCCGCCCATGTCGAGGAACTGTCGGTGCCGTTCCTGCATCCGGCCATGACCTCGGCGGAAGCCTCGGCCCTGATCGCGCCGATGCTGGCCACGCGGATGGATCAGGCGGCGGCGAAGGGCAGAACCAGCGGCAGGGATCCGGCGATGGTTTCGATGTGAACCAGGCCCGGCAGGACATGGACCTGCGGTGACAAGCCGGGCCTGTCCCTCAGGTCGGCCAGGAACCGCATCGTCGCGGGCGCGGGACCATCGGGCGGCGGGCCGTCGCTGCCCGACCGCTTTTCCCGGTCGCCAAGCGCGGCCAGCAGCGGCGGCGGCGCGGCCATCCGGCCCGCGCTGTCGGCCACGCGGCGGATCAGGCCTTCGTCCCACCAGATCGAGGGGCTGATCGCGGCGTAACGCGCAAAGGCACCGGGCCGCGTCAGCAGCGCATAGAGCGTGAACAGCCCGCCGAAGGAATGCCCCCACAGCGTCCGCCGCGCGGGATCGACCGGCGCGGCAGCCTCGGCTGCCTGGCGCAAAGGCCCGGTCAGCCGGTCCAGGAACAGCGCGGCACCCCCCGCCATGCGGCCCGGATGGACGGGATCGGGGCGGATGCCGTCGCCCGGCCCCTCGGGCGCGGTGAAGTCCAGCGTGCGCTGTTCGCGCGCGAACTGCCGGTCGGTGTCATAGCCCACGCCCGCCAGCATCAGTCCCGGCGCCAGGGCCAGCAGGTCGGGTGTCAGGAAATCGAAGGCCGCGTTGCCGTCCAGCAGATACAGGATCGGCCAGCCCGCCACGGGCGGCGCGCCGCGCGGCACGGCCAGGAACAGCCGGTGGCCCGGACCCGCGTTCACGGCCATTTGCGACAGGCGATGCGTCGCCACTGGCTGGCCGAAAATCCGCAATGCAGCGGCTTTCCGGGCATGATCCGGCCCGACCCGGCCCGCGCCCTGCATTCCCGTGCAATCCCCCGCCATTTTCCCGCCCCGCCATGGTTGACAAACTTCGTCGGGAATATACTGCTGCACGCGATCGAAGCCAGCCCGCATGACGGACAAGCCGCAAAAGCGATCCAGTTCCCAAGGAGATCCTTATGGCAATCCCCAACCGCCGCCATGCCCGCGCCCTGTTCGGCGCTTCCATCCTGGCCTTGTTGGCAAGCGGCCCCTTGCTGGCCGATACCATCTTCACCCCCACCTCGGACGGGTTCATCGGGGATGTCAGCGCCGCCGCGCCCGACCGCGCGCCCATTTACGCAGGGACAACGGTGGCCATCCAAGGAGAGGGCCTGACCCCCGGCCAGCAGATCACGCTGATGCGCGGCACCACGGTGCTGAACGCCGACGGCCCGCTGACCGTGGCGCAGGACGGCACCTTCAGCCTGGACGTGACCGTGGATGAAGACGCCGCGACCGGCCTGCACCCCATCGTTGTGATCGGCGAAAACCCCGCCGCCGCGACCGTGGTGGATCTGAAGGTCTCGCCCGAAATCCCGGTGTCGGGGCAGGACAAGTTCGCCATCCTCAGCCAGCCGGTGACGCGCGGGCTGTATCAGGTGGCCTACAGCCCGAAATCGGACGCGCTGTTCGTGACATCCGCCGTGGGACGCCCGCCGGTCAGGCAGTCGGCGCTGGTCAAGGTGAACCCGGACACGCTGGAAACCATCGCCTCGGTCACGCCCGAGGCTGCACCTGCGGATGGCGTCTTTGCCGTTTATGGCGTTGCCGTGGATGACGCGAACGGCACCGTGTGGGTGACGAACACCCGCCAGGATACGGTCGCGGTCTATCGCCAGGACGACCTGTCGCTGGTCAAGCAGTTCGAACCCGGCGCCGCGCCCCATCCCCGCGACGTGGTGATCGACGGGGACCGCGGCCGCGCCTATGTCAGCACCAGCATGGGACCTGAAATCCTGGTCTTCGACACCAGGATGATGGAACAGCTGGACCCGATCACCGTCCCGTCCACCATCCGGGGCGAGGAGTTCGGGACCATGGCCCTCGATCTGGACGCCAGGACCGGCACGCTGGTCACGGCCAGCCTGAACACGCCCGAGGCCGCCGTCATCGACCTGAACAGCGGCGCGGTGAAGGTGTTCGCGATCAAGGGCGCCCAGGGCACCGCGGGCGCGGCCTATGACGCGGGGGACGGTCTGCTGTTCGTCACCGCGCAGAAGACCGACAACCTGCTGATCCTCAAGGCCGACACGGGCGAGGTGCTGCACGACGTGGACATCGGGGCGGGTCCGCTGAACGTCACGTTCGATCCCGTCAGCCGCCACGCCTTTGTCGCCAACCGCGGATCGGGCACGATTACCGTGGTCGATACCGAAGGCCGGATCGTCGCCAACCTGGACGCGGGCAGCTTCCCCAACCAGTTGCGCGCCGATGGCAAGGGCAATGTCTATGCCGTCAACAAGTCACGCGGCGAGGATGACGAGGCCGGCGACCGCGTCTGGCGCATCCACGCCAACTGATCCTGCCGCGATGAAAGGAAAGCCCATGCGTCTTCGTCGCCTTGCCACGGCCATGGCCTGCGCCTGCCTGGGCTTTCCGGCCTTGGCCCAGATCACCGTGACCGACATCCTGGACCGGCAGGTGACGATCCCCGAACCCGCCGACCGGATCGTCCTGGGCGAGGGGCGGCACCTGTCCGTCCTGGGCCTGATCCATGACGATCCGGTGTCGCTGGTCGCAGGCTGGCGGTTGGAGCGGCCCCTGGACGAGCCGACCATGGCGGCCTGGCGCGCGACATTCCCGGCCATCGACGCCATCCGGACCGTGGGCGGCGGCGCGCGCGGCATTTCCGCCGAAAGCGTGATTGCCTTGCAGCCCGACCTGCTGGTGATGTCGCTGATGGACGCGAACGATCCCGCCATGCAGCGCGCCCGCGCGCAGATCGAGGCGGCGGGCATTCCGGTCGTTCATGTCGATTTCTTTTCCCACCCGCAGGAAAATTCCATCCCCAGCCTGCGGATCCTGGGCAAGCTGACCGGGGCCGAGGATCGGGCCGAGGAATTCGCGCGATTCTACAATGAGCGCCTGGACCGCGTGCGCGACCGGCTGGCCACCAGCGACGCGCCCCGGCCCGGCGTGTTCTTCCACGTCCATGCGGCGGCGCAGAACTGCTGTTCCACCGTGGGGCAGGGGGTGTTTCACGACTTCATCGCCACGGCGGGCGGGCGCAACCTTGCCGCCGAGGTCGCGCCGGGTGTGCAGGGCAATGTCAGCCTGGAATACCTGATCGGCGCGGATCCGGATTTCTACATCGCCACCGGCGGTCCGCACATGGCGGCGCGGGGCGGGTTGGTGCTGGGGTCGGGGGTGGACGCGGATCAGGCCCGCGACAGCTTCGCCGCGCTGACGGGCGCGCCGGGCTTTTCTTCGCTGACGGCGGTGCGGAACGGCCATGCGGCGGGGGTGTGGCACCTGTTCAACGACTCGCCCGTCCACATCGCCTTGATCGAATACCTGGCGAAAACCTTTCACCCGGACCTGTTCGCGGACCTTGACCCCGCCGCGACATTGGCCGAGATCGAGACCCGCTTTTCCCCGGTGGCCGTGGACGGAACGTGGTGGATCGACAACCGGCAATAGGCGGCGTCCTGCTGCACCGTTATCACCGGCAGAACCGCCGCCGCGCGGTTCTGGTGGCGGCCATGGCGCTGATCGCGGCGCTTGGCGTCGTGCTGGATTTGATGACCGGGCCTGCGGGGCTGCCGCTGTCGGAAACCCTGCGCGCCCTGACCGGGGGCGAGGTCGCGCGCGGAACCGCCGTCATCGTCTGGCAGGTCCGTCTGCCTGTCGCGGTCCTGGCGCTGCTGGTGGGTGCGGCGCTCGCCCTGTCCGGGGCGGAAATGCAGACGGTGCTGGAAAACCCGCTGGCCGAACCCTTTACGCTGGGCGTCTCCGCCGCCGCCGCATTGGGCGCGGCAACGGCTATCGTCCTGGGCCTGACCCTGCCGTGGCTTCCCGCGCAATGGTCGATTTCCGCCAATGCCTTCCTGTTCGCCCTGGGCGCGCTGGCGCTGCTGCAACTGCTGGGCCGGCTGCGTGGCGGCGGCCCCGAGGTGCTGATCCTGTTCGGGATCGCGCTGAACTTCGCCGCCGGGGCCTTCCTGTCGATCCTGCAATTCGTGGCCTCGGCGGACGCGTTGCAGCAACTGGTCTTCTGGACCATGGGCAGCCTGGCATCCGCCACCTGGCAGGGGGTGGCGGCGTTGGCCCTGGTGCTGGCCGCCTGCATCCCGTTTTCCCTGCGCGCCGCCTGGCAGTTGACCGCCCTGCGCATGGGCGAGGATCAGGCCCGCAGTTTCGGCGTCGATGTGGACGCGCTGCGCCGCTGGACGCTGCTGCGGGTCAGCCTGCTGGCCGCGACCGCCGTGTCGCTGGTGGGCGTGATCGGCTTCGTGGGCCTGGCCGGGCCGCATATCGCCCGGATGCTGGTGGGCGAGGATCACCGCTTCTTCCTGCCCGCCAGCATCCTGACCGGCGCGCTGGTCATGTCGCTGGCATCCACCCTGTCCAAGATGGTCGTGCCGGGGGTGCTGCTGCCCGTGGGGCTTGTCACGTCGCTGATCGGTCTGCCGGTGTTCTTCTGGCTGATCCTGCGCGGGCGCGCCCGGCGATGAGCGGGCTTCGGATCGAAAATGTCAGCCTGCGTTACGGCGCGCGCCCGATCCTGCGCGACCTGACGCTGCCGGAACTATGCCCGGGCGAGGTCACGGTCCTGGCCGGTCCCAATGCCGCCGGAAAATCCACGCTGCTGCGGGCCATCGCCCAGCTTGCGCCTTATCGCGGGCGCATCACGCTGGAGGGCGAGGATCTAGCCCGGATGCCCCTGCGCCGCCGTGCCCGGCTGATCGGGGTGATGCCGCAGGCGCTTCCCGCCGGGTCGTCGCTGGTCGTTCTGGAAAGCGTGATCGCCGCCTTGCGGGCGGGCAGCGACGGTTTCACGCGCAAGGCCGATGCGCAGGCCATGGCCGTGCTGGACCGGCTCGGCATCGCCGATCTGGCGATGGAGCCGCTGGACCAGTTGTCCGGCGGGCAGCGCCAGATGGTCAGCCTGGCCCAGGCCATCGTCCGCGATCCGCGCGTGCTGCTGCTGGACGAACCGACCAGCGCGCTGGATCTGGCCCGGCAGGTGCGCCTGCTGGGCGAGTTGCGCGCGCTGGCAGGGGAAGGCCGGATCGTGGTGGCCGTGCTGCACGACCTGGCGATGGCCGCGCAATGGGCGGACCGCATCGTCCTGCTGCACCGGGGCGAATTGCATTCCAGCGGCCCGCCCGCGACCGTGCTGACACCCGACCTGCTGGCCCGGGTCTATGGCGTGCGCGCCCGGGTCGAGCGTTGCTCGCAAGGCCGCATCACCGTCCTGATCGACGGCGAGGTCCAAGGCGGGCCGCGGCTGTGACATCACGACGGCACTGAAACTATTTTTATCAGGAATATTGCAAGCGCCGCTCGCAGATGCTTGAAGCGCCCGGGAAGCCCGCGAACGCCAGCCAGAAATCCTTGATCCTGAAAAATAAGGAGCCTTGTCATGGCGGCCTTTCGTTCGCGGCTTGTCTCGGGCACGTCGCTGTCGCTTCTGGTGTCGGCCGGCCTGGTCGGCGCGCCCGCCCACGCCCAGGAAACCGGCGAAGTCACCGTTCTGGAAGAAATCGTCCTGACCGCCGAGGAGCAGGCCAAGCAGGCGCTCGGCGTGTCCCAAGTGACCGCCGAGGACCTGGAAAAGCAGCCCGTGGTCAACGACATCGCGGAGGTCGTGCGCAAGCAGCCGGGCGTGAACCTGACCGGATCGACGGCCACCGGCCAGCGCGGCAACCAGCGCCAGATCGACATTCGCGGCATGGGACCGGAAAACACGCTGATCCTGATCGACGGCAAGCCGGTGCTGTCGCGCAACTCCGTCAAGATGAGCCGGGGCGGCGAACGCGACACGCGCGGCGATTCGAACTGGGTGCCCGCCGAACTGATCGAGCGGGTCGAGGTCATCCGAGGCCCGGCGGCGGCGCGCTATGGATCCGGTGCTTCGGGCGGGGTGGTCAACATCATCACCAAGCGGCCCGAGACCTTTACCGGCCAGGTGGGTCTGCACTGGAACCAGCCCGAGAACGACAAGGAGGGCGTCACCAAGCGCACCAACTTCATGCTTGCGGGTCCGGCGGGCGAACGGCTGACCTTCCGCGTCTTCGGCAACTACAACGAAACCGGCGGCGACGACCCCGACCTGAACCCGCCGCAACTGAACGACGACGGAGAGCTGCAAACCTATGCCGCGCGCGAGGGCGTGGTGAACAAGGACCTCGGCGCGCTGCTGACCTGGGATGTTGCGCCCGGACACGAGCTGGATCTGCAGTTCGACCTTTCCCGCCAGGGCAACATCTATGCAGGCGATACCCGCAACGGTGCCGTCAGCGAGGATGCGGCCAGTCTGGTCGGATCGGAAACCAGCCGCATGTATCGCCGCACGCTGTCCACGACGCATCGCGGCGAATACGGTTTCGGCGAATCGATGAGCTATCTGCAATGGGAGCAGACGGACAACACCCGCCTCTGCACCGGCCTGGCCGGCGGTCCCGAGGACAACTATGTCCCTTGCGTCGATACCGACGGCGACGGCGAGGACGACGCCTTCCGGTTCAACACGATCGACCTGGACAACATCACGGCCAAGACCGAATGGATCATGCCGATGAACCTGGGCGGCAAGGCCAGCAGCCTGACCCTGGGCGCCGAATACCGGGGCGAATTCATGCATGACCCGAATTCGATCCTGAACGACCTGCCCGAAGACCTGGCCGAGCTTCTGGGCATCCCCGCCGATCCCGCCGACCGCGAGACCGACAGCGAGCAGAACCTTGTCGGGTTCTATGCCGAAAGCAACATCGAATGGAACGAACGCCTGACCCTGACGCCCGCGCTGCGCTATGACTACAGCGATGCGTTCGGGGATGCCTGGTCGCCCGGGCTGAACGCGACCTATGAATTCAGCGACGCATGGACGATGAAGCTGGGCGTGGCCCGCGCCTTTAAGACGCCGAACCTGTTCCAGTTGAACCCGAACTATGTTTACCGCACCCGCGGCAACGGCTGCCCCTGGTTCGACGGCATCCAGGTCGAGGGTCCCTGCCTTGTCGTGGGCAACCCGGATCTGGAGGCGGAAAAGAGCCTCAATTCCGAAATCGGCATCGCCTATGCGGGCGCGCAGGGCATCAATGCCAGCCTGACCTATTTCCACAACGACTACGACAACCGCATCGGCTCGGGCTTCGTCCAGTACAACACGGGCGCGACGACCGACCGGCTGTATCGCTGGGAAAACGAGGGCAAGGCCGTGATCTCGGGTCTGGAAGGCAACTTCTCGACCGACCTGGGCGAGCGTTTCGCGTTCAACGCGAACTTCACCAGGATGATCAAGTCGGAAAAGGACAATGGCGAACCGCTGAGCCTGGTCCCCGACTACACGATCAACGCCGCGCTGGACTGGTATGCGACCGAGGCGCTGACCGTGACCCTGTCGGCCACCCATTACGGCAAGATCGAGGCCGCGTCCTCGAACTCGATCACCAACGAGGACTATGCCGACACGGAAAGCCGCGATCCCTATACGCTGGTGAACCTGGGCGGCACCTGGCAGATCAACGACACGGCGCGGGTGTCCGCGGGCATCACCAACCTGCTGGACAAGACGGTGGTGCGGACAGGCACCGGATCCAGCGCCAATACCTTCAACGAACCGGGCCGGGCCTTCTATGTCAGCCTGAACAAGTCGTTCTGATCCTGGGGCTGTAACCCTTGTGCGGTCCGGCCTTCTGGCCGGGCCGTTGCATCGGCCGCTTGTGTAGTCCGGGCTTTGCGGCCATCCTCTCGCGCATGGAAAACTGCGATTACATCGTCATCGGTGCGGGCAGCGCGGGATGCGTGCTGGCGAACCGCCTGTCCGCCGACCCGAAGGCGCGCGTCCTGCTGCTGGAGGCGGGGGGCCGCGACAACTACCACTGGATCCACATTCCGGTGGGCTATCTGTATTGCATCGGCAACCCGCGCACCGACTGGGGCTTCAGGACCCAGGCCGAGGAAGCCCTGGGTGGCCGGTCGCTGCTCTATCCGCGCGGGCGGGTGATCGGCGGCTCGTCCTCGATCAACGGCATGATCTACATGCGCGGGCAGGCGGCGGATTATGACGGCTGGCGGCAGATGGGCTGCACCGGCTGGGCATGGGACGACGTGCTGCCGCTGTTCAAGGCGCAGGAGGATTTCTATCGCGGCGCCGACGACGCCCACGGCGCGGGCGGCGAATTGCGGGTGGAAACCGCGCGCGTCCGCTGGGCGGTCCTGGACGCCTTCATGCAGGCCGCCGAACAGGCGGGCATCCCGCGCACGGATGACTTCAACCGGGGCGACAACGAAGGCAGCGGCTATTTCGACGTGACCCAACGCGCCGGCTGGCGGTGGAGCGCGGCCAAGGCCTTTCTGCGCCCGGTCCTGTCCCGCCCCAACCTGCGCGTCCTGACCGGGGCCGAGGTCGAGCGCCTGGTGATCGAGAACGGCGAGGTCGCGGGCGTCGTCTTCCACCACCGCGGCCAGCGGCAAGAGGTGCGGGCCGCGCGAGAAACGGTTCTGGCGGCAGGGGCCATCGGGTCCGTGCAGATCCTGGAACAGTCGGGCATCGGGCGCGGCGACGTTCTGCAAGCCGCAGGCATCGCGCCGCAGGTCGAGGTTGCGGGCGTGGGCGAGAACCTTCAGGATCACCTGCAATTGCGGCTGGTCTACAAGGTGACGGGCGTTCCGACGCTGAACGAGAAGGCGTCCCGGCTGCTGGGCAAGGCCGCCATCGGGTTGGAATACCTGCTGAAGCGGTCCGGGCCGATGTCCATGGCGCCCAGCCAGTTGGGGATTTTCGCAAGGTCGGGACCGGACAAGGCCACGGCGGATCTGGAGTTTCACGTCCAGCCGGTCAGCCTGGACAAGTTCGGCGATCCCGTCCACCCGTTCCCGGCCATGACCGCCAGCGTCTGCAACCTGCGTCCCGAAAGCCGGGGGTCGGTCCATGTGACCGGCCCGGATTTCCGCGCGCATCCCGCCATTCGCCCGAATTACCTGTCCACGCCCGGCGACCGGGACGTGGCCGTCCGCGCCATCCGCTTGGCCCGCAAGATCGCGGCGCAGCCCGCCTTCACCCGCTATGATCCCAGCGAGCACGTGCCCGGCATTGCCTTCCAGACGGACGAGGATCTGGTCCGGGCGGCAGGCGCGGTGGGCACGACGATCTTCCATCCGGTCGGCACCTGCCGCATGGGCGCGGACGACGGCGCGGTGGTGGACCCGCGCCTGCGGATGCGCGCGGTGGGACGGCTGCGGATCGCGGATGCGTCGGTCATGCCGACGATCACCAGCGGCAACACCAACGCCCCGGTGATGATGATCGCGGAAAAGGCCGCGCGGATGATGCTGGAGGATGCGCGGGCGTGACCCTGCCCTTTGCCTGCGAAAAGCGCCCTGCCTCCGGCTCGCGGGGCGTTGTCGTGACCAACGCGCCCCTGGGCACGGCGGCGGGGGCCGAGATGCTGGCAGTCGGCGGCAATGCCGTGGACGCTGCCGTCGCCGCGCTGCTGACGCTGACGGTGGTGGAGCCGATGATGGTCGGCATCGCGGGCGGCGGCATCGCGCATCTGCGGCTGGCAGACGGGCGGCACGTGGTGATCGACGCGCTGTCGGTGGCGGGGCAGGGTGCGCGGGCGGACATGTTCACGCCGGTGTCGGATCTGCCGGACCGCTATATGGACACCGAGGGACGGCGGAACATGGTCGGGCCGTCGGCGGTGGCAGTGCCGGGCAACCTGCGCGGCTGGTTCCTGATGCAGCGCCAGTATGGGCGGCTGCCCTGGGCCGACGTGGCCGAACCCGCGATCCGCGCGGCGGCGCGGGGCTTCACCGTCAGCCCCTATCTGCACGGCGCGATCCGGGAACATCAGGACGACCTACGCGCCGACCCAGAGATCGCGCGCATGTTCCTGCCAGAGGGCGCACCGCTGGCGCCGGGGTCGCGGCTGGTCATGGGCGATTACGCCGAAAGCCTGCGCCTGATCCAGGCGCAGGGGGACGCGGCGCTGCACGGCGGCGATCTGGGCCGCGCCTTGGCGGATCGGCTGGCTGACGGGGGGCACGTCACCCTGGCCGATCTGACGGCGGCCAAGGCTATCCAGCGGCAGGCGATCTTCGGCACCTATCGCGGCCACACCATCGTCGGCCCGCCGCCGCCCGCATCCTCGGGCGTCCACATCGTCCAGATGCTGAACATGCTGGAACCCTTTGACCTGCGCGCCATGGGCTTTGCCAACCCCGATGCGATGGACCTGATGGCGCGGGCAATGGCCCTGGCGTTTCAGGACCGGCGCGCGGCCTCGGGCGATCCCGATTTCGTCGATGTGCCGGTGGACCGCTTCACGTCCAAGGACTATGCCCGGCAACGGATGGCCCATGAAAGCCGCGACACCACGCATGTGACCGTGGCGGATGCGGACGGAACCATCGTCAGCGCCACGCACACGATCAACGGCCTGTGGGGCGCGCGGTTCATGGTGCCGGGAACGGGGATCATCCCCAACAACTACATGCTGAACTATGACCCCCGGCCGGGGCGCGCGCTGTCAGTGGCGCCGGGCAAGCGGGTGCCCACCTCCATGGCGCCGATGATGGTGCTGCGGGACGGGCAGCCGCTCTATGCGCTTGGCCTGCCGGGGGGCGTGCGGATCTTTCCCTCGGCCATGCAGGCCATCGTGAACCTGATCGACCACGGCATGAGCCTGCAACAGGCGGTCGAGGCCCCGCGCCTGTGGACCGAAGGGCATCACCTGGAACTGGAACCCGCCTATGCCGCCCAGGCCGACGCGATGCGGGCGCGCGGCCATGAGGTGCGGCCCGTCAAGACCATCGGCGGCGGCATGAACGCCATCGGCTTCGCGCCCGACGGCACCATGACGGGCGCTGCCTGCTGGCGCGCCGACGGCACGGTGATGGCGCAGGGCGGCGGGTTGGCCCGCCCCGGCATCCGCTTCGTGATCTGAGGCCATGATGACCACCCTTGCCCTGCTGGACCCCTCGACCCCCGAACGGCTGGATCGCCTGCGGCCCTTCCTGCCGCCCGGGTGGCTTCTGACAACCGCCAAGTCGCGCGATCCGCAGGACCAGCTTGCCGCCCTGGAAAGGGCCAGCTTCGCCATCACCGGCGACATGCCCGTGACCGAGGCGATGTTCGCCACCCCGGGGCTGCGGGCGGTCCACAAATGGGGTGTGGGCTATGACGGCATCGACCTGGAGGCTGCGCGCAGGCATGGTGTGCGGGTGCTGCGCACGACCGGGTCCAACGCGGTGGCGGTGGCGGAAACCACGCTGGGCCTGATCCTGGCCGTCAACCGCAACATCGTGCGCGGCCACATGGGCATCCGCGACGGCGGCTGGCCCAAGGGCGCCGTCGCGTCGCGCGCCGCCACCCTGTCGGGCCGCACCGTGGGCATCGTCGGCATGGGCCATATCGGCAAGGCCCTCGCGCGCCTGCTGCGGGGGTTCGGCTGCCCGATCCTCTACACCAAGCGCACCCCCCTGCCACAGGCCGAGGAAGCGGACCTGAACGCCCGTTTCGCGCCGCTGGATGACCTGCTGGCATCGTCCGACGTGGTGACGCTGAACTGCGAGTTGAACGACAGCACCCGCGGCCTGATCAACGCCCGCCGTCTGGCGCTGATGAAGGGCGACGCGATCCTGGTCAACGCCGCGCGGGGCGGGGTGCTGGTGGAAGCGGATTTGGCTCAAGCGATCCGCGGGGGCCGGTTGCGCGGGGCCGGCATCGACGTGTTTTCCGTCGAACCTATCGCGCCCGACAACCCGCTGCTGGGCCTGGACCGGGTGGTGCTGACCCCTCATCTGGGGGCGCTTGACGCAGAAAGCTTTGCGCCCACGGTGGCGCGGATGATGGAAAACCTGCTGGCGATCCGGAACGGAACGCCCCCGCGCGACAGCGACATTCTGGTCTGACGCATGAAAAAGGGCGCCGCATCGCTGCGGTGCCCCGGTTCCGTTTTCCGACGTTCAGTCCGCGCTGCTTTCGCCCAGTTGCAGGCCCGCCGGGTGAACGGCCAGCCCGGTGACCGGGGCTGCCAGGCCCTCAGGCTCGCGCCCGCCCATCACGGCATCGAACCGCTCGCGATCCAGGGCGCCGTGCCAGCGGCTGACGACGACCGTGGCGACCGCGTTGCCGATGAAGTTGGTGATGGACCGGCATTCCGACATGAAGCGGTCCACGCCCAGGATCAGCGCCATGCCCGCGACCGGGACGGTCGGCACCACCGACAGCGTGGCGGCCAGCGTGATGAAGCCCGCGCCCGTCACGCCCGCCGCGCCCTTGGACGACAGCATCGCGACGGCCAGCAGCAGCACCTGCTGTTGCAGCGTCAGGTCGGTGTTCGTGGCCTGGGCGATGAACAGCGCGGCCAGCGTCATGTAGATGTTGGTGCCGTCCAGGTTGAAGCTGTAGCCGGTCGGCACGACCAGGCCCACCACGGGGCGCGCGCAGCCCGCCTTTTCCATCTTCTCCATCAGCGAGGGCAGGGCGGATTCGGACGACGAGGTGCCCAGGACCAGCAGGATCTCGGCCTTGAGATACGAGATCAGCCGGAAGATGGAAAAGCCGTTGACCATGCAGACGGTGCCCAGGATCACGATCACGAACAGCGCCGAAGTCAGGTAGAACGTGCCCACCAGCATCGCCAGGTTCATGATCGACGCGATGCCGTATTTGCCGATGGTGAAGGCGAAGGCACCGAAGGCGCCGATGGGGGCGGCCTTCATCAGGATGTCCACCACGCGGAAGATCGCGAAGCTGGCGGATTCCAGCAAGGTCAGCACGGGCTTGCCCTTGTCGCCGACCAGGATCAGGCCGATGCCGAACAGGATCGCCACGAACAGCACCTGCAGGATGTTGCCTTCGACAAAGGCTGACACCAGCGTGTCGGGGATGATCCCCATCACGAAGCCCACCAGCGAGGTTTCATGCGCCTTTTCGGTATAGGTCGCCACGGCGCCCGCATCCAGGGACGCGGGGTCGATGTTCATGCCCTGGCCCGGCTGGATCACGTTCGCCACGATCAGGCCCACGATCAGCGCCAGCGTCGAGAAGGTCAGGAAATAGGCGAATGCCTTGCCCACGACCGAACCCACGCCGCGCAGCGAACCCATGCCTGCAAGGCCGGTGACGATGGTCAGGAAGATGACGGGCGCGATGATCATCTTGACCAGCTTGATGAAGCCGTCGCCCAGCGGCTTCAGCGCCTCGCCCGTTTCGGGATAGAAATGGCCCAGCAGGGCGCCCGCCGCGATGGCGATGACGACCTGGAAGTACAGGTGACGATAGAACGGCCGCTTCTGATGGGCCACGGGATGCGCGGATGGGTCCAGCTGCATGGAAAGGCCTCCTCCTGCCTGAGTGTCGATGCGATGGCGGGCATCCTACGCTGCGGGCAGAGCTGCCCGAAATTCTTGCCACATGGCAGCAATGCGCTGAAAACATGGCTGTTTTCGCCCGATGGCGCCCTGGACATGTGTGGTTTTCCGCACAGGCCGAAGCTGCTAGTGTGGAAAGGGAAACACAGTGCCGGAACGCCAGACTCGTGCGGGATGAACAGGATGCCTTGCGGACAGCCAGCGATTCGCCGCCCTCGTCCCGGCTGGCAGGATGGCTGGCCCTTGCCGTTGCCTTGGCCTTGCTGGTTCTGGTTCCCGCCGCGGCCTTTTGGGGCGTCCGGTCCAACGCCCTGCAGGGCCTGCGCGACGAGGGGCTGGCCGCCGCGCAGTCGCGCGCGCTGACGCTGGAAAGCATCCTGGACCGGCAGCGCGCGGTTGTCGCGGTCCTGGCCGACGACGCCATGGTCAAGGCCACGCTTCGCGGCGAGGCGATCGACCGGCGCGATGCCGTCTCGGCCAAGCTGGAACGGTTGCGGTCCGAGACGCAAAGCACCGTCCTGTATCTGCTGGACGCCACGGGCCGGACCGTTGCCGCGTCGAACTGGAACCAGCCCGACAGCTTCGTGGGCCACGATTACGGTTTTCGCGATTACTTCCGGCTTGCGGACCCCACCGCGATGGAATTCGCGCTTGGCACCGTCAGCCGGCAGCCGGGCCTGTATCTGTCCCATGACGTGCGGGACGGCGCGGCGCTTCTGGGGGTGGTGGTTGTCAAGGTGGAATTCGACGCGCTGGAGGCCGCCTGGGCGCGCAGCCCGAACGCGACCCATGTGACCGAAGCGGATGGCCGGGTGATCATCACCACCGCCGCCGACCTTCGCTTCACGACTACCCCGCCGGTGGTGCCCGCCAGCCTGCGGATCACCCTGCCGGTGCGGGGGACGGGATGGACCCTGGCCATGCACGCCCCGACGCGGGAAGCGCGGCAGACGGCCCTCTATGCCGCAGGCACGGCGGGTCTGGCGATGCTGCTGCTGATGGCGCTGGCCGACCAGGCCCGCCGCGCCCGGCTGCGCGCCACCCGCAAGGCCCAGGCGGACCGCGCCTATCGCATCACCCTGGAGCGCGCCGTGGCCGAACGCACCCGCGACTTGTCCGAGGAGATGCGCGAACGCCAGATGGCCCAGCAGCGGCTGTCGCAAATGCAGTCCGATCTGGTGCAGGCCAACAAGCTGGCGACCATGGGCCAGATCACGGCGGGCGTCGCGCACGAGATCAACCAGCCGCTGGCCGCGATCCGCCTGCTGGCGGAAAACGGCCAGGCGATGCTGCCCGGCGGTCCGGCGGGCGACAACCTGGCCCGCATCAGTCGCATGGCCGACCGGATCGGCCAGATCACCGACCAGCTTCGCGGCTTTGCCCGCAAGGCCACGGGCCAGATCGGCCCGGTTCCCCTGCGCCCGGTGATCGAGGCCTCGTTGATGCTGACCGCCAGCCGCCGCAAGGCCGGCGACATGCCGGTCCACCTGCCCGGGATCCCTGACGGGCTTGCCGTCACCGGCGAACAGGTGCGGGTGGAACAGATCCTCGTGAACCTGCTGACCAACGCCTTCGAGGCGCAGGAAGGCTGCGCCGATCCCGGCATCCGCCTGGGAGTCGAAGCGGGCGCCGACCGCGTCACGCTGACCGTTTCGGACAACGGTCCCGGTTTGCCGCCGCAGGTCAGGGACCAGCTTTTCGCGCCCTTTGCCACCAGCAAGCCGCAGGGCCTTGGCCTGGGGCTGGTCATTTCCCGCGACATCGCCCGCGACCTTGGCGGCGAACTGACCGCCGACGACCCGGTGCCGGGGCAGGGCGCCACCTTCCGCCTGACCCTGCCGAGGGCGGCATGACGGGGCTGGTCCGGCTGGTCGAGGACGACGAGGATCTGCGCGCGGCCCAGGTCCAGACCCTGCAACTGGCGGGCTTCCGGGTCGAGGATTTCGGGCTTGCCGCCGATGCGCTGGCCGGCATGACGCGCGACTATCCGGGCGTGGTGCTGTCCGACGTGCGGATGCCCGGCATGGACGGGTTGCAACTGTTCGGGCGCCTCCACGCCATCGACCCCGACCTGCCGGTGATCCTGCTGACCGGGCATGGCGACGTGCCGATGGCGGTGGCCGCGCTGAAGGCCGGGGCCTACGATTTCCTGACCAAGCCCGTGGGGCGCGACGTGCTGCTGGCCGCGCTGAACCGCGCCGCCACTGCCCGCGCCCTGGTGCTGGAGAACCGCGAATTGCGGCAGGCCAGCCACGACGCATCCGACAGCTTCCCCGAGCTTTCCGGCAGCAGCGAGGTCATGGTCCATCTGCGCGCCGCGCTGGACCGTGTGTCCCAGGCCGAGGGGAACGCCCTGCTGACCGGTCCCGACGGGTCGGGCAGGCTGTCCGTTGCCCGCGCCATCCACCGCCAAGGCCCGCGCCGCGCCCGCGCCTTCGTGCATCTGGCCTGCGACGCCCTGGACGACGCGCGGTTCGAGGCCGACCTTCTGGGCAGCGAGGCTGCGGCCCCGCGCGGCACCCGCAAGGCGGGCCAGCTTGAACGGGCGCAGCGGGGCGTGCTGTTCCTGGACCGCGTGGATGCGCTGACGCCCGCCATGCAGGCGCGGCTGTCCGCGATCCTCGAGGCGGGAGAGTTCTGGCCTGCGGGGGCCGCTGCCCCGCGCGGGATGGATGTGCAGCTTCTGGCCTCGACCGCCGCCGATCCGGCGCGCTTGGCCCAGGGAGCGTTCGACGCGCGGCTGTTCTATCGCCTGTCCGGCACCGTCCTGCCGGTGCCGCCGCTGGCCGAACGGCGCGAGGATATTCCGGCGCTGTACCGCCATTTCCTGCTGGCGGCCTGCGCGCGGCTGGACCGGCCCGCGCCCGCGATGACCGGCGCAGTCAAGGCGCGGCTGTCGGGGCATGGCTGGCCGGGCAACCTGCCCGAACTGCGCGGCTTCGCCGAAAGCCAGGCCATCGGCGTGACGCCCTTCGACGCGCAGGAAGGCGGCGAGGCGCCGGGCCTGTCGGATCTGGTCGCGGTTTACGAGGCCGAACTGATCCGCGACGCCCTGCGGCTGGCGGGCGGCAATGCCACGGCGGCCATGGCCCGGCTGCGCCTGCCGCGCAAGACATTCTATGACAAGCTGGCGCGGCACGGCATCAGGCCGACCGACTTCCGCCGCTAGCGGGTCCGGCCTTCAAGAACCGTTTTCAGCACCAGCACCACAAGCGCGATCAGCGTCAGGGTGGACGCGGCGGCGAAGGCGCCGACGATGTTGAGGTCGTTGAACAGCAGTTCGATCTGCAAGGGCAGGGTGTTCGTCTGCCCCCGGATCGCGCCGGATACCACCGACACCGCGCCGAATTCGCCCACGGCCCGCGCCGTCGCCAGCACCGCGCCGTAAAGCAGCGCCCAGCGGATATTGGGCAGCGTCACCCGGCGGAAGATCTGCCAGCCCGACGCGCCCAGCGTCAGCGCCGCCTGTTCCTGTTCCGACCCCTGCGCCTGCATCAGCGGCAGGACTTCGCGCGCGACAAAGGGGCTGGTGACGAATAGCGTCACCAGGATGATGCCGGGCAGCGCGAACAGGATCTTCACATCGCCCGCCGCCAGCACCGGACCAAGCAGCCCTTGGCGTCCATAAAGCAGCAGATAGCAGACCCCGGCGATGATGGGGGAAATCGAAAACGGCAGCTCGATCAGCGTCAGCAGCGCCTTGCGGCCCGGAAAGGTAAAGCGCGCGATCAGCCAGGCGGCGGCAATGCCGATGGCCAGGTTGACGGGCAGCGTGATGACGGCCACGACCGATGTCAGCCAGATCGCGTGCAGCGTGTCCGGGGCCATGATGTTCTGCGCAAAGACCGCGAAGCCCTCGGACAGCGCGCGCCAGAAGATATAGACCAGCGGCACCACGACGATGAACAGGGTCAGCGCAACGGCAAGCCCGATCAGCAGCCACTGGGCGCGGCGGTCCTGGCGCGGGGCCAGGGCGGCGGGGGCGATAGCGGGCGTCATGCCGGAACCCTGCGCCGGGTCAGGCGCGATTGCAGCCAGTTCGACACGACCAGCAGCGCCAGGGCGATGGCGACCAGGGTCAGGGCGATGGCGGCGGCGCCGTTGTAATCGTATTCCTCGAGCCGGATCACGGCCAGAAGCGAGGCGATTTCCGTCTTCATCGGCAGGTTCCCGGCGATGAAGATCACCGCGCCGAACTCGCCCAGCGACCGGGCGAAGGCGATGGTGGTGCCGATCAGATAGGCCGGCAGGATCGCCGGAAAGATCACCCGCGTGAAGATTTGCCACGGCGTCGCGCCCAGGGTGCGGGCGGCTTCCTCTTGCCCCGGCTCCAGATCCTCCAGGATCGGCTGGACGGTGCGGACCACGAAGGGGATCGAGGTGAAGGACATCGCGACCGCCACACCCCAGATGGTATAGACGACCGGAAACCCGGCAGGCGCCAGCACCTGCCCATACCAGCCGTTTTCCGAAAACAGCGCCGTCAGCGCCAGGCCCGCCACGGCGGTGGGCAGGGCGAAGGGAATGTCCATCATCGCGTCCAGCAGCCTGCGCCCCGGAAAGCGGTAACGCACCAGCACCCAGGCCATCAGCAGCCCGTAGGCCGCGTTGAAGACCGTCGCCAGCGCGGCGGCGGTGATGGTCAGGCGCAGTGCGGCCAGGGTGCGGGGGGCGGTCACGATCTCCCAGAACCGGACGGGACCGATTTCCGCCCCCTTCAGCACCAGGGCGATCACGGGCAGCAGGACGATGATGCCGACATAGGTCAGCGTCAGCCCCATCGTCAGGCCAAAGCCCGGAAGCACCCGCTTCTGCCGCCCGGCGGGGAAGCCCGTGACCGCCGCAACGCTCATTGGTTCACGAACACGGAATCGAGGATCCCGCCTTCGGCGAAGTGTTCTTGCTGCACCTTGTCCCACCCGCCGAACACATCCTCGACCGTGACCAGCTTCACGGCGGGGAAGTTCGCGGCGAATTCGGCGGTGATCGCCTCGTCATGCACGCGGTTGAAGTTCCGGGCCAGGATGCGCTGCGCGTCGGGCGAATAGAGGAAGTCGAGATAGGCCTTCGAGACCTCGGCGGTGCCCTTGCTTTCGGCGTTCTCGGTCACGACGGCGACCGGGAACTCGGCCAGAACCGACAGGGACGGCGTGACCCGTTCCAGCTTGGCGTCGGCGTATTGGCGAGCGATGCCGCCGGTCTCGGCCTCGAAGGTGATCAGCACGTCGCCGATGCCGCGTTCCGCGAAGGTCGCGGTGGCCGCGCGCCCGCCCTGGTCGAAGACGGGGACGTTGGCGAAGATCTTCTTCACGAACTCCTGCGCCGCCGCCTGGTCGCCGTTGTTCTTGTCCAGCGCATAGGCATAGGCCGCCAGATAGGTATAGCGCGCGTTGCCGCTGGTCTTGGGGTTGGGGAAGATCACCTGCACGCCGTCCTGCGCCAGATCGTCCCAGTCGTCGATTCCCTTGGGGTTCCCCTCGCGCACCAGAAAGGCGGGCAGCGAGTAATAGGGGGATGCCTGGTTCGGGAAAGCCTCGCGCCAGTTTTCGTCCACCAGACCGCCTTCGGCCAGCACGTCGATGTCCGTCACCTGGTTGAAGGTCACGACATCGGCGGGCAGGCCTTCCAGGATGGCGCGGGCCTGTTTCGACGATCCGCCATGCGACTGGTCGATGGTGACGGTCCGGCCGGTTTCCGCTTGCCATTTTTCGGCAAAGACCGGGTTCAGTTCGGCGAACAGTTCGCGCGCGACATCATAGGACACGTTCAGGATCGCGTCCTGCGCGGCCACGGGACTGGCGAGGCCAAGTGCAAGGGCAAGGGCGGTGGTCAGGCGGGTCTTCACGGGCGGGCCTCTTTGAGGGGTCGGGATGCGTCAGTGGGGGCGGCAGCGGATGGGGCGCCGCCCGGAAAGATCTGGCCCGCGACGATGCGCAGCCCGACGGGCTGGCCGACCGACAGGCCGCGAGCCTCGCGGCGCGGCACCTCGGCCTCGATCCGGCAACCGGCTTCGCTTTCCGCAACCAGCCGCAGCAGGGCGCCGGTCGTCGCGGTCTCGGTCACGCGGAAGGGGGCGGCGGGGTCGGGAACCGGCTGGATGTCGGCGGGGCGCAGGAACAGCGTGGCGGGACCATCGGGCAGCGCGCGCCGGGGCAGGGCGGCCAGATCCAGGCCCGCCGCCTGCGCCCGGCCCGCGCGCATCGCCACCGGAACCTCGACCGTCAGGCCCAGAAAACGCGCGACGAAGGGCGTCGCGGGGTGGTCATAGATCTCGTCCGGGTGGCCGATCTGTTCGACGACGCCGCCGTTCATCACCACCACGCGGTCGGCCAGCTCGAAGGCCTCCTCCTGGTCGTGGGTCACGAAGATGGTGGTGGTGCCCGCGCTGTCATGGACCCCGCGCAGCCAGCGGCGCAGGTCGCGGCGGACCTGGGCGTCCAGCGCGCCGAAGGGTTCGTCCAGCAGCAGCACGCGGGGTTCGATCGCCATGGCGCGGCCCAGGGCCACCCGCTGGCGCTGCCCGCCCGACAGTTCCGCCGGATAGCGGTCGGACAGGCCGTCGATCTGCAGGAACCGCAACAGCCCGTCCACGGTGGCCGCGATCTGCGCCTTGCCGGGCCGCTGGGCGCGCGGCAGGACGGTCAGGCCGAAGGCGATGTTGTCGCGGACCGTCATGTGCGGGAACAGGGCGTAGTGCTGGAAGACGAAGCCGATGCGGCGTTCGGCCGCCGATTTCCCCAGCCAGTCGGTGCCGTCAAAGGACAACCCGCCCGCGTCCGGCCAATCAAGCCCCGCGATGATGCGCAGCAGCGTGGTCTTGCCCGACCCCGAGGGACCCAGAAGCGCCACCAGTTCGCCCTTGCCAACCTCAAGCTGGATCCCGCGCAGGACGGCGGTTGCGCCAAAGCGCCGGGCAAGATGCGAGATCACAAGCGACATGGGCGGCCTTCCTGTTTGCCCGTCACAGTTAGCAATCGGTCCCTTGCTTGCCAAGGAACGCGGCTGGTTCGCGGGGGCTTGCCCCGAGGAACGGTGTTCCATGCAGGGACCGTTCCGTCCGAGGACGGCCCGATGAGGACCTGCGCCATGCCGCCGGCGTTCGGCCCGAACACAAGGCACGCGACGATTTTCCTTTTTGCGCCCGTCAGCGCCGCCACAGCCAGCTGTGACCGGCCAGGCGGCCCTGGACCTTGGCCAGCAGGCGCAGCGCCGGGGCGCGCGGGCCGATGCTGTCCTTCAGGCGGTCCACCGCGACCTCGACCGGGCAGGGCAGGCCGCTGAGCGGGTCGCGATAGCGGGGATAGGCGATCAGGCAGGCATGAACCAGCGCCGCCAGATCCGGGCGCGCGCGGCGGCGCGGCGGGATCGGTCCCAGGTCGCGGGTCAGCCCCCAGCCTGCATAGAAGGGCGCGCCCAGCACCGTGACGGGCACGCCGCGCAGCAGCGCCTCGAACCCCAGGGTCGAGGTGATGGTCCAGACCTCATCGACATGGGCCAGCAGCGTGACGGGGTCGGCGGCGGTTGCGACCTCGTCCGCAAGACCCCGCAGGTCGGCGGCGGGGATGGCGCCGGGGCGCAGGCCCGCCTCGACATCGGGATGCGGCTTGTAGATCAGATGGGCATCGGGATTGTCGCGGCGGACGCGGCGCAGCAGGTCCAGGTTGGTGCGCTCCGCCCCCGCGCCCAGGCGGATCGAGGCGTCGTCCTGAACCTGGCCGGGAACCAGGATGCGTTTGCGGGTGGTCTGGGCGGGGCGATAGTTGCCCGACAGGTTGTATTTGGACAGGCCCGCATCGCGGATTGCCGCGATCAGCCGCGCCGTCCGGGCCGCCCCGCCGGGCGGCGGGCCGTCGGCGATCAGCCGCTCCAACCGGCTTTCGCGGCTTGGGTCGAAATAGATGCCCTTGTCGTCCGCGATCAGGGACAAGGGCGGCGTCAGTGCCGCGCCAAGCCCCCGGGACCGCAGGAACCCGTCCTCGACCCGGATCGCCTGCGGAACCTCATCCGCCTTGCCTGCCCAGGCCAGCGTGACTTGGTCCGATGGCCGGTTCGTGAACCGCACCCCCCGGCCATCGCCGAAGGCGCGCGCGATGAAGGGGCGTTTCCACAGCCGCATCCCATGGGCCAGGTGGCCGTCGCGGTCCTGGCGGAAGGCCTTGACCTCGGCCTCCAGCTGATCGACGGCACCGTCGAAATCGGTCAGGCGGTCGCGGCAGGGATCATACCAGACCGGCGCCAGAAGGTGGCTGGCGGCAAACAGCGCCTCGACCGAGGCAGGGCCGCGGCGGCCCGGCGGCAAAGGGGCTTCGTCCTGCGACAGGCCCCAGCCGGCATGGAAGGGCTGGCCGAACAGGCGGGGCTTGTGGCCTGCCAGGATCGCCTCGTATCCCAGTTGGGAACTGACGGCATAAACGGCATGGGCGTTTTCCAGCAGCCGCCAGGGCGAGATGTCCGCGTCGCACAGGATCTCGCCGAGCCGCAGGTCGTCCGCGACCAGATGGCCGGGGCGCAGGCCCTGGATCGTCTCGGGGTGGCTGCGCAGCAGGATGGGACGGCCGGGGTGTTCGTGGCGCGCGGCAGCCAGCATGGCCAGGAACCGGTTGCGCCCCGCGCCCATCAGCGAGGCGTCGCCCCGCGTCTGGTCGATCACCATGACATAGCCCGGATCCAGGGCAGGCAGGCCGGGCCGGTGGGCGTTGTATTTCGACAGATCCAGCGCCCGCAGCCGGGCGATCCCGTCGCGGGCCTGCTGTTCATGGCCCGCCGTCGCGCCCTGGGTGACCAGCCGTTCGATCAGCGAGGGGCGGGACGGGTCGAAGTGCAGGCCGAAGGGGTCGATCAGCAGGCCAAGGGGACCGCGCCGGGCCGTGCGCCCCCTGGCGCGTCCGGGCAGGACGGAGCGCAGGAAGGCGTCCTCGACCGTGACCAGCCCCGCGCCGCGCCGTGACGCGATGGCCCGGCCGCGCCAGGCCGTCGGGCTGGCGCCCCAGATGCCGACGGCCTCGCCCTGTCCGGGCAGGCCAAGGCGCAGGTCCCAACCCGCCAGTTGCAGGATGCGCCGCAGGCGGGGGGCGTGCCAGAAGCCGCGGCTGTATGCGAAAAGCCGCCGGTTCTTGCCCCCGGCGGCTTCCTGTTCGTCGGTCATCCGCCCGTCACTGCGCGATGTTGGACACGGTGTTCGCGGTGCTGATCGGCCCGGTCAGCGAGGCCAGGCGCTTTTGCCACTGAACATAGGGCGCCTCGGTCACATAAACCGTGTCCTCGTCCCGGACCAGGAAATCGCGGGCCAGGAATAGCCCGTTGGGCCGCGTCAGATCCAGCACATAGGCGATGCGCTGCGTTCCGGAAACCGTCTTGCCCAGCACGCGCGAGGCCACCGATTCAGGCTCGTCGCGCAGGATGAAGACGCCCGTGGGATCGGCCAGGTTCGAGTTCAGGCCGCCGACCATCGCCACGGCCTCGACCGCATTGATCATCTCGTTGCCCAGGGGAACGCGGGTCTGTCCGCCAAGGGCGCCAAGCGCGGTGAAGCTGCGCTGGTCTTCCTCGACCAGGATCACGTCGCCGGGCCGCAGGGCGATGTCGTTGCTGGAGTTCGAGTAGAGATCGGTAAGCCAGACCTTTCCGGTGTCATTGCCGCGCTTGACGGTGATCACCGCGATCTCGGGTTCGATCGACACGCCGCCGGCACGGGCCAGCATGGCCGACAGCGTCCGCGTCGGCCGCTCGATCGGATAGACGCCCTGCGCCGAGACCTTGCCCATGACGGACACGGTCGCGCCGTCGCCCGCCACGCGGGCCACCGTGACCTGCGGGTCCGGGGTCTGCGTGGACAGCCGTTCGGTGATGACCTGGCGCAGCTGGTCGGGCGTGTTGCCCGCCGCCTGCACCCGGCCCGCATAGGGCACGAAGATATAGCCGCTGCTGTCCACCTGGATTTCCTGCAGCGCGGTCGAGCTGGCCCCCAGCGAGGTCAGCAGCCCGTCATCGACGTTTTCCCAGATCGCCAGACCCAGCACGTCGCCTGCCCGGATCTCGTCCGCGCCGACCTGCCCGGCGCGCAGGAAGCCGTTCGAGAAACCATAGGACGGAACGAAATTCGTGGCCCGCGCCACATGTTCGTTCACATAGATCACATGCGCGTTGCCGCCCTTTTCGACGGCGCCCGAATAGATTTCGTTCTTGCTGGGACCGGAACGCGGCAGGCTGCAGGCCGCCACAAGCGCCATCGCCGCGATCACGACAAGGCGCATGGCCAGGCCCGCCGCCGAACGGGCGGGAGAAAGCTTCACTGTCACCTCTCGAAACTCCTATTCCTTTAGCCCGGACTTGCCGTCCGGTTGTGCCGGCAATGTAGCCCGGCCTGCCCCTGGATGCCACCACTTCATGAAGCCTAGTCCAGAAGTTCGCAAATCTGTTGCCGCCGCTGGAAGCGGCCGGCCGCCAGGGCCTGATAGGGATCCTCGGGGGCAAGGATCAGGTCGGCCGCCAGCCGCAGGGCATGGGCGCGCGAACGGCGGGAATAGAAGCCCCCGGGCACCTGGCTGGTTTGCAGCAGATAGTTGCGGAACACCCGATAGGACGCCATGTCGGGCGCGGACGGCTGGGCCAGGAAGTCCGACAGCGGCTGGTCCGACACCAGCCCCGGCTTGCAATAAACCGCGCGGCCCAGGGCCTTGACCGGCAGGCCGCGCCACAAGGCCTGCTGCGCGGCGGTGGAATTGACCGTGATCACCGCGCGGGCATGGGCCAGCATGTCGGCCAGCTTGCCGCCGCGGAAATAATGCACGCGATCGGAAACGCCGTGCCGGGCCGCGGCCTCGCGGATGGAACGGCGGTTTCTGGCCCGGCCATCCTCCAGCGGATGAGCCTTGAACAGCAGGTGGTGATGCCGGGGGGCGGACCGGGCGAATTCGGCCACGACTTCCTCGACGAACTGGCGATTTCGGGTGAAGGGCGAATGACCCTGCACGCTCGAATCATGTTCCAATTGCATCGGCACCAGAAGATAGGGATTGCCCGACAGCCGGAACCGCTGCCATTGGACCGCGCGCGTCAGCGAATGGAATGGCGTCAGGACAAGGCGGCGCAGGTTCAGCAGGAACTCGTCCCGGACCGTCAAGGCGCGGTGGCTGGCGAACTTGCGATAGCGCCGGTTCGCGACAAGGACCAGGAAGTGATAGAAGGCGCCATAGAACTTGTGGTGGCGCATGTCGCCCCAGCGGGCCGGCGGGCGCCGCACCTCGGACAGGGTGTCGCGAAGGGTGGCGCGCATCTCGGGCAGGGAAATGTCCAGCAGCGCCGAATGGCCGTTCGAGCCGCCGCGTTCGTAGCTGATCCAGTAGGGGCGCAGATAGCCTTCCTCGAACACGTGCAAGCGCAGGTTGAGCGCCTGCGCGGCGGATCGTGCGGCGGCATGGATCGGGCGCACGTCACCGTAAAGCACGATATCCGTCACGCCCCGTTCCGCTATGATCTTCAGAAGACGGGCGGGCCATTCCGCGCTGCTGCCCTGATGGCGCAGCAGGTGATCAGACCGTGTGAAAACACCTGTAGGATTCCCTGACATCCATGCGGGTGATATGCTCAGTCATGGCACAT
>NZ_WMBT01000008.1 GCF_009708075.1 Paracoccus lichenicola | reverse complement strand
GACCCCGAAGAGCATGGCGCTTCGTCGCAGCCCCCGAAATGAAAAGCGTCGCAGAAAAGGATAAGGGGTGAGGGGTAAGGGGTAAGCGCGGCTTGCAGGGGAAACCCGGTTCTTGATAGGCGTTCTGCAACAACAAGCAGGACAGGGGCAGGGCGATGACGATGATCTCGGGGTCTCGGGCCGGGCTGGCGCTTGGCATGGCGCTGGTGCTGGCGGGTTGCGGCCTTGGCCGCATGTCCGAACAGGAATGCATGGAACGGGCGATGTATTTCGAATCGAACCGCTCCAGCCGCGACGGCATGGTCGCGGTGGGCAGCGTGGTCATGAACCGCGTGCAGTCGGGGCAGTATCCCCGGTCGGTCTGCGGCGTGGTCGCGCAAAAGAACCAGTTCGCGCCGGGCATCATGAGGCGCAAGATGAACCTGCGGACCGCGCCGCAGGTGCGCGAGGCCGCCCGGTCCGTCCTGCGCGGCGAGCGCCATCCCCTGGTCGGCAACGCGATGTTCTTCCACACGGCGGGACACCGCTTTCCTTATGACAACATGCATTACGTGCTGGTGGCAGGCGGCAACGCCTTCTACGAAAAGCGCCGCAACCTTCTGGTGACGCAGCCCATCCCGCCCCATCCCGTCGAGGGCATCACCGGGCGCTGACCGGCGTGCCGTCGGGGTTCAGGTCCACCCATTCCCCGCGTTCGGCCGAGAGATAGACCGCCTCCAGCAGGTGCATGTCGCGCAGGCCCATGTCCGCCGGGGTCAGGATGGGGGTGCCGTCGCGCACGGCCTTGCTGAAATGGTCGATCTGCCCGGTGAACTGCCGTTCGCTGGGACCCGACGGCTTGGGGATCTCCTGCCCCTGGGCCGTGGTGACCGTCAGCCGGTTGCCGCTGTATTCGGTGGCCGGATCCAGCACCGCCACGCCCTGCGATCCCCACAGGTCGATCCGCTTCTTGCTGGCGACATAGCCCGACGAGATGCCGGCCCGCCGCCCCGAGGGAAAGACCAGCTGCACCTGCGCGATGGCCTCGACCTCGCCGAAGCGGCCGTCGGGGGTCTCGGGCGAGAAGGTGGCGGCGATCAGGCGGCTTGGCACCTCGTCCAGCAGCCAGATCAGCCCGTTCAGGGAATAGATGCCGATGTCCATCATCGACCCGCCGCCCGCCAGATCGCGCACCATCCGCCACTGGTCGCGCTCGACCCCAGGGTCCAGGGGGCGGTGATGGTCCGAGGTCGCATACCAGATCTCGCCCAGTTCGCCCTTGTCCACCATCTCCTTCAACGCGGTGTTGTTCGGCTCGAAATGGGCGCGATAGGCGATCATGATCTTGCGGTCGGCGGCCTTGGCCGCGTCGATCATCCGCTGCGCCGCGGCGGAATTATGGGCGAAGGGCTTTTCGCAGAGGACATGCTTGCCCGCCTCCAGCGCGGCGACGACGTTTTCCTCGTGGATGGCATTGGGCGTGATCACGTAGACGATGTCGATGGCGTCGTTGTCCGCCAGCCCCTGCATCCCGTAATCGAAGATCGCGCCTTCCGGCACGCCCCAGGCGGCGCCCACGGCCAGCGCCTTGTCGCGGTTGCCCGAGATCAGGCCGGTCAGCGTCGCCTCGGACGCCTGGCCGATGGCGGGAATGGCATGGTTCTGCGCGAAATGACCCAAGCCGCAGACCGCCCAGCCAAGCCGGTTTTCGGGCGGGGTCGGGCGCGGGGCGGCGTCCAGTTCGGGTTCGGGCCGGCCTGCCGCCCCGCGTTCCAGGGGATCGGCGGGCGGCGTCTGCCCGGTGCCGATGGCGCGCCCGGCGGTCTGGGCCAGGGCGGGCGCGGTCCCCAGGCCAAGCGCCAGGGTGCCCATGCCGGCCCCCGCCGCCGAGGTTTGCAGGAAGCCGCGCCGGGAAACGGTGGTCATGGTCATCATGGAGGCTCCGTGGCTGGGATCAAAGCGACGAGGGTTGGAACCGTTGCAGCGTCAGTTCGATCGTCCCGTCGGCATCCGGGTTCGCGGGGACGCTTTTCAGCATGACCTTTTCGGTCCTGCCGTCGATCTCGATCCGGCCCTTGTGCAGGCGGTCCAGCCCCCGGGCATCAAGGCCGCCATCGGTGTGGAAGCGGATGAAGTCGCCCCCGGATTCGGCTGTCCCCTGCAAGGGGGCCATGCCGTCCAGGGTCAGTGTGGCCTTGCTCATGCGTCTTTCCTTCCTGATGGGTCGGGGGTCGGTGTCCCCCGTCAACCCCCCGGAAGGGCCGGGCGTTCCGCCACGGCGGCGCGGGGCCAAGGGAAAGACAGGACGGGCCGGCCCTATCCCAGCAGGTCGGTCGCCGGGTTGTCGGCGATCTCGACATCCGCGTAATAGCGTTGCGCCTGCACGGGGCTGCGGTGCAGCGACAGCGCCATGGCGGCGGGCAGGGGGGCGCCGTCCAGCGCGGCCTGCGTCAGGAAGCCGGACCGCAGCCCGTGGGCGCTGGCGAAATCGGGCGGATAGCCCGCCAGCACCAGGCGGTTGCGCACCACGGCGCGGATCGCCTCGGGACCCAGACGGCGGGGCAGCACGCGGTCCGACAGGCTGACGGGGCGGAACAGCGGGCCGTCGCCGATCCGGGCCAGGGTGATCCAGGCCATGACGGCGCGGGCCGGGCGGCCCTTCAGCGGCAGGCGGGGGGCCAGGCCGGGACCGGTGGTCTTGGTCGCCAGCAGCCTGATGCGCAGCAGGCCCGACGCCTCGAAGTCGCGCGCGTCCACGTCATCCCCGTTCAGGGCCGAGATTTCGGACCGCCTGCGCCCGCCCGAGGCCCATCCCAGCATCAGCAGCGCCGTGTCGCGCAGGCCGCGGTGGCTGTGATCGCAGGTGGCCAGCATGGCTTCCAGCACGGGGCGGGTGATGGGGTTTTCGGACTTGCGCGCCCGGGGCCGCGCCGCCGCGCGCCGGGCACGGGCACGGGCCTGCGAGACCAGCGGCGCCTCGAAGGGCGAGGGCAGGTTCCGCATCCGGTGGAAGGCCCGCCAGCTGGCGATGCGCCGGTCCAGGGTGGCGGGGGCGGGGCAGGCCAGCGTGCGGCGCAAGCCCGCCGCCACCAGCGCCAGCGCCGCGTCCTGCGCCGCGCCCGGCACCCGGGTCAGATCCTGGGCATGATCCAGAAGAAAGCGCAGCGCCACGGCTTCGCTTTCCGGCCAGTCAAGCGCCGCGCCGAAGGCCGCCCGCTTCCAGGCGGCGATATAGGCAAGGTCGCGTTCCCACGCGCGCAGCGTGTTGGCGGGCGTGCCGCGCCGGTACAGCGCGGCCAGCGCCGCGGCCTGGTCGGGGGGCAGGGACAAGGGGGCAAGGGGCAGGTCCATGCGCGCAGGATGCGGCGGATCGGGGCGGGGGCGCAAGCCTACCAGGGGATCGGGTGGCCAAGGCGGTCCAGGAAGCTGCCGCTGTGTCCGGGCGCCAGCCGGTCGATGCTGTCCAGCAGGGCGGATGCGGCCTCGGGCGGCTGTTGGACCTGCAAGCCGGTCTTGGCGAATTTCCCCGACAACCCGGTCGCGACCGTGCCGGGATGAAAGGCCACGCAGATGGCCCGGGGGTGGGTGCGGCGCAGTTCCACCGCCGCCGTGCGGACGATCTGGTTCAGCGCCGCCTTGGACGCGCGATAGGAATACCAGCCGCCCAGCCGGTTGTCGCCGATGCTGCCCACCTTGGCCGACAGGACCGCGAACACCGCCCGCCGGTCGCGGGGCATCAGCGGCAGGAAATGCTTCATCACCAGCGCCGGGCCGATGGCATTGACGGCAAAGGCCCGGGCCATGGCCTCGGGGTCCAGCGCGCGGAGGGTCTTTTCCGGCTCGACCCCCGGCCCGTGCAGCAGGCCCGTCGCCACGATGACCAGCGCGGGCGTGCCGATGTCGGCCACCCGCCGGGCGGCAAGCGCGACGCCGGCGGGATCGGTCAGGTCCAGGTCCGGCCGCGACAGGCCGATCACCGCGCGGAACCCGCCCCGGGCCTGCACCTCTGCCACAAGCGCAGCCCCGATCCCGCCCGAGGCCCCGACCACCACCGCCACGTCGTCCATCGGTCCCCCCGCATAGTTTTTCTAATGCGCCATCCCAGAATATTGTCGTTCGCGGGGAAAGCCATGGGGGGCGTAGCAGGTGGGGCGGCACGCCGCTGGATCATGTCGGCCGTGCTGCCGCCGATGCGCGTTCTGGAACAGGGCGGCAAGACCATCCATGATCCGGTGGCGCCCGCCTCCGACAACCCCATCGCCATGAGCCTGCGCGAACCCGTGGGCGTCGTGGGCCTGGTGCTTCCTTGGCCGCGGGTTCCGGTCATCTGGGCAACGGCATCCATGGCCATCCGCCGTGCCTGGGCTGCGGCAAGGGCGGCGAGACGCTGGAGGAGGCCGCGAAAACGGATCAGGATCCGGCGGCCTCGCTGGCGGCATGAAGTGGCTGGACACTGATAAAAATCAATGCAACCCTTTGCGGGTGTTGACGGTTGACCCATGCTCTTGTTGCTGGATGGTCCCATATGCCTGGTTGGATTGCTGCGATTTCCGATTTCTGCTCGCAGGTCCCGCCCAGCATTCCGCAATCCCCCCCCGATCCCGGCTTCTGGGAGGCAAGCACGCTTCCCTTAGACCGGAGGCGGCCTGACAAGGTCGAGGTCGTCGGCGGCTATCTGGAACGCCTGCCCTTGGCCGCCGTCGCCGCGGGCCTGGTCGATCACGCCGAGGTCTGGAGCTTTGCAGGCCGCGACGGCGACTCCGACCGCGACAGGGACCTTTCGGACGGCACGCCCGACGCCCGCAACCCCGGGCTGGTCCGGCGCGTGTTCCGGGCCGACGGTCCCGCGCCCCATGCGTCCTGCGAGGCGGTGGATTTCATCGCCAAGGTGGGCGCGCCCGAAATCCTGTGTGTCTGGGGCCTTGGCGTCGATGCGGCGCTGCTGGAGGCCTGCGATGCCTCGGTCAAGATCTACAATTCCATTGACGCGCCCGCCCTGCGCATCCCCGACGACCTGGCGGCGAAGTTCGATCTGTTCCTGACCGGCGCCGACTGGCAGTCGCGGGAAATCGAGGCCCGGGTGCCCGGCGCGCGCACCCTGGTGCTGCCCATCGGTCCCGCCTTCGCATCCGGCGATACGTTCTTTCCGACGGGCGCGGACAAGGACCGCGACGTGGTCTATGTGGCCTGCGCGCAGCCCTACAAGCGCCACGACATCCTGTTCGACGCCATGGCGCGCCGCCCCGGCACGCGCGGGCTGCTGGTGGTGGGCTACGGCCACCAGGCCGACGAGTTCCGCGACCGCGCCGCCCGCGACGGGCTGGATCTGGAGATCGTGGGTCCGCCCGGCGTGTCCCATGACGAGGTGAACCGCCAGATCAACCGCGCCCGCGTGGGCGTCGTGTGCGGCGTCGATGACGGGGCGCCCGCGATCCTGACCGAATACCAGCTGGCGGGCCTGCCGGTGCTGGCCAATGCGCGGCTGTCCTGCGGCTTGCAATTCGTCACGCCGGACACCGGGGTCGTTGCCCACGAAGGCGCCGACTTTGCCGAGGCGCTGGACATGCTGCTGCGCGATTACGCCCGCTATGACCCGCGCGACGCCGCGCTGTCCCGGTGGGGCTGGCAGCCCAGCATGGCCGTGCTGGCCCGGGAACTGACCGAAATCCGCAATGCAAGGATGGTGCCATGAACGATGCCAACCCCCTGACCCCCCTTGCGCTTGCGATCCGGCCGGCGCTGATCTGCTTTTCGCACCTGCGTTGGGATTTCGTGCTGCAACGCCCGCAGCACCTGATGTCGCGCCTGGCCCGCGACTATCGCCTGTTCTTCTGGGAAGAAGCGATCCCCACCGACCACCACCTGCCCTATCTGGAATTCCACGCCTTCGAGGGCACCACGGTCCAGGCGATCCGCCCCCGCGTCCCCGCCCGCTGGTCGCCCGCCGACCAGGCCCGCGCGCTGTCGGGCCTGCTGGACCAGATGATGGGCCTTGGCGGCATCCACCGTCCGGTCCTGTGGTTCTACACGCCCATGATGTGGCCCATCGCCGCCCATGTCGAGGCAGGGGCCGTGGTCTATGACTGCATGGACGAACTGTCGGCCTTCCGCTTCGCCCCGCCCGACCTGGCCGCGAACGAGGCCGCGCTGATGGCCACGGCGGACGTGGTCTTTACCGGCGGCCATTCGATCTACGAGGCGAAGGCCGACCGGCACGCCAACATCCACCCCTTTCCGTCGGCGGTCGATACCGCGCATTTCGCCCGCGCCCGGGGCGGGCTGGCGGAACCGGGCGACCAGGCGGGCCTGCCCCATCCGCGCTTGGGCTATTACGGCGTGATCGACGAACGGCTGGACCTGGGCCTGATCGCGGCGCTGGCCCGCGCCCATCCCGACTGGTCGGTCGTGATGATCGGTCCCCTGGCCAAGATCGCCCCCGAGGATCTGCCGCGCGCGCCCAACATCCACTGGCTGGGCCAGCGCGGCTATGACCAGTTGCCCGCCTATCTGTCGGGATGGGACGTGGCGCTGATGCCATTCGCCATGAACGAGGCGACGCGCTTCATCTCGCCCACCAAGACGCCGGAATACCTGGCGGGTGGCGTGCAGGTGGTGTCCACCCCGGTGCGCGACGTGGTGCGCCAGTATGGCGACGTGGCCGCCGTGCGGATCGCGGCGGATGCGGACGGCTTCGTGCGCGCCTGCGAGGAGGCCCTGGCCGCGCGCGGCCAGACGCAATGGCGCGACGACGCCGACCGGGTGCTGGCCGATCTCAGCTGGGACAGCACCTTCGGGCGGATGCGGGACCATCTGGACCGGGTGCTGGGCAAGCACCCGCCCTCGGCCTCGGTCGTGAAGCTGCCGACGCCGCCCACCTTGCGCGGCGCGAAAAGGCACGACGTGACGATCTGCGGCGCGGGCTTTGCCGGATCCGTGCTGGCCCGGCAATTCGCCGAGGTGTCGGGCAAGCGCGTGCTGCTGGTGGACCGCCGTCCCCATGTCGCGGGCAACGCCTTCGACTGCCTGGACGACGCGGGCGTCCTGATCCACCGCTATGGCCCGCATATCTTCCACACCAACAGCGACGACGTGTTCGCCTGGCTGGGCCGCTTCACCGAATGGCGCCCCTATGAACACCGCGTGCTGGCGCGGGTGGGCGGCAAGTCGGTGCCCATGCCCATCAACCGCACCACGCTGAACGCGCTTTACGGCCTGGACATGCAGTCGGATGCCGAGGCCGAGGCCTTCCTGGCCCGCAAGGCCGAACCCGTGGCCGACATCCGCACCTCGCGCGATGTGGTGGTGAACGCCATCGGGACCGAACTTTACGAGACCTTCTTCCAGGGCTACACCCGCAAGCAATGGGGGCTGGACCCGTCGCAACTGGACAAGTCGGTGACGGCGCGCGTGCCGACCCGGACCAACACCGACGACCGTTACTTCACCGACAAGCACCAGGCCATGCCGCGCGAGGGTTACACCCGCATGTTCGAACGGATGCTGGACCATCCGGGGATCGAGCTGGCGCTTGGCACCGATTTCCACGACCTGAAGCCCGCCGAGCGCGGCGCGCTGACGGTCTATACCGGTCCCATCGACGCCTATTTCGGCCACCGCTTCGGCACGCTGCCCTATCGCAGCCTGCAGTTCCGGCACGAGACGCTGGACCGGGCGCAGTTCCAGCCCGTCGCCGTGGTGAACTTCCCGGCCGAGGACGTGCCCCATACCCGGATCACGGAATACAAGCACCTGACGGGCCAGGTCCACGCCAGGACCTCGATCAGCTACGAATATCCGTCAGCCGAGGGGGATCCCTATTACCCGATCCCGCGCCCGGAAAACCAGGCGCTGTTCCGCCGCTATGACGCGCTGGCGGCGGCGGAACCGAACGTGATCTTCGCGGGACGCCTGGGCAGTTACCGGTATTACAACATGGATCAGGTCGTGGGCCAGGCGCTTGCGATCCACCGGCGGTTGACGGCCCGGCAGCCCGCCGCGGATGCGATGGTCCCCCTGGCGTGATGGCGTGATGCGCTGCCTTTTGCTGACCGACAGCCCCGAGCCTTCGGGGGTGGGCGAACACATGCTGACCCTGGCCCGGTCCCTGCCGCCGGGCATGGCGAGCCTGGGCTTTCCCGATCACGCCGCAGGCCGCGCGCTGGTCCGGCGCGCCAAGGCCATGGGCCTGCCCGCGCAGGTCTTTGCCCCGGGTGACGCCCAACGCGTCGTGGCCGCCAGCCCCGCGCGCCTTGTCCATGTCCATGCGGGCATCGGGTGGGAAGGCCACGGCCTTGTCGCCGCAGCCGTGCGGGCAGGCAGGGCGGTGGTGCGCACCGAACACCTGCCCTGGCTTTTGACCGATGCGGGGCAGATCGCCGATTACGCCCGGGCCAGCCGCGGCCTGGACGCGATCATCGCGGTCTCGGACGCGGGGGCTGCGGGCTGGCGGGCGGCGCTTGCGGGCATGGGGCGCCGGGTGCCGGTCCATGCGGTTCCGAACGGCACCGCCGCGCTGCCCATGCGCCACCGGGGCGGGGACGGGCTGGCGATGCTGTGCGTCGGCCGCTTCGCCCCGCAAAAGCTGCACCGCACGCTGCTGGCGGCGCTGGCCCGCCTGCACCGGCGCGGGATCGCGGCGCGGCTGGATCTGGCGGGGCAGGGAACGGACAAGGCGCAGATGCGCCGCTGGGCCGCACGGTTGGGGCTGGCCGGCCATGTCCGCTTCCTGGGCCGGCGCGACGACGTGCCCGCGCTGATGGCCGCATCCGACCTGCTGGTCCTGCCCTCGGGCTTCGAGGGGCTGCCCCTTGTCGCGCTGGAGGCGATGTCCATCGGCCTGCCCGTCGTGGCCACCGACGTGACCGGATCGGCCGAGGCCCTGGGCGAGGGGCATCCCTGGCTGGTCCCGCCGCGCCGGTCGCGGCCCCTGGCCGATGCGATGGCGGGGGCGTTGACCGATCCCCTGCGCCGCGCCATCGTGGCGCGCGACGGGCAGGCCCGCTGGCGCGGCCATTTCACCGCCGACCGCATGGCGGCGGACACTTTGCAAATCTACCGCCGCGTGTTGCGGCAGCGAAACGAGGACGGAATGACCAAGACAAGGCTGGGCTTCATCGGCGCGGGCGGCATCGCGCATCGCCATTTCGGCGTGCTGCGGACGATGGATGACGTGGAGATCGCGGCTGTCTGCGATCCCGACGGGGACCGCGCCCGCCAGGCCGCCGAGGCCACCGGCGCCACGGCCTATCCCGATCACGAGGCGATGCTGGAAGCCCAGGATCTGGACGCCGTCTTCATCTGCGTGCCGCCCTTTGCCCATGGCGCGCCCGAACGCGCCTGCATCGCGCGCGGGCTGCCCTTCTTCGTCGAAAAGCCCCTGTCGCTGGACATCGCCCTGGCCGAGGAGATCGCGTCCGAGGTCGAGGCGGCAGGCCTTGTCACCGCCGTCGGCTATCACTGGCGCTACTTGGACACGATGGACGAGGCGCGCGGCCATCTGGCGCGCAACCCCGCCCATCTGATCCAGGGCTTCTGGCTGGACCAGACGCCGCCCCCTGAGTGGTGGTGGGACCAGGACCGCAGCGGCGGGCAGGTGGTCGAACAGGCAACCCACGTGATCGACGCCGCGCGTTTCCTGGCGGGCGACGTGACCGAGGTTTTCGGCATGGCCGCCCATCGCGACCGCGCCGATTTCCGGGGCCTGAGCGTGCCCACCGCCACCGCCGCCACCCTGCGCTTTGCCAGCGGGGCCATCGCCAACCTGTCGGCCACCTGCCTGTTGCGCTGGAACCACCGCGTCGGCCTGCATGTCTTCGCCGACGGCATGGCGCTGGAGATCAGCGACCATGACCTGATGGTCGATGTGGGCCAGGGCCGCCCCGTCCGCCACGCCCATGGCGATCCCGTCTGGCGCGAGGACCGCGACTTCATCGAGGCCGTCCAGGGCCGCGAGAACCGCATCCGATGTCCGTACGGGGAGGCGCTGATGACCCACCGCGTGGCCCTGGCGGTCAGCCAGTCCGCCCGCGACGGCGCCCTCGTGAAGATGGAGGGGCTGCGGGCTGACCCGCAGCCCATCTTTCGTCCGTCCCCTGCGCCGGATGCCCACCATGCCGCATGAGCATCGCCACATCCGGTCCCTGGGCATCGAACGCCCGCACGAGCCGTATTTCTTCGGCTATGACGAAGGCCCGGCGGGCGAGGGCCAGGTGCGTCTGGACCTGATGTACACGGGCCTTTCGGCGGGGACGGAACTGACCTTCCTGAAAGGCAGCAACCCCTATCTGCACAGCCGTTGGGACGACTGGCAGGGTCTGTTTATCCCCGGAGAGCCGTCGGCGCACTTCCCCGTCAACTTCCTGGGCTACATGGAGGTGGCCAAGGTCATCGACGCCCGCGCGCCGGGGTTCGACAACGGCGACGTGCTGGCCACCACCTTCGGCCACAAGACCGGCCACACCGCGAACCCCGCCCATGACCTGCTGCTGACGCTGCCGCGCGGCATGGATCCGATCCTGGGCATCTTCGTGGCGCAGATGGGACCGATCGCCGCCAACGGCATCCTGCACGCCGACGCCGACCAGTTCGGCGCGGGCGTCCCCTATCTGGGCGCGGGGGTCGAGGGCCGCCCGGTCCTGGTCTGGGGCGGCGGCACGGTGGGCCTCTTCTGCGCGCTGTTCGCGCGTCAGGGCGGGGCGTCCGAGATCGTGGTCGTGGACCCCTCGCCCTTCCGGCAGGACATCGCCCGCAAGCTGGGCTTTACCGCCATGGGCGAGGACGAGGCCGTGCGATACGCCAAGTCCGCCTGGCACCACAAGACGGCCGGGCGCGGCGCGGAATACGTGTTCCAGACCCGCGCACGGTCCGACAGCCTCAACCGTTGCCTGCAAGCCCTGCGCCCGCAGGGGACCGTGATCGACCTGGCCTTCTACCAGGGCGGCATGGACGGCGCCCGCTTCGGCGAGGAGTTCCACCACAACGGTTTGGCGATCCGCTGCGCGCAGATCAACCGGATGCCGCGCCCCGTGGCGCACGCCTGGGACCAGCGGCGGCTGGCGCAGGAAACGCTGCGGCTGTTGCAGGCCGAGGGCGACGCCATCCGGCAGCACATGATCACCCATGTGGTGCCCTATGACGACGCGCCCGGCTTCCTGCGCCATCTGGTGGCGGACCGCCCCGACTTCCTCCAGATCGTGTTCGAGGCCGCATGAACGCCGACGACACCCATGCCTGGGGGATCATTCCCCCCGACGCCTTCCCGCTGCCCCACCCGGACCATGCGCTGATCCGCATCACCTTCGTCATGGCCTGGCTGGTGGTGGGCGGCGAGGAAACGGAAATCCGCCTGCTGGCCCGCAACCTGCCGCACGACCGGTACCGCATCACCGTCATCCCCTGCCTCCGCAAGGAGGGGATGCCCCACCAGACCCACGAGCAACTGGCCGACCTGGGCGTGCATGTGGACACCACGCCCTATGGCCTGGGGTTCGAGGACACCATCGACTATCTGCGCCGCAAGCTGGCGGGGGCCGATGTGGTCGTGTCCTGCCAGGACGTGGCCGACATCTATCCCGCGCTGGAACGCATGGCGCTGCGCCCGCCCTTGATCGAGCATGGCGGCCTGGTCCGCGAGGCCCTGTCGGGACCCAAGCACTTCACCACCCGCTATGTGGGCGTCTGCGACAGCATCCGCGCGGCGGCGGCCTCGAAGATGCCGGACCGGGTTCAGGACGCGCTTGAAATCCCCTCGATGGTCGATCTGGACGAGTTCCGCCCCGAACGCCGCGACGACATGCGCGCCTTGCTGGGCATCGCGCCGGACGAGATCCTGATCGGTTGGGCCGGGCGGCTGGACCGCAAGAAGCGGGTCGAGGATTTCGTCGCCGCCGCCCTGCGCCTGGCCGACACCGCGCCCCGCGCGCGCTTCATCGTGGTGGGCGGTCCCGACGCCTTCATGCCGGAATACGAACACGAATTGCGCCACATGGCCGGTCCCCTGGGCCACCGCATGATCTTCACCGGCGACCGCAGGGACGTGCCGGACCTGATGGCGGCCATGGACATCTTCTGCTGGCTGTCGCGCGGCGAGGGGATGCCCCATGTCATCGCCGAGGCCGGCGCGGCAGGCCTGCCGGTGATCGCCACCGCCGACAACGGCTCGATGGAACAGATCGTGGACGGGGTCAGCGGCATCTTCGTGCCCCACGAGGATCCGGCTGCCGTGGCCGATGCCATGGCGCGCCTGCTGGGCGACGCGCCCCTGCGCGCGCGGCTTGGGCACGCCCTGCGCGCCCATGTCCATGCCAGCTATTCCGCGCAGGTCGTGGTGCCGCAATGGCGGGCGCTGATCGACCGGGTGCTGGCCGAACGCCCGCCCGCGCCGCCGCCCGCCACCTTCGACAGCTTCGCCCTGGGGGGATGGGAATCCTCCACCCACCGGCTGCGCAACGGTCGGCGGCTGGACCTGATCGAGGCCGTGGGCCATGACGTTCATGCCGCGCAGGACTACCGGCAGCTGGCAGGCCTCGGCATCCGCGCGGGCCGCGACGGCGTGCGCTGGCACCGGGTCGAACCCGAACCGGGGCGCTACGATTTCTCCAGCCTGACGCCGATGATGCGGGCCGCGCGCGACACCGGCACGCAGGTCATCTGGGATCTGCTGCATTACGGCTGGCCCGACGACCTGGACATCTGGGGCGCGGCTTTCGTGGACCGCTTTGCCCGCTTTGCCCGCGCCGTGGCGCTGCACCACCGGGAAATCACGGATGCCGTGCCCTTCTGGTGCCCGGTCAACGAGATCAGCTTCTTCGCCTGGGCGGGGGGCGACGCCCAATACCTCAACCCCTTTGCCGCGCATCGGGGATACGAACTGAAATGCCAGCTGGCCCGCGCATCCATCGCGGCCATGCACGAACTGCGCGCCGTCGATCCCCGCGCGCGCTTCGTTCATGCCGAACCCCTGCTGGCGATCCACCACGACCCGCATAACGGGCGTCCGCTGTGGGAGGCGCATGGCTATCACGACGCGCAGTTCCAGGCCTTCGAGCTGATCATGGGCCGGATGTGGCCGCAGCTTGGCGGCGATCCGTCCTTCCTGGACATCGTGGGGGTCAACTATTACTGGAACAACCAGTGGATCCACGGCGGCCCGCCCATCGACATGGACCACCCCTGGTATCGCCCCCTGTCCGACCTGCTGGTCGAGGTCGCGGCGCGTTACGACCGCCCGCTGATGATCGCCGAGACGGGGACCGAGGGCGCGCGCCGCGCATCCTGGTTCGCCTATATCCGCGACGAGGTCGCCCGCGCCCGCGACCGCGGCGTCCGGGTGGAAGGCATCTGCCTTTACCCCATCGCCAACCATCCCGGATGGGACGACGACCGGCTGTGCCCCAACGGGCTTCTGGGGCACGATCCCTCGGGCGGGATGCGGGCGGTCGAATGGCCGCTCGCCCAGGAAATCGCGCGCCGCGCCATGGCGGGGACCTAGCGGAACCCGACCCGCCCCAAGCCGTTCGTTTTGCGACGGATGGCGGAGGCGGCGATGGCACCCAGGGCAAGCTGGAAGGGATTTCTGAAGGTCGGAGAGGTCAGTTGCGCGGTGGGGCTTTACACCGCCGCCTCGACCTCGGAACGCATCGCCTTTCACACGCTGAACCGCAAGACCGGCAACCGGTTGCAACGCGTCTTCGTGGACAGCGAGACGGGCAAGCCGGTGGACCGCGACGACCAGGTCAAGGGATACGAGGTCGGCTCGGGCGATTACGTGATGCTGGACGCGGGCGAGGTCGCATCCGCGGTGCCCGACAGCGACAAGACGCTGTCCATCACCGCCTTCATCGGCTGCGACGACATCGACGACCTGTATTTCGACAAGCCCTATTACATCGCCCCCGTCGATGAAGGGGCCGAGGAAGCCTTTGCCCTGATCCGCGACGGGATGCGCGCGAAAAAGGTCGCGGCCCTGGCGCAGACCGTGCTGTTCCGCCGCGTCCGCACGGTGCTGATCCGCGCCCATGAAGGCGGGCTGATCGGGACCACGCTGAACTTCGACTACGAGGTCCGCAACCCCGCCGAGGTCTTTGCCGACCTGCCCGACATCCGGGTCGAGGGCGAGATGCTGGACCTGGCCGAACACATCATCAAGACCAAGCGCGGCAGCTTCGATCCGCGCGATTTCGACGACCGCTACGAGGCCGCGCTGGCCGACCTGGTCCGCGCCAAGATCGAGGGCCGCACCATCCAGCCCCGCAAGGAACCCGAACCCGAGGTGCCCGTGGACCTGATGGCCGCCCTGCGCGAAAGCGCCGCCATGGCCAAGCCCGCGCGGCGCACGACCAAGCCGCGCGGCGGCGGGGCGAAGCCCAAGGCTCCGTCCCACCCGTCCACCCGCAAGAAGGCCGGCTAGGCCATGGCGGGGCAGTCGGGCGCGGGGCTGGAGGTCTATAACGAAAAGCGCGACTTCTCGCAGACGGCCGAGCCGCGCGGGCGCAAGGCGCGCGCGCCGGGCCACGCCTTCGTGATCCAGAAGCACGCCGCGACGCGGCTGCATTACGACCTGCGGCTGGAACTGGACGGCGTGCTGAAAAGCTGGGCCGTCGCCAAGGGGCCAAGCCTGGTCCCGGGTGAAAAGCGCCTGGCCGTCCATGTCGAGGATCATCCGCTGGATTACGCCACATTCGAGGGCACCATCCCCAAGGGCAACTATGGCGCGGGCGCGGTGATCGTCTGGGACCGGGGGACATGGGTTCCCGTGGGCGGCGACTATGCCACCGGCAAGCTGGAGTTCGAGCTGAAGGGCGAAAAGCTGGCGGGCCGCTGGCATCTGGTGCGGATGCGCGGCAAGCGCGGCGAGAACTGGCTGCTGATCAAGTCCGACGACGACGCCGCCCGCCCGGATGATGCCCCCGACATCCTGACGGAGCGCCCGGAGTCGGTGACGACCGGCCGCACGGTCGAGGAGGTGGCCGAAGGGGCCGAGAACAAGCCGAAGCCCGCCAAGCCTGCGGCAAAGCGCAAGCCCGCCCGGGACGAAGCCGCCCCCGCCCGGCGGGCGACAAAGGCCCCGATGCCGGATTTCATCCAACCCGCGCTGGCCACGCTGAAGCCCGCCCCGCCCACGGGCGCCAAATGGCTGCACGAGGTCAAGTTCGACGGCTATCGCCTGCAGGCCCGGCTGGAAGGGCAACAGGTCCGGCTGCTGACCCGCAGCGGCCTCGATTGGACCGACCGCTTCGGGACCGGGGTGACCGACGCCCTGCGCGCCCTGCCTGCGGAGACCGCCATCATCGACGGCGAGCTGGTGGTGGAAACCGGGGCGGGGTCGTCGGATTTCCCGGCGTTGCAGGCGGATCTGTCGGAAGGGCGCAACGACCGCTTCGTCTTCTACGTCTTCGACCTGATCTATCTGAACGGCCATGACCTGCGCACGGTGCCGCTGATCGAACGCAAGGGGTTGCTGGAAGACCTGGTCGGCTCGGATCCGGGCCGGGTGCGGTTTTCCAGCCATTTCGGCGAAAGCGGGTCGATGGTGCTGCGCCATGCCTGCCGGCTCAGCCTGGAAGGGATCATTTCCAAGGAGGCCGACGCGCCCTATCGTTCGGGGCGCGGCAAGGGCTGGATCAAGTCCAAATGCTCGGCCCGGCAGGAGTTCGTGGTGGCAGGCTATGTCCCGTCCACCACCTCGGACAAGCTGGTCGGGTCGCTGGCCCTGGGCGTTTTCGATGGCGGCACGCTGAATTACGTGGGCCGCGTCGGCACGGGGTTTTCCGCCACGGTGGCCGCCGATCTGCGCGACAGGCTGGACGGGATGCGCATCGACCGCAGCCCCTTCGCGGGCAAGCTGACGGCGGACGAGGCGCGCGGCGTCCGCCATGTGCGCCCCGAGCTGGTGGCCGAGGTCGAGTTCCGCGCCTGGACTGCCGACGGGTTGCTGCGCCACGCATCCTTCCGGGGGCTGCGCGAGGACAAGCCCGCCAGCGACGTGGTGCGCGAAAGCGGCCCGGCGGGCGAGACCCCCAAGCCGCAGAAACGCCGCGTAACCCTGACCCATCCCGACCGCATCTACTGGCCGGACGAGGGGATCACCAAGGAAGGGCTGGCCGACTATTACGCCGAGGTCTGGCCCCGGATCGCCCCCTTCATCACCGGCCGCCCCCTGGCCTTGCTGCGCTGTCCGGGCGGCATCGGCGGGCAAAGGTTCTTCCAGAAGCACGCTTGGAACGGGATGAGCAAGCACATCACCCCCGTCAAGGATCCGCAGAACAAGGCCGAGGAGGCGATGGTCGCCATCACCGACCTCGACGGGCTGATGGGCCTGGTCCAGGCGGCGGCGCTGGAGATCCATCCCTGGGGATCCACGGTGGCGGATTGGGACCACCCCGACACCCTGACCATGGATCTGGACCCGGGCGAGGGCGTGACCTGGGAGGCCGTGATCGCGGGCGCGCAGGAGGTGCGGCAGCGCCTGACGGACGCGGGGCTTGCGGCATTCGTCAAGACCTCGGGCGGGAAGGGGCTGCATGTGGTGGCGCCGCTGCTGCCCCGGGCGGATTGGGATGCCGTCAAGGACTTCACCAAGGGGCTGGCCGAGGCGATGGCGGCGGATAGCCCCGGCGCCTATGTCGCGACGGTCACCAAGTCGAAGCGCAGGGGCCGGATCCTGATCGACTATCTGCGCAACCAGCGCGGCATGACGGCGGTCGCGGCCTATTCCACCCGCGCCCGTCCCGGCGCCGCCGTGTCCATGCCCGTGGCGTGGGAGGAGTTGGACCAGATCGGTCCCGCCCATTTCACGGTGGAAAACACCCCGAACCGGCTGGCCGCCCTGACCCGCGACCCGTGGGAAGATTTTCGGACCGCCGCCCGGCCGCTGGAGGTCACGGGGCAGCGGCGGAAGCCGTAGGGTGCGTGCTTGCACGCATCGATGCGCCATGAAGGTGCGTGCAAGCACGCACCCTACAAGTTCCTAGGAAAACGGGCGTAGGGTGGGGTTTCACCCCACCATCTTCACCCTCGCATGGTGGGGTGGAACCCCACCCTACGGGCTGGCTCGCGATCAGCGGCTGCCGCGCTGTCCCTCGGCCTGGATGCTTTTCTTCAGCGCGGTCATGATGTCGATGACGTTGTCGGGCGTTTCCACCTTGGGGGCGCGAACCCTGGCAGGCTTTTTCCTGCCCTTCTGCTTGGCGGCGATGATGTCCAGAAGGCGCGCCTGGACTGGGTCGTCCACCATGTGGGCGTCCCACTGCGTGCTGCGTTCGTCGATCAGCTTGCGCACAAGGGTCATCAGCTTGGCCTCGGGCTTCTCCGCCCCGACCTTGTCGAAGTAATCGCCCGCCTCGCGCACCTCGTCGCCATAGCGCAGGGTCCACAGCACGATGCCCTTGTCGCAGGGCTTCAGCATCACCGCCCGTTCGCGGCGGTACATGACCACGCGGGAAATGCCCACGGTGCCGGTCGCCGCCATCGCGTCGCGGATCACGGCGAATGCCTCCTGGCCCACCTCGTCCCCCGGCAGCAGGAAATGCGGCCGGTCATACCAGACCCACCCGATGGAATGGTCGGGCACGAACATGTCGATGTCGATGGTGCGCGTGCTTTCCAGGGCGACGGCCTCGATCTCGTCGTCCTCCAGCATGACGTAATCGTTCTCGCCCCGTTCATAGCCCTTGACCTCGTCCTCGTCGCGGACGGGCCTTTCGGTGACGGAATCGACATACTGGCTGACCACGCGGTTGCCGGTCCTGGCGTTCAGCGTGTGGAAGCGGACCTTCTCGCCCTCGGTCGTGGCGGGCATCAGGGTGACGGGACAGGTCACCAGCGACAGTTTCAGATAGCCTTTCCAGAACGTGCGCGGTGCCATGATGCGGATCCTTGCGGGGGTCGGGGTCAAACGGCTGCAACCGGGGCTTTGTTCCCCGGGGCCGGGGTCACTGGCCGGTCGTGATCTCCTCGATATGCGCCCGGTGTTCCTCCAGCGTGGGCAGGGTCGCTGCGGCGAAGGCCTGAAGGTCGGGGTCGCTGCCGGTCTCCGCAAAGGTCTGGAACAGCCCCACCGCCTCGGCATGGGCGCGGACCTGCATGGTCTTGTAGAGGTTGTCGAACTCGGCCCCTCGGGCGTTTTCCAGAAGCCCGATCATGGCCATGTGTTCGGCCGTGGGTTCGGCAGGCAGGGGGATGTCCCCCGCCGCGGCCTTCAGGTCGGCCCCGGCCTTTTCGTGATCGGCGATCATGCGGGCCGCGAAGTCCTTCAGCGCAGGATCGGTCGCCTTGTCCGTGGCCATCTGGCTGGAGCGGATTTCAAAGGCGTTCGAGCTGGCGGCCATCCCGACAAAGGCCGGGGGGTCAACGTCCGTCTCCTGGGCCGGCGCGGCCAGGGGGAACAGGATCAGCAGGGCGGTCGCAAGGCGTTTCATGGCAGGGTTCCCTGGTTGCGGTCGAAGGTGCCGGTGACGGTCCCGGCGGCCAGCACATGCCCCTGCATCGCGGCCAGCACGGCGGCGCGGTCGGCGGCGGGGGGCAGGTCCAGGCTGGGCAGGTCCAGCGCGAAGACCTGGAAGTGATAATGATGCGGCCCGTCCGGGACCGGGGGTTTCGGCCCGGTATAGCCGGTCGATCCCATCGCGTTCGCGCCCTGCTTCACCCCCTCGGGGTCGGGCAGGGATGGTTCCGTCGGCAGCCCCTCGCGCAGGGCGGTCACGCTGGCGGGAATGTCATAGGCCAGCCAGTGGACGAAGGGCTTGGGTTCCCGGGCATCCGGGTCTTCGGCGATGATGACGAAGGACCGCGTCCCCTCGGGCGCGCCGTCCCAGGACAGGGCGGGCGAGGCGTTGTCGCCATCCGCCGCGTGTTTCGGGTCGATGGGGGCGTCGGGCTGGAACGGGGCGGTGACGGTCAGCCCCGCCGGGGCCTTCAGCACCTCGGTTGCGAGGGGCGAGGGCGGGGGCGGGACCAGCGCATTGGGCACGGGTCCGCCCGCGGGCGGGCGGTCCTGCGGCGCGGCCTCGGATGCGATGCGATAGATCACGCCCTGCGTGTCGTCCGACACGAAGACCGCGCCGTCGCGGCCCACCGCCACGCCGACCGGACGGCCCGCATGGGTCCAGCCCTCCGCGCCCTCGGCCAGAAAGCCCGTCATCACGGGTTCGATCCCCACGGGCTTGCCGTCCTGAAAGTCGATGCGGACCAGTTCATAGCCCGAGGGCGGGCGGCGGTTCCACGACCCGCGCATGGCGACCAGCGCGTCGCCCCGCCATTCGGGGAACATCGCGCCGTCATAGAACGCCATCTGCATGGGCGCCGCGTGCGCGGTATGGCCCAGGGCCGGTTCCTCCGAGATCTTGGCCCAGGTTTCCAGGCTGGTGCCCGGCGGCGGATTGTCCTGCGGGTTGAACCGGTCCATGCCATGGACATAGGGCCAGCCGTATTGCTTGCCCTGCCGGATCCGGTTCAGTTCCTCGATCTGCTCGTTGTCGCCCAGCCAGTCGATGCCGTGGTCCATGCCCCACAGCTGGCCGGTCTCGGGTTCCCAATCGAAGCCGATGGTGTTGCGCAAGCCGCCCGCGAAGATCGTGCGGCTGGTCCCGTCGGGTTCCGTGCGCAGGATCGTGGCGCTTTCGGGGTTCGTCTCGGCGCAGGCATTGCAGGTGCTGCCGACCGAGACATACAGCTTGCCGTCCGGTCCCATGGCCAGCGTCCGGTTCGGGTGCTGGCCGCCATCGGGCAGGTCGTCGATGATGCGGCGCAAGGGGCCGAAAGTGCCGTCTTCGGCCACATCGGCCACGTAAACGTCGTTCACCGTGACCAGATAGACCAGGTTGCCGTCGAAGGCGATGCCGTGCATCCCCGGCCTGCTGGCGACCGTGACCGGCGCGTCCGCCTGCCCGTCGCCATCGCCGTCGCGCAGCATCACCACGTCGCCCACGCTGCGCCGCGTGGCATAGAGCGTGCCTTCGGCTGACACCGCCAGGATGCGCGGATTGACCAGGTCCTTGGCAAAGACGCTGGCCGTCGCGCCCGGGGGCAGCCGGAAGCCGGACAGGTCCGCGTCAGGCGTGCGGGGCTGCGGTTCCAGGATCGCGCCGGTGACGGTGGCGTCGGAATACTGCCCGACCTTGCCCTCCGGCTGGGCCAGGGCCGATGTCGCGGCCAGGGCCGCCGCCGGGATCGTCAACACGAGGATGCGGGGCATGGCTGTTCCCGTTCGCCAGGATTTCGCCGCTCAACCCTGCGCGAGGTCCGCCGGTTCCGCCGTCATGGACCGCGACAAAATATCGCCCGGCGCGACGATGGGGGAACCGGGGGCGGGGACGGCTGTTGAGGACGGATCATCACCCCTTGCAAAGGATGCCGTCTATGAGCGTTGCCCTTGTCACCGGCGCATCGTCCGGGATCGGCCTTGAACTGGCGCGGATCTGCGTCGAGGACGGACATGACACCATCATCGTCGCCAACGAACCCGAAATCCACGACGCCGCCAGCGAGTTGGGCGCCCAGGCCGTCGAGGCCGACCTGGCCACGCGAGAGGGCACGCAGGCCGTGGTGGCGGCCCTGGGCGGGCAGGACGTGGACCTGTTGTTCCTGAACGCGGGCACGGGCCTTGGCCATACCTTCCTGGAACAGGACCTGGAGGGGATCGAGCGCACGGTGGAAACGAACATCCTGGGCGTGCTGCGGCTGGCCCATCCCCTGGGGCGGCGGATGGTCGCGCGCGGCCAGGGGCGGATCCTGATCACCGGATCCATCGCGGGCTTCATGCCGGGACCGTACCAGGCCACCTATAACGCCTCGAAGGCGTTCCTGGACAACTTCTCGGTCGGCCTAGCCGAGGAGCTGAAGGACAGCGGCGTCACCGTGACCTGCCTGATGCCGGGGCTGACCGACACCAAGTTCTTCGAACGGGCCGGGATGCTGGACACCCCGATCGGGCAGGCGCCGAAGGACGATCCGGCCATGGTCGCGGCCTTCGGCTATGGCGCGATGATGAAGGGCACGACCCAGGCCACGCCCACCTTCAAGAACAAGGCCCAGGCCGTCATCGCGGAATTCCTGCCCGCCGAACTGGTGGCCAAGCTGCATACCCGGATGGCCAAGCCCAAGGACGAATGAAGGAGGACGCGATGGCAAGACAGACACCGCGCGGACGCGCTCAGGACCGGCGCCTGGTCGCGGGCGGCCAGGACCACGAGGTCCGCTACGAAGCCGAGAAGATGGGCGTGTCGCGCAAGGAGGTCCGCGAGGCGGTCAAGTCCGAAGGCAACAGCCGGACCAAGGTGGAGGACAAGCTGAAGGACGACTGACCACGGGCGCGGGTTGAGGTCGAGATTCAGCAGAGATGGGACGGGGTGCCGGGCGGGACAAGGAAACGCATCGCGTTTCCCCCGCCCGCGACGGAACGGTGCCACCAGAAACGGTTCAGCCCCGCGACCACATGAGGCCGGCGCCCGACCCAGGGGGGCGTGAAGCGCCCGCCGGGGGCGGGGCGGGCGCTGGCCGGGCCTTTTAGAGGCCCGGCGGTTCAGGTTGATATGGCGCGGCGTGGCGAAGGCGATGGCCTTCGCCAGATCGGCGACGCTGCACCCTATCGTTCCTTCGGGATGATGCTGATGCCGCCGCTGACCTCCAGCACGGCGGCGTCGATGTCGTCCAGCGTCTTCAGCCCATGCTGGGACCGCGCGGCTTCCAGCAGGTCGCCCACGCCGACGCGCGCCCGGCGCATCGCCTCCTCGTCGATCCGGCCCTGGCTGATCAGGACGGTGGGGTTGCCGTCCAGGATGGAGGCCGCCCTGTCCGATCGCGCCTTGACGAAGGCCAGCAGCACGTCGGTCGCGAACAGCGTGACGATCAGGACCGCCGCGTTGGTGATGGAAAAGTCGTCGCCCAGCAGCGCCTGTTGCGTCGTCTCGGCGATGATCAGCAGCAGGACGAAATCGAAGGGCGTCATCTGCGCCATGGTGCGCCGGCCCGACAGGCGCGTGGCGATCAGCAGGATGACATAGACGGAAACGCCGCGAATAACCGAATCCATGATTTCCTCAGGGCAGAACGATCAGGGTGATCGGGCGGGTCTCGCCGTTGACGGTCATCTCGAAGCGGGTCCAGCCGAAATGCATGGCCCGCAGGGCGATCCTGACCTGATGCGGGGCAGGGCCTCCGGTGGGAAAGGTCATCACCTGCGCGCCTTCGGCCAGGCGGTTCGCGTCGGGTTCGGGCTGGATCCGCTCGATCTGGAAGCGGTCGAAGAAGGGTTGCGAGATGCGGACCTCGTGGCTGGGGGCGGGGTTGTCGAAGGTGATCGCCACCTCGTCCGAGCCTTCCCAGCGGGACACGCGCGGCACCTCGGCCCGGGTGTCGGCAAAGGGCACCGTCTGCCTGGAAAGGATGCCGCCGCTGCCGGTCAGGCCCAGCACCGCCAAGGCCATGATGCCGCCAAAGCACCACCAGGCGGCGCGCTGGACGCGCCAGTAACGGCGCTGGCGGGCGCGCGGCTCGTCCAGTTGCAGCCCGTCGGGGCGTATGTCCGGGATGGTCAGTCTTGTCCCCTTGGTCATGGCCGCTCTCCGCAAGCTCTTGCTTCCAGGGGAAAGCCCCCTGGACGGGCTGCGGTTCCGTGCCGGGATCAAGGCTGCTGGCCGGCCTCGACTTCGGGTGGCGTGTCATGAACCTCGCTCGCGTGCCACAGGTTGCGGCCGACGAACAGGACCAGCATGACGGCGACCAGGATGACCACCACCGCCACGCCCGCCCGGCCAAGGCGGCGAGGCCCGGGCGCGCGGTTTGTCACGACAGCGCCCAGATGGCGCCGAAGATCACCAGCAGGACCATGGCCAGGGGCCAGACCAGCACCTGCCAAGCCAGCCGGTTGCGCACGGGCGCGGTGGCGCGGACATAGTCCGTGTCCGAAGGTTCCCCCGCCGCCCCGGCCGATCGGTCGATGGGACCGCCCTCGGTCGTCTTGTCGCCGTCTTCGTTGGTGCTGGGCATGATCTTCAAGTCCCCTTTGCGCCGGGCGTCAGGACCACCTTGGTCCATTCGTCCTGCTTGCCGTGAAAGTTCCTGTAGCCGGTGGGCGCATCCTCCAGCGCCAGGCGGTGAGAGATCAGGAAGGTGGTGTCGATCTCTCCCTCCAGGATGCGGTGCAGCAGTTCGCGGGTGTATTTCTGCACATGGGTCTGGCCGGTGCGGATCTGCAGGCCCTTTTCCATCAGCGCGCCCAGCGGGAACTTGTCGGCCAGCCCGCCATAAACGCCGGGGATCGACACCCGCCCGCCCTTGCGCACGGCCATCAACGCCATGCGCAGCGCGTGCGCCCGGTCCGCGCCGATGCCGACCTTCTGCTTCAGCGCGTCCATCAGGTTGTCGGGCGAAAAGCCGTGGCTTTCCATGCCCACCGCGTCGATCACCGCGTCGGGTCCGATGCCGCCGGTCATCTCCATCAGCGCCTCCAGCACATGGGTCTGCTTGAAGTCGATGACCTTGGCGCCCAGGGACCGCGCCAGCGCCAGCCGATGGGGGTAATGGTCGATGGCGATGACCTGCCCTGCGCCCATCAGCAGCGCCGACTGGACCGCGAACAGCCCCACCGGCCCGCAGCCCCAGACGGCCACGCTGTCGCCGGGCCGGATGTCGGCGTTTTCGGCGGCCATCCAGCCGGTGGGCAGGATGTCGGACAGAAACAGCACCTGTTCGTCGGGCACCCCGTCCGGGATCACGACGGGACCCACATCGGAAAACGGCACGCGCACGTATTCCGCCTGACCGCCCGGATAGCCGCCGGTCATGTGGGAATAACCGAAAAGCCCGCTCATCGCGTGGCCATAAAGCAGTTCGGACGCTTCCTGCTTTTCCACCGGGTTCGAGTTGTCGCAGGCCGAGAATTGCTGCTGCTGGCAAAAGAAGCAGGCCCCGCAGGAAATGGTGAAGGGCACCACCACCCGGTCGCCCTTCTTCAGCGTGGATTTCGGCCCCGTGTCCACCACGCGGCCCATGAATTCGTGGCCCAGGATGTCGCCCGGCATCAGGCCGGGGATCACCGCGTCGTAAAGATGCAGGTCGGACCCGCAAATGGCCGTGGCGGTCACCTCGATGATGGCGTCGCGGGGGTTGACGATCTGGGGGTCGGGAACGGTATCGACGCGAACGTCATGCTTGCCGTGCCAGGTCAGTGCGCGCATCAGTCCGCCCTTCTGTTGGACGAGGTGGCGATCTCGCCGGTTTCCAGAAGCATCTTGAGCCGCTTCAATTCCTGCTTGCCGCGCACCTTCGGATCGGTGCCGCGCAGCCGGGCCGCCCATTGCCCGACGGTGCCCGCCTGCGGGCGCCAGGCGATATGGGCCTCGACCTCGGTGCCGCGGTTCGCGGGGGCGTCGCGCAACTGGACCTTGGCCTCGATCTCGATGTCCGCGCCGGGGACGGACCGCCAGGCGAGGGCCTCGTTCTCGCGGTCCTCGACCAGGCGGGTTTCCACGGCCAGGTGGCCGTCCGGCGTGTCGATGACCCAGGTCACGTCGTCGCCGCTGACCTGGACGGCGGCCAGACCCTCCATGAAGTCGGTCAGGCGGTCCGGGTTGCGCCACATGTCGTAGATGCGGCTTCGCGGCGCGGCGATGGTGACGGTGCGGCCCGCGACCTGATAGCCGCCGAAATGGGACCGGCGCGCGGTGCGGCCGGGCGCGCTGTCGGGCGGACGCCGGGCGGGGGATTTCAGCATCGCCCCCGCGGCAAGGCCCGCGCCGACGGTCAAGGCAAGCACGGCGGCGGCAAGGGGCAGGTCGGTCTGGCGGCGCGGCATCGGGACCTCGTGGAAACAGGGCGGCCGCCCCCGGGGACGGCCGCCGTCGCGCGTTCAGCGCGACTTCTGGTAAAGCTTGCTGGCGATCTCGAACATTTCCTCGGGGGCGTAATCCGGGGTGAAGGCCGAGGGCACGCCGGTCAGGTCATGGATCTTGCCGCCGTCGGGCAGGCCGTCCACCACCTCGAGCTCGCCCGGGGGATCGTCGGGCAGGGCCATTTCCCCGCCGCCCCAGATGCCGCGCATTTCCTCGTAATCCTTGGGGCTGAAGGTATAAAGCCGGCGGTGCGACCCTTCGGCCAGGTATTTCTGGCATTCCGGGATGTTGCCCAGCGGGATGTTCGGCGTGGGCAGGAACTTTTCCAGCTCCACCCCGGTGATCTTCTTCAGCGCCAGGGCATAGGCATGGGCATGGACCGACCCGCGCACCAGCAGGTATCCGCAGACCTCGCGCCCGGTGATGTTGGCGTCGGTCAGCGATTCATAGACCCGCAGCTTGTGCAGCCGCGCGCCGCATTCCAGGTGGAAGTTGTGCAGCAGATCCACGATCACGTTGCCGGTCGTGGTCACCATGTCCGCGTTCCAGGACATCGAGTTCGAGTTGACCGGAACCGCGCCCCCCGCATGGCTGTAGAACGAGGCCGCAGACCGGATGTCCTTCATCGCCTCGAACGGCGCGTTCGAGATGTCGCCGCCGAAGCCCTCGTCCCCGCCCGGCACGTCCGGGCCGTTGTTCAGCATGGCCACCCCGTTCGAGACCAGCTCGACATGGCCCAGTTCCTCGGCGGTGATGGCCGCGACCAGGCTGTAGAAGGGGCGCAGCTTGGACTTGCTGCGGAAGTTGAAGCTTTGGAACATGTAGTTCCCCAGCGTGGACATCTCGCCGTACTTGCCGCCCAGCAATTCTTGCAGGGCAGCGCCGGCGTTCGGATCTTGTCGCTTGGGGGCAGGCAATTCGACTTGCAGCTTATCGACGCGCAGGAACATGGCCGTTCTCCGGGTTCTGGATGCCAGGAAAGAACACGGATTGCCGGGAACTGTTCCGTCGGCGCCGGGCGAACAACGATCAATCGGCGGATTTGGCCGCAAAATGCAAGATAAGCCGGATTATGGATCACCCGCGGGGCTGACCATGCCGTATCCCCGGCGCTGCTTGCGCCGCGCCCAGGCCGCCTGTTCGCGCAGCGCGGCCTCTCGGTCGGCGAACCAGTGCTGGCGTTCCCGGCCGCGATGGCCGATGCGCCCCCAGTTGCGCACCAGCACGACGCCGCCGAACAGGTCGGGCACGACATCCAGGCGATAATACCGCGCCATGTTCCGGTCGGGATCGCGGCGGTCCAGAAGCACGCTGTCGGGTTCGCTGATCATGGGTTCAGTCTGCCCCCTTGTTCGCGTTTCGTCCAATGATGATCATGAATCGGAACCCGCCAAGCGATTCCCGCCGTTGATGGATCACGTCCGCTTGACCCGTGCCGCCCCGTGCCGCACAAGCGGACGGGCAAACCCCCGAAGGCGGCTTTCCATGCACGGGCTATCCTCGACCGGCGTCTTTCACGCCTTCCGCCTTGGTCCGGGCCAGAACCTGACCGAGGGGTTGCGCCGCGTCTTCGACGCAAGCGGCGCGGGGGCCATGGCGGTGGTGATGGGCGTGGGCAGCCTGACCGATGTCGTGATCCGCCACGCCAACCGGCCCGAAGGAACCGCCTATCGCGGCCATTTCGAGATCACGGCCCTGGCCGGCACGCTGGATGCAAGGACCCAGCACCTGCACCTGACCATCGCGGATGGCGAAGGCCGGGCCTTCGGCGGCCATCTGATGCCCCAGGGATCGGCGGTCTTCACCACGGCCGAGATCGTGGTCCTGGCCCTGCCCGGCCTGGTCTTCAACCGCCAGCCCTGCCCCCGGTCCGGCCATGACGAACTGGTCGTGTCGCGGCGCGGCTGACGCGCTCAGGTCTCGATCCGCACCGGGGCGCCCTTGTAGGCCGGCGTTTTCGAGGCGATGTCGTGATGATCCAGCGGCACAAGGGGATTGGCCTCGGGGTAATAGGCCGCGACGCAGCCGTCGGGCAGGTCATAGGGGGTGACGGTGAACCCCTCGACCCGGCGGGGGATGCCATCGGCGACGGCCGAGACCAGCGTGACGCGCTGGCCTTCGGACAACCCGGCGCGCGCCATCCCGGCCCGCGAGATCAGGACGATCATCCGGTCCCCCTCCAGCCCGCGCAACCGGTCGTGATAGTCATAGATCGTGGTGTTGAACTGGTCGTTCGACCGCAGCGTGACCAGCGTGTGGACGCCGTCGCCCGGCATCACCCCCAGGGCCGACAGGCCGGGCGGCACCGTGAATTCCGCCTTGCCGCTTTCGGTCTGCCAGTCGCGCCTGCGGGCCGAATTGCCGCGGTAAAAGCCGCCCGCCTGGAACAGCCGATCGTTGAAATCCGCGAACTGGTCGGGATAGGTTTCGGCGATCAGGTCGCGGATGCGGCCGTAATCGGCGACCCATTCGTCCCAGCGGACCCGGGGGTTCGGCGGCAGCGTCGCCTTGGCGATGCCCGCGACGATGGCGGGTTCCGACAAAAGGTGGCGCGAGGCCGGGGGACGGCGGCCCAGGGATCCGTGGATGTGGCTGAGGCTGTCTTCCATCGACACCGCCTGCGGTCCCGATTTCTGCCCGTCGCGTTCGGCCCGCACCAGGCAGGGCAGCAGCCAGGCCCCCTTGCCCACCAGCAGGTGGGATCGGTTCAGCTTGGTCGCGATCTGCACGTTCAGGTCCAGCCCGGCCCAGCAAGGCTCGGCCCGGGCAAGATCGGGAATGGCGCGGGCGAAGTTGCCGCCCAGACTGACGAAGCCCTTCACAGAGCCGTCGATCACGCCCTGGACGGCCTCGACCGTGGTCATGCCGGTGTCGCGCGGCGGGTCGAAATCGAACATCTGCGCCAGCTTGTCCAAGGGCACCAGTTCGGGCTTTTCCGAAATCCCCACCGTGCGCTGGCCCTGCACATTGGAATGGCCGCGCACCGGGCAGATGCCGGTGCCGGGGCGCCCGATATGGCCGCCCATCAGCAAAAGGTTGACCAGCATCCCGATGCTGTCGCCGCCATGGACATGCTGGGTCAGGCCCATGCCGTAAACGCCGATCACGCGTTTCGACGCGGCGAACAGCCCCGCCACCTCGGCCAGGTCGCCCTGGGACAGGCCCGAGGCGGTCTCGATCCCCTCCCACGATTGCGCGCGCGTCCAGGTCTCGAAGGCGTCGAAGTCGTGGCAATGCTGCGCGATGAAGCCGCGGTCCACATCGCCGTGGTCGAACAGGTGCTTGCAGATGCCCGCGATGGCCGCGATGTCGCCGCCGGGGCGCAGTTGCAGGTAGATGTCGGAAATGGGCGTTCCGCGCCCCGTCAGCATCTCGGTCGGGCTTTGGGGGTTCATGAACTCGACCAGCCCGCGCTCGCGGATCGGGTTGAAGGTCACGATCTTGCAGCCGCGCCTTTTCGCCTGCTGGATCGGGTGCAGGAAGCGCGGGCTGTTCGAGCCGGTGTTCTGGCCGAAGAACAGCATCAGGTCGCAGTGCTCGAAATCCTCCAGCACGCAGGTGCCGACCGGCGCGCCGATCTTCTGCTTCAGCGCCACGCTGGTCGTCTCGTGGCACATGTTGGAACTGTCGGGCAGGTTGTTGTGCCCGTAAAGCCGCGCGAAGAGCTGGTACAGGTAGGACGTTTCAAGGCTGGCCCGGCCCGAGGCATAGAAGACGGTCGTCTTCGGATCCATCCCGCGCAGGCTGGCGCCGATGGCCGCAAAGGCTTCCGGCCAGGTCGTCTCGACATAACGGTCGCTGCCCGCGTCATAGCGCATGGGGTGGGTCAGGCGCCCGACGGCTTCCAGGTCGTGGTCGGGCCAGCTGCGCAATTCGGTCACGGTGTGGCGGGCGAAGAAGTCGGGCGTGCAGCGGTCGCGGGTCAGATCCCAGATGGTGGCCTTGGCGCCGTTCTCGCAGAACTCGGCCAGGTGCGGCGAGGGGGGCTTGGCCCATGCGCAGGACGTGCACATATGCCCGCCGGGCTTGTTCTGGCGGCGCAGGGTTTCCAGGGTGCCCAGGCGGATCCGGCTTTTGGTGGCCTGCCGCAGCACGCCTTTCAGCGACCCCCATCCCCCGGTCGGATGATCGTAGAAGGGGGTGGCCGGATCCTGGTCGCGTTCCCCGGTCACGTCGCACATCCCGGGGCGCGGCCGGTGGTCGCCGCCCGGCGCGCAAGGGTCTTGGGGAAGGTCGCGGGATCAGGGGACGGACGGACGGACGGCTGCATGGGGGGTTCCTTGCGCGCGGGCGTGGCAAGGAACAACCGCCGCAGGACCGAAGCGTTCCGTGCGGAAAGGATCAACCCGCCGCGAGGATCTCCCCGCAGCGGGCAGCGGCCTATTCGGCCGGGATGGCGGCCGGCGCGGGCGCCGGGTCGCGGTCCAGTTCGGGCGAGGTCTTGTGGTGCGTGGCATAAATCATCGCGCCCACGAAGGTCAGCCCGCCGACCAGGTTGCCGATCACCGTGGGGATCTCGTTCCAGATCATGTAGTCGGCGATGGTGAAGTTGCCGCCCAGCAGCAGGCCCGCCGGGAACAGGAACATGTTCACGATGGAATGTTCGAACCCCATGTAGAAGAAGATCAGGATCGGCATCCACATCGCCATGATCTTGCCCGACACGCTGGTGGACATCATCGCCGCCACCACCCCGGTGGACACCATCCAGTTGCACATCACCGCGCGTACGAACAGCGTCAGCATCCCCGCCGCGCCATGGGCGGCGTAGCCGATCGTCCGGCCCTCGCCGATATGGCCGATCTTCTCGCCCACGGCGTTCGGGGCCTCGGACCAGCCGAAGGTGACGATGATCGCCATGAAGATCGCGACGGTGAAGGCCCCCGCGAAGTTGCCCGTGAAGACCAGGCCCCAGTTGCGCAGCATCCCCTGGACGGTGACGCCGCGCCGCTTGTCGATCAGCGCCAGCGGCACCAGGGTGAACACCCCGGTCAGCAGGTCGAAGCCCAGCAGATAGAGCATGCAGAAGCCCACGGGAAACAGCAGCGCGCCGATCAGGGGGTTGCCGGTGTTGACGGTGACGGTGACGGCGAAGGCCGCCGCCAGCGCCAGGATCGCGCCCGCCATGTAGGCGCGGATCAGGGTGTCCTTGGTGGACATGAAGACCTTCGCCTCGCCGGCGTCGATCATCTTGCGGGCGAAATCCGCCGGGGTGACATAGGACATGGTGGTTCCTTTCAGGCGGCGCGGCTGGCGCGGATCAATGTGGCGTCGATGAGGATGCGTCCCTGCTGGACCTTGGTGGCATAGGTGCGCACCTGGCCTTCGTCGGCACCCTGGGCGGCGCCCGAGTTCATGTCGAAGACCCAGTTGTGCAGCGGGCAGGTGACCGAGGTGCCGTGGACGATGCCCTCGGACAAGGGACCGCCCTTGTGCGGGCAGCGGTCTTCCAGGGCGAAGACCTGGTCGTCGGCGGTGCGGAACACGGCGACGCAGCCCTGCGCGGTCCTGACCACGCGCGCGCCTTGGCGCGGGATGTCGTCCAGGGATCCGATGTCAACGAAGATGGTCATTCCGCGGCCTCCAGCGTCAGGTCGGCAAGGGGCGCCCATTTGGGCGTCTCGGATGGGGTGGAAAGGTCGGCCCAGGGGTCGCGGCGATAGACCGACTGGCTGATCTCGAACCGCTCGATCAGGGCGGCGCGGGTGGCGGGGTCGGCGATCTGGTCCTTGACCCAGTCGAGACCGACCCTGGCCACCCATTTGTAGGGGCGGTGCAGGTATCGCGCGCCTTCGCGGTAAAGCTGGACAAAGGCGGTGATGATGGCGACCGTCTCGTCCTCGGTGGCGGCGGTGGCCAGGGCCTCGGTTTCCTTCAGCTCCATCCCGGCGGCACCGGCGACGCTGATCTGATAGCCGCTGTCCACGCAGACCACGCCCACGTCCTTGCAGGTGGCCTCGGCGCAGTTGCGGGGGCATCCCGACACGCCCAGCTTGACCTTGTGCGGCGTCCAGGACCCCCACAGCAGCTTTTCCAGCCGGATGCCGAGGCCCGTCGAATCCTGCGTACCGAAGCGGCAGAACTGGCTGCCCACGCAGGTCTTCACGGTCCGCAGCCCCTTGGAATAGGCATGGCCCGAAACAAGGCCCGCGTCGTTCAGATCCGCCCACATGTGCGGCAGATCCTCCTTTTTGACGCCCAGCAGGTCGATGCGCTGGCCGCCCGTGACCTTGACCATGGGGACGTTGTATTTCTCGGCCGCGTCCGCGATGGCGCGCAGTTCGGCGGGCGTGGTGACGCCGCCCCACATGCGCGGGACCACCGAATAGGTGCCGTCCTTCTGGATGTTGGCGTGGTTCCTTTCGTTGACGAAGCGCGACTGGCGGTCGTCCTGGTACTCCAACGGCCATTCCGCCAGCAGGTAATAGTTCAGCGCCGGGCGGCAGGAATGGCAGCCGCCCACCGTTTTCCAGCCCAGATCCTGCATCACGGCGGGGATCGACTTCAGCCCCATCGACCGGATCAGCCGGCGCACGTCCTCGTGCGTGTGGTCGGTGCATTTGCATAGGCCCGCAGGGGCCTCGGCCACGGTGATGCCCAGGGTCAGGGCCATGACCTGCTGCACCAGGCCGGTGCAGGTGCCGCAAGAGGCGCTGGCCTTGGTGCAGGCCCGCACCGCGTCCAGCGTGGCCGCGCCACCCTGGACGGCGTTGACGATGGTGCCCTTGCAGACGCCGTTGCAGCCGCAGATTTCCGCCTCAGGCGGCAAGGCTGCAACGGCCGCCATAGGGTCCGGGGCGGCACCCCCCTGGAAGGCCGGGCCGAAGATCAGCGTGTCGCGCATCGGCCCGATGTCGGTGCCGTCCTTCATCAGGCCATAGAACCAGGCCCCGTCGGCGGTGTCGCCATACATCACCACGCCGATGATGCGGTTGTCTTCCAGCACCAGCCGCTTGTAGATGCCGCGCCCCGGGTCGCGGAACACGATGTCCTCGCGCCCCGGCGCGTCGGCGAAATCGCCCGCGCTGTAAAGGTCGCAGCCCGTCACCTTCAGCTTGGTCGCGGTCTGGACGGGGGCGAAGACCGCCTGCTGATCCAGCAGCGTTTTCGCCAGCACCTTGGCCTGGTCGTAAAGAGGCGCCACAAGGCCGAAGACCTGGCCGCGATGTTCGACGCATTCGCCAAGCGCGAAGATGTGCGGGTCGCTGGTGCGCAGCGCGTCGTCCACGACGATGCCGCGCTCGACCTCCAGATGGGCGTCGGTGGCCAGCCGGGTTTCGGGGCGGATGCCCACGGCCATGCAGACCAGGTCGGCGGGATAGACGGTGCCGTCCTCCAGCAGAACGGCCTCGGCGCGGTCGGTCCCAAGGATCGCCTTGGTCGCGCCCTTGCAATGGACGGTGATGCCGCGCTTTTCCAGATCCTTCTGCAGCAGGTATCCCGCCGCCGGATCCAGCTGGCGCTCCATCAGGTGGCCCATCAGGTGAATGACGGTCACGCGGGCGCCGCGGGCGGCCATGCCGGCCGCGGCCTCCAGCCCCAGCAACCCGCCGCCGATCACCACGGCGTCCTTGCCGCCCGTGTCCATCATCGCCTGCGTGTCTTCCAGGTCGCGATAGGTGACGACGCCGGGCAGGGTCTTGCCGGGCACCGGGATGATGAAGGGGGCGGATCCGGTGGCGATCACCAGCGCGTCATAAGGCACGCCGCCGCTGTTCGAGTGGACGATGCGCCTTTCGCGGTCGATGCGGACCACCGGCTCGCCAAAGCGGCAATCGACGCCGTGGGCGCCGTACCAGGCCTCGTCATGGGTGACGATCTGCTGGTATGTCTTTTCGCCCGACAGGACCGGCGACAGCATCAGACGGTTATAGTTGCCGCGCGGCTCGGTGTTGAACAGGGTCACGTCCCAGGCGTCGGGGGCGGCTTCGAACAGCTGCTCCAGCAGCCGGCCCGAGGCCATGCCCGCGCCGATGACGACAAGCTTCTTCTTGGGGATGAGGATGGCGGACATGGATGCTCCGATGGCAAGACGGGTGTCTGTGGCTGTCGGAAAGCGCGCGGCAGGGTGGCCCAAGGGCCAGGGACGCCGTCATGCTTTCGGGAAATGCCGCATCGTTGCGAGCCGGACCGGTGGCGCGCCATTGCGCCGGGCCATGAACAGACATTTAACGGTTTGCGGCGGAAAACCAAGCCTTCGGGACCGGCCTGCGCCGCCCTGGCCCCGTTTCAGACGGCGCGCGCAAAAAGATTGCGCGGTTTGCCTGGGGATTGGTCAGTTTGCGGACGCGGGCGCGGCGGGATCGAAGGTGAAGCCGTCGAAAAATCCGTCGGCGCGCAGAATCATCCCGCCGCGTTCGGCCGCCACGGACCGATCCTCGGCCAGCGCACCCTCGACCCGCTGGGATGCACCGGGCAGCGGCGCGCCCGCCGGGCGCAGGTGCCGGCGATACAGGTCGGTGCGGAAATGCGCCATCGCGCGGGCCATGGCGTCCTGCGGGTCCAGCCCGTGGCGCAGGGCCAGGCGTTGCGCGAACAGCGCGGCCAGGCTTTTCCAGGGAAAGGAGGCCGCGCCCGCGTTGAAGGCGATGAAGCCCGGCGCGTGGCGGATGTCGCCCCCCGCGCTGATCGTCAGCCGCCCCGTCAGCCCGCGTTCGGCCAGTTCCGGCGGCAGGTTCAGATAGGCAGGCCGCGACAGGATTTCCGCCGCCGTGCCGCGATGGTCGGGATCGTCCAGCCAGCGGCCCGCGCGCCAGACCGCGCGCATCAGCGCGCCGGTTTCCGTGGGGCGGGCGTCAGTAAAGCCGCGCAGCAGCACCAGCCCCTTTTCGGGCGCTGCGGCCCAGATGGCGGTGCCGGGCAGCAGCAGCGCCGCCAGCCCGCGTTCCACGGCAAAGCTGGCCCAAGGCTCGCCCACGCAGAAGGCATCGACCTCGCCCCGCGCCACCGCGTCCGTCATCATCGGCGGAGGCACGGTGATCAGGTCCAGTTCGGTCGGGGCAAAGCCGCAGGCGGCCAGCCAGTGGCGCACCAGTTCGGATTGCGTGGACAGGTGGAACGGCACCCCCACCCGCAGCGGTCCCGTCACCACGCCGCGCAGGGCCAGCCCGGCGGCGCGGGCGTCGTCGAAGGCGAAGTCGTGGCCCGCGTCGCGCAGCCGCCCTTCCAGGTCGCGGTTGACGGCCACCGCCTGCCCGCCCTGGGACAGGATCATCACCAGATCCATCGCGGGCAGCGCGGGACCAAGGCCAAGCGCCTGGCCCACCGGCATCGGCACCAGCATGTGCGCGGCATCCAGCAGCCCCGCGCCCAGCATGTCGCGCGCCTGCGCCCAAGCGCCAAGGCGGATCAGGTCCAGGGCCAGCCCTTCCTCGGCCGCGAAGCCAAGCTCGTGCGCGACGATCAGGGGCGCGGCGTCGATCAGGGGCACATAGCCAAGGCGCAGCGTGATCATCGGCCCAGAAGCCCCGCCGCCATGACCAGTTGCTGCGCGATGTCGGCCACGCGCTTGCCGCCGTCCATCGCGGTCTTGCGCAAGAGGGCATAGGCCGCTTCCTCGTCGATGCCGCGGGCCTTCATCAGCACCGCTTTCGCGCGGTCGATGATCTTGCGTTCTTCCAGCGCGGCACGGGTGGCGGCCAGTTCGGCGCGCATCTGCTGGAACATGTGAAAGCGCGCGATGGCCGCGTCCAGGATCGGCTTGATGCGTTCGGGGCGCAGCCCGTCCACCACATAGGCCGAGATCCCGGATTCGATCGCCGCCCGCGTCATCCCCTCGTCGGATCGGTCCACGAACATCGCCACGGGCCGTTCGGCGGGACCGGAGGCCAGCGCCAGTTCCTCCAGGATGTCGCGCGACGGGTTGGCGATGTCGATCAGCACCACGTCGGGGCGCAGCTCCGCCACCTGGCGCGCCAGGCCCGACTGTTCGGCGATGATGCGGATGTCGTGGTCGCCCGCCTCTCGCAGCCCGTCGGCGATGGGCTGCGCGCGGTCGGGATCGGGTTCGACGACGACGATGAGAAGGCGTTTGGACATGCTGTCCGTGTGGTGGCATGGGGGCGGCAGGCTGCGCAATGGCGGGGATGGGGCGACAGGGCTGCATGATGAAAGAATGGGCAATCCCTGTCGTCTGATTGGCAAAGGCCATCGCCTTTGCCACATGATACGGATGACATCCGAACAGTGGCGTAGGGTGCGTGCTTGCACGCACCGCACCCCCTACCCGAACACCTCCCCGGCCCGATCCCCCTGCCCCGCCGCGATCAGCGCGGCCAGCAGCACCCGCGCCTGTCCCGGGCGCAGCACGGCGGACAGCACCGCCCCCGCGCGCACCAGGTCATGCCCGCCGCCCCCGCCGCCATAGCTGGCGGCCAGCCGCCCCAAGGGCACGCGGCTGGACACGACCACCGGCACCCCCCTGGCGCGGCACCGCGCCACCGCATCGGCCATCGCCGGCGTGGCGTTCCCGGACCCGAGCGCCGCCAGCACGATCCCCTGCGCGCCCGCGGCCAGGCTGGCCTCCACATGCGTGGCGTCCCCACCCGGATGGACCGCGACGACATCCACGCGGACGCCGCCCACCGGCGCGGTCAGCGCCAGCCGGGGCGCGACCGCATCCGCCGCCAAGCGAAAGGCGTCAGCGCTGTCGGTGGCAAACTTCACCAGCCCCCAGGCCGGCAGCAGCCGCCCGCCGAAGGCCAGCCGGACCCCTGCCCCGCCCTCCAGCACCGCGCGGATGGCGGCCGTCATGTTCGCGGGACCGTCGGCCTGCGGATGGTCGTCGGTGAACTGCGCGCCGGTCAGGACCACGGGCGCGCCGGGATGGTTCAGGGACACCAGCAGCGCCGTTTCCTCCATCGCGTCGGTGCCGTGCAGGACCACGACGCCCGCGGCCCCGCCCGCCAGCGCGGCGCCCGCGGCATCGCTGACCGCCTGCATGTCGGCCAGGGTCAGGGTGGATGAATCGCGCGCGAACAGATCGACCGGTCTCAGCCTGACCGGGGGCAGGTCGCCAAGCCGGGCCAGCAGCGCCTGCCCGTCCAGGCTGGGCGTGCTGGATCCGGCGGCATTCTTCTGGCTGGCGATGGTGCCGCCCGTGGCGATGATCGTGACAAGCGGGACCATCAGCGCAGGTCCAGCCGCCGGGCCATGCGCTGCGCGATGATCGCGCAGGCGCCCAGTTGCAACAGGTGGAACAGCATCAAGGGCAGGATGATCAGCGAGATGTCCTGGCCCGCGAACAGGATCCCCGCCATGGGCAGGCCGGTCGCCAGGCTTTTCGTCGATCCGCAATACAGGACCGCCACTCCGTCGGCGCGGTCCAGGCCCGCCGCGCGGCCCACCAGCATCGCGCCCCCCATCACCGCCGCCAGCAGGACCAGGCACAGCGCGACAAGAATCGCCAGCGAGCCTGCCCCGATCACCTGCCAGATGCCGTTCACCACGCCCGCCGAAAAGGCCGCATAGACGATCAGCAGGATCGACCCCCGATCCACGATGATCGTGGGCGTCCGGTATCGGTTCAGCAGCCCCGCCAGCAGCGGGCGGCACAGCTGGCCCCCGGCGAAGGGCAGCAGGATCTGCTGGACGATCTTCCAGACGGCCCCAGGGTCGATGCCGTATCCCGACCCCTGCGGGATCAGCCACGCGAACAGCAAGGGCGACAGCACCACTCCGATCAGGTTGGACATCGAGGCCGCGCAGACCGCCCCCGCCACGTTCCCCCCCGACACGGCGGTGAACGCGATCGAGCTTTGCACGGTGGATGGCATGCAGCCGATATACAGGAACCCCACGCCCACGGCGGCGGGCAGCCACAGCATCGACACGGGCTTCAGCGCCAGCGCCAGGACCGGGAACAGCACGAAGGTCAGCGCCAGCACCGCCAGTTGCAGCCGCCAGTTCGTCAGCCCCGCCAGGATCGTCGCCGTGGTCAGCTTGGCGCCATACAGGAAGAACAGCAGCGCCACGACCCAATGGGTCAGGTGCGACAGGACCGCCGCCGCATCGCCGCGCGCGGGCAGCACGGTGGCCCCCGCCACGGTCAGCACCAGCAGCAGCATGTAGCGGTCGAGGCCGAAACGGGCCAGAACGGCCTCGGCCCTGCGCAAGGACATGGCGATTCTCTGATTGTTAATCCGCGTCTGCCTATATGGTCGGGGCACATGCACTCCAAGGGCAAAAGGATGACGGCTTCCCCCGCAATGACATCGTGACCCCCATGCCCCACATGCTGCTGGATCTGTTCGAAGCCCTGGCCGAGATCGAGGCCCTTTGCGCCTGCCTTGCCACGCAGCGCGTGCTGATGGCCGATCTTCCCGCGTTCGAGGAGGACGTGCAGCGGATGGCGGACGCCGATCCCGCCGCCTATCCGGCCATGAACTTCGACTTTCACGACCGGGTCTGCCGGCTGGCGCGCAATGCCGAACTGGCCGGCATCGCGGACGGGCTGCGGCAGCGGCTGGCCCCCTGCGCCGCGTGCAACTGGCGCGCGCCGACCGGCAGCAGCGGTCCGTTTGCGAACACCGCGCCCTGATCGCCGCCCTTCACGACCGCGACGGTCCCCTGGCGGGCAGCATCATGCGCGCCCATCTGCGCATCGCCATGCGCGAGGTGCTGTTCACGGACCGTCAGCCGTCCAGCAGCGCCACGTCATAGGCCTTGAGCTGGCGATCGACCGAGACCAGCACCAGCCCCTCGGCCCGGGCCTGCGCGACCAGCAGACGGTCGAAGGGATCGGCGTGGTGCGGGGGCAGCGCCGCCACCGCGCGGGCATGGGTCCAGGTGATCGGCAAGGGCTGCGCGCCCGCCGCCAGCGCCCGGTCGAACAGGTCGGCGGGCACGTCCAGCTTGCCCAGGGACGCCTTGATCGCGACCTCCCACACGGTGGCGGCGCTGATGAACAGGGCGGCGGCCCCGGCGATGGCGTCCCGCAGGGCGCAGGGCAGGCGCGCGTCGTCCGCCATCGCCCACAGGACGATATGGGTGTCCAGCAGCAGCCTCATTCAGGGAGGATGCCGCTGTCCCGGAACAGCCGGGCGACCTGGTCGTCGCCGTCGTTCATGTCGTCGGGCAGGCGGACCTGACCCTTGGCGCAGCCGATCAGGCTGTTCGCGCGCGCGGGCGAGGCCGTCAGCCGCGCCACCGGGCGGCCATAGCGGGTCAACTCGATCTCCTCGCCCGCCTCGGCGCGGCGGATGAGGTCGGCGAACTGGGCCTTGGCTTCGGCAATGGCGATCTGCATGGCGCACCCCCTTGTTGACCAGAATGTAGGTCATCTTCGGCTCCGGTGCAAGTCGCTCGCCCCATGCCAGGTCATGGATGCGCAGCGCGGCAGGCGCGGTCGCGATCCCGGGCCGCCACCTGTCGCTGGCCTGGGAACGGGTCAGGGACAGCCTGCACCCTTCAGGGGCGTGGCGCAAATCTCATGCCGTTTTGCCGCAGGCGTCCATTGCCCTGCCCCCGCACTCTGTCACGCTTGCGCCGCATGGCCCGCAGCGTTCGCGACGGAGAAGACAGATGGCACCCACCCCCCGGCGTTTCACCTTCCTGTTGCTGGACCGCTTCACCATGCTGCCCTTCGCGGCCACGCTGGACGCGCTGCGGTTGGCCAACAAGATGTCGGGACACAGGCTTTACGACTGGCGGCTGGTCGGGACGGGCGGGGATTTCGCCACCTGCTCGAACGGGTCGCGGATGGCGCTGGACGCGGGGCTTGACGGCGAGGTGACGGTGGCGCGGGACGAGGCGGTGATCGTCTGCGGCGGCGACGACATCACCGCGCAGGCCTCGCGCCCGGTGCTGGCCTGGCTGCGCCGGCAGGCGCGCGCGGGGGCAACGCTGGGCGCGGTCTGCACCGGCAGCCACGTTCTGGCCAAGGCCGGGCTGCTGGACGGACGCCGCGCCACGATCCATTGGGAAAACCACGATTCCTTCGCCGAGACCTTCCCGGACGTGGATCTGCACCGGCAGGTCTTCGTCGATGACGGCAGCCGGTTGACGGCGGGGGGCGGCACGTCGTCGATCGACATGATGCTGCACCTGATCGGGCGGACGCATGGGGCGGATCTGGCCGCGCAGATCGCCGACCAGATGCTGCACACCGCGATCCGGGCCGGGGGCGACCGCCAGCGGCTGTCCATCGCCACCCGCATCGGCATCCGCCACCCGCGCCTGGCCGCCGTGGTGGAACGGATCGAGGCGAACCTGGAAAACCCCGTCAGCCCCCCGCAACTGGCTGCCGACGCGGGCATGTCCACCCGCCAGCTGGAGCGGCTGTTCATGCGCTATCTGAACCGCAGCCCCAAGCGGTACTACCTGGAGGCCCGCCTGGCCCGCGCCCGCCACCTGCTGCTGTTGACCGACCTGCCCTTGATCGAGATCGCCATCGCCTGCGGCTTCGCCAGTTCCTCGCATTTCTCGAAATGCTATCGGGAACGGTACGGGACATCGCCCTATCGGGAACGGGGGGTGCAGAAGGCGGGAACGGTGGTGGCGCTGCCCACGCGGGCCGAGGTGCTGGCCCTGGCAAGCTGACGTAGGGTGCGTGCTTGCACGCACCGCTGGCGCGCCGCGTCGCAAATGGTGCGTGCAAGCACGCACCCTACGGGATCGGTGGGCTTCGTCGGGCGGGGTTTCCACCCCCCGTGCGGCTTGTGCCGGTCACAGATGCCGGTCGGCGTCCTGCTTGCCATGAAGAATGCGAATGATGTCCAGCCGGTCGCTTCCTTGCCGAAAATAGATCACGTGCGCGCCGCATGGATATTTCAGATATCCGGGACGCAGGGTGGTCGCCCTGCCGCGTTTCCGGCCCAAAGCGAGCGCCTCGAATGCCGCAACAAGATCCCGATAATATCCGTCCGCTTGGGCTTGGGACCAATGCTCCAACGTATAAAGCCAAATGCGCTCGAGATCGTTTTCGGCCAGCGGAGAAAGCCGATATCGTTTAGCCATCATGCCGCTTGGCGTATTTGTCGTGCATCCGGGCAAGGAATGCCTTGTCATCGAACTCGCGCGGCTCTCCCGATTCCTCGCCCGCGATCAATGCGTCTTGCAAGGCCTTTACCTTGGCCTCGTGTTCCTCAAGCAGCCGCAGCCCTGCACGCACCACGTCGCTGGCCGAACCATAGCGGCCGCCTTGCACCTGTGCGTCAATGAAGCTGGCGAAATGATCGCCCAAAGAAACGGATGTGTTGCGCGGCATGGCTCACCCCCTTATGCAATACCAACATATACCAAAAATCAATACGCTCAAATCCCCTCCCTCGCCCCCTTCCGCCACTGTTCCGGCGTCACGCCCATCACGTCGCGGAACACGCGGATCAGGTGGGACGCGTCGCAAAAGCCTGTCTCGGCGGCGATCTGGCTGACCGTGCGGTCGGGGCGGGCCAGCAGCATCCGCACCTGGGACAGGCGGACGCGCATGAAGGCCTCGGATGGGGACAGGGACAGGGATGCGGCGAAGTGGCGTTCCAGCTTGCGGCGGCTGACCTGCAACTGGGCGGCGACATCGGCCACGGCGGGGGGCGTGTCCAGGCTTTGCTGCAGCATCAGCAGGGCGCGGCGGACCAGGGGGTCGTCGGTCTTCAACTCCAGCGGCAGGCCGGGTTGGGGGTCGCCCCCGTCCATCGCCTCGTCGATGATCATGATGTGCAGGCTTTTCTGCGCCGCAGCCCGGCCGATGTGGCGGTCCACCAGAAAGGCCGCCAGATGCGCGGAACTGGCTCCGCCCGAACAGGTCAGCCGGTCGCGGTCCACCACGAAGATGCGGTCGGACACCGGGCGCAAGCCGTCGAACTGTTCCAGGAAATCCTCGTGGTGGAACCAGCTGACGCAGCAGCGGTATCCGTTCATCAGCCCGGCCCGGTGCAGGATGAAGGCACCGGTGCAGACGCCGACCAGCGGCACGCCCGCACGGGCCGCGCGGTGCAGGAAGGCGGTGTAATCCGGGTCCAGCCGCTCGATCTCGTCGATCAACCCGCCCGCCACGACGATATAGTCGAAGCGCGCCGGATCGCCCAGCTTCTCGTCCGGGGTGACACTGATGCCGCAGCTTGACTGCACCGGCTGCGAGGATGTCGCCAGCACCCGCCAGGAACAGCGGATCGGGCGGGACCGGTCGCCCTCGTCGGCGGCCAGCCGCAGCACGTCCACGAAATTGGCGAAGGCCGACAGGGTAAAGCGCCGCGCCAGCAGAAAGCCGACGCGCAGGCGCAGGGAATCACTGGGGGCGGGCATGTCGCGCATGACGCAAATGTAACACCACCCTGGCGCAGGGATCCAGTCGGCGCGGGCGGCTTTCTGGCATTTTCGGTTCAACCCGGAATCGCCGCAAAAGGTTCGCCCCCCATGACCCATTTCTCTGGCTTCTCGCTGCTGAAACAGGCGCTCAACGGCCACAAGGGCTGGCGCGCGCAATGGCCGGACAGCCAGCCAAAGGCCGAATACGACGTGGTGATCGTCGGCGCGGGCGGGCACGGGTTGGGCGCGGCATACTATCTGGCCAAGGAACACGGCATCACCAATGTCGCGGTGATCGACAAGGGGTGGCTGGGCGGCGGCAACACGGGCCGCAACACCACGATCATCCGGTCGAACTATCTGTATGACGAAAGCGCCAAGCTTTACGATCACGCGCTGGACCTGTGGGACAACCTGTCCCAGGAGCTGAACTACAACGTCATGTATTCCAAGCGCGGCGTGATGATGCTGGCGCACAACACCCATGACGTGCAGTCCTTCCAGCGGCACGTGAACTCGAACCGGCTGAACGGCGTGGACAACCGCTGGCTGACCAGGGAAGAAGCCAAGGCCTTCTGCCCGCCGCTGAACATCTCGCCCGACGCGCGCTATCCGGTGGTGGGCGCGGCCTTGCAGATGCGCGCGGGCACGGCGCGGCACGACGCGGTGGCCTGGGGCTATGCCCGCGCGGCGGCGGCGCGCGGCGTGGACATCATCCAGAACTGCGCGGTGAACGCGATCCGGCGCGGGCCGGACGGGGCGGTGATCGGCGTCGACACGGCCAAGGGCTTCATCCGCGCGCGTAAGGTCGCGGTGTCGGCGGCGGGCAATACCAGCGTGGTAATGGACAGCGCCGGGCTGCGGATGCCGCTGGAAAGCTTTCCGTTGCAGGCCCTGGTCAGCGAGCCGGTCAAGCCGATCTTCCCCTGCGTGGTCATGTCGAACACCGTCCACGCCTATATCAGCCAGTCCGACAAGGGCGAACTGGTGATCGGGTCCGGGACCGACCAATACACCAGCTATTCCCAACGCGGCGGGTTGCCGCTGATCGAACACACCGTGGCCGCGATCTGCGAGGTGTTTCCGATCTTCACCCGGATGCGGATGCTGCGCAAATGGGGCGGCATCGTGGACGTGACGCCCGACCGCAGCGCCATCCTGGGCAAGACGCCGGTCAAGGGCCTTTACGTCAACTGCGGTTGGGGCACGGGCGGCTTCAAGGCCACGCCGGGGGCGGCGCATCTGCTGGCATACACCGTCGCCCGCGACGAGCCGCACCCGCTGAACGCGCCCTTCACGCTGGAACGCTTCACCACCGGGCGGCTGATCGACGAGGCCGCCGCCGCCGCCGTCGCGCATTGAGGAACCCGCCATGCTGCTGATCCACTGCCCTTATTGCGAAGACACCCTGCCCGAGCTGGAATTCACCTATGCGGGCGAGGCGCATATCGCCCGGCCCGCCGATCCGTCCACGCTGTCGGACGAGGAATGGCGCGACTTCCTGTTCATCCGCACCAACGCGCGCGGGCCGCATTACGAACGCTGGCGGCATGTCGGTTGCGGGCGCTTCTTCAACGCCCTGCGCGACACGGTCAGCGACCGTTTCCTGATGACCTACAAGGCGGGGCTGCCCCGTCCTCCTCTGACCAACGAGGCCGCAGAATGAGCCGCTATCGCATTCCGGGCAAGGGCCGCGTCGATCACTCCGCCCCCGTGTCGTTCACCTTCGACGGCAAGACCTACCCCGGTCTGCGCGGCGACACGGTGGCATCCGCCCTGCTGGCCAACGGCGTCCACCTGATGGGCCGGTCCTTCAAGTATCACCGCCCGCGCGGCGCGGTCACGGCCGGGTCCGAGGAGCCGAACGCCCTGATCGGGACCAGCCGCGGGCCGGGCCGGTTCGAGCCGAACACGCGCGCCACCGTCCAGGAACTGCGCGCCGGGTTGGTGACGGAAAGCCAGAACAAGTGGCCGTCGCTGTCCTTCGACATGGGCGCGATCAACGACCGGGCCTACATGCTGTTCTCGGCAGGCTTCTATTACAAGACCTTCATGTGGCCGAAGTCCTTCTGGGACAAGGTTTACGAACCCGTGATCCGGGGCGCGGCAGGCCTCGGCAAGTCGCCCACGGAAACGGACCCCGACCATTATGCCAGCCGCTATCTGCATACCGACGTGCTGATCGTAGGCGCTGGCCCTGCCGGGATCGCGGCGGCGCTGGCCGCGGCGCAGTCGGGCGCGGACGTGACGCTGGTCGATGAGAACCCGGAGATGGGCGGATCGCTGCTGTCCGATCCGGGCGTCCAGATCGACGGCAAGCCTGCCTGGGACTGGATCGAGGCGCAACTGGGCCGCCTGCGCGCGGCGGGCGTGCGGCTGATGACGCGGACCACGGCGATCGGATACTATCACCAGAACATGGTGGGCCTTTGCCAGCGGCTGACCGATCACCTGGACAGCCCGCCCAAGGGCGCCCCGCGCGAACGCATGTGGCGGGTGCGGGCGGGCCAGGTGGTGCTGGCGCAGGGCGCGCTGGAAAAGCCGCTGGTCTTCGACGGCAACGACCGTCCCGGCGTGATGCTGGCCGGGGCCGCGCAGACCTATCTGCACAAGTACGGCGTCCGCGTGGGCGATGCCCCGGCGGTCGTGACCAGCCATGACAGCGCCTGGTATGCGGCCTTCGACCTGGCCGACAATGGCGCCCGCGTGGCGGCGATCATCGACACCCGCGACACGGTGCGTCCCGACCTGCTGGACGCCGCCCGCAAGCGCGGGATCAAGGTGCTGGCGGGCCATACCGTCACCACCACCAAGGGCCGTCTGCGCGTGAAATCCGTCCGCGCCGCTCCCGTGCGCGGCACCCATGTCGGCGCGGGCCGCGACATCGCCTGCGACTGCCTGCTGATGTGCGGCGGCTGGACGCCCTCGCTGCATCTGTTTTCGCACACCAAGGGATCGCTGGCCTGGGACGGCCAGACCTTCCTGCCCGACCGCAAGACCGAAGATGTCGAGATCGCGGGCGCGGGCCGGGGCCTGTGGGGTTACGAACCCGCTCTGGCGGACGGCGCGGCGGCGGGCCTGCGCGCGCTGGAAGGCCTGGGCCGCGCGGGTCACGGCACCAGCTTCGCCGTGGCGAACGACCGCCCCGGCACCGGGGTCAGCCACACCGAACTGCCGACCGACGGCAATCCGGGCCGCGCGCGCGCCTTCATCGACTTCCAGAACGACGTGACCGCCAAGGACATCCGCCTGGCCGTGCGCGAGGGGATGCGGTCGATCGAGCATGTGAAGCGCTACACCACCAACGGCATGGCGACCGACCAGGGCAAGATGTCGAACATCAACGGCTTGATGATCGCCGCCGACGCCCTGGGCAAGGCGCCGCCGCAGGTGGGCCTGACCACCTTCCGCCCGCCCTATACGCCCACCAGCTTCGGCGCCTTCTGCGGCTACCTGCGGGGCGAGACGTTCCAACTGACCCGCAAGACCCCCATCGACCCTTGGGCCGAGGCGAACGGCGCGGTCTTCGAACCGGTCGCCCAATGGCGCCGCGCCTGGTATTTCCCGCGCGCCGGAGAGGACATGCACGCCGCCGTGCTGCGCGAATGCAAAGCCACGCGGGCCTCGCTGGGGATCTTCGACGCGTCCACCCTGGGCAAGATCGAGGTCGCGGGGCCGGATGCGGTCGAGTTCATGAACCGCATGTACACGAACCCCTGGACCAAGCTCGCGCCGGGCCGCTGCCGTTACGGGTTGCTCTTGGGCGAGGACGGCTTCATCCGGGACGACGGCGTGATCGGGCGGCTGTCCCCGGATCTGTTCCACGTCACCACCACCACCGGCGGCGCGGCGCGCGTGTTGACGATGATGGAGGATTACCTGCAGACCGAATGGCCCGAGCTTGACGTGTGGCTGACCTCGACCACGGAACAATGGGCGACGGTCGCGCTGAACGGGCCGAACGTGCTGGCGATGTTGAAGCCGCTGGTCCAGGGCGTGGACTGGGACGACTTCCCGCACATGTCCTGCGCGGAATGCACCGTGGCGGGCCTGCCCGCCCGCCTGTTCCGCCTGTCCTTCACTGGAGAGGTCGGGTTCGAGGTCAACGTTCCCGCCCGCCACGGCCTGGCCCTGTGGACCGCGCTGATGGAGGCCGGAAAGCCCCACGACATCACCCCCTATGGCACCGAGGCGATGCACGTGTTGCGCGCCGAAAAGGGCTACATCATCGTGGGCCAGGACACCGACGGCACCGTGACCCCGCAAGACGCGGGCCTGGACTGGGCCGTCGGCAAGGCCAAGCGCGACTTCGTGGGCAAGCGGTCCCTGTCGCGCCCCGACATCGTGGCAAAGGGCCGCAAGCAATTGGTCGGCCTGCTGACCGAGGACGGCAGCCTGCTGCAAGAGGGCGCGCAGATCGTGCTGGATCCGGACCAGCCGAAGCCCATGCGGATGGTGGGGCACGTCACCTCGTCCTATCAGTCCACCATGGGCCACCCCATCGCCATGGCGGTGATCGAGGGCGGGTTCGACCGGATGGGCGAGACGGTGTTCATCCCCATGCCGGACGGGGTGCGCAAGGCGCGCGTCACCTCGACCGTGTTCTATGACCCCGACAACGCGCGGCTGAAGGCGTAAGGAGAAGCGACGATGACCAACCAGAAGCATCACTTCGACGCCTCGCCCGTCCTGGTCGAGGATGTGGTCCCCGCCTTGCGCCTGTCGCTGCGCGTCAAGCCCGCGCACCGGGCCACGCTGGCGCAGGCGCTTGGCCTGGACCTGCCCGCCCGCGTGGGCGCCCGCGCCGTCGCCAACGGAACCGAGGCGCTGTGCCTTGGTCCCGACGAATGGCTGCTGACCGCGCCCGAGGGGACCGACCTGGCAAGTCCGGCGCGCGCGGTCTATGCCGATGCGCCCCACAGCCTGGTGGACATCAGCGACCGAGAGGTCACGCTGCGCCTGTCCGGTCCCGCCGTGCTGGACCTGCTGGCGGCCTGCTGCCCGCGCAATGTCGCGGCGATGCCCGTGGGCACGGCGGCCCGCACGGTCTTCGACAGCGCAACCGTCGTCCTGTGGCGTGACGGCCCGGCCGATTTCCGCATGGACGTGTGGCGCAGCTTCGCCCCGCATGTCCGGTCCTTGCTGGCGCAGGTCCGGCAGGAGATCGCGGCGGGCCTGTAAGGGGCGGTGAACGGGCGGGACAAGAAAACGCGGCTGGCGTTTTCCCCGCCCGCCACGCGACGGTGCAACCCCGCGACCACGAGAGGCCGGCGCCCGCCCCGCCCCTTCCAGGCAGCGCCGGTCCTGGCCGCCGGCCCTGCGGATCGGGCGCGTCGAAGGCGGTTGACGCGGCCCGCGCGATCGGCCCTGATCGGCCCATGAAAAGACCGGATCATCCCCCGACCGCCGACCGGCCTTCTGCCCTGCGCCGCATCGCGGGAAACGTCTCGGGCATGGGGCTGGTGCTGGGCGCGCTGTTCATGGCGGCCTCCCTGACCCCCAGCCTGATCCCGCGCGGCCAGGGGGTGCAGGGCGTGCTGGCCGGGGTCTGCTTCGCGTCGGGCTATGGCGTCGCGGTGCTGGGCCGCTGGATCTGGGTCACGCTGGAACTGCCGCTGATCGGGGGGCGGACCGGGCGGGGGTTGCTGCTGGCCTTCGCCACGGCGGCGGCGCTGATCGTGGGGCTTTTCCTGGCGCGGGCGACCGACTGGCAGAATTCCATCCGCGCGCCGATGGGCATGGCGCTTGCGCCGCCCGGCCTGCCCTTGATGATCGGCGCCATCGCCCTGGCGGTGGCGGCGGTCCTGCTGGCCGGGGGCAAGCTGATCGCCTTGCTGGTCCGCCGGCTGATCCGGCGCATCGCCTGGCTGGTGCCGCGCCGCGCCGCGCATCTGCTGGGGCTGATCATCGGCGGCATCCTGCTGTGGTCGCTGGCCAATGGCGTGCTGTTCAGCGGCTTCATCCGCATGGCCGACACATCGGCCCGCACGCTGGACGCGGTGATCCCGCCCGACATCCTGCCGCCCGCCGATCCCCTGCTGCCCGGCAGCCCCGCATCCCTGGTCGCGTGGGAGGATCTGGGCCGCGAAGGCCGCAGCTATGTCGCCACCACCCCCACGGCCCAGGCCATCGCCGCCGTCACGGGCGGCAGCACCATGCAGCCCCTGCGCGCCTATGTGGGCCTCAACGCCGCCGACACGGCCGAGGACCGCGCCGCCCTGGCCGTGGCCGAACTGGACCGCATCGGCGGGTTCGACCGTAGCGTCCTGGTGGTCGCCATGCCCACCGGCACCGGCTGGCTGGATCCTGCGGCGATGACCACGCTGGAATACCTGCACCGCGGCGACGTGGCGACGGTGGCGATCCAGTATTCCTATCTGCAAAGCTGGATTTCCCTGCTGGTCGAACCCGAATATTCCGCCGAGGCCGGCCGCGCCCTGTTCAGCGCCGTGCGCCGCCACTGGCTGACCCTGCCCGAGGCGGACCGACCGGAACTGTATCTGTACGGTCTCAGCCTGGGCGCCTACAGCTCGCAGCAGTCCTTGCGCCTGTCCGAGATGATCGACCAGCCCTTCGCGGGCGCGCTGTGGGTCGGGCCGCCCTTCGTCAGCCCGCTGTGGCAAACGCTGACGCGGGAACGCGACCCCGCGTCCCCCGAATGGCTGCCCCGGATGGAACGGGGGCAGACGGTGCGCTTCACGAACGGGCGGCAGGGGCTGTCGGTGGGGGATCCCTGGGGCGGGATCCGCATCGTCTATCTGCAATATGCCAGCGACCCCATCGTGTTCTTCAACACCGGATCGGTCTGGCGCCGCCCCGACTGGATGAGCGCGCCGCGCGGTCCCGACGTGTCCCCGGACCTGCACTGGTATCCCATCGTCAGCTTCCTGCAACTGGCCCTGGACATGGCGCTGGCGCTGCACGTGCCGATGGGGCACGGGCATCTTTACGCCCATGAGGACCACATCGCCCCCTGGATGGCGGTCACGCAGCCCCAAGGCTGGGACGTGGCGGGGCTGGAGCGGCTGCGGGCGCATCTGCTGGCGCTGCAATCCGGGGGCGATTGACGCCCCCATCCCGGCCACAGGACCTGCAGGGCCTGCAAGCCGCCCCTTGTGGCCCGGCGCGGGGCGTCCTAACAGGGGGCGCCCGACACGGACGGTTCCCCATGCCCCACCCCAATCCGATGCAGGGCATCCTGCTGAAATGCGCCAGCGTGGCGGTGTTCACGGTCATGGCCGCGATGATCAAGGCCACCTCGGAAGGGACCGGCGTGCCCCCCGGCCAGCAGGTCTTCTTCCGCTCGATCTTCGCCATCCCGGTGATCCTGACATGGCTGGCCTTTCGCGGCGAGCTGTCGGTGGGGCTGCGCACCGTCCGCCCCTTGGGCCATTTCTATCGCGGCATCGTGGGCACCACCGCCATGGCGCTGAACTTCTGGGCCTTGTCGCTGCTGTCCTTTCCCGAGGTGACGGCCATCGGCTATGCCGCGCCCTTGCTGGTCGTCATCTTCGCCGCGATGTTCCTGGGCGAGGACGTGCGCCTGTTCCGCCTGTCCATGGTGGGCGTCGGGCTGACCGGGGTGCTGGTCGTGCTGTCGCCGCAGCTGCGGCTGGACGCGCCCGCCGATCCCTGGCGCAGCTTGGGCGCGGTGGTCGCCGTTGGGGGGGCGGTGGGATCGGCGCTGGCGCAGATCTTCGTGCGCCGCCTGGTGCAGGACGAACGCACGGCGGCCATCGTGTTCTGGTTTTCCGTCACCTCGACGATCCTGGGGCTGCTGACGCTGCCCTTCGGCTGGGTGATGCCCGACGCGCGGACCGCCGCGCTGCTGGTGGGCAGCGGCATCCTGGGCGGCGTGGCGCAGATCATGCTGACCTCGGCCTATCGCTTTGCCGATGCCTCGCTGGTGGCGCCCTTCGAATATGTCTCGATGCTGCTGGCCATCGCCATCGGCTGGCATGTCTTCGGCGAGGCGCCCACGCGCGTCGTCCTGGCCGGCGCGGCCCTCGTGATCGGGGCGGGCATCGCCATCATCTGGCGCGAACGCCAGCTGGGCCTGGAACGCAGCCGCCAGCGCAAGGCGATGACTCCGCAAGGATAGAAAACCCGCTGGAACCGAAAGCCTTTTTCCGTGCTATATGATCGAAGCCCCGTCCGGGGGCATGAACCACAGGGAGAGGACCATCCGATGGTCAGGACCATGCTTTCCGCGGCCTTTGTCGCCGCAACCTTGACCGTGCCCGTACAGGCCCAGGACCTGGGCAACATCATCGGCGGCGTGGCGCGGCAATACCTGTCGCAGGAACAGGACCGCGCCGCCTTCGCGCAGGCGCAGGAACGCAACACGATCCGGGGTTACCAGTCCTATCTGCAACAGTTCCCGAGCGGGCTTTACGCGAGACAGGCGCGAGACGGGATCGAACGCCTGGGCGGATCGAGCGCCTCGCGCGCCGATCCCTATGCGGGCACCGGCGACACCAGCGGGCTGAGCCGCGACCAGCGGATCACGGTGCAGCGGCGGCTGAACGCGCTTGGCTACGGCACCAACGGCACGGACGGCAATTTCGGCGCGGGCACCCGCCGGGCCATCGCCCTGTGGCAGCGCGACCGGAGCTATACCCAGACCGGCAGCCTGACGACCGCGCAGGCCAACGAGATCCTGCGCGGCACCGCCCCCCGCAGCAACAGCAGCCAGGCCACAGCCACCGGCCTCGGCCCGGCGGACGCCGAGGCCGACCTGGGCCTCGGCCGGTCGCAAAAGGCGGCGATCCAGGCCGGGCTGACGCGGCGGGGTTATGACACGCGCGGCATCGACGGCGCCTTCGGGCAGGGCACCCGCAACGCCATCGCCTCGTGGCAGCGGGCCAACGGGATGCAGGCGACGGGATACCTGACGGCCGCGCAGGCCGACAGCCTGATGCGCTGACGGGCGTCAAGACGGCGGGCCGTCCGCCCGCCGCAGCCGCAGTTCCGCCCGCAGGCCGCGCCCGCCGGGTGCGTCCCGCAAGGACAGGCCGCCGCCGAACAGGGCGGCGATCTCGGCCACGATGGGCAGGCCCAGGCCAAGCCCCTTGGCCTCATCGCGCGCGCCCCGGGCAAAGCGCGCGCCAAGCCGGGCGCGCAGGCCGGGCGGGATGCCGGGACCGTCGTCGGTGACCGCAAGGACCGCGTGATCGCCATCGGCGCGAACGCTGACCGTCACCACCGCGCCGCGCCCGGCATAGGCCAGCGCATTGTCGATCAGGTTCGCCAGCGCCTCGGCCAGCAGGACGGGTTCGGCGCGAACCTGTGCGGGCTGGCCCTCGAACCCCAGGTCGATGCCGGCCTCGGCCGCGCGCGGGACCGCCTCGCCCGTGACATCGCGGGCCAGCGCCGCCAGATCGACGGCGGCCAGCGCCCCCTGCCCCGGCGCGGCATCGACGCGCGCCAGCAGCAGCAGTTGCGCCAGCACCCGTTCGGCATGGGCCAGCGCCGCGTCGCCCTTGGCCACCGCCTGTCGCATCGCCCCCGGGGTATCCGCCCGCCCGGCCAGCGCCATCTGCGTGCGCAGCACGGCCAGGGGCGTGCGCAACTGGTGGCTGGCATTGCCGGTGAAGTTGCGCAGCGCGTCCAGCGCGGTGGCAAGGCGGGCCATGAAGGAGTTGACCGCCTCGACCAGGCCCTGGACCTCCAGGGGCACGGGTTCGCGGATGGGCGACAGGTCGCCCGGGGACCGGGCGGCGATGGCCTCGCCCAGCCGGCGCAGGGGGCGCAGCGCCAGCGGCACGGCGATCCAGACGATCAGCGCGGCGCCCGCGATCATGCCCGCCAGCCGCAGCGCCGACCGGATCAGGATCGACCGCGCGAGATCCCGCCGCGCCAGCGTCGATTCCGCCACCGTCACGGCGAAGGGGATGGATTCGACCCCCGTGGACACGGTGCGGGCCAGGGTGATGATGCGGACCCTGTCGCCCGCGTGGATGCCGTCGGCAAAGCCGCGCCCGTCCCGGTCGGTGGGCGCGGGCGTCAGGTCGGCATAGCCCGTCAGGAAGCCCAGGGGACCATCGACGCGATAGAACACCCGATCCTGCGCGGTCGAGGTCAGCATCTCCAACGCGGAATAGGGAATGTCCACCTGCAGGCCCGTATCCTCGTCCACCGTGACGCGCTCGGCAATCGCCAGGGCGGACCCGGCCAGCACCCGGTCGGACACGAGGGTCGCGGTGGCCACGGCCTCGCGCCAGGTGTCGAACAGCGCCAGCAGGCCCAGCACGGCGGTCGCGGCCAGCAGCCAGCCCAGCAGGCGCCGCCGCAGCGATCCCATCAGGCCGACCTGTCGATGTAATACCCGATGCCGCGCGCGGTGCGCAGATGCACGCCGTGCGGCGCAAGGCGGCGGCGCAGGCGGCTGGCATATTGCTCGATGGCGTTTTCCGACAGGCTGTCGTCCAGGCTGGTCAGGGACTGGACGATGGCGTCCTTGGTCACGACCTTGCCCGCCCGCATGAACAGCAGTTCCAGCAGCGCCAGTTCCCGGGCGGGCAGGTCCAGCGCCGCGCCCCCCGCCGTGAACCGCCGCGCCGCCAGATCCAGCGTGACATCGCCCACCGTGACCACCGCCGCCCGCAGCCCCGCCTGGCGGCGCAGCAGCGACCGGACCCGGGCCTCGAACTCGCCGATATCGAAGGGCTTGACCATGTAGTCGTCGGCCCCGAGGTCCAGGCCCCGGATCCGGTCCTCGGGCGCGCCGCGCGCGGTCAGGATCAGCACGGCGGCCTGGTTGCTGCGCGCCCGCAGCGCGCGCAGCACCGACAGCCCGTCCATCTGCGGCAGGTTCAGGTCCAGGATGATCAGGTCGAAGCGTTCGGCGGCGGCCAGCGCCTCGGCCGATGCGCCGTCGGCCACCCGGTCCACGGCATGGCCCGCGCCCGCCAGCAGGGATTGCAGCGCCTCGGCCAGCTGTTCATTGTCCTCGACCAGCAGAAGCCGCATCCCTGTCCCCCCTGGACGGCCACGATAGCCGCGCGCAGGGGCGTTGTGAACCGGGGCGGGCGCTGCCATGATCGGGCCATGATGCTGCGCCTGATCGCCGCCCTGATGCTGCTTTCGCTGCCCGCGCGGGCGGACCTGTTCATCTACGGGGGCGGGGACCAGATCCTGACGATCTATTCGTCGCTGGACAACCACCTGGCCGCGCCGCTGATCGCGGGCTTTCAGGCGCGGAACCCCGACGTGACCGTCCGTTACGAGGAACTGCTGACGGGCGCGCTGAACGACCGCATCGTCGCGGAAACCGATGCGGGGCGGGATACGGCGGATTTCGCCTTCTCCTCGGCCATGGATCTTCAGGTCAAGCTGGCCAATGACGGCTATGCGCAGCCCGCCGTGACCCCCGACAGCCCTGGCTGGCCCCGGTGGGCGAACTGGCGCGACACCGCCTATGCCCTGACCTTCGAGCCTGCGGTGCTGGTCTATCACCGCCCCGCCTTCCGCGACCGGCCCCCGCCGTCCTCGCGGTTCGAGCTGGTGGACTGGCTGGCCCATGGCGGTGTAGGCGTCAGGGGCCGCGTCGGCACCTATGACATCGAACGCTCCGCCGTGGGCTACCTGTTCCTGGCCCGCGACCAGGAGCATTTTCCCGACATCTGGTCCGTGATCGGCGCGATGGGCCGCGCAGATGTCCAACAGTTCCCGACCAGCCAGCAGATCCTGGAACGCGTGAACGACGGGCGGCTGCTGATCGGCTACAACATCCTGGGATCCTATGCCGCCGACTGGGCGCGCGACTACCCGGATGTGGGGATGGTGCTGCCGCGCGACTTCACGGTGGTGGTGTCCCGCGTGGGGCTGGTGCCGCGCGCCGCCACCCGGCCGGACCTGGGCGCGCGGTTCCTGGGCTTCTTCATGTCGCGGGCAGGCCAGACGATCCTGGCCGAAAAGCTGCGCCTGCCCGCCGTCAGCCTGGAGGTCGCGGGCGAGAACAGCGCGCGGGCCATGCAGGCGGCGCTTGGCGCGCAGTTGCGCCCCGTGCCCGTCACCCCGGGCCTGCTGGTCTATCTGGACCAGGCCAAGCGCGCCCGGCTGATCGACCGCTGGCGGCAGGCGACCGGGCGGGATTAAGGCCTTCCCGGAACGGGCGGGACAAGGAAATGCGACGAGCATTTCCCCCGCCCGCTCCGGAACGGTGCCACTAAAGACGGCGCAACCCCGCGACCACGGAAGGCCAGCGCCCGACCCGGTGGGCGTGAAGCGCCCGCCGGGGGCGGGTCGGGCGCTGGCCGGGCCTTTGAGGCCCGGCGGTTTCGATGGCGATGTCGCGACGTGGCGAAGGCGATGGCCTTCGCCAGACAGGCGGCCAGGCGCGCCACCGTCCTTTTTTCTGGACGCCCATGTCAGCTTGGTGACAGGTTCATCGTGTTTGGTCACCGCATCCGGGCTGGAGGGTCCGGGCCGCGCCTATGCGCATCTTGGGAGGATAGACAGACATGAAACACACCCTTTTCGGGGCGCTGATCGCTGCCGCACTTGCCGTTCCGGCCTACGCCGAGAACTACACCATCATCGCCCCCGCGGCGCCGGGCGGCGGTTGGGACCAGACCGCCCGCACCATGCAGGAGGCGCTGCAAGCCGAGGGCATTTCCGACACCGTGCAGGTCCAGAACGTGCCGGGCGCGGGCGGCACCGTGGGGCTGGCGCAATTCGTGGCGGGCGCGCAGGGCAAACCCGACCAGCTGATCGTCGGCGGCTACGTGATGGTCGGCGCGATCCTGACCAACGCGTCCCCCGTGTCGCTGGCCGACGTGACCCCCATCGCGCGGCTGACCGGCGAATACGAGGCCATCGTGGTTCCGGCAGCCTCCGACATCCAGGACATCAACGGCTTGATCGAGGCGCTGAAGGCCGATCCCGGCGCGGTCAGCTGGGCGGGCGGCTCGGCGGGCGGCGCGGACCACATCGCCGTGGGCCTGATCGCCAAGGCGGCGGGCGTCGATCCGACCAGGATCAACTACATCGCCTATTCCGGCGGCGGCGAGGCCCTGGCCGCGATCCTGGGCAGCCAGGTGACGGCGGGCATCTCGTCCCTGGGCGAGTTCAAGGCCCAGGCGGACGCGGGCGCGCTGCGGATCCTGGCCGTGTCGTCCGACGAGCGGATCGAGGGCGTGGACGCGCCGACCCTGAAGGAAGCGGGACTTGACGTGGCCTTGCAGAACTGGCGCATGGTCGCGGCGGCGCCCGGCATCACCGACGAACAGAAGGCCGCGATCAGCGCCGACATCGACCGGATGGTCCAGTCCAAGACCTGGCAGGACGCGCTGGCCACCAAGGGATGGGCCAACACCTATCTGGCGGGCGCGGACTTCCAGGCGCAGCTGGACAAGGACATCGCCGCGACCGGGGCGATCCTCAAGGACATCGGTCTGGTGAAATGAGCGGGTCCACCCCCCAAGGATCTGGCGCAACGCGTCGCCCCGATGGGGCGACGCTGGTCGCAGCCTTGATCCTGGCCGGTATCGCCGTCGTGATCTGGCGGGACGCCGCGCGCCTGCCGCAGGCGGGCGGCTATGCCGGCGTCGGTCCCGCCGACGTGCCGCGCTGGATTGCCCTGGGCCTTGCGGGCCTGTCGCTGTGGTCGCTGGTCGAGGCCTTCCGGTCCGGCAAGGCCGAACGCGAGGCGCAAGACACCGGCCCGATCCTGTGGATCGTCGGCGGGCTGGCCGCGCAACTGGCGCTGCTGAGCACGGCGGGCTTTTCGATCGCCACGGGGTTGCTGTTCGCGGCAACGGCGGCGGCCTTCGGCAAGCGCAACCTGGCGTTGACCGTGCCGGTGGGGATCACCTTCGCCCTGGTCGTCTATCTGCTGTTCGCGGGGCTTCTGAAGCTCAGCCTGCCCGCCGGTCCGCTTGAAGGGCTGGTCTGGGACCTGTTCCGGGGCGCCAAGCCATGAACACGTTCGATTTCCTGTTGCAGGGCCTCGCGGTCGCGATGGACCCGATGATCCTGATCTATGCGCTGATCGGGGTGACGCTGGGCACCGCCGTGGGCGTGCTGCCCGGCATCGGCCCCGCGCTGACCGTGGCGCTGCTGCTGCCCGTCACCTATGGGCTGGACCCGGCCGGGTCGCTGATCATGTTCGCGGGGATCTACTACGGCGGCATGTATGGCGGATCCACGACCTCGATCCTGCTGAACACGCCGGGCGAAAGCGCCTCCATCGTCACGGCGCTGGAGGGCAACAAGATGGCCCGCATGGGGCGCGGCGGACCCGCGCTGGCCACCGCCGCCATCGGGTCGTTCATCGCGGGCCTTGCCGCCACGATCCTGCTGGCCTTTGTCGCGCCCACCGTGGTCAAGCTGGCCCTGGTCTTCGGCCCGCGCGATTACTTCGCGCTGATGGTGCTGGCCTTCGTCACCGTGTCGTCCGCCTTTGGCGAAAGCGCGCGGAAGGGGCTGATCTCGCTGTTCGTCGGGCTGGCCTTGGCGCTGGTGGGCATCGACCAGCTGACCGGGCAGGCGCGGCTGTCCTTCGGCGTGCCGCAATTGCTGGACGGGATCGAGGTCACGACCCTGGCCGTCGCCATGTTCGCCGTGGGCGAGGCGCTGTTCGTCGCAGCCCGGCGCGACACGGCGGATGACGAGGTGATCGCCGTCAAGGGGTCCGTCTGGATGACGGCGAACGACTGGGCGCGGTCCTGGAAGCCCTGGCTGCGCGGCACGATCATCGGCTTTCCCATCGGCGCCATGCCTGCCGGGGGCGCCGACATCGCGACCTTCCTGTCCTATGCGGCGGAAAAGCGCATGTCGAAGCACCCCGAGGAATTCGGCCACGGCGCCATCGAGGGCGTGGCCGGACCCGAGGCCGCCAACAACGCATCCGCCGCCGGAACGCTGGTGCCGCTGCTGACGCTGGGCCTGCCCACCACGGCTACGGCGGCGATCATGCTGGCGGGCTTCCAGCAGTTCGGCCTGCAACCCGGCCCGCTGCTGTTCGCCACCAATCCGCAACTGGTCTGGGGCCTGATCGCGTCGCTGCTGATCGCGAACTTCATGCTGCTGGTGCTGAACCTGCCGCTGATCGGGCTGTGGGTCCGGCTGCTGACCATCCCGCGCCCCTGGCTTTACGCGGGCATCCTGGTCTTCGCGACCCTGGGGACCATCGGCGCCAACCCCTCGCCGGTGGAGCTGTCGATGCTGCTGATCTTCGGCGTGATGGGCTACGCGATGCGGCTTTACGGCTATCCCATCGCGCCGGTGGTGGTGGGCCTGATCCTGGGACCGATGGCCGAACAGCAGTTGCGCCGGGCGCTGTCGATCAGCCAGGGCGATCTGTGGACGCTGGTGGGATCACCCGTGTCGGCCACGCTGCTGGCCTTGTCGGCCATCGCGCTGATCGTGCCCCTGATCCTGCGCGCGCGCGGCAAGGGGAAGGTGTTGAGCCAGCTGGCGTCCGACGAGGATTGAGAGCGGCAGCAATAGGAGGCCCTGGCGGTGCCGGGGCTTCCGACGGCGAGAGCCATGTCCGGCCTTGTGGATGGCAGCAATGCGGACAAGAGTTGCCGTTTACGGCCTCTCGTTCAGGGCGTTGTCAACACGCCTTGTGTTGTTTCACTCACCAAGATCGACATCATTCGTTGATAAACTGTTTCCAATAAAAATCGCAGCTCGCGAGTCTTTACCGTTGGGTCCTGTTCCGAGTGCTTGAAGAACAAACAATTTTTTCTCTTTGAAATTTTCTGGCGCCTCTATGTACTGGTTTCTAAGATCGCCTGACTTTGGATAACCCGACAAGCCATCTGCATCAATCCAACGGGTAATGTAAGTATCTATTGGGTCTGCAAGTGCGTTTCTGGCTGTTAGTTCGTAAGAACAGTTACTTCCAAAGCTTGCCGAGAAATTGGTGCGTCCGTCTGGAGCACTCCCTATCTTCTTCAATACCAGAGGGGATTTGCTAAGTTCATCTTTGATTGGGCAGTTATCTGAAAAGTTCTCATGATAAGTATTATCTTCGGGAACTGTGTCGCTCGAAGGGGCAGCGCACGCCACAGTGAAACAAGCCACCGCTATACAAGCTAGTATCTTAATTGCTGAATTCGCTCTCGACATTTCGGTCGTATTCTCCTGGTTCGGCTGTCGTCAAAGAACGCCAGACAGCATAAAGCTGCACTGTATCACTAGGTCGAGCGGCAGCAATGGACTCAAAGCACCTCTCCACTCCGGCACGCAGCTCTCCTTTCCACACCGTTATTCCCGCTTCCATGCTATACTCACCCTCCTGCAGTCCTGTTTCCCAGGAGGGATTTTCATGTCACACACCATCAGGACCACCCGCGGACGCGGCAGGCTTTACGACAGCATCCTGGACACCGTGGGCGACACGCCGACGATCCGCGTCAACAACCTCGCCCCCCAGGGCGTGACGATCTATGTCAAGGCCGAGTTCTTCAACCCCGCCGCCTCCGTCAAGGACCGCCTGGCGCTGAACATCATCGAGGCCGCCGAACGCGACGGCACCCTGAAGCCCGGCCAGACCGTGGTCGAGGCGACCAGCGGCAATACCGGCATCGGCTTGGCCATGGTCTGCGCGCAGAAGGGCTATCCCTTGGTCGTGACCATGGCCGACAGCTTTTCCGTGGAACGGCGGCGGCTGATGCGGATGATGGGGGCCAAGGTCGTGCTGACGCCGCGGGCGCAAAAGGGCACCGGCATGTACGCCAAGGCGGCGGAACTGGCGGAAAGGCACGGCTGGTTCCTGGCCCGCCAGTTCGAGACCCCGGCCAACGCCGACATCCACGAAGCCACCACGGCGCAGGAAATCCTGGGCGATTTCGCGGGCGGGCGGCTGGATTACGTCGTCACCGGATACGGCACCGGGGGCACGGTGACGGGCCTGTCGCGCGTGTTGCGCCGCGAACGGCCCGACACGAAGATCGTCCTGACCGAACCCGCCAACGCCGCCCTGGTCAGCAGCGGCACGCCCCAGGAACGCGGTCCCGACCACGCCCCCGCCGCCAGCCACCCCGCCTTCGAGCCGCACCCGATCCAGGGCTGGACCCCCGACTTCATCCCCTTCGTCCTGCAAGAGGCGCTGGACAACAACGGCTATGACGAGCTGATCCCGGTTTCAGGCGCGGACGGCACCGCCTGGGCCAGGAAGCTTGCGGCGCAGGAAGGCATCCTGACCGGCGTCTCGGGCGGATCGACCTTCGCCATCGCCATGCAGATCGCCGAACGCGCGGAACCCGGCACGGTGATCCTGGCCATGCTGCCCGACACCGGGGAACGCTATCTCTCCACGCCGCTGTTCGGGGACATCGCCGAGGACATGGACGACGAGGAACGCGCCCTGTCCGAATCGACGCCCGGCTACCGGATGGGGTGAGGGCGGTGGATACGCTGGACCCCCCGGACTGGGGCGCCTTCGCCCGCATTGCCCACGGCGCGGTGGACCGGGCCATCGCGCGGACCGCCGCCCTGCGCGACCGCCCCGTCTGGCGGCCGATCCCGCAGGCGGTGCGGAACAGCCTGCGCCAGCCGCTGCCGGAGGAACCGACGCCGCTCGACCGGGTGGTGGACCAGGCTTGGGACGGCGTGCTGGACTATCCCATGGGCAACACCCATCCGCGGTTCTGGATGTGGTACATGGGCGCCTCCAGCCTGACGGGCGCCTTGGCCGATTTTCTGGCGGCCGTTGACGGATCGAACTTGGGCGGGGGCGATCACGCGGCGGCGGAGTGCGAACGGCAGGTGATCGACTGGCTGCGCCAGATCGTGGGTTTCCCGGATGGCGCCAGCGGCACGCTGACCAGCGGCGGGTCGGTCGCGAACCTGATCGGGCTGACGGTGGCGCGCAACCGCATGGCGGGCATGGATTTGCGCGAACAGGGGCTGGCCGCCCTGCCCCGGCCCTTGCGCTTCTATGCCTCGGACCAGGTGCATGGCTGCCACCAGAAGGCGGTCGAGCTGCTGGGCATGGGCAATCGCGCCCTGCGCCGCATCCCGACCGGACCCGACTGCCGCATGGACATGGCGGCCCTGGCCCGCGCCATCGACGAGGACCGGGCGGAGGGCTGGCAGCCCGCCTGCGTCATCGCCAGCGCGGGCACGGTCAACACGGGGGCCATCGACCCCCTGCCCGCCCTGGCCGACCTGTGCCGCGACCGGGGGCTGTGGTTCCATGTCGATGGCTGCATCGGCGCGCTGGCCCGGCTGTCGCCCCGCCACGCCCCCCTGCTGGACGGGATCGGCCGCGCCGACAGCCTGGCGCTGGACCCGCACAAGGGCCTGCATGTCCCGTTCGAGGCAGGCTGCGCGCTGGTCCGCGACGCGGAGGCCCACCGGGACAGCTTCGCGCTGCATTCCCCCTATCTGGACCCGGCGCTGCGCGGGATCGCGGCGGGGGGCTGGCTGCTGGACCTGGGGATCCAGACCACGCGCGGGTTCCGTGCGCTGAAGGTGTGGATGATGCTGCGCGAACACGGCACCGCGCGGTTCGGCCGGATCATCGGGCGCAACATCGACCAGGCGCGGCGCATGGGGGCGGGGATCGACGCCCATCCCCGGCTGACCCGCCTGTCCCCGGTCACGCTGGACATCGTCTGCTTCCGCTATGACCCCGGCGGGCTGGACCCCGCCACCCTGGCCGCGCTGAACGCCGAGATCATGATGCGCCTGCAGGAACAGGGCATTGCCGCCTTTTCCGACACCACGGTCCACGGGCAGCACGGGCTGCGGGCCGCGATCTGCAATCATCGCACCACGGACGAGGACATCGACACCGCGCTGGCCGCCGTCGTGCGGACCGGCGACGAACTGGCCCAGGTCCCGATCCATGCAAGGCCCGCATGACGGGCCTGCGCATTTGCCGCGTTGCGGCATGGCGGGGAAAGGGCCACATTCACCCTGTCAACCAAGGACAGAAAGTGAGACTGACTATGACCGCCCTCCGCAACGCCATGATCCGCATCCGCGCGTTCCTGGACGTGATGGATGCCGCGATGTCCGCCTCGGCCGCCGTGCGCTTGCACCACGCGCCCGCGGTGGCCGACCTGCGCCGCCTGGGGATCGAGCCGACCCGCGCCGCCATGGCCGCCCTGTCGCGCGCCTGATCCGCGCGGACAGCCTGCCGACCCTGGCCCGCCACTGGCGGGCCTTTTGTTTTTCCGGCCTTGGATGGGCCATCCTGTTCCCGCTCCGGCTTCTCAGAAGGCCGGCAGGTCCACGCGATACCCGCGCATCTTCTCGAAGCGGGCCAGGAGCGCGGCCTTCCCTTCGTCCCGGCTTGCTTCCTGCCCCAGACGATGCAGGATGGTCCGGTTCAGCGTCTCGGCGCGGGCCTGGAGGCGGAACATCTGCTTGCGGATCTCGATCATCTCCGCAGCCTCGCGCTCCGTATAGGGGCTCTTCTCTTCACCCAGGAGCTTGCGCTCCTTCAGGGCCGCCTGCTCCAGCTTGGTCATCTCCCTGATCCGCTCGTAATGGCGCCCGGCGGCTTCGCGGATCTGGGCACGGCGCTTGTTCTTGGGGTCTTCGTCATGCGGAGTGGGAACGGGGGTCATGCGGGGCTCCTTGTGATTACGATCAAGGTATAAACAATCCCGGTCCCGCGATCAACGGGTCGGGCAGGGCGCACGGGTGGCTTTCGTTCGGGGAACGGGAACGGGCATGCAGGAAACGGGGAACGGGAAGGAGGGAGCGGGATCGGCGGAAGATCGGAGCCGGAGACCGGCCGATCTTCCTTCTTTCCTTTTCCTTTTCCTTTTCCTTTTCCTGCCCGCCGCCGGGCGGGATCAGGAAACGCATCGCGTTTCTCCCGCCCGTGCAAGCGCCCGTCCCGCCCCCCATCGCTTCCCGGAACAATTCCCGCGCGCGCTGGTTTTCCTTTCCAACGCCCGGCCAGCGCAGAAACCGGGCCGTCGCAGAAAGGGAGAAGACCCGTGGCGCAAACTCTGGATCAGACCGCAGGAACCGGACGGCCCCCTTCCATCGTCGCGGTGTTTGCCGACCGGAACGCGGCGGCTGCCGCGACCCAAGGGCTGCGAAACGCCGGCATCGACGGCGCCAGCATCCATGACGCCAGCGGCAGCGGCAGCCTGACCCATCCGGCCCTGGCCCGCCTGTCTGACGCCGACCGCCAGGCGGTTGCGGCCGCCGTGGCGGAAAATGGCGCCGTGCTGGTCGTGACAAGCCGGTCGCAGGCCGAACACGACCTTGCCCTGTCCGTCCTGAACCGGCAGCCGGGCGGCCACGCGCCCACTGGTTCCGCCCCCGCCGGCGGCAGCGCGGGCGGTGACGAAACGGCCCTGCCCGACGGCATCCGCGGCACGACCCGCGACACCCCCTATACCATTCCCAAGGACGAACACGCGGGCCATGGCGACGCATTCCCCGACCACATGCCCGACAGCAGCCCGGGCGGGGCAAGGACCGGCCTTTACATCGTCCACGGCGACTGACGCGTCCAACCTGCATCGGGGCTTTCCATGAACGACATCGGGGCGCGCGCGCGCGCGCTTGGCATCCAGCTCGACTATGAAGGCGTGGGCGGCACCCGCCACGAGGTGCCCGCCGAAACGCTGGAAAAGCTGGTCGCGGCCTTCGAGCCTGCCCCCGCGATGCGCCCGCAGGCGCTGGAGGCACCGGACGGCGTGCGCTGCCACCTGCCCGAAGGCCCCCCGGCCTGGGGCGTGGCGGTGCAGCTTTACCAGATCCGCACGGCGCGGAACTGGGGCATCGGCGATTTCGCCGATCTGGAAACGCTGGCCGCCATCCTGGGCGGCGAAGGGGCCAGCTTCATCGGTCTCAACCCGCTGCACGCGATGTTTCTGGCCGATCCGGCGCGGTGCAGCCCGTTTTCCCCGTCAAACCGGCGCTTCCTGAACCCGCTTTATATCGCGGTGGACCGGGTGGAGGGCTTCGCGCCCGACATGGCCGACCCGCAGGAGATCGCCCGGTTGCAGGCCACGGATCTGGTGGACTACCCTGCCGTCGCCGCCCTGAAGCTGCGCGCCTTGCGCGCCGCGTGGCAGGCGGCGGGCACCCCCGATGCCGGGGACGCCTTCCGCGCCCAGGGCGGGGATGACCTGGACCGGCACGCCCTGTTCGAGGCGGTATCGGCCCATATGGTGGCCGGGGGTCATGGCGCGGGATGGCGCGGCTGGCCCGCCGAATGGCAGGATGCCGAAGGTCCCGCCGTCCAGGCCTTCGCCCGCGACCACGCGCCGGATCTCGCCTTCCACCGCTGGATGCAGGAACAAGCCGACCGCCAGCTGGCCCGCGCGCAGGAGGCCTGCCGGGCGGCAGGCATGGGCATCGGCCTTTACCTCGACATCGCCGTGGGCGAGGCGGCGGACGGATCGGGCAGCTGGGGCCGGCCCGACGTGCTGGCGGGCGTGCGCATCGGCGCGCCGCCCGACTATTTCAACGAAAAGGGCCAGGACTGGGGCCTTGCGCCGTTGTCTCCCGCCGCGATGGCCGCGACGCGGGCGGCGTCCTTCGGGACGCTGATGGACGGCGTGATGCGCCGCGCGGGCGCCGTCAGGATCGACCACGCCATGGGCCTGTGGCAGCTGTTCCTGATCCCCGACGGGGCGGACGCCAGCACTGGCACCTATGCCCGCTATCCGCTGGACGACATGCTGCGCGCGCTGGCCCATGCCTCGAACCGGCACGGCGCGGCCGTGATCGGCGAGGATCTGGGCAACGTCCCCCCCGGCTTCCGCGAGATGATGGAGGACGCAGGGATCCTGTCCTATCGCATCCTGTTCTTCGAACGCGATGAAACCGATTTCCTCCCGCCGCAGGATTACCCGGCCCATGCGCTGGCCTGCCTGTCCACCCATGACCTGCCGACCTTCCAGGGATGGTGGCGCAGCGACGACGTGCGGCTGCGCCAGGAATTCGACCTGATCGGCGAGGACACGGGCCGCGAACAGGCCAACGCCCGCCCCGCCGAACGCCAGGCCCTGGTCCAGGCCCTGACGGATGCGGGCCTGCTGCCGGAAAGCCCGGAGGTGGCCGGGGACGCCGCGCCCCTGGCCGTGGTGGTGGCCGCGCACCGCTATCTGGCACGCACGCCCTGCCGCCTGATGGCCGCGCGGCTGGAGGATCTGGCCGGAGAGACCCGCCCCGTCAACCTGCCCAGCACCGAGGACGAATACCCGAACTGGCGTCCCAAGCTGGGCCTGACGCTGGACGACATCGTGGCGGGCGAACCCTTCCGCGCCATCACCCAAGCCATCCGGTCCGAACGCCCCGGAACCGCGGATTGATCTATGTTTAGCGGACGGGGGCGGAACAGATGCGCGGACCAGGGGGTTCAGTGATACCGAAATCCGCACGCTTGGCGGATTCCCAACAAAGGATGACAGCCCATGACCAATCCGGCACATGACGTTTTTCTCGACGGGTTGCGCAACGCGCACGCCATGGAAAAGCAGGCCCTGTCGATCATGCAGCCTCAGCTGAACCGGCTGGAACACTACCCCGAGGTGTCCGCCCTGCTGGACCGCCACATCCGCGAGACCGAAGGCCAGTTGGCCCGCATCGACCAGGTGCTGGACAGCCTTGGCGAATCCGCGTCGGGGCTGAAGGACACGATGCTGTCCTTCAGCGGCTCGATGGCGGCCATGACCCATACGCTGGCCAGCGACGAGATCCTCAAGAACTCGATGGCGAACTTTGCCTTCGAGCATTTCGAGATCGCGGCCTATACCGCGCTGATCACGGCGGCGGAACTGGCGGGCCCGACGGCGGCCATTCCGGTCCTGCAACAGAACCTGGACGAGGAAAAGGCCATGGCCGCCGCCCTCGAGGCGGGCCTGCCCCATGTCGTGCGCCAGTATGTGGCCCTGTCGGCCAGCGGCGAACGCGCCGACATCTGACGGCAGCCGAAAGGGGGGATCCCATGTCCTATTCCGAGATCCTGGCCCTGTCGCGCCAGGCCGCGGCCGGGGGGCTTGCCCCCTGGTTCGACGCCCGCCTGAAGGCGCAGATCGACGCTGGCCTTTTTCTTGGGGAAGACCGGCTGGCCCAGGTCCGCGACCGGATCACCCGGCAGCTTGCCGACTACCGGACGCAAGCCGGGGTCGGCACCGCCGTCCTGGGCATGTCGGGGGGCGTCGATTCCGCGCTGACGGCGGCGCTGTTCAAGCAGGCGGGCTGGCGGGTGATCGGCTTCACCCTGCCGATCCACCAGAACCCTGTCGAGACCGAACGCGGGGTCGAGGCCTGCGAGGCCCTGGGCCTCGAGCATTTCCACCTGGACCTGTCCCCCGAATACGAGGCGATGGTCGCGGGCCTTGGCCGGGTCGATGAGGCGATGCCGGGGTCCGACGACACGCCGGCCCGGACGCGGCGGGGCAACCTGCGCGCCCGGCTGCGGATGATCACGCTTTACGACCAGGCGCACCGCTTTGGCGGCGTCGTCGCCAGCACCGACAACTTTTCGGAACTCGGCGCGGGCTTCTGGACGCTGCATGGCGACGTGGGCGACCTTGCGCCGGTGCAGGGGCTGATCAAGTCCTGGGAAATCCCCTGGCTGGCCCGGGAGGTCGGCGTGCCGGAAAAGACCTGGCGGGCCAAGCCCACCGACGGGTTGGGGATCGGCGCGGGGGACGAGGCGCAGATCGGCGCGACCTATCTGGAATGGGACATCACCGTCTTCGCCATCGCCGAAGCCTTGCAGCAGGATCCGCAGATCACCGTTGCAGGGCTGGCCGATGCGCTGGACATGGGGGGCGACGATCATGCGCGCCGGATCCTCGGCACCGTGCTGGCCCGGCTGCGCATGACCTGGCACAAGCGGGTCAACCCGATCCGGTTCGATCATCCGCTGGCCGACCGCTTCGCCCTGATCGACCGGACCGATGAAGCCTTGTTCCGTCCCCCGGTCTTGCGCCAACAGGAAGCTGCCCATGACCACCAGCGGATTTGACTGCGCCATTGTCGGGGGCGGCCCGGCCGGGTTGACGGCGGCGATCTATCTGGCGCGCTTTCGCCGCAGGGTCGTGCTGATCGACGCGGGGCAAAGCCGCGCATCCCTGATCCCGCGGTCGCACAACCACCCGGGCTATCCCGACGGGATCCATGGCAACGACCTGCTGGAGCGGATGCGCCAGCAGATGGACCGCTTCGGCGTGACCGTCCTGTCCGCCAAGGCGACCGATGCCAGGCCCGTCCTCGACGGCGGCTTTCGGATCGAGGCGGGGCAGACCCTTCTGGCCGACCACATCATCCTGGCGACCGGATCGCGCGACCGCCTGCCGCCCCTGGACGACGCGCTGGACCATATCCGCCAGGGCCTCTTGCGCCAGTGCCCGATCTGCGACGCCTATGAACTGTCGGGCCAGCCCGTCGCCGTGATCGGCGCGGGCGACTGCGCGGCGGGCGAGGCGCTGTTCCTGCGCCATTACACGCCCGACATCTCGATGCTGACTTTGGGCAGCGAACTGACCGTCCCGCCGCCGCTGCTGGCCAAGCTGGAAAAGGCCGGGGTGCGGATCGTCACGGATGAGGCTTCCGATTGGGACTTCGGCGACGGCGGCGTCGGCGTCACCCTGGGCGGCAGCCCGGCCCGGTTCCGCGCGGTCTATTCCGGCCTGGGAAGCGACCCGCAGAACAGCCTGGCCCGCAGCCTTGGCCTGGACCTGGCCGAGGACGGCCGCATCAGCACCGACGCGCATCAGCAAAGCTCGGTGCCCGGGGTCTTCGCGGCGGGGGACGTGGTGACCGGCCTGAACCAGATCGCCGTCGCCATGGCGCAGGGGGAAATCGCCGCGACCCATGTCCACAACCTGCTGCGCGTGCAGGAAGATCGCTGCCTGGCCGACAGCCTTTAGCGGACCACGCCTTCGCCACGTCACACCATCGCCACCCGAAACGCCGGGCCTCAAAGGCCCGGCCAGCGTCCGGTCTGGCACCGCATCACGCAGGCAGCAGGCCCGGCGCATAGCGGCTGTCGCGTGGCAGGCCCAGGGCCGTGAAATCGCCCGCCAGCCGGTCCAGCGCGGCCTGGAAATCCGCTCCCGCCAGCGCAGGCCCGTGGCCCGCGATCATCGCGCGCGGACGAAGCGCGGCCAGCCGCCGCACCGAATCCCCCGCCGCCTGCCAGTCGGTCGTGAAATAGGCGGGCGGGCCTTGCAGCTTCGGGGTTTGCAAGGCGGCGCTGGCCATGGATTCCTGCTGCGTGGTGCTGATCGCGTCGCCCGCGACCAGCCGGCCCGTGGCCTCGTGCCAGAAGGACACATGGCCCGGCGCATGGCCCGGCGTGTGGATCCAGCGCCAGCCCTCAAGCCCCGGAATGGTGCCGTCCCCCGGCAAATCCGCCAACCGGTCCGCGATGTCGATCGGGCTGCGCGGGAACAAGGGCGAGAGTTCCGCCATCAACCCGCCGCCGACCTCGGGCGCGGGCGGGGGATAGGACCGGGTGCCGTCCAGGAAGGGACGCTCATCGGGGTGGGCCAGGACGGGGGTGTCCCATTCGCGGGCCAGCTGCTCCAGCGCGCCCACATGGTCGAAATGGCCGTGGGTCATCAGGATGGCGGCGGGCCGGGCCGTCCCGTAACGCGCCCGCGCGGCGGCACGGATGAAGGACGCCGAACCGGCGATCCCCGCATCGACCAGGAACCATGCGCGGTCCCCTGCCCCCGGCGCGCCGATGAAGGCCACGTTCACGATGCCGCAGCGCAGGCGCATCAGGTCGGGACCCAGGGCCTCGGCGGTGGCGCTGGCGGGCAGCGGGATACCCTGCGGCCCTTCGGGGCTGGTCAGGGCGGCGGCGGCCAGGGAAAAGCCGCCATAGCCCGTCAGGAAGGCGCGCGGGCCGGGCCGGGTTTCGCGCAGTCCCGCCGCCAGGCAGGCGGCCCCTTGGGCTGCATCCAGCAGCCGGTGCTGGTCCAGATCAAGGCCACTCCCCGGTCCTTGGCGATAGCGGGTGGCCAGCGAATAGGCGGCAACGCCAAGGCCCGCCAGCGCCAGCGGGCGCGACAGGCGCGCGGGCCAGCGCAGCGCGTGCGGCATCAGGACCAGCATCGCCGCCGATGCCGCATCAAGGGTCGCGTGCAGGCGGGGCGGGATCATGGGTTTCCTCCGGTCATGTCGGTGTCCTTCATACCTTTGTCCAGTTGAAGCAGCCGGGGGGCGTGCCCGCGCCGCTGACCAGCAGGGCGCCGGACAGGTAAAGCGCCCAGGGGTTGCCCCCCTCCAGCCGCGCGACCGTCACCTGCGACAGGGGATCCATCCAGACCACCTGCGCTTCGGAAAAGCCCGCGCGGGCCAGGACGTCCTCGGGCTGGACGCCGGGGGCGAAGACGATGGTGGTGAAGGGCTGGCCGGCGGGCGGCTGCGCGGCCCAGATCCCGCCAAGCGCCGCGACTAGCCCCAGGACCGAGACAAGCACCGCAGGCGGCGGCCCGCCCCGTTCCCGGCGCTGCATCAGCCGCCAGCCGATCAGGATCGGGACCAGCCCGAACGCCGCCATCCAGCCCAGATCCCAGGCCAGCGGAAAGGCGCTGTCCAGCCTGACCCGGTGGATGCCCAGAAGCCAGTGCGACAGGACTCCATCGATGACATGCCAGGCGCCAAAGCCCGCCAGCAGCGCGCCAAGCGTCGCGGACGCGGCCACCGCCTGCCCCCGCCCGCGCCACAACCCCCACAGCGCCAGCGCGGCCAAGCCGTACATCAGCGCGTGGAAATACCCGTCCCACAGGATCTGCACCCGCAGGTCGGCCATGCCGGGCACCAGGCTCAGCAGGTGGTGCCATTGCAGGATCTGGTGCAGCAGGATGCCGTCGAAGAACCCGCCGAGCGCGAAGCCCAGCAGGACTGTCCAGCGCGTCCAGGCAGATCGTGCCATCGTCCCCTCCTCCGGGTGGAAAGGCCCGCCGGACGAACCCGGCGGGGCCGTGGGATCAGCCTACATCTGTTCGCTTTGCGCGCCGCTTTTCGGCTTGGCCTTGCCCAGGTCGGGCTTCTGGTCGGACGGGTGCAGCTTGCCGGTGGTGAAGGTGCCCTTGCCGTCGATGGACGGCCCCTCGCCCCAACGGCCCGGGACGGGCGCGCTGTCATCGGCCTGGAAGCCCAGATAGGCATAACTGAACTCGGTCTTTTCCTCGGCCTGCGGGTGGCTGTTGGGGATCGGGAAGGCGCCGGTCATGCCGCCCAGTTCTTCCAGAGCGGCCAGCCACTGGTTCTGGTGCATGGTGTCGCGCGCGATCAGGTATTGCAGCATGTCCTTCATGCCCGCGTCGCCCGTCATGTTGTAAAGCCTGACGGCCAGCGTCCGGCCCGTGGCTTCGGCGGCCACGTTGGCCGTCATGTCGGCGGCGATGTTGCCGCTGGCATAGATGTGGGACATGTCGAAGGGCACCCCGTCGCTGTCCACCGGCATCGCCGACAGGCCCGACGACAGCAGGTTCTTGAGGTTCATGCCCCCCATCACGGCGGCAATGGCGCGGTCGCCTGCCACCATCTCCTCTTTCATCGACAAGGGGGCGCCTTCCAGGTTCATCGCGACGGCGGTGGCCAGCATCTCGATATGGCCCAGTTCCTCGGCTGCGGTGTTCATCAGCAGGTCGCGGAACTTGGGGTTGCCGCGCGCGCCGCAGGCCTGGAAGAAATACTGCATGGCCACGCGGATCTCGCCCTCGACGCCGCCGATGGCTTGCTGGAGGGCACGCGCGAACAGCGGGTCGGGGGTCTCGACCCGAACGGGATATTGCAGCTTGTTGTCGGTATAGAACATCGAAAGGCTCCGGTTGTGGATGAAAGACCAGCCTGCGGCAGCGGGCGGTTTCAGCCCGCAAGCCTCGTGGCGGCTGCCCGACAGGAAAACCGTGCAGGGGCGCGATTGTTCCCCGGGGAACGCCGGGGCAATCTTTATCAACCGGCGCAGGCCAGCCGCCGCCTTCCGCAAACCGGGCGGCGCCGGGATTTGTCGATTTTTCCTGCCTTGCGGGAACAATGGCCGGAACACACGGTTCAGGACGCCGCAACCCACCCGCCGGAGGAGGATCCATGCGCAGCGCCGTTGTCCCGCATCCAGCCGCCCGGCCTGCCGGCGCAAGGTCCCCGGCCCGCCGTCCCTTCGGCCCCGGGGCAGCGGGGAAACCGCATGGCTGAGCCGATGGGTGCCCTGGATCTCGCGTCGCCGCGGACCCGCCCGGGCCGGGTCATCCCGCACCCCGCCGCGGGCATGTCGGACGACATCCTGGATTACCTGCCCGCGCTGCGCGCCTTTGCGCGGGGCCTGTGCCGGGGGGGCCAGGACCCCGACGACCTGGTGCAGGAAACCCTGCTGCGGGCCATCGAATATGCCGACAGCTACCGGCCCGGCACGAACCTGCGGGCCTGGCTGTTCACGATCATGCGCAGCCGGTTCTACAACAACTGCCGGCGGGCGGGGCGCGAGACGACCGGGCAGATCGACTGCGTCTCGGCCCTGCCCGCAAGCCAGCCCAGCCAGGAATGGCACCTGCGCCACAAGGAGATGCTGCTGGCGCTGGACCGGCTGCCCCCCCATTACCGCGAGGCGCTGGTCCTGATTTCGGTCCTGGGGGAAAGCTACGTGAACGCGGCGGTGATCCTGGATTGCGACATCGGCACGATCAAGAGCCGCGTCAGCCGCGCCCGCCGCATCCTGCGCACCATGCTGAACCCCGAGTTCTGAGGATGCGCCCCCATCACCGGCACCGGATCGGGGGGGATCCAACGGGCGCGTTAACGCTTTGGTAACCTTCAGCCGTCATGAAGCGATGAACCATGCCCGATGGAAGGCATGACGCAAGGCACGGGGCATGACGGCAGAGCTTGAAGACCGCAAGGACGGGACCGATCAGGACAGGATCCCCGAACGGTTGCAGATCCTGGTGGCGCGGTTGCGCAAGGTGATCCTGCAGCAGTCCCCCGCCGACCATACCGCGCAGGATCCCTGACCGCCGGGACAGGCGTTTCCAAGGACTGGAACATTCCGCCGCGCCGATTGTTGCGCGGCAGGATGTCCACCGGAGGAGACGACATGACCACCGAACGCGAAGACAGGATCCGGCAACGCGCCCACCAGCTGTGGGAGGAACAGGGCCGCCCCCAGGGCCGGCACGAGGATCACTGGCGGCAGGCCAGTTCCGAGATCGGCGAGGACGGCGAGGACGGCGATTCGGGCGGGGACACCGCCAGCACCGGCGACTTCACCCCTGCCCACCGCCTGCAAGAGGATCCGCCCGAAGGCGACCGCGACACCATCGAATCCGAACTGGCCCGGCGCCAGTATGACGAGCTGGAAAACGGCAGCAGCCAGGGCTGACGCTGACAGGGGGTGCGGCTGCAATGAACCGCACCCCCGGCTTTCGCCGCGTGCCGGCTCGTCCCGCAGCGCGCAGGCCCTAGCCGTCGATCCCCTCGAACAGCCCGGGCGCCATGTCGCGCCAGAAATTCGCGATGCGCGCGGCGTTCAGCGGCGACATCCAGCCGTGGCGCTCGAAATCGTCGCGCAGCCGGGCGTCGGGAAGCTGGCTCATGAACAGCCGCCGGTCGGCGTCGCGCTGCGTGGGCGTGCGTGCCTTCACCGCGTCCAGGATCCGGCGCAGCCGTTCCGCCCGGGGCGAGGGCGCCGGCGCGGCCAAGGCGGGCACCCCCCCTGCCCCCTCGCCGTCCAGCGCCGCGCTGAGGTATCCGATGCGGCTGCGCACCCCCTCCTTCGCCTCGACATAGGCGAGCTTGGCCAGCACCTGCTCCTCGCCATGGGCGGTCAGCCATTGGCGCGCCAGCCGGTCGCTGACGCCAAGCGCGCGCAGCCGGGCATAGACCGGGCCGTGGCGCGCCCCCTCGCCATCGTCGATGTCCAGGATCGCCAGCTGCGGGTTCTCGGCGATGCGAAAGCGGATGTCGGTGACGGCCCGGCCCATCTTCTTCGTTTCGGGCGTCACGATGATGTTGCTGGTGCGGTTCACCTCGGCCACGGCGGGCTTGATGATCTTGGCGTTCAGGTGCTTGAAGGTCTCGTAATAGGCCGACCCCTCCACCCCCATCAGCCGCCGGAACAGATCCAAGGGCCACCAGCCCGTCGAGCCGGTCCTGACGAAGCGGTAGCAGTTCTCGTACAAGGCCAGCGCGTGCCCGCTGGTGAAGCGGCGCTGGATGTTGAGGTTGATCAGCGCGAAGACCTTGGGATCGTGCAGCTTTTCCGCCAGGGCCGGGGAATAGGCATATTCGCAAATGCCCCCCTTCAGCTTGGCATAGGACAGCAGGCTGCTGACCCCCCATTCCTGCTGGCCCTTCTCGTCCAGCATGTCCCATTCGGCCACCGTCTCGGCCAGGCCGCGCAGGGATTGCTTCAGCGTGTCCATGTCGTTGGAATTGTAGCCGATCATCAGGCACAGGGTGCGCGCGTCGATCTGGTGGCGCGCGCTGCTGGTCAGCGTGTCATAGGCATTGAGCAGCAGCACGTTCGACAGCTTGCGCTGCAACAGCGTCAGCTTGCCCGACACGTGGATCGCCGCCACGTGCTTCTTGACCGCGCCGCGGCGCAGCGCGCCGGTCAACTGGTCCCTTGGAATGTCGTCCATCGCCTCTGCCCCGTTTTCGCGATCATGCCCCAAACAGGTACCCGGGGGCAACCACCGTCCGGGCACCAAGGCGTTGCGCCTTTTGCCCGTGCAACGTCCCGCAAACGGATACCCTTGGCGGTGCGCGCGCCCCAAAGGAACCCGTTTTCGGGATGAGCATAGCGGTTGAGGCAGGCTTTCGGAGTCCATTCGGGGCTGTTTGGACCCCCAAACCCCCTTTCCCGCGAATCGGCGCCCCCTGTCCCGGAATCGGATGCCCTTTGTCCCGTGAACGGGTGCCATCCATCCCGGAAACGGGTGCCGTTTCATCAGTAATGCCTTGCCGCAAAATGGAAAATCGACCCGCAAAGATCCTTAAAGAATCAAAGATCCCTAAAATCATGATGCCTTTTCGGGATCATTCAGGGGGATTTCGCCGCGAAACCTCGCTTGCGCGATTCAGGCAAACAGGATCATGTGCAACAGATCGCGAAGACATCGCGTCAAAGCAGCACATCGCCGAGAGTGTAACATGTCATCAGGCAAAGATCCCCTGCCCCCCTATTTCAACATCGACCCGGCGAAGGCGGCGAAGCGGTTGTCGGATCCGATCGACACCGCCCGATTCGCCAAGGCCGCCGCCTTCGCCGCCCGGGGGCGGCAGGACCTGGCCGAACGCGGCTATGCCCCCGACGGCCAGAAACGCCTGCGCCGCTTTTCCACGTGGGAGATCTGCCGCTACCTGATCCCCGTGGCGCCTGCCCATTTCCGCCGCGTGCTGCGCAAGTTTCCCGACCTGCCCCAGGGGGCGGGCGAGGGGAACTCGAAATGGTTCAGCCTGGACGACGTGCTGCGCCTGCGCGCCCATTTCGCCGCCGAGGGCGCGGCGGGCCGCGAATACCGCCCCTGGCGCCCCGAAGGGCTGCCCGCCAAGATCCTGGCGGTGGCGAACTTCAAGGGCGGGGTCGGCAAGACCTCGACCGCGGCGCATCTGGCGATGTCGGCGGCGCTGGACGGCTACAAGGTGCTGGTGATCGACCTAGACAGCCAGGGCAGCCTCACCTCGATCATGGGCGGCCGGGTGCCGGACGAATGGTCCACCGCATTCCCGCTGATCGCCAAGGACTATGCCCTGGCCCTGCAAGAGGAAAACAAGGTCCGCGAGGCCGCAGGCCAGACCCCCCTGCCCTTCGACGAGACCCTGACCGAGGCGCTGACGGTCAGCGCCCGCGACATCATCCAGACGACCCACTGGCCCAATATCGACCTGCTGGGGGCGCAGCTGAACCTCTACTGGGCGGAATTCCAGGTGCCGGTCTGGCGCATGGGCCTGCGCGGCTGGCCCCTCTGGGACGCGCTCGGCAACGCGCTTGTCAACGACCGCATCGTCAACGATTACGACATCATCATCCTGGATACTCCGCCCGCGCTTGGCTATCTGACGATCAACGCGCTGGCGGCGGCCGACATCCTGCTGGTACCGCTGGGCGCGTCCTTCCTGGAATTCGATTCGACGGGGCGGTTCTTCGACATGCTCTATTCCACCTTCGCCAGCGTCGAGGAGGGCGAGAACGCCGCCCGCCGCCGCGAGGGCCTGCCCGAGATGAAGTTCGAATGGGACGCAGTGCGCGCCATCATCACCCGCTTCGATGCCGCCCAGCAGACGGATCTGGCCAATGTCATCCAGGCCTATTTCGGCGATTTCATGACCACCTTCCGCCAGGAAGTGACCGCCATGGTGGGCCAGGCGGGCGAGCAGGTGAACGGCATCTACGAGGCCGATTACCGCGAATTCAACCGCGACACCTATGTCCGGGGCCGCGAGACCTTCGACCGCACCTGGGCCGAGGTGAAGGAGCTGATCCTGGGCACCTGGTGGCGCGACCTGCAGATGCAGCAAGCCGAGCAGGCGGGAAAGGAGAAGAACGATGGTTAAGCGCAGGCGGCTGGAAACCCCCAGCAACGACGAATTGACCCGGATCGAGGAACAGTTTCGCCGCGAAACCCCGGGGCGGCCCTTGCTGGGACCGGGCATGGCGCCGATCGCCCAGGTCGCCGCCGAAAGCGCGGCGCTGGCCACGGCGGGCGATACTGACGCGCGGGCCGCGCGGCTGCGCGACCAGGCGGATGCGGAACGGTTCCGCCAGGCCGAAGGGCAGGGGCTTCTGATCCTGGAACTGCCCGTGGACCGCATCGACGAGGGCGCGATGATCCGCGACCGCATGGTGATGAGCGAGGACGAGATGCAGGAACTGCGCCTGTCCATCGCCGCCAACGGCCTGCGCCTGCCGATCGAGGTGTTCGAGCTTGGCGCAAGCGGGCAGGGACCTCGCTATGGCCTTTTGTCGGGCTATCGCCGCCTTCATGCGGTGCGCGCCCTGCGCGACCTGACCCGGGACGCGAAATACGACCGCATCCGCGCCTTGGTCCGCCCCCGGACCCAGGCCGATGCCGCCTTCGTCGCCATGGTCGAGGAAAACGAGGTCCGCGAGGAACTGAGCCATTTCGAGCGCGGCCGTATCAGCGTCATCGCCGCCAACCAGGGCGCCTTCGCCAATGTCGAGGACGCCGTGAACCGGCTGTTCGCCACCGGGTCCAAGGCCAAGCGGTCCAAGGTCCGGTCCTTCGCCCTGATCTTCGAGGAACTGGGCGACATGCTGCGCTTTCCCGAGGCCCTGACCGAAAAGCGCGGGTTGCGCCTGTCGGCCGCCCTGCGGGACGGGGCCGAGGCACAGCTGCGCAAGGCCTTGTCGGGCGGCGCGCCCGAGGACGCCGAGGAGGAGTGGCAGCTGCTGGAATCCGTCCTGGCGCAACTGGAGGGCACGCCCCGCAGCCCCGCCCGGGGCGGCCGTCCGCGCGGCAAGCCGCCTGCGCAGCATGGCTGGATCGACGACCTGACGATCCGGACCGCCAGCGGCATCACCATCCGCCGCGCCCGCGACGGCAACGCCCACGTGCTGCGGCTGGAAGGCCGGGCACTGGACAACGAACTGATGGACAGCCTGATGGTCGAGATCCAGGCGCTGCTGGAACGATAGGGTTTCGCCGCGAAACCGAAGGGCGGGCAGGGCAGGGGCTTGCCCTACTCCTCGCCCGGCCCGCCGATCATCCCCTGCTTCTCGGCCCGTTGCAGAAGCATCCTGACGGTGGAGGGGAACCACTTGCCGTTGCCGCGCGGGGTGCGCTCGCGCATCTGTTCCAGCCGGCTGGCGATGCCCGCCAGCGTCAGGTCGGGATCGGCATGGCGCATCCCGGCCACGATCGCCAGCAGCCGGTCGCCGGGATCGCTGCGCGGGGCGCGTTCCAGCACGGTGGCCGCCAGCAGCCCGTCGCGGACATAGCGGCGGGCGGCGCGCTTCAGCCGCTCGACCGTCCAGGGCTGGCCGGTGCGGGCCCCCACCAAGCGCGCCAGGTCGTCCCACGCCATCGCCGGGCGGTGGCGGCGCACCAGCGGCAGCCAGCCTTCGGCCCCGGCCTCGAGCTTGCGGAAATAGCTCTCGTCGCGGGCCACGCGCAGCTTGCGGATCGCCTCGCGGTCGCCCGCCCGCAGCGCCGGGTTGCCGCCCACCCGGCCCTGCGCCTTGGCCGAGCGCAGCCCGGCCTTGGTGCGCTCGCGGATCAGCGCGCGCTCCAGCTCGGCCACAGCCCCCATCACCTGCAGCGAAAAGCGGCCCTGCGGCGTGGCCGTGTCGATGGGATCGCCCAGGGATCGGAAATGCGCACCCCTCGCCTCCAGCACCTCGATCACCTGCAGCAGGTGGGACAGCGAGCGGGCCAGCCGGTCGAGGCGCACCACCACCAGCGTGTCCCTGGGCCGGATCGTGGCCAGAAGCCGCGCCAGCGCCGGGCGCGCGCGGTCGGCGCCCGAGGCGTGTTCCTCGTGGATCAGGGCGCAGCCGGCCTGGCGCAGCTCCACCAGCTGCGGGTCAAGCGTCTGCTCGAGGGTCGAGACGCGGGCATAGCCGATCAGCGGCATAAGTGACTCCGTTCTGCATTCCAGCACCTGCATACAGTTACGGAACACGCAAGGAAACGGTCGTTTGGAGGGAACTGCAACAGGCGTCCCGGGACGGAAAACCTGTGCTTGCTGAGGGAGGGCAGGGACTGAGACGCGCGGATGAACGGAATTTTCCAAGAACTAACCTACCATCAGCAGAATCACCAATAATCCGCAAAAGCACTTCATAATGCGGTTAAGGCATTTTATCGCTAGGGATGATCAAGCCTCTTGACCATGCCGGCCAGGGCGCGCCCAGGGACGGGGCGGGTCTTTGTCGCAAGCTCTTCTGATCTCCGGGCCTAAGCTACGCTTGGTCAGTGGAGCAGCATGATGGGAGGGCGTGATGACGATCTCGTTCAACGCTGCGCATTGTCCCAAAGACATGACCATGTTCGGTTCCATTGGAAGAACATGGCGGCGCAAGCGCATCGCGCAGCTTGCCGGCGGCAACTTTCAGGGTTCACCGCAAAAAACGTCTTGCTGCAGCACGCACCTTGTGTCGCATCCGTGCGAGATCGCTATCAGGCGATGACAAGCCTGCTTGACGCGATCGAAAGGCATCGGAAATGAACGCCCCCATGCGGCTGCTGTCCGCCGACCAGCTGATCGGATCGAACCTTGGCTTCCAGCATTACTGCCGATCACCGGGTACCTGCAGGAACTGGCGCAGGCGGGATATCGGGGGGCGCTGTCCTTTGAACCCTTTGGCGATGGCAGCCATGCGCTCGACTCCGTGGCGGCGTGGGACAGGAACATGACCCGGATCAGGCGCCATCTGGCACCAACAAAGGAACGCACATGACCGGACCGCTGAAGATGATCGCCGTGGGCGACAATTGCCTGGATGTCTATCTGTCCAAGAACAGCATGGCCGTCGGCGGCAATGCCTTGAACGTCGCCGCGCAATGGCGTGCGCAGGGCCTTGATGCGCGCCATTTCGGCATCGTCGGCCACGACGCCGAAGGCGATGTGGTCGTCGCCGCGCTGTCGCAGGCAGGACTGGCGGGCGAGGATGTCGAGCGGGCGGCGGGAAGCACGGCGGTTACGCTGCTGCTGGAACGGGACGGTGACCGCCGCTTCCTGCTGGAGGATCTCGGGGTCGGGCAGGGCTACCAACCGGATCCCGCCCGCCATGCTGCGCTGCGCGAGGCCGACTGGGCGCATCTGGGCACCAGCACGCCCGACGCTCTGGTCCGGCAACTGGTGAAGGACGGCGTGCCTTTCAGCGTCGATGTCTCGACCCATCACGACGCCCTGACGCTTGACGGCGTGACGCTGGTCTTCGTCTCGGGTCCGGAAGACCCGGATGCCCCGATTGAACCCGTCCTGCGTCTTTTGCGCGGACGCGGTGCCGGGCGCATTGTCATGACCTGCGGGCGGCGCGGTGCCTTCCTGCTGGAAGGCGAACACCTTGTCCATGTGCCGGCCCGGCCGATCAAGGTCGTCGATACTTGCGGGGCAGGCGACAGCTTCGTCGCGGCCTTCATTGCGGCCACGATCTCTGGCCGGACAGGCGAGGAGGCGCTTGGGATCGCCACCCGGGCGGCTGCCCGGACCTGCGGTCACGAGGGCGGATTTCCCCAACAGCTGCTTCCGATCCCCCAGTGGCTGTTCGAGAAATACGCCGAGGTCATCGGCACCGCCAGGCCTTGAAGCCTACGGCAACGCCTTGGAGAGCGGGACACGATCCTACTTGCGCACGAAGCTGAACGAAAACGCCGAGCCGCAGTGATAATCCTTGGCATAGATCACGCGGGTGCCGTCGGATGCATAGCACACCTCCTCGATCAGAAGGGCGGGGCCGAAATCCTGCAAGCCGTGCATGTCGCTTGTTTCCCGGGGCAGCAGCGTCGCCTTGACATTCGCGGTCGAGGCCACGGGCGCCCGGCCCATCTCGGCCAGGACCGAGACGATGGAACTGCTCCAGTCCGAGGTCCGGTCGAAATCGGGACCGAACAGATCCTTGGGCAGCCAGTCCAGCGAATAGACAAGCGGCTGCTTGCCGCTGCTGCGCAGCCTTTCGATGCGCAGCAAGGGCGCCCCCTCGGCCAGGGCAAGCTTGCCCGCGACATCTGCATCTGCCGGCACGGTCGCAAAGCCCAGGACGCGCGTCTGCGCCTTGTAGCCGTGGCTGGCCACCATTTGCGAAACGCTTTCGAACTTCGTGATCGGCCGGGCGATGTTCAACAGCGCGCCAGCCGCCAGAAAGCGCCCCTTGCCTTGCTGCACGTCGATGACGGCTTCCTGCTCCAGAAGCTTCAGCGCCTCGCGCAGGGTCGGGCGCGACACCTCGAAGCGTTCCGCCATCACCTTTTCGGTCGGCAGCTTGTCGCCAAAGGACAGGTTCGATTCGCGGATCATGTCCAGAATGGCGCTGCGCAAACGCTCGATGCCGCTTTCACGGGACTTTTGCATGATCACGTTCCTTTCTGCGACCCGGAAAAAAGCGTGGCAATCTGCCGGGCCCGCGAAGCGCGTCGTCGCAGATTGCGCAGATCCGCTGCATCAACCGGCTTGAAGACCATCAGTCCGGCGTGATCGCCGTCAACGGCATTCCGGTGGACGGCCAGCGCCGCCATATCGACCAGCTCCGCCGGCAGGTCGGGATGGTGTTCCAGAACTTCAACCTTTATCCGCATCTGACGATCCTGCAGAACTGCACCATCGCGCAATGCTGGGTCCGGGGCGTTTCGCGCGCCGAGGCCGAAGACCGCGCGATGCATTATCTGGGCCGGGTGCGCATTCCCGACCAGGCGCACAAGTATCCCAGCCAGTTGTCCGGCGGCCAGCAGCAGCGCGTGGCAATCGCCCGGTCGCTGTGCATGGAGCCGCGGATCATGCTGTTTGACGAACCGACTTCGGCGCTGGACCCGGAACTGGTGCGCGAGGTTCTGGACACGATGGTGCTGCTGGCCCAGGACGGCATGACCATGATCTGCGTCACCCACGAGATGGGCTTCGCGCGGCAGGTGGCCGACCGGGTGATCTTCATGGATCAGGGCCGCATCGTCGAAAGCGCGGCGCCCGCCGACTTCTTCGCCAATCCGCGCGAGGAACGCACGCGCTTGTTCCTCAGCCAGATCTTGCACTGACCCCGACAGAAGGGTCCGGCAACCGGGGGCTGTCCCCATCCCGTATGTTCCATCCCAACAGGAGAACGACATGACAAGACTGACCCGCCCCGTCGGCGCCTTGCTGCTTTCGGCGGCGATGACGCTTGGCCTTGCCGCCATCGCCTCGGCCCAGGAACTGCCTCCGCTGCCGCAGGCGATCAAGGACCAGGGCACGATCCGCATCGGCGTGAAATGCGACAGCCCACCCTTTGGCGCGTCTGGACCTGACGGCAAGCCGTTCGGGGTCGAGGTCGAGATGGCCAAGAAGATCGGCGAATTTGCGTTCGGCTCGGCCGAAGGCGCCGAACTGTCCTGCATCACCAGCGAGGCACGCATCCCGTTGCTGCAATCGGGCAAGCTGGACCTGATCCTTGCGACCCTGGGCCGCACTCCTGCCCGGCAGGAAGTCATCGACTATTCCAACATCTATTTCTGGGGCACATCGAACGTCCTGGTCCCTGGGGACAGCCCGGTGCAAACGCTGTCTGACCTGCAGGGCAAGACGGTGCTGGTGGTCAAGGGCGCCTCGCAGATCAAGTGGCTGGAAGCCAACATCCCCGGCATCAACATCCTGCAACTGAACACCACGGCCGACGGCGTGCAGGCGCTGCGCCAGGGACGGGCCGACGGTTTCGTGGGCGACGGCGGCCTGGTCGCCACCCTGGGCGGCAGCTATCCCGAGATGCGGATCGTCGAGGAAGGCCTGGACCTGGGCGTCAACGGCATCGGCCTGCGCAAGGACGAACCCGAGCTTCTGGCCTTTGTCAACGCCGCGCTCGACACATTGCGCCGCGAGAACTTCTACCAGGAGGTCATTCCCCGGTTCGTCAAGGAACCCGCCGTGGCGGCGGTGATGACGCGCGGCTTCCTGGAGGAGCCACCCCCGCTGTGACGCGCCGGGCCGGGTCTTGACCCCCGGCCCACCTCACCTGTCGCCCAGCAAAGCGGAACGACCATGAACTTCTTGGATTGGGTCTATATCGCCGGTGCCCTGCCGGATCTGATGAAGGGTCTTGCCATGACCCTGCTGATCAGCGTTCTTGCGATCCTTTTTTCGCTGACGCTGGGCCTGGCCGGATGCCTGCTGCGCACCTCGCGCATCGCACCAGCTGCCCGCGCGACCTGTCGCCGGAACTGCGCGCGCTTCTTTCTCCGGCGTTCATGGCAACCCTGATGGAACGGCTGAGCGCCCATCTGGAAGTCATGCGCGACCACCCGCTCGTGACCCGCAGGTACTACAAGCGCGTCGCCTATTGATCCCGCAGCAGTCGTGAATGAGGCAGGCCCTGCGTCACCTTCGGGTGGCGGAGGGATCCCGACGCAGGTGGGGATTCCTGTCCCGACCCTGACCGCGCGGCGCCTCTGGGCGGCATGGGTCTCCATCCGCTCGCCAAAGCCGGACAGGTCCACGAATGTTTTGTCAATGAAACACACGTCGAGGCGCGGCGAACAGGCGACAGGATTTCGTCATCCATCAGCAGCCGGGCGCGGTCGTCATCGACCCAGGCACAGGCGTCGGCCACTGCCGTATCCAGGGCCTTGTGGGATCCTTGCGAAGGCAATTAGAGAACTCCACAGGACAGCACCCAGTGCGAAGGTACCGAATAACCCGCCCGTTTACACTTTGGTAACCGGAACGGTGTAGCTGACGGGAAAGGCAAGGATACCGCTTGCCGGCGCCGATTGGTCCAGAGTTCATGTCATTGCAGCGAATGGTTACAAGGTCTTTCCGCCAGCCCGGCTTGTGCGGCCGCTCGCGCAGCGAAGGGCGTCAATGGCCGGGACGGACCCTTGCGCTGCTTCTTGTGGCGGTTATCTGGCTGTCCGGGGCAAACGCTGTGGTTGCGCAGTCGGTGGACTGGCTCTTGAACGTGGACGACACCGCCTCGGACCCTGTGCCGGCCGGGGGCTTGGTCGAATACCGGATCACGGTGTTCAACGACGGCTTCGACCCGGCCCCGGCCACGATCCTGGATCTGTCCATCCCTTCCGGGATGCGGATCGAAAGCGTCGGCAACCTGACCGGCTGTTCGCCCGTGCCCGTTTCGGGGCCGCGCGTCGTGACCTGCCCCATCCCCGCATTGGCCGCCCAGGGCAGCCTGTCGCTGGTGGCCCGTCTGCGCAGTTCGACCCAGGGGACGACGCAGCTGACCGCCTCGATTCCCGTCACCGCGGGCGGGGTGACGGACGTGCAGACCACCAACAACAGCGTCACGGAACAGACAACCGTCACCGCGGGCGCGGACATCCAGCTGCGGCTGAACGGTCCCGCCACGGCCGTCGCCGGATCCACGGTCTCGTATACCTTCCAGGCCACGAACAACGGGCCTGATCCGGCGGCCAGCCTGACCCTGCGCTTTCCGGTGCCCACGGGGCTTGGCAATGTCGCGCCGCCCACGGGCTGCACGCTGGCAGGCGGCGTTTACCAATGCGCCATCACCGGCCCGATCCCCGTGGGGGGCAGCGTGACGCGCGTCTTCACGGCCCAGGTGGGGACCGCGTCGGGATCGACGATCACCGCGGCGGGCAGCGTCCTCAACGTCTCGCCCCCCGATCCGCTGGCAGGCAACAGCGCGGCGCAGATGAACACGACGGTTTCGGCGGGCAGCGACCTGGCGATCAGCAAGGCGCGGTCCGGCCCCGATCCGATCCTGGTGGGCGACGCCGTCACCTTCACCCTGACGCCGCGCTATTCCGGCGACGTGCCGCAGACCATCACCGTCACCGACACGCTGCCCGGGGGATACCGAATCGATTCGGTCTCGGCTCCAGGTTGGGGGGTGGCGGTCGCGGGCCAGACGGTCACCGCGACCCAGGCCTCGGGGACGGTGCCGGGGTCGAACGTGGCCCTGGGTCCGATCACCATCGCGGCCACGGCCATCGGCAGCGGCCCGGCCACCAACACCGCCGCCATCACCGCCACCGGGCCGGTCGATCCCAACACGGCCAACAACACGGCCAGCGACGGCGGCGCCACGATCCAGGAACCGCAGGTCGATCTGCTGGCCACCAAGTCCGGGCCTTCGCCCGCGCTTTACGTGGTGGGCAACAGCTATGACTTCCGCCTGGGCGCGCGCAACGTGGGCAACGCGCCCTTCGCGGGCCGGCTGGTGATGACCGACAGCCTGCCCGCCGGGCTGACCGCGACCGCGGTGACGGCCAACGGCTGGTCCTGTTCGCCCGCCCTGCCGCTGGCCGGTCCCGCCACCCTGACCTGCACCCGCAGCTATGGCGCGGGCGCGCCCCTGGCCGCGGGCGCCGCCGCCCCCACCGTGGTCGTCACGGCCGAGGTGACGGCCGACGGTCCCATCCAGAACCTGCTGTCGGTCGCCTCGCCCGACCTGCCGCCCGAGCCGAACACCGCCAACAACACCGCCGGATACTCGGGCACCGCGGCCACAGGCCCCGACAGCGCCGACATCCGGGTCGAGAAAAGCGCGGCCCTGCCCTCGGTCGGCGCGGGCGACGTGCAGGACTTCACGATCGTCATCCGCAACGACGGGCCGGTCACGGCCCGCGACGTGCTGGTGACGGATCTGCTGACGGGCCTCGTCAACGCGGACCTGAACGCCGCGACCGGCGGCATGGCCAGCTACAGCGTGGACACCAATGCGGGGGGCGCGGGGGACAACAGCGCGTTCAGCTGCTCGACCGCGGCCCAGGGCGGCAATGCCCGGCAACTGCAATGCGTGATCGACACGGTGCCGCCTTGCGGGGTCAGCGATTGCCCGCGCATCCAGGTGGGCATCCGTCCGGGCGGCGCGGCCGGGGGGCGCACCAACACCGCCACCGCCGTGTCCACGACCACGCCCGATCCGAACGACGGCAACAATGCGGGAACCGCCAGCTATGCCGTCACGCCCAAGGCCGACGTGGCGGTGGACAAGATCGCCAGCCCCTCGCCCCTCGCGGTGGGGCAGGTGTCCACCTATGTGGTCACGGCGCGCAACCTGGCCAACGGCTTGTCGGCGGCCGACCACGTGACCATCACCGACACGCTGCCCGCGGGGATGACCTTCGTGTCGGCGACCCCTTCGGCGGGCACCTGCGCCGTGCAGCCCGCGGCGGAAACGGACGTGGCGCCGGGCAACGATACGGTGTCCTGCGACCTGGGCACCATCAACAACGGCGCCCAACGCACCGTGTCCATCCGCATGAGGCCGAACCTGGGCCTGGAAGGCACCACGGTGGTCAACGCCGTGACCGTCTCCACCACCACCGCCGAAAGCGCGATGGGCAACAACAGCTTCCAGCTGTCCTCTCCGGTTCGCGACCCCGAGGTCAGCCTGCTGGTCAACAAGACCGACACCGTCGATCCGGTGCCCTTGGGCGATGCGACCGATTACGTGATCCGCGTTACCAACACCGGCCCCTCGATCGCCACCAATGTCGCGATCACCGACCAGATGCCCGGAGCGCGCATCACCTATCAGGGCCACGTCCTGCCCGCAGGCGGCAGCTGCGCCAGCGTGCCCGGCGTCGGAGCGCTGGGCGGCACGCTGGAATGCGGCGTGCCGCGTGTGAACGTGGGCCAGACGGTCGAATTCCGCGTGACCGGCGGGGCCACCGCCAAGGGCGTGGCGGTCAACCGCGTCACCGTCACCTCGAACGAGACGGCGCGCGGGTTCGAGCCGAACCTGGCCGACAACCTTGCCGTGCAGAACACCACCGCCCGGACCCGCGCCGATCTGGAGATCGTGCAAAAGACCGCAAGCCCCGCCACGGTGAACCTGCGCGATCCCTTCGATTTCCTGATCGACCTGCGCAACAACACGGGCGCCGGCCTGTCCGAGGCCGACGACGTGGTCCTCACCGACAGCCTGCCTTCGGGGATCGAGCTGACGGGCACGCCCACCATCGCGGTCCTAGGCGGCACGGCGGGCCAGACCGCCTGCACGGGCGGGGCGGGGTCCACCAGCTTCACCTGCAACCTGGGCACGCTTGGCAGCGGCGCCCTGGTGCGCATCACTGCGCCCTCGCGCGTGACCTCCGTCACCACCACGGGCCAGATCTTCACAAACACCGCCAGCGTGACCACGCAGTCGCTGGACGTGGTGCCCGCCAACAACACCAATTCGGGCAGCGTGACCGTCAACGCCAGTTCGCTGGCGGGGCGGATCTTTCGCGATTTCAACGCCGACGCCCTGCCCGACCCGACCGACCAGGGGCTTTCGGGTGTCACGGTGACGCTGACGGGGACGGCCTTCGACGGCACGCCCGTCAACCGCACCGCGACCACGACCGGCGCGGGCGCCTACAGCTTCACCGCCCTGCCCGAGGGGACGTACCGGATCAGCCACGCCGCCATCGCCGAGGCGCGGCTGACAAACGGCACCACCACGGCGGGCGGCGCGGGCGGCACCCCGGCCCCGACCAGCATTGCCAGCATCGCCCTGCCCCCCGCGACGCCGTCTGACGGATACCTGTTCCCAAAAATCCCGCTGGCCCAGATCGGCATCGCCAAGCAGATCGTGGCGGCCCCCGTCATCAATCCCGACGGCACCTTCACGGCCGGCTTCCGCCTGCGGGTCCGCAACTTCTCGCGCGAACCCTTGGACACGGTCCGCGTGACCGACCCCTTGTCGGGCGCGGCGCCCCGGTTCGGCAGCGCGGCCAGCCTGGCCAATCCCCTGACCGATCCGCTGGCGCCGGGATCCTATGCCATCACCGCCGCGCCTTCGGGCAGTTGCGGAGGGGGGAACAGCGGCTTCGACGGGGCCGGGGATCCGGTCGTGGCGACGGGGGTGACGCTGGCCGCAGGCGCGACCTGCGACATCCAGTTCGCGCTGCGCGCGCGCCCCACCGTGCCGCTGCCGCCGGTGCTGCCCTCGGGCGGGAACTATGAAAACCTCGCTGCGGTCACGGGCGAGGGCGCCTATTCGCGGCAGGATTCGACGGGCAACCCGGATCTGGCCGACCTGTCCGACAATGGCGCCACGGCGATCCCGGGCAGCAGTTCGCCCACCCCGGTGGCCCCGGCCTTTTTGCCGCGAATCGCCCTGGTCAAGACGGCGGACGTGTCGGGCCTGTCCTCGCCCCCGCGGGCAGGGGACGCGGTTTCTTATGACTTCACCGTGACCAACACCGGCAACCTGACGCTGACGAATGTGGTGGTGACTGACCCGCTGCTGGGCGGGGCCGTTGGCAGCCCGATCCCGACGCTCGCCGCAGGGGCAAGCCAGGCGGTCCGCGCGCCCTACACCCTGACCCAGGCGGATCTGGACGCGGGCCGGGTGGAGAATACGGCGGTCACGCAAGGCGATGCCCCGGACGGCTCCATCGTCACCGACACCTCGGGGGCGACCCTCACCGACGACGATCCGACCGAGGTGCCGATCGCCCCGGCTCCCTCCATCGCCCTGGTCAAGGCGGCGGATGCGTCGGCGCTGTCCTCGCCCGCGCAGGCGGGGGACGTGATTTCCTATGACCTCACCGTGACGAACACGGGCAACGTCACCCTGTCGAATGTGGTGGTGAACGATCCGCTGCTGGGCGGGGCCGTTGGCAGCGCGATCGCGACCCTCGCGCCTGGCGCCACCGGAACCGTGAGCGCCACCTATGCCCTGACCCAGGCGGATCTCGACGCGGGCGAGGTCGTGAACACAGCCACCGCACAGGGCACCCCGCCGAGTGGCGGGCCAGTGACCGACACCTCCGGCACGACCACAGCAGACGACGACCCGACCGAGGTGCCGATCACCCCGGCCCCCTCCATCGCCCTGGTCAAGGCGGCGGATGCCTCGGGCTTTTCATTGCCCGCGCAGGCGGGGGACGTGGTTTCCTATGACCTCACCGTGACGAACACGGGCAACGTGACGCTGACGAATGTGGTCGTGAACGATCCGCTGCTGGGCGGGGCCGTTGGCAGCCCGATCGCGACCCTTGCACCCGGCGCCACCGGAACCGTGAGCGCGACCTATGCCCTGACCCAGGCGGATCTGGACGCGGGCGAGGTCTTCAACACCGCCACGGCCCAGGGCACCCCGCCCACCGGAGGCCCCGTGACCGACACCTCGGGGGCGACCACAGCAGACGATGATCCGACCGAGGTGCCGATCACCCCGGCCCCGTCCATCGCCCTGGTCAAGGTCGCCAATGCGTCAGGCCTGTCCACGCCTGCGCAGGTGGGGGACGTGATTTCCTTTGACTTCACCGTGACGAACACGGGCAACGTCACCCTGTCGAATGTGGTGGTGAACGATCCGCTGTTGGGCGGGGCCGTTGGCAGCGCCATCCTGGCCCTTGCGCCGGGCGCGAGCGGGTCGATGAGCGCGACCTATGCCCTGACCCAAACGGATCTCGACGCGGGCGAGGTCGTGAACACCGCCACGGCCCAGGGCACCCCGCCCACCGGAGGCCCCGTGACCGACACCTCCGGCACGACCACGACGGACGATGATCCGACCCAGGTGCCGATCACTCCCGTCCCCTCCATTGCCCTGGTCAAGGCGGCGGATGTGTCGGGCTTGTCCGCGCCCGCGCAGGCGGGGGATCCCATAGCCTACGGCTTCACCGTCACCAACACCGGCAACGTCACGCTGACGAACGTCACCGTCACCGACCCCCTGCTGGGCGGCGCGGTGGGCAGCCCGATCCCGACGCTTGCGCCGGGGGCGAGCCAGACCGTGACCGCCCCTTATCCCCTGACCGTGGCCGACCTGGACGCGGGTGTGGTCGTGAACAGCGCCACCGCCCAGGGAACCCCGCCCGGCGGCGGGGCGGTCACCGACATCTCGGGGACGACCGTCGCGGACGACAACCCGACCCAAACGCCCCTGGTCCCGGCGCCCGCCATCGCCCTGGTCAAGACGGCAGACGTGTCGGGCCTGTCCGCGCCCGCGCAGGCGGGCGACCTGATCGCCTATGGCTTCACCGTGACGAATACCGGCAATGTCACGATGTCGAATGTCGTGGTGAACGATCCCCTGCTGGGCGGCGCAGTGGGCAGCGCCATTCCGACACTTGCACCGGGAGCCAGTGAAACGGTGAGCGCGACCTATCCCCTCACGCAGGCGGATCTGGACGCGGGCCTGGTGGTGAACACCGCCACGGCCCAGGGCACCCCGCCCACAGGCGGGCCAGTGACCGACATCTCGGGCGCGACCCTCACCGACGACGACCCGACCGAGGCGACCCTGGTCCCGGCGCCTGCCATTGCCCTGGTGAAAACGGCCGACGCCAGCGCGCTCTCCGTGCCGGTCCATGTGGGCGAGCTGGTCTCCTATGATTTCACCGTCACCAACACCGGCAACGTCACCCTGTCGAATGTCGTGGTGAACGACCCGCTGCTGGGCGGCGCGGTGGGCAGCCCGATCCCGACGCTTGCGCCCGGTGCCAGCGGAACCGTGACCGCGGCCTATCCACTCACGCAAGCCGATCTGGACGCGGCCCGGGTGGTGAACAGCGCTACCGCCCAAGGCACTCCACCCACGGGCGGGGCTGTCACCGATACCTCGGGCACGACCATCACCGACAACGACCCGACCGAGACGCCGCTGGTCCCCGCCCCCGCCATCGCCCTGGTGAAAACCGCCGACGCCAGTGCGGTCTCTGCCCCCGCGCAGCTGGGCGAGCTGATTTCCTACGGCTTCACCGTCACCAACACCGGCAACGTCACGCTGTCGAACGTCACCCTCACCGACCCGCTGCTGGGCGGCGCGGTGGGCAGCCCGATCCCGACGCTTGCGCCTGGCGCCAGCGGGATGATCAGCGCGACCCATGCCCTGACGCAGGCCGATCTGGACGCGGGCCAGGTGGTGAACACGGCGACGGCCACTGGCACCCCGCCGCGTGGCGGGCCGGTCACCGACACCTCGGGCGCGACCGTGGCTGACGACGATCCCACGACCGTTCCCCTGGTGGCCGCGCCCGCGATCGCCCTGGTCAAGACCGCCGACGGCAGCGGCATCGCGGTGCCTGCCGCGCCGGGCGATCCCATCGCCTACAGCTTCACCGTGACGAACACCGGCACCGTGACCCTGCTGAACGTGACCCTGGCCGATGCGCTGCAAGGCGCGGTGGTCAGCGGCGGGCCGATCCCGGCCCTGGCGCCGGGGGCGGTGGACAGCGGCACCTTCACCGCGACCTATCCGTTGCAGCAGGCCGACATCGACGCGGGCCGCGTGGTCAACAGCGCCACCGCGACCGGCACCACCGCGACGGGGACTGCCGTGTCCGACATCTCGGGCAGCGGCGCGCTGACGGACGACCCGACCGAGGTCGCCATCACCCCCGCCGCGGGCATCGTCCTGGTCAAGTCCCTGACCCGGATCGAGGACGCGAACGGCAACGGCGCCGACGACGCGGGCGACGTGGTCCATTACGCCTTCGCCCTGACCAACACCGGCAACGTCGCGCTGCGCGTCCCTGCCATCGCGGATCCGCGGGCCACCGTGTCGGGCGGGCCTGCGGTGGTCGCGCCGGGGCAGACGGACAGCGGCAGCTTCACCGCCCGCCTGGTCCTGACCCAGGACGACCTGGACCGCGGCCATGTGGACAACAGCGCCACCGTGACGGCCGCCGCGGTGCGCGGCGACGGCGGCGCCATCGCGGGGCCGGGCGGGGCGCCGCTGACGGCCTCCGACATCTCGGACGCGGGGACCGATCCCGAGGGGGCTGCGGTTCCGACGCCGGGCGCCGCCGAGACGCCGGACGGCGCGGGCGGCACCGATGGCGATCCGGGCAACGACCCGACCGTGGCGCGGCTGACCCGCGCGCCGGGGATCGCGCTGATCAAGTCCCATGCCGGTTACCAGGACGCGAACGGCAACAAGGCGCCGGACGCGGGCGACGTGCTGCGATACGCCTTCACCGTGACCAACACCGGCAACGTGGCGCTGCGGATCGACAGGCTGGACGATCCCATCGCGACCGTCGCGGGCGGGCCGGTCGTGCTGCAGCCGGGCCAGTCCGACGACCGGACCTTTACCGCGACTTATGCGCTGACCGACAGGGACATGGTCCGCGGCCATGTCCAGAACAGCGCCACGGTGCGCGCGCCCGCGGTGGCCCGCGACGGCTCGCCGGTGACGGACCGCGACGGCACGCCGCTGGAGGCGACCGACGTGTCGGATGCCGGGACCGACCCGGACGGGGCGCGTCTGGACGACCCGCAGGCGGTGGAAACCCCCGACGGGCAGGGCGGGACGGACGGCGATCCCGCCAACGATCCCACGGTGGTCACGCTGGGCCGGCCGGAAATCCTGCTGCGGATCACCATCACGGACACGCCCGACCGCAACGGCAACGGCATCTTCGACGCGGGCGACCTGATCGTTTACGCCTTCGCCGTGACGAACACCGGCAATGTCCTGCTGGAAAACGTCACCATCGACCCGGCCAGCCTGAACCTGGATCTGCCCGGCTTTTCCTGCCGCCCCATCCGGCTGGAGGTGGGGGAAACCGCCACCCTGGTCTGCCAGGGCAACCGCTACACCGTCACCGCGCGGGACGCGGCGCAGGGCGCGGTCCGGCTTACGGCCACGGCCATCGGCGATTCGGTTTCGGGGGTGCGGGCCTCGTCGGATTCGGGCATCGCCTCGCCCACGATGGAGGAAGGCGGGCTGAGCGTCGTCAAGACCGCCGACCGCGGCACCGCGCTGGCGGGCGATCTGGTGGGCTATACCCTGGCCGTGACGAACGAGGCGGGCGGCATCGCCACCGCCACGACGCTGGTGGACAGCCTGCCCCCGGGCTTCACCTATCAGTCCGGCAGCGCCCGCCTGGACGGCGCCGCCGCCGAACCCGAGATCGCGGGCAACCGCCTGGTCTGGCGCGGCCTGGACCTGGCGGCGGGCCAGACCCGGCGCATCGCCATCAGCGTCCTGGTGGGCGGCGGCGTGCAGCCGGGGGCGCATGTGAACCGCGCCCAGGCCTTCAGCCCCGCGACCGGACGCCCCGTGTCACCCGAGGCGCAGGCCACCATCCGGGTCGAGGTGGATGCGGTCTTCGCCTGCTCCACCGTGATCGGGCGGGTGTTCGACGACGGCGACCATGACGGCCACTTCAACGGCGAACCCGACCGGGGCAGGGGCGCGCGGGGCGCGGCCAATCTGGACGGCCCGCCGGGGACCGAGAAGGGGCTGCCCGGGGTCCGGCTGGTCACGCCCGACGGGGTGGCCGTCACCACCGACGAACACGGCCGCTTCAGCCTGCCCTGCGCGGCCCTGCCCCGCGACATCGGCGCCAACGTCATGCTGAAGCTGGACGAACGCACCCTGCCCCTGGGCTATCGCCTGACGACCGAAAACCCGCGCGTCGTGCGGGTGACGCCGGGGATGCTGACCAAGATGAACTTCGGCGCCACGCTGTCGCGGGTGGTCCGGGTCGATCTGTCCGCCCGCGCCTTCGGGGCCGGGGGCGCGGCGCGTCCCGAACTGCAGGCCGGGCTGCGCCAGCTGGTGGCGCAGATCGCCGACACCCCGGCGGTGCTGCGCATCAGCTATCAGCTGGCCGCGGGCGAGGATCGGGCCACGGCGCGCGCCCGGATCCGCCAGGTCGAAACGGCCCTGCGGCGGCTTTGGCCCGCCAACGGGCGCTATGCGCTGACGATCGAGGCGGTCGTGCAAGCCCGGGCCGGAACGGCCGGGGCGGGAGGCCGGTGATGCGGACAAATCGGATGAGAATGAGCAGGTTTTCCAGAACCGCGCGGGCGGGCTGTTCGGCCCTGGCCATCGCCCTTGCCGCCGCGCCCGGTTCGGGCCTGGCCCAGGACCGGCAGGGCTGCGCGCTGACCGATGGCGCGCTGCCCGAAGGCTGCAGCCACGCCAACGCGGGCACGGTGGTCGCCCGCCCCGCCCCCGCCAACGCCGCGCACGAGGCGGCGGGCGACCTGGGGGATCTGGGTTTCTCGATCTCGATCGACGCGGCGCTCGTGGCGTCCGATGCCCCCGACGCCGCGGATGCCGCGCCGCGCCGGACAATCGCGGGCGCCCCCGCCGCGCTCGACCGGCTGCGGGCGATGGACCACGACCTGGACCGGCTGGGCCTGCGGGTGCAGGTGGACGGCCTGGGCGCGCGGCCCATGCTGAACCTGTCCACCACCGACCTGCGCACCGCCTATCCCGCGGGCGAAAGGGTGGAGTTCCGCAGCTTTTCCAACTATCCCGCCTGGATCGCCCGGGCCGAGGTGGTCGTGACCGATCCCGAACATCCCGGCCGCCCCCTGGCCGTGCTGCCCACGCGCCCCAACGGCGTGACCGCCTGGACCATGCCCGCCCAAGGCCCGGAAACGTTGTTCTACACCCTGCGCGTTTATGACGGGGACGGGCGGCTGGACGAAACCGCGCCCCTGCCCCTGACCCGTGGCGCGGCGGGCGGCCCCGACCTGACCGGCCCCGTCATCGCCGCGGGCGAGGCCGAGGACCGCACCGCCCGGCGCGGCATCCCCGTGCGCGGCGCCGTGGTCACCGTCTCGGGCGAGGCGCTGCCCCCGAACGCCCGCCTGACCGTGATGGGAGAGGAGGTCCTGGCCGACGCCGACCGCCGCTTCGTGCTGCAGCGCATCATGCCGCCGGGCGATCACGGCCTGGCCATCGCCATGGGCGGCCAGTCCCAAATCCGCAGCGTCACCGTGCCGCAACGCGAATTCTTCGCCACCGGCATCGCCGAGGTGACGCTGGGCCGCGATCTGGCCAATGACGAAAACTGGCGCTTCGGCCGGCTGTCGGGATTCCTGCAAGGGGTGCGCGCCGACGGCACGCGGCTGACCGCGTCCGTGGACACGCGCGACACGGAATTGCGCGACATCTTCGGCCACGCGACCCGCCGCTTTCCCGACCAGGTGCTGCGCCAGATCGAGGATCGCGATGTCTGGACCACCACCGGCGACGACAGCGCGACCGAAGACCTGGCCCCCACCTCGGGGCGGCTGTTCGTGCGGGTCGAGGATGACCGGAGCCATGCGATGTGGGGCGATTTCCGCCCCGAGGGCGATCTGGACCGCATGGTGCGCACCGACCGGACGCTGTACGGCGCCTCGGCCGGGTGGCAATCGCGGGACGTGGCCGTGGATGGCGGCCCGCGCCGCCGGATCGCGGCCTATGCCGCCTCGACCGACCGGCTGAGCCAGCGCGACGTGTTCCGCGGCACCGGGGGCAGCGCCTATTTCCTGTCCCACCGCGACATCGAATCGGGTACCGAGACCCTGCTGGTCGAGGTGCGAAACCCCGTCACCAACACGGTCGTCTCGTCCCGCCGTCTGGTGGAAGGGCAGGATTACCGCATCGACTATGTCCAGGGCGTGGTGATCCTGAACGAACCCTTGCAGCCTTCGGCCAACGGGCCGGGTCTGGTGCAGGACAGCGCGCTAGGCGATCACGTCGTGAACCTGGTCGCGCAATACGATTACGTCCCCGCCAGCGGCGGGGAGTCCGGCAGCAACCATGGCGCCCGGGCCGAGGCCTGGGCCACCCCCGCGCTCCGCCTGGGATCCACCCTGGCGCAGGACGGCGCGGGGACTGCGGACAACCGGCTGGCCGGGGTGGATCTGCTGTGGACAGGGGGCGCCGACAGTTGGCTGTCGGCCGAGATCGCGCAAAGCCAAGGCCCGGGCTTCGGCCAGACCCTGTCGCTGACGGGCGGGCTGGATCGGGATCCGCAAGGCCCCGCCGCAAGGGCCGAGGGGCAACGCGCGCGCGGAATGCGGGTGCAGGCCCGGCTGGATCTGGCCGACCTGGGCGGCGAAGGCCATGTCGCGGTCCTGGCCGACCGGCGCGACCGGGGCTTCAGTGCGCCCGACTGGACCGTCGGCGCGGGCCAGCGCAGCGAGGAACTGGACGGGCGCGTGGCCATCGGCGGCGCGACCGCGCTGACCTTAGGGGGCGAACGGTTCCGCGACGACGAGGGCAGACGCGACAACCGCGCCCGCCTGGGCATCGACCGGATGCTGAGCGCCGCCTGGCAACTGGAGGCCGAGGTCGCGCAACGCGACAGTGCCCATCCGGGCAGCTTGGTCGGCGGAGAGAACGGCGACAGCACCGACGCCGCGCTGCGCCTGACCTGGCACCGGGGCGACGACCTGTCGGTCTGGGCCTTCGGCCAGGCGAACCTGTCCCGTTCGGGCGACCTGCTTGCCGACAACCGCCTGGGCCTGGGGGCCGAGGCCGCGATCACCGGCAACCTGCGCGCCCTGGCCGAACTGTCCCACGGCACCCAAGGCCTGGCCGGGCGCGCGGGCCTGGCCTGGCAGGCCGATGCGGCATCCACCTATACCCTGGGATGGCGCGAGGATCCGACGCGGATCGACGACCTGTCCAGCGGCGAACGGCGCGGCCTGACCTTTGGCGCGCAACGCCGGATCAACGACGACTGGGCCTATACGACCGAAACCGTGCAAAGCGGCGTGACCGGCAGGCGCTCGCTCGCCTCGACCTATGGGGTCAGCTACACGCCCGACGCCCGCTGGCGGCATGACGCGGGCCTTGTGACCGGGCGCACGCGCGAACATGACGGCACGGTCCTGCGCCGGACGGGATTTTCGCTGGGCACCGCCTTTTCGGACGGCGAGGACCGATCCGCCCGGCTGCGCGGCGAATGGCGGCGCGAACGGCCCGACGAACCGGCCCGGCTGGCGCGGCGGGAAACCTGGATGGTGGCGGGCGATTTCACCTGGCGCGCCAGCGACGACTGGCGCCTTGTGGGCGAGCTGGACAGCGTCATCTCGCAAGGCGAGGAGGATCTGCGCGACGGCCGCTATGTCGAGGCGCGGCTGGGCTACGCCTATCGCCCCGTCGCCAGCGACCGGCTGAACGCGCTGTTCAGCTATACCTATTTGCAGGATCTGCCGGGGGCCGACCAGGTCAACATCGACGGCGACGCCGACGGCCCGCGCCAGCGCAGCCACATCCTGAATGCCGCCGTGACCTATGATTTGGACCAGCGGTGGACGCTGGGGGTCAAGTACGGCTACCGGATGCGCAGGCAGGCCGAACGCGACGATTCGGACTTCACCCGGTCCCGCGCGCATCTGGGCATCCTGCGGCTGGATTACCGCATCGTCTTCCGCTGGGATGCGATGGGAGAGGTCCGCGCCTTCCACGCCCCCCAGGCCGGCATGACCGAATACGGCGCGCTGCTGGGCATCTATCGCGAGATCACCCCCCATGCCCGGCTTGGCCTTGGCTATCTGTGGGGCGGTGTGTCCGACGACCTGCGCACCGTCGAGAAGGCGAAGGAAGGCGTCTTCGTGAACCTGATCGGCAAGTTCTGACGGGGGCACGCGCCGCGTCCTGCGGCATGTCGGCGCCCGAACCCGGTCAATCCTTGGACCAAGACAGCAACATCCGGGGGGCGGCACAAGGGGAGAACGGTCGCGCATTTGGTGGGCAGGGCAGGACTTGCTATTTCCATCATGTTGCAGGCCCTGTTTCCTGCCTTTCAGCCTCGGATCAGTTCGACGGCTATGCCGATGTCCAGGCCAGCCCAAGCCTGGTCTGCAGTCAGGGCAGGCATACCGAGTTCGGCCGCCAAGGCAAGACATGCCCGATCTCCAAGCGACAGGCCAAGCGTCCGGGTTGCCGGGCGCAGATGGCCAATGGCATAGGCTTGGGCAGCGGTGAGAGGCCGGACATCGAGAGGAAGGCCTCCGAGCACGTCCTCCACCTCCTAGACGCTCAGGCCCCGCTCACGCAACTTGGACACGACCTCGGCGAGATTGGCAGCGCCGATCACCGCCCTGGGCAGGGCCTCCAGAACGCGTTCGCTGCCCTGCTCGCCATTCAGAAGGCAAAGAAGGGCCGAGGCGTCCAGGACCGCGGCCTTACTCACGCTCTGCCTCGCGCCGACGGTCCGCGATCAGTTCGGCCGCCAGCGACACGCCTTCGGGCACATGGCGCCGCAATATGGCTTGAGCCTTGGCAACGGCCTGCGGAAGCGAGCGAACGCGCAGTTCGCCACCCTTGACCTCGACAAGCACGGTATCGCCTGCCGCGATCCCCAGTTCGCGGCGCATGAGCGCGGGAATGACAAGCTTGCCTCCTTCGATGATCCGAACCCGCTGCGCTGTCATGGCCTGTATCCCTTCTTGGGTCATCTTGTCCGCTCTGATACCTGTCAGTGTATATGGTATCGCAGGCGCAAAGAAGTCAGAAGCATCTTGAGTGGCAGACAGCGCTTAAGCGACTATGTCGCCGTGCTGTGTCGCATTTAGGAACACCCGCAGGTGACAGAATGCCCATGCCTCGGATCGGATACGCCCGCGTCAGCACGTCGAGCCAGGATCTCGACATCCAGAAAGCCCGATTGAGGGCGACAGGCTGCGAGATCGTCCGCTCTGAGACCGGCTCCGGGGCATCCCGCGACGGTCGCAGCGAACTGGCGACAGGATTGAGCTATGAAGGAAGTATCGATCATCGGCAATGACCTGGCCAAGCAGGTCTTTCAACTCCACGGAGCGACGGCCGAGGGAAAGGTCGTGTTTCGCAAGAAGCTGTCGCGCAAACAGTTCATGGCGTTCATGCAGGCGCACCCTGGCTGCCAGGTTGCCATGGATGCCTGCGCCATAGCGCACCCCTAGGCTCGAACCCTGGTCTCGATGAGGTTGCCAAGAGGATCAGCGAGAACCGTAAACTCATAAAGATCGTCAGGCCAATTCCGACAACATTGATAACAGCGAGATGATTTGGGTCCAAAACGGCACCGAGGAAGGGATCAAGGCCTTCATGGACCGCGGCATCGGATGCCTGCACGAGCTTATCGCAGACATCCGCACCTTGGAGGACAGGAGCCGCGAGTTCTTGCGTGACGAGCAATGCGAGCCTGACGGCATCGAAAGCATCATGGCCGACGAAAGCAGACGCCGAGGCAAGACGGTCCTCGGCATAGCCTTAGATTATACGTCTCCAGAACGACCACTCAACCAGCCTTGGCGATGCTGACCGGCACATTCGTCATCCGCGGCTGGCCCGTGTAGGGATCAAAAACCTGGTCCGAGGGGATCAGACGGTTCGGATTGGCACCGTATATTGCAGGTTCCGCTGTCGGATCCGTCGCGCGACCATAGGCAAACGACATGGAGAGCGTCTTGCGGATCAGATAGCGATCCGCATGGGCCAGGCCCCGGATCACACCCAGTTCCGAGGAGATGCGGATCTCATCGCCCTCGGCAATCTCCAGTTCTGCCATGTCTTCGGGATTGAGAAAGGCCGGATTGTAGGGCCTCCCTTTGTGGGTAACCTCATTGTGGCACGATGAATTGTAGACGTGGTTCTGCCTTCGGCAGAGCAGCCGGTATTCGTGCGCGTCATCGACGCTGGACGGCGCCGCATTCAGGAATTCAGTCAACCAGCGCATCATCTCGGCATGTCCAACATCAAGCCGGCTGCTATTTGCCGGATCACCCGGCTCGACCACGATAAGGTCTTCGTCATAGACATGCCCCCCCGGATTGCCTTTGATCCGCTGCAGCGGAATGCGGCCGCGTTCCGTCAAACGCTCGAGCAGCCTGCTACTCGTCGGCCGGCTGTCGAACTGCAACTTGGGAGCGTCGGGCGGAGAGCCGAAGGGCAAGACTTCGGCCCGATACCCCATGCGGACCAGAAGTTCGTAGAAGATCTCCCAGTCTTCCAGAAGGTCCGACCCTTCAGGCGGGGGGACGATGGCCTCGGTGTGCTGCGCATGGGCAAGGCCCTGACCGTAACCGGTAGCTCGCCCCGAAACCCAATCCATGAAGATCGTCGCCGCCTCGACTTCCAAGCCCATCATCGGCGGAAGGACGTAATGCGCAAGCTTCGCGGATTCGCTGTACCAAGGATCGACGGTGACAAAAAGATCGAGCGATGTCAGTGCCCTGATCACACGCTCCTGATCAGGATAGGCGACTGCCGGATTGCCGCCCCAACTGATCAGCGCCTTTACCTGACCTTTCCCGGGTAACAGCATCTCCTCGGCCAGAGCGGCCGTCGGCATTCCGGCCCGGGATTGTTTCAACCCACGGACCCGCAACCTGCCTGCAAGAGCCCAATCGGCGTCCGGCGGGCGCGCCTCGGCCCTTGCGGTGTAGGCCGGCAAAAGCGAGGGACTCGGCAAGATGGTCTCACCCGCGCGCATCCAGCGACCGCAGAGCGTGTCGATCACGATCGTGAGGTATTCGACCAAGGTACCGAAGCCCGACATGTGGGGGCCGGTCCCCGCCATCGCATAGCCACGCTTCGCACCTGCATAGGCGCGGGCCGCCTCGACGATCAGCTTGGCGTCAACTCCGGCGTCCTGCGCAACTGCCGCGATATCCAGTGAGTCGAGAGCCGAGGCCAACTCCCTGACGCCGGTGACATGGCGCGCGACAAACTCCGCGTCGTAGAGTTCTTCATCGAGGATCACCTTGATGAAAGCGGCCAGGATCTGGACATCCCAGCCCGGCCTTGCCTGCAGGAAGTGGGTGGCGCGTTGTGCAATCTGGGTTTCGCGTGGGTCGATCACGATCAACTTGCAGTCGCGCTGAAGCATATCGGCGATCCAGCGTTTCGGCGAACCCGCCGGAAAGCCTGTGTAGGTCAGCAAGGGATTGATCCCGATCAAAAGGATCGCATCGGGGCGATCAAACCCCCGGCTCGGCGCGCCCCAGTAGCCAAGAAACGATTGCGCCGTCTGCTTGCCACCCTTGTCGATGGTGTTCGGATCGAAGCGCATGTTTGTGCCGATCGCGTCGAGCAGTGCGTTGTAAAACGGCATCGCCGCACCGGGATTGCCGATGCTGGCCATCGTTCCCCAATAGGAGGCGATGGCGCGCGGCCCGAACCTGTCCTTGATCCGCTTCAGCTTCTCGGCGATCTCGTTGAGCGCGGCATCGCTCGAGACAGCTTCATGCGTCCCGTCCGCGCGCCGCCGCAGCGGGTGCAGCAGGCGGTTCTTGTCTGTCAGAAATGCGGCTTGCGACCTGCCCTTGATGCAACTGTAGCCCTTGTACTGCGGATTGTCCGGATTGCCTTCCACCGCCAGCACGCGACCATCCTCGACGATAACATTGATCGAGCATTGGTTGATGCAGCACCGGCAGAATGAATGTTTCAGCTCAGGCATCATAAGACTCCTGCTGGTGCCGTGCCGCGCGCAACATGTCTTCCTGGTGCACGAGCTTCACCCTGGGCCGGCCGACCGCCAATCCTGACGCTCGTTCATGCCGATCGATGGCTCGCCAAGCGGCAAGGTCGCCGCCAGCGGGCAGCGATGTCAGCAGCCGCTCACGCGCCTCGGTTATGTGCCCGAGACGACCCGCGGTGAAATCCTCGAGCACGGATGACACGGTTTCCCGGGCACAAAGCTTGTTCGTGCCCATGACGCCCGAGGGTCCGCGCTTGATCCAGCCTGTGACATAGACACCGGGCAGGTTTTCGTCCGTTTCCGGGTCACGCACTCGCCCGGCAGTGTTGGGGATGCGGCCTTGGGACGCTTCAAAGGGAACTCCCGCGATCGGCTTGCCGCGATAGCCGACCGAGCGCAGGATCAGCCCGGCTTCCTGATACATCTGCTCGCCGATCGCTGCCGTGACGGGCTTGCCATCTGGACCCCGCGTCAGGCCCGTGACCGCGAGATTCACGCCCTCGACGCGCAGCTTGCCCATCATGGCCACCGGTGCACGGAAGAAGGACAGCCGGACGGACCGGCCCTCGGAAGATGCCTCGCGCGGCAAGTCGAGAATGGCCTTCACCTTCTGTCTCACCGCCCAAGGAGCAGCCCCCATGGCTTGCCGCTGAAGTTTGTCGGCCTCGAAATCCGCAGGCAGGTCGGTCCAGAGCGCGATGCCTGCCGTCGATCGAAGTCCCATGAGTTCGGGAAGCGTGAAGGCCGCCTCGAGCGGGCCGCGCCGGCCAAGGACGACAATCTCGCGCAGACGGCTTTGTGTCAGTGCCTCCAAGGCATGTTGGGCCATGTCGGATTGGCGCAGATCCGCTACGTCCCGAGCCAGTATCCTTGCGACATCAAGTGCGACATTGCCATTACCGATGATCACCGCTCGGTCCGTATCCAGATCAAAGCGAAGATCGGCAAAATCGGGGTGGCCATTGTACCATGCGGCAAACTCCATCGCGGAATGGCTGCCGGGCAGAGCCTCGCCCTCTATTCCCAGCCGACGATCGGACAAGGCGCCATTGGCGTAGATCACGGCGTCATAGGCCGCACACAGATCGACATGCGAAAGATCCCGGTCGATCTCTACGCCGAGGCGCAGGGTGACACGGGCGTCATCAAGTGTCCTCTCGAAGCTGCGGGTGATCTCCTTGGTGTTGAGGTGATCCGGCGCCACACCAAAGCGTGCCAGCCCCCACGGCACGAACAAGCGCTCGAACATGTCGATCTGCAGCCCCTGCCCGGTCCGCTTCAGAAGATCTTCAGCCGCGTAACAGCCGGCAGGTCCGGTGCCGACGATCGCCACGCGCAATGGACTTCCCGCCAGCGCCACTCGATCGTCGAACTGGCGCAACGCACGTTTTGGGTGGTAATCGCGCTTTCCCGGCTGCTGGAAATGCGCGGCATTGATCGCGATGAAAGCGTGATCCTTTGGTTCCAGATCGTAGTCCGCAACGATGGCTCCTACAGGGCACGCATCCGCGCATGCACCGCAATCGATGCAGACATCCGGATCGATATAGAGCATCTCTGCCGTCGAATAGGCTGCCTCGGTCGGGCCTGGATGGATACAGTTCACCGGACATACATCGACACATGCTGCATCGTTGCAGCAATGCTGGGTCACGACATGGGCCACGTGCGGTTTCCTCCCGGCACACTCATGATATTATCGAAGTATGAGCCGAGCTATGGCCGCAACCATGTTGCGATACATGCTGGCTCGATACGCACCGTGTGCCCCTCCCAAGACCCGGCGTGCAATCGACTGCCACTGGACAATTCATTGTAGCACTAGAACATAATAATCTACCATACCTTTCTGCTGGCAGAATGATCTGTGTCTAGGCTCCAGATTTATTGATCTTCAGAGCCAGAACAGGATGGTGGCTGCGAGGGCGATTGCGCAGAAGTGAGTCTCTGGGCATCGGTCGCATCGAGTGGCGACGCGTCTCCCATCCTTCAACCGACCGAACATGATCTCGATGCGGTTGCGTCGCTTGCAACGCCGCTTGTCATATTTCGCAGTCTTCTTGCGGGACGACCTGCCAGGGATACAGACCTTTATTCCTTTGTCCTCAATGGCCTCTCGCAGCCAATCTGCATTATGGCCCGATCCACAACCAGCCAATCGGCCTTGGGCAGGCTGCTCAGCAGTGCTGCCGCACCGGTGTAGTCGCTGACCTGTCCGGCCGACATGAAGAACCGGATCGGCCGGCCCTTTGCATCGGTGACGGCGTGAAATTTGGTGTTCATGCCACCCTGGGTGCGCCCGATCTGCCGCCCGCGTTCCCTTTTTCGCACGCAGGCTGGAAGCGGTGCGATCCGCTTTGAGGTAGGTCGCATCGATCATGATCGTCTTGCTCTTGGCAGTCTCGGCGGCCAGGCCAGGCACGGGGCAGAAAAAAACGCAAGTGGTGCTAAGGCGATCGCGCCCAGGCGTGGCCAGCGTCAAGCCGGACACGCCGGGCCACGGGTCCGCCGCTTCCTGGGTTTTATCATAATTTCAAGCTATTAATCGATCACCAACCGCCTGCCAGGTTTAGGTTCCCCGCTGTCCTGCCCCTTATTATGTTCCAACAAATCTTTTGACAGCGGAGTTATCTTATCCTAGCGTACCAATATTGCCCGCCATCCGACTGCCGGAGGAGGCAGCCCCGGGGGCGAAAAACTACAGTGAACAGGAAGGTTTCGGCACATGCCGGAGGCCAAAAATGGCCTCTGCGCCAACCGATGCATCGTCCCAACGCCATACATATCGGGGAGGATATGCGATAATGGCACCTATCACTCGTGGACGGCTTTTGGCTGTCTCGGCACTGGCACTCACCCTGGCCTCAGGCACGGCTTTCGCCGAAATCACCAAGCTCAGGCTGGGCGTCCTGAACGACATGGCCAGCGGCTTTTCCGCCTGGAGCGGGCCAGGGTCAGTCGTTGCCGCGAAACTCGCCGTCGAGGATTTCCGCAAGGCCCATCCCGAAGCAAAATTCGACATCGAAGTGCTTTCGGCCGATCACCAGAACAAGGCCGATGTCGCCTCGACCATTGCGCGGGACTGGATCAGGGACGGCGTTAACGCCATCATCGACGTGCCAAATTCCGCCGCCGCGCTGGCGGTTGCGGCGCTGGTCAAGGACAGCGACACCGCCTTGCTCGTCTCGGGCGGCGGACATGACGCGCTGACCCGCGATGCGTGCACGCCGAACACGGTGCACTGGACCTTTGACCTGTATTCGCTGGCACGCAACACCGCGCAGGCGACGGTGGAGACCGGCGGGAAAAGCTGGTTCTTCGTCACCTCCGACTATGCTGGGGGCAAGGGGCTGGAGGCAGTTGCCACCAAGTTCGTGCTTGAGGCCGGGGGCGAGGTCAAGGGTCATGCGCTACCGCCGCTGGGGCTGGTCGATTATTCGTCGTTCCTGCTTCAGGCGCAGTCCTCCGGTTCCGACGTGGTGGCTTTTGGCACCGCAGGCACGGACCTGATGAACATGATCAAGCAGTCCAACGAGTTCGGCTTGGTGGAAGGCGGCCAACGGCTCGCGACGCTTGCCATTTTCATCAACGATGTACACGGTCTGGGACTCGAGGTGGCCCAAGGGCTGATCTATACGACGGCCTTCTACTGGGACACGAACGACCAGACCCGCGCGTTTTCCGAACGTTTCGCCCCCGCCCATGATGGCGCGATGCCGTCCGAAGGACAGGCGGGCGTCTATTCCGTGACCTACCACTATCTCGAATCCGCCCTTGCGACCGGATCGCCCAAGGCCGGCACCATCGTCGCGAACATGAAGGCCCAGCCGATCGACGACCCGCTGTTCGGCCAGGTCACGATCCGCCCCGATGGCCGCGCCATCCACGACATGTATGTAATGCAGGTCAAGGCCCCCGAGGAAAGCAAGAAGCCCTGGGATTACGTCAAGGCGCTGAAGATCATCCCCGGCGATCAGGCCTTCGGCCCGGCCGAACCAAATAAATGCCCGTTGGCACAGTAAGGCGCGCGCATGCAACCCGCCGGATCGCGCACGGCTCCGTGCCGATCCGCCCTCCCTCCAGGAGCAGAGACAATGATTACCCTAGACGATGCGGATTTTCATCCGCGCGACCCCTCTGACATGAGCTGGACCGAGACCACCTTCCTGCCGTTTGCCGTCCCTGAAGAAGGCATCTTCGGCAATTGCTATGTGCTGGCCCGGCCAAATCTGGGAGTATGCCTGTCCTCGGTGATCGTCAGCCGTGGCATCTGCCTGCACACTTACGAGATCGACTTCACCGATCCGCAGATGCATTTGAAATGTCCCGAGAAATTTTCCGACTTCACGCTTGAGAACGGCTTATCCGTCAAGGCGCTTGGCGGTCCGCAGAACTACGACCTCCGCTATGAGAACCAGCTTGGCGCCTGCAGCTTCGACCTGAAGTTCCGCGGTCTCCACCGCCCCTTCGACCCGCACGATCCCGCGGAAAACCCGATGGTCTTCGAACGGGCGACGGGCGCCGAGGATGCCCGCATTGGCAGGGAATGGGCGAATGGCCATTTCGAATGCAAGGGCCACATCACCGGTTCGCTGACGCTTTACGGCGAAACCTACCAGGTCGACTGCTACGAGGGCATGGACCATTCCTGGGGTCCCCGAAAGGAACTGGGCACCCGCGCCGTGACCTGGATTTCCATCAACTTCGGCGAGGAGCTGGCCATCCATCTGGCCGTGCCGATGCGGATCGAAAAGGGCACGGTCCTGTATGATCCGGTCCAGTTCGGTTTCGTCTGCGAGAATGGCGAGGTCCATGGCGTGGTCAGCGCCGAGGTGCAGGCCAACCGGGTCCACCTTCAGCCGGTGGGCAACCGCATCACCGTCACCGACATCCGCGGCAAGAGCTTCGAGTTCCTGGGCACTGCGGTTGGCGGGCACCCGTGGCATTCGTTCAATCCCTGCCATGTCTGCTATCAGACCACGATGCGCTACACCTGGAACGGCTGCATCGGCTTCGGCGAATTCGGGGATATCTTCGGGCTGGACTACCTTGCCCGCCACATGTCGCGTTCCGCCCCGTGGCGCCGCGTCCAGACGGGGGGCATCGTATGACCGCCGCACCCGCATCGCTTCACGACAGTTTCAATATCCGCGACAATCCCACGCCGGAATTCATCCGCGCAATCCGCGACCGATTTCCTGTGGAGCGCGAGGTCGATGAGCTTCTGACGCGCAAGATGCAGAACCGCTCTGGCCCGCCCTATCGCCGCATCACGCTGGACGAACTGGAGGCAAACCTGTCCCGGATGCTGACCGACCTTGGGGTCGCCAACTTCGTCATAACGAAACCGGGCTGGTTCACTGGGGGCGTGTCCAAGATCCAGATGGGCTTCACCCTGGAATGGGACGACCCGGCAAAGGGCCGCAGGAAGGAACGGCTGGTGCTGCGGATGGACCCGTCCGAGGGGTCCAACACCACATCCCGCTCAAGGGAATACGAGCTGCTCGAGGCGTTCCGGGGCATCATTCCCGTGCCCGCGGTATATTGGCTGGACCCAGACGGGCGCTGGTTTACCCAACCGGCGCTGATCTATGCTTTTGCGCCGGGCGTCACCAAAAGCCGGGCCACGCAAACGGGTCAAGTCAGCGGGCTTGGGACCAATTTCGGGCCCGAGCTGCGGGCCAAACTGGCGCCGCAATTCATGGCCCATCTGGCGGCGGTCCACGACTTCGACTTTTCGTCCCGGTCCTTCTCGACCATGGACATGCCCGAGGCCGGAACCACGCAGGCGGCACTCTGGCAGCTGAATCGCGCCCGCCGCATCTGGGAAGAGGACAGGGGCGAGGACTTCCCGCTGATGGACGTGGCCGCGAACTGGCTGGAGGCGAATGTGCCCCTGCTCGACCACGCCAGCATCGTGCATGGCGATTTCCGCAGCGGCAACTTTCTGTTCGACGAGGAAACCGGCCAGATCGGCGCATGGCTCGACTGGGAACGGGCGCATATCGGCGACCGCCACCGCGATCTGGCCTGGATGACGCAATCGACCATGGGCCATTATTCCGAGGACGGGAAAACCTATTTCGTCTGCGGGCTGATCCCGCTGGATGAATTCTTCGACCGGTATACCCGGACCTCCGGCCTCTCGGTCGATCCCGACCGGCTGGCTTGGTATCGCATCCTGAACTGCTACCAGATCATCGCCTCGACCGTGGCAACGGCCAATCGTGTCGCGCGGCTTGGGAAGTCGCATCAGGATCCGCTGCTGACCCGGGTCAAGGGCATGGCGCCGACCGTCGAACTCGAATTGTCTCTTTGCCTCAAGGAGCGTTTGTGATGGATCACTCCGACACCGGCCTGCGCGCCATCTGCAAATCGCTGACCGACGTTATCGCCCCGTCGCTGCAACCCGACGACCCGCTGGCCCGCGAACAGCTGGGGCTGATCGTGCATTACCTGGAATTCCTGCGGTCGCGGCTGGACCATCTGCATGCGCGGGAGCGGTTCCAGTTGGCCGATGCGCGGGCCCTTGCCGCGCGAGTCCGCAACGCGGTGCAAGGCGCATCGGGCACAGCCACGCTGGAAAGCACGATTGCCGCCGCCGACGATCTGCTGGCCGACCCCTGGGCAGCAACCGGCGACCTGCGCGAAGCGACTGCCCGCGCGAATCATGCGGTTTCCGAGATCGTGCAAGCCGCTCCCGGTCTGCCTGCCGAGGTTTCGCGCCGCCTCTCTCTGGCCGTGATCGACGGGAGCGGGGACCGCATCGCCATGGAACGGGCCTGGTATCTTCCCATGGGTCTCGATCCCTCCCCGGCCGAGATTCTGCCGCTTGAAACCTTGCTCCGCCGTCATGCGGGCGACCATGAAAACAGTGCGACTGCCGAGTGACAGTCCCCACGCGGTAAAGCTGGAACGGATCGCCATGACTGAGACAATTCTTCAAGCACGCAACCTTTCTAAGCAGTTCGGCGGGTTCAAGGCCGTGAATGGCGTGTCCCTCGACGTGGCGCGCGGCACGGTGCAGGCATTGATCGGGCCGAACGGGGCGGGCAAGACCACGACCTTCAACCTGCTGACCCGGTTTCTGGACGCGACCTCGGGCACGATCCGCTTTGACGGCAAGGATATCACCCGGCGGCATCCGGCCGACGTGGCGATGGACGGCATGGTGCGGTCGTTCCAGATCTCGGCCACGTTCCCGCATCTGACCCTGATCGAGAACGTGCGCATTGCGCTCCAGCGCCGGGAAGGGGGCACATTCCGGTTCTGGCGGCCGATCACCCGGTCCGAGACACTGAACGACAAGGCAGAGAAGCTTTTGGCCGACGTGGGCCTGGCCGATCGCGGCGGCCGGCTTGCCTCCAGCCTGTCCTATGGTCGCAAGCGGGCGCTGGAGATCGCGACGACGCTGGCGCTGCGGCCGAAACTGCTGCTGCTGGACGAACCGACCTCGGGCATGGGGATCGAGGATATCGCGCCGATCACCGCGCTGATAAACCGCCTGCGCGGATCGATGACGGTGCTGATGGTGGAACATAACCTGTCCGTAGTGGCCGAGCTTTCCGACCGCATTACCGTCCTGGCACGGGGCGAGGTGCTGGCCGAGGGAACCTATGCCGAGGTTTCGACCAACCCCGACGTCACCCGCGCCTATATGGGAGAGTAGGATGACCGCAGACACGGCCATGCTTTCGGTCCGCAACCTCCACGCCTGGTATGGCGAGAGTCATGTGCTCCACGGCGTGACATTGCATGTCAACCGGGGCGAGGTGGTCACGCTCTTGGGCCGGAACGGCGCGGGCAAGTCCACCACCATGCGTGCCATCATGGGGCTGATGAAGAAACGCAGCGGCAGCATCACCTATGAGGGGCGCGAGGCGATCACGCTGCCGTCGCATCAGATCGCGCGGATGGGAATCGCCTATTGCCCGGAACACCGCGGCATCTTTTCACGGCTGGATGTCCAGGAAAACCTGGAACTCCCACCGGTGATCGGCGCCTATCCCCTGACGCTTGACCGGGTGCAGGCGATGTTCCCGCGGCTTCTGGAACGCCGCCACAGCCCGGGGACGAAACTGTCGGGGGGAGAACAGCAGATGCTGGCCATCGCGCGGATCCTGCGGACCGGAGCCAGATTCCTGCTGCTGGACGAACCGACCGAAGGTCTGGCCCCGATCATCGTCAAGCACCTGGGAGAGATCATCGGATCGCTACAGTCCATGGGCTTCACCATCCTGCTGGTCGAGCAGAACTTCCGCTTTGCTTCCGCTCTGGCAGACCGGCACTACGTGGTCGAACACGGGCGGGTGGTCGATGAAATCGCCTCGGGCGAACTGGCCGCCGGATCGGCGCGGATGCGGGTCTATCTGGGCGTCTGAAAGGGAAACGACATGGAAATTTTCGGAATTCCCGCTCAGGCGCTTTACGGCCAGCTCGCGCTTGGGCTGGTCAATGGAGCGTTCTATGCGTTGCTGAGCCTTGGGCTCGCCATCATCTTCGGGCTTCTCAACCTGATCAACTTCGCGCATGGGGCGCAATACATGCTGGGCGCCTATGTCGCCTGGATGCTGCTCAGCTATCTGGGGATCGGGTTCTGGGGGGCGCTGATCCTCGCCCCTCTGGTGGTGGCGATGCTGGGCATGGCGCTGGAACGGGGGCTGCTGCGGCACCTCCGCGACGTGGACCAGATATACGGGCTGCTCCTGACCTTCGGCGTCGCCCTGATCCTCGAAGGGCTAGTGGCGCAGACCTATGGCTGGTCGGGGATGCCCTATCCTAACCCGCTACCGGGCTCGGTCGATCTGGGGTTCATGCGCATGCCGATGTATCGGCTGGCGGCAATCGCCATCTCGCTGGTCGTCTGCCTTGCGGTCTGGATTGCCATCGAGCGGACCAAGCTTGGCGCCTATCTGCGCGCCGCGTCTGAGGATGCCGATATGGTGCAGGCCTTCGGCGTCAACATCCCCCGGCTGATCATGCTGACTTATGGCTTTGGGGTCGGGCTGGCCGGGCTGGCGGGTGTCGTCGCCGCCCCGGTCTATCAGGTCAGCCCGGCGATGGGGTCGAACCTCATCATCGTCGTCTTCGCCGTGGTGGTGATCGGCGGCATGGGATCCATCGCGGGTTCGGTGATCGCCGGCTTCGGGCTGGGCCTGATCGAGGGGTTGACGAAGGTCTTCTATCCGGCCGCCTCGACCACAGTGATCTTCTTCATCATGATCCTGATTCTCATCTTCCGGCCCTCGGGCCTGTTCGGGAGCACCCGATGACCAGCAGCACGACCACCCTTGCCGCCCCCCAGAGCGAACGTCGGATGACCCAACGCCGCCGGATGGCGGAACTCGGGCTCTTTGCCGCCATCGTCCTGATGCTGCTGCTTGCGCCCTTGGTCATGAACCCCTTCGTGGTGATGAAAATCATGTGCTTTGCCATGTTTGCGCTGGCGCTGAACCTGCTCATGGGGTTCACCGGCATCGTCTCCTTCGGCCATGCGATGTTCTTCGGCAGCGGGGCCTATGCGGGCGGCTATGCGATCAAGGCCCTGGGCTGGCCGCTGGAGGCGGGAATTCTGCTGGCCGCCGCCTCCGCGGCCCTGCTGGGGCTTGGCACCGGGGTGCTGGCGGTCCGCCGTCATGGGATCTACACCGCGATGGTCACGCTCGCCTTTGCGCAGATGCTGCTGTTCCTGGCCATTCAGGCGCCCTTCACCGGGGGCGAGGACGGGCTGCAGTCGATCCCCCGCGGGTATTTCCTGGGACTGCTGGACACGCGGAACGAGTTCCAGCTTTTCCTGGCGACGCTGATCCTGTTCGTGGTAGTGTTCCTGATCGTCTTCCGCACCGTGCATTCGCCCTTTGGCCAGACGCTGAAGGCAATCCGGGAAAACGAAACGCGGGCGATCTCGCTTGGCTACCGCACCAACCGCTACAAGCTTGCGGCCTTCGTCCTTTCCGCCGCCCTGTCCGGCGCGGCCGGAGCGATGAAGGCGGCAGTGTTCGAACTGGCCTCGCTCACGGACGTGTCCTGGCACACCTCGGGCGAGGTGGTGCTGATGAACCTCGTCGGCGGCATCGGCACGATGCTGGGGCCGATCGCGGGCGCGGCGATGATCATCGGGATTCAGGAATTCCTGTCAGGGATCGAGGACTGGATCCTGGTCATCAACGGGGTGATCTTTGTGGTGGTGGTCATCGCTTTCCGCAAGGGCATCGTAGGCGAGATCATCGGCTTTCTCGCCCGCCACGAAGGGCGCTGACGGTCAGGGCTGAAAAGTCAATTCGATCTGGAACCTGTCCACCGGATTCAGGCTGACGCTGAGGTGAAAGAAATGATCGTCGGCGTTGAAATACAGCGTCGTGATCTGGGTGGCGAGCATCTTGCGGGGGATTTTCAGGTAGTCGGCGCAGTCGTCCGGCATCAGAACCGGCTGCGCAAAGGTCCGCGCCGACATCGCCCGGCCCAAGCCCAGGTCGCCGATGGTGTCAATGGCCGACGCCTTGGTCTTGCCCATCCGGCGCGCGGCCTCTTCGAGCTCACGCGGGAAATAGAGCGTGATCGGGTTCCAGGGTTCCTGCGTCTTGTCCAGAATGCGATAGCAGGAAAGCCTGAGCCAGTCGGACGAGTCGCGGCCAAAGGGCGTGTAATCCCGGCAAAGTCCAGTGATCCCGGCAAAAGGCTCAAAGGAATCTATCCTGAGCCGGGACTTCGCGTGAATCTCGCGCAGCGCGATGAACGGGTTGACCGTGGTCCGCACGACAGGAATTTCCTCCTTCTTGACCACTCGGGATCCTTTCTTGCGGATGCGGGTGATCAACCCCTGATCGGCAAGCTGCCGGAGGCTTGCGCGGATGGTATTCCGGCTGACGCCATACTGTCCTGCAAGGTCGATCTCGTTCGGCAGATAGCTGTCTACGGGAAGCGACCCGTCGGCAATACGGGTGCGTAATTCCTCGGCGATCCGTTCCCATAGCGGGATGATACGGCCGGTTGTTTTTTTGGGATGATTCATCAGTTCCGTTCGCCCTGGAGATGCGCGTGGGCAACCATGACACGCCCGCAAGATACCGCCAACCCTACCGATTTGCCGACCACCGCCCACATAGGCCATAGGCGGCGAACTGACGCAAAAGGAGCGGCAATCTCGGGTCGTTCCCACGACACCCCGGCGGCCGGCCGTAGGCGGTATCCCTGTCCACATCGGCACGGTGTCTGCTGACGGGACCGAACGACGCGCTGCCCAAGATCACGCGTCCATCCGCCGCTGCCGGATAATGGATATCGGTCCCGAAGGGCTGGTCCACGATGATGGCGGCCGACCAGAGATCATTGAACTGGTGCTTACAGGCGAAGCCGAAGTTGTCGTAGGAAGACGCAACATCGCCCGTGCGCTCACCGCCGGGGAGGGGCCAAGAGGCAGGTCTCTTCCCGTGATGCGGGGCGAGACATGGCCATATCTCAGTTCGAGATGATTGCCGGCTCGAACAAAGGACCGAGGAACCGGTTGCTCCGCTCGAGACTGCCCGCATGAACGATCGTGTTGCAAAGGAGCCAAGAGGCCAAGCCCATGGATGCGGTCTTCATGAAGCCTCGTTTCAAAGCTCGGTCATCAAACACGTCGATGGCGGGCAAATGCCGCTGAGGAACGTTAGCTCGCGACAGGGAGGGGACACGGGACACCGCTCTCGCTTGGCGCAGAACCGTCATGATCTGGGCTTCGGCGAGGTAGAATACGCGTCACCTCCGCAGGTGGTGTCAGCTTAAGACGTTGCAGCAACCAAGATATCCCCAGATCAATGGCCTACCGCGGAGTGACAGGTTCAGGCAGAATGCAACAAAAGAAGAACTATTCTGTTTCTTCCTAACTGCCCTGGAGTCATTCTGGTCATGCCTGCCCGATCCTTCAACCCTGCCATTGCCGCCCTGCGCGAGCAGATCATGCGTCTTGACCGTGCCGGCCAAGGCGCGCACACGGACGGTGCGGCGCGTGGACAAGGCAGGCAGCCGGGCTATCAGCCAAGGTCGCCCAGAACGGCGACGGCTTCCCATGGCTTGAGGGTGATGGGACCGGGCGGCACGGTGGCACGAGCGGGTTCGGACGAGATGTTGCACAGCACCGACGACCGCCGATTTTCCCATTCGCGGGCATAGGCCCAGATCCGGGAATGATCCTCCAGCCAGGGGACGAAGCGGCCTTGCACGATCACCTCGTGGCGCTTGCGCAGGGCGATCAGGCGGCGGTAATGCGCCAGGACCGGCCGGGGCGTCGTGCCGCGCCGCGCCGTTGATCCCGGCGCTGCTCGTGTTGACGGCGATCCAGAGCGTGTCCGGGGTGAAGCTCGCGCCGGGGAACGCGTTCCACTGCATCGGCGTGCGGTCATGGCCGCGCCTTCCAAGAACCGGTCCTCGGGCAGGCCCTAGGCCAGCGTCTCGCGGTGCATGGCGATCAGCCCGATGTCGCGGTAATCGGTGATGGGGGTGAAGCCCGCGTTGGTCATGCCGATCTCCTCGCCCTGGAAGACGAAGGGCGTGCCGCGCATCAGGTGGATGGCTGTCGCCAGCGCCTTGGCCGAGCGTTTCCGCCATCGCCCCCCCCGTCGCCATGGCGCGACACGGACCGGGGCAGGTCGTGGTTCTTCAGGAACAGGGAATTCCAGTCGTCCTCCTCCAGCGCCATCTGCCAGTCGGTCCAGACCTTCTTGAAGGCCACCAAATCCAGCGGGCGCGGGCGCCACTTGCCAGGGATGCTGTCCCAGCCTGCGACGACATGCTGGAACTGGAACAGCATGTCGCGTTCCTTCCGCTCGCGCCCGCAGTAAGGCAGCGCCGTGTCCGTCGTGACGTTCCAGCTTTCGCCCACCGTCACCACGTCGCGGCCCGCCAGGACCTTTCGGTGCATTCCTGCAGGAAGCCGTGCAGGAACGGCCCTTCGGCGATCAGGCCGCGGTCGATGTCCTTGCCGATCAGGTCGATCACGTCCATGCGGAAGCCGCCCACCCCGTCGCCATTCCCATCGGCAAAGTTGCGCGGATGGATCCGATAGGCGGTGCGGTCCTGCCACCATGCCCTGCGTCGCGTCATCGTCCGGAAAACCCTGTGCCCGGGGGAACGGCTGTTTTGCCGCCTTGTTCCCCGTCCTGGCCCGGTCCGGCGCGGCCTTGCCGTCCGCCGGGAACCCGTCGCGGCCCGGCGTGTTGCCGATACGAGCGCCCCTGCGGCCCCGTTCTCGAAAAGGATCCCATGCGCAAGACCAGGTTCCCCGGCACCAGATCCGCCCGGCAGCGGGAGGACGGTCCCTGTCGTGCCCCTGTCCCGGGCGGCCCTGGGGGCCATGACGGCGGAGCAGGGGCGGGGGCTGCGGCATGATCGCCGGCGCGCTTGTCCCGGACCTTGCGGGTCTTTACTGCGGTCCGGCCCCGGGTCCGGGCGCGATCTGGATGCGCTGGAACCTCGATCCGCTGCTGCTGGCAGCGCTGGCCGCGCTGATGCTGGTGCTGGGCCGGTCCCGGCCGGGTGCCGTGGCGGTCGCGGTGCTGGCGGTGGCCTTCGTCTCGCCGCTCTGCGCGCTATCGGCGGCGCTGTTTTCGGCGCGGGTGGTCCATCACCTGCTGCTGGTGGCCGTTGCCGCGCCGCTGGTCGCGCTGGCCTGGCCCGCGCGCCGGACGCGCGCCGTCACGCCGGTGTTCCTGATCGCGACGGGGGTGCTGTGGGCCTGGCACCTGCCGCAGGCCTATGACGCGGCGATGGCAAACAAGGGGCTGTATTGGGTGATGCAGGCGACCTTGCTGGGATCGGCCACGGCCTTCTGGCGGGCGGTGCTGGCGCCCGGCCAGCCTGCGGGGCAGGTGGGGCTGGCGATCCTGGGGACCTACATGCAGATGGGGTTGCTGGGGGCGCTGCTGACCCTTGCGCCCGATGTCCTGTATGCGATCCACCGGACGGCGCCGCTGGCCTGGGGCTTCGCGCCGCTTTCGGACCAGCAGCTTGGCGGGCTGATCATGTGGGTGCCGGCGGGCATCCCCTATGCCGTCCTGGGCGCGCTGGTGGCGCGGCGGGGCTGGCGGCAGATGCAGGACCGTCCGGCATGATCGCCTGGCTGGAACCGGTGATCCCGCATCTCAAGGCGCTGCACATCCTGGCCCTGGCCTTGTGGGTGGGGGGCCTCTTCGGCCTGCCGGTGATGCTGTCGCGCCACGACCCGGCCATCGGGCAGGCCGATTTCACCCGGATCCGGCTGGCCTCCCATGTCGGCTATGTCTGGGTGGTCACGCCCGCCGCCGTGACGGCCGTCGTCGCCGGAACCTGGCTGATCTTCCTGCGCGAGGTCTTTGTTCCCTGGATGTTCGCCAAGCTGGTCTTCGTGGCGTTGCTGATCGGGTTCCATGCCTGGGTGGGCCACCATATCGTCAAGGTGGGCGAAACCGACGGCCGCCACGAAACCCCCCGGCCCCGCGGGCCGCTGCTGATCCTGCTGCTGCCGGTCCTGGCCATCCTGACCCTGGTGCTGATGAAGCCGGGGCTTGACGACATCCCGATGCCCGGCTGGCTGACGGAACCGCGCGACCGTCAGTTGCCCGTGTCGGATGTCCCCAGATGATAGTCGAACACGAGCCTGCCGCCATGCCACCCGGTCGCCCCCACCATCAGGACGCCGAAGCCCGACAACAGGATGCCATAGGGCAGCACCGCGTCCTCGTAGCCACCCAGCCGATAGCCCCAGTTGGCCCCCAGCACCGACAGCAGCACCACGGCGATCCCCGCATGGGTCCAGGCGGCGGCGCGCGCCCGGATGCCGGGCACGAACAGCAGCTCCAGCGTCCCCGTGAAGGCCGCCGCGACCCCGATCAGGAAGGCCATGCCCCCCGCCCACAGCGCCGCCCGCGCCCAGAAGGCGTCGCCCGTCCACCAATAGAACAGGTCGGCCCCAAAGGTGCAGAAGGTCAGCGCGACGGGAAAGGCCACGCTCATCGCGTGCAGGGGGTGGCCGGCGATCGCGATCGTGGACGAGGTCTGGTGAAAGCCCGGCAGGTCGGCCACCGGATCCTCGAACCGGCCTTCCTTGCCCGCGCCCGGCGTGCCGTCGGTCTCGTGCCTGCCCTGCGTCTTGTCCCCGGCCATCGGCGTGTCCTTTCCAGGATGGTCATCGGGGGCACAACGCCGCCGATGCTGGCGGGTTGCGAGAACCGCCTGTCCGCCGTCCAGCCCGCCGGGCCTGCGGCCGACATCATCGCGACCCTGTGGTGGGTCATGCTGGGGGGCGCGGCGGCGATCCTGCTGCTGGTCCTGGTCCTGCTGGCGCTGGCCTTCCGCCGGGGCGGCGGGCCGTCGGACGCCGCGGCGGACAGCCGGGGCGAGGCGGTCTGGATCAAGGGCCTTGGCCTCGGCTTCACGATGGCGGTGCTGGCCGCCTTGTCCGCCTGGGGGCTGTGGATCGGCGAACGGCTGCTGCCGCGCCCCGGTCCCGGCGTGGTGGCGGTCGAGGCGCAGGGGCGGCAATGGGCCTGGCGCTTCAGCTATCCCGACGCGCCCGGCCGCGTGACGGAAGGCGCGCTGCACATCCCCGCGGGCCGCCCCGTCGATGTGCGCATCACCAGCGCCGACGTGATCCACAGCTTCTGGGTGCCGCGCCTGGCGGGCAAGCTGGACGCGATCCCTGGCCATGTGAACACCCTGCGCATCGAGGCATGGCGGCCTGGCGAATACGCGGGCGTCAGCGCGGAATTCAGCGGGCCGGGATACCGCCGCCACCATTTCACCGTGGTCGCCCATGACGCGGCGGCCTGGAACGCATTCCTGGCAGGGGGAACGCCGTGACCGACAAGCCGCGCCTGACCGCGCTACGCCTGCACAAGGCGCTGTATCCGATCTGGCGGAACGATCCCGGCTGGAAGGGCGTGCTGACCACGGTCAACAACAACACCATCGGCACCATGTTCATCCTGGGCGCCGCCGGGATGTTCCTGGCGGGCGGGATCCTGGCCATGCTGATCCGGGCGCAGCTGGCATCCCCCCGGTCGGCCTTCATGGGTCCCGAGGTCTACAACCAGATCTTCACGATGCACGGGACCATCATGATGTTCCTGTTCGCCATCCCCTTTTTCGAGGCGCTGACCGTCTTTCTGCTGCCCGCGATGCTGGGAACGCGCGACCTGGCCTTTCCCCGGCTGGGGGCCTATGGCTTCTGGTGCTACATGATCGGAGCCACGATCATGATCGTGGCGCTGCTGGCGGGGGTGGCGCCCGACGGCGGCTGGTTCATGTATCCGCCGCTGTCGTCATCGGCCCATTCCCCCGGCATCAACACCGACATCTGGCTTTTGGGCATCAGCTTCATTGAGATCTCGGCCATCGGCGCGGCGGTCGAGGTGGTCGTGACCGTGCTGCGCTATCGCGCCGTCGGCATGACGCTGGACCGGCTGCCGATCTTTGCCTGGTACATGCTGGTCGTGGCGGTGATGATCCTGACCGCCTTCCCGCCGATGATCCTGGGATCGCTGATCCTGGAACTGGAACGCGCCTTCGACATGCCCTTCTTCCAGGCCGAACACGGCGGCGACAGCCTGCTGTGGCAGCACCTGTTCTGGCTGTTCGGCCACCCCGAGGTGTATATCATCTTCCTGCCCGCGGCGGGCGTCATCTCGGCCATCCTGCCGGTGATGGCGCGCACCACGCTGTTGGGTTATGGCTGGGTGGTGGCGGCGGCCATTTCGCTGGCGGTGCTCAGCTTCGGGCTGTGGGTGCATCACATGTTCACCACCGGCATCCCGCACATGGGGCTGGCCTTCTTTTCCGCCGTCTCGACGCTGGTGGCGGTGCCCACGGGGGTGCAGATCTTCGCCTGGATCGGCACGCTGTGGAAGGGCCGCCCCCGGATGCATCTGCCGATGCTGTGGATCATGGGCTTTTTCGTGACCTTCGTGATGGGCGGGCTGACCGGGGTGATGGTCGCCATGGTGCCCTTCGACTGGCAGGCGCACGACACCTATTTCGTGGTGGCGCACCTGCATTACGTCCTGATCGGCGGCTATGTCTTTCCGATGATCGCCGGCATCTATTACTGGCTGCCGGTCCTGACCGGGCGCAAGCGGTTCTTCCGCATGGGCGAGGTGGCCTTCTGGCTGGTCATGGCGGGCTTTCACGGCACCTTCCTGCTGCTGCACTGGGCGGGGCTTCTGGGAATGCGGCGGCGGGTGGACAGCATCGAGGCCGGTTCGGGGTGGGAAGGGATCAACCTGCTGGCCTCGGTCAGCGGCTTCGTGCTGGCGATCGGCTTTGGCCTGGTGGTCCTGGACGTGGCGGCGAACGCCCTTGTCGCGGTGCGCGGGCGGCGCAACCCGTGGAACGCGGGCACGCTGGAATGGGCCACGCCGATCCCCTCGCCCGCCTACAACGTCGCCTCGATCCCGGTGGTGGACAGCCGCTATCCCCTGCACGACAACCCCGGCCTGCCCGTCCAGATCGCCCGGGGCGAGGGGTTCCTGGGCCATCCGACACGCAACCGGCGCGAAACGCTGGCCGTCAGCGTGTCGGGGGCAAGGCCCGACTTCATCGCCGTCATGCCCCGCAACTCGATCGTGCCCTTTGCCATGGCGGTCGTCACCAGCGTCATGTTCATGGCGCCGGTGTGGAAGGGGTGGTGGCTGATGTTCGCCTCGGCCGGGGGCGTGGCGATGCTGGCGATGGTCTGGGCTTGGGCCGGCGGCTCTCGCCATGACGAGGGGCTGCTGGACGCGGGCCGGGGCGTGACCCTGCCCCCCCATACCGAGATTTCCCACCCCCCCGGCTGGTGGGGGTCGCTGTTCCTGCTGCTGGCCGATGCGGTGCTGTTCGGGTCGCTGCTGTTCGGCTATGCCTTCCTGTGGACGGTCGCCCCGAACTGGCCGCCGCCCGCGATCCTGGAACCCGGCACCGGGGGACCGGCCCTGGCGGCGGGCGGCGCGGTCCTGGCCTGCGGGGGCATCCGTGGGGCCGACCAGGCGATCCGCAGGGGCCGCGCGCCCTGGCCGGGGCTGGTGGCCAGCCTGGCCGGGCTTGCCGCCCTGGGCGGCGCCGCCTGGACGGTGTTCGGGGGCACGACCCACGACGCCCATGCCTATGACGCGACGCTGTGGGTGATCGCGGGCTATGCCGTCTTTCATGCCGGAGTCGCGGGGCTGATGGCGCTGTTCCTGATGGCCCGCATCCGCGCGGGCTTCATCTCGGCCCGGCGCTGCGGCGATGCGCGGGTGGTGCGGCTGTGGATCGACTATGCCGCCCTGACCGCCGCCCTGGGCCTTGGCGCGGCCTGGCTGCCGGGGTGGCTGGCATGACCGACATCCTGCGCCTGTCGCTGCCGCTGAGCGTCTGGATCGCCGCCTTCAGCGCGGTCTATGGCCTGGAGGGGATCGTGTGTTCGGACCACTGGGCCGCGGCGGGGTTGAGCCTGGGGCAGGGGCGCGCCGCGCTGCTGGTCGCGTGGGCTGCCGCCATCGCGGTGCAGGTGGTTCTGCTGGCCGGCCTGCGGATGCCGCGCTTCGCCTCGTCCCTGCCGGGGGTGCAGCGGATCGCCGCGATCCTGGCGGCGGTGGCGCTGGTCGCGACGGTGTGGAGCCTGTTGCCGGTCGCGGCGACCTCGCTGTGCCTTTAGGGCGGGAACCCGTGGCCCCCGGCGCTGTTGATACCGCGAAGGCCAGGGAACCATCCGCATGGACAGCGCATCACCCCCCATCGACCTGCCCGACGATCTTCGCCGCGGTCTCGACATCGCGGCGGGCCAGGCGGGCAAGACGCCCTCGCAGATCGTCATCGAGGCGCTGGAACGCCTTGGCATCGAACGGCTGAGCGCCGACCAGTTCCAGAAGCGCCTGACGGGTTCGCAATAGCGCCGCAAGGCCGCCCATCCCGCCCGCACGGAAGGAAGGAGCCTGCATGGATATCAGCCGCACGGGCGATGTCTGGTGGAAGAACGCCGTCTTCTACTGCCTCGATGTCGAGACCTTCCAGGACGGCAACGGCGACGGCATCGGCGATTTCGGCGGCTTGACGCAGCGCATCGACCATCTGGCGGGCCTCGGCGTGACCTGCATCTGGCTGATGCCCTTCTATCCCACGGCCAACCGGGACGACGGCTATGACATCACGGATTACTACGGCGTCGATCCGCGTCTTGGCACGCTGGGCGACCTGGCGGTCTTCCTGCGCACGGCGCGGGACCGGGGAATCCGGGTGATCGCGGACCTGGTGGTCAACCACACGTCCGACCGCCATCCCTGGTTCCAGGCCGCCTGCGCGGACCGGAACTCGCCCTGGCGCGACTGGTATGTCTGGCGCGACGAGATCCCGCCGGGCGGACCCGACGACCTTGTCTTCCCGGACAAGGAGAACAGCAACTGGGAATGGCACGAGGAGACGGGCCAGTATTACCTGCACCGGTTCTATCGCCACCAGCCCGACCTCAACATCGGCAATCCCCGCGTCCGCGACGAGATCCACCGGATCGTCGGCTTCTGGTTGCAGCTTGGCCTGTCGGGCTTCCGCGTGGATGCCGTGCCCTTCCTGCTGGAAACGCAAGGGCTGGACGCCCCGCCCGAACTGGACCTTCACGACTGGCTGCGCGACCTGCGCCGCTTCATCATGCGCCGCCACGGTGATGCCGTCCTGCTGGGCGAGGTCAACCTGCCCTATCAGGACGTGCGCCGCTTTTACGGCGACGACGGCGGGGGCGAGCTGAACATGTGCCTGGATTTCAACATGAACCAGGCGCTTGCCCTGGCCCTGGTGCGCGAGGATGCCGGTCCCCTGGTCCACGGGCTGCGGGCGATGCCCAGGCTGCATCCCGACGACGGCTGGGCGCATTTCGCGCGCAACCACGACGAATGGTCGCTCGACAGGCTGACCGAGGCCGAGCGCCAGCAGGTGTTCCGCGCCTTCGGTCCCAAGAAGGACATGCAGCTGTTCGGCCGCGGGCTGCGCCGCCGCCTGCCGACCATGCTGAAAGGGGACGCCGCCCGGATCCGGCTGGCCTACAGCCTGGTCTTTGCCTTGCCCGGCGCGCCCGTCCTGTTCTACGGCGAGGAGATCGGCATGGCCGAGAACCTGGACATCCCCGGCAGGCTGGCCGTGCGCAGCCCGATGCAATGGTCGGACGAACCGAACGGCGGCTTTTCCACGGCGCCCGCCGACAAGGTGCTGCGCCCGCCGGTGTCGGGCGCCCGATGGGGTCCGCGGGCCGTCAATGTCGCCGCGCAGGAGCAGGACCCCGAGTCCCTGCTGACGTGGATAGGGCGCCTGATCCGCCGCCGCCGCGCCATGCCCGAGGTGGCCTTCGGCGACTGGAGCTTCATCCCCTTTCCGGACGCCGCCATCCTGGCGCTGCGCCATGACTGGGGCGGGCGGACGGTGCTGCTGCTGCACAACCTGGGCAAGCGGCCCTGCCGGTCCGAGTGCCGGTTCGAGGGGGTCGATGCCCTGGGCACCCTGACGACCCTCCTGGGCGAGGGACGCTTCGAGCGGGCAGGGGATGGCACCTTCGGCATCGACCTGCCCGCCCATGGCGTGCTGTGGCTGCGCGCGCATCCGCAGGCCGCCAGCGATGCGCCCCCGGCCCGCATGTCCCGACCCGCCCGCCCGGCATGATCCGGGCCTTGCGGGAAAACCCCTCTTTCCCGGGCGGGCCTGTTCCGTCCGTTCATCGCCCCCCTGGAGACCGCATGAAACCGCACGTCCTTGTCGCCCATCCCCTGCGCCCCCGCTTCATGGAGGAGATGGAGGCGCGCTATACGCTTCACCGCCTGGATCAGGCCACCGACCGGGACGCGCTGCTGGCCCGGGCCGGGCCTGTCTGCACCGCCATGGTCGTGAGCGGGCATGTCGCGGTCGATGCGGCGCTGCTGGACCGGCTGCCCGCCTTGCGGCTGGCCGCCTGTTCGTCGGCGGGCTTCGACATGATCGACCTGCCCGCCATGACGCGGCGGGGGATCACGCTGACCAACACCTCGGTCGCGCTGGCCGATGACGTGGCCGACGCGGCGATCCTGCTGATGCTGGCTTCGCGGCGGCGGCTGGTCCAGGCGGACGCCCATGTCCGGTCGGGCGATTGGGGGCGGCAGGGGATGTTCCCGCTGACCGCCTCGGCCGCGGGCAAGCGCGCGGGGATCGTGGGGCTTGGCACCATCGGCCTGGCCATCGCGCGCCGCTGCGAGGCGATGGGGATGGCCATCGGCTATTCGGGCCGCAATCCGAAGCCGGGGGTGGGCTACGCCTATTTCCCCGATCCGGCGGCCTTGGCCGGGTGGGCCGACATCCTGCTGGTCGCGACGCCGGGCGGGGCGGGGACCGCGGGCCTGATCTCGGCTGCGGTGCTGGACGCCCTGGGACCGGACGGCACGCTGGTCAATGTCGCGCGCGGGTCGGTCGTGGACGAAGGCGCGCTGATCGCCGCGCTGCGCGAAGGGCGCATCGCCGGGGCGGGGCTGGATGTCTTTCTGAACGAACCCCATCCCGACCCGGCCCTGACCGCGCTGCCCAACGTCACGCTTTATCCCCACCATGCCAGCGGAACCGTCGAGACCCGCGACCGGATGTCGCGACTGACGCTGGACAACCTGGACGCCTTTTTCGCGGGCAGGCCCTTGCCGACGCCAGTGAACTGAGGGCCAGGGGCCTTGCGGCGCCGCCGCCGGAAACGGGGCGTGTCGGTGCGCGATCCGAACTCGGCTCTTGACAGCGGGTGCAAGAGTGGGGGACGCATCAGGCCCCGCCGCAATCCGCGGCTTGCGCGGGAAAAGCCATGGTGACGATCGGCAGGATCGGCCATGAACCAGATGATGACAGGTGCCGGACATCCCCTGCCGGCCCCCTTCCTTGCAGGAGCGGCGGATGCCCGACACCCCCCTGGACCCCCTTGACGGCACCTGGTCCGACGCGATTTCCCCCATCGAGGAGATCCTCGACGAGGCCCGCGGGGGCCGCATGTTCATCCTGGTCGATCACGAGGACCGCGAGAACGAGGGCGACCTGGTCATTCCCGCGCAGATGGCCACGCCCGCCGTCATCAACTTCATGGCGACCCACGGGCGCGGGCTGATCTGCCTGTCCCTGACCGGCGCGCGGATCGACGCGCTTGGCCTGCCGCTGCTGTCCCCCAAGAATTCCAGCCGGCACGAGACCGCCTTCACCATGTCGATCGAGGCGCGCGAGGGCGTGACCACCGGGATTTCCGCCCAGGACCGCGCCCATACCATCGCGGTGGCCATCGACCCGGCCAAGGGCGCGGCCGACATCGCCACGCCCGGCCATATCTTTCCCCTGCGCGCCCGCGACGGCGGCGTGCTGGTGCGCGCGGGCCATACCGAGGCCGCGGTGGACGTGGCGCGGCTGGCGGGGCTGAACCCCTCGGGCGTGATCTGCGAGATCATGAACGACGACGGCACCATGGCGCGCCTGCCCGACCTGGTGGTCTTTGCGCGCAAGCACGGGCTGAAGATCGGCACCATCAGCGACCTGATCGCCTATCGCCGCCGCCACGACAACCTGATCGCCGAACGCGGCCGGATGGCCGTCCGTTCGGTCCATGGCGGCGACTGGACCATGCGCATCTTTGCCGACGAGACCACGGGCGCCGAACATGTCGTGCTGACCCGGGGCGACCTGGCCGCGCCCGGTCCGGTCCTGGTGCGGATGCACGTGCTGGATCCGCTGCACGACGTGCTGGGCATCGGGCGCGAGGATGCGGGCACCCTGGACCAGGCGATGCGCCTGATCGCCGACGAGGGCCGGGGCGTGGTCGTGCTGTTCCGCGACACCGAGCCGCGCCTGCCCCGCCGGGACGAGGTGTCGTCCCATGTCCTGCGCCATTACGGCTTGGGCGCGCAGATCCTGTCCACGCTGGGGCTGTCGGACCTGGTGCTGCTGACCAATTCGGCGCCGGTGCGGGTGATCGGGCTTGACGCCTACGGGCTTTCGATCCATTCGACCCGCCGGATTTCGGGGGAATAGGACCATGGCCGCCAGCATAGACCATCACCACCTGCCGCTGCCCCGGATCGAGGGCAGCCTGCGCCTGCTGATCGTGGTCGCGCCCTATTACCGCCAGATCGCCGACGGGCTGGTGGCGGGCGCGCGCGCCGTCGCGGCCGAGGCAAGCGCCACCGTCGATCTGGTCGAGGTGCCGGGCGCGCTGGAAATTCCCGCGGCCATCGCCCTGGCGGCCCGGCGCGATCTGTATGACGGCCATGTCGCGCTTGGCTGCGTGATCCGGGGCGAGACGACGCATTACGACACGGTCTGCAACGACAGTTCGCGCGGGCTGACGCTTCTGGGGTTGCAGGGCCATTGCATCGGCAACGGCATCCTGACGGTCGAGACCCTCGCCCAGGCCCAGGTGCGGGCCGATCCGCAGGGCCAGAACAAGGGCGGCGGCGCGGCTGCGGCGGCGCTGCACCTGATCGCGCTCAAGCGCCGGTGGGACCGGATGTGACCGGCCCGTGACGGCGCCCTCCGTCAGGGCGGGGATCAGCGAAGGATGCGCAAGGGGTTCACGGGCCACGTGAATCGCAGCCGCGCGACGGCGCGTCCCGGCTGCGGCAGCCCTTTCAAGGCCTGGCCCCTTGCCGGGTCCGGGCCGTCGGGAAGCCGGACCGGACCCAGCCTGCCCGCGCAAAGGAAGCTGTGCGCACAGGCCTGCGACAGCCGCTGCGGCATGTCCCCGGCTTGCGGCCAATTGCGGGGCGCGGGATCATTCCTGGACAAGATGTCCATCCGCAGGCGACCAGGACAGGTAGAAGGGCTTGCCGATGGCCAGGGACAGGTCGGCCAGATCCTCGTGCGATTTCTGCACCCGCAGCTCCTGTCCGTTGTCGGTCTCGAAATGGATCGTCGCGGTGGCGCCGACGAATTCCTCGCCGATCATGCGGGCGGCGACGGAATTGCGCGCGCCTTGCGGCGGCTGCGGATGGATCTGCATCCGGGTGTCCAGCACCGTCAGGCTGGCCGCCTGGCCCGCGATGCCGGGGGCGTTTCCGGCGGGAAGGGCGAAATCGCCGCTGCTGGTGGCCAGGACGGGCCGGCCCTGCCCGTCGCGGGTCAACTGGCCCGGAAAGATGTTCGACGACCCCAGGAAATCCGCGACGAAGCGGGTGCGCGGCGCGCGGTAGATGTCCTGGGGCGTGCCGATCTGCTCGATCTTGCCCCGGCTCATGATGACCACGCGGTCGGCCATGGAAAACGCCTCGGACTGGCTGTGGGTGACATAGACGAAGGTGATGCCGGTTTCGCGTTGCAGGGTCTTCAGCACCGATTGCATCCGCACCTTCAGCGCCGCGTCCAGCGCCGACAGCGGTTCGTCCAGCAGCAGGATCCGAGGCTCGATCACCAGCGACCGGGCCAGGGCCACGCGCTGCCGCTGGCCGCCGGACAACTGGCTGATGTTGCGGCCCGCGAATTCCGCGATCTGCATCCGGTCCAGCCACTGTTCGGCACGGCGGCGGCGTTCGGTGCGGCCCAGGCCGCGCATCTTCAGCGCGAATTCCACGTTCTCGATTACGGTCAGGAACGGAAACAGCGCCAGGCTTTGCCAGACCATCGGGGTGTCGCGCGACCAGCTTGGCAGGTCGTTGATCGGCTTGCCGTCCAGCCGGATCACGCCTTCGCTTGGCGCCTCCAGCCCCGCCAGCATCCGCAGCGTGGTGGTCTTGCCGCAGCCCGACGATCCCATCAGCGCCAGGAATTCGCCTTCGTGGATCTGCAGGTCCATCTTCTGCACGGCGGTATAGGTGCCAAAGTGCTTGGCCACGCCTTCAAGGGAGACAAGGGGGGCTTGGGTCACGGGCGTCATTCCTTCCTTGGGGCGGCGGTGCGGCCCAGCAGCAGTTGCGCCAGGATCAGAAGCGTCATCGAGACGATGAAGACAAAGGTGCCGACCGCGTTGATGCGCGGGCTGACCTGGCCTTGCAAAAAGCCCAGCACCTTGACGGGCAGCGTCTCGTTCAGGCCCGACACGAACCAGGCGATGGCGAATTCGTCGAAGGACACGGCCATGGTCACGAACAGCGCCCCCAGGATCGCGGGGCGGCAGAAGGGGATGACGACATGGCGCATCGCCGCCCATTCCGACGCGCCCAGGTTCCAGGCCGCCGGCTCCAGCGAGGGGTCCATCTGCGACAGCCGCAGCCGGATCACCGCCATCGCGAAGGGCGCGCAGATCACCACATGGGCGATGATCACGGCCCCCGCATCCCCCGACAGGTTCACCCGCGACAAAAAGGCCAGCATCGCCAGCCCCATGATGACCACGGGAATGGTCGGCGGCAGCAGCGCAAGGGCCAGATAGACCTGCTTGCCCAGGAAATTGTAGCGATGATCCGTATAGGCCGCCCCGAAACCGAGCGCGGTCGAGATGACGCCCACCCCCACCCCCACCAGCAGCGTGTTGCGCAAGCCCTGCCACACCAGCGGATCGGCGGCGACCGCGCGGTACCATTCGGTCGAGAAATCCCCCAGCGGGATCGACGGGAACCGGTCCGAGTTGAAGGAAAAGACGAAGCTGGCGACGATCGGCGCGAAGACGAACAGATAGGCCAGCAGCACATAGGCCAGCAACGCGCCGTTGATCAGCGGATTGCGGTTGGCCTCGTTTTCCCGGTTCATTTGCGCCCCCGATAGGCAAAGCGGACCGCGAGATAGGCCACGATCATCAGCGTGGCGATCATGGTCAGCGCGATCACCGCCGCGCGCGGCCATTGCTGGCCCGATTTCGTGGTGTCGGTGATCAGGATCGACAGCGTGGTCGGATCGCCGCCGCCCAGATAGATCGGGCTGACGAAATCCCCGAAGGACAGGATGAAGGCGAACAGCGCCGCGATCACCAGCCCCACCCGGGCGGACGGGATCACCACGGCGAACACCGTGCGCAACCGGCCGCAGCGCATGTTGTGCGCGGCCTCGATCAGGGTGCGGTCGATGAAGATCAGGCTGAACAGCTGCAGCAGCACGACCAGCGGCAAGGCCAGCGTGACAAAGCCCAGAAGCGTCGCGCCCGGCGTGTTCAGCAAGCCGTAGGGACCAAGGCCGATCCAGCCCAGCATCACGTTGATGATGCCCGCGTCCGACAGGAACACCTGCCAGGAATAGACCCGCACCAGATAGCTGGTGAAGAACGGGATCACCATCAGCATGATCGCCCATCGCTGCACGCGGGGGGACAGCTTGAAGGCGATGGCATAGGCCACGGGAAAGGCCAGGATGCTGGTCAGCACCGCCGCCCCGGCGGCCAGCGTCAGGGTGGTGGCATAGGCCTGCCAGAAGACCGCCCGGCCATACATGGTCGTCCAGTTCACCATGTCGAAATCCGGCTGCATCCGGAAGTTCCGCACCGTCCAGAAGCTGAGCGCGATCAGGAAGACCAGCGGAAAGACGAAGAACAGAAGCTGCCAGATCAGCAAGGGCAGCGAGAATGTCAGACCATAAAGCGAAAGGCGGCGTCGCATCGGAACCTCGGGGCGGCGGGCGGATGGTCCCGCCTGCCGCGCCCGGGCGTCAGGCGCCTTGTCGAGAACCGCGGCGGTCATGCGCCCTTGTACTCCGACCAGAAGTCGTTCCAGTCCTCCAGCGATTGCTGGACCGGAAGCTGGCGATACTGGATCCGGCCCGTGCGGATCATGTCGATGGCGCTGCCCGCGCCCGGCACCATGCCCTGGCGCCTGGCCTCGGCCGGGTTTTCGGCGCCCAGCACCTCCCACCCCTTCTGGTTGGGAACGATGCAGGGATAGGCGGCCATCTGCGCCGACTTCGCCTGGCCCTTGGCCGAGGTGATGTACTGGATCCAGGCCTTTGCCAGATCGGCCTTGGCAGACCCCTTGCCGATGGAAAAGCTTTCGGTGAACTGCAACCCGCCCTGTTCGGGGATCACGCTGCGGACCTTGGCGCCGTTGCGTTCCAGCGTGCCGGTGATCCAGTCGCCGATGCCCGCGAAGGCCAGCATCTGCCCGTTGTCCAGCGACGAGAACGTGCCGCCGTAATCGAAGAACCCGCCGACCTGCGGGCGCAGGGACAGGGTCTTTTCCTTGACCGCCTCCCACGCCGCCTCGTCGATGTCGTAGGGGTGGGGATTGCCGTTCAGCAGGCTGATCTGGCCCAGGTTCGGCAGGTGCCAGTCGAAATGGCCGACCTTGCCGGTCAGCCGGGGATCCCAGAACACGTCATAGGTCGAGGCCTCGGCCTCGGTCAGGGCGTCGGTGTTGTAGGCCACGCCCAGGAAGCCGAAGCGGGTGATGACCGAATACAGCGTGTCGCCGTCCCAGTGGCCTGGGAACTTGTGGAATTCGGGAAAGAACTCGTCAAAGGGATAGTCGGCGGGATCCAGCGCCTCGATATAGCCTGCCGCGTTCAGCTGCTGGACATATTCGGCGTCCGACAGGATCACGTCGAAGGTGCCCGGCGGGGATTGCGAGATCAGGCCCAGCATGTTGTCGCCGCCGGTATAGTATTTCGGCACGAACTTGACGTTATGGGCGGCCTCGAATTCGGCCACGATGTCGGGTTCGGCATGGCCGTACCAGGCCAGCATGGTCAGTTCGGTCGGCGCGGCGAAGGCGCGCCGCGACAGCATGGGCGTGGCCAGCGCCGCCGCCCCCAGTGCCAGTGCCGCGCGCCGCGAAAGGCCGGGACCGGCCCCAATCGTGATGGTCATGGTGTCACCCTGTCGGATTGTCTTTGTTGTTCTTCTGGAGATCACGCTAGGAGAGGCCGCCGCCCAAGCAAAATCGGTTCTTCCAATCCGACCATTTGCGGGCGTTATCGGTTAGGCGGGAACCGCATGGACGCCTGACCCCACGCTTTCCAGGTCGGCCACCAGGTCGCTGACCAGGTGCAGCCCCGCCGCAGACAGGCGCGGGTGCTTGTAGAACAGGCCCACGCGCAAGGGTTCCAGTGCCGGGAACCCTTCGGTTTCGTGCAGCAGGCGCATCCCCGGCAGCAGCGTGGCGCGCGTCAGCGCGGTGACGCACAACCCGTTCGCCACCGCGCTTTGCAGCCCGGAAATGCCCGGCCCGGTATAGACGATGCGCCAGCGCCGCTCGATCGCGTCCAGCGCCTGGATCATCCGGGCGCGGTAATCGCAGCCCTCGGGATGGGCGCCCAGGGGGACGGGGGCGTGGGCGGGCAGGTGGAAATCCTCGGCCGCGGCCCAGATCGGCTGCTCGGTCCACATCCGCGACAGATAGGGCATCCGCGCATCCGGCATCACCGCCACGATGATGTCCAGGTCGTCCGAGCGCAGGTGCTGGTGCAGTTCGCGCGACAGGTCGCAATGCACCTCCAGCTCGACCTCGGCATGGCCCTGGATATAGCGGGTCAGGGTGCCTTGCAGAAAGGCAACCGCGTAATCGGTGGGCAGACCGATGCGCAGCACGCCGGTCTTGTCGGACCGGTGGAAATAGCTGACCGCCTCGTCGTTGATGCGCACCATTTCGCGGGCATAGCTCAGCAGCGCCTCGCCCGCGGGGGTGGGCAGGATGGCGCGGCCTTCCTGGACCAGCAGGGGCGCGCGGACCAGCTCCTCCAGCCGGCGGATCTGCAGGGAAATCGCGGGCTGGCTGCGGCCCAGGGCGGCGCCCGCGCGCGAATGGCCGCCCAGCTCCACCACGGCGATGAAGGTGCGCAGCAGGTCGGTCGGAAGGTTGGTGATGGCCGCCATGGATTTGCCCCCGCAATGGACGGATTGCGACTTTATATTTCATTTGCGATCAATCGAAAACTCTAGTGCGGGGCAGACCATCAACAGACAGGGTGCCCCATGCCGCAAAAGACCGCATTCGCTTCGGAACTGGCCTGGCCGGATTATCATGCCGCCGTCAGCGGCGGCGCCACGCCGATCCTGATCCCCATCGGGTCCATGGAACAGCACGGCCATCACATGCCGCTGCATGTGGACGTGCTGCTGCCCACGGAATTCGCGCGCCGCGCGGCCCTTGCGGTCGGCGGGCTTGTGGCGCCGCCCTTCACCTATGGCTACAAGTCGCACCAGAAATCGGGCGGCGGCAACCACCTGCCCGGCACCACCAGCCTGGACGGCGCGACGCTGGTCGCCGCCCTGCGCGACGTGATCCGCGAATTCGCCCGCCACGGCGTGCGCAAGCTGTGCCTTGTGAACGGGCATTACGAGAATTCCTGGTTCATCATCGAGGGCATCGACCTGGCGCTGCGCGAGCTTCGCTGGGACGGCATCGCGGACATGAAGATCGTGGTGCTGTCCTATTGGGACTTCGTGGGGGATGACGACATCGCGCGGTTGTATCCGGACGGCTTTCCCGGATGGGCGCTGGAACATGGCGGCGTTCTGGAAACGTCGCTGATGCTGGCGCTGTATCCGCAGTTCGTCGATCTGGCCCGGGCGGTCGATGTGCAGCCCGCCACGTTTCCGCCCTATGACGTGTATCCGGTCAAGCCCGAATGGACGCCCGCGGCGGGCACCCTGTCCTCGCCCCGCGAGGCCACGGCCGAAAAGGGCGAACTGCTGCTGGAGGTCTGCACGCGCGGCATCGTGGACGCCCTGCGGGCCGAGTTCTGAGCAAGGGAAAACGGGCCTGCACCGGCAGGCCCGTTCGTCGGTCAGTTGCGGATGATGTTGTGTTCGGGACCGAAGGGGAAGCCGGTGATGTTCTCGGCCCCGTCCTCGGTCACGATCAGGATGTCGTGTTCGCGGTATCCGCCCGCGCCGGGGCGTCCTTCGGGGATCATCACCATCGGCTCCATCGACACGACCATGCCGGGCTTCAGTTCCGTCTCGATATCCTCGCGCAGTTCCACGCCCGCCTCGCGGCCATAGTAATGGGACAGCACGCCGAAGCTGTGGCCATAGCCGAAGCTGCGGTATTGCAGCAGGTTCCAGCCGCGATACATCTCGTTCAGTTCCAGCGCGATCTCGTTGCATTTCGCGCCGGGCTTGATCAGGTCGAGGCCCCGGCGGTGGACGGCCACGTTCTTTTCCCAGACATCCAGGCTGGCGTCGTCCGCATGGTCGCAGAACAGCGTCCGTTCCAGCGCGGTGTAATAGCCGAAGATCATCGGGAAGCAGTTCAGCGACAGGATCTCGCCCGACCGGATCTTCTTGTTCGTGACCGGGTTATGCGCGCCGTCGGTGTTGATGCCCGACTGGAACCAGGTCCAGGTGTCCATCAGTTCGACAAAGGGAAAGGCGTTGGCGATCTCGCGGATCATCGCGTTGGTGGAGGCGATGGCGACCTCGTGTTCCGGCACGCCCGCCCCGATCGCCGCCGCGCAGGCCGCACCCCCCACGTCGCAGATGCGCGCGCCTTCGCGGATCAGCTTGTGTTCCTCGGGCGACTTGATCGACCGCATCCACATCGACGGCTGCGCGATGTCCACGAATTCCACGCCGGGCAGCGTGGCTTCCAGCTGGCGGCGGTAGTCCAGGTTGACGTGGTCGAACTCGATCCCCAACCGCTTGACGCCGGGGGTCAGCTGCCGGACCGCGCGATAGAAGTTGTCGCGCCGCCAGTCGGTATAGGTGACGTTGCCGCCAAAGCTGCGCCGCCAGGGCTGGCCGCCGTCGATGCCCGCGCTGATCGTGGTCGCGGCGCGGTCGGTGATGACCATGCCGTATTTCCGCCCGAACGAGCAGTAAAGCCAGCCCGAGTAATAGTTGATGCAGTGGTATGACGTGAACAGCGCCGCATCGACATCGTGTTCCGCCATCCAGGCGCGGACATCGTCCTGGCGCCGTTTCATCTCGGCCTCGGAAAAGGGCGAAAAGTCCTTTTCGCCGTTGTGCCATTCCATGACGTGCAGCATGTCGTCAGCCATTGTCCGGGTCCTCTCCCAATCGGATTGATGGGAGGGACGCTAGCCAACCGGCCCGCGCGATAGAAATTTGTTTTGGCAATCCGCTCATTTGCGCCAGCGCCTGCCCTTGAACGGGCGTCCGGCGCGGCGTTCTAGCCCAGCATCGGCCGCACGGCCTGCTGGACCGACAGCAGCGCGGGAAGAAAGCGCGTGCGGACCTGGTCGGCGCCGTCGGCCATGGCGGGATAGCCGACGTTCAGCGCGGCCACGACCCTGCCGCGCGCGTCCAGCAGGGGCACGGCGACGGAACACAGGCCGATCTCGACCTCCTGGTCGATCCGGGCAAATCCCTGGCGGCGGACATGGTCCAGTTCGGCCATGATCGCGTCGGGATCGGTGCGGGTCAGTGGGGTGCGGGCGGGCAGGGGGCCTTGGCCCAGGCGGGCGCGCGCCTCGTCCGGGGGCAGGGCGGCCAGCAGGACGCGGCCCATGCTGGTGCAAAAGGCGGGCAGGCGCGATCCCGGCATCAGGGAAATCGCCATCAGCCTGCGTTGGGCCGCGCGGGCGACATAGACGATCTCGGACCCGTCGAGCATCGAGGCGGACGAGCTTTGCCCGATCTCCTCGGACAGGCGGTCGAGGAAGGGCTGCACGATCTGCGGCAGGGGCATGGTCGCCAGGCAGGCCGTGCCAAGCCGCAGCACGCGGGGGGTCAGGGTGAAGAACTTGCCGTCGTAATCGGCATAACCGTGATGGGCCAGCGTCAGCAGGCAGCGGCGCGCGGTGGCGCGGTCCAGCCCGGACGCCGCCGAGACCTGGGCAATGGATTGGCGCGGGCGGTCGGCCGTGAAGGTCTCGATCACCGCCAGGCCCTTGGCCAGCCCGCCCATCCTGTCGCGTTCGGTGATCATCCGCGCCCTTTGTGCGATATGGGAACAAATGCACCATAGCGCACAACGGCGGTTTACGGCAACCCCCGGCTGGCCTATCCCTGCCCGGCACAGGAGGGTCTTGATGGACAAGAGGATATCCGGCCTCGCCGCCGCCGTGGCGGGGATCGAAGACGGGATGACCGTGATGATCGGCGGTTTCGGCGGCTCGGGCGCGCCGATCGAGCTGATCCATGCGCTGATCGACTGCTACCTTGCGACGGGCAGCCCCCGAAACCTGACGGTCATCAACAACAACGCGGGCAACGGCCATGTCGGCATCGCGGCGATGATCGAACAGGGGATGGTCGCGAAGATGATCTGTTCCTTTCCCCGGTCCGCCGATCCGCGCGTGTTCACGGAACGCTATCTGGCCGGAGAGATCGAACTGGAACTGGTCCCGCAGGGCACGCTGGCCGAACGCATCCGCGCGGGCGGGGCGGGGATCCCGGCCTTCTACACGCCGACCGGCTTCGGCACGGATCTGGCGAAGGGCAAGCCAGTGGCCGAATTCGACGGGCGGTCCTATGTGCAGGAGCGGTGGTTGAAGGCGGACGTGGCGCTGATCAAGGCGGAAACCGGCGACACCTTCGGCAACCTGACCTATCGCATGGCCGCGCGGAACTTCGCGCCCCTCATGGCGATGGCCGCAGAGCGCACGATCGCGCAGGTCAGCCATGTTGTCGAACCCGGCGGGATCGACCCCGAGGCGGTCGTGACCCCCGGAATCTTCGTGGATTGCTTCGTCGAGGTCCCGAACCCCGCGCAGGAAGAGGATCTCAACCGCGCCAATGCGCATTACCCCGAGGTAACGGCATGACCGCCAAGCTGACGAACGCCCAGATCGCCTGGCGCGCGGCCCAGGACATCCATGACGGGGCCTATGTGAACCTGGGCATCGGCTTCCCGGAAATGGTCGCCCGGTTCCAGCCCGAGGGGCGGCAGGCGATCTTTCACACGGAAAACGGCATCCTGGGTTTTGGCGAGGCGCCCGCGCCCGACCAGGAAGACTGGGATCTGATTAACGCGGGCAAGAAGGCCGTGACGATCAAGCCCGGCACCGCGTTCTTCCACCACGCCGACAGCTTCGCCATGGTGCGGGGCGGGCATCTGGACGTGGCGATCCTGGGGGCCTATCAGGTGGCCCAAAACGGCGACTTGGCGAACTGGTCCACGGGTCCCAAGGGCGTGCCCGCCGTGGGCGGGGCGATGGATCTGGTCCATGGCGCGAAGCGCGTGGCCGTCATCACCGACCACGTGACCAAGGACGGCAAGCCGAAGCTGGTCGCGGCCTGCACCCTGCCGCTGACGGGGGTCGCCTGCGTGACCCGCGTCTATACCAGCCTGGCCGTGGTGGACATCGTGGACGGCCGCTTCGTGCTGCGCGAAAAGCTGGCCGCGCTGTCCCTGGACGAATTGCAATCCCTGACCGGCGCGCCCCTGCATCTGGACGGTGCCGTGGCCGACCTGACCTGCCCCGAGGTGTGACATGCGCGACGTTTTCATCTGCGACTATATCCGCACGCCCATCGGCCGCTTTGGCGGGGCGCTGGCGATGGTGCGGGCCGACGATCTGGGCGCGGTGCCCTTGCGCGCGCTGATGGCGCGGAATGGGGGCGTGGACTGGCAGGCGGTCGATGACGTGATCTTCGGCTGCGCCAACCAGGCGGGCGAGGACAACCGCAACGTGGCCCGCATGGCGTCGCTGCTGGCGGGCCTGCCGGTCGAGGTTGGGGGCACCACCATCAACCGTCTCTGCGGGTCGGGCATGGACGCGGTGATCGGGGCCGCCCGTGCCATCAAGGCGGGCGAGGCGGAGCTGATGATCGCGGGCGGCGTGGAATCCATGTCGCGCGCGCCCTTCGTGATGCCCAAGGCGGAAAGCGCCTTTTCCCGCCATGCCGAGATCCACGACACCACTATCGGCTGGCGCTTCGTCAATCCGCTGATGGCGGCGCAATACGGCGTGGACTCGATGCCCGAAACGGCCGAGAACGTCGCGGAAGATTTTTCCATCAGCCGCGCCGACCAGGACGCCTTCGCTCTGCGGTCCCAGCAGAAGGCCGCCGCCGCTCAGGCCAACGGGCGGCTGGCGGTCGAGATCACCCCGGTCGCGATCCCGCAGCGCAAGGGCGATCCCAAGCTGGTGGACCGCGACGAACACCCCCGCGAAACCACGCTGGACGCCCTGGCGAGCCTGAAGGCACCGTTCCGCAAGGGCGGCACGGTCACGGCGGGCAATGCCTCGGGCGTGAACGACGGGGCGGCGGCGCTGATCCTGGCCTCCGAGGACGCGGCCCGGCGGCACGGGCTGACGCCCATCGCCCGCGTGCTGGGCGGGGCGGTGGCGGGCGTGGCCCCGCGCATCATGGGCTTCGGTCCCGCGCCTGCCTCGAAAAAGCTGATGGCGCGGCTTGGGCTGACCCAGGCCTGCTTCGACGTGATCGAACTGAACGAGGCCTTCGCCAGCCAGGGCCTCGCCACCCTGCGCAACCTCGGCATCGCCGACGACGATCCGCGGGTGAACCCAAACGGCGGGGCCATCGCGCTTGGGCACCCCCTGGGCATGTCGGGCGCGCGCATCACCGGCACGGCGGCGTTGGAGCTGGTCCGCACGGGGGGCAGGCGGTCGCTGTCCACCATGTGCATCGGCGTGGGACAGGGGATTGCCGTGGCGCTGGAACGGGTGTGATCCCCCCGGCCTTAACATCCTGTTAATGTCCTGACCGGATCGGTCCTTGCTTGTCATGCCCGTGCAGGCATTATGGGCGAAACCGCCTGTCTGGATCTGGCCCATGAAATCCTGCATCGCCACCGTGTCCCTGCCCGGCAAGTTCGCCGAAAAGCTGGCTGCCGCGCAGGCCGCGAAATTCGACGCGATCGAGATCTTCGAGCAGGACTTCGTCGCCTCGGATTTCACGCCCCGCGACGTGGGCCGGATGGTCCGCGACCACGGGTTGGAGATCGCGCTGTTCCAGCCCTTCCGCGACTTCGAGGGGCTGCCCGAACCCCTGCGCAGCCGCGCCTTTGCCCGCGCTGAACGCAAGTTCGACCTGATGGCGGAACTGGGCACCGACCTGGTGCTGTTCTGTTCGTCGGTCCACCCGGCGGCCATGGGCGGCATCAGCCGCGCCGCCGACGACCTGGCCGAACTGGGCGGCATCGCGGCGCAGCGCGGCATCCGCGTGGGATACGAGGCGCTGTGCTGGGGCCGCCATGTCAACGACCACCGCGACGCCTGGGAAATCGTGCGCCGCGCCGATCACCCGAACATCGGGCTGATCCTGGACAGCTTCCACACGCTGGCCCGCCGCATCGACCCCGACACGATCCGCCGCATCCCCGGCGACAGGATCTTCTTCGTCCAGCTGGCCGACGCCCCCGCGATCGAGATGGACCTGCTGTACTGGTCGCGCCATTTCCGCAACATGCCGGGCGAGGGGGATCTGGACGTGACCGGCTTCATGCGCGCGGTGATGGCCGCCGGTTACGTCGGGCCGATCAGCCTGGAGATCTTCAACGACCAGTTCCGGCGCGGGATGCCCCGACTGGTGGCGCAGGACGGGCACCGGTCGCTGGTGCACCTGATGGACGCCGTGCGCCGCGCCGAACCGCAACTGCCCGCCGTCCTGCCCGATTTCCCCGGTCCCGTCGCGGTGGAGGGGGTCGAGTTCGTGGAATTCGCGACCTCCCCCGATGATGCGGCGCGGCTGGAAGGTTTCCTGTCTTCCGCCGGTTTCGCGCCCGTGGGGCGGCATCGGTCCAAGCAGGTGCGGCTGTGGCGGCAGGGGGGCGCGAACCTGCTGGTGAACAGCGAACCCTCGGGCTATGCCCATGCCGCCTGGCTGAACCACGGCACGGGTGTCTCCGAGGTGGGGCTGACGGTCCCCGACCCGCAGGGCGCGGTCACGCGGGCGACCTTTCTGGACGCGCCGGGGCACGCCGAACTGCATGGGCCGGGGGAACTGGAAATTCCCGGCATCCGCGGCGTGGGCGGCAGCGCGCTGCGGTTCCTGCAAGCGGGCGCGGTCAGCCTGTGGGACGTGGATTTCACGCTGGACCAGCCAAGCCATGCAGGCGCGGGCCTGGTCGCGGTCGATCACATCGCCCAGACCATGGCCTATGACGAGATGCTCAGCTGGTCGCTGTTCTACACCTCGATCTTCGCGGCGGACAAGTCGCCGATGCTGGACGTGGTGGACCCCGACGGCCTGGTGCGCAGCCAGGCGATCCGCGCGGGCAGCTTGCGCGTCACGCTGAACGGCGCGGAGTCGCGGCGCACGCTGGCCGGGCGGTTCATCGAGGACACGTTCGGGTCGTCCGTCCAGCACCTGGCCTTCCGCACGGACGACATCTTCGGCAGTGCCGCCGCCATGCGGGACCGCGGATTTCCGGTGCTGAAGATCGGCGCGAACTATTACGACGATGTCGAGGCGCGCTTCGGCCTGGACCCCGCGCTGCGCCGGCGAATGCAGGCGCTGAACATCATGTATGACGAGGAGCCGGGCGGCCAGTTCTTCCAGTTCTACAGCGAGGCGCAGCCGGGCGGGCTGTTCCTTGAAATCGTGCAGCGCAACGGCAATTACGGTGGCTACGGCGCGCCCAATGCCCCCTTCCGCATCGCCGCGCAGAAGCGCACCGAACGCCCCGCCGGAATGCCCGCGCGGTAGAAAGCTGTTCGTCTGGCGAAGGCCATTGCCTTCGCCACGCCACAACATCGCCACCTGAACCGCCGGGCCTCTAAAAGGCCCGGCCAGCGCCCGCCCCGCCCCCGGCGGGCGCTTCTCGCCCACCGGGTCGGGCGCCGGCCTCTCGTGGTCGCGGGGCTGCACCGTCTTTGGTGGCGCCGCCGCGTGAGGGGCGGGGGAAACGTATATGTTTCCTGATCCCGCCCGGCACCCGGTGACTGCTTTTGACAAGTCCGATGGCCCGGCGGCTAATGACAACAGGAATCGACATGCTGGAGGAACCATGCGCGAAATGACCCTGCGCCAGGTCGAGGTGATCCGCGCCGTGATGATGGCGGGCACCATCCAGGGCGCGGCCAAGCTGTTGAACGTCAGCGCGCCGGGCATATCCCGGCTGGTGAAATACACCGAATCCTCGCTGGGCATCCGGCTGTTCGAGCGCAAGGGCGGGCTGTTCGTGCCTTCGGCCGAGGCCGAGGCGATCTTCGAGATGATCCACCAGGTTTATCGCCAGATGGAGAACCTGAACGGCGCCGTGGGCGCGCTGAGGAAGGGCGAGGATGTGCGGCTGTCCTTCGCATCCGCCCCGTCCATAGCGCAGTTCATCGCGGCGCGCGCGATCCGGGGCGTCAGGCAGCGTTTTCCGGATCTGTTCATCGACCTCAACATCCTGAAGATCGAGGAGACGACCGACTACCTGTTGCTGGACCGGGGCGAGTTCGTCATCATGTCCTCGGCCGTGGACAATCCCGCCCTGACCTGCGAGCCGCTGGCGCGCGGGCGGCTGGTCGCCATCGTGCCGGACGGGCATCCCTTGGCGTCGAAGCCCACGATCTCGGTCCATGACCTCGCCGCCGAGGATTTCGTGGGCGTCCATCCCGACGACCCCTATGGCGCGGCGCTGGCGAAACCGTTCCGCGATGCGGGGATCACGCCGCGATACACGATGCGCGGGCGCTTCGCGCAAACGGTGGTCAGCCTGGTGCGCCACGGGTTGGGCGTCGCGGTGATCGACGAATTTTCGGTGGCCGAGGTCTATCTGCCCGGCGTCACCCGCCGTCCCCTGACGGAAAGCGCGGGCATCACCGCCTGGGTGCTGACCCGCAAGGGGCGGCAGCTGTCCAGTTTCGCGGAATACGCCATCGACCGGTTCCGGCGCGAGCTGGCGCAGGCGGTGGCGCGCGACGATTGGGGCAGTCCGGGCGGGTAGGCCCTTGAATGGCGAAGGCCATCGCCTTCGCCACGTTGCAACATCGCAGCCTGCACCGCCGGGCCTCAAAGGCCCGGCCAGCGCCCGCCCCGCCCTCGGCGGGCGCTTCTCGCCCACCGGGTCGGGCGCTGGCCTTCCGTGGTCGTGGGACGGCACCGTCTTTGAGTGGCACCCTCGCGCAAAGGGCGGGGGAAACGCGGTGCGTTTCCTGATCCCGCCCTGGACTGCCTTTCAATAACGGATCGCCGCCGTCCGGCGCAGCTCGTCCGCCGTGGGCTTGCCGAAACCGAAGAAATCCAGATAGGCCGGGATCTGCTCGAACAGCATGTCGGTGCCGACCTGGTATCGGCAGCCGCGTTCGGCGGCGGCTTGCAGGAAGGGAGTCATCTCGGACTTCATCACGACCTCGCCCACGAAGGCGGCGGGGTCGATGCGGGTCACGTCCACCGGCAGGGGATCACCTTGGTTCATGCCCAGGGGGGATGCGTTCACGACCAGATCGAACCCCGCCGGATCGCGGCTGCCGGTTTCCACGCGCAGGGCCGGATAGGCCGCCATCAGCCGCCCGGCCAAGCCTTGGGTCGCCGCCGGGTCGGGATCGAACAGCGCCAGCCGCGTCACCCCGGCGCGGGCCAGCGAGGCCGCGATGGCCGACCCGACCCCGCCCGCGCCCACCACAAGGGCGTCGATCCCGTCCAGCCGCTGCCCCTTGGCCAGCACGCCCAAGACGAAGCCCTCGCCATCGAACATGTCGGCCTCCAGCGCGCCATCGACGCCCAACCGCAGCGCATTGGCCGCGCCCGCGATCCGCGCCGTCACCGACACGCGGTCGGCCAGGCCGATGGTCGCCACCTTGTGCGGCATGGTGATCAGCGCGCCGTGGATGTTCGACAGCCGGAAGACCAGCGGCAGGAACGCCGCGTAATCCGCAGGCTTGCAGCCCATCGGCACCACCACGGCGTCGATGCCCTGGGCCTCGAACCAGGGGTTGTAGATCATCGGCGCCTTGAAGGTGGTCGTCGGATAGCCGATGTGGGCGATCAGCCGGGTCGTGCCGCTTATCATCGGTGCCCCCTAGTGGTGCAGGATTTCGCCCAGGAAGTTCCGGGCGCGTTCGTGTTTCGGCGCGCGGAAGAATTCCTCGGGGGTGTTTTCCTCCAGGATCTCGCCCTCGGCCATGAAGATCACCCGGTCGGCGACCTGGCGGGCAAAGCCCATCTCGTGCGTGACGCAGATCATGGTCATGCCGTCGCGCGCCAGGCTAACCATGGTGTCCAGAACCTCCTTGACCATCTCGGGGTCAAGCGCCGATGTCGGCTCGTCGAACAGCATGGCGATGGGTTCCATGCACAGCGCGCGGGCAATCGCCACGCGCTGCTGCTGGCCGCCCGACAGTTGCGCAGGGTATTTTTCCGCCTGGTTGCCGATGCGGACGCGCTCCAGGTATTTGCGGGCCGTCGCCTCGGCCTCGGCCTTGGAAATGCCGCGCACCCGCATGGGGGCGAGGGTGCAGTTTTCCAGGACCGTCATGTGCGGGAACAGGTTGAACTGCTGGAAGACCATGCCGACCTCGCGGCGCACGGTGTCGATGGCCTTCTGCCCGTCGTCCAGCTTGGTCCCGTCCACGACGATGGTGCCGGACTTGATGGTTTCCAGGTGGTTGATGCAGCGGATCAGCGTCGATTTGCCCGACCCCGAGGGGCCGCACAGCACGATCTTTTCGCCGCGCCGGACGGTCAGGTTCACGTTCTTCAGGGCATGGAACGCGCCATACCATTTCTCGACGTTTTCCATGCGGATCAGATAGTCTTCGGTCATGATCTCCCTCCTTCGGGATCAAGGACGATGCGGGTGCCGGTGGCGGCGGATTGCTTGACGGCTTCGATCACGCGCAGGGTTTCCAGTCCTTCGCGGCCTGAAACGAGGGGCGGTTCCTCGCCCCGGATGACGCGGGCGAATTGCGCGACCTGGCGGGCCAGGGGGTCTTCGGCGGGCACGGCGATGCGGCTGGTGTCCAGGGCCGAATGCCAGCTGCGTTCGCCTTGCGCGGTGCGCAGCGTCAGCGACGGCAGCGCCAGCGACCCATGCGTGCCGCCGATCAGGTAGCAGTCCTGGTCCACCTGCGGATAGGCGGGGTTCTCGCCGCTGCTGGCCTCCCAGCTCCAGGCGGCGACGGTGGCGTCGCAGACGCTGGCGGTGGCCAGGACGCTGCTGGCGAATTCCAGCAGGATGACCGCCGTGTCCTCGACCGGGTGGCCGCGCACGCCGTTCGATTCGGATGCGGTGACGGCGGTGATGTCGCCCAAAAGGTAACGCAGGGTGTCGATGTCGTGGATCAGGTTCAGAAAGACCGGCCCCGCGCCCTTTTCGCGCCGCCAAACCACGTCGAAATAATCGTCCGGCTTGTGGACCCAGAACATCGCGTTGGCGACGACCGGCCGGCCGATGGCGCCTTCGTCGAGGAGCCGTTTCGCCCGCTGCATCAGCGGATTGTGGCGGCGGTGGTGCCCGGTCAGCAGCGGCACGCCCGCCGCATCCGCAGCCGCGACCAGCCGTTCGGCATCGGCCACAGTGTCGCACAGCGGCTTTTCGACCAGCGCGGGGATCCCCGCCGCGATGCAGTCCATGCCATGCTGGAAATGCATCCCGTTGGGCGTCGCCACGATCACGCCGTCCGGGCGGGCGCTTGCCAGGGCCTGATCCAGCGACCGCATCCAGGGCGCGCCGAACTCCTCGGCCACTTCCCGCCCCACCGGATGCGGGTCGATGACGCAGGCAAGATCCGCATCGGCAGACGCCGCGACATGCATCGCGTGGCGCCTGCCGATCAGGCCCGCGCCCATGACGGCGATGCGGGGTGTCATGTGCCTTCCCTGGTCAGCGAGACGATCCGGCGCAGGGCCAGCCGATAGCCCTCGGTCCCGCAGCCCGCGATCACGCCGTCCGCGCGCAGGCTGACATAGGAATGGTGGCGGAAGGCCTCGCGCTTGTGGACGTTCGAGATGTGGACCTCGATCACCGGGCCGTCAAAGGCGTTGAGCGCGTCCAGGATCGCCACGGATGTGTGGGTATAGGCGGCGGGGTTGATGACGATGCCCGCGCCGTCCTCTCGCGCCTGGTGGATCCAGTCGATGATCTGGCCTTCGGCGTTCGATTGCAGGAACCGCGTTTCCACGCCCAGTTCGCTTGCCAAGGTCGCGCAGTCGCGTTCCACGTCGGCCAGCGTCTCGGACCCGTAGATATGCGGCTGGCGCTTGCCCAGCAGGTTCAGGTTGGGACCGTTGAGGATATAGACAAGCTTGGGCATGGGCGTGACCTTGGGGGAAAATGCCCGGCGGCGCGGACCGCCGGGCCAGGGGTTCATTGGGCGATGGTAAAGGGCACGCCTTCCATTTCCGCAGGCAGTTGCGGCGGATCCATGTTCATCCAGGTGTTGTAGATGCCCTTGAAGTCGTCGGTGGCCATGAACTCGGTCAAAAAGCCGTTGACGGCCCCGTTCCAGTCGGCCTCGCCCAGACGGGTGCCGACGCCGTTATACAGCACGGTCAGCGGCAGCTTGTTTTCGTATTTGCCGGGTGCGCCTTCCTCGATCCGGGTGATGTAGAACTGGTTGCCGCCCACGGCATCGACCTGGCCCGACATCAGCGCCTGGATGGTCGCCGCGTCGTCGTCAAAGCGCATGATGTTGGTGCCTTCGGGCGCAAGCGCGGTCAGGGCGGTGTCCTGGGCTGCGGACCGGGGCACGCCGATGCGGTAATCGGCCAGCTTCTCGGGCGTGGACAGATCCGCGTCCTTCGGCCCCACGACCGAGATCTGGTTGGCGGCATAAGGGACCGAGAACTGGATCGCCTGCGCCCGTTCGGCGTTCATGCCCATGGTGGCGAACAGCACGTCCACCTTGTCGGTGGTCAGCGCCGGGATGCGGTTGGCGACGGCCAGGGGCACGAACTCGGCCTGAACGCCCAGGTGTTCGGCAAAGGCGCGGCCCATGGCGGCGTCGTATCCGTCGGCCTCGCCCGCCGAGTTGATGCAGCCCCAGGGGCAGTTGTCGCCCTGGATGCCGATGCGGATGGTGCCCGAGGCCTTGGCCTCCTCGACCGAGCGGGCATAGGCCCCGGTGGCGCTCAGCGCGGCAAGCGCCAGAACGCCGGCCGTGGCGATGCGGGTGAAGTGCAGCATGGTCTTTCCTCCCTGGAAACGGGGGACCGCCGGGCGATCCCTCATGCTCTTAAAGCCTATTGTTGCGCCACGGTGAAGCTGACGCCGTCGATGGTGTCCGGCAAGTCCGGCACCGCGACTTGCAGCCATTCGGCATAAGCGGCGTTGAAGCCCTCGCTGCCGACGAAGCCGTCCAGGAAATCGTTGGCAGCCCCGTTCCAGTCGGCCTCGCCTAGCCGGGATGCGATGCCCTGGTACAACGCGCCGATGGGGAACTTGTTCTCGAACTCGCCGGGGCGCGCGGCTTCCAGGCGCTGGATGTAGAACTGGTTCGATCCCACCGCCTGAACCTGGCCCGACAGCATCGCCTGGATGTTGGCCGCGTCATCGTCGAACCGCTGGATGTTCGTGTCGGCGGGCGCGTCCTTCGTCAGGATCGTGTCCATGGGCGCCGAGCGGGGAACGCCTATCGACTTGCCCGACAGGGACGCCAGATCGGGCAGCGATTCGGATTTGGCGGCGGTCACGAACAGGGTGTTTTCCGCGTAAGGCTGGCTGAACTGCACCGATTGCGCGCGTTCGGCGGTGATGCCCAGGGACGCGATCAGCACGTCCACCTTGTCGGCGGTCAGCGCGGGGATGCGGTTCGCCACGGCCATGGGGACGAATTCCGCCTCCAGCCCCAGATGGGCGGCGAAGGCACGGCCGATTTCGGCGTCGAAGCCCTGCGCCTCGCCGGTGCTGCCCAGGCACCCCCAGGGGCAGTTGTCGGCCTGGATGCCGACGATCAGCTTGCCCGAGGCCTTGGCCTCCTCCAGGCTGCGGGCATCGGCGGCACCGACGATCAGCGCCAGCGCGGCAGCGGTCAGGGTCAGTTTCAGAAGCATGTCATGTCCTCCCAAGGAATGCGGAATGGTGGTTAGCGGCGGTTCCGTGCCATGCGGCGTTCCATGCGCCCGCCCCACAAGGACAGGGGCCAGCACAGCAGGAAATACATCAGGCCGACGATGCCGAAGACGATCAGCGGCTTGAAGGTCTGGTTCGACACGATCTGGCCCGCCCGCGTCAGCTCGATGAAGCCCACGATGGCTGCCAGAGATGTCCCTTTCAGCAGTTGCACCAGGAACCCGATGGTGGCGGGCAGCGACAGCCGGAACGCCTGGGGCAGGATGATGTCGCGCATCAGGCTGCGGTACCTGATGCCCAGGGCGTGCGCGGCCTCGGACTGGCCGCCCGGCACGGCCTGGATGGCGCCGCGCCAGATCTCGCCCAGATAGGCAGAGGCGTGGGCGGTCAGGGCGATAGCGACCGCGCCCCAGGCGGGCGGGTCCATCCCCACCAGCGGCAGGCCGAAATAGACCACAAACAGCTGCATCAGCAGCGGCGTGCCCTGGAAGATCGCGATCCAGGCGGCGGCGAGGTTGCGCAGCCACCGCCTGCGGCTGACGCGCACCAGGGCCACGACCAGGCCGAAGGCGATGCCGCCCACGAAGCCGATGGCGGTCAGCGCCAGCGTCCAGCCCAGGCCGCGCAGCAGGAACAGCAGTTCGGGGGTTCCGATGGTGGACATGATCGTCCCCTTCTCAGCGCGTGGGATAGGTGAAGGCGGCGCGGGAAATCAGCGCGAACAGCGACATCACGAACCAGGACAGCGCCAGATACATGGCGGTGATGGTGAAATAGACCTCGAAGCTGCGGAAGGTGTCGCCGTCGATGCGTTGCGCCACGCTGGTGAGTTCAAAGGCGGAAATCGAGGTGGCGATGGATGTCGTCAGCGTCAGCAGGATGAACTGGCTGGCGAGCGAGGGGAACACGGCGCGCAGCGCGGGCTTCAGGATGATCTTGCGGAAGATCTCGCCCTGGCGCAGGCCCAGGGCCAGCCCGGCCTCGGTCTGGCCCGTGGGGATGCTTTCGACGCCGCCGCGGATGATCTCGATGGCGTAGGCGCCGCCGTTCACGCCGAGCGCGATGATCGCGGTGACGGTGGGGTTCAGCCGCAGGCCCGCCAGCGGCATGGCGAAGAAGATGAAGAAGATCTGCACCAGGAAGGGCGTGTTGCGGATCAGTTCCACGAAGGCGATCACCAGGGCGGACCCGATGCGGCTGTCCGACCGGCGGACCGCCACGCCAAGGACGCCGATCACCAGCGCCAGGATCATGCCCGACACCGCCAGGAACAGCGTTCCGCCAAGCCCCATCAGCAATTCGGGCCAACGCGCCCAGACGACGCCGAAGTCCAAGGTCATTGGTTCCCCCCTCCCAGGTGGCACAAGTCAGGCGTTGTCACCCCTCGCATCGAAAGGTGACCGGGGACGGGTGTTCCGTCAAATACCAATCCCGGCATTTTCCTAACATGAGGTTAATTCCCCGAAAAGCGACCAGCGTCGTTCCCGTCTGGCGGGCCTGCCGGTTTTGGCCGATCATGGGGGTATTTCCGGCGAAAGGGCCAGCCATGACCAATCCCTGCATCATCTGCGTGGCGATCACCGGGTCGCTGCCGACCAAGGACAACAACCCCGCCGTCCCCCTCACCATCGACGAACAGATCGAATCCACGCACGAGGCCTTCGAGGCGGGCGCGACCATCGCCCACTGCCATGTCCGCGACGATCAGGGCAAGCCCACCAGTGACCCCGACCGCTTCGCCCGGCTGAAGGAAGGGTTGGAGAAGCACTGCCCCGGCCTGATCGTGCAACTGTCCACGGGCGGGCGGTCCGGCGCGGGCCGGGCGCGGGGCGGGATGCTGCCGCTGCGGCCCGACATGGCGTCCTTGTCGGTGGGGTCCAACAACTTCCCGACCCGCGTTTACGAGAACCCGCCCGACCTGGTGGACTGGCTTGCGTCCGAGATGCTGGTCTATCAAGTGAAGCCGGAAATCGAGGCGTTCGACCTGTCCCACATCCTCAAGGCCCATCAGATGTGGAAAGCGGGGCAGATCAGGGACCGGCCCTATGTGCAGTTCGTGATGGGGGTCAGGAACGCCATGCCCGCCGACCGCGAGGTGTTCGACTATTACATCCACACCGTCAAGCGCCTGTTCGGCGAGGACGCGCCCTGGTGCGCGGCGGGGATCGGGCCGGCCCAGATCGTGCTGAACGAATGGGCCATTGGCGCGGGCGGCCATGCCCGCACGGGGCTGGAGGACAACGTGCGCCTGGACCGCGACCATCTGGCCCCCTCGAACGCCGCGCTGGTGCGCCGCGCGGTCGAGATCGCCGAAAGGCATGGCCGGCCCATAGCCACCTGGCGGCAGGCGCGGCAGATCCTGGGGTTGCGGATGCCGCAGGCGGCTTGATCCATAACTGCCCGGATATGACACGACGTGCAAATATCATGCCCCCGGCTAAGGGTGGCGCTTTGCCGCAGGGCCGGGGCGTGGTAAGCCCCCGCGGGGGATGAGGACGCGTCACGGATCGTGGCCACGGTGGGGAAACCCGTCACCATCCCCCCATGGGAAGGAGACAAACGTGACACCCATTTCTCAAGGCACTGCGGCGCGTGCCGTCGCGATCCTGTGCTGGATCGCCGTTGTCCTGGACGGCTTCGACCTGGTCGTGCTGGGCGCGCTGATCCCCACGCTGACCGGGGGCGACGTGCCCTGGATGACCCCCGCGCAGGCGACCTTCGTGTCCACCATCAGCCTTGTGGGCATGACGCTGGGCGCGCTGTCCATCGGGATTGCCACCGACTGGCTGGGCCGGCGCAAGATCATGATCTTTGCCGTGCTGGTCTTTTCGCTGCTGACCCTGGCCTGCGCCTTCGCGCAGAACTATGTGCAACTGGGCATCTTCCGCTTCCTGGCGGGCTTCGGCCTGGGCGGCTGCCTGCCCACGGCCATCGCCATGGTGACCGAATTTTCGCGTGGCCGGGCGGGCAAGGCCTCGACCACGGTGATGACGGGCTATCACGTGGGGGCGGTGGCGACCGCGCTGCTGGGGCTGATCGTGCTGCCGTCGCTGGGATGGCGGGCGATGTTCGTGGTGGGCGCCATTCCGGGCTTCATCCTGGCGCCCGTGATGATGCGGATGCTGCCGGAATCGCCGTCCTTCCTGATCGCCGCCGGACGGCGCGCGGAAGCCCAGGCCATTGCCGACAGCCACGGCCTGACCCTGCCCGACGCCCCGCCGGTCCCCGAGGAGCGCGCGTCCCTGGCCACCCTGTTCCGGGGCGCGTTCCTGCGCAATTCGGTCGCGATCTGCGTGACATCCTTCATGGGGCTGCTGCTGGTCTACGGGTTGAACACCTGGCTGCCGAAACTGATGGTCGCGGCGGGATACAGCCTGACGGGCGGGCTGTGGCTGCTGCTGCTGCTGAACGCGGGGGCGATCGCCGGGCTGCTGGTCGCGGGCCGCGTGGGCGACCGCATCGGGCTGAAACTCGCCGCCGTCGCCTGGTTCCTGTGCGGGGCCGTGCTGCTGGCGGTGCTGTCGGTGCGGATGGGACCGGCGCTGCTGTATCCGATGGTGTTCCTGACCGGCTGCTTCGTCTTCTCGGCGCAGGTGCTGGTTTATGCCTTTGTCGCGTCGAACTATCCGCCGGGCGTGCGGGCCACGGCGCTTGGCGTGGCGGCGGGCGTGGGACGCCTGGGCGCCATCGCCGGGCCGCTTGTGGGCGGCACGCTGGTGTCCATGGGCATCGGCCATCCGTGGGGGTTCTATGTCTTCGCGGTGGTGGGATTGCTGGGGGCCTTGGCCCTGGCGCAATCGGTGGTGGTGCGCCAGAAGCTGTAACCGGCCAGGGGGCGCAGGCAGCGCCCCTTTGCTATTCGGGGGTGCCGATCCGCCTGACCTGACCGGCAAGCTGGATCGCCGCCGCCAGCGCCCGCCCCGTGGCCTGCGCCATGGGCGGCAGGACCATCCATTCCAGCGCCCAGGCCGCGCCCGACCGTTCCTGTTCGTGGATCATGGCCTGATGGATCAGGGCAAGCTGCCCCGCGTTGAACCGCGCCAGCGTCACCAGCAGTTCCGCCAGGACCGGGTTCTGCTTGTGCGCCATGGCCGACGAGGTGCCGCCGCCCGACAGCTCGATCTCCTCGATCCCCTGCTGCGCCATCAGCGCCACGTCCTGGCCCATCTTGCCCAGGGTTCCCGTGACCAGCGACAGGATGCCCGCGAACTCGGCCACCCCGTCGCGCATCGCGTGCCAGGCGCGGGGCGGGTTTTCCAGGCCAAGCGCCGCCGCCATGTCCGCCGCCACGCCAACCGCCGCATCGCCCAAGTCGGCACGGTCGCCCGAGGCGCCGCCCAGTTGCAGCCGCGCGACGCGGGGGCGGGCCTCGGCGATGCGCGCCCGGTGATCGGCCAGGGGCAGAAGCCAGGGCGCGATGCGGTCGGCCACGGTGATGGGGGTCGCGGCCTGCATCCGCGTGCGGCCCATCAGCGGGCGGGCGCCGAAGCGGGCGGTCAGCCCCTCCAGCGCAACGGTCAGGTCAGCCAGCCGCGCATCCACCAGCGCCAGCGTGTCGCGCATCGCCATCGCGGTGGCGCTGTCGATCACGTCCTGCGAGGTCGCGCCCTTGTGGACCGCCCCCGCCGCATCGCCCGCTGCCGCCTTCATCTGCCGGACCAGGCGCGGCACGACCACGCCGTCCTGCCCGGTGCCCGCCCGCAGGTCGGCCATGTCGAAGCCCATGCCCTCGATGGCCCGCGCCGCATCTTCACCCTTGTCGGTCAGCCCCGCCCGGCCAAGCGCGCGGCTGAAGGCGGCCTCGAAGGCGCGCATCCCGGCCAGTTGCGCGTCGGGCGACCAGAAGGCAGCCATCTCGGGATCGGCGAACAGCCCGCCCAGCCAGGGATGGTCGAAAACGTCGCTCATGTCCTGTCCTTCCATGCGAAAGCGGCGCGAGGGTGGCCCCCGCGCCGCTTCTCTCAAATCCGGCGGTCAGATGTCCAGGAACACCGTCTCGCCCTCGCCTTGCAGGCGGATGTCGAAGCGATACCTGCCGTCGCCGATCTTCTTCGCGATCAGCGTGTCCACGCGGGGGCGCTGCTCGATGCGGGACAGCAGGGGGTCGCCCTCGTTGTTCTCGTCCTCGAAATAGATGCGGGTTTGCAGGCCGATGTTGATCCCCCGCGCCACGATCCAGATCGAGACATGCGGCGCGAAGGCCCGGCCATGGCGCGACGGAACCCGGCCCGGCTTGACGGTGCGCAGCGTGAATTCCCCCGTCACCGCATCGGCGGCAAAGCGGCAATGGCCGCTGACGGCGGGGTCCGCGCCCTCCTGGCCCGCGAACTTGCCAGACGCATCCGCCTGCCAGCTTTCGATCAGCGCGTCGCGCAAGGCCCAGCCGGTGCCGTCATAGACCGACCCCACGATCTCGATGATCTGGCCCTGGGCGCCGTCGGAAATGGGCGAGGTGCCGATTTCCTCGTCGTAATACCCGGCGTTCCCGGCATAGGTCGGCATCAGGCCGATATGGACATAAGGCCCGGCGGTCTGGGACGGCGATTCGGGCAAATAGGTCAGCGGTTGGACCATCTCACATTCCTTCCGGCTTGTTCTCGAACATGGTCTGGCGGCGGCCGCGCAGCACGATGTCGAACTTGTAGGCCAGGTAATCCAGCGGCCGCGAACGGGCCATGTCCAGGGGCGCCACCAGCCGGTCGAGTTGCGAGCGGTTGCGGATCGTTGCGGCGATGGGGCACAGCGGGATCAGCGGATCGCCCTCGAAATACATCTGGGTGATCAGGCGCTGGCCGAAGCTGTGCCCGAAGACCGAGACGTGGATGTGCATCGGCCGCCAGTCGTTCCCGCGGTTCGGCCAGGGATAGGCGCCGGGGCGGATCGTCAGGAACTGATAATAGCCGTTCTCGTCCGTCAGCGCCCGCCCGCAGCCGCCGAAGTTCGGATCCAGCGGCGCCAGATAGGTGTCCTTCTTGTGGCGGTATCGCCCGCCGGCATTGGCCTGCCAGATTTCCACAAGCGTATTGGGGACGGGCCGGGCGTTTTCGTCCAGCACGCGCCCGTGCATCAGGATGCGTTCGCCCACGGCGGGGGCCGCGCCCTTGGTCCAGTTCAGGATCAGGTTGTTGTCCAGCGCGCCGAAGCGGGAATGCCCGAAGGTCGGGCCGGTTTCCTCGGACGGGCCGGATTCCATTGACAGCAGCGGCAGGTTCGGGGACCGCGCCACGGACGTCTTGTAGTCGGGGTAATACGCAACCGGGTGCGCCTCGCGGTTGCGGGGGATCAGCGGGCCAAGGTCGTTCATTCGGATGCCGCCTCCATCTCGGCATAGGTTTGTTTCGCCAGCTTGATGGCGTGGTTCGCGCGGGGGACGCCGGCATAGATGGCGACGTGCTGGAAGGCCTCCATCACGTCGCGCTTGGATGCGCCGGTGCGGGCGGTGGCGCGGACATGCATGGGGATTTCCTCGAAATTGCCGGTCGCGGCCAGCAGGGCCAGGGTCAGCATGGACCGTTCCCGTTTTGTGATCGCGTCGGACGACCAGACGGTGCCCCAGGCGGATTCGGTGATCAGGTCCTGGAACGGCCCGTCCAGGTCGGACTTGGCGGCCTCGGCCCGGTCCACATGGGCGTCGCCCAGGACCGCGCGGCGGGTTTTCATGCCTTGGGCGTGGCGGTCGGTCATGGGGCGGTCCTTTCCAGGAAATCGGCCAGCAGGCGGGCGGTGGCTGCGGGCTGTTCGACGCAGGGGATATGGCCCGCGTCGGGGATGACGTGGAAATCCGCGCCGCACAGGGCGGCGGTCGCGCGGACCAGATCGGGCGGGGTGGACCCGTCCTGGTCCCCCGCCATCGCCATGACGGGCAGGCGCAGGGCGCGGGTGCTTTCCGTCAGGTCGGCGCCTGCAATCGCCGCGCAGCAGCCGGCATAGCCCGCGACGGATGTGCGGGTCAGCATGTTGCGCCACAGGGCGAATTCCGGGTTCGCGGCGCGGAAGGCGGGGGTGAACCAGCGTTCCAGGATCGGATCCGCCAAGGCCGCGATGCCGTCCCGGTTGATCGTGTCGATGCGGTCCTGCCACATGGCGGCGGTGCCGATCTTGGCGGCGGTGTCCATCAGCACCAGCGCGCGGACCAGATCGGGGCGTTTCGCCGCAAGCCCCTGGCCGATCAGCCCGCCGATGGACAGGCCCACGAAGGTGATGTCGCGCAAGGAAAGCCCGTCGCAGACAGCTTCGGCATCGGCGACCAGCTGGTCCAGCGCATAGGGCGCGGGCGTGGCGTCGGACAGGCCGTGGCCGCGCTTGTCGTAACGGACGATCCGCAGCCCTACGGGCAGCAGCGGCAGCAGCGCGTCCCAGACACGCAGGTCGGTGCCCAGCGAATTGGCCAGCATCACCACGCGGCCATCACGCGGGCCTTCGTCGCGGATGTGCAGGGTGATGTCGGATGTGGAAATGGTATGCATTCTGTCCCCCCTTGGCGCCCGTTATCGCATGACAGGGCAGGCGATGAAAATTATAATGATGCAACGCCGCCATAACCTGCAAGTTATCCATGCTGCATTCCCACCTGCGCCTGCGCCACCTGCGCTGCTTTCTGGAAACCGCCCGGTTGGGCAGCCTGTCGGCTGCGGCAGACGCGCTGCATGTTAGCCAACCCGCCGCGTCCAAGACCATCCGCGAACTGGAGGACATCCTGGGCGTGCGCCTGTTCGACCGGTCCGGGCGCAAGCTGGTCCTGACGCCAGCGGGGCGGGTTTATCAAACCCATGCGGGCGCGGCGCTGGCCGATCTGGAACGCGCGCAAACGCTGGTGCTGTCGCCCCCGGCCGAACGCCCGCGCCTGCATGTGGGCGTCTTGCCCACGGCGGCGACGGGCCTGGTGCCGCGCGCGGCGCTGGCGTTCCGGGACACGCGGCCCGACGTGCTGCTGGACGTGATGACCGGGCCGAACTGGCTGCTGCTGTCGCTGCTGCGCGAGGGCCAGCTGGATCTGGTCGTGGGCCGGATGCCGCCCGCAGGCAATACCGAAGCGTTGACCTTTCGCCGCCTGTATTGGGAACGCGTGGTGCCGGTGGTGCGCGCGGGCCATCCGCTGCTGCGGGGGGAGTGGGACCATGCCGATCTGGCCTGCCACCCGCTGATGCTGCCGCCTGCGGGGGCGATGATCGCCGCGTCGGTGCGAAGCTGGCTGCATTCCGTGGGCATCACCGACCCGCAGCCCGCCTTCGAGAACGTCTCGCTGGCCTTCGGGCGCGAGGTCGTGACGCGGTCCGACACCGTCTGGTTCATCTCCGAAGGCGTTGTCCGCCCCGAGATCGAGGCGGGCGCCCTGGTCATCCTGCCCATCCGCAACGAGCTTCTGGGCGGCCCGGTGGGCATATCGCTGCGCGACGGCGACGATCCGCGCCCCGAGGCGCAGGGGTTCATCGCCGCGCTGGAGGCCGCCGCTCAGTAAGGCAGGCCCACGTAATTCTCGGCCAGGTCGCGCCGGGCGGTTTCCGACTCGGCCAGATGGGCCAAGGTGGCGCGGCGCATCCGGGCGGCAAAGCTGTCCTCGCCGTCGAAGCGGTGCAGCATGGTCGTCATCTGCCAGGAAAAGCGCATGGCCTTCCAGATGCGGGCCAGGGCGCGGGCGGAATAGGCGTCGATGCCGGTCTGGTCGCCCTTCAGCGCGGCGATCAGAGCGTCGTGCAGGTAGAAGACATCCGACACCGCCAGGTTCAGCCCCTTGGCCCCGGTCGGCGGCACGATATGGGCGGCGTCGCCCACCAGGAACAGCCGTCCCCACCGCAGCGGTTCGCTGACGAAGCTGCGCAGGGGAGCGATGGATTTCTCGATCGACGGTCCCGTCACCAGCCGCGCGGCGGCGTCGGAGGGGATGCGGCGGCGAAACTCGGTCCAGAAGCGGTCGTCGGGCCAGTCCGCGACCGTATCCGTCAGCGGCACCTGCACATAGTATCGCACCAGGCTTTCGCTGCGCATGGACGCCAGGGCGAAACCGTGGGGCGAGTTGGCATAGATCAGCTCGTCGGCCACCGGCGGCGTGCGCGACAGGATGCCCAGCCAGCCGAAGGGATAGACGCGCTCGAACTCCTGCCGCTTGTCCGCCGGGATGGTCTTGCGGCTGACGCCGTGGAAGCCGTCGCAGCCCGCGACATGGGCGCAGGTCAGGCGGCGGCGCTGGCCATCGACGGTGTATTCGACCGAGGCCCGCGGGCCGTCCAGATCAAGGATCCGCACGTCCTGCACGCCGTGGATGATCGTCGTGCCCATCGCGTCCTGCGCGGCATAAAGATCGCGCGTCACCTCGGTCTGGCCATAGACCATGACCCGCCTGCCCGTCAGCCCCTTGAAGTCGATATGGACCACCCTGTCCGCATCCGTGATCAGCGTGCCGTCATGGGGGATCCCCTCGGCGTCCATGCGCGCGCCCACGCCCGCCTCGCGCAGAACCTCGACGCTGCCCCATTCCAGGATGCCCGCCCGGATGCGCGACAGCACGTGATCGCGCGTGCCGCGCTCCAGGATCACCGTGGCGACGCCCGCCCGGTTCAGCAGTTGCGACAAGAGCAGGCCCGAAGGCCCGCCGCCGATGATGACGACCTGAGTGTCCATGAGCGCGCTTCTCCCTGTTCCGCGTTGCCGCTTATGCTGCACGCGGGGCCTTGCGCGAATGGACGGGACCGGCGCGCACTGGTATCTTTCGGGCATGAGGACAGAATCCGCCATTCCCGCCTTTACCCTGTTTGGCGAAACCGGCGCCTTTCCCGATGTCGTTCATTGCGAGCGGATCCGGGACCGGGCGGGCCTGCACGACTGGATCATCGCCCCGCATCGCCATGGCGACATGGTGCAGGTCTTCCTCATGCGGAAGGGATGCGCCGCCGTCCGCATCGACGGACAGGACGACAGGCTGGCGGACGGAGAGTTCCTGTTCCTGCCGTCACTATTCGTGCATGGCTTCACCTTCGCCCAGGGCAGCGAGGGGCTGGTCTTGTCCTTTCCGCTCAGCATCCTGTCGGGCGCGGTCTCGGCCTCGGGCGAGTTGACGCGGCTGCTGTCGCGGCCCCTGCGCCAGCCTGCGGACGACCGCATCGCGGAGCTGGCGCGCCAGATCCACCGCGCCTTTCGCGACACGGGTCCGTTCCGCGCCGGGCTTCTGGTCAGCCTGTCGCAGGCCCTGCTGATCTCGGTCGCGGAAATCGCCGCACGGCACGGGCAGGCCGTCGCGCCGCTGGCCCGCCGCCGGATGGAGGAGTTCGAGCGGCTGATCCTGCAACACATGGCCGATGGCTGGGGCGCGGCCGACCATGCCCGCGCGCTGGCGATCACGCCGGGGCACCTGAGCCGCATCTGCCGGGCAGCGACCGGCCAGGGCGCCACGCGCCATATCGAGACCGTGCTGATGACCGAGGCGCGCCGGCTTCTGGCCTTCACCCGCCTGCCCGTGGCCGAGGTGGGCCACAGGCTGGGCTTCGACGACCCGCCCTATTTCTCGCGCCGGTTCCGGGTGGCGACGGGCGAGACGCCCTCGGCCTATCGGCTGCGCCTTGCCTGAGCGGCCCGGGGGCATCACGAACGCTCCAGCCGCAGGGCCAGCCGCGACACGGCGGCCTTGACGACGACCGCGATCCCGACCGTCGCCGCCAGGGCCGCGAACATCGCGTCGATCTTCATGCGCCCGGCCCCCTGGATCATCAGCGCGCCCAGGCCGTGCGATCCGCCGACCCATTCGCCCACGATGGCCGCCGCCGGGGCATGAACGGCGGCGATCCGCAGCCCGCTGGCCAGGTCGGGCAGGGCGGCGGGGATGCGGACGATCCGCATGGCCTGCACGGACGTGGCGCCCAGGCTGTCGGCCAGCTCGCGAAACACCCGGGGCGTGCGCGACAGCCCGTCCCCAAAGGCCGAGGCGACCGGAAAGAACACCGTCAGCGCCACGATGGCGATCTTGGGGGCGATGCCATAGCCCAGCCACAGCGTCAGCAGCGGCGCGAAGGCAAAGACCGGCACCGTCTGGCTGATCGTCATCAGCGGCATCAGGGCGCGGCGCAGGGGCGCCAGCAGCCCCATGGCCAGCGCCATCAGGACGCCCAGGGCCGCGCCGAGGACGAAGCCCGCGCCGATCTCGGCCCCGGTGACCAGGGCCGCGCGGGCCAGGGCGGCCCGTCCGTCGATCATGGCCCGCGCGACCGCCAGCGGCCCGGGGAGCAGGAAGCGCGGGATCTGCAGGGCCGTGACCGCACCCTGCCACAGCAGCACGAAGACCGCCGCGAACCGGATCACCCGGCAGGTGTCCGGAACGGCGGGAAGCGGGCGTCCCGGCTCATGCGCCGGGATCCATGGCCAGGGCGCTGACCGGCAGCACCGAGTCGATCAGGCCTGCGTCGCGCAGGAAGGCCTCGAACCGGGCATAGCGGGCGTGGTCCACCGCGCCGGGGCTTTGCGAGAAGCGCGGCAGGGTCGCGGCCCAGGCCTGCCGGTTCAATTCGTCGTCGAGGTCGGGATGGGCGTCGCGGAAGACCTGCCAGGCCGTGTCGGGGTGGTTGAGGATGTGATGCGCGCCGCGTTCCAGGGCGGCGACAAAGCGCGCGGTCGCGTCGGGGTCCATGGTTTCGGGATTGGCCAGCAGGATCAGTTCGTCATAGGCGGGGATGCCGTTTTCCTCGACGAACAGGCAGCGGCCCTCGGCCCCTTCCAGCCGCATCTGCGTGATCTCGAAATTGCGGAACCCGCCAAGCGTGGCATCGACCTGGCCCGTCATCAGCGCGGGCGACAGCGACCAGCCGACATTGACCATCTCCACGTCGTCGATGGACAGGCCTGCCCCCGCCAGCATCGCGCCCATCAGCGCCCTTTCCATCCCCGGCACCGAATAGCCGATCCTGCGGCCCTTCAGATCCGCGACGGATTGCACCGGCCCGTCGGCCATCACCGTCACGCAGTTCAAGGGCGTGGCGACCAGGGTGGCGATGCGGGTCAGCGGCAGCCCTTCATGGACCTGCAGGTGCAGTTGCGGCTGGTATCCCACGGCCAGATCCACCTGCCCCGAACCCAGCATCCGCGCCGGATCGGACGGATCGGCGGGGGCGGTGATCTGCACCGTCAGGCCGGCATCGGCGAAGAAGCCCAGTTCCTGCGCCACGATGATCGGCGCGTGGTCGGGGTTCACGAACCAGTCCAGCATCAGCGACAGATCCTGCGCGGCGGCAGGGGTGGCAAGCAGGGCAAGGGCCAGGGCGAGGGGCTTCATGGGGCGTCTCCAAGGGCGATCAGGGCAATCTCGCCCGGCCAGTCGCGGCGCAGGCGGTCGGCGGCGGTCCAGGCCCGCAGGCCCGAGCGGCAGGCGAAAACGACGCGCTGCCCCTCCGCCGGATGCAGGCGGTCCGGCTGGCGCAAGGCGTGGGGGACGAAGGGCAGCGGGGATTCCTCGGGACCGCGCAGATCGACGGCCAGATCGTCGGGGCGCATCTGGCTGGCGGCGATGAAGCGGTGGCCGGTTTCGGGTTCGGGGGCGCCGTCGAAGCGGAAGGAGGCGGGCCGCAACCCGTCGAAGCGGATCATCTGGCCCAGCGGAGTCGGTCGCAGCCCCAGCAGCACCGCCATCGCCATCTGCGCCTGCAACGCCCCGATCAGGCCCGCCATCGGTCCCATCACGCCCGCTGTCGCGCAGGTGCCCGCCTGCGCGGGAAGGTCGGGAAACACCGCGCGAAAGGACGGCGCGCCGCCGCAAAAGCCACCCGCGAAGCCCTGGGTGCCCAGGACCGAGGCCGCGATCAGGGGGCGGTTCGCGGCAAGGCAGGCGTCCGACAGCGCATAGGTCGCGGCAAAGCTGTCGGCGCAGTCCAGCACCAGATCGGCCCTCGCCACGAGATCGGGCGCATTGGCCGGATCCAGTCGCGCCACCAGGGGCATGACCGTGGTATCGGGGTTCAGCACGGCCATTTCCACGGCGGCGGCCTGCGCCTTGGGGGTGCCCAGGTGGCGGCCATAGATCGGCTGGCGGTGCAGGTTCGAGATCTCGGCCCGGTCGGGATCGACCAGGGTGATGCAGCCCACCCCCGCGCCGGTCAGGTATTGCAGCACGGGAACGCCCAGGGCGCCCGCGCCGACCACCAGCACCTGCGCGGCGGCAAGCCGGGCCTGACCCTCGGTGCCGATCTGCGGCAGGACGGTCTGGCGCGCATATCTCATGCGGCGACCTCCAGCCATTCGCGGATGCGCGCCGAAGGGTCGGGGTTCAGGGTGATGTCGGTCACGGCGGCGGCCACGTCCGCACCTGCCGCAAGCGCCAGCCGCGCCCGCTCCGGCGTCAGCCCGCCTATGGCGCAGAGGGGAATGTCGCCGATCCGCGCCTTCCAGCCAGTCAGCTTCTCCACACCCTGCTGGTGCCATTTCATCGGCTTCAGGATCGTCGGCCAGACCGGGCCAAGCGCCACATAGTCGGGCCGGCAGGCCAGCGCCCGGTCCAGTTCCGCCTCGTCATGGGTCGAGATGCCAAGCCGCAGCCCCGCCGCGCGGATCGCGGGCAGGTCGGCGTGGTCCAGATCCTCCTGCCCCAGATGCACGAAGCCGCAGCCCAGATCCATCGCCAGCCGCCAATGGTCGTTGACCACGAGGATCGCGCCGTAATGGCGGCAAAGGTCGCGGGCGCGGGCGATCTCGGTTTGCAAGGCGTCATGGGGGCGGTCCTTGATGCGCAGCTGCACCAGCCGCACGCCAAGCGGCAGGGCGCGGGCGATCCAGTCGGCGCTGTCAAAGATCGGGTAGAAGCGCGGCAGCGTCACAGAAACGCCCGCCCGATCACGGGGGTCGAAGGGATGGCCATGTCGGTCCGCTCCATCGGGTCAGCGAGGTATGCGGCGCGTCCGGCCCGAATGGCGTCCGCCATGGCCCCCGCCATCGCGGCGGGGTCGCCCGCGCGGGCCACGGCGCTGTTCAGCAGCACCGCGTCATAGCCCATCTCCATCGCCGCCGCCGCGTGGCTGGGCAGGCCGATGCCCGCATCGACGACCAGAGCCACGTCGGGGAATGCCGCCCGCAGCGCCCGCAGCCCGTGGGGGTTGTTCAGCCCGAGGCCCGATCCGATGGGCGCGCCCCAGGGCATCAGGACCTGGCAACCCGCATCCAGCAGGCGTTCGCAGACGGTCAGATCCTCGGTGCAGTAGGGAAAGATCTTGAAGCCGTCGCCGGAAAGGATGCGTGCGGCCTCGACCAGGCCGAAGACATCGGGTTGCAGCGTGTCGGCATGGCCGATCACCTCGAGCTTGATCCAGTCGGTGCCGAAGACCTCTCGCGCCATTTGCGCGGTGGTGACGGCTTCGCGCGCGCCGTGGCAGCCTGCGGTGTTGGGCAGCAGGGTCACGCCCAGGGACCGGATCAGCGCCCAGAAATCCTGCCCGCCGCCTGCTTCCCGGCGCAGGGACACGGTGGCGATGCCCGCGCCCGACCGGGCGAAGGCGTCAGCGAGGGTCTGGGGCGAGGGATAGCCCGCCGTGCCCAGCATCAGCGGGCTGTCGATGGGGGTGCCATAGAAGACCGGCATCGGCTCAGCCCCCCTGCATGGGGGCCAGCGCCTCGATGGCGTCGCCGTCGCGGATGGGCGTCGTCTTGCGCAACGGGGCGGGAATGAACGTGCCGTTCAGCGCGGTGGCGATGCGGCCGCTCAGGCCCGCCTCGGCCAGGGCTTGGGCCAGCGTGGTGGCGGCGGTATCGCGCGGGGTGCCGTTAAGGGTGATCCGCATCCATGAACTCCGGTCTGGTCTGGTGTTGAAGGTGGTCGGCCACCATGCGGGCCACCGCAGGGGCCAGCAGGAAGCCGTGGCGGTAAAGGCCGTTGGCGTGGATGACGCCCCCCACGCGGCGGATGCGCGGCAGGTTGTCGGGGAAGGCGGGGCGCGCGTCGGCGCCCAGTTCCAGCACCTCGGATTCGGCAAGGGCGGGGTGCAGGGCGAAGGCCGCGGACAGCAGTTCCAGCACGGCGCGCGCCGTGGGCGGGCCGCGCCGGTCGCTTTCCAGCATCGTGGCGCCCAGCATGAACACGCCGTCGCCGCGCGGCACCACGTAAAGCGGCATCCGGGGATGCAGCAGGCGGACCGGGCGGGAGAGCGTAATCTCGGGGCAGCGGATCACGGCCATTTCGCCCCGGACGCCGCGCAGGTCGCGCAGGGCGTCGCGGGCCGAAAGGCCCCGGCAGTCGATGACCTGACCGCTGGCCTGCTGGCAGCGGCCAAGGCGTTCGGACAGGATCGCCAGGGCCTGGCGCGGGGCCAGATGCGCCTCGTCCGCGAAGAACAGGGCGCGGGTGAAGCGGTCTGCCAGATCGGGTTCCAGCGCGGCGATGCCGGGGGCGTCCAGCGTGCGGTGGCCCCCGCTGCGCCGGGCAAAGCGCGACAGCGCCCCTGCATCGCGCGCCAGGCTGACCACCAGCGTGCCGTTCCGCGTGACGGGAACGCTCTGGTCCTGCCACCAACCGGCGGCGGACAGCCCGTGGCGCGTCACCGCCGGATCGGCATTCTCGCCCTCGCACCAGGGGGCGAGCATTCCGCCCGCCCACCACGAACAGGCTTGGGGACCGGGCGCGTCGTCAAGGATCGCGGCGGGGATGCCGCGCCGGGTCAGCTCGGTGGCGATGCAGAGGCCCATCACGCCCCCGCCAAAGACGGTCACGGTCATGCCGCCGCCCCCGCCCGGCGCGGCCAGAGGGCGTGGAAATGATGCACGGGTCCGTTGCCCCCGCCCACGGCCAGGTCGTCGGCGGCAAGGATCGCGCCGTGTAGCCAGTCATGCGCGCGGCCCACGGCGTCTGCCACCGCAAGCCCCTGGGCCAGCCCCGCCGCGATGGCCGCCGACAACGCGCATCCGGTGCCATGGGTGTTGCGCGTGCGGATGCGGGGCGAGGAAAAGCGCGCGGTGCCGTCTGGACCGGCCAGCAGGTCGGTGCAATGCGCGCCTGCGGCGTGGCCGCCCTTCATCAGCACATGGCCGGGACCAAGGGCGCGCAGGGCCTGGCCTTGCGCAAGGGCCGCGGCCTCGGTGCCCGCCGGTGAAACACCCAGCAGGCGGGCGGCCTCGGGCAGGTTCGGCGTCAGCACCCGGGCCAGGGGCAGCAGGTCGCCCAGCAGGGCGGGGATGGCGTCGTCCCCCATCAGCACGTCGCCGGACTTGGCGACCATCACCGGGTCCAGGACGACGGGGACGGGGCAATCGCGCAGCGAGGCGGCAACGGCGGCGATGGCGGCGGACGATCCGACCATGCCGATCTTGATCGCGTGGACGGCGATGTCGTCCAGCACCGCGTCGATCTGCGCCCGGATCAGGTCCGGCGGCAGCATGTGAACGGCAAGGACGCCCCGGGTGTTCTGCGCGGTCACGGCCGTGATGGCGCTGGCCCCATAGCAGCCAAGCGCCGACACGGTCTTGAGATCCGCCTGGATCCCGGCGCCCCCGCCGCTGTCCGACCCGGCGATGGTCAAGACGGTTCGTGTCATCTGCCCCTCCTTCGGCATGGGGCATGACGGGGGGAAGGGCGGCGGCAGACGGGATGCGGCAACGGGGCGGCGCGTCTGCCTATCCGTTCCCTCCGCCGGCATGACCCGGATCAGGTTCGATGGGTCGGTGCCTTGCACCTCTCAGCCCCGCGACGGGACGCCCCAACGGATAGTGTCGGCGCGACCCTAGCGGGACGGGGCGGGGTCGTCCAGTGCCTTCGCGCCAAGGGTCCCGGGCGATTCTTCTTGCCGGATTGCAACTTGGGGGCCAGTCTTGACCCTGACACCTGATCGGGGGCCGACATGTCACAAGCACATCCTGCCGGGACGCCGCAACAGCCCGAACTGCACCGCGTCATGGGTCCGAAGCTGCTCTTGCTGTTCATCGTCGGCGACATCCTGGGGACGGGCGTCTATGCCCTGACCGGCACCGTCGCGGCCGAGGTGGGGGGTGCGGCCTGGGCGCCCTTCCTGGTGGCCTTCCTGGTGGCGACGATCACCGCCGTTTCATACCTGGAACTGGTGACGCGCTATCCGCAGGCGGCGGGGGCCGCGCTTTACGCGCATCGCGCCTTCGGCATCCACTTCCTGACCTTCCTTGTGGCCTTTACGGTCATGTGTTCGGGGATCACCTCGGCCTCGACGGCGTCGAACGCCTTCGCGGGCTTCCTGAACGACGGCTTCGGCCTGGGCCTGGCCAAGGGCAGCACCGGCATCCTGGTTCTGGCGCTTGGCTTCATGGCGCTGGTGGCGGCCGTCAACCTGCGCGGGGTGGGCGAAAGCGTCAAGGCGAACGTCGTGCTGACCTGCGTGGAACTGACCGGGTTGCTGATGATCATCTTCGTGGGCCTTTACGCCATGGCGCAGGGCCGGGCGGATTTTTCCGAAGTGATGGTCTTCCAGTCGTCCGCCGAAAAGGGCGCCTTCCTGTCCCTGACCGCCGCCACCGCGCTGGCCTTCTTCGCCATGGTGGGCTTCGAGGATTCGGTCAACATGGCCGAGGAGGTCAAGGATCCCGTCCGCATCTTTCCGCGCATCATGCTGACCGGGCTGGCGATCACGGGGGTGATCTATGTGCTGGTGTCGATCTGCGCGGTGGCGCTGGTGCCGGTGGGGGATCTGTCGAACCCCGACAAGGGATCGGCGCTGACGCAGGTGGTGCGGGCGGGTGCGCCGAACCTGCCCTTCGACACCATCTTTCCCTTTATCGGCATGTTCGCGGTCGCCAATTCGGCGCTGATCAACATGCTGATGGCCAGCCGGCTGATCTATGGCCTGGCCCGCCAGGGGGTGCTGCCGCACGGCCTGGGGCTGGTCCACCACACCCGCCGCACGCCCTGGGTGGCGATCCTGTTCACGACCGTGCTGGCCTTCGGGCTGATCTGGTTCGTGGTCACGCGGTCCGACCTTCCGGCGGTCAGCCTGCTGGGGGGCACCACCTCGCTGCTGCTGCTCTGCGTGTTCACGGTGGTCAACATCTCGCTGATCGTGCTGCGGCGCCACCCGGTCGGGCACGAGCATTTCCGCGCCCCCCGGTTCCTGCCCTGGATCGGGGCCGCGACCTGCGCCTTTCTGGCCGGACCCTGGGCGCGCAGCGCGGCGCAGATGGACCAGTACCGCATCGCGGGATGGCTGCTGGTGCTTGGCATCGTGCTGTGGGCCGCGACCTGGCTTTGGAACAAGGCGCGCCGCAAGCCGTTCCCGGGAAGCCTGGGCGACATCGAGCGGATGCGCGAGCATCACGGGGATGCGCCGCGCAATTGATCCCGGCGGAAGGATGGCCGGACAGCACCCGGAGGACAGATGGACCGCGACAGCCTGGAACTGAGATCGACCGTTTCCGCAGACGGCACGCTGCGGCTGTCCCTGGAACCCGTCAGCCTGCCGGACCCCGGCCCCGGGCAGTTGCTGGTGCGGGTCGAGGCCGCGCCCATCAACCCCTCGGACCTGGGGCTGATGTTCGGTCCCGCCGACCTGTCCACCCTGGCCCGCGACGGCGACGGGCTGACCGCGCGCATCCCCGATGCGGCCATGCCCGGCCTGCGCGCCCGGATCGGCCGGTCCATGCCCGTGGGCAACGAAGGGGCGGGCACGGTGGTCGCGGCGGGTCCCGACCAGCAGCACCTGGTTGGGCGGCGGGTGGCGATGCTGGGGGGCGCGATGTATGCCCGGCTGCGCCTGATCGGGGCGGGGGATTGCCTGGTCCTGCCCGAGGGCGCCGGGGCCGAGGAGGGGGCGGCGCTGTTCGTCAACCCGCTGACCGCATTGGGCTTTGTCGGGACGATGCGGGCCGAGGGGCACAAGGCCATCGTCCACGCCCCCGCCGCGTCGAACCTGGGCCAGATGCTGGTGCGGATCTGCCAGGCCGACGGCATCGGCCTGGTCAACATCGTGCGCAGCCCCGAACAGGTCGCCCTGCTGCGCGGCCTTGGCGCGGCGCATGTGGTGGACAGCAGCGCGGCCAGCTTCCCCGGCGACCTGACCGAGGCCATCGCCGCCACCGGCGCCACCCTGTCCTTTGACGCCATCGGCGGGGGCGAGACGACCAGCATCGTCCTCAACGCCATGGAGGCGGTGGCGGCGCGCGACGCCAGCTATGGCCTTTACGGCTCGGCCGTGCCGAAGCAGGGCTATATCTATGGCGCGCTGGATCTGGGTCCCACGATCCTGCGCCGCGGCTTCGGCTTTAGCTGGAGCGTGGGCGGCTGGCTGCTGTTCAACGTCCTGCAACGCCTGGATCCCGCCATAGTCGCGCGGATGCGCCAGCGCGTGGTGGACGAGAGGACGACGACCTTCGCCAGCCATTACACCGCGCGCATCCCGCTGGAGGGGGTGCTGGACCCCGATACCGTCGCGGCCTTCGTCCGCAAGGCCACGGGCGCGAAATACCTGATCACGCCTTAAGGCCCGTCAGTTCACCCGATAGGGGATCGGCTCGGCCAGGCGGGTTTCCAGAAGGTGCCCGTGTTCGGACAGGATCGGATAGGCGACCTTGACCAGCAGCGAGTTGATCTCCTTCAAGGCGCGCACCACCTGCAGGTGGATATCGCTGGTGTCGATGCTGTAGGCGTTGCCGCTGCGCAAGCGCGACAGGTGGCGGTCGTGGCAGTCGCGTTCCATCCGCCGCAGCACCGCCTTTTCGGCGACCAGATGCCGGGCGCTTTCCACGTCGCTGGACACCAGCACGTTCAGCGCGATCTGCATGTTCGCCATGACCCGGTCGTGCAGGGCGGTCAGTTCGCGCCATCCCTCGTTCGAGAAGCGCAGCCGGGCGCGCCTCTTGCCGGTCGCCTGGACCAGCAGGTTGCCGGCGATCAGGTCGCCGATGGCCTCGAAGTCGATGGCGAGGCTGGCCAGTTCCAGGCCGCGCCGCGCTTCCTCGGCGGTCAGCTCGGCCCGGTTCACCTCGGCGATGAACAGCGTGATGTCGGTGTGGCGGCGGTTGATCTCGTCGTCCATGCCGCGCAGGCGGGCGATGCGGCGTTCGTCGCCGGTTTCCAGAACCTCCATCACCGGGCGCAGCATCGCTTCCAGCGTCTCGCCCATCCGCAGCAGTTCCCGCTGGGCGCTGGCCAGCGCCAGGTTGGGCCGCGACACCAGGGCGCGGTCCAGCGCGCTGCGATAGCCGCCGTTCGCCATGTCGGGTTCCGCCGGGGTGGGCCAGAGCTGCGCCGTCAGCCGTTCCGCCAGTCCCGCAAGGGGCAGGGCCGCGACCAGCAGGGCCAGGTTGAAGACGACGTGAAGGTTGACCAGTTGCACGCCCGCCTCGCCCCCCAGCCAGTGCAGCGGCACCAGCGGCAGCAGCAGCAGGACGGACAGCGCGCCGATGCCGCGGAAGATCAGGTTGGCCAGCGGGATCCGCCGGGCCGGAAGGGGCGCGCCCCGGGTCAGCCAGACGGCGACCAGCCCGCCCCCCAGGTTCGCGCCCAGCACCATGGGGGCCGCCGCCTCGACCGACAGAAGGCCGCCTGACGCGAAGCTTGCGACGATCAGCAGCGTGGCGACCGAGGAATGCAGCCCCAGGGCCAGCAGGGCGGCGAGGGTAAAGGCCGTCAGCGGATCGCCCGCCAGCCATTCGGCCAGCTGCGGCAGCACCGCGCTTTCGCGCAGGGGCAGGGTGGCGTCCCCGATCATGCGCAGGGACAGAAGGATGAAGGCGATGCCCAGCACGATCCGCCCCGCCTGCCGAACCTGCCGGCGTTCCGATTTCAGGAACAGCGTGGTGCCGGTCAGGATCAGCACCGGGATCAGTTCGCCCAGGTCGAAGGACAGAAGCTTGACCACCAGCGCCGATCCCAGATCCGCGCCCAGAAGCGCCGCGATCCCGACCTTGATCCCCATCAGGCCGGACGCGGCAAAGCCCGTCGCCAGGATGCCCACGGCGGTCGCGCTTTGCAGAACGACCGCCAGCCCCACGCCCACCGCCGCCATGCCCGCGACGCTGCCGCCCGCCTGCCGCATGGCGCTGCGCAGGCCCGCGCCGAAGGCCCGCTCGACCCCCGTGCGCACCATCCTGACGGCCCAAAGCAGCAACATCACGGCCGCGCCGAGGTGGATCAGGACAAGGAAAAGGTGCATGGCGCGCTCCGCGGAATGATGGTGCAAGGTTAGGCGTTCAGGGGGAAAAGCAAATCGCGAATCGCGGGGCGGCGTTCACAAGGCCCCCGCCAGACGCAGGGCCAGCCCCGCCCCGGCGCAGCCCGCCAGCACCGCGACCGGCCCCAGGCGGAACCGGAACACCGCGACCAGCGCCGCCACGACCAGCAGCAGGGCGGCGGGGTCCAGGGTGCGCCAGACCGGCCAGTCCAGCGACAGACCCCAGGCCTCCAGCGGCCGGACCTGCCGGAACAGCACATGCAGCCCGAACCAGACCGCCAGGTTCCCGATCACCCCCACCACCGCCGCCGTGATCGCGCTCAGCGCCGCCGACAGGGCGTGGTTGTCGCGCAACCGCTCGATGAAGGGGGCGCCCAGGAAGATCCACAGGAAGCAGGGCACGAAGGTCACCCAGGTCGTCAGCAGCCCGCCCAGCGTGCCCGCCAGCAGCGGCGGCATCGCCCCCGGATCGCGCAGCGCGCCCATGAAGCCCACGAACTGCGTGACCATGATCAGCGGTCCCGGCGTGGTCTCGGCCATGCCCAGGCCGTCCAGCATTTCGCCCGGGGCGAGCCAGCCATAGGTCTCGACCGCCTGCTGGGCGACATAGGCCAGCACCGCATAGGCTCCGCCGAAGGTGACCACCGCCATGACGCTGAAGAACCCCGCGATCTGCGAGAACACGTTGCCCGGCCCCGCCAGCCCGAACAGCGCCGCCACCGGCACCAGCCACAGCGCCCCGAACACGGCCGAGACGCGGATGGCCCCGGCCCGGCTGACCTGCGCGTGGTCGGGCACCTCCTCGCCCAGCAGGGTTTCGGCATCGGCCACGGGGACGCCGCCTGCCTTGCCATGGCCCCCGCCGCCGTGGAACGCCGCAAGCCCGGCCCGCGCGCCCGCGAAGCCGATCAGGCCCGCGGCCAGGATGATGACCGGAAACGGCACGCCCAGGGCGAAGATCGCCACGAAGGACGCCGCCGCGATGGCGATCATCGGGCCGTTTCTCAGCGCGCGCGAGCCGATGCGGATCACGGCCTGCGCGACGATGGCCAGAACGGCGGCCTTCAGCCCGAAGAACAGCGAGTCCAGCGTGCCGGTCTGGCCCCAAAGCGCATAGATCCAGGACAGCGCCATGATCGAGACCAGGCCCGGCAGGACGAACAGCAGCCCCGCGACGATGCCCCCCAGGGTCCGGTGCATCAGCCAGCCGATATAGACCGCCAGCTGCATCGCCTCGGGTCCGGGCAGCACCATGCAGAAGTTCAGCGCGTGCAGGAACCGCTTCTCGCCCAGCCAGCGCTGTTCCTCGACCAGGATGCGGTGCATCAGCGCGATCTGCCCCGCCGGTCCGCCGAAGCTCAGAAGCCCGATGCGCGCCCAGATGCGCGCGGCCTGGGCAAGGGTCGGATAAGGCTGATCCTGTCTCATGCGTTTCCCCGGCACGTGATGCGGATGTCGGCATGGCCGAAGGCCCAGAACATCCACGGTTCCAGCAGGCGTCCTTGCCCGGCGAAAGGCAATGATCAAAAAATTTCGGCTTTCCGCATTTTTTCTCTTGCACCCTCGGTACGGCGGGGCTATCTAGCGGTTCTCGAAGGAACGGGCCAGACGGAACGGCGCTTCGGGAAGACAATTCTGGGAATAGATGACCGGACGGTGCGTCGTGAGAGTGGCGCTGGTTCCGTGATTTTGGTCCCCCTGCTTTTTGACATCACTGGATATCTGAAGGGATATGTGGGCGGTTTGGTCGTTGGACGACTGAGGAGCT
>NZ_WMBT01000007.1 GCF_009708075.1 Paracoccus lichenicola | reverse complement strand
ATTGACGGCGCGTGAACACCGCCATGATATGCCGCCCCTCAGGGCATCACCAACTTTCGCTCATTACTCTGCACAGGGCCAGGATGGTGATGCCCGACTACATCCGCATCCGCAAAAGCGCCAACCTCGCGCAGGGTCCGATCCGCCCCGAGGACACGGTGGCCGCGCATCGCGATCACCTCGACTGGCTCACCCGCGCCATGGCCGAGCCCTGGGCGGGACAGCGCATCGTCGTCACCCACCACGCCCCGAGCCCTGCCGTGGCCGGGACGATCAACGGGCTCTCCGCCGCTTTTGCATCCGATCTCGACACTTGGATCGGCAAGCACCGCCCCGATGGCTGGTTGTTTGGCCATACTCACCGGCTTCTGGACGCCACGGTCCACGGCGTGCCGGTAACCAACACCTCGCTCGGCTATCCCGACGAAGTCGAACCGGGCCAGGAGGCCGAACGTCTGCTTCGGGGGCTGATCGATGACCGCGGAATTCGAACAGGAGGTTGATGTCATGCCGACCATGGCCATAACGAAGACCGTGGCGTTGCAAGCTTCGGCCGTTCCTTGTCGTTTCGGCTGGCTCTCAGACGGATGCCATTCGATCCCTGGTGGCCAGGACGGTCTCAGAGGGAAGAGGATCCTGACCGCACCGGATCAAGCTTGGGCGGCTGACCTGCCCAGTCCGGCGCCCTGGGGAGAGCCGGACGACCGCCGGGAGGCAAAAAATCCTCTGGATAACCCTCCAAAGAGGCCGAGAAAGCCGGTCCAACAGCCTCAGAACGCGGCTTCTCAGGCTGATGTAACAGATATTTCGTTTAAAATCAATATGTTACACCCGTTACAAACCGTAACGGAGAGCGTAACAGGTTAACCAATTGATTTCATTGAAGAATAGGGCAAGTGTTTCATTGTTACATGTTCTGGAAGATATATATACTAATGCCCGTATGCGCACGCGCGCCCCCGCACGCACGCCCGCACAGGAAGACACTCAGGCCCCTTTTTTGGCGTAACGCTGTAACAACATTAATTTTCAATGGCTTACCTGTTACAGAGCCTGAAACAGGGCGTAACAGCGTAACAGGCAGGGCCTCCTAAGATCGGCAGTCAGGCGTCCTCTCTGCCCTCCTGCACCGAGGCCTGGCGGTGCGGTAGGATGTCCCCGCCGATGGATCACCACTGAGGTTGCGGTTCCGATGTTCTCTCTTCGTCCCGTTGTCCACAGGTTTGGCGTTCGATGACGAGCCGCAGAACTGGCGATTTTCACAGCCGAGATTTATCTTCAATCCCAACAGCACGGAGACCGCGTGATGTGAAAAAACCAGGATGAAGATGCGCAATTTCAATGTGAAAAACGAAGAAACCTCAATGCGTTTGGCCTTGGACAAGTTCTATACGACGGACGCCACTGCACGTCGGTGCATCGGCACGGCCTGGCGCGAAGTGCGCTTTCGGACAGACGATCTTTTCATCGAGCCCGCTGCCGGCGCGGGAGCATTCTCCCGCCTTCTGCCCCAGGAACGGCTGATCGCGGTCGATCTCGCTCCTGATGCGCCTGGCATCGAGGAACGGGACTTTTTCACCCTCCCGGCGCCTCGTCATGATGGCCGCATCATCGTGCTGGGCAATCCCCCCTTCGGGCGCGGCGGCCATCTCGCGAAACGCTTCATCCAACGCGCGGCTTTGTTTGCCGATGTCATCGCCTTCATCCTGCCCGCCTCCTTCTCCAAGGCCTCCATGCAGCGCGGCATCGATCCGCGGTTTCATCTGCGCCGCCAGATTGATCTCCCTAACGAACCCTTCCACACCGCAGACGGACTGCACCGGGTCAACTGCGTCTTCCAGATTTGGGAGCGGCGGCCTGAAGCACGCCTCATCACCCGCACGCCAGATGCCCATCCTGATTTCGCGTTCGTGGCCGACCTGGCGCAAGCTGACCTGGTCATCCGCCGGGTGGGCAACCGCGCGGGCGTTATCCTCCCCTGCCCCGATGCAGCCGCCCTTGCTGCCGGAGTGACGCCCCGGGGCTACTCCACCAGTTCGAATCACTTCATCCGTGCCAAGGGCTGCAGCCCCGAGGAACTGCGTGACCGGCTGGACAGGCTGCCCCTGGCGGCCGCTGCCGCACGGGCCGTGCAGCCTTTGCTCGCCCACCGCGAGATCGTGGCGCTCTACGCCGCCGGGGAACGGATCCGGCACGAGGCTGGGATGGATGAGCCTGCCAACCGGCCAGAGGCTCCGTGCCGGGCTGCAGGCGAGACGGAGGCCGTGCGGGGCATCACCTTCACGGGTCAGCCCAGAAAGGTCGACAACGGTATTGATGCGTCCTCTATGGAACCGGCTTCTACGGCAATCTGGACAGCCGGGCGGCAGAACGCTGATCCCCCTTCCCGCGGTGTGAGCAGGATGCCACACGGCGGGACTTTGGTCCCGGAACAAGTGCCGAAGCTTAAGAAGGCACATGAAGTGCGAATTAAACCGTCAGGTGAGGCGATTGAAATGCACTCGCCGTTAGCTTCCGTCACCAGCGCCCTCTGCGTAGAGGTTGCTTGAATGCGTGTTGACGCTCTTCCCGGTTGTTTAGTTGGCCTTGGATAAAGCAAAGGAGATAAAAGGATGGGTGAGGCTAAGCGGCGGGCGGCGACCAAGGACACGATGCATGAGATCCTGGACGGCAGACTGCGTGATCTTGGGGTAGATACCTCCAAGCTTGGCTTTACCACACATCTCGCCCTGCTGGCAGACGAATATGGTGACCACGAGGTCGCAAAGCTTTATGCGCATTGGGTGCAGTCGCGTCCGCGAACAGCTGAATATGATGAGCGGGTTCGGACCGTCGTCCCGCGCCTGGCCCGCTACATAGCCGATTTGTTCGAGCAGAATGCCATGCGGCACAGTTGTTTTCATGCCTCGTTGATGATGCAGGGGATCCTTGATCGAATGGGGATCTGGAGCTATGGCCTTGCTGGCTCCACGATTATGGAAGTTGCGAGCAAAAGCCTGCGGCGGGATCAATGCATCTGCGACACTGCGGACTTTCCAGATCGGGAGCCCGGTCATGCTTGGGTTGTCGTCCCGCCTTTCGTCATTGTCGATCCGACAATCCGTCTTCAGAATCCTGACGGCGATGCAATGAACGAATTTTTACCGCCCATCATTGCAACGGATAATGCACCACCGATCAAGCCTGGGATCAATGACATTGTCAGTGTTGAACTCCGGAGGGAATACGCGCGAGCGGACGGACGGGTCGACCAGCAACTTCACCATCGACTCGTTCCGACGCTCAAGGAGTTCAACCAGGATTTCCCTGGCCGTCAGGTTCGAACAGGCGAGTTGGACATGCGCTATGTGCCGGTCCATGTGCTGCTGAGCGCTCATGCAATCGAGAAGATTAACAAAGCTGGTCAAGGAATGACAGGGGCTCAAGTCTGGAACCATGTCGCGCAGGCCTTTTCGCAATTTCTACTGCCCGTTGCCATGAACTGATGTGGGGCGCCACTAGCCTCAGCAGCTAGGACACGTTTCAGACGAGAAACAGGACTAACGTGCTGAGACCTCCTCTATCCTCATCCACCTGATGCCAGAGTCCAAGGTCGTGCTTGGCTATCAGAGACAACGGCCTGGGTCTCGGTGGCGATCACCACTTCCAAAGCTCCGGGTGAGAGGGACGTGGGTTCGGCCTCACGGAAATGCGCTTGTTCGGTGAAGCTTGGCGAAGACGCTTACGGGCGACCTGGAGCGTCTGACCTTTCACCGCCCGGCTTTCAAGAATACCTGCAGAGATATATTTTGCGAGGAGGCTAGCCGTGTTTGGCGCGTCATGAACCGCAAGGACCGGTCGGGAGAAGGTGACAAGGGTTGTTGATTTCCACCCAGAAGTGCGCCGGATAGGCGGGTAATTTCCACTGGGAATTAAGCCATGTGAACCTTCCCCAGCGGTGAGCGACAGGGCAACGGAGTGATCCACATGGGACCTTTGAACATCATTTGGCGCATGCATCTGCGGAAAACCTATCGATCCGCAAGATTGCGGCGCACCGGACTGTCACGGAATACCGGGACGGACTTGGCTTATAACATTTGCTTTCATTGCCGAAAAGAGAACGGACCATCAATCCTGGGGATGAACGCCTCATAAAATTTCCGGCTGATAATCTTTTCACCGCTTTAAACGATGCTTTCCTATCAACTATGGAAAATATTAACCATATGATCGATCGATACAGGCGACTGCGGAAACCATGAAGTTGTGAAAACTCCAAGGATTTTATTTACGCAATCCACAGATCTCTATCGCTTGTCGCTGTTGCGAGATAGGTCTCTGATTTGATAATGTAGAACTATAGCGGCGATAAATACCTTGGCCGCGAGTTGATTGAATACCAGACGAGGAAACTATGACCCACCAGATCGGAGACGTGGAAGCTGCTGTCGCGTCGCCCACGCCGATCGCCAGCTCAAAGGCGAACCGGACCCGCACAGAAGCTGACGAGCGCCGCCAGAAAGTCGAAGTCACAAAGCTCGCTTTGAAAGCCCTGGCGCGCGATGCGCACTACACGGACGCAGAAATCCAGGCAGGCATCGCATTCAGTGACCGCAAGTCACGCCGGACCAATCCTCCGGGCAGGTTCGTCGACAAGAAATTTTACGCAAGCGAGTATACCACGGCGACCAAGTCCTCTGTGCCCACGCGCCGCTGGCCCTACCCACAGCTGCTGGCTGCGCGGACCGCAGGGCACTGTGCAGAGATCCACCAGGCCGACGATGTGTCAAATGTGCGGCGGGTATGCCTCGCCCTCGACCGACTGATCAGGAACGAGATCGTTGCTGACGTCGAAAAACTCTTGAACAAGGGGATCAAAGCCCGGCTGGCTCGGTCAGTTGCTGTTGCCTGAACCCGGGTCCGCTACTCCCGCAATGGAGCGGCGCATCAGGCTTCTGACACACCTCGGCTTGCGGACCGCTCCTTTACAGCCAGACTGGCATCTTACCATCGCCGAGGTCTCCAGCTTGCCGCTTGTTCGGACTTCGTCATCTGTGATCACTGCTGATCTTTTCTGATAAAGCCAAGGGTAAGCGGCGCCCCCAGGTTTCCGAAACGTCAGGATGAGGCGGCCGACACCCATATGTGCTGTTGATGCATCTTCCTGTCACCGGCATCTCGCGGCGGTTTCATCCGTGCGGAGAAGTCCCCTTGGTGCCACCAGTGGACTTCCGTTCGACCGAATTTCAAGCATTTCAAGGAAAGTTTGCGGTGTCGGCACCGTCCATTTCAACCTGGCCATCCAGTTGGTCTAATGGTCCAACAGCCCAATGACGTTGCGGGAGAACGACGTTATCGCAGGAGTCCAACGCTGAAGCTCCCGAGATCCTCGCCATCGACTAAAGCCTGCACGTCGCACGTTCTTGTTCACATGATCTCCCAATGACAGGGACGATCTGGACGCTGCCATCCCGATCGCGCCACCACGCCGACCACGGTAGTGTCCACGCCCTTATTGCTTCGGCTGCGGCGGCGGACCATACACGAGTTCCGGCAGCACCGCTTCCCAGACATCCCGATGTATGCGCGCGCGGAATTCCTCCCTGCTGTCAGCCTTGCGCCACCGCACCACGGCGCCGATCTCTCCCTTGAGGAACTTCACACCCGCGGCGGCGACCATGTCCGCGCCATGCGGCCAAGGGCACGTCCACGGGCATCTTGGATCAGCCAGGCTCCCGCCTCGTTCGCCAGGCGCACGGGATCGCCAACCTGGGCTTCCGCGATCGCCCGCAGCGAGTGATGATCCGCAGGTAGCCGCCCTGCCCAGGACAAGTCCACCGCTTTAAGGTTGGGCATCTGATACTGCACCGTGGCCAGCATCACGTCTCCCGCCTGGGGCGGAGCCTCCCGCCGGAGCACAGGCTCTCCGCCCTGCGCCAGGAAAGGATGCATGCCGCTCGCCATGATGCAGAGGCTGCGCCGCGCCCGTGTCATGGCGACGTAGAGCAGACGCCTTGGCGCATCGGCATCCTCGCCTCGGGAGGGAGCATCCCAGCCCCCGTTCAGGATGACGACGTCGTCGAACTGCAACCCCTTCGAGCGGTGCGCCGTCAGCAGCAGCAGGCCCCGCTGCTCGCTGCGGGTGTCACGTGCCCATTCGGCAAACCACTCGACAAGGTCGGGCACGGGCATGGTCTTGTCGGCGAGTTCGCGCGCCAGTGCGGCGATCCCTTCGGCGATCAGGTCGGTCCAGCGATTGGATGGCAGTAGGTTCACGGCCTCGACCAGATCGCGAGTACCGAGAAGGCGCGCGGGATCGCGCCGCAAGGTCTCGATAAAGCGTTGCGTCTCGCGCAGGCGCCAGACGCTGGGCGGGCTTTCGTTGGCTATCTCCACCGGCAGTCCCAGAGCTTCGGCATAGGCTCGCACCGGGGCGAGACGTCGCCAGTCGCGCGAGATGATCGCCGCCCGCGACCAGCTCCAGTCCGGGTCCAGACGCGACAGGCGCACGAGTTCATCCACCGCCGCGATGGCCTGCACCACATCGCCGCCTGAACAATCCAGCACCTGGACACGGCCTTGCGCGACGGGATCAAGTGCTGCCATCTCACCACCGGGCGGGTCCTTCCGGCGCTTGCGATCCACGATGATGGCGTGATCGGCCTTCATCCGGTCCCTGGCCGGGGCGATGACGGCATTCGCGGCCTCGATGATGTGGCGGGTGGAGCGGTAGTTCTCGATCAGGAACTCTGGCCCCGCCCGGTAATCCGCCTCGAACTGCCGGATGAAGCGGATGGAGGCGCCCGCGAAAGCATAGATGTTCTGGTCGTCGTCGCCGACCGCAAACAGGCTGAGCCGCAGGTCGGGATCCTCCATCGACCGGCCCGCCACCGCGGCGATGAGGGCGTATTCCTCCGGGCCGATGTCCTGGTATTCGTCCACCAGGATCCAGCGATAGCCCTGGATCAGCGTCTCGCGCTGCGCCTCCGCCTCGGCCTTGCTCAGGCCCTCCCCGTTCAACTGTCGGACGGCCTCTCTCACAATGCCGTCGAAGTCATGGACCTCCGCCGAGGTCCCAGCAAAGCTGGCACCCACCAGCCGCATGGCCAACGCATGGCAGGTCGAGATCGTCACCAGGCTCGCATCGTCACCGATCAGGTGGCGCAGGCGCGCGCGAACCTCAGCGGCGGGTGAAGGCGAAGCTGCGTGATGACCGTCAGGAGGCAGTTGGCCCTAACGACATCTGGGCCATGGACTTTGTGCATGACCAACTTGCCCTGGGCACGAAGCTTCGCATCCTGACCATTGTCGATATCCATTCCCGCTTTTGCCCGGCCGCCGATCCCCGCCTGACGTATCGCGGGGAAGATGTGGTTCGGACACTGGAACAGGTCTGTGCGCAGTTCGGCTACCCAAAGACAATCAGGGTGGACAACGGCAGCGAATTCATCTCCCGCGATCTCGATCTGTGGGCCTATGCCAATGACGTCACCCTCGACTTCTCACGACCCGGCAAGCCCACGGACAACGGCTTCATTGAGGCGTTCAACAGCAAGCTCCGCTCAGAGTGCCTGAACGCGCACTGGTTCATGAGCCTTGCAGATGCTCGAGAAAAGCTGGAGGATTGGCGTAGGCACTACAACGAAGACCGGCCCCATAGTGCGATCGGGTACAAGGTCCCGTTCACGCTGCATTATCCCGGCGACGCAGCCAGCCCGTCGCCATGACCGAGCCGGAAAACTCCAGCATCCGGCGGTCCAAGGTTGGGGAGCAGCGCACAACCCCAAGGACTCTCGTTATGAACGAGGGACGACCGGGGGGCAGGTCACTGCCCTTGGACCCTAAGGCTGTGTTGTGACGCCCCTTCCTGGTCAGATCTCCTGGATTACGCCGTTAAGGCACACCGTCGGACAGGGCACCAGTGCGGCGCGGCGCAGGCGATTTCCGGCGGCGCGTCCTGATGAACGGGGTACCCTTCTTTCTACCAGGCCCGCTTAACTCCAGGAGCATCGCCTCCAGCTCACGAATCTGCTTGCTGATCCGCTCGATGGTCTCGTCGCGCTCTGCGCTTGTCAGGGGCAACCGGCCGATACTAGCCCGGCATAGCATCACAGACGTATTCGCCGCCGAGAGATTGGCCTGCAGGGCGCCGTAGGTCGCGATACGGTAGCTCATGCGCGTCCTCCTTATGCCCAATTTGCATACGGGAACAGGGTTAAGGATGGGTTAACAGGCGAGGGGATCATGGTCGTTGCCGCAGATACAGGTACGATGCCTAGCTTTTTCTCGGAAGAGGAGTTCTCGCCAAGGTCGGACTAGCCGCAGATTGACCGCGCTTGTCTGCCTCTACAGGCGATTTCCATCTAAAAGGAGAGCTTCTGATCGTCCGAAGGCATTGATTGGACGCCGCAGGGTGGCCTCATCCAGGATCACCCCATCTTGGTCACCATAGGTCGCGCACATGGACGAGAAGACAAGATTGCGGATGTCTGCCGCCACCGTTCCCTGAAGGAGGTTCAGCGCGCCGTTCACGTTCAAGCGCCAATAAGGACCGGGGTTCCTCATCGAGGCACAAGCGATAAGGCGGCGAAATGCAACACCGCTATCGGCCCGTATTCAGTCAAGGCAGCCTTGATTTTACTTCGGTTCGGAAGATCGCCTTGAACCAGCGGGCCGAAGCGCACGGCATCGCGGCAGCCGGCAAAAAATTCTCAAAGGCAACTGGCACGAAATCCGCCGCGCGAATAGCCTTGGGGACATGTGAACCGATGTATCCTACTCGCCTGTCACTGCTACGTGTTTATTCCACTCACAGCATCTCCGTGGATGCATGGATAGACTTACAGCCCGATCAAGGTCACAAGAATTGTGAAAGCACCTCCTGCCGGAAAGACAAGCAGTCATGAAGCGGAATTCTATCCTTGATAAGATCACGCGCTCTTTGGGATCTGTCGGAAACGTCGTCCAGTGCCTCTAGCACCGCATCAGCGATGGACGGAGGGGAAATCGCGGAAAGTATCGCTTGGCCGGTTCCGGCAAATTCCCGAACCGGCGAGGTATCTGACAGCACGAGCCGCCTTGCAGCGCTCATCGCCTCCAACATCGACCAAGACAAAACAAACGGAACGGTCAGATAGACATGCGCATCGGAGCGGCGCAGGAGATTGCGATACTCGTTCACCCGCAGCGCTCCCGTAAAGACAACGCGCGCTGGATCCAAGTTCAACGTCGAAAGAGCTTCTGCCTTCCAGTCGCGCACGCGTATGGAACGAGGTCCATAAACGACTTTGTTCTGCCCGGCGATGACGACATGAATGCGACGATCCGCCGCAATGATTGATGGGACAGCTTTCATGAATTCCGGAAAGCCGCGATGCGGCTCCATGCCGCGCGTTGCGAAGGTCACGACCCGCGCGTCATCAGGAACGCGGCCACCCAGCGTTGGATCCTCGGGCGGCCCCGGCGAGAAGAAGCTGGTATCAATTCCGTCATGACCCACAATCAGGTCACGCTTGATAGAGGCAGGAAACTGCGCCGCTTGAAAATGTGTCGGACATAGACACGCATCGGCAGAGGACAGGTCGAGTGCCAGGTGCGCATTGCGCGCACGCTCCATCATTCGCGCGTCTGGCCCTGAATCGATCACGTCTGGATAGGATCCTGCCAGAAACGCGATATCCGCCCCAGGCGAATTGTACCACCACTCCGCATACGAGACCAACCTGGCTTCCGGGAAAATATCCTTTGCAAAAAGCCCTGCTCCCCAGCCTGAATGGCAAACGATCACATGCGGCCTGTAACCTTCGTTCCGGAGCGCAATGCCCGTGCGGGCAAAGGCCTGTCCCGTCAACACCGCGCGGTCCATCGGCTGCGCATAAGGATGCGTCTTGCTGGACGGGCCGCGGTGCGGGGTGAAGGAAACAACACGATATCCGGGATTGATGACGGGCATCGTGCGTGTCGCAAATGTCACGTCCCAGCCATTCGCAGCAAGATGAAGTGCAAGGGCCCCGAACTGGCCGGGAAAATGGTCGTGGATGATCAGGATGCTCGGCGCGCCCGCCACGCTACGCGGCCCACAGCGAATAAAGCCCGGCGATCAGCGATCCGGTAGCCAGGATGGCGCCTGCCACCCCGATCCCAACAAGCCATCCGGGCGAACTGCGCTGCGGCAGATCCTTGGCCGGAATGCTGCTTTCGAGACGAAGTTGGACAAGTTCCAGGCGTTCCTGAAAACATGCGCGCGCCTTCTCGGCTGATGCTTCCTCCAGTCGCAGATTGTCGACCTCGGCCCGCAACGCCACCAGTTCGGACAGAATGCGGCCAAGCACTTTCTTCTCGGCCGTGACTGCTTTTGCCGCGCCTGCCGCCGGCTGAAGAGGCAACTCGACTCCGTCATGCGAGCGGGCTGTGACCACGACCGTAAACTCCATTCCCTCCTCCAGCGGTGGATCGAAGGTGAATGCGAAGCCGTAGGAGCCAGTGCCGACGGCCTGACGCTCTAGGTCCTTGCGCGGCCGGTTGGCTGTCACGGTTCCGATCAACCGGCCCTCGCGGCGCACATCGACACTGGCGCACCGGGCAGCATCAGTCCGATCAATTACCCAACCTGCCACGCGATCAGTGCGCAGAATGTCGATCACGCCATGAAGCCGGGGCTCTTTGGAGACTTGGGAGAGAGGTGTCTGGTTATTCATCTGGCCAACCCTGCGACAATGCGGCTTGGCAATGTGATAAAAGCAGATCTTTAAGATCGGGTTTACGCCATTCCAAAGATTCGGGATGCGCCTTCTTCCTGCTTTGCCTCTCGCCATTTTCGGCGACCGCTAAATCGGTCATTGTTGGCACTTTTCAACCAGTTTGGACAGGGCAACCGATCAATGCCGCCGATGGGACGCTCCCGACAGCGCCGCCCGGGCTTGGCGCGACAGGAGTGGGATCAATCTTCTGGCAGGAACTGGGCGGACTCGACCCGGCCGCGGGACAACCTATTGACACAATGCGCCGCAACTGCCGGATCGTCCATGAAGGTGCCATGACGATGCACCTTCCGCCTTCGATGACCGAACCTGGATCGCCTCCTCCTGTATCGAACCGTCCGGCAGGCTGGCGGCACTCGCGCATGGAGAGTGTCATGGCCATGCAAGGCCCGGCTAATGTCGCCAGTGCCCACGCGTCCCGCTGGTGGAACAGCATCGTCGAGTTTTCCGCATTGCCTTATTCCGTCACGCTTCCGCAGGCGCCTCGCCTGTCGCGACGTCGCCGGTCCCCTATCCACCCACGCAGAGCCGCCACCAAGGGCATTCCAACTCCAGCACCATCATTCATCGCACAAAATTTCTTCACGCCGTCATCTTTACCGAGGACGCACCGCCTCAGCGCCGTGGCGCCTGCCTAATCCGTCGTCCGACAGGCGCCACCGCTCGGGACTGGCGGGCTTGGAATAGCGAGACGTTCGGCATTGCTTCCGCAGAATCTACGGGGACACCCCTTCCAAGCCGTCGCGGCATGCCTGTGTCCCCATCTCCGGCATCGCAAGCACGATATCATCGATCGTGCAGCTGTCTGAAGAGGACGTCCATCTGGCAGTAGCCCCGGCAACCCTGCGCGCCCCAGATGGCGTGATGCGCCTAGGTATCTGGTGAACGACGTCCCCCGACCTGATCCACTCGAGCAGTCTGCGCCTGCTGCTTGACGTTTCCTTGCTCTGGCCTCGCGATTGCGACACGGATGCGGCGGCGGCCAACCCGTCCTTGCTGGACCTCGACAGTTCTACAGCGAACGTTGAACCCGTTGATCGGAATTCATGGCTTTATCTTGTCCGCATCCCTCTGGACGGTGACTGAAAGACAGGGCCAGAACGCACCCTTGTCAGGTTTCCAGTCAGCTGGCTTGTGCCACCGGCGGAGTGAAGCGGGCCGCGAGATCAGCGGCCAGGCCTTGCAGATCGCGCAGGTCCCCTGCCGTGACGACGGGCCCTTCATAGGGCACGAGCTGCCCTGCGTTGATCATGGCCTCGATCCGATCCAATGCTGCATTGATGTCATCAAGCGGAGCCGAGAACAGATCAAAGATCGAATAGCGCCACCATTGCAGAGCCAGCAGACGCGCGACCGTCGCCTCGGGGAAGCGCAAGCGCATGACCCGCCCCGGCGTTCCGACAACAATGGAATAAGGCGGCACATCACGCAGCACGATCGCCCTTGCGCCAATGATCGACCCTGTCCCGATCGTCACGCCCGACTTGATGAAAGCACCCTGCCCGATCCAGACGTCATGGCCGATTTCGGTGATCGGGCAGCTGTCCCTGAAGGGGCGCTGGCCTTGTCGGATCTCGTCGATGCGATGGGAGGCAACCAGTTCGCGCCAGCCATTCACCTGCGGGAAATACGCTGTGCGCGAGGTTGTCAGCCAATCGGTTGGATGCTCGTGCATCCCGATGACCACACCGGATGCGATCGAGCAGTAGCGCCCGAAGCGGACATTGTTGATCGTTCCGCCGCTCAGGTTGCAAAATGCGCCAATATCGATAAACGCGCCTTGCGAAACCGAGCAGATGATCGAGGTCGGGCCTTCGATCCGCGACCCGGCGGCAAGCCTGCCTGTGTGAAGAAGACCCGGAATGCGCAAACCCGCTCGCTCAAGTGCTGGAAAATCCGCATTCTTCAGCGTGAAATGACCTTCGCTCATTCTTTCCTCCCTGTTGCCGTCAGCCATTGTCGCGCGAAATGGTTAAGATATTCACTCATCGCGCATCGCTTTGCGCAGATGCCGCAGGATCGGTTCCAGCAGATAGTCCCCTGCCCGCCGTTCTCCGGTCTGGATTGCCACCTCGACGGGCATCCCCGCGGTCAGCGCGATATCCGGATTGTCTTTCAGTTCGGCGGCATCCAGCACAATGCGGGCTTCGAAATAGCGGCTGCCGTCACGGGGTTCCTCCAGCAGGTCTGCGGACACATAGGTCACCTTGCCGTCGATGGTGGGGGCGACTGCGCGCCGATAGGCGGTCAACCTGACCCGCGCCGTGCGGCCGACATGGACCGTGTCGATGGACTCAGGCGGAAGCCGCGCCTGGATGACCAGGGCGTCGGTATCGGGCACGATTTCCATCACAATGACGCCGGATCCGATCACCGCGCCGGGCGTTACGGTCGGAATATCGACCACGAGCCCATCCTGCGGCGCACGCAGCGTCCGACGATCAAGAATATCCTTGCTCGCCCGCATCTGCGCCTGGAGGGCCGGAAGGGCGCGGCGGGACTGGGCCAGCAGTTCCGCAGCCTCGGCCACGCGCTGCTGACGCAAGGTGGAAATATCGGCTGCGACGCGCGCGCCATCCCGCTCGTTCGCCTCGGCCAAGGCAGCATATTCATCGCGCTCGCCTTCTAGGATCGACAGGTTCCGTTCGATCTCGCGAACCTTCTGGCGGGTTGCAGCCCCGCGTTCGACCAAGGCTTCGGTATTGGCCAGTTCCTGCTTCCAGCTTTCGATCTGACGTTCGGAGGCGCGGGCTTGGGCGCGATTGGCGCGGGCTTGGGCCGAAAGATGATCCGCCTGACGTATCATTGACACGATCTGTCCCTGATGCAGAGCCCGGCGTGCCTCGTAAAGGCTTGTCTGCGCGGCGATCCGCGCCGGATCGGACTCGGGCGCTTGGGCAGGGTCGAGCGGACGCCCCTGTGCCTCGGCGTCCAGCCGCCAGATGTCGAAGACAAGCGCCAGGCGTTCGGATTCCATCTGTGCCAAGCGTTCTCGATCCTGGGTGGTGTCAAGCTGCGCGACCGGCTGGCCCGCCCGGACGCGGTCTCCCGGCGCCACCAAAAGGCTGGACAGGATGCCGCCCTCCAGGTTCTCGACCGTCTTGCGTCTGCTTTCCGCAAGAACAACCCCCTGTGTGACCACGGCGCCGTCGAGCCGCGCATAGCTTGCCCATCCACCCACGGTACAGACCAGAAACAGGATCATCGCCAATGCCGTGAGGAAGACGGGCCGATAGGCAGGAAGACCCTCGTCATCGGTCATCACAGTCATGATATGCGCGCCTCTGCTGCGGTTGTGGCGTCGCGCCGCCGGGGACCCAGCGTCGCCAGCACCTCGGCCTTGTTGCCGTATTGCGCCACCGCGCCCTCGCGCAGCAGCAGAAGGCGGTCGGCCTTGTTCAGGATCGACATGCGCTGCGCCACCACCAGCACCGCGGCGCCGGCTGCGCGGGCGCGTTCCACCGCCTCGATCAGGGCCGCCTCGCCATCGGCATCCAGCGAGGAGTTCGGTTCATCCAGCACAAGCAGCTTTGGCGTCCCAAAGACCGCGCGCGCCAAGGCAATGCGCTGCCGCTGTCCGCCAGACAGGCGTGCCCCGCCATCGGCCAGCAGCGTTTCATACCCTCTGGGCAAACGGCCGATCATGTCATGGACCCCCGCCTGACGCGCGGCGGCGACCACATCGTCAATGGGTGCATTGCGGAACCTGGCGATATTCTCCCGAACTGTTCCGTCAAGCAGAAGCGGTTCTTGGGGAAGGTAGCCGACCGCCTCGCCGAAGCTGGCCCGCTCGTGCAGGAAGGCGGATTGCCCATCCAGGAAAATCCCCCCTGTCGTCGGCGCCCACAATCCGACCACCAGGCGCGCCAGCGTCGATTTTCCGGCGCCGGACGGGCCGATCACGCCCACCATTTCTCCGGGAGCGATCGAGAAGCTGATGTTTCGCAGCAGCGGGGCGTCCTGCCCCGGAGGGACATAGCTGAGCCGGTCCACCAGGACTTCGGCCCGCCCCACCGGCACCTTAACCGCCGAACGGGTCCGCCCCCCGGCTTGCAAGAGCTCGCGCAACCGCCGGGCGATGGCAAGGGCGTTGACCCATTGCCGCCAGCCGTCGATCAGATGCTCGAACGGCGCCAGCATGCGCGAGGTGATCACTGCCGCAGCCAGGATGGTTCCCGGGCTTGCCTCCTGCCGGATGACCAGCGTGGCTCCGGTGCAGATCACCGCGATCTGAAGACCGATCCGCGACCCGCGCGCAAGCGCAGCAAGGAACTTTGCCGTCGTTCCCCCCGCCTCGATACTATCGAGCGACATGGCCTGTCCGCGCTGCCAGCGTTGCGACAGGTCAGGCAGCATCCCCATGGCTGCAATCACTTCGGAATTGCGGATGGCATTGGCGGTTTCCGCCTGAAGCAGGACATTTGTCTGCACGGCCTGTGCTGCCGGACGCCGCGCCAGCATCTCGGTCGCAACGGCAATCAGCGTCAAGAGACTGGCGCCGCAAAGTCCGACAGTTCCGTAAAGCGGATGCAGCAATGACAGCACGACCAGCAGGATCGGTGTGAAGGCCATGTCCATCGGCAAGGTGATCGCGCCGCCTGCAACAAAGCCGCGAAGCCCGTTCAGATCCCGCATCGCCGTGGCGGCCGTTGTCGTGCCGGATTTCAGCGCGGTTTCGACAGCGGCCTCGAAAACAGGGCGGCCAAGCACGGTCGACATCCGTGCCGCGATGACAAGAAGCAGCCGTGAGCGCAGGAAATCCAGCGTGAACTGGAAGGTGAACAGGAACGCCACGATCAGCGTCAAGGCCACCAGCGTATCGAAATTGCCCGATGAGATGACCCGGTCGAAGATCTGCGACTGATAAAGCGGCAAGGACAGGTAAAGAAGATTGACAAAAAAGCCGACAAAGCCTGCCGCCGCCACACCCTTGGCAAGATCGATCAGCGCTGCCTGCCAAGGACCTCGAACTGGCCTGCCGTTAGACATGATCCACCGCCAAGGCTGGGTTGGACCTGCGGGCCAGGATCTTCTCGAACAGAGCAGCGTGCAGGCGGGCGGCCTCGTTTGCCGTGGTCGGGGGCCGGATGCCTCCATACAGGCGGTTCCAGACAGCCGGCTCCATCGCGCGCGTCATCGTCTCGGCCAGACTCTCGGGGTTGGAGACGCGGAAATGCAGCCCGTCGATGCCATCGCGCACCTTTTCAGCCATTCCGCCGATGTCGGAGGCGATGATCGGGCGGCGATGATGAAACGCCTCCTGGATGACGACCGGTGCGTTTTCCCACCAGGTTGACGGCACGATGGTCCAGTCCACCTCGCGCATCAAATGCGGCAAGTCGGCACTTTTATAGGAGCCCATGAACCGCAGGCGACGGCCGGAAAGGCGGAACAGTTCCTTTACCTGGGCCTGGAAATCCTCGGGCTGGTGTTCCAGGTTGCCGCCGAAGATATACAGGATACCGTCCCCCCAGGTCTTTTCCGGGATGCGCGCGACAGCCTCGACCAGCACCTTGATGCCCTTGAACGGGTTCAGCTGTCCGAAATAGGCAAAGCGGTTGCGCCGCCCGCCCGCCGGCAGGGCACGCACCGGTGCGACAGGACCGCCCTCCAGCCCGTTCTCGATCATCACCAGCTTTTCGCGTGGCAGGCCCCAATCCTGGAAGCGCTTCAACAGAAACCGCGAAGGCGAGACAAAGGCGTCCACTTCGGCGAAGAAGGACTTGATGAACAACTCGCGCCGCAGCATGTTCGCGGCCCCGATCTCGGGGAAGCACATGCCGCAATCCGACGCCGAGGCCTTCACGCACAGGGCAGCGCTCTTTGCCTTGATCATCTGCCCGTGATGGGCACAGATCGGCAGGTATTCGTGCAGGGTATAGACGATCGGCACATCGCCCAAAGCGCGGCGCGTGGCCCGGATCGCCTGGATTCCGAACCCCATGACATGGTGGAAGTTCACGACAGCGGGCCGCAGGTCGGACAGGAAACGTTCGAAATGCTTGATGATGGCGTTCGTGTCGTTCAAGCCCAAATGAAACCAGTCGTAGTCGTTGGTCCAGAACAGCGTCTCGTCCGGGGCTTGGCCCAGCGACATCAGCGGCGTCGCAGCGTGGCGCGCCACAAGGGGACCGACACCCGCCATGTAATGGGCATTCCACCCCTGCTGCTGCTTCATGCCCTGGAACAGGTTATAGGATGCGACCTGCGCGCCACCAATGGAAAAGGCGGGATGGGCATGGCTCAACACAAGCGCTTTCATCAAAATCGTTCTCCGGCCTCGATTGCCGCAGTATGGACCAGCAATGCTGAATCAACCGTTTCCAGAAGATGAGTTTTCGCATCCGGGCTGCCTTGCGGATCTTCGAGCGTCCAGAAATCGACATTGCGCGACGACCAAGTTCCGAAGCCTGCCGCGTGCAGGCGGCGGGCAAGGTCGCGATGGAGCAACGCGTCCGAATAAAGAGCTCCGGCAAAGCCCCCTGCCTCTGCCATGGCCTCGCGGTCGATCAGCGCAAGCTGCGCCGCGCCGGCGGGCATGGGGCATGGCGCGCCCTGGGTCAGCCAGCCCCGGGGATATCCCAGCATCGGATTGCCGCCGTCAGCGGCGCCATCCCCGCCATAAAAGATCGAACCGTCCTCATAGACCAGCGTCGGCGAGATCAAGCCAGGCGTGCCGAGCCCGGCAAGCTCGGCCTCCAGCAGGCCAAGCCAGCCGGGCGTTGCGGGAAGCGCCAAGGGCGACCAGATCAGGACGCGAGCCCCCGCGGCCAAGGACAGGCCCGCCTCGATCCGGTCGCAAAGGCTGGTCTGGTCAGCAACCAGCAGCAAGCGTCCCCGGATGCCGTAAAAGGCGAACAGATCCTTCAGGCGCGTAGCAGCGCGCCCTGCCTCGGCCCGTGCCATCACGATCACCAGGTCAAGGCGGTCTGCCTCGGAGGTTCCCGCCAGCAAGGCCATCATCGGTTGAAGGTGGTCCATGCGGGTCAGCGGGATCACTGCGGTGATCTCTCCCGCATCGGCCGACAGTTCGAGCGGCCTTTGTGCGGCACGGGAGTTCTTCGGCCGTGCGGGCAAGGCCGCAAGAAAAGGTGCCAGTGTGTTCTTGACGATCAGGTCAAGTGCCGGATCGTGCAGAGGCATCGCAGCAAGGATTTGCGGCAGCAGGTCGCGGCCATCCAGCCGCGTGATCGTCAGCGGGCGGAACAGGCAGGTGCCGTCGTCCAGGACAAGCTCCAGATAGAATTCCTCGTCGCCCTGCCGGGGCTTGCCCGGGGCAAAGGCCATGAAGCCGTGCATGCTGTCGGCCGCATCCAGCAACCGGGCGAAGCGCGGGTCATTCGCAAAGCCGTCATTCAGGTCGGGACGCGGGAGCGGGTTCCAGCGATCATGAAGCGGCGCGTAAAGACCGGCCGTGCTTTTGACGATCACCCGTCCGACGCGGCGCAGCGGATCCAGCAGCCAACCCGTCGCCAGAAGCCCGCCAGAGGGCGCCTCGAACACCGTGTCAAAGGCGGCGGCCACCGGCAACGGCGTCAAGGACAGCGTGTCGATTCCCCCATAGCGGGGCCGGCAGATGCGCCGGTGGATCCCCATGACCTTTCCGTCACCAGCCAGCCGCGGCAGCATCTGGCGGACGTGGTCCGCCGCTGCTTCCCCGCGCAGCTTCAGAACGGTCCCGCGCACGATCTCAAGCCGCTTGAGCGTGCCGTCCTGTTCATAGAACAGGCAATCGAGTGCATCCAGATCGGCCCCGCGGCAGCCAAGGCTGAACAGGCAGAACCCCATGCCTGGCGCCGGAATATCCTGCCGCGCGAACACGGCGACGTCGGAGTCGTGAAACTCCAGCCTTGCCGTCAAACGCCCCAGACTGTGGCGTCCGGCAGCAAGGGACAGTGCCCAGCCTTGCGCGAAAAGCCCCCCTGTGTCAGGGCAGGCAAGGATTTCGACAAAACCGTCGGTTTCGCAGGCGAGCGACAGGAAGCTGGCCACGAAATCGCGATGGCCGGGCTGCGTCCTGCCGTCTCTGGGTCCGATCAGCGTGTCGATCAGAAAATCCGATACCTGGCGGCGGCTCAGCCCAATGCGCCTGACGAATTCGGCGAGCGGCGCAGGAGCAACGTCGATGTTGCGCGGCGGCGCGATCTCCAGTTCTTCCCCGGCGGGGCCGCGAAGCCACCCGGCCGCGACAAGGGGCGCCTCGACAAGCGCAAGCCCGGCGCGCCCGTCCTGGACCGGCCAGCAGAGCGCCTGCCAGGGTGCGTCGTTGCAAAAGCCGCGACGGGGCAAGGCATCCCTCAGCTGCGACAGCGCCAGAAGCGTTCGCCCCCCCGGCAGGATGATGGCCAGGTCCGGTGTCAGCGCAACATCCCCGGCAAGTCCGAAAAAGCCTCCGTCGGCCGGGCTCATGCGGAAACCCTCCCCAGAAGGTTGCGATAGATATCCAGATGGGCCTCGACAAAGCCGCGATATGCATCATCGTCCTGCCGGCTGCGCTGAGCCGCGGCCATGCACGCATGACCGGTCGGATCGTCTGCCGCCATGCGCATCGCTTCGGCCAAGGCCCGGGGATCGCCAGGGGAAACGTGAACGCCGGTCAGTCCGTGTTCCACCATCTCGGCCATGCCGCCGATCCCTGAACAGATCACGGGCAGACCGGCCGCCCGTGCTTCCAGCAGCACGAGGGGGGCGTTCTCCCACCAGATTGAGGGCATGACCACCCAATCGGCACGGCTCATCAGCGCGGGCAGGTCCTCGCGCGCATAGGAACCGTGGTGTGTGGCATTGGGGGCCGCCGCAAGGGCCTTGGCAAAGCTGTGCCGAAACGCGTCCCCGGCATGGCCAAGCCCGCCGTGAAGATCCAGCGTCACCTTCTTGCCCGCAAGGCGAGTCGCGGCAAGAAGCGGCAGCACGCCCTTGTGCGGGGCGATGTTGCCGAAGAAGGCAAAGCGGTCAGGCCGGGCGCGGGGAACCCGTTCGGCCTGGACCATCCTGGGAACCTGATTGGGCAGGACCGTCATGCGCTTGGCCTCGACGCCCCATTCGACAAATCGCTCGGCCAGAAAGCGCGAGGGCGCGACGAACCTGTCGACCAGCGACAGAAGCGCCGTCAGATGTGCCTTGCGCAGCAGATGCGCCGCCGCGGGCGTCGCAGGATAGCAGCGTCGGCAGCGATCCTGTCCGGCCTTGTCGCAGCGTGCCCCCTCCGGCACGGTCAGCATGAGGCCATCATTGGGACACAGGATTTGATAGTCATGCAGCGTCAGCACGATGCGCGCCTGCGGGGCAAGGCGGCGAAGGACCGCCAGAACCTCGGCCCCGATCCGGTCCAGCCCATGCAGATGCACCACGTCCGGGCGAAAGCTGCCCAGAAGCCGCCCCAGCGATGCGATCCAGTCCGTGCCATCCTGACGCAACATGGAGAACCGATCGTAGCGCCCGGTACGTAACAGGTGATCACCCCCCTCCATTCCCAAAGCGCCCGGTGCGTCGTCAGGCCGTTGAAGCGAGGTCGTCGCGGCAAGAAACCTTGCGCTGACCCTTTCGGTCGCATCAAGCGCCGACGTCAGGTCATGGGCGAAGATCTCGGTCCCGCCGCTTGTATAAGCGGGGTGGTCATGGGCGATTTGCAGGATTTGAAGGGTCATTCGCAATTCTTTTCGATCATGGCGAATTCGGTGTCGGCAAGGGCGGCAGCAAAGGCGCCTTGCGTAGGGGCAGGGCCAAAGCGGCGGAACGGAAAGCGCGTCTCGGCGCGGGCACTGCCCCGTAACGCCGAGGCGATCCAGACTGCGGGATCGGGATGGGGCGCGTCGGCATGAAGAAGCTGCGCGATGCCCGCACGACCAAGGGCCAGGCAATTTGCGAGCGGCCTGTCGGTAACGCGCGTTGAGGCAGGCAGATGGGCAGCCGGCAATCCCTGCCAAGGGTCTTCGCCCTCGCGCGTGGCGGCGATCGAACCATCGCTTGCCAGCAGCACCGGAGCAAGGGCGCCCTGCCTGCGCAGGCGCCGCACCCAGAATGCCAGCCAGCCCGTGTTCTCGGGCAGAACATCGGCACCAAGCACCAGGGCGGGGGCGTCCCCTGCATCGACCAGTGCGGCGCGAAGGCGCTCACCCGCGGTCGTGGCGCCAGGCAGCAGCACCAGCCGATGCGGGATACCATGGATCGCAGCGGCCTGGGCCAGCGCCTGACGTGCGCCCAAGGCCAACGGGCCTTCGGCCATAGTGCAGACAATTTCGACCGGAGTGCCATGACCCTCGGCCAGGATCATGGCGGCGCGGGCACGGATCAGGTCGGCGGAGCTGCCGATTGATGTGAGAATCCTGAAGCCGCATCTCTGTGTCGGCCCGAAATACTGTGTGATGGAAGGCGGCGCAGCGCGGTGAACTCCGGAACGGGCACGCGCAAGCGGTCGAAGGGCATCCACACCCAGCGTCCATGCATCCTCGAAGCCGTCGGGAATGCTGCCGTCATAGGCCGCAACCGGCGCTTCGGCCAGAATGTCCAGCCGGCCCGAGCGGTCCAGAACACGGATCCGGCATGGCTCGCCCCCCGCAACCTCGCCCGGCAAAGCGGCAAGGCCGGTCAGTCTCGCCGTTCCGTCCACCCCATGCGACAAGGTCAGTTCGAGATGTTGCCCCCGCCATTCGAGAAGCACCTTGCGGACCACGCGCCCGGGATCATCTAAAATCATTGCATAAAGCATTCCGGCAGGTGCCAGCGAAAGATGCCGGATCGTGATCCCTGGTTTGATCAGCCCGGTGGAACATTCGCCCTCAAGGCTGGCCGCTGCGCCGCTTCCCCCGCAGGCGAACAGCCAATCCCGGCAAGCCTTGCCGCGTGCTTGGGTCCACGCCCGAGCCGACAACTGCCGCAGCGAAGCGTCTGCTTTGGCCAGGCGCAGCGGTGCGTCGGGAGCGAGGACGATTTGCGCCGGACGAAGACCGGGAGGGAGCAGCACGTGCAGCAGTTCGCCTTCGACAAGGCAGTCGATACCCTTGAAGTGGATCAGGCGTCCCTCCAGAAGGGCGATCGCTTCGGTTCGGTCGCGCAGGCCGGTGACGCCCGGAGCGGAGTAGGTGAGAAGCATCCGCCCGGCAATCTGGGTTCCAGCAACAGGCTTGAGCGCCGCGATCCCACAGATGTCCATCAGGTTGGGGATCACATCGCCAAGGCCTGTCTGCACCCTTCCGGCAAAGAGAGATGCTCCCGTGGTCAGCATCACCCGAAGCAACTTGCGCAGACCTTGACCTGACAACTGCGCAACCAGCGCCGGGAACTCTTCCTGCGGCAACTGGAGCCAGTCGGGGTCGATCTCCGCCACCGGCACCTTGCCGAGGCGCAGCACGAGCCGGCGCGACAGCACGGTTTCGATGCTCTGCGGAACAAGCATGACGTGCCGCACACCGCCAGACCGAAGAGCAAGTTCGGCAGCGATGAAGGGGCGCGGGATCGGTTGGCCGTCCTGTTCTGCCTGGATTCGTTCGCGGTGGCCCGCCGGACGGTCGAAGAAGATCGCGCTCAGCGAGGCGCCCATCGCAACCGCTGTTGCTTCTCCGACTCGGGCGGGCACGTGCGGGGCTGGAAGACAAAGCCTTCGATCAAGAGAGATGTTCATGCCGCCTGGTGCCTGCACAGGGTTAAGGGAAAATCGGCTGGCATGGTCCGGGCGCAACGCGGCGCCCGGACCATCCTGTCAGACCACGGTAAAGAAGCGTCCCGGGTCTGAGGTCACATCGTCATAAGCGGCACCGTGCAGCAGAACGCTGTCACCCTGACCGAAATCGATCAGCGTACCGGCATCGCCAAGGTCCACGGCGAAATCGGCGACATCCTCGGCCGAGCCCAGCGTGACCCCGTCAAGGCGCGAGGAAATCTGGACGATATCGCCATCCGTGAAATCCATGACCACATCCCCTCCGCCCGAGAAGACGAACAGGTCATCCCCCGCGCCGCCATAAAGGTTGTCGTCCCCCGCACCGCCATCCAGCGTGTCGCGACCAGCGTCACCGAGCAGGAGGTCGTCACCGTTGCCACCAAGCAGAAGATCGTCCCCGGCCCCGCCGAACAGCTGGTCATCCCCAGCATCGCCCGAAAGGGTGTCGTCCCCTGCGCCAGCCGAGAGGGCATCATCGCCTGTATCGCCAGAGAGCAAATCATCCCCGGCCTCCCCCGACAAGGCATCGTCGCCCGCCCCGCCGTTCAGCGTGTCATCCCCGGCACCGCCGACCAGAAGATCCTCTTCCGTGCCCCCTTCCATCAGATCGTCGCCCGCGCCGCCGGACAGGGTATCCTCCCCGTCTCCGCCATGAAGCGCGTCGTTCCCCGATCCCCCGAGGAGCTGGTCGTCCCCCTCCTCGCCCATCAGGCGATCATCGCCTGAACCGCCATTCAGAAGATCATTGCCCGAGCCGCCATAAACAACGTCCTCGCCCGAGCCAGACATGACGGTATCATGCCCCGCGCCGGCTGCGATGAAGTCCGAGAGCGACGTCCCGAACAAGAAGTCGCTGAAAGCGCCCCCTGGTATTGTGGCCATAGTGACCTCTTTCTTTGCTGTTGTCCTTATGTGGCCAACCTACGCAAAAGCCTGTTAATGGCCGACAGATAATTACATAAAATTGCGCTTATTCCTGTGTCGCCTAAGAGAATTCAGCCGCGTTACGATTGGCCGATAGCCTGACCCCAGGCTGGTTTTCCGGACAGAAGGCATCCGGACCCTTTCAAAACTGGAAAAGCACCCATGGCGACATATTCGGATCAGGAATTCAGCATTTCGTTCGGCAACGTTTCCCGCTTGCTGTCAATCGGCCCTGACCTGGTGGAGGGGACGACCGATCAGTCGCATTTCGAAAGCACTGTCTTGGGCGCCTTCGTAGAAACCATGAAAGAAAGTCTGATCGGGGGAAGTGGCTCCGACACGCTTTCGGGCGGCCCGGGCAGCGATCTCCTCGTCGGCGGTGCAGGCAATGATTCCATGCACGGTGGCGCAGGCTCAAATCTGCTTGTTGGGGGCACCGGCGATGATCTGCTGGATGTGCGGTGGACAAGTGATCCTGACCGGGGCGGTCTCTCCTATGCCGATTGGTCCGAGGCAAAGCGCGCCTCTGGCGATTGGCTATCGGGCGGATCGGGAAACGATACGCTTCTCGGCTCTTTCGGATCGGATGTGTTCCATGGCGGCACCGGCGACGACACGCTCGACGGTCTGGATGGGAACGACATTCTTGTCGGCGCCGCAGGAAATGACCTTTTGGACGGCGGCAACGGGCGTGACACTCTCTTTGGTGGCGAAGGGCGCGACACGCTGTCGGGCGGCCTCAACGACGACCGACTTCTTGGCAATGACGGCAACGATCGTTTGGACGGAGAGAACGGCCAAGACTTGCTGGCTGGTGGCGCCGGACATGACACGATCCATGGCGGGTTCGGTGATGACAGCATTGAAGGCGGCGTCGATAATGACTGGGTGGATGCTGGCGGGGGCGACGACAACATCGATCTTGGCAGCGGAAACGATTTCGTTGCGGCCATCGAGGACTTCGGCCGTGGAGACGACTCGGTCTTTGGCAAGGCAGGAAATGACACGCTCCACGGTGGTCGGGGCAGCGACCTGATCGACGGCGGAGAGGGAAGTGATGTTCTGAACGGCGGTGCGGGCGACGACTTCCTGATCGGCGGAAGTGGAGCGGACCTGTTCCAATTCCGGAGTGCTCACGGCGTTGACATCATCACTGACTTCTCGGAGGAGGACCGCCTGATCATCACGCAAAACATCAACGGCCAGCCCGTTGACCCAGCATCATTGGGAGAGCGGTTGCAAGATCTGGGCGACGCAACTTTCCTCGATCTTGGTAACGGCTACGGCATGATCTTCCTTGGTCATGACGCGGAGACGCTGAGCGAGCTTCTGCAATCGCGTGTGGATTTCTGGTAAGCTTCCGCTCCGGAAGCTTTTCCTCGTGTGGGCTGTTCGATGAAGACTGCCCTGCATTCTGGGTGGTCGCCGCTGCGGCACGGCCACTGCCAGGTCAAAGTGATCCGCGACGCCAGGCTATCGTGGTCCTGCATGGCAGATGCCTTTTCAACACGTTGGTCCAGCTGGCTTCGTCAAGGCCGAGCTGAGCCAGCGACACAGGCAATCGTCCACCCGCCTGCCAATCGAACGTTGGGTAGATGCCGGCGTGGATCTGCAAGGCTGACAGCATTGGTGTGGTCAACAATGTTCTCAGGCTCCAACACAGGATCAAGAAACGTGATCGCACGACCGCTCCCGAGATACGAAGAGATGCCCGGCAAGGACAGGCCGACTGATAACCGCCGGGAGAGGATCACTCCACGGGTCGCAAGTGAAATTTCCTTTTGGTTGATAAATTTTTTCTGCAACCGGCAAGCCGGGCTAACTCGGTGCGCATCCCCTCCAGTTCAGAAATTTGGCACTCGATCCGCCACAGCATGTCTGCTTTGTCCTGCTCTGAAAGATCCACTTGCTCCAGGTTTGCACGGCAAAGCATTACGGTGATTGTAGCAGCTGACAGGTTATCCTGTATGGCCTCATAGGTCGTTAAACGGTAGCTCATCATTCCCTCGGTTTGTTCATGAACAGTAAGACAGCAAGGTTAAGAGAAGGTTAATCGATGGGGTATGCGAAGGCTGGCTGAGTTGGTGTCCACGCATGTGGTGTCATTTCGTGGGTGCTGCTGGCGCCATCCAAGGTGGTCGTCGAGGGGAATGATCTTCATCGGAGCCACGCGTTCCAAGTCGCGTAAGGCAACTTCCGTGCATTCGCCGCGGCCTGCGCCGGATAGATGCGCACAAAGATCCGCGACGCTGACAGCCGGATGGTGCGGAACAAGGCGGTCTACATCGCACTCGGCGTCACCCGGGACGGCGAACGCGAGGTTCTGGGCCTCTGGATCGCTGATAACGACGGCGCCAAGTTCTGGCTGTCGGTGATGAACGAGCTGCGCAACCGCGGGGTGCAGGACATCCTGATCGCGGTCGTGGACGGGCTGAAGGCTTCCCCGAGGCGATCACCGCGGCCTTTCCAGACACCACGGTCCAGACCTGCATCGTTCACCTGATCCGGCATTCGATGAACTTCTGCAGCTGGAAGGATTGCAAGGCGGTCGCAGCCGACCTGCGCCCGATCTACGAGGCCCCGACAGCCGATAAGGCCGCCCGCCAGCTGGACGCGTTCGAGGAGAAATGGGGCGGCAAATATCTGTCGATCGCCCCGGCATGGCGCCGGGCATGGGCGGAGGTGATCCCGTTCTTTGCCTTTAGTGCCGCGATCCGGAAGATCATCTATACCACCAACGCCGTGGAGTCGCTGAACCGGGTGCTGCGGAAAACCCTCAAGACCATGGGCTCTTTCCGACAGAGGAGGCCGCCACCAAGCTGATCTTCCTGGCCATCTGCAACTTCGAGAAGCGCAGCCGCGCCGTCCGGGAATGGGTTGCCGCCCGCAATCAACTGGCCATGATGTTTGCAGGACGCTTCGACGCCTGACCGTATCTGAAAACCGCATGGGTCCGATCAGATTCACGAAGCTTCAGACAGTCCCGACCCGAGCGCGAGACGCTTGGGTTGGGAACTCGCGCACTACGGCAAGCAGATCCTCGAGCGGCAGCAGAAGCACCTTGCACAGCGCCACCGCATCGGCTTCCCGGGCAGGCGTCAGCCTCGTGTGCAACCGGTACGACGTGTGGCTCCGGTCTCGGACGTCGCTCCGCTTGCGCCACTTCCAGACGGTCTGCTCGGAGATACCGCAGCGCTCCGCCACCAGCCAGACCGGTTCGCTGCTCGCCTGGATCGCAGCCCGCACCTTCGGTGTCGTGGTGGCCTGCTTGTGCAAATCAGCATGCTCCCACCCCGTCCCGAACCTCGCTCAAGATCAACCTTGCCACGAACAGGACAGACCGGCGAAGGTCCATGTGATCACCTGCGATGAAACAGCTACACTTCAGATCGAGTCACGTTTCGAGGAGCATGTCATTCCAAATTTGACCAATTGGGACAACAAATATCGTGCCGCTCGTCCCAGGCAGTTGGTTGGCGTCGTGACACGTGCGAGTTTTGGGCCGATTTTCCAGTAAAAGCGTATGAATCGGCGGCCCAGTCTGAAGCGAACAAGATGGTTGTCGCGAAAAGCTCGCAAGGCGACGACATCTGGATGCAAGGGATCTCCGTAGGCAGCCGTTGCAACAAAACATGCTCCTCCGGCATGATTCTCTACCTCTTCCTCCTCCGGAGGCGGAAGAACCGGTTCCTCATCCGTGCCCGGGATTTCCCAACCATCGTCAGGATTATCCACCTCTGGCTCCTCAGGTGGGTACTCGCCTGGTTCTTCTGGGTCCTCATCTTCATCCGGGTCGGTGTCCGGAGACTCTGTCGGGTCGTCAGGATCTGGCGTTTCATCCGGAATGTTCGGACCCAGTTCGTCGTAAATTTCTGCCCTGTCGCGCCAGACTGTGTCGTCATGACCATCAGCCCAGGCAATCTCTGCCAGAGACGACCCAATCTCGTCGTACTGGTCAGCCGTCAATTCCTCGAAAATCCCGTCGATCTGGTCGGCCGCCTTGGAGCTCGGCGTGAAGTCGAAGATCTGATCTGCCAGCCCGGATGCATACTGCGCACCATCGGTCAGGGACACGATCTTGCCCGTTGGCAAGGTGATCGACAGATCATCTCCATCAACATGCAGCGAAGCTTCAAGAGCTTCGCGATCGGCGAACAGTCCTCCAAAGCCAAGTGTGTCATCTGCGGAAAAGTCCTCGATGATCACGTCACGGCTTCCATCCATTACGACCAAGTCGGAGCCTCCTCCAGTGGCCGCTGTTACGGTGTCGGTTGAGGACTCACCTCCGACGGCCAGCACGTCATTGCCCATCCCTCCAGACAAAGTGTCAGCACCGTCACCGGAAAAGAGAACATCGTGCCCTTCACTACCCGAGAGAGCATCATCACCGCGACCGCCGAGAAGGACATCATTGCCCTTTCCGCCCTCCAAGGTGTCGTCGCCGACATGACCACGCAGAATATCCCTGCCATTAGCTCCGATGATTAGATCATCGACCTGCCCTGTGATTGGGTCAGTGGCATTATGCGCACCCTCAATAACATAGTCCCTGTCGGGATCTCCAATGACGACGACAAGCATTTCGTTGTTGCCGAGCGTAAACTCGTCATTGAGGGCGCTGCCGGAAACCACCTTCATGTCGCCGCGCGCATCCACGATCTTGTCGTCTGTCGGCAGGGAAACTGCGGACTCGTCGTACCACGGGCTTTCCGGCGAGTCTGCCGGCACGATGTGATGGGCAAAGACGGCCTTGCCGGAAAGCGTGGAAAGATCGACCATGGTGTCCTTGCCCGACATGTTGGAGAGAAAGACGACCCGCTCCCCAGCCTCTTCGAACCCGGTAATTCCTAACTGGCCACGAATTTCGAAACCTTCGATCGCCGCCTGATCGGTCATCGTGGACTTGCCGATCAGGTGAGAGGATGCCAAGTCATAAACCTGCCCCATGGGGGTGGCGATTGCAGCGATCTCTCCATTATTGCTTTCTCCAGGCGGAAATTTGGTGTCATAGAATTTGGTGGTTAGCCACTTGTAGGCCAAGCCCCAGTGATCCATAGAGTCTACACCGCTATCCACGTAACGACCGAACTCTTCGATCCAGATGGCGCCTTGGTTTACACCATAGACCTCACCGTCGCCCTCATGAATCCCGACGTTGAATTCTGACAACGAAATTTTCAGATCAGTCCGAAAACCGTTAATCGTCTCGAATACATTGGCAGGTTCGATCGCGCCATCTTTCTGAAGTTCGAAGTCCTTGTGAGGGTTAGGATAAGCGTGCTGATGGATGATATCGACCAATTCACGGTTTTCCGGTGAAATCTGTTCGGCAATCTGTTTGCTTTCGCGAACACCACTGGCACGCCACGCTGTGCCTGCTTGAAGCCCGATATCGGGGCGATCCCAATCATCACCCAACTGGCTTGCCAATCGATCACTCAACCGGTCAAGAACAGGGATCTGATGGTTTGCAATAATGCCGTAGTCTGTCGCAGTGATTTCCGCCCAATATTCGTTCCCGATCTCAAATCCAGATATGGTCACATCAGGAACTTCAAGGATCGCTTTTTCAAGTTCGCCGATGTATTTTTGGAACCCGGCAGAGTCGAAGCTTTGATCAGCCGAGTTGTAGAACTGGAAGGTGGGGATAACGATCGAGATGCTGCTGCCGTTATCTTCGCACAGATGCAAGGCTTCTCGGAGAGTCATGAGATAACCGTCCGAACCAGCCTCCATGGGCGCCCCGAATATCTTGGATAGGCCGTCGTTTTCCCATGTCTGTCCTTCCGTTATTCCGCCCCCAGGATAACGCAGATTGGTAAACGTGATTTCCTCAAGCATTTCGCGAAACGGTGAGTCGGTCTGGGCGGAATCATTGGTCAAAACAATATTGCCCCCAAAGTGCCCTTGATGAACAGCTCCCATGGCGACCTCCCACCTGTTGATGACGGCTAGAGGATGGTCGCAACACTGCTAATACTACTTTAAAGCTCGAACATGAATTGTATAGAACTTTAGCGAACGGCGTTCTCGCCTTTCTAACTCTCAAGTAGTCTTATGGCGACAGGCCTAAGCCTGCGCCATGACAGTATCCACACACGGATGAGAGATAAGGTTTTAAGAGGTTGAGCAAATTGATAAGTTTATTGGACCAGTCAACTTGTCCTTAAATGCGAATTATTAAGAAAGTGTAGCTTTCAGGAACAATAGACAAAAATTTCCTTGATACGAGGGCGCGTTGACGTTTGTGAACTGGCCCCCATTTCGACGGGACACTTGGGCATAACCATGGAGGCTTAGGCATAGCCTAAGCACGTGCTTATGTCAGAAATCGAAATCACCACCGATGGCGGCCGCCGGCGCCGCTGGACTGCCGCCGAGAAGCTGCGGATCGTCGAGGAGACACTGGATGGCCAGGCCAGCATCTCGGTCGTGGCGCGCCGCAATGGCGTAGTGCCAAACCTGTTGTATCGTTGGCGGCGTCTGATGCTTGAGGAAGGAAGCGTCGCGGTGACCGAGGACGACGATGTGACCAGCAATCGCGTGGTCCGGGAGATGGAAAACCGCATTCGTGAACTTGAGCGCCAGCTTGGCCGCAAGACGCTCGAGGCCGAGATCCTGCGGGAAGCTTTGGACAAGTCACGCTTAAAAAAACCGACCTTGCTCGCGCGATCGCCGCGAGAGAGGGCGGTTTCCAGTGAAGGCGGTGGCCGAGACGTTAGGGGTTTCCCGCTCCAACCTGATCGACCGGCTGCAAGGCAAAGCGAAGCCGCGGCGGCGCTACCATAAGGCGTGAAGCACGCGGCGATGGTGCCGCTGATCACAGCGCTTGTCGCGGCACGGCCGACCTGTGGCTACCGGAGGATCACGGCGATCCTGAACCGCCAACTGCGCTCGCAAGGCCTGGCATCGGTAAACCAGAAGCGCACCTACAGGATCATGAAAGCACACAGCCTGCTGCTGGCGCGGAAATACTCCGAGCGGCTGGAGCATGTTCACGACGGCAAGGTCATCGTGATGCGCTCGAACCTCCGCTGGTGCAGCGACGGCTTCGAGTTCACCCGGCTCGGAACGGCGACATCGTCCGGGGTGCGTTCATCATCGATGCCCACGATCGGGAGATCATCGCGTGGAGGGCTGTGGTCAGTGCCGGCATCAGCGGGTCCGACATCCGCGACATCATGCTCGAAGCTGTCGAACGCCGCTTCGGCACATGTCGCGCACCTTCGGTCATGGAGATGCTTTCCGACAACGGCTCGGCTTATATTGCCAAGGAAACGCAGATCTTCGCCCGCCAGCTCGGGCTGAAGCCCTGCTTCACATCGATCCGCAGTCCGCAGAGCAACGGCATCTCCGAGGCCTTCTTGAAGACGCTGAAGCGCGACTAGGTCCAGGTGACGCCGCTGCCGGATGCCCAGACAGTCCTTGGATTGATCGGAAGCTGGTTCGAGGATTACAACGACCACCACCCGCACTCAGGGCTGAAGATGCGCTCGCCCCGCGAGTTCATTGCAGCTCAAACAGCAACCGCCTGAGTGTCCGGTGAAACGGGGGCAAGACCAGTTTGAGGATTTCCCAACGGGTCTGCTCAGTGATTGAAGGTTGCCAAACAGGAGGCAACCTTGATCCGCGTGACTCGGACCGACAGGCAATGGGCAATCATTGCGTCCTGATCCAGCATGCAGACAGCTTATGCTGCTGGATCCTTTGTAAGAATCCTTTGCTCGCAGCTCCTGCGGATTATCCTGCCGCCAGCGGCCGCCATGTTCTTTCCCGGCGCCCACCAGTCGATCCCTTCCAGGAGCATCGATAGCTGCGCAGGCGAGAAAGCTATCTCGCCCTTCTTGGCTGCAGGCCAGACGAACCGGTTCTTCTCCAGCCGCTTCATGAACAAGCAGGCACCTTACCCATCCTACCAGATGACCTTTGTCAGACCTACACGTCGACCGCGGAACGCAAACACAGCACCGCCTGCCTTCTTCTGGCGCAACTGATCCTGCGCCAGTGCCGCCAAACCTCCGATGCCCTTGCGCATGGACGGCCATGAGAGAATCGCATCTGTCAAGAATGGCCCGGCCTTGGCGAGGCATGTTGCGGAGGCCCTTCGTGACGCCGTCACTGGCACGATCATGGAAGTCCCGGCGCATCTGCGCCGATCCTTGACATGGAATCAAGGCGCGGAGATTGCCCAACATGCACAACTCCGGATCGACATGGCTCGAGATCAATCTCTGCGATCCTGAAGGTCCCTGACAGCGCAAAAGCAATGAAAACACCAACGGCTTGCTGCGCCAGTATCTTCAAAAGCACAGATCTCAGCAAGCATTGTGCCGATGAACTCAACGCTGTGGGGCATGTTCTGAATGCCAGGCCTCGTAAAACTCTGGGTTGGCACACGCCTGCGGAGTTCTCGACCAGTTTCTCGAGCGGGATATGATCGAGGGTGTTGTGACAACCGGTTGAACCCGCCCAATAGAAGAGTGAGCAGCTTCAGCGCCTGCTGGCGAACAATGGGATCACATGTTCAATGAGCAGGGCCGACAATGTCTGGGACAATTCGGCAATGGGAAGCTTCTTCTTAACGCTGAAGACCGAACGGACCGCCCGCAAAGTGTATCGCACCAGAAATAACGCCAGTGCCGATATCTTCGACTACATTGAGCGCTACTACAACCCGCAGCGGCGACATTTGAAACTAGGCTACCTCAGCTCAATGGAGTTCGAGGCACGCGCCATGCTGACTAAACCTGCTGTCCACAAAACCGGCAGTAGTTCATTCGGCAATTTGGATCATCAACACCACGATGCTGGCATATCGCGACCTTGCTTAAGGAGCGCGACAACCTAACCATTCCGGGTGACCGACGAAGAGAGGTTAAGAGCAGCCGCACAAGACGTGTGACACCCAAGATCAAGACTGGTTGAGTTCCGCCTCTCGGGCCGGGGCAATTTGAATGACGTTTTTGGCTTTCGGGGAGATGACATTCTTTTCTTGGATATCACTGCAGAGGGTTTCAAGGTCTGCAATATGCAGCTCGATCCGCAATTGTGCATCTGCAATATCTGCGGGTGACAAGGAAAAATTGTCTGCATGAGCTCGGCAAAGCATAACAGCAGTATGAGCTGAAATTAGATAGTCGTTCAGCGTCCTGGCGTTCATCGTTCGTTGCATCGCGTATCCTCTGGAATCATCTACATGTATTACCCGCAAGAAGAATGCACGTAAGGGGTGAAAAAACTGTAAACCTCGATGGAGGATGCTGACAGCCTAGCTTGGTGTCTGTCCGCTCCACCTTATGAACCTGTGTGACCCCACGCAGGCGCTCAATGGCACCTCGGTCTGGTGCATGGCTGTGAACTGACATTGTTCAAGATGATCCAGGGCGGGCAACCAGAGCTATAAACATCACGCTTCCGGCGGGGTTCCGAACCACAGCCAAAGTCTTCAAGGCCAACTTGCTCTGAAGCGAGTACTGCCGCGTGCAACTATCTCGGCAACCACAGTCGCATTTGAGCTAGCGCATACAACGTCGGTGCGGCGCTTGATCTCGTCGTTCAGCCGCTCGATCGGGTTGGTTGAGTGCAACTTGGCCCGGTGTTCCTTGGGGAAGGCCATGTAGGCCAGCACGTCGTGTTCAGCGTCGTCCATCAGCGTGGCGAGCTTTGGCACCTTGGGTCGGATCTGGTTGGCTACGGCGCGCCACTGGGTGCTGGCGGCTTCGGCTGTGTCCTGTGCGCACGCTGTGGCAATGAAAGCCGAGACAACGCGTCGCCCGCTCTTTCCGGCGTGGGCAAGGGGGTTGCGCTGGAAGTAAACAATGCATCTCTTCCAGGTGGCGCTGAGGACCTTGGAGACGGCAGCCTTGATGCCCCTCGAGGGCGTCGCTGATGACCAGCTTCACGCCCCGCAGGCCGCGCCGCGTCAGCTTGCGCAGGAACTCCGTCCAGATCGGCTCGGCCTCGGAGGCGCCGATTTCCAGCCCCAGAACCTCGCGCCGCCCGTCGGTGTTCACGCCAATCGCAATAATGACGACGGCCGGGACGATCCGACCGCCCCACCGGACCTTGAGGTAGGTCGCGTCGGTCCAGAGGTAGGGCCAGTCGCCTTCGAGGGGAAGGGTGAGAAACGCCTTCACCTTGCCGTCGATCTCCTCGCAAAGCCGCGAGACTTGGCTCTTGCTGATCCCCGACATACCTATCGCCTTGATCAGATCATCCACGGATCGCGTCAAGATGCCGTGAACATAGGCCTCCTGGATCACCGCCGTCAGCGCCTTTTCGGCCATGCGCAGCTCGACAGTCCCGGCGCGCGTCTCCCAGTCCCTGTCACGATAGCCGTTGCACTGCAACCGCCGCGCGGGGTCCTTCTCGCCGTAGGCCGCGCTCGTCACGGCGCCGACCTCCAACTCCATCAGCCGCTCCGCGGCAAAGCCAATCATCTTGCGCAGCAGGTCCGCGTCGGGGGCCTTCTCCACGAGGTCGCGGAAGGTCATCATGTCGGTGGTCCTCTCGGTCCTAGGTTGGCGTCAGCAACCAGACCCTAACCGAACATCGCCAGTGACCACCTCAGCCAGAACCTACACCACGCTCAGGAACAGCATCCCTGGTGCCTTGCACAGGCTCTGTCATGAGATGATCTAACACGGTGTCTAATCTGCCGTGAACAGTTATTAAAACTGTCCCGCCTCCTACCCCAAGGGCGGCGAAAGTTGATCCCTGCTCTGCAAGACTTGTGCATTCAGAGGGAGTCCATACGAAATTCCTTTTTCTTCTGGGCAGGTGCAGCCGCAATGGCGTGCATTGGCAGGGAGAAAAGCTTGGTCAATCGGGCAAGTTCCAGGCGTAACCGTCTTTGCAGCCCCTCTCTTTTCCAACTCAGAAGACGAAATCGTCCGCAGTCATTTCCGAGAAGGCGATATTGCTCAGTCTTACCGTCCCGCCGTCGTAGGTGATCACCACATCGTCGCCGCTCGCTTGGAGGGTCAAATCTGCCATGCTTCGAACCGATGCATCATGGAAAAGTATCCGATCAATTCCATCCCGATAATCCAGAATTTCCGTATAGCCCGACATCTCTCCAAAGATGAACATATCTGCACCGGTGCCGCCGGTCACGATATCGAAGCTACCTTCGCCTTCACCATGTACCGATGCTCCAAAATAAAACCTATCATTCCCAGCATTGCCAAAAAGCCGATCATCGCCATGGCCACCGACAATAATGTCGATGCCGCCTCCGCCATGGATAAGGTCATTCCCTGCGCCTCCGATCATGCAATCGAATCCGTCACCCCCAAGCAGGGTGTCGTTACCGCTATTGGCATAGAGCCTATCGTTTCCAGCGCCTCCATTGACATGGTCGTTTCCAGCGCCACTGTTGACATGGTCGTTTCCTGCGGCACCATGGACTGTGTCGCTCCCGGCTCCAACCTGGATCCTGTCATTACCACTGTCTCCATTGATGTTGGCATTACCCAAAAGGTCGGTGATCCGGTCGTCTCCGTTGCCACCCCACAGGACGTCATTTCCGCCTCCGCCATTCAGGGTGTCGTTACCAGCATCACCCCAGAGACGATCATTGCCGACACCTCCCATCATGTCATCGTTCCGGTCTCCGCCGATAAGATCGTCGTTGCCAGCGCCGCCGTCAAAGAAGTCGTTGCCATCAGCGCCCACGAGCCTGTCGTTCCCGCCGTTGCCGTAGAGCCGATCCTCATTAGCCAAGCCATAAAGGACATCATTGCCGGTGCCGCCATAAAGGTGGTCGTTACCTCTGTCTCCCTGGAGAACATCCTGTCCAGCATCCCCAAAAAGAATATCATCGCCCTCTTGCCCGAGTATCGTGTCATTCCCTGCATTGCCCTGAACATTGTCGTGTCCGGCAAGACTCTTGATGGTCTCCGAGATGCTCCCGCACTTGATAATGTCGGCACCAGCCGTTCCCTCTATTTTGTCGAGGGGCTTTGGCGGCAGCACGGGGGATAGCCGCTCGATTGTTATCATCACGGTTTCATAGGGTTCCAAATCAACCGAGACCGAAGCGTTCGCGCTCACTGGCCCTGATATGATCTGCGCTCCCTGGTCCTTGCCGACCCAGCGGTCCATCTCTGCATTGCGCACCACCCAGGTCTGGGTGACCTTGATCGAAACGCCGGCTCCCCCGCCTCCCGGCACAAGGGACGACAAATCAAAGGTTTGCTGGAGGGCCTTGTCATCATCGGCGGTCAGGAACAGGACAGCCTTATCAGCGCCCACATAGTAGGAACTTTCGATCTCCGAAACATCCTCGATGCTGGTGTTCTGCCAGGACAGACCCCGCACATTTTCCGACAGGAGCTTGAAGACCGCTCCGCTTACGGAGAGATTGCTGGCTTCGCCACCGGCCTTGCCAGTCAGATCGGTCGGAGTGCTTTGTGTGATAGGCCACACATGGGCCGTACCGGCACCCATGCGGATCATGTATTCAAAGGACTCAAGAAGGCCCATGCCAGCGGCAAAACGATCTTGGCCGTCCTTGAGTCCATAGTTGTTGAGGTTCCATTCGGTGATATGCGTTGGCAGCTTGAGGCCTGCGGCCTCCCATACAGACAGCTTCTTCTCATGGCTCCAGCCGTTATAACTCAACTCATTATCAGTTCGGGGATAGTGGTGGTCGATAAGGCCGTCAATCATCTTTCGGGTTGTCGCGTCGAGCCCTTCGATGACATCCTTGTTTGCCTGTTCAAGTATTTGCTTCCAGGTCAGGTTCTTGTCGTAGTATTCGCCTCCAGGTTCGAAATCAGGACCCCAAGCATCACCCATCTGAATAAGGATTTTGGGACTTTGGCTTGATCCTGCAGCATCGATGCCAGCTTGCACAGCCTTAACTAGAATGTTGGCTAGCCTGCCGTAATCCTTGGCAGTCATCATGCCAGAACCCCAGTATTCGTTTCCAATCTCAAACGATGCAATTGTTGCATCAGGATATTGCCCGTTCAGCTGAAGTGCCAATTTCGCAAACTCGGTGATTTCGGCAACGGCCTTCAGGTCTATAGCGCGGTAGCCGTTCGCATCCGGTTCACCAAGGAGATGCCGGGTGGGTATGACCAGGTCAAGCGCGTGGCCAGTTGTCTTGGCCAGCGTCATCGCCTCGGTAAAAGACAGGATCTCCTTGGGATCAAGGGTCATGGTTTCATTTCGACCTACGGCAAGCGGCTGATCTGGATTTGCTGGATCGAAGAAAAGCTCGGTGATTGCCCCACCAGGCCAGCGTAGATTGCCGATCCCCAGCATTGTGACTTTTTGAGTCAGTTTCGATATCTCATAATCAACATGCCAGAGCGCATTGCCTCCGAAGTGGCTGCTGTTTATGGTTTGGCTTATCTGCCCCGATGCTGTGATTTCCATGACGATCCGCCCACTGTAACTTTCCACGGCGGCGCGCTCGTCAGACTTGCGCGTTCAGGGGTGTTTTCCCTTGAATGTGAGCCGACCCGCCAAACCCGACATCACAGGTCAATATTCAGCAGATTGAGATCGTTTCTAGTAGGGAAAAACTAGTAAAATCATATTAATAATTTAAACACTATCTTATGGTCTCAACTGGGAGATCGTGTCCAAGAAAGAAACAGACTGCTTAGCGTAACAAGATGCATACCACCCACTCATCAACAGGAGTTGCCATTGTAATGATGCTGGTCGAAACGCTGACTTAAATAAGTTTAATAATTTAATAAATCTTTAGTATTTGGCAACTTCTCAGTCTTGTAACGTGCCACAAATTCTAGCCTCTTGGGACCTGCAGCAACTGATTCCACATCAGGAAGAAGTGCATCCACTGCTTAGAGAGACGCCGCAAAGGCAATTCGTGATGCCAGTGGTGATCGCGTGGCTTCCCACGATGAATGGATCGAAAATGATCATGCCTGTTGGGTGCAGGGGATGGCTGATCGAGGGCAGACGTTCCTAGCAAATCGGCATCGCCGTGACCCCCTGATCGTGTCGTTACCGGTCATCACGCCGTCGTTGATATGAACACACTCCGCTTTAGATACAGGTGCCAATCCGCACCGGACAGGTCGGCACGCCCTAGCGGCTCGCTTCTCGCGCGGCAATCAGCAGAAGGGGTGCGGGGCGGGGTTCAACGCGCCCGGCGGCACGTCGCGCAGCCGGGCAGAACCCAGATGCAGCATCCCGAAGCCACAGGACAGCGGCAGCAGGCCGGTCACCAGGGCGCGCACCACCCGCAGCGACGCGGCGGCCACGTCCCGGGGCGTCACGTCCGCGATCAGCACCGTCAGCCCTTGCCGGTAAAGCCGATCCACCAGATCCTCCAGCCCAGCCATGGGTGACGGGGGGGCGGCAGCGGGGTCGTGCCGTGCGGCTTGTTGCAAAAAGGCAAGCTGCTGCGGTCGGGGCGGCAGGTAGTAGCAGGCGTGGTCGATGAACTGCCCTTGCCGCACGTCGCGGGCCAGGCGCGGACGAGGGCCCTTGCCCTCGTGCAGCATCCTTGCCAACCCGAGTCCGGACGAGGCCTGCTCCAGTACCGCCTTTGCCGCCGCCCGCCGGATATCGGGATCCGCGGCCGATGTCGCCGTCAGCCCGGGCCAGCGGATGCCGTCTCCGGTCGCCATGCACATGACCACCGGCACGCCCCCCGCGCCGTCCAGCAGATGCAGCGCGACCGAGGCGCCGGCTCGGCGCAGCCCCGACAGGATGGTGCGCGTCGCGGCGTCGCACCCATGCGGCGGCAGCAGGCGCCCGGCGTCCCGCCGCAGCCATGCGGTCAGGATCGCGTCGCGTTCGATCACCTCGAGGATCGCGCGCATCGCCGCGCTTTCCCGATCGGCGCCTGCCGCCAGCCCGTTCGAGGTCATCTGCTGAAGATGGTTCGAATGTCCGGCCGGAAGCCGGTAATACACCTGCTCGGCAAGCACCCATGTCCGCGCCCCGCTGCGTGGATTGATGGCGGCGGTCCAGAAGGCCTGCGCCTCGGGATCGAAGGGGCGGAAGGGAAAGCCCGGCGCGGCATACTGATCCTTGCCGTAAAGGCCGATCCGGCGGGGGTCCAGGACCGGGCCGTCCAGATCCCGCATCCGCGCCCGGATCAGCGCCCGCGTGTCGCAGCGGGATGCGGCATAGCGTTCAATGGCTTCCCCGATCGCGCCCAGCATCGCCCGGTCTTCCGTCACCCCCTTGCCGCAGGCAGGCTCGGCCGGGGCGGGATCGTCGCGGAAGCCGCAAAACGGTGTGGCCTCGGCCACGGCGACGAAGGTGCCCGGCAGCGCGCGGGGTCTGTCGCGCAGGACCGGCCCGACGATCACCCCGGTCTGGGGGTCCAGCCAGCTGCGGAACCGTTGCCGCGGATCCGCGCAAGGTCCGGCGGCCACGGGGTCGGCCGCGACCGGATCGTTCCCGCAGGTTTCGCAGAAGGGCATGGGAATGATGTCGTGCAGGCTTGACGCCTGACCGCGGATGTCGAGGATCCTGATCCGTCCTTCCAAGGGGCCCGCCGCGCCTGCGTCCAGACAGCGCCGGATCTCGGTGGCGAGCGAGCGGGCGAAGAATCGCGCGGCTTCCGGGTCGGGTCGGTGGTGATGCGGCCCGGCCAGCCGGTCGGCGCGCGCGCGGGCCTCGGGGTCGGGCTCGTGGGCGCAGCGGCGCTGCCGGGCGCAAAGCCAGCAACCGGCCACCCCGGCGCGCGAGACGGGACCGACGAAGCCCCTCGCGCCGATCATCTCTGCCCCCAGAAAGGGGATGCCTGCATGGCGGCAGGATTGCTCCAACTGGACCTGAAGGCCCGGTCGTTGCGGAGCCAGCGCGCCGATGACCAGGTCCATATCCGCCGAAAGCGGTGCCTCGCCGCCGGGCGTGATGGTCGATGCGGCGCCGTCTTCCGCAGGGGGACTCCAGACCGACAGGCGTGAGAGGCCGCCCGAGACGAGTTCCCGGGCCAGCCCAGGAACCCACTCGGCGTCGCCGGCAAGCAGCACGTGCCCCGTTCGCGCAGGCACCGGGTCCGGCGTCCCGTCGCTCGCTCCCGTCAAGCCCGCGGTCCCGAGAAACGCGGCCAGGTCGCGGAAGGCGGCCGTTGATCCGCCCTGGACGGTGTCGGTCCCGCCAGACAGAAGCGTTTCCACAAGGTCCCGGACCGCCCTGCCGCGCAGCAGGACAGGACCGGCGTCGGTCAGGGTCAGCACCCCGTCCGGCTGAAGGTGTATCCGGTCCCGCCGCAGCAGCATAACCGCCTCCCTCAGGCCATCTCGGGCAGGGCGGGATCGGCGGCGGCCCTGTCGATCCGCTCGAAGGCAGCGGCCAGAAGCAATCTTTCCGCCATGTTGCGTTTCGAACTGGGGCAGGGGGCACGGCCTTCGATCCATTCTTTGGGGCAGGCGCCGCCGCAGACCGGCAGCAGGGGACAATGGCTGCACCCGAAGGCGCCGGCCTCGACCTGATCGTTGAAACTGCCCAGGATGTCGCGCACCTCGGCCTGCCGTTCGCCCGTGACTAGATCCCCGATGGCAAAGCGGTTGGGTGTGCTATAGCTGGGCACATAGGAAACCTCGGTGCAGTTGAACAACGTGCCGTGGGCATCGACCAGCGCCGCGTCGGGCTGCACCGCCAGACAGACCACGGGTTGCCGCTTGGGAACCAGCGGCACCGAAAAGCCCATGCGCTTCATCTCGACGAACCAGGACAATTCCTGCGCCGCGTAATCGTCGGGTTCAAGGCTGCGGCGTTGCGCGTCATTGCCCCAGGAATGGATCGGCGCGGTATAGAACTGGATCGCCTGCGCCAATCCCTCGTCACGCAGCCTGCGCAGCAGCGGCAGCACGTCCGAGGCGTTTTCCCGATCGACATTGCAACGCACCTTGATCTCGATCGGCGCATCCCCCGCCGTTCCCACAAGCTGGACCAGATTGGCGAGGATCCGGTCGAAGGTCGGCTTGCCGGACTTCGTGTGGCGCCGACGGTCGTGATGAGGCGCGGTCCCGTCCAGCGAGACGGTGACCGAGACGACCCCAAGCGGCCCGACCAACTCGGACCCGATCTTCTTCGACATGGCCAGTCCGTTGGTGATGATGCTGGCGCGATACTCGACGCCGCGTTCCTCGCACAGCGCGCGCAATCGCGGCGTCAGCGAACGCATCTGCTGGATGCCAGACAGCGGCTCGGCGCCGAACCAGCACAGGTTGAGTTCGGTGAAGGGTCCCCGGTCCAGCCGCGCCTGCACGTCACGCAGGATGTCGGCCTCGTTCGCGCGGCTCAGATTGGTGCGCTCATGGGTCTGGCCGCAATAGCCGCAGCCCAATTGGCAATGCGCCGTCGGCTGAATGACGTAATTGAGATGCGGATTGACCCGGATGCCGTCGCGGTTCCGGTCCAGCATGGTGGACAGCTCTGCCTCGCTCTCGGGTACCAGGATTTCGGCTTGGGAAAGCTGGGCAAGGACATCGCTGTTCAGCTTGTCGAACCCGCCTTCGCGCAGGACGGCCCAGATCGCCTGCGGCACTTCGAACATCTGCCCTGTCCGGGTCGAGAAAAGGACATGGCGATTTTCCCTGCCTTCCGCGAAGACCGGCGATGCAATGACATATCTGGAAAGTTTCTGCATGATTATTCCGCGCCTCTGGATAATGAACCTTCACGGCAATCTGCCCGTGAGGGCGGCGGATGTTCGGCGGACCGCAAGCGAACCGCCGAACAAGAAGCCGGAAGGGCCTTATTTGATGATGCCCGTCTTGTCGCGAAGGGCCGCTTCGGCACCGCCGCAGCCGCTGTTCTGACAGCCCGTGTTCTGGTCTGACAGGGCCTTCAGGCGGCTGAGTTGCGCGTCGGACAATTTGGAGGCCGCAGCGCCAGTGGTCATGCCTTCGACCGCGGCATTCAGATTGAGCCTTGCCTGAGCAAGGGCTTCAACAATAGGATCGAGTTCTTGAGCCATTATGCACCTTTGATCCAAGTTAGAATTGTGGCAAGAACATTTATTAATATTCATTGCCATCGATAAACCTTGCGATATTCAGCCTGTGTTTACACAAGCTAAAAACATTATTAAATTTGTTCTAAGGTTCGTCAATATAAATTTTTAACTAAGAGGTAAAATATTTACTCTTGTAAAAATTCAATGCTCATTGCCTAATGTTGTATGGCAGGAAGCCGCCGACTGCACAAGTTTTGTCGGATGAGATCAATCAGACCGGAATTGCCGCTTGACAAACAGAAGGGCGTCCGAGGCAGCCAGTATCTGTCGATCCAATACACCGAGAGGCTGACCGAGGCAGGCATCGACACCTCGGTCGGCAGCGTCGGCGACTCCTATGACAACGCTCTCGCCGAAAGCATCATTGGCCTGGCTGTTCAGCAGCGCCGCACAGAAGGCATCGGGATGCCAGCACTTCAGCCAGGCCGAGGCATAAGCCACCAGCGCAAAGGAGGCCGCATGGCTTTCCGGAAAACCATAGCTGCCAAATCCTTCCAACTGGCGAAAGGTCCGCTCGGCGAAGTCGGGATCATACTCTCGCGCCACCATGCCGGTGACGAGCTTGTCCTTGAAGGCGCTGACCCCGCCGGTGAACTTGAAGGTGGCCATGCTTTTGCGGAGCAGGTCGGCCTCGCCAGGGGTAAAGCCCGCGCAGTCGATCGCCACCCGCATGGCCTGTTCCTGGAACAAGGGCACGCCCAGGGTCTTGCCCAGCACCTTCTCAAGTTCCGGTGTCGAATACGCGACCGGCTCCTTGCCTTCGCGGCGGCGCAGATAGGGATGGACCATGTCGCCCTGGATGGGACCAGGCCGAACGATCGCCACCTGCACCACCAGGTCGTAGTAGGTGCGCGGCTTCAGGCGCGGCAGCATGGCCATTTGCGCCCGGCTCTCGATCTGGAAGGTTCCCAAGGTATCGGCCTTCCGGATCATCGCATAGGTGCGCGGGTCTTCGGACGGGATGGAGGCGAGGTCATGGGTGATGCCCTTGTGCTCTTCGATCAAGGCCAGCCCCTTGGCCATGCAGGTCAACATTCCCAAGGCCAAGACGTCGACCTTCATGAAGCGCAGCGCGTCGATGTCGTCCTTGTCCCATTCGATGATCTGCCGGTCCTCCATGGCGGCAGGCTCGATCGGCACCAGGTTGTCCAGGCGGTCCTGGGTCAGCACGAACCCGCCCGGATGCTGCGACAGATGCCGGGGAAAGCCCATGAGCTGGCGGGCCAAGTCCAGCGTCAGCCGCAGGCGCCGGTCAGAGGGGTCGAGGTTCAGCTCGCGGATCTGCGCGTCGCTGACGCCCTCCTCGGACCAGGCCCAGATCTGGCCGGAAAGGGTCTGGATCAAGTCCTCGGGCAGGCCCATGGCACGGCCCACGTCGCGCAGGGCGCCTTTGGCCCGGTAGCGGATCACTGTGGCGCAAAGCGCGGAGTGGTCGCGGCCGTAGGTCTGGTAGACCCACTGGATCACCTCCTCGCGGCGCTCGTGCTCGAAGTCCACGTCGATGTCGGGCGGTTCGTGGCGTTCTTCGGAGATGAAGCGCTCGAACAGGAGATCACCGCGGCTCGGGTCAATGGCGGTGATGCCCAGCACAAAGCAGACAGCGGAATTAGCCGCCGATCCACGGCCCTGGCAGAGGATGCCACAGGAGCGCGCGAAGCGGACGATGGAATGGACGGTCAGGAAGTAGGGAGCGTAGGACAGCTTGCCAATCAGGCGCAGTTCGTGGCCGAGCGATGTCCTGACCTCCTCCGGCACGCCTTCGGGATAACGGGACGCGGCTCCCTCCCAGGTCAACTGCTCCAAAGTCTCCTGCGGGGAAAGGCTCGGGTCGGCGCGCTCCTCGGGATACTGGTGACGAAGTTCATCCAAGCAAAACCGGCAGCGGTCCATGATCTCCACCGTCCGGGCCAGGGCTTCGGGGTAGCGGGAAAACAGCCGGTGCATCTCGGCAGGCGGCTTCAGATACCGGTCCGCATGGCGCTCGCGGCGAAAGCCCAAGGCCTCGACCGTGGTGATGTGGCGGATGCCTCGGTCGAGATGACCACCGCTTCCAGCGCCGCCGCGAACGCTTTCGCATGAAAATCTGACCAAGGCAGCGGGCTCTGGACCTCCGGCGGATGGGCGTCAGGCACCCAGATGTTTGCGCAGGAAGCTGCGGGTACGCGGATGCTCGGGGTCGCTGAACAGCCGGTCGGGCGGGCCTTCCTCGACCACCATGCCCTCGTCCATGAAGACGGCCCAGTCAGTCACCTCTGCCGCGAAGCGCATCTCATGGGTCACAATCAGCATGGTGATATGCTCGGCAGCCAGATCCTTCATCACCGCGTTGACCTCGTCCACCAATTCCGGGTCAAGGGCCGACGTGACCTCGTCGAAAAGCATCACCTTGGGACGCATCGCCAGTGCCCGGGCGATCGCCACCCGCTGTTTTTGCCCGCCGGAGAGCCTTGCCGGATAGGCCAAGGCCTTTTCCGCCAGCCCGACCTTGCACAGCAATTCCTCGCCGCGGGCCTCGGCCTCGGCCTTGGACAAGCCCAGAAGCTTCATAGGCCCGATGGTCAGGTTCTGCATGACGGTCAGATGTGGAAAGAGGTTGAACTGTTGGAACACCATTTGCATCTCGCGGCGAAGCCCATTCACATGACGTTCATAGGCGAGGCCCTTGAGGTCCGCATTGACCCGTGTCCCGTCCAGCCAGACTTCGCCACCGGTCGGCGTTTCCAGCAGGTTGACCGACCGCAGAAGCGTGCTCTTGCCCGACCCGCTGGGACCGATCAGCGACAGGATCTGCCCCTTGTCCACCGACATGTCGATGCCCCTCAGCACTTCCAGCCTACCGAACACTTTCCGCAGGCCCTTCAGTTCCACCATTGGTGTCATCATCGCATCGCCTCGGTTCTGCGGGTGATCCGGGCCAGCGCCCATTCCAACGCCAGGTTGATGAGGTAGAAGATTGCCGCCACGGAAATGTAGAACTCGAACGGGCGGAAGGTGCGGCTGATCGCCAGTTGCGCCGACAGCACCAACTCCATAATCCCGATGGCCGAGACGAGCACCGAGTCCTTTAGCAGCACGAGGATGTTGTTCCCGATTTGCGGCAGCGCCCGATATAGCGCCTGCGGCAGCACGAAATGTCGCAGCGTCGCCCCACGGCCGAAACCGAGCGCTCGGCCCGCCTCGTACTGGCCTTGTTCGACCGAAAGGATCGCCGCACGCAGGATATCGGCGTTGTAGACCGCATAGTGCAGGCCCAGGCCCACCACCCCGGTAAAGAAGGCGGGTAGACGGAGGCCCAGCTGCGACAGGCCATAATAGACCAGAAAGAGCTGAAGCAGCAAGGGCGTGCCCAGGATGATGAAGACTGGCACCGCCAGCAGCGCCCGAATCCAGCCCGGGGCATAAATCCGGGCAAGTGCTAGACCGATCCCGACGATCAGGCTGATTGCCCCGGCCAGTGCGGTGATTAGGATCGTCCAAAGGGCGCCGATGGCCAGCGCTCCGGCAAAGGGTGGCACGACCGAGAAATCGAGGTTCATGCCCGCGCCTCGTCCGGCAGGGCAAAGCGCCGTTCCGCCAGCCGCATGATCCGTGTCAGGCCGAAAACGATCAGCATGTAGTAGGCGGCGGCGATTCCAAACACCTCGAAGGGCTGGCTGCTGGATGTCATGATCCGCTGCGCCGAATAGGTCAGGTCCACGACCCCGATGGTAGAGATCAGCGCCGTGCCCTTGATCAGGATCACCGCGTTGACGCCCAAGGACCGGATCATCAGCGCTGCACATTGCGGTAGGATGAAGTGGAACATCGTCGCCAGTCGGCCGAATCCGAGTGTTCGAGCGGCCTCTGTCTGGCCCTTGTCGACGGACAGGATCGCGCCGCGTAACCCTTCGGACATGTAGGCCGCGATGTTCAGCCCGAAGGTGACGACGCCGGCGGCAAAGGGCGACAGGGTCAGCCCAATCTGCGGCCCGCCGAAATAAAGGACGAACAGCTGCACCAGAAGCGGTGTTCCCCGCATCACGCTGACATAAGCAGCCACCAGCGCCCGGACTGCCGTCCAGCGGGAAAGGCGGGCGACGACAATGGCACCGGCTGCCAAGATGCCAAGCACCAGCGAACCGGCCGTTAATGCCAGGGTCATCAGCGCGGCCTCCCCGAGAAATTGGGTGGTCCGCATGATCAGATCCAGATCCATCCTGCCAATCTCCAGCAGGCACGCCGCCTGTCACCGCGCGAGTGGCAGCCAGTCCGACCAATGCTCAACGCATGTCCGCGCCCAGCCACTTATTGGAAATCTCCATATAGGTGCCATCGGCCATCATGTCGTCCAAGGCCTTTTGCAGCGCGGCCTTTAGCTCAGGACTGTCCTTACGGATAGCGATGCCTATGTCCGACACAGGGAGAGTGTCGTCCTCGATCTGGCGAAAGTTCTCGCCGCCCTTGATCGCTGCCAGCACCGGCACGTCATCGTCTATGAAGGCGTCGATCCGGCCTGCCTTCAGTTCCAGGTACAGTTCCGGCAAGCCCTTGTAGGTGCGCACGGTCCAGCCGCCGCGGTCGTTGGCCCATTGTTCGGACAAGGTGCCGATGCTGACGCCAATCGTCCTGTCCGAAAGATCGGCCAAGGACCGGGCCGGCGAATCCGGCATGACAAAAACCGCCAGGCCCGAGCGGTAGTAAGGGCCCACGAAATCGACCGCCTGCTTGCGCTCCTCGGTTATGCCCATCGATCCAACGATGGTGTCGAACCGCCCGGTCACCAGACCGGCGATGATGCCCTCCCAGGCGGTGGTGACAATCTCTGGCTCCACTCCGATGCGGCGCGCAAGCTCGGAGCCGATATCGACGTCGAAGCCCACGACATCGTTGTTCTCGTCGACAAAGCTCATGGGCGGAAAGGCACCGGACAGCGCTACGCTCATCTTGCCGTCCTCCCGGATCCTGGCCAGATCATCGGCCTGAGCCGCCGGTCCAAAGAAGAGCGCTCCCACAACCAGCGCCGAGGCGCCTATCCATATACGCATCTTCATTCCAGACCTCTCCCATGCTTTGGTACCGTCTGTTTTGGAACACTCGCCATAGGCATCTTGTTCCTTCCTCCGCGATGAGCGCCGGGCGCTGGTGCCAAGGCCGGAGAAGCCGGGCCTCGCCCCGCCTTAGCGTAGCGCGCCACCAACCATGTCAGAACCAAAACGACCAGGGCAGCAATGAGATCGGGCAGGAGTGCCACGAAGCCTCCTACCGGCCGGGCAAGCTCGAAGCGCAAGATGCGCAGCGGCTCGATATCGGGAAGCATGGGCTACGGGCTCGTCGGTCATCCTAGGGATCGGAGCCGTCCGTGGAGCAGTTCCCGAGATGCTGCAGTAGCACGAGCGGCTGGTTTGGGGATGCGGCACCGCAGGAGTGGACGGAGGCCGAGCGGCAGGAATGGGCCGGCCGGCTTCCAAATTACAGGTCGATCCCCTCTGACAACGTCAGCGCATCGTCGAGATCGACACCAAGGTATCGAACTGTGCTGTCCATCTTGGTGCGGCCCAACAGAAGCTGAACCGCCCGCAGGTTGCCCGTCTTCCTGTAGATCTGCGCCACCTTGGTCCGGCGCATCGAATGCGTGCCATAGGCGCTCGGCTCGAGACCGATCGAGAGAACCCATCCGCGCAAGATCCGCGCATATTGCCTAGTCGACAGATGCACGCTGCCGTGCAGTCGGCTGGGCCAGAGATATTCCAGCCCAAGCATCTCTGGATCGGCGATCCAGCTTTCGAGCGAATGACGCGTGGTTTCGGTAAGCGCGAAGCGGACCGGCTTGCCCGTCTTGATCTGGGTGACCGAGGCGCGCTCCTTCACCCTTCCGGCAGCGAAGACATCCCGGACCTTCAGGCAGACCAAGTCGCAGCCTCGAAGCTTGCTGTCGACGGCCATGTTGAACAACGCAAGATCGCGCTTGTTGTCCGCCATTTCCAGGCGAACCCGGATCGACCAGAGGTGTTTCGGCAGCAGCGGGCGTTTCTGGCCGACGATGCGCCCCTTGTTCCAGGCAGGACGTTCAGGCCGGAGCGCAGGAAGAAGATCAATGGACATGGTGTGACCTCCTGTCCTCCACCCCCTCCCTGACTTCGGATGATCCGACAAGCTCAATGGTATCACGAGATTTCCGAGTCGCTTTGTGCAGCCCATGGCGATGCGGCATGGCGATTGCGGCAACCTGGACAAACAGTCGTTCATGCCACTCGCAGCGAACAGAGAGCCTGACAACCTGGTGCCTCCCGAGGCATGATCACGGATTGGCTGTTGCCCCCAGATCACCTATATTAGTTGCAGGAGAACCTTGCGATGCAGAGCCAGACGCCATCCCAAGCCCTGCAATACGGGCGCAACCTGATCCGTGAACTTGCGGTCCGGCATCGCACGGCCAATCCCCGGGTGTTCGGTTCCGTTCTGACAGGCAGGGATCGGGCAGACAGCGACCTGGATGTGCTGGTCGAACCTCTGCCGGAGACCACGCTCTTCGATCTTGGGGGCTTGCAGGATGCGCTGGAAGAAGCACTTGGCGTTCGGGTCGATGTGAAGACCCCGATGGACCTGCCTGCGCACATCCGTGCGGAAGTCCTGCGGCAGGCGCTCCCGGTTTGAGCGCAGACAATCGACTCTCAGACTACATCCTGCAGATGGTGACGGCAGCAGCCGATGCCCTCACCTTTACGGAAGGCATGGCCGAAGAGGATTTCCTGGCAGATCTTCGGACGCAGCGCGCCATGGTGATGAGCCTGATGATCGTCGGAGAGGCCGCGAGCCGGATCGTGTCGGATCACCCGGACTTTGCGGATGCAAAGGCTGCGATCCCACGGCGCGGTATCTGCGGGATGCGTAACCGCATCTACGACGTCGTCCTGGCCCCTGTCATCTATCGGCGGCACCTGCGGCGGCTGCGCAGGCAGGCCCCCGCCGTCTCGGGCTGAAGGATAGGTCCGCCATGCCTCGGGACCATGATGATGCCGGCGCCGCCGTGCCGACCGGCCGTGTCGGGCGGCTGTTGCAGTTCGGCGGCATCGCAACCGCGATCGCGGGCGGCGTCGCGGCGGGCGGGCTGCGGGCGCTGGCACAGGGCAGACGGCCCGACGCAGCGCAGCTTCTGCTGACGCCGGCCAACATGCTGCGCCTCACCGCCGGGCTGTCGCATCTGCGGGGTGCGGCGCTGAAGCTGGGGCAGATGCTGTCGATGGATACCGGGCTTGTCCTGCCCGACGAGTTGACGGCAATCCTTGGCCGGATGCGGGACGATGCCCGCCACATGCCGCCCAAGCAGCTGCAGACCGTGCTGAGCGCCGAATGGGGCGAGGGCTGGCACAAGCGCTTTGCCCGGTTCGACGTGCGCCCGTTTGCGGCGGCCTCGATCGGGCAGGTCCACCGGGCGGTCACGCGCGACGGCCGCGACCTTGTGATCAAGGTGCAGTATCCCGGCGTGCGCGCGAGCATCGACAGCGATGTCGATAACATGGCAACCCTCCTGCGGCTTCCAGGGGTGCTGCCGCGCGGAATGGACCTAGCGCCCCTGATGGCCGAGGCGAAGCGCCAGTTGCATGTCGAGGCGGACTATGTGGCCGAGGCGGGGCACCTTGGGCGGTTCGGCGCCTTGCTTGCAGGTTCGGACATCTTCGTCTTGCCGGAACTGCAGGCAGATCTCTGCACGCCGCAAGTGCTGGCGATGACCTATCTGGACAGCGCGCCGCTGGACAGTCTGGCGGGGGCACCGCAAGATCTGCGCGACCGTCTGGCCGCGGCACTGATCGACCTTGTCCTGCGCGAGCTCTTTGCCTTCGGGCTCATGCAGACCGATCCCAATCCGGCCAATTACCGTTACGATCCCAGGACGGGCCGCATCGTGCTTCTGGATTTCGGGGCCGTGCAAGCCATCGCGCCCCCGCTTGTCGCCGATTTCCGCGCCCTTGCACGGGTGGCCCTCGATGGCGGGACAGAGGAGACTCGGGCCGCGATGGAGCGCATCGGGTATTTCGGCCCGGCAACCGCCCCGCATCATCAGGCGCTGATCCAGTCGATGTTCGACATCGCGATGACACCCCTGCGACAGGAGAGACCGTTCGACTTCGGGCGCAGCGACCTGCTGGTGCGCCTGCGCGACATGGGGCTTGCCATCGGCAATGAGCGCGAGCTTGCCCATGTGCCCCCTGCCGCGACACTGTTTCTGCACCGCAAGATCGGTGGCATGTATCTGATGGCAGCAAAACTGCAGGCGCGCGTCGCCCTGCGTCCGATGGTGGAAGCCTATTGCCGTCGCGCCACGATGCCGCGTTGAAACCGCGGCAAGGGACGTTACCTTTGTCTCAAGCCTGACTTCGCTAGCGGAGATTGCCCATGCTGACCCTTGCCCTTTTGGCCACGGCGCTGCTGTTCGGGGGCATGGTGCTCCATTCCTTCGGGTTTGCAGCCCGCGAGGTACTGATGCTTGTCATCAATTACGCCACAGATGCGGGGGCGAAGGTCCGGTTCAAGCGGCTGCGCGGCCTTTCTGTGGCGCTGGTCCATATCGGACTCGCCGGAGCCGTGCTCGCTCGTTTTGTCGGCGGGGCCTTTGCATGACCGACCTGCCGCGCGAAAACGTCCAATCCTACCCGCGCCCGCCGAGGGTCGAGCCGGTGCAGCATCGGATCAGGGTCGTTCTGGGCGGCGCCGTCGTCGCCGAAACGGTCCGCGCCCTTCGGGTTCTGGAGACGCACCATGCGCCGACTTACTACCTGCCGAAAGGCGACGTGCAGGCCAGCCTTCGCCCGGTTTCCGGGACGAGCTTCTGCGAATGGAAGGGCGTGGCGCGCTACTTCGACGTGATCGCCGGAGCAAAGACCGCCCCGCGCGCGGCCTGGGCCTATGACCACCCCACCGCGGGGTTTGCCGCTCTTGCCGGCCATGTCGCCTTCTACGCCGGGCTGATGGACGAGGCCTGGGTCGGTGAGTCGCGCGTCATGCCGCAACCGGGCGACTTCTACGGCGGATGGGTCACGCCCAATCTGGAGGGCCAGATCAAGGGTGCGCCCGGAACGCGGCATTGGTAAGCTGCCAGGCGACACGCGTCTCAGGCGGCCGGAGTCCATCGGGGACATGACGATACGGCGGCTGACCGGTCGCGTCAGCACCGCCAACCGGGGCGGGTTCATCCAGATGCGGATCGCGCTTCCAGGCCGCCCGCCGGACGGCACGTCCGGCGGGCGGCTTGTCCTGCGCGGCAATGACCGGCGCTGTTTCGTGCACCTGCACACCGGCGTACCCTCCTGCCCTGGCAATGCTGTCAGGCCGGCTTCGAAGTGACCTAGGGGTGGGCGAGATCCGTCCGCCGTTCGAGGCCTGCGCCCCCTCCGGCGCACTCTTGCGCCGCGTGCCCAGACCCGCCAGCCTGACCTCGGTTGCCGTCGTCGCCTACGGCCGGGATCACGTTGCCCGGATCGACGTGCAGCGCGTCGGCTTCCGTTGAAGGAGCGACGCGTTGCGCGGTGAGTGACCATCGCGAACATGATCTTGAACATCCCTGATGGTTCAACTGCCAGACAGCGTCGATGTGCCACAGGGGGTCCGCGAGAGGGGCGCGGTCATATCATTGGAGGCGAAGTTCACTGTCGACTTCCAGAGCTCGGCAACGATCGTTGATCAAGGCGCGCTGCACCTGCAAACGGCAGCTCGGTCCCGTGCGGACGACTCATGATCGATCTTGCTGCGCTCTGCGCCAGCGTCCGATCTGGGGAACTGCAGTGCCGCAGTTTGCAAAGGCCGACCGGCGGCCAGGGGCCGTTCTTGGCCGGCAGAAAGCCGAGATGTCATACATGCCCATAATGGCAGGCCGCATGGCCTTTGCCGCGGCTATGGGTTCCCGGAAAGGCCGCAAGCGGCGCTGAAGCAGAAAGGGGTATTGCAGAAGCCAAGGCGAGGCCATTGGTCGTCGCCCGGCCTCGTTTCCCTTGACTGGCTTGCGGCGCTCACCAACACGCCAAGCGTGCGGTTGCAGGTATTGTTCTCACCTCGCAAGGGGTTTTAAGGCTGTGGTCTAACAATTACGCTGCTTGCAGGCAGCAGCGTCGTGGGAACCCCGGACAACATCACCATCGTGACACTCCTGCCAGGCCTTGTTGCACGAAGCCTCCCCGGGATTCACATCGCAGGTCCAGCGGCATAGCTGGGCGGCATGTCCAAGCCTGTCCTGACCCGCTACCGCACCCTGAACTGGTCTTCCTACAATGCGTCGTTGCGTGAGCGCGGGTCGCTGACCGTCTGGTTGGACCTGTCGATGCCCTGGCACGCGGCGCCATCGGGCAAGCGCGGCGGGCAGGCTGTCTACAGCGACGCCGCCATCCAGGCCTGCTTGACGATCAAGGTGCTCTTTGGCCTGCCGCTTCGCCAGACAACGGGGTTCGTCGCGAGCCTTCTGAAGCTGGCAGGCCTTGACTGGCCGGTGCCGGACTTCTCGACCCTGTGCCGCCGGCAGAAGACGCTCGCGGTGCAGCTGCCCTGCCGGGGCAGCAGCGGCCCGCTACACCTGCTTGTAGACAGCACCGCCATCAAGGTCCGGGGCGAAGGGGAATGGCACGCGCGCAAGCATGGCGGGTCACGCGGGCGGGTCTGGCGCAAAGTCCACCTCGCCGTCAATGAGAGCACGCTCGAGGTCCGCGCAGTCGAGATCACCGGCAGCGGCGTCGGCGATGCGCCCGTGTTGCCTGATCTGCTTGCCCAGATCCCTGAGGGCGAGCCGATCGCGTCGGTCACCGCGGACGGCGCCTACGACACCCGCGGCTGCCGGGACGCCATCGCGAACCGGGGCGCGGACGCCGTCATTCCACCCCGGCGCAATGCCAAGCCGTGGAAGAAGGACAGCCCAGGGGCAGAAGGCAGGAACGAAGCCCTGCGCGCGATCAAACGGTTGGGCCGCACGATCTGGCACCGCTGGAGCGGCTATCACCGCCGCAGCCGTGTCGAGACCAAGATGAACTGCATGAAGCTGCTCGGCCAGAAGCTCATGGCCCGAGACTTCAATCGCCAGACCGCCGAACTTCAAGTCCGCATTGCCATCCTGAACCGCTTCACCGCCCTTGGCATCCCCGTCACAGAACCCGTCGCCTGAGCCGCTTGGGGAAAGGGGAAGCGTGCCCTTCAGGCGATTTGTGCAACAGAGCCAAGGTGGTCGGCCATCCGGCACAGCTGAACATGGGCGATGCGCTGTCCTACGCCTACGCCTGCGCCTGCGCCTGCGCCTGCGCGAAAACCTATCACGCCCCGCTGCTCTACAAGGGCGATGATTTCTCAAGAACCGATCTGGCGTAAAAAAGGGGGCTTCGGGTGATCCCGGAGACATATCGCCGGTTGCGCTCTCGGGCTGTCGTATGTCGGCTCCTTCTGAGGCAAGCGCGGCGTCAGACGCGCTTGCCTTCTCCCCGCGCCACGCCCGAGATCGACGTGTCGGGATCGCCGCATTCCCGGGTGATGATCCACCACGTTCGGGACCCGAAGTGCCGCCTGCCAGCAAACTGATCATGGACGAAGTCGCGATCGGCGGGCATCGGTCCGCTTTTCCCTCAGGATCGGGCGGACCGTGTGCCGATAGCCTTGCGACATGCCTTGCGCTTCCGTACCGTCGATCCTTCCTCGCGGAGAGCAGTTGATGTCCGAGGGTTCTGCCTTTGCAGGATGCCCGCGACGTGTCGGCGCGGCAGCGGACATTTTCCGGTCAGCCACACGCTCGCCCCTTTCGCTCAGGAACTCGCCTTGGGCCAAGATCCCATCCCTGGCCCACGTCATCAAGGCTCATCAGCTCCATCATCAGGTGATGCACGCCCTTGAGACCGGTTTCGACAAAGGCGAGGCTGTGGTGGCACGGCCGGGCTTGAAGGGATCGGAGGCGCTTTCGCCGTCGTGAAAGACTTCCCGTCGATTGTCGGCAGGATCCTTCAGGATCAGCAGATCCGCCACCCGGCGCCTTTCGGCAAGATCCCGGCTGCCCCGTTCAAAGGGGATGCGGTGCTGTTCGAGAGGGGCGCCGAAAAGGTCCATTGCCGCGGCGTCCGCGACCTCCCGACCGAAGAAGCGGCAGCCGTCGCGCCCGTCTTCCTCGACATGAAGGCGCTGCTTGCGGTCGTCCATCGGGAATGCCGGGGATTTGCCACTGCGGTCAACGGCCTGCAGGCCTCGGCCTGATGCCGTAATCCGACCAGTCCCCCAGGGTCCGGGTGCTGATCCCCACGTAGCCAAGGGATTCGAGGTTCATTGCAGACCTCCTTCGCGTTCGAGCCTGGTTCGGAACCAGCCGGCCACGATCGCATTGCGCTCGGCCGCATAGGAATAAAGGCAGTGTTCGCCATCGTCCCAGACAAGCATCGTGCGGTCGCGGGACCCCGCCAGATCGTGGATCTTCCGGACATTTTGTTGCGAGAACAGCGTGTCGTTTCCGCCGTGGAGAACCAGCAGCGGGCAGGACAGGTCCGGCAGCCTTTCCGAAAGATCAAGCCGCGCCAGCATGTCCGTGCCCCGTGCCCGATCCGCCGTGCCCATCATGGCGGCGATCTTGTCCAGGAAACGCGGAAACCTCTCGCCCGCCTCGGACGGCTGCGCGGATCCGCTGTTCGCGCAGACGGCGTCGAAAAAGGTGCCGGTCGCCGCCGCAAGCGCGGCCAACGTGCCGCCCAGGCTGTTTCCCCAGATGCCCGCGCGTGCGAACCGCCAGCGCGTCCGCGATATTCCCGTCAAGCGGCACTGGCTCCATTCACAGGACCAGCCATCCACCAAGAACGTCAAGGGTAACGTTATCGGCACCGGGGCGGACCCGGGGACGAAGCGCAAGCCGCTGCACCGGTTCGCCTTGGACAAGAGCCGGCCCTTGTTCTTCCTCGCGGGCCTCTGGACGCCGCGACTATGGCACCGACAGCCGGCCCGCGCACATCCGCGAGGTGGTGGACAACAGCCTGCGCCATCTGGGCGTCGAGATCATCGACCTGCTTTACCAGCACCGCGTGGACCCGAACGTGCCCATCGAGGACGTGGCCGGCACCGTCCGCGACCTGATCGCGGCCGGCAAGGTCAAGCACTTCGGCCTGTCCGAGGCCGGTCCCAACACCCTGCGCCGCGCCCATGCCGTCCAGCCGGTGACGGCCCTGCAGACCGAGTTCTCGCTTTTCGAGCGCGAGGCGGAGGCGCTGTTTCCCACCCTTGACGAACTGGACGTGGGCTTTGTCGCCTACTCGCCCCTGGGCCGCGGGTTCCTGACGGGGGCGGCCAAGCCCGCCCGCGAATACGGCCCCGGCGACATCAGGAGTTCCGATCCCCGCTGGCAGCCGGGCAACTTCGAGAAGAACCTTGCGGCCACCGGGCAGCTTCGCGCGCTTGCGGCCGAAAAGGGCGTCACGGCGGCGCAGCTTGCCTTGGCCTGGCTTCTGGCGCAGGGGCCGCGCATCGTGCCGATCCCCGGCAGCCGCAGCCCGGTCCGGGTCGAGGAGAACGTGGGCGCGGCCGACCTTTCGCTTACGGCCGAGGACCTGGCGCGCATCAAGGACATCCTGCCCACCGGCGGGTTCGGGGCACGCTACGCGAGCGGCGTACCCACCTGGGACTGACGGCCGGCGCACCCGCGCGAGCAGGACCCGAAGGATGATCCGGGCGTCAAGCGGGTCTTCTTGGCGCGCGGGTCAGCCGTCCCGGGCGGGAACGCCGGGCCGGATCGGGCGCTTGTAGTGCCAGAACCGTCGCGTGGCGGTCAATTGCCGCTGGCCTGGCTTGGTCCGTCCGGCTTGCGTCCGCGCGACACGCCATTTGACAAGGGATGCCGATCCGTGACCGTTCTTTACCTTCTTGGCGGGCTGTGGGTGCTGGCGATGATCGTCTTCATCGTCAGCGAGAACCGCCGGCCCCAATCGACCTTTGCCTGGATGTTCCTGCTTGCCTTCGTGCCGGGGTTGGGGCTTCTGGTCTATTTCCTGTTCGGGCGCGAGATGCGGGGCCTGGCCGGGTCGCGCCATCTCGTGCACCAGGATCTGGAGCAGGACCTGGAACGGGCGCTGGCGTCGCTGCGCGCCCAGCACGAGCGGGCGCTGGAGCGGCTGGACCGCGAGGCGCCCCATCAGGCGGGCCTCGTGCGGCTGGTGAACGGCACCGCCAACGCGCTGGTCACCGTCCAGAACCGGCTGGAGCTTTTGCAGGACGCGGCCGAAACCTATCCCCGGCTGATGGCGGACCTGAAGGCGGCGCGCATTTCCATCCATCTTCAGTACTACAGCTGGTCGTCGGACGAGCTGGGCCAGGAACTGAAGTCCATCCTGCTGGCCAAGGCGGCCGAGGGGGTCGAGGTGCGGCTGCTTTACGACCCCCTGGGTTCGCTTCTCATGCTCAAGCGGCGCTACCTGCGCGAGATGCGCGCCGGCGGGGTCGCCATGCAGCCCTTTTCCAGGCTTTGGCGGCTGCACACGATCTCGTACCGCAACCACCGCAAGATCGCGGTGATCGACGGGCGGGTGGGCTATACGGGCGGGCTGAACATCGGCCACGAGCACGTGGATCCGGGACCGGAGTTCCATCACCGCTGGCGCGACACCCACCTGCGGCTGGAAGGGACCACGGTGGGAATGCTGCAGGCGGTGTTCTGCGTGGACTGGCGCAACGCCACCGACGAGGACCTGCTTTCGCCCGCGCAGTTCGCGCCCCTGCCGCCCGAGGCCGCCGGCGCGCACCTGCCCGTCCAGGTCAGCCTGTCGGGTCCCGACTCGGACTGGGCGGCGATCCGGCAGCTTTACTTCGCCATGATCGGCGCGGCGCGGCGGCGCGTGCGCATCCAGTCGCCCTTCTTCATCCTCGACGACAGCCTGTCGGAGGCGCTGAGCGCGGCGGCGCTGCGGGGCGTGGACGTGCAGGTGATGATCAGCGAACGCGGCACCGGGCAGATCCTGCCCTATTGGGCCGCCAACACCTATTTCGCCGAGGTGGCGCGGGCGGGCGTCAAGGTGCTGCTGTTCCGGCACGGCTATCTTCATGCCAAGACGCTGGGCATCGACGGCGAGGTCTGCTCGGTCGGCTCGGCCAACATGGACATCCGCAGCTTCTCGATCAACTACGAGCTGAACGCGGTGATCTATGACCCCGCCACCGCCCAGGCCCTGGAGGCCGCCTTCGACCGCGACCTGGCCGACTGCGTGCCCTTCGACCCCGAGGAATACGCGCGCCGCAGCCGGCTGCACCGCTTCCGCGATTCAGCGCTGCGGCTCTTGTCGCCGCTCTACTAGGGCCAGGCCGTCAAGATGCAGACCCGGGGGCGTCGCGGCCTATATCCAGTCGATCAGATGCCTGGTGCGCATCCCGCAGGCGCGCGCGATATCGTTGCCGATCTGGCGCGCGTATTGCCCCGAGTGGAAGACCAGCGGCAGCCTGTCGCACCGGTCGAAGGCCAGCACCCGGCCGACCAGGATGATGTGGTCGCCGCCTTCATAGACATGCTCTCGCCGGCACTGGAAACGCGCGCAGCACTGCGTGAGCATCGGCACCCGGCCCAGTCCGGTCTCGGTGGCGACATCCTTGAACTTGTCCTCGCCAGGCCGCGCGAAGCGGTTCGAGAGATCCTCCTGATCCGCCGAAAGCAGGTTCACCGTCCAGTGCTCGGCCTCCTGGAAGACCGGCCGGCTGTAGGCGCCCTTGCCGAGGCTCCACAGGACCAGGGGCGGGTCGAGCGACACCGAGTTGAAGCTGCTGCAGGTGACGCCGATCGCGGTTCCGTCGCCGGAACGGGTGGTGACGATGCAGACGCCCGTCGGAAAGGTGCCGAGCGCGCGCCGGAACTCCCTTGCGTCGAAGCCTCCTGCATCGGGTGGGGGACTTGCGGAAACGCTGTGCATCATCTTCCTCCAGGCTCGCGCCAGGTGCGGCAGCACCCGGCGGCGGTGAACTCAGGCCGCAAGGAACGGCCGCACGATCGCCATGGTGTCGTCATGCTTCTCGACCTGCGGGATGTGGCCGCAGTCCTTGACGATCTCGACGCGGCTGCCTGCGATCTGCCTGCCCAGGTCCGCGGCATAGGCCGAGGAGATCAGCGCATCGTCCTCGCCCCAGACGATCAGCACGGGCGCCTTCACGCGGTGCAGCCGCTTGGACAATCCCTTTTCGGGGATGGGCCAGACGAACTTGCCGGTGGCGCCGAGGTTCCAGATAAGCTGCGCCGTGGCCAGGACGGCCGTTTCCGGATCGTCCGGCACCGCCAGCATCGCCTGCGCCGCGGAGGACGCGGGATCCTTGAACAGGATCTTCGGCAGGTCCGCGGGCGCTGCCTCGATCCAGTTCGTGACGGGGTGGCTGGGCTTCCACAGGCCGATCGGGTCAAGCACGATCAGCCGCGAGAAGATGTCGGGATAGCTGGACGCAAGCTCCAGCGCGATCATGCCGCCAAAGCTCTGGCCGATGGCCAGGGGCTGCTTCAGCCCAAGCGCCCGGATCGCTTCTTCATAGATCAGCACGGCGTCGGGCAGGCAATCCACCTTGTGGATGTCGTAAGGGTTTCCGGGCGTGGTGCCCGGGAACTCGGGCGCATGGACGCGATAGGACCGCGCCAGCTCGTCCAGGAACGGATCCCACGCCATGCCGGCCGCCGGATGGAAATAGATCAGGTCCGGTCCCTGCCCCTTGACCTGGACGTTTATGGTCACAAGGCCGCCCCAGGCAGGCACCTTGAGGTTTTCGACGATCATGCTGCTCACAGGGCGGCCTCCTCTTCCCGGACCTTTTCTTCCGACGCTGCCGGCTTGCCGCCAAGGCGTTCAGGCCACCAGTGATGATCGTATTCGCCTTCCCAGATCGGCCTGAGATGGGGCAGGACCCTGGTCGAGAACAGGTCGATGTTCCTTTGGGTCAGTTCCTTCGGCAGAGAGCCGAACTGCAGCATCGCATGAAGATTGCCGATGCCGAAATCCTTGCACATGGCCACGAGCTGGTCGCGCACGGTCTCGGGGCTGCCGCAGATCACGCAGCCGGCGTCAACCAGTTCCCTGAAAGTGGCGGTGCGCATCTTCGCGGCCATTCCGAAATCCGCCGGATCGCGCAGCACGAATTCCAGGCCGCGGATGTCTATGCCGCCGGGCAGCATCAGCCGATGCGGGGGGATCGACCCGAGCGCCTTGCGGAAGAAGTATTCGATGTGCGGGCCATAGATCCGCTCGGCCTCCTCGTCGGTCTCGGCCACGGCGATCGTCTGCATGAAGCCGATCTGGAACGGATTGCGCTTCTTGCCCATTTGCTCGGCGATGGATCCGAACCGGTCGAAGATCCGGCGCCCCGTCAGCTTCCACCCGAACCAGCCGAAATAGTTGAAGCCGAAGCTCCGGCTCAGGCAGAACTCCATGGTCTTGGGATTGCCGATGCCGGTGATCCAGACCGCCGGTCCCGACGCCTGGATCGGCCGCGGCCAGATGTTGACCGATCCGTACTGCGAAAACTTGCCGTTGAACGGAAAGGGCTTCCTTTCGCTCCAGGCCCGCAGCACCAGTTCCAGGTTCTCGTCGAACCGCGCCCGGGTTTCGGACGGGGGCACGCCGTTGTTGACGTTGGCGTCACAGGGCAACCCGACGGGAAAGCCCGAAACGAGACGGCCGTTGCTGATGCAGTCGATCATCGCCTGTTCTTCGGCGACGCGAAGCGGCTCCCGGCTCTTGCCGAGCGAGCGGCCCGCACCTGATGCAGGGCCTGTCCCACCCGGGCTTGGGGACGCCGGCTAGCGGCCGTCCCCCCTGTCGGGATGAAGCGGCGACAGGATCGCCTCTTCCGCCTCGTCAAGCCCGCCGGCGGTTCCGCCCTCGCCCGCCTCGATGATGCGGCCGTCGGCCTTGCCGTTGTCGTCGGGAACCGTGTCCGCGTCCAGTTCGGACAGGCTGTCGTCGCCCAGGATGCCTTCGCGGCGAAGCTCGTCCTGGGCCTGCGCCCAGTGCTGGGCGTCGCGGCCTTCGGGGCGTCCCTCCGCCTCCCAGATCTGATGCGCGCGGTGGCTGATCCGGTCATCGTCCATCATCTCGTCCTCCAAGCGGTGGTCCCCCCAGAACGCGTCGCCGCGGCGAATGTTCCTGTCCGGACCCGCAACCCGCCTGCCGCGATGCGGTTTGCCGTTGATCGGCCCGCGTCTTCCCGGCATGTCTGGCCCGTCATCATGGGGGCGTTCATGCGGGTTCTGCTGGTCGAGGACGAGGCCGACATCGCCGACGCGGTGCTGCGCTTCCTGCGCGCGCAGGGCCATGCGGTCGATCACGCGGCCGACCTGGCGACGGCGCGGGCCGCCTTCGACGTGGCGGATTACGGGGCGATCCTGCTGGATCTGGCGCTGCCGGACGGGTCGGGGCTGGACCTGCTGCGCGAACAGCGCCGCACCGGCAACCGGGTGCCGGTGGTGATCGCAACGGCGCGGGACCGGATCTCGGACCGGATCGCGGGGCTGGATGCGGGGGCCGACGATTACGTCCTCAAGCCCTATGACCTGGCCGAGGTCGAGGCCCGGCTGCGTGCCCAGGCTCGCCGCGCTTCGGGCGATCCGGCCCCGGAAAGCCGGATCGGCGCGCTGACGGTGGACCGCGCGGGCGGGCGGGTGTTCCGCGACGGGGACGAGATCCGCCTGACCTCGCGCGAATGGGCGCTGTTCGACGCCCTGCTGTCGGCGCGCGGCCGGGTGCTGTCCAAGCAGGTGCTGGAGGATCGGCTTTACGCCTTCGACAACGCCATCGAGGGCAACGCGGTCGAGGTCTATGTCTCGCGGTTGCGCACCAAGCTGGGACCCGGCGCGATCCAGACCCGCCGTGGCCTGGGATACCTGATCCCGTGACCCGCCCCTGGTCCCTGCGCGGCAGGCTGGTGCGCCGGGTGGTGCTGGGCGCCAGTCTTGCCTGGCTGGCGGGCGTGGGCCTTGCCGCCCTGGTCATCGCGCACGAGATGTCGGAACTGATGGACGAGACCCTGAAAGGCTCGGCCCGGCTGTCGCTGGACCTTTATCACCACGCCGGGGACGCCGAGGGGATCGGGGCGGTCGCGCGTTCGACCGGAACGATCCGCATCGTCGAGGACGGGCGAGAGGTGTCGGGCGCCCCCTGGCCCCCGTTGGGCAGCGATGGCGGCCACGATGTCACCGGCTGGCGCGTGTTCCGCCTGTCCGACCCCGGGGGCCGCCTTGTCGCCGAGGTCGGGCAAAGCGATGCCTGGCGCCGCGACGAGCTTGTGGAAAGCGTGGGGTGGCTGGTGGCCCTGATGCTGCCGGTGCTGCTGGCCGCGCTTGTCGCCGTGCGCGGGGCCGTCGCCTCGGCGCTGCGGCCCGCGATGCGGTTCGCCCAGACGGTGCGAAGCCGGTCGGCGCAGGATCTGTCGCCGGTGGGGGAAGATCACCTGCCGGTCGAGCTGGCCCCCATCCCGCAGGCCTTGAACGGCTATCTGGAAGACATCCGGGCCCGGGTCGAGGCCGAGCGGCAGTTCGCCACCAATGCGGCGCACGAGTTGCGCACGCCGGTCGCCGCGGCCTCGGGGCAGGCGCAGCTGATCGCGGCGGGGCTGGCCGACGCGGCCGCGCCGGAACGGCTGGCGGGCGCGCTTGGCCGGATGAGCCACCTGATCGACCGGCTGCTGCAACTGTCGCGGGCCGAGGCGGCCGCCGCGGGGGGCGGGTCGTCCGACCTGGTGCGGGTGGCGCGGATGGTGGTGGCCGACCTGGGCACGCCGGTGCTGTTCGACGACGGCGAGATGGAAACGCTTGCCGTTTCCGCCGATCCCGATGCGCTGGCCCTGATCCTGCGCAACCTGCTGCGCAACGCGGCGGACCACGGCACGGGCAGGCCGCGCATCGTCCTGTCGCCCGATCCCGCGGTGACGGTCGGCAACGCCGTTCCGCCGGGGGCGAGCTTCCGCCACGGGATGTTCGACAAGTCCGCCGACTCGAAGGGCGTGGGGCTTGGCCTTGCCATCGTCACCCGGGTGGCGCGGGCGCAGGGCATCGCGGTGGATTACGCGATGGCCGGCGGCACCGCGTCCGTGACCCTGCGTTTTCCGCGGGAACCGGGCGCCCCGGCGGCATGACGGCTGCGGCTTTGGGAGGGGCCGCCGGTCAGGAACGGTCGTCCGCCGCCAGCGGCCGCTTGGTGCCGGTCAGCATCGACAGGACCAGGTTCTCGCGGTGGCGCAGGCTTTCCACGGCGACCCCCGCCACATGCAGCGCGGCCAGCACCAGGATCAGCGTGGCCAGGGCCTCGTGGATCTCCTCCATGGCCGCCGATCCCAGAAGGCGTCGGTGGTCTGCAACCAGCCGGTCAGGGCGGTGCCCCCCACGGCCAGCAGCAGCGCCACGATCATCGCCCCGCCCGCCGGGTTGTGGCCCAGATAGCGCGGTTCGCGCCCCGCCCGCAGCGCCCGCAGATAGGCCAGCACGGCGCGCGGTCCCCGCACGAAATCGCCGAAGCGCGCATGGCGGGGACCCACGAAACCCCAGACCAGCCGCGCCGCGACCAGCGCGGCGACGGCATGGCCCATCCCTTCGTGCCATGGCTTCGGCCCGTCCGAGGTCAGCCAGGTCCCGGCGATCAGCCCGACCAGCGACCAGTGGAACAGCCGCACGAAGCCGTCCCAGACACGGACCGCGTCAGTCATCGGATCCCTTGGCCTCGAAGGTGGCGGGGTCGAAGAAGATCTCGACCCGCTTGCCGGTTTCGTCCTTGCCATAGACCTCGTAGCAGCCGTCCTCGGTCTTGACGTTGCCAATGGTCCAGCCCTTGTCGGTCAGTCGGGCCTTCAGCTCCTCGACCGGGCGCCAGTCGGCCTGCGGGGCGGTGCAGCGGTCGGAGGCTCCGGCGGCCCCGGCGGCGGCGATCATCAGGGCGGCGGCGGGGATCAGGGTCTTGCGCATGAAGGGGTCTCCGTTTGCGGTGTTCGATGTCGGTCTTGAAGCAGGCCAGGCTTGCGGCAACCTTGCAGGCGGGGCGGCGGCTGCCATGATCCCGCCGCGCCCTAGTGATCCAGCAGAACCCGCGCATCCGGCCGGACCGCGGGATAATGGCTGGCGAACCACTCGACATGGCGGCGCAGGCCCAGGGCGACGGGGGTTCGCTGGCGCGGCCCGATCAGGCGCTGCAACAGGCTTGTGTCGGCCCAGGTCGCCTCGACATCGCCCGGCTGCATCGGCAGCATCCGCAGGGCGGCCTTGCGCCCGGTCGCGGCCTCCAGCGCGGCGATGAAATCGATCAGGGGGATCGGCTCTCCGTTGCCGATGTTGACCACGCGGAAGGGGGCCACGGGCGACAGGCTGTCGCCCTTGACCGGGATCGCGGGATGATGCGGGACCACGCCGATCAGGGCGTCGATCGCCTCGACTAGGTCATCGACATAGGTGAAGTCGCGCCGCAACCGGCCGTGGTTGAACAGCGGGATGGGCCGGTTCTCGAACAGGGCCGAGGTGAACAGGAACGGCGCCATGTCCGGCCGGCCCCAGGGACCATAGACGGTGAAGAACCGCAGCATCGTGATCGGCAGGCCGTAAAGCGCGGCATAGGAATGGGCCATCGCCTCGGACGCCTTCTTGGTCGCCGCGTAAAAGGACAAGGGCCGGTCGGTGGGGTCGGTTTCCCGGCAGGGCATCCCGTCGCTGCCGCCGTAAACCGAACTGCTCGACGCCATGATCAGGTGATCGGGCGGAAAAGCCCGCGCGGCCTCCAGCAGCTGGAAGGTTCCGGCGAGGTTGGCCGAGGCATAGGCCCCCGGCGCCTCGATGGAATGGCGCACGCCGGCCTGCGCGGCAAGATGCACCACCACGCGCGGACGGTGGCGTTCCATGACCCGGGCCAGCAGGCCCGGCGTCTCGACCCCGCCGCGGACGGGGTGATAGCGGGGAAAGGCCAGAAGCTGCGCCTCGCGGGCGGCCTTCAGGGCAGGGTCGTAGTAAGGGTTGTGGTCGTCCAGGCCTATGACGCGCGCGCCTTGGGCCAGCAGGCGGCGGGCCAGGTGAAAGCCGATAAATCCCGCGGCCCCGGTGATCAGCACGGTCATGCCGCACCCCGGATGCCGGACGCCGCCGCCGCCGCAGGGGGCAGTTCGCGGGCCTGCGGCAGGCGGCGGCGGCGGATCAGCCAGGCCGCGCCCATCAGATCGACGATGCCGACCAGGCCACGTTGCAGGTTGCCGTATTTGGACCGGCCGAAGGCGCGCGGGGCGTGGGTGACGGGAACGGTGACGACGACCAGCCCTTCGCGCGCGATCATGGCGGGCATGAAGCGGTGGATGTGGTCGAAATAGGGCAGGGCCAGGTAAACGGCGCGCGGAAAGGCCTTCAGCCCGCAGCCGCTGTCCTGCACCCCGTCGTGCAGCAGCGCCCCCCGGATGCGGTTCGCCAGCCGCGAGGCCAGCCGCCGCGTCCAGCGGTCGCGCCGCCCGACGCGCTGCCCCTGCACCAGGCCGATCGCCGGGTTGCCCTGCCGGAAGGGGGCCAGCAGCGCGGGCAGGTTCTCGGGCGGGTTCTGGCCGTCGGCGTCCAGCGTGGCGATCAGGGCGCCGCGCGCGGCCAGCACGCCGCTGCGGATCGCGGCGGATTGGCCGCAGGACCGGTCGTGGCAGATCACGCGCAGCTGCGGCAGGACGGGTTGCAAGGCCGCCAGTTCCTGCCGCGTCCCGTCGGTCGAGGCGTCGTCGATCACGATGATCTCGTGCGGGCGGTCGCGCAGGACGGCGGCGATGCCGTGCAGCAGGGCGGCGATGTTGCCGGCCTCGTCCCGGGCGGGAAGAACAACGGAAATGTCGGGCGTCATGGCGCGACCTCCTGTGAACGGTGAAGGGTATAGGTGCCGCCGCGATAGGGCAGCGCGGCAACCGCGCGCATCCCGGGGACCGGCAGGCCGGTCTGGTCCAGAAGCAGCCCGCCCGGATGGGCTTGCCGCCAGGTTTCGACGGCCTGGGGACCGGCCAGCCGGGCGACGGGGTTTCGCAAGCGGCCCGCGAAGTTCAGCTGGGCATGATAGCTGCCGTCGGTGACGGCGATGCCCCGGGCGTCGAAGGGCGCGACCGCCCGGCCAAGCGCCGTCATGTCGTGGCGCGCGAACAAAAGCGGGCCAAGCGCCAGGTGCAGGCCGATCACCAGCGCCAGGGGCAGCGCGGCCAGGGCGACCGGCGCGGACCGCAACCGCCCGAACCCCGCGATGCCCGCCAGCAGGCAGGCCGCGCCCAAGGCCAGCGACCAGACGGGCAGCGGATCGCCCAGCCGGACAAGCGCGGGGATCAGCCCGGCCGCCGCCGCCCCGAAACCGGCCAGCGCGGCGACCAGCGGCAGCGCCAGCCACAGGTCGCGGCGGCGCCACCGCCGGGCGGGAAGGCCGCCGGCCAGCAGCAGCGCCAGGGCGGGCATTTCCGGCAGCAGGTAATGCGCCTGCTTGCCGCTGATCAGCGAAAAGGCGACGAAAGCCCCCGCGGCCCACAGCGCTGCCAGCCGCGCGCCCGGATCCGCCCAAAGCCTGCGCGGATGCAGGGCGGCCAGGCCCGGGACCGTCCAGCCGAAGGGCCAGGCCATGGGGGGCAGCAGCGCCAAGAAGAACCACCAGGGCTTGCGATGCGCGAACGAGGCGACCATGCGCCCGCCGCTCTGGCGCCAAAGGACCTCGGTCCGGTATTCCGCGCCGCCGCCCATCAGCGCCGGGACCAGCCACAGCCCCACCAGCAACAGCGCGGCCAGCAGCGCCAGCGCCAGGCCCTTTGCCCAGGCACGCCCCGAGGGCCGCCCCGGTCCCGCCCAAAGCGGCATGGCCAGCGCGGCGGGCAGGACGTGCAGCAGGATCACCGGACCCTTGGCATAGACGCCAAAGGCCACCGCCGCGCCCAGGGCCACGAAGGCGGACCGCCGGGGCCGCCGCGCCGCCGACCACAAGGCCAGCATGGCCAGCAGCGTGGCGCAGGTCAGCATCGCGTCGAACATCGTGGTGGAACCGAACACCAGCCAGACCGGCGACACGGCCAGGATCAGCGCCGCCGCCCCGGCGCGGGCGGGCTGGTCCGGCCACAGCCGCCGCGCCAGCAGCCCCGTCAGCACGACCGAGGCGACCGCGAAGGCCGGGGCCACAAGGCGCGCGGGAAACGCGGCCACGCTGCCCAAGGCCCAGACGAGGTTGATCAGCCAAAACAGCAGCGGCGGCTTGTGGCCATACAGCGCACCGTTCAGATGCGGCACCCAGGGGGACCCGCCGATCCGCATCTCCCACGCCGCGGCGAGGTAGCGGGTCTCGTCCACGGGCATCAAGGGCCGCAAGAGGATCAGCGTCAGCGCCGTCAGCGCGAACAGCAGCGCGGCGGACAGGACGGCCCTCATCCGGCGGCGGTCCGGGCAGAGCGGCGGATCAAGGCCAGGTTGCGCAGATAGACGGCCAGCCCCAGGCCTTGGCCCAGCACGAAGACCGGATCGCCCCGCCACAGCGCATAGGCCAGCAGCGTCGCCCCGCCCGCCAGCGAGAACCACCAGAAGGCCAGCGGCACGACGCTGCGGCCCGACCGTTCGCTGGCCAGCCATTGAATGACGAAGCGCGCGCTGAACAACGCCTGCCCCAGAAAGCCGATGCCGATCCAGACGCCCTGCGCTGTCATGTGCCTGCCGTTCGCTGCCTTTTGGCCCGGACTGGCACCGCAACCTTGCGCCAGGCTTACAATCCCGGACCCGGCGGCATCAAACGGCCGTCACCCCGCGCCGACCCCGAACAGCGTGCCCACAAGGGCGGTCGCGCCTGGATCGGATGGGGGTGTCACCGTTTCGGAATGTCCCGGTTCGTCGCGGACATGGCCGCCCAGGGCATCGTGCCGGGCCGCACACCAGACCTCAATCCCCCCGTTGGTCCCGGAACCGCGCGCGATGGCGATGATGACCAGCCTGCGGGAACCCGGTCCCGGTCACTGGGGGTGAAAAACGCCCTGTTCCGCAGGGAACAGACCCCGGCGGGCGGTTGGGGCACCTTGAGTTCATCGCCCTGTCCCCGCGGACGCCCGGCCAGACCGGGCCTGGCCTGCAGGACAGGCGATCCCGCCCCCCGCGGTGCCCGGCACCGCTTTCCCCGCCCCCCGAGGTCGCTGACCCGGCGCGGATCATCGATGAAAGGATTTCGATCATGGCTACCATCCTGGGCGACAACATCGCCAATCTCCTGTTCGGCTTCAACGGCCCGGACGACATCTTCGGCTTTGGCGGCAACGACACGCTGGTCGGCGGCCAGGGCGCCGACACGCTGCGCGGCGACGGCGGCAGCGACACCGCCAGCTATGCCACCTCGCTGGCCGCCGTGCAGGTCGATCTGGCCGGCGTCAACACCGGCGGCGCCGCGCAGGGCGACATCCTGGTCGGCATCGAGAACGTCACCGGCTCGATCTTCGGGGACCGCATCAAGGGCAACGGCGGGGGCAACGTCCTGACCGGGCTTGGCGGCAATGACAGGCTGGACGGGCGGGGCGGCGACGACATCCTGGCGGGGGGCAACGGCAACGACCGCCTGGACGGCGGGACCGGCATCGACACGATGGCCGGCGGCGCCGGGAACGACACCTATGTCATCGACCGCGCGGGCGACCGCGTGAACGAGGCGGGCGGTTCGGGCATCGACACGGTGCTGTCCAGCCGGTCCGCCGACCTGTCGTCCGCGCAGTTCGGCGGCGACGTGGAAAACCTGACCCTGACCGGCGCGGGCGACCTGGACGCCACCGGCAACGGCCTGGCCAACACGATCCGCGGCAACGGCGGCGACAACGAGATCGACGGCGGCATCGGGTCCGACACGATGATCGGCGGCGCGGGCGACGACACCTATGTCGTGAACAGCGGCGGCGACGTGGTGGACGAGGGCGCCGCCGGGTCGGGCGGCACCGACCTGGTCATCTCGACCGTGACCTTCAACCTGCGGGGCGCGCAGGTCGCGGGCGCGCAGAACGTGGTGGAAAACCTGGTGCTGGCCGGCAACGCGGCGATCAACGGCTTTGGCGGCGACGGGGCCAACACCATCGCCGGCAACGCGGCCGCCAACGTCCTGATCGGGTTCGGGGGCAACGACGTGCTGTTCGGGGGCGGCGGGGCCGACAGCTTCGTCTTCAGGTCCGCCCTGAACGCGAACACCAATGTCGATACCGTGCTGGACTTCAACACCGCGCAGGACAGCATCCAGCTTGAGAATCTGTTCATGCCCGCCCTGGGCGCGGGCGCGCTGGACCCGGACGCCTTCCGCATCGGGGCTGTGGCGACGGATGCCGAGGATCGCGTCATCTACAACGCGAACACCGGCACCCTGTCCTATGACGCCGACGGCGCGGGCGGCGCGGCGGCCACCCGCTTTGCCGTCCTGGACGCGGGACTGGCGCTGAGCAGCGCGCACTTCGACATCATCTGACGACAGCGGGGGGGACCGCATCGGCGCGGTCCCCCCCACCTGTTCCGCGGGAAACAGCGCCCGGCCCGCGTCCGGCGCAGTCTCTCATCAGCAACCCCCCCAAACAGTCAGGAGGACAGGATGTCATTGCGATCGGGACGCGAGCGGATGGTCCAGACGGCCACGTTCGAGACCCTGGGCCTGGCCATCGTGGTGCCGATCCATGCCCAGGTTTCGCACACGCCCGCCGACAGCTCGGCCCTGCTGGTAGCCACGCTGGCGGTGATCGTGACGCTGTGGTCGCCCTTGTTCAACACCGTCTTCGACCGGATCGACCTTGCCTGGTCGGGCCGCGTCGCCAGCGACCGCCCGCACCGGCTGCGGCTGGTCCATGCCGCCTTGCTGGAACTGAGCGCCCTTGTCGTGACGGTGCCGGTGATCATGCATCTGGCGGGCTGCGGCTTGCGGCAGGCGCTGGTCTTCGACCTGGCGCTGACCGTCTTCTATACCGCCTTTGCCTATGTCTTCCACCTGGCCTATGACCGGCTGCGCCCTGTCCGGCCATCGGCGGCGATTGCCTGAACGCGCCGCGCCGACTACCCTGAGGGCCTGAACGGACGCGGGGGACGGCATGGCGGCGGAACGGCCCGGCACGGCACCAGGAAAGGCGTCCTTCTGGCGGTCCTTCCCGATCTTCGAGGATCTGGGACCGCAGACCCTGGCGCGCATCGCCGCCGCCGCCAGCCCGCAGCGATGGGCGGCAGGCGCCCTGCTGTTCCAGCGCGGCGACGGGGGCGACTATCTGGTGGCGCTGGATTCGGGGCGGGTGCGGCTGGCGATCACCACGCCGCAGGGGCGCGAGCTGACCCTGCGCCACGCCGGACCGGGCGACCTGCTGGGAGAGATGGCGCTGTTCGACGCCCAACCCCGGTCGGCGGATGCGGTGGCGGCGGTGGCGACGGCGGGCCATGTCCTGCACCGCGCCGCCTTCCGCCAGATCGCGGACCTGGATCCGGCGCTGATGCAGGGGGCCGCGCGCTGGCTGTGCCGCCGGTTGCGCGAAACGACCGACCAGCTGGAAGGCATCGTGCTGTATAACCTGGAACCCCGGCTGGCGCGGTTCTTGCTGTTCACGCTGCACCAGATCCACGGCGAGTCGTTGCCGCCGCACCCTGCCCTGCGGCTGGATCTCAGCCAGTCGGATCTGGCCGCCGTGCTGGGGGCCAGCCGCCCCAAGGTGAACGGGGCGCTGCACGGGCTGCGCCACGCGGGCGCGATCCGGCCCGACGGCGGGGTCATCCTGTGCGACGTGGCGGCGCTGCGGCTGATCGCCGAACCGGCGGATTGACGGGTGGCCCGCCGTTTGAACCGCAGGCGGATCGGGCTTTTTCTGGCAGGCGCGGCGGTGGCCTTGGGCCTTGCCCTGCTGGTGCTGGACCCGCCCCCGGTCCTGCAGGCGTGGCAGGATCGGGTGTTCGACGCGATGATCCTGGCGCTGCCCCCGGCACGGGGTCCGGTGCCCTTGGTGCGGGTGATCGATATCGGCGCCACGGATGACACCGGCGCGCCATGGGACCGGGGCGACACGGCGCGGCTGGCGGCGCGGCTGGCCGATGCGGATCCGGCGGTGGTGGCTTGGGATATCGTCTTTTCCGGCGATTGCGCGGCGGGCGGCGTGAACGACGCGCTGGCGGCGGCGCTGGCACGGGGGCCGTCGGTGCTGGGCTTCCTGCTGGCCGAGGGGGGACCTGCGCCCCCTGCCCGCCCGACGCTGGCCTTCGCCGAAGGCGCGGCCCGCCTGCTGTGGCGCGCGCCGGGGGCCGAGGCCGCCTGCCCGGCCTTCGGCGCCGCCGCCACCGCCGCGTCGGTGGCGCTGGCCTCGGACGGCGACGGCAGGCTGCGCAAGGTCCCCGTGGGGGTGATCGTCGGCGCGGCCCCCTTTCCGTCGCTGGCGGTCGAGGCGGTGCGGGTGGCGCTTGGCGACACCGCCGTGCTGCTGGGACCGCCGCCCGCGCCCTGGCTGCGGGTCGGCGGCAGGCGCATCGCGCTGGACGGCGACGGGCAGATCCGGCTGCGCCCCTCGGTCCCGCAAGCCTGGGGGAACCGGACGCTGCGGGCGGATGCGGTGCTGGCGGGCGCCGGTGGGGCCTCCCTGCGCGGCGCGGTGGTTCTTGTCGGCAGCAGCCTGCCCGAACGCGGCGGGCTGCGGGCGACCGCCGCCAGCCCCTTGCAGCCCTCGGTGCAGATCCATGCCGACCTGGCCCATGCCCTGCTGTCGGGCACCGCGCCGCATCGGGACGCGGCGTCATCCCGGCTTGAGGCGGCTTTCGTCGCCGCGGCGGGCCTGATCGCCGTCGCCGCCGTTCTGGCGCTGCCCGCCCTGCCCGCCATGGCTGTCGCAACGGTGGCCGCGCTGCTGTGGGCCGCCGCCTGCCTGGCGGTGCAGCGGCAGACCGGCAGCCTGATCGACCCGGCGACCCCGGCCCTGGCGGTCCTGGCCACGGCGCTTCTGACGCTGATCGGGCGCGCCGCGCAGACCGGGCGGGCCGAACGCCTGCTGCGCCGCCGGATGGGCCAGCTTCTTCCCGCCGCCGTGGTCGCCCGGCTGGCCGAGGAGCCGCAGCTTCTGAAGCTGGAAGGCGAGGCGCGGGTCGTGACCGCGCTGTTTACCGACATCGAGGATTTCAGCCGCACCACGCACCGCCTTGGCCCGCGCGACCTGGTGCGGGTGCTGGACGCCTATTTCGGCCTGACCTGCGCCATCGTGCTGAAGCACGGCGGCATGATCGACAAGCTGGTGGGCGATTCCGTCCACGCCCTGTTCAACGCGCCCCTGGACCAGCCCGGCCATGTCGATGCGGCCCTGGCCTGCGCGTGCGAGATCCGGGCCGCGACCGAGGCGTTCCGCCGCCTGCCCGCCCCGGTGGCGGGGGGGTTGGGCCGCACCCGCATCGGGATCGAGACCGGGCCTGCGGTGCTGGGCGATGTCGGATCGGGCGCGCGCATCGACTATACCGCCCATGGCGACGCCGTGAACCTGGCCGCCCGGCTGCAAGAGGCGAACAAGGCCCTGGGATCGACCATCTGCGTCGGCCCGGCGGCGGCAAGGGCGGCAAGCCTGCCGCTGCGGTCCCTGGGGGTGGTGGAGATCCGCAGCTTCGGCCCCTTGCAGGTCTTTGCCCCCGATCACAGCCCGACGCTGGCGAAGGCCGCATCAACCCGCGCCTGACCCCAGCGGACTACCGGGCCGGTCCTGCCGGCCGCGATGTCCACCCCCTCGCCCGGACCCAGCAGCGTGAACCCGCCGACCTGGTTGTTCGTCCTCACCTCGACCGATCCGCGCGCGACGAAGACGGCAAAGACGCCGTTGCTGGGACCGGCGAAGAACCGGGTGCCGCGCACGCCGATGCGGGCGAAGGCCGACCGGACGGTCAGGTCGATGGGGGGCAGATCCTCGGGCCGGTCGAAGACCATCGCGCCGCCCAGGCTGACCTGCCCGCCCAGATCCGCCGTGAAGCGGTCGATCACCAGCTGGCTGTTCGGGCCAAGGCTGATCCGCGTCGCCCGGCCCAGCATCAGTTCGGCCAGGCTGCGCGGGTCGGTGCGCACGGTGTCGCCCTCGAACACCGCGTCGCGAGCGCGCAGGGGATAGAGGCCTTGCGCGCGTTGCAGGCTGGGCGCGCCCGCCGTGCGGACCGCATGGCCGATCCGGCCTGCCGCCCGGGCCTGCCGGGACAGCATCGCCGCGGCGGCGGCGGCAAGGACAAGGCGGCGGGAAAGAGGCATGGCGACCCCCGGGACGAACCAGCGATGGGCCATCGTGGCAGCAATGGCCCCGCGCGGCAACGTTTTCGGGTTTCAGGACAGGGCGCAAAATCCGGGCAACCGGGCATGGTGTCTGCCCGGAAAGGGAAACGTCCCGCAATATCGTGTGAATTCAGCCCGCTGTCCCATGAGACGGCTTGACCTGTGCCGGAACTGGGGCAAACTTTCAGGGCGATGAATGGTTCGGTCACGTCGATGGCAGGGGCTTCATGATGGACACATATCTTTCCGCGGCGCGGGATCTGGTGGTCGAGGGGATGCGCGAAAGCCAGGTCGTGCTGTCCGCCGATCTGGAATTCCACCTGGCCGCGACCCTGGCCCGCTACATGCACCGTCCCATTGCGCCCGACCGGCTGACGGTCCGGCTGATGGACGCGGCCCGCAGGCGCGCCAGGCAGGGCGAATCACGCCAGATCGGGGACGAATGCCTGATTTCCTGCGCCTTCTTCGCGGCCCGGCTGACCCGGCAAGGGGGAACGGTCGTCCATTACGCCGGCCTGGGGCAGACCGCCTACGAGATCGCCGGAATGCCCGAGGTCGCCAGCGGCTTTCCCGACATGCTGGATGTCCTGCAGGCCAGCGGTCCCGCGATCGAGGACCGGACCCCCCCGCCGCAGGAAGGCGACGGCACGGAAAGGCCCGACCGCAGGATCCTGTTTTTGGCGCCGCGCTTCCGGCACTGACCCTTTGCCGGCGGCAGCTATTCGCCATAGCCGCGCGTGAAGATCCGCCCCACATGCTCCAGCGCGGCGGGCAGCGCGTTGCGCCAGAAGATCCAGTCGTGGTCGCCTTCGCGGACCTGGAAGCGGTGCAGGATGCCCGCCCGGTCCAGCGCGACATGGGCCGCGGCATTGCCCTCGAAGAAGGGATCGCCCGAGGCCAGGTCGAGGTAAAGCCGGGGGATGCGGCGGAAGGGCTTGGGATCGACCCGGGCCGCGGCCTCGACGGGATCGGAGATCCGCCAGGCCTCGTTCAGGCGGTCCTCGCCCAGCAGGCCCGGCCCGTAGGCCCCGGCGAAGCGCAGGTCGAAGGCCTGCGGGTCCATCGCCGCCAACTGCGCGGGCGTGCGCAGCGCGGCGCTGAGGGCGGCGGCGCCCGCGAACAGGTCGGGCCGTTGAAGCTGGTTCAGGATCGCCGCATGGCCGCCCATCGACAATCCCAGAAGGGCGCGCGTCCCTGCCGTGCCGATGGCCTGGTGCGTCGCCTCGACCCTGGGGACGAACTCGTCGAAAAACATCGAGCGCCAGCGATAGCCGCCGTCGGCGTCGTCCAGGAAATAGGTGGCGCGCGGATCGCCCCCGGGCCTGCGCCCGTCGGGGGCCACGGCGATGCAGGGGGGCATCCGGCCGTCCCCGATCAGGCGGTCCAGAAGGATGTCGATCCCCGCCATGCGGAACCAGTCGGCGGGCTGGCCGTCCCCCGCCCCGTGCAGCAGGTAGATCACCGGATAGCGGCGGCTGCCCCCCCGGTAATCGGGCGGCAGATACAGCGAATAACCCACCACATGGCCCAGGATTTCGCTTTGCAGGATCTTCGCCTCGTGCACGGTGCCCGCCCATGCGCGGGTGCCCAGGAAGGGCATGGCAAGCCCTGCGGCCAGAATGCCGCGCCTTGTGAATCCGGGCACATGATCCTCCTGCATCGTCACGTCGTCAGAAATCCCGGCGATAGGACAGGCCCAACGCGCCGCCGTGGAACAGGTCCACCTGATCGGGCGAGCGGTTCCAGGGCCAGCGGTTGTTGGCATAGTTCGAATAGGTCAGCGTCACCCGGTCGCTCAGCGCATAGCTGGCGGAATAGGAAAAATCCGTATCGCCTTCCCGCTGCGTGCCGGGCGGATAGGCCAGGGCGGAAAAGCGGACCGTCAGGCGTTCGGTCACGTCGAGGCCGCAGTTGACCCCGGCATTGGAGGGGGCCGACCGCGCCAGGCTGACGAAGCCCGTGCAGGCCAGGGTCCGGTCCCCCAGCGGAACCTTGGCGACCGGCGCGGACAGTTGCAGCCGCCCCTCGCCCAGGCCGGCCAGCGCGCGGCCCCCGGCCAGGGCGGCGGCATAGTTCGCATAGGTCAGCGTCACCCGGTCGGTGACGCGCCAGTTCAGCGCATAGCTGTAGGCCAGGTCGCCGCCGTGCCGGTCGCCCCGGATGGGATAGGCGGTCAGGCCGGCGCTGAAGGTCAGCCGGTCGCCGAACCGCCCGCTGCACCCCAGGTTGACCGAGATCTGGCCGATCTCGCCGATCTCCTCGCGGCCAAGCGCCATGGCGCTGCCCAGGGCGCAGCGCGTCAGCGCCAGCGGCGGGGCGGCCGGGGGCTGCGGGCGGGGGTGACCCCCCGGGGGCGGAAACGCTGGGCGGGGGGTGAACAGGGCCGACGGGCGGGCGATCACGGTTCCCCCGGACGGCGGGGCCTCGGGGCGGTCCGGGACGCGCCGGGGCCGGGACAGCGGCAGAAGGTTGATGCGGTCCGGCGTGGGGGGCGCGGCTGCCGCGCGCGGGCGGGGCGGAGGGTCGTCCCGGGGGGCGGCATCCGCCCCGTCCTTTGCCGGGGCGGGCCGGTCATCGGGACCGCCGGGCGGCCCCTGGGGGGCAGGCCCTGGCTGGCCTTGCGACCCCGCCGGATCGGCAGGCGGGCGCGCGGTCCCGGGACCGCTTTCCGGCCCTGCCGAACGGGGGGCCGGATTTGGCGGAACCGGCGGCGGGGCGGCCGTTTCCCGCGCCGGGGATGGGGCGGCCGAAACATCCGGCGGCACGGGGGCGGGGCGGCAGACAAGCACCTCGGATTCGGGCGTGCCGGTTCCGCCGACCTCGGGGACGGTCCAGCACAGGAACGCCCTTGGTTCCCCAGGATGCGGCGCGGCTTGGCGGCGCGCGGGTGGCCTTGGCTCTGCCGGTGGCGTGGCCGGTTCGCGGGCCGCAGGCGCAGGGGCGGGTTCGCGCGTCAGGGACCTTGCTTCCGCAGGCGTTACCGCGTTCGGGACGGCGGGGGCAGGCTGGCGTGTCAGCGCCCCCGGCGTTGCGGAGGATTGCGCCGTTTCCCGCGCGGCAGGGGCTGGTCCCCCTGCGGCTTGCGGGGCAGCGGGGGCGGGTTCACGGGTCAGCGTCCTTGGTGCCGCAGGGACCGGGGCCGTTTCGCGGGCAGGGCGTGACGCGGCTTGCGGGGACGCGGGCGCTGGCTCTGGTGCCGGTGTTCCTGGCGCGGCGGGTTCCGGGGACACGGGCGTTGCCGCCTTCGGCGCGGCGGGCGCGGGCTGGCGCGCGGGGGCCTCGGGTTCGGCGGCGGGCGGGGCGCTTTCCTTAGCCGGGGCGGCAGGCGTCGCCGGGGGTTCGGGACCCAGCAGGCAGCGGCCAAGCTGCCGGGCGCGGGGCTGCATCCCCTCGGGCACCGCGCCGAAGGACCGATAGGTGCAGGTGCGGTTGTCGGGATCGCAGGAGATCTCGATCCGCCAGGTCTCCATGTGCGTCCCCTCGCCGATCGCGCCGAAGCCGCCGGGATACAGGCGATAGGACAGATCGCCCAAACGGCCCTGCTGCCATTGCCCGGGAAAGCGGGCGCTCGGGACATCGGCGTGGCGCAGCTCGACCGCCGTGGCGCCGGCGGGGGCCACGGACAGGTCGGGACCGGGACAGGATTGCGCACTCAGCGCCGCGGCCGGCACGGCGGCCAGCAGCAAAACGGCGCCGAGTGCCCCGGGCTTCACCGCGGCACGTGCATCAGCGGTCCCGTGGCCCGGAACGCCTGCGCCGCCAGCACGATGGCGTTGGTGTTGGCCGTGAAGGATCCGTTGACGGTGCCGTCTGCCTCGTAGAGGCCCTCGGGCCAGCCGCGCGCGGGATCGGCAAAGGGCACCACGGCGGCGACCATTTCCTGCGTGTATTCGGTGGAAAACAGCGCGTCCCAGCCAAAGGCGGCCTTGGTGGACAGGGTGCGGCGGCTGTCGATCCGGTCGCCGCCGAAGGTCAGCACCGCCCAGGGCGAGCCGCCGCCCCAGACCGTGGCATAGGCGAAATAGGGGTCCTGCGACAGATGGCCCTCGCTGACGCCGGTCAGCGTGCCGGTGTTGCGATAACGCATTTCCTGCGCGCGATAAACCACGGTCGCGAAGACATGCGTCAGGGCGTCAAAGCCGAATTCCAGCCCGTCCATGACATAGGGTTCGCTGGTGGTCAGCGCGGGCGTGCTGTTGCGGTTCAGGCGCGTGTCCACGGGGATCGGCACGCCCTCGACCCGGACGACCTGAAGGGTGGGCGCGACCTCCATCGCCGCCGTGGCGTCCGCGCCCCACAGCATCATCCCCTTGGCGGCATAGCGTTCGTAGCCGATGCGCCCTTCCTGATTCTCGCGCACGGACCCGTCCACCACGGTCGCGCCGTTCAGGCGGCCTTCGCGGGTCACGCGGTCCAGATCCCATCCGGCCACCAGGTCCTCGACCTCGTCGGCCAGGTCGGGATAGTGCAACTGGACCATCTTCAGCGCCGTCATCAGCCGCCCGATGTCCAGCGCCGACCAGCCAAGCCCGACCGAGGTCGGGCGGTTGGCGTAATCCACCATCTGCAACGTGCGGATGTCATAGGCCTTGTTGGGCAGGCTGTCCTCGAAGAGAACAAGGCGCGACAGCGCGTCCACCACCTTGGCCGCGCGCCCTTCGGCCTCGGCGTCGGTGATGATGCCAAGCCGCTGGGCCGAGACGATGGCCACGATATAGGACGCCGTTTCCCACATGGTCGTGGACGGATACTTGTCCACCGATCCCGCCAGCCCCGTGTCGGGATCGGTGTTGTTCCGGAAATAGGTCCAGGCGATGCGGGCGTGGTCGTCGGATTGCTGCGCCCGGCCAAGCCCGTCGGCCAGCGGCAGGGGCACGACCTCGTCGAAGGCGGCAAGGGCGTCGGGTTGGCGGTCGGGCATGTGTCCGGCCCTTTCCAGATAGAAGATCAGCGTCACCCCCAGCAAAAGGGCCGCGATGAAGATGATGTGGCTGCGCGCGCGCGTCAGGTTGATGGGCAGGCTCATTCGGATTCTCCGGTCGGTTCGGGTTCGGGCGTCCACATCGCCGCCCTGATGATCCCCGACATGGCGAGGCAGTTGTTGAGGCCCCAAAGGGCATTGGTCACGACGCCGGTGACGCTGTGGCCGGTATCGGCCCAGACCAGCGCCGCGCCGGCCCACAGCAGGGACGCAAGGGTCAGCCCGACCACCGCGATCTGCGGCCGCACCAGGCGCAGGTGGCGGCCCAGTTGGCGGTCCTTGGGCGTGACCGGGAACGAAATCCTGCGCCCCGACAGCACCGTGCCGATGGCGCGCAGCCCCAGGGGGAAGAAGGACAGATAGCTGGACTTGCTGGCATGGCCCGCGATCCCCCAGGTGCCCGCCATCATCGCCAGTTCCAGCGCGACCAGGAAGGCCATGGCGTGCAGGAAGAAGGGCAGCGTATAGGCCGACACGGGCGCGATGCCGGTCGCCAGATAGACGACGGGGGCGGCCAGGAAGACCACGTTCCACAGGGGCGCCAGATAGGACCAGAAGGTCGTGGCATACATCAGCCGCTGCGGCAGCGTCAGCCCGCGCCGGAACAGCGGGTTGTCGTTGAACAGGATGTCCAAGCTGCCGCCCGCGTACTTGAACCGCTGCACCGACCAGCTGAGCAGATCCTGCGGCGACAGCATCCGCGATTCATAGGTGGGATGCAGGACCGATTTCCAGCCGCGTTCCCGGTCGGAATGCAGCAGGATCGAGGTATAGATGTCCTCGGACACGTGGAAGCGATAGGGGGCCAGCACCTCGGCCACCACGGCCTCGGTGCGGATGGCCGACAGCAGGGACGCGTCCACCGCCGGTTCGCGGCTGGTCAGGGTGATCTCCTCCTCGGCGGCGATGACGCGGCGTTCCACGCTGGCGGCAAAGCTGCGCAGGGCGGCCTCCATCACCGCCTCGCGCCGGTGGATCGACCCGGCCCCGCAGCAGAAGGCCGCGTTGGCGCGATTCCGGCGGCGCAGGATGATCTGGTAGAACATCTCGGCGTCGTTCACGAAGGGATCGCGGCCGAGGCGGATCTCTCCCGCCACGCCCTCGACCGCCCGCCCGATCAGGCGCCCGGGCGTCCCCAGCCTGCGCGACAGCCGGTCGGTCAGCGTCACCCCCTCGGGCAGGTCATAGAACCATTGCGGCGTCTGGACCCAGGCCATCCGGGGGTCGCGGAAATGGCCCAGGGTGTGTTCCAGGATCGTCGGGAAGGGCCGGGTGTCGGCATCAAGGATGACGATGAAATCGCCCCCCGTCTGTTCCATCGCGTGGCGCAGGTTGCCGGCCTTGAAGCCCTCGTTGGTGGCGCGCGTGATGTAGTTCACGCCCTCGGCGGCGCAGACCGCCTGCATCTGCGGGCGGCGGCCGTCGTCGCAGACATGGATGCGGATGTCGATGGGATGGGGATAGGTGATGGCCTTGGCATCCACGATGCCCAGCCGGACCAGGTCGGGATCCTCGTTATAGGTCGCGAAGAACAGGTCCACCGCGATGGGCCGGTCGGGCGCCTCGCTGCCCGGGGCCAGGGTGTCGCGCAGCGTGACGGCGGGCACCGGGATCGCGACCGGCTGGTCCTGCCACAGGTTGTAGATGAACAACAGCAGCCCCAGGAAGGCGCAGCTTTCCGCCACCACCAGCGGCACCGCGAACCACAGGGCGTCGGGGTTCAGCGACTGCGTCCAGCGCCACCACAGATACCATCCCCCCAGAAGGGCGGCGATGGTGGCCAGCGCCTGCCACACCGCCTCGCGCCCGGCGGAATAGGGCAACGGTTCGGGCGGGCGGCGGTGCTCGAAGCGGCGGAAGTAATCGTCCATCGTCAGCCCCGCTGGACCTGCTTCTGCCGCCCCTCCCACGGGGCGGGGCCAAGGCCGATGGTCCAGGCCAGCGCCCCCACGCGCGACAGCCCGACGGCCAGCAGCAGCGAGGCGGGCAGGACGAGGATGAAGCGGCTGGTGACCACCATCCAGGGGGCCATCAGCGGCGACAGCCCCGCGCTGATGACCGCCGCGTCGTAAAGGTCGATCACCAGCGGATGGACCAGATAGACGCCAAAGGTGAATTGCGCCAGCCAGCTCCACCGCGGGGACCAGTCCTGATATTGCGCGCCCATGAACAGGGAAAACATCATCAGCGGCATCAGGAAATGGCCGTAGAAGGACCAGTCCTGCCGCACGCCCCAGGACCCCGAGAACAGCGCCGCGCCGAAGAAGGGCAGCGTCGCCACATAGGCCATGGCCGCGAAATACAGCGCCCCCTTGCGGATCAGCCGGGATTCGCCGCGCGGGATGCCGTCGCGCCACAACCCGTACAGCGCGAAGGCCGCCAGCCCATAGCCGACGTATCCCATCACCTTGGTGGCGCGGATGAAATAGTCGCGCAGGCCGGGGTCAAGCCCCAGCGACCAGATGTAGTCCTGGATGTGGTGCATGGCTCCCAACGTGGCGAACAGCGCGATCCCCAGGATGGGAAAGCGCAGCGCCAGGCGCATCACCGGATAGAACAGGAACAGCAGGAACAGCGTCGGCAGGAAGTGCATGTGGTATTGCGACTTGCCCAGCACGAAGAAGCCCAGCCAGGTCCACGGATCGCCCAGCTGCGCCCAGATCTGGGGGGCGTATCCCGCCACGTCGGCCTTGAGCAGCCGGAAGAAGGCATAGAACACCGTCCAGAAGGCGAAGGGCACCAGCAGGCGGCGGGCCTGTTCGCGAATGGCGTGGCCATAGGGCGGGCTGCGCCGGTCGATGCGCATCGCCATCAGGAACAGCGAGAAGAAGAAGAACATCTCGGACCCGGAAAATTCCGCGACGGAGCGCAGGAAGACCGGCACCGCGCGGTCGGCCGCGTCGGCTTTCGGAAAGACACCGCCCGAGAAATCGGTGGTGCAGTGGATCAGCACCACGCCCATGGCGGCGCAGACCCGGTTGGCGTCGAACCAGACCAGACGCGGCTTGGCTTGCTTTTCCATCATGGCTCTCCGGGGATGGGGCATTGGCTGGCCTGCGCCGAGATCGGCGCGGGCGCGGGCGCGGGTAGGCCGTGCTGTTCAAGGCTGCACTGGGTGGCGGCGATGGTGCCGTCGGGCTGCGGCACGGGGCGGCAATACAGGAATTCGGTCACAGGCACCGGGGGTTCGACCGGAAGCGCCTGGCAGTTGCAGCAGACGGGTTCCGGGCGGGGCCGTGGCAGGCAGCGGCTGACACGCGTTTCCTGATAGGGATAGGCCGTGTCCCACAACTGCGTGTTGCCGTTCAGCCGTTGCAGGAGCGGTCCCTGCACCTTGTAGAGCAGCGCGGCCAGGATGATGCCGTTGTTGTTCGCGCTCTGGACCGGGATGATGCCGTTGCCGTTCTCGTAAAGGCCCTCGTAGAAGCCGCCCTCGTCGGCGGAGAGATCGGCCACCGAATCCAGCAGAAGGTCGGTATAGGGCGTGTCCCACAGCGCCCACATGCCGATGGCGGCCTTGGCGGCAATGGCCGCGCGGTCGGGCTGATAGACATCGCTGGGGTCCAGCGTGTGCCAGGCGAAACCGTTGGCCCAGATCGCGTCATAAACGAAGAAGGGGGCGCCCTCGACCTGGTGTTCGGACTTGGCGGTCATGATGCCGGTCTGCTCGAACCGGCGCTGCTGGACCAGATAGATGCGGTTGGCGAATTCGGCGCGCCAGCCTTGGGTCGCCAGGCCCGGGCGGCCGCCCTGCCGGTCGGTGGGCAGCTTCCAGCCCAGTTCCAGCCCGTCCAGCAGATAGCTTTCGGTCAGGACATAGTTCATGTTCTGGAAGACGCGCGGGTCGCGGGCATCAACGGGCACGCGCACGCCGTAAATCTCGGTGTATGTCACCGGCTCGGGCGACAGCGCGCCCGCCACGTCGAAATCCCACAGCGCGAATCCCTTGGCCGCGTATTCCTCGTATCCCAGGCGGCCTTCCTGGACATAGCGGGTCTCGCCCTTGCCCGTGACGACGGACCCGCGCATCCGCCCGTCCTCGGTGATGGCGTTGCAGAAGTTCCAGCGCAGCACCGTGTTGTCGATGCCCGGGGCCAGATAGGGATAGCGTTCCTTGAGGATCTTCAGCCAGACCAGCATCCGCCCGATGTCGAGGACGGAAAACCCGACCTCGCCCGGCTTGTTGGCATAGTTCACCTTTTCGCCGGTCTTGGTGTTGTAGACCTTGTTGGGCAGCTCGCCCCCGAACAGGTCCAGGTTGCGCAGCGTGCCGATCAGCTGGTTCACGCGCAGGTCGAAGGTGCGCTTGTCGATGATGCCCAGCTCATAAGCCGCGACCAGGGCGCTGACATAGGACGCCGTGTCCCACATCGTCGTGGACGGATAGGCGCCCACCGCGTTGACCAGGCCGGTTTCGGGTTGCAGCCTTTGTTCGAAATAGGCCCAGGCGGTTTCGGCCATCCTGCGTTCGCGCGGGGTCAGGGGACCGTGGCGGCCGAAGGGGGTGGCAAAGGCGGGATCCTCCGCCGGGGCGGTCGCGGGTTCCGCCGCGCCGGGTGCCGCGTCAGGCTGGGCGGCAGCCGGGGTGGCGGCGGTCCCGAACAGGCGCTGGAACAGGCCCGGACCGGGGGCCTCGGCAGGGGTTGTCGCGCCCTGCCCCATCAGCAGGACCACGGCAGCCGCGCCCAGGGCCAGGGAAAGCGTGCGGGAAGGGGTCATCGGTCCTCCGTCATGGCGCTGCCGTTTCCGCATCCTGCCTGAACGGTTCCGCCGCGCGGGACAGCGCGGACTCCATTCCCCGGACAAGGTCCAGCAGGGGGGCAAGATCGCCGGGTCTTGCCGGTGCGTCCTTCAGGGCCGCCTCGGCGCGCCGCGCGGCATCGGCGGTGTCCGTCAGGCCCAGGGTCGCCGCGATCCCCACCAGCGAATGGCAGGCCCGAAGGGTGGCCGCGTGATCGACCGGCCGGCCCGCCTCGGCCCCTTCAAGGGTGGCGCGGTGACGGGCCAGATCCTCCAGGCTTGCGACGATCAGCAGGGGCAGGGCCTCGGGTCCGATCTGCCGGGCCAGATCGGCCAGCCGGTCTTGCAGCACGGCATCTTCGGACGGGTCCGGGGATGCCGCAGCCTGCGCATCGCGCGGCAGCCAGCGATGCAGGGCAAGGTGCAGGGCGTCCAGGTCCAGCGGCTTGGTCAGCACCTCGTTGCAGCCGGCGTCCAGGCAGGCGCTGCGTTCGGCGGCCCCCGCATGGGCGGTCAGCGCCAGGACCGGCAGCCTTGATGCCGGGCCGTCCATCCGGCGGATGCGGCGGGTCGCCTCGATCCCGTCCATTCCGGGCATCGAGATGTCCATCAGCACCAGGTCGACCCCCCCGGCCGACACGGCCTCCAGCGCGGCAAGGCCGTCTTCGGCAAAGGCCACCTCTTGCCCCAGCCGTTCCAGCATCGAGCGGGCGACCAGGCGGTTGGTCGCGTTGTCCTCGGCCACCAGGACGGACCGGCGGGGCAGGACGGCCTCGGGGTGGGCGGCATGGGCGGCGGGCGCGGGTCCGGCGGGGGCGGCTTCCACGTCAAGCCAGAAGGACGACCCCTGCCCCGGCATGCTGGCAAAGCCGATCCGCCCGCCCATCAGGTCCGCCAGCGACCGGCTGATGGCCAGCCCCAGGCCGCTGCCGCCGAAGCGTCGCGTATAGGACGTGTCCAGCTGGTTGAAGCGGTCGAAGACCTGCTGCTGGCGGTCCAGGGGGATGCCGATGCCGCTGTCCGTCACGCAAAAACGCAGCCACAGCCCGCCCCCTTGCGACAGGCGGTCCGGGGCGCGGTCCACGTCCAGCGTGACCTGCCCCGCATGGGTGAACTTGACGGCGTTGCTGACCAGGTTGGCCAGGATCTGGCGGATGCGCAGCGGATCGCCGGTAATCCAGGCGGGAAGATCGTCCCCGACACGGGCGGTCAGCGTCACGCCCTTGGCGCAGGCGGATTCGCAATACAGATCCACCACGCTGCCCACCAGGGGGCGCAGCTCGAAGGGGCGTTCCTCCAGCTCCATCCGGCCGGCCTCGATCTTGGACATGTCCAGCACGTCGTTCAGGATCGCCAGAAGCGCCCTGGCGCTGGTGCGGGCGACGCGGATCTGCTCTCGCTGGCGGTCGTCGAGCGGGGTCGCCTCGACCGCGCTCAGCATCCCCAGGACGCCGTTCATGGGGGTGCGCAGCTCGTGGCTCATCACGGCCAGGAACTCGGACTTGGCGGTGTTGGCGCGCTCGGCCTCGGCCAGGGCGTCGCGCAGGGCGCGCTCCTGCTCGATGTCGCTGGTCACGTCCTGGAGGGACCCGGTCAGGCTGTCGGGCGCGCCCGCGTCGTCATAGTTCATCTCGGCGGTGCCGCGGATGAACCGCTCGGCGCCGGAGGGCAGCAGCACGCGGCAGTCAAAGCTGACCTGCCGCTGCCCGCCCGCCGGCCCGCCCTTCAGAAGCTCGGTGAACAGGGCCTCGACCCCCCCGAAATCCTCGGGGTGGACGATCTGGCGCAGGGGGCGCGGCCCGTCCGCCGGATCGCAGCCCAGCACCACGTACAGTTCCGACGACCAGCTGGTCCGCCCGGTGCTGTAGTTGTGGCGGAAGCTGCCCAGATGGGCGATGCGCTGCGCGGCGGCCAGGCTGCGTTCGCTTTCGCGCAAGGCGCGGCGGGCGCGGGCCTCGACGGTGATGTCGCGGACGGTGGACACCATGCTGTGCGGGGTGCCGTCGGGATTGGCGGTCAGCTCCGACTGGACCTCCAGCTCGATGACCTCTCCGTCGGCGCGCAGGGCGCGGAAGGTCAGGTCGCGGCGCACCGGCGCCCGTGTCTCGGCCGAGCGGGCCAGGGCCTGGCGTTCGCTGTCCAGCACCTTTTCCGCATCGGCGGGCAGCAAAAGGGCCTCGAACCGGGCGCCGGTCATCTGGCCCTCGGGGTCGAGACCGTAGATGCGGGCGAATTCCGGCGACCAGGTCACGATGTCGCGCCCGTAGTCGCGGCGCACGTTGCCGATATTGGCGATGCGCTGCGCCTCGGCCAGGTCGCCCATGACGGTGTTCAGCGATGTCTCGGCCCGGCGCAGGACGCGGTTCTGCATCCACAGCACGATCAGCGTCAGCACGCCCACCACCAGCAGGAAGGACGCCAGCCGCTGCGCGATCAGGCTGATCCGGGTCAATTGCCAGCGGTCGTTCGCGGTGATCCGCCCCAGCCTGCGGAAAGCGTCCGTCAGATAGCGGTCAAGCTGCACCAGGTCGGGTCCCAGCAGGTCCGCCACCCGGTCCCGCGACCGCGCGGCATCGCCCGCCGGTCCGTCGCCCCGGGCCAGCAGGGCCGCCACGCGGTCGCGGATGCGCCCCAGCGTTTCGGCGTTTTCCGGCAGCACCGCCCGCGCGCCCGGATAGGCCAGCACCACGCCCATCCGGTGGACCAGAAGCTGCGTCCTTTCGTCCAGCCGCAACCCCAGGCTTTCGTCGGGGGTCCCGCCCCCGGCGCGCGCGGCCTGCCAGTCCAGCAGCGCGGCGCGCATCGCGTCGATGCTCAGGTGAAGCTCGAACATCTCGCTGCGCATCGAGGACGTGTCCGCCGTTTCCATGTTCCGCGACAGCACGAAGGGCGCCAGCGCCAGCGCCGAAAAGACCGCCAGCGCGATCAGCGTCAGGCAGACATGCAGCAGCCGCTGCTGCCAGACCGGCACGACGCGCCCCCCCTTCATCATCACGCGTCCCGCCCGCCAAAGCGCAGGGTCAGGCGGTTCGCCCCGTCCCGGCCTTCGTAATGAAGGGCGTCGGACAGGGCGACGATCAGGGGAATGCCCCGGCCGCTTTCGGCCAGCGGGTCCAGGTCGGCGGGGTCGCGCGCGGCCTGGAACAGGTCTGCCGGGACGGGCCGCCCGGGGTCGCGGATTTCCACCGACACGCCGGACGGGACCTTGCGGACGGTCACGCCGATCCCCGCGCCGGGCGGCAGGCCGCCATGCAGCACGATGTTGGTCAGCGCCTCGGTCAGGGCGATTTCCAGCCGGATCAGGTCGTCGGGGGCCAGCGCGTCGCCCGCGAAGGCGCAGACGGCGGCCATCGCGGCATCGACCGCGTCAAGACGGCATTCGACATGGAAACCGCGGCTGTCCATCGCTATCCGTCCAGGGCGGCCACCGCCGCGTCCGCGTCGGGAAAGATCTGGAAGACCCGTTCCATCCGGGTGACGCGGAACATCTGCCGCACGGCATCGCCCAGGCCGCAGACCACCACCTCGCCCCGGTTGCCGACCTTCTTCAGAAGGCCGACGATCGCGCCAAGCCCCGAGGAATCGACAAAGCGCACGGCGGACAGGTCGATGACGATCCTGTTGCTTCCGGCGTCGATCAGGTCGGACGCTTCCTGGCGGAAGGCGTTGGCGCCAAGCGCGGTCAGCCGGTCCCCCTCGGGGCGGATGATGCAGATGCCGTGGGGGCGGACATGCGAATGGATCATGCGGAAGGACTCCTTGCCAGGGCGAGAACGGTCAGGTCGTCTTCAAGGGGGCGGCCGTTCCGCCATTGCGCCAGCGCGGCCACGATGGCGCCGGGCAGGGCCTCGACATCCTCGTGCCCGTGCCCGGCGACCAGGCCGCGCAGGCGATCCTCGCCGAAGGGGGCGTCGTCCGGGCCTTCCGCCTCGATGGCGCCGTCCGAACACAGGACCAGGGTTTCGCCCGCACCCAGGTCGATCGTGCCGTTGTGGAAATCGGCCGCATTCAGCAGGCCGACGGGAAAGCCGCCGTCGCCCACCACGGCGGTCGTGCCGTCGCGCCGGGCCAGGATCGGACTGGGATAGCCCGCCTGGCAAAAGGAAAGCCGCCCGTCCCGCTGGTCCAGCACGCCGCAGAACATGGTGAAATAGTCGGTCCCGTCCCTGCGGTAGAAACGGCCGTTCAGGTCGCGCACCATCGCCGCCGGGTCGGGCGCGCCGGGATCGGTGCCCACCTGTCCCGCGAAATACTGGGCCGTCACCAGATGGCCGATGGCCACCGACAGCAGCGCGGCATGGACGCCGTGGCCCGCCACGTCGACGGCATAGAAACCCAGCCTGTCCCCGGGCAGCGGGTAATACCCGAACATGTCGCCCGAAACATAGGCCGAGGGCTGGAAGGCCGTGCCGAACCGGCAGCCGCCGATGTCGCGCGTCGGTCCGGGAAGAAGCCGCCGCTGCGCCTCGGCGGCGACGTTCAGGTCGTGCTCGATGCGCCGTTTCGCCAGTTGCAGCGCGCGGTTCTTGTCGGACAGGGCCTGTTCGTGATCGACCAGCCGCGCGGCCGCCCGGATCCGCGCCGTCAGCATCGCCGCGTCCAGGGGCTTGGTCATGAAGTCGTCCACCCCCGCCTCCAGCGCCAGGCGCCGCTGCTCGGCCTGGCCCGCGGCCGTCAGCATCACGACATGGATATAGCGGCCCAGGTCGGCGGCGCGGATCCGGCGCGTGACCTCGTGCCCGTCGATGCCCGGCATGTCGAGGTCGCAGACCAGGATCGAGGCGCCGCTGCGTTCGATCATCTCCAGCGCCTCCAGCCCGTCGCGGGCCAGGACGGGCGTGAAGCCGATGCGGCTGATGACGGTCGATGCGAAGATGCGTTGCGTCGCATCGTCGTCGGCAATGACGACCCGGTCGGACAATTGCCTTTGTCGGGCGCGGTCTTGGTCGAGAGGCATGGCGATGACTGTCTTCGGAACGGGAATCGGATTTCGTCCGGGGGTTTATCGTTAACCATTCTTAACAAGTCCAGGTTGTTCCTGTCGAGACGAAAGAAATCCCCTTTCCCCGGGTGGTCCGCACGTCCTGTCCCGCGGTCCGTCCGGTTTCGGCAGCGGCCAGGGCCTTTCGCCCAGGGGCCGGATGATGCCTTGCGACAGCGGGTTTCCGCATATAGGGTATTCATCCGCCATGAATGTTCGCAAATGACGGGACTTGAAAATAAAAACAACCGCTTGCGATTATTAAGAAGAATGATTTGAATATATGTTGATTAAATATTAATAAGGAATTAATATTATTCTGCGGATGAGTTGCCGATTACGATTTGAGTTTTCCCGATTGCAAGAAAGGCACGCCACTCCGCCCTGTCCTTCGGGCTTCGGATCGAGCCGCCCACTCTCCGATCGTCCCGCATGTCATTCTTGGGTTGTAATGAGGAACCATGTCCCGCTCTCGTGTACAATCGCTGCTTGCGCAGTTCCCGTCGCAAGCGTCTGCACCGACGGTTTCCGACGCCCTTTCGGGCCTGCGCCAGCCGTCCCTTCCGTCCCTGTCCGACACGCTTCGCGACATCCGCGAATCCCTTGATTCCACGGATCTGCTGTCCGACGATGCCGGCCCGCCCGACGCAGGGTTCGACGCGCCTGCGGATGCGGCAGCGTCCGGCGGGCCGGTCCGCAACGGGTCGGGCGACGCGACGGTGGCGGTCGCCGCCAGCGGCGACGCGGGCATCGACGGCCTGATCGCCGGAAACCGCTGGGCCGACGGCTATATCACCTATTCCTTCCCGGATGCCGCCTCGGATTATGGCGCGGGCTATATCGAGTCGCTGAACAACTTCCAGCAGATCAACGCGGCCCAGCAGCTTGCCGTGCATTTCGCGCTGAACTCGGTCGCCTATACCCAGCCTTCCGCCGCCGCGGGCTTTTCCGTCGAGGGCTTCACCAACCTGACGATCGACTTCACCACCGCCGACGCCAGCGGCACGCTGCGCTATGCCAACACCTCGGATCCGGGCACGGCCTATGCCTATTACCCGGACGGCGCCACCTATGGGGGCGATTCCTTCTACGGCAATTCCGGCCGCACGCCGGTGATGGGAAACTATCACTGGCACACCATGCTGCACGAGACGGGCCATGCCCTGGGCCTGAAGCATGGCCAGGAAACCGGCGGCTTCGGCGCCATGCCCAGCTATCTGGACGCCATGGAATACACGGTGATGACCTATCGCAGCTATGTCGGCGGTCCCACCACCGGATACACCAACGAGGAATTCGGCTATGCCCAGACCTTCATGATGTATGACATCGCCGCCCTGCAGCACATGTACGGCGCCGATTACAGCGTGAATTCCGGCAACACCACCTATGCCTGGGATCCGACCACCGGCAACACCGTGATCAACGGATCGGCCGCGATCACGCCGGGGGCCAACCGCATCTTCATGACCGTCTGGGACGGCGGCGGCATCGACACCTATGACCTGTCGGCCTATGCGACGGGCGTCACCGTCAACCTGGCGCCGGGGGGATCGTCCCTGCTGTCCAGCACCCAGCAGGCTTCCCTGGGGGGCGGCAACTATGCCCGGGGCAACGTTTACAACGCCCTGCTGTTCGGCGGCGACACCCGGTCCCTGATCGAGAACGCCACCGGCGGCAGCGGCAGCGACACGCTGTATGGCAACGGGGCCGCCAACGTGATGACCGGCAATGCCGGGGGCGACTATATCTGGACCAGCACCGGCAACGACGCGCTGTATGGCGGCGACGGCGACGACACGCTGTATGGGGCCGAGGGCGACGACTACAACCAGGGCGGCGCCGGGAACGACTATGTCTGGGCCTATATCGGCAACGACACGCTGTACGGGGCCGAGGGCGCCGATTCCCTTTATGGCGGCGACGGCGACGATTACCTCATCGGAAGCTGGGGCGGCGATGTCGATGCGGTGATGGACGGCGGCAACGGCAACGACACGCTCAGCATGTCCTTCCTGACCGTGGGCCGCGTCTTCGACTTCGAGACGGGCCAGGCCCGCACCCCGGGCGGCGCGATCCTGGGCACGCTGGCCGGGATCGAGACCTTCTACGGCGGCTCGGGCGGCGATACCGTCATCTCGGACGGGGACGGGCACCGGTATTACGGGCAGTCCGGCGACGACAGGATGGTGGCCGAGATCGGCGCCGAGACGCTGGACGGCGGCGCGGGCTTCGACACCCTGGATACCGCGCGCTGGTCGGGCGACTATGTGCTGGACCTGGGCACGGGCAGTTCCAACTATGGCGGCGAGCTTTACACCAACTTCGAGGGCGCCGTCCTGGGCGGCGGCAACGATTCCGTCACCGGCACGGCGGGCGCCAACCGGATCAACGGCGGGGGCGGCAACGACACGCTGCGCGGCGCGGACGGCAGCGACACCCTTGCGGGGGGCAGCGGAAGCGACAGCCTGATGGGCGAGGGCGGCGACGATGTCTATGTCACCGACGGCGGCGACGCCATCTGGGAAACCGCGGGGCAGGGCAACGACCTTGTCCTCAGTTCCGCCTCCCTGGCGCTGGCGGCGCATGTCGAACGGCTGACGCTGACCGGAACCGCCGGACTGGCGGGCACCGGCAACGGCCTGGCCAACCGCATCACCGGGAACGCCGGAAACAACTGGCTGAACGGCCTTGGGGGCAGCGACACGATGATCGGGGGCGGGGGCAACGACACCTATGTCACCGACGGCCTGGACAGCCTGTCCGAAGGAATCGGCGGCGGGGTGGACACGGTGCGCAGCACGGCGGGCGTGACGCTGGGCGCCAACCTGGAACACCTGCTGCTGACCGGGGCCGCCGGCATCAACGGCTTTGGCAACGCCCTGGCCAACCGCATCACCGGCAACGGCGGCAACAACGTCCTGGCCGGGGGCGACGGCAACGACACCCTGCTGGGCGGCGCGGGCAGCGACACGCTGCGCGGCGGGACCGGCGCGGACCGGCTGGACGGCGGACCGGGCAGCGACGCGCTGTGGGGCGGCCTGGGGGCCGACACGCTGATCTTCCGCGGCGGCGGCGACCGGATCGCCGATTTCGGCAACAACATCGACACCATCGCGCTGGACGACGCGCTGTGGGGCGGGGTGCCCAGGACGGTCGGACAGATCCTGGCCCTGGGAACCGAGATCGCGGGGGATGTCTTCTTCAACTTCGGCGGCGGAAACACGCTGCTGGTCGAAAACGTCGCCTCGCGCCTGTGGCTCGCCGACGATATCCTGTTCGTCTGAGATCACGCCGCCCCGCCCGGCATCCCGCCGGGCGGGGCGCAAGGACAAGGAACGCGCCATGACCCGGCTTGCCCTGATCGCCACGCTTCTGACGGCCGGCTGCCTGGGCGAGGCCGGCCCTTCGGGGGCCGCCCCCGACGATCCCGGGGGCGGCCCCGCGGACATGCCCATCCGGTCCGACCCCCTGCCCCCGCCCGCCCCCAAAGGCGCCCCCGAGGCCGCCGAAGCCGCCGCCGCCCTGGCTGCGGGCAACAGCGCGGCGCTGATCCTGTTCCTGGCCCGCCATCCCGCCGATCCGGCGGCCCCGCGGGTGCGCGCGGCCCTGGCCGGACGGCGCGAGCCGGTCACGCCTGCCGACGCGATGGCCGTCGCGGGGGGCGAGGCCGCCGTCATTGGGGCCTTCGACGCGGCGCGGCTTTCCGGCACCCCCGCCGCATGGGCGGATTTCACGGCGCACTATGGCTCTCACCCCCTTGCCGCCGAGGCCGCCCGCTGGCAGGGGCGGTGACGCGGGGGCGCCACCCGGACCCGTCCAGGGGGGCTGCCGGGAGGTTCACCCGCGTCCTCAGCGCCTCGGCGGTTTCCTTGCGTTCCCAATGGCGGTCCGGCAGATGATCGCCCCGGTCGCGGGCCGGAAGGGTGAACTTCATCAGCGCCTCCATCCCATCGACGATCCGGTCGCAAGGGGCCGAAGGGCGCATCCGCCCGGTCTGCCGTCCGTGCCGGGGTGATCCGTCCCGCCGGCACGGTCGCGCCTTGCACCAGAGGTTGAGCGGTTGTAGGTTGCGCTCGCTTGTTCCCATTGACGATGCCGGGATTTCGACTGTTGGCCCCTTTCACCCCATCCACAGCTGATCCGTCGGCCCGGACGGCCTAGTCAGCGACCTTTGCCGCAAAACCCCAGGAGCGCAGACTTTCATGCCGATATCGACCGTCGTCACCTCCATGAAGGACGAGGCCCCCTATGTGATCGAGTGGGTCGCCTATCATCGGGCGCTCGGTTTCGACCGCGTCGTGGTTCTGGCCAACGACTGCACCGACGGCACGCACGAGATGCTGACGCGCCTGCACGAGATGGGGGCGATCTCTTACTACGAGAACGTGGTGCCGGTCGGGGCCAAGCCGCATTCGCGCGCGCTCAAGATCGCCAATCAGGCGCCCGAGGTGAAGACCGCCGATTTCGTGATGGTTCTGGACGCGGACGAATTCCTGGTCGTCAAGTCCCCGCCCCATACCCTGGATGTCCTGCTGGACCTGATGGATGACAAGGCGGCGGGCATGATGGTCATTCCGTGGCGGCTGTTCGGATCGTCCCACAACATCGAGTTTCAGGACCGCCCCGTCATCGAGCGGTTCACGCAGTCGATGGATGCCGCCGACCTGCCCAAGGTCGGCGTCAAGACCCTGTTCCGCCAGGCCGACAACGTCCGCCTTGCCATCCATTTCCCCAAGTTCGTCAAGAAGGCCGGCGAACCCGTCACCCGGTCGGACGCGGCATGGATCGACGCGGGCGGCCGGCCCCTGATCCAGCAGGGCCTGACCTGGAACGGCGGCAAGCAGACGATCCACCGCGACCACGCCGAGGTCGCGCATTTCATGATCAAGAGCCTTGACGAATATCTGCTGAAGATCTTCCGGGGCGACGGGCTGATGAACTCGAACCGGCACGGGATCGACTATTGGCGCAACGGCGACCACAACCAGGTCTCGGACCTGGTCGTGGCGGACAACGTGTCGGGTTTCACCGAGGAACGCGACCGGCTGTTCGCCGATCCGGTCCTGTCCGGCCTGCACCGCAAGGCGGTGGCGGCGCGGTTCGAGAAACTGGCCGGGATCTTGGCAAATCCCGACGTGCAAAGGTTGCGCACGATCCTGAAGAAAAGCACCGAGGGCGGCCTGCAACCCGAGGATGTCCAGACCTCGCGCGATCTGGTCAAGCAGATGTCCCCGGCCGTATCCACCGCAAAGCTGATCGACGGCGACATCCCCCATTCCACCCTGGTCAGCATCACCGACGCGGGGCTTGCGGATGCCGGCGCCATTTCGTGGCGGATGTTCAAGAAGGCGCGCCATCACGGCACGATGTTCTGGCCGGAAAAGAAATTCGGGTCGCGTCCGATCACGCGGCTTGTCGAGGGGTTGAAGCGCGCGCAGAAACGCGAAGCCTCGTTCAGCTTGGGCGTGCGCTGGTTCAACAACTATGCCCGCGCGGCGGCCCAGGACAGCTGGCCGCTGGACGAGGAAATCCTTGTGGTCCTGACGCGCGACGACGACAGCCTGATCGCGGGCTTTCCCGCCCATGTCGCGGCCTCCAGGTCGAAGCATGTCGAAAGGCCGCAGGGGAAAGATCGACCTTCCTTGCGGGAGGTTCTGACCGGCACCGAGACCCCGGCAGAGGTCGAGGCGCTGATCTCGGACGGCCGGCTTCTGGATCCCAGGCAGCGCCTGAAGGCCTATCTGAAGGCAAACCCCGACGCCATCGTCCTGAACCTCGATCACCCCGAGGCGGTTGACGCGGCCCTGGACGACCTTGCGGCGCGCGCGCCGGCGGGTGAGGCGGCGGCAAGGCTGTTGCGCGATTCGCTTGGCATGGCCAAGGACGATCCGTCCGATCCGAAGGGCGGCAAGAAGAAAGGCCGTTCCGCGCCGAAGGAGGAAAAACGCCAGCCGGCTAAGGCCGAAGAGGCCGCGGAAGGGACAACAGCCGCCGCCCCGGCCCGTCCGCCGCGGCCAGCCGCCGAACCGATGCGGATCGGGATCCTGACGCTGCCGATGAATCGGAACTATGGCGGCAACCTGCAAGCCTATGCGCTGATGCGCAAGCTGCGCGACATGGGCCACCATCCGGTGCTCGTGAACCGCCGCCACGGTGCGAAGGACGCCGGGCCTGACGCCGGGGACGCGGCGCGGGATGCCGAAACGCCGCTTTTCTCGGACCGGATCGGGTTGGGCCAGAACGTTCCCAACCGCATCTTCGTCGAGAAGCATCTGACGCCGATCTCCCGCCCGTTCGACAGCAGCGCGGCCCTGGCGGCCGAGGTTGACCGCTATGATTTCGGCGCGGTCATCGTCGGCAGCGACCAGGTCTGGCGCCCGAAATATGCGCGCAGCCTTCTGGGCGACTTTTTCCTGGGCTTTCTGTCCGACAGCCGGAAGAATACCCGGAAGATCTCGTATGCCGCGTCCTTCGGCAGCGAGCATGACGAATACGGCCCGGCGGACAAGGCGATCGTGGCGCCGCTTCTGCAATCCTTCGATGCGGTTTCCGTTCGCGAGGACAGCGCCGTGGACCTGTGCCGGGACATGTTCGGCGTCGATGCCCGACATGTCCTGGATCCCACGCTTCTGTTGACCCGCGACGACTATTCCGAGCTTCTGTCCGATGAGCAGCGCGCCGACAAGGGCAGCTACATGCTGGCCTATGTGCTGGACGCGACCCCCGACAAGGTGGCCGTCATCGACCGGATCTCCTCGGCCCTGGCCATAAATCCCCGCACGACCGGCGGGCTGCCCTTCACGGCGGATGATCCGTTGCGCTCGAAGGGCGGGGACAAGTCGGTCGAGGGATGGCTGGCGGCGTTTCGCAATGCCGATTACGTCGTCACGGATTCCTTCCATGGCGTCGCGTTTTCCCTCATCTTCAACCGCCCGTTCCTGGCCTATGGCAATGCCGAACGCGGCCTGGCGCGGTTTCAATCGCTTCTGCGGGCCGTCGGGCTGGAGGATCGGCTGGTCGTCGCCTCGGAAGGGTCCGATGCCCGTGCGCTGATGCGGCCGATCGACTGGCCTGCGGTCAATCGGCGGCTGGATGCGCTTCGGTCCCGTTCGCTGCGCTTTCTTGCCGATGCCCTGGGGGGCGGGCCGGAGGGCGGCGGAAAGGGCGGGGATACGCCGGAAGGGCACCGGGTTCGACAGTCCGAACCGTCCCCGGTCGCCGCGGGGGATGCGATCCCCGTGTCGGACAGCGACCGTCATCCGCTGGACCTGCATTGCACGGGCTGCGGCGCCTGCGTGTCCGAATCCGGCGGCGCGCTGAGGATGGCCTGGACGCCCGACGGCTTTCTGGAACCCCGCGCCACGGGCGGACCTGTCCCCCAGGGTGCCGCCAGGGTCTGCCCCTTCAACCCGGCCCCCGAGGCGGCGGTCCGGGACGAGGACGCGATCGCCGGCGAATGCCTGCCGGACGCGGGCCGCCACGACCCCCGGATCGGGCGGTTCGTGAACACCTATGTCGGGTTTAGCAAGGCCTTCCGGCCCAGTTCGTCGTCGGGCGGGATCGCGACCTTCGTCTTTGACAAGCTGCTGGAACGGGGCGAGGTCGATCACCTTTTCGTCGTGCGCCGGACGCCGGACGGGCAATACGCCTATCGCATGTTCGACCGCAGCGACGACATCCTGACCACATCGAAGACCCGCTATTACCCCGTCGCGATGGAGCAGCTTTTCCTGACGATAGGCGGGATCAAGGGGCGCGTCGCGGTGTCGGGGGTGGCGTGCTTCATCAAGGCCATCCGCCTGAAACAGCATTACGACCCCGCGTTGAAAGACAAGATCCCGTTTCTGGCCGGGATCATCTGCGGCGGGCTGAAAAGCCGGTTCTATACCGACTTCCTGGCGCAAGCCGCAGGCGTCCGGGGTAGCTATCGCGATGCGGAATACCGCGTGAAGTCGCCCGCCAGCCTGTCCAGCGACTATTCCTTCGCGGCCACGGGCGCGGACGGCCATGCGGGGCAGGTGCGGATGCAGAAGCTGGGGGACATGTGGGGCACCGGCCTGTTCAAGTCGCGGGCCTGCGATTTCTGCACCGATGTCATGACCGAGCTTGCCGACATCTCGCTGGGCGATGCCTGGCTGCCGGAATACAAGCAGGACGGCATGGGCAACAGCGTCGTCGTGACCCGAAGCCCGCTTGCCGACCGGATCATCCGGCAGGGCATCGCGAACGGAGAGCTGGAGTTGAAGGAAGTATCGCCCGACATCGCGGCCCGCACGCAAGGCGGCGGCTTCAATCACAAGCAGAAGGCCGTGAAGTTCCGCCTGCTGTCCGAGGATCTGTCCGGCGACCGCCAGACGCCCTTCGTGCGCCCCCGCGTGCTGACCGACAGCTCGGTGGCCGAGATGGTCGTGCAGGTGCTGCGCAACCGCACGCGCGCCAGAAGCCTGCGCGTCTGGCGGCAAACGCGCGACAACCGGGCGTTCATGCGGCGGATGCGGTCCTGCCTGCGCGCGCTGTCCGCGGCGACCGGCGCGCGCAAGCAATCGGCGCAGGTCGATGGCGACGCGTTCGGCGTCCTGGACCGGCCGGGCCAGGGCGCCGCGCGGCAGGGCGCGGTTTCCGCGGTCCGGGCCGCCCTGGTGCTGCTGGACAGGCGCGTGGCCGATGGCACGCTTACGCCCGCCATCCTGGACCGTGCGCTTGGGCGGTACGCCCCCGACGAAACAAGGGCGCTTGCGCAGACCGCCGATTGACCGGCAGCCCCCTTGGCCGGGGCGCATCACCGCATCACCGCATGACCAACCGCAAGAACGCGCCGGCGCCTGCCCGGGCGCCTGGATGGCGCGTGCGCCGATCTGCCGCCGCAGCGGCAGGATGCGCGGCCCTTGCATGAAAAACAACCTTTACGGGTTAATCACCCATAAAGAAGTTTGATAATGCTTAATACTTTAAATTAAACTTTAGGTTGATTTAACCCAGGGTTGAACCATATTGTGATCCGGTAGGTTCAATCTGTGCAATGTTGAAGGAAGGAGGGACGAACCAGCAGAGGAGACAGGCATGTCTGCCACGACCGACATCCGCATGATCAACCTTCAGGTCGCCGCCGAAAAGGCCATGGTGGCCGACAAGGCGGCAGGAACCTATGACGCCAATGTCGCGTCCGACAGCAAGTATTACCTTTGGCAATCGCAGTTCCAGACCCGCCCGGTGGGGATGGAGAACAGCCCCGAGGCCTATGCCCAGCTGCTTCGGCAAAGCCTGCCCGAAGTCACCACGATCCGTATCCCCTTCAACGCCTATTCCTTCAACCCCGACGGCTCGCTCGACCCCATGTTCGAGCGGTTCCTGACCGCCGCCACCGCGCAGGGCTTCGATTTCCTGTTCGTCTATGCCGACGGGGACCTGCAGCGCCTTGGCGAAAGCGACGGCCTGGGCCTGGACGCCCTCCGCGCGGGGCTGACCGGACAGGCCCATGACCGGATGATCGACGGCTGGGACAGGATGCTGGACTGGCTGGACGGGCATCCCGACGTGCGGGACGCGGTTTACGCCTTCGAGGCGGTCAACGAACCCGCAGCCTATAGCCGCGCCGAGACGCTGGGCGGCAATACCGGCGAATTCGTCCGCCTTTACGGCGACCACCTGGCCGCCCTGTCGGAATTCCTGGACGCCCGGTCGGACGCGCCGCTGATGGTCGGTGGCTGGGCCTATTCCGCGCAGTTCGACGTGCTGGCGCAAACCATCTCCGGCGACGGACGGACCAGCGTGCTGGACCAGATCCGCGCCGCGGTGGGCGAGGATCTGATCTGGTCGGTCCATCTTTATCCCGACTGGGCGGCCGGGGCGGGCCAGGATGTCCAAGGCATGGTCGACCTGATCGCCGAACGCTTCGCGGTGCTTGAGGATGACGACATCGTCCTGACCGAAACCAACCTCGACCCCGGTTCCGCGATGTCCTTCTGGATGGCGCGCGCCTACGAGGCGTTCGCGGATGCCGGGATCGGCATCGGCTGGTTCGCGGGCGCCGATTACGGACGATCGACCTTCGTGAACATCCTCAACGGGCGGCACGTCAACTTCATGCATCCCGACATCTTCGCGCAGGGCATGAACGCGTTTCTTCTGGGCGAACCCGATCCCGCCCATGCGGCGTCCGAGGCCGTCACGGCCACCCTGCTGGCCGGGAACGTTTATGACGACAACGGCGTCCGCCTGGCGCTGAACGGCATGGGCTTTGCCGCAGGCCATGACGGCAACGACACGCTGACGGGGATCGAACAGACCATCGCCATGCTGTACGGCGGCCGGGGCGATGACGTGCTGCAAGGCACCGCGGGGCGCGATCACCTGTTCGGGCAGGCGGACCGCGACACGCTGCTGGGCGGGGCGGGCAGCGATGTCCTGATGGGCGGCGATGGCGACGACCTGCTGAACGGCGGCGGCGGCAGCGACGTGCTGACCGGGGGGCGCGGCCGCGACCGCTTCGTGCTGGAGGTCGAGACCGAAAACACCGTCACCGACCTGCGCCTTGACCAGGGCGACAGCCTGACGATGGCCGGCCGCCTGTGGACCCAGGCCGAACTGCTGGCGGCGGGCACGCTGGTCGATCACGACGGCGACGGGCTTGCCGACGACCTGATCGTCGAACAGGGCGCCAGCCGGTCCATCTTCCTGAACATGCGCCGGCCCGACGGGATCGTCCAGGCCACCGACCTGAACGACAACGTCACGGTCGGCTATGCGGATGTCGAGGGCGACAAGTTCACCTGGGAAGGCGCGTGGGTCGCGGGGCTTGGGGGCAACGACACCCTGACCGGAAGCATCGCCTCCGACACGCTGGACGGCGGGGCGGGCGACGACGTGCTGGCCGGGCGCACCGGCGATGACGTGCTGGTCGGCGGCGAGGGCAATGACGCCCTGACGGGCGAGGGCGGCAATGACCTGATCGCCGGCGGCAACGGCAACGATACCGTCACCGGCAACACGGACAACGACACCGTGCGGGGCGGCCTGGGCGACGACATCATCGACGGGGGCGACGGCGACGATTTCCTGGCGGGCGAGGCCGACAATGACAGCCTGACCGGAGGGGGCGGAAACGACACCCTGTCCGGCGGTGCCGGAGTTGACACGATCCGGGGCGGCTATGGCGACGAAACCATCTTCGGCGAGGATGGCGACGATTACATCGACGGCAATGGCGATGACGACGCGATCGACGGCGGCGCGGGCAACGATTCGCTGATCGGCTCGGGCGGCAACGACACGCTGGACGGCGGCACGGGCGGCGATGTCACGGCGGGCGGATCGGGCGACGACATCCACCTTGTGGACAGCGCGGGCGACAGGGTGTCCGAAAGCGCGAATGGCGGGACCGACACCGTGATCTCGGCGATCAGCCACGTGATGGGCGCGCATGTCGAGAACCTGACGCTGGCGGCCGACAGCGGAAGCATCGCGGGAACGGGCAACTCGTTGGCCAACGCGATCCTGGGCAACGGCGGCCATAACGTGATCGACGGCGCGTCGGGCAACGACACCATCGACGGGGCGGACGGCAACGACACGCTGACCGGCGGGATCGGGAACGACTTCCTGCTGGGCGATGGGGGCAAGGATCGCCTGACCGGCGGCGCAGGCACCGATTCGCTGAGCGGCGGCCTGGGCGCGGATACCTTCGTCTTCCTGGCGCTGTCGGAATCGACCGTGGGCGATGGCCGCGACCGGATCACCTATTTCAAGCACACGCAGGGCGACCGGATCGACCTGGGCGCGATCGACGCGAGGACCGATCTTGCGGGGAATGACGCCTTCATCTTTATCGGGTCGGCCGCGTTCTCGGGCACGGCGGGACAGCTTTCGGCGCGCGCCGTCCAGGGCGGCACCCTGATCGCGGCGGATGTCGATGGCAACCGGGTCAGCGATTTCGAGTTCCTGATCGAGGATGCGGCCTCGCTCAACGGGGATTCGTTCCTGTTGTGACGGCGCGGGGCAGCCTGGCCGTGCCATCGCGGCACCGCCGGGCTGGCAGCCCGTCGTCAGCGCGCGCAACCCTCGCCCGGACCCCAATCGGCGCCGACCAGCCTGACCCGCAGCTTGCCCCAGGACAGCAGCGTATCCTGTCCTTGACGGGCCACGCCCAGGTCGCAGCGGAACCCCGGACCCAGCAGGGTCCAGTCGATCCTGTCCTCGGCCGGGGAAAAGTCGGTGATCGTCACCTCGCCTTCGGGCGGGGGCATGAACAGGTCCGGCCCGTCGCCCCCGGTCAGGGTCGTGGCGGCGGCATTCGCGGCGATCAGGCGGTCGGCGCCCGCACCACCGTCCAGCAGGCCGCTGCCTTCCAGATGATCGTCGCCGGGACCGCCCGCCATCCGGTTGCCGCCCTCGGGGTCGATCAGGACATCGTCGCCCTCGCCCCCCTCGATCACGTCGTCGCCGCGGTCGCCGAACAGCCAGTCGTCACCCCCATCCCCCGCAAGCACGTCGTCATCGGCGCCGCCATACAGCATGTCGGTGCCCGCGTGGCCTTGCAGGCTGTCGTTGCCTTCCATCCCGAAGATCAGGCCATGGGCATCGCCCACGCCATCCGTCAGCCTGTCGCGGTCGGATGCCGCCTGCGGGGACACCGCGGCCGCATCGTCGCCCCCCGTGGCCCAGGCTTCCCGGAACAGGCCGGGACCGGAGGCGCGCGACCATCCCCAATGCGCGAAGGCCGCCGATTCGACCGACACGCCATAGCCGCCATGCCTGCCGTTCCAGTGCAGCAGCTCGCTTTTCCGGCCGGTCGGGGGCCACCAGGTAAAGCCGATCCCCTGCTCGGCCAACCAGGGCAGTTCCCGGGCCATGTTGAAGCTGGTGATCGCCCGCTTGTCCGTGCCCAGGGGCGACAGGGAACCCGACGCGGTGTGCAACTGGGTTTCCGTGATCAGGATGTCGTCGCCGCTGTCGCGCAGCGCGCCGAGCCGCTTGCAAATCTGGGTTTCAAAACCCGTCCTGCCGGGATCGGGATGGCCGGGCGTCACCCAGCCTGGATACATGTGCACCGACCAGACCAGCGCCGGGCCTGCCGCCTGCCGGATCATGTCGTGGTCCAGATCCGCGAACTGCGCCGAGGCCCCCAACCCCCCGACCAGGATCCGCTTGCCGCCCCAGTCCAGCGCGCCGACAAGATCGGCGATGTGCCGGCTGTAGAGACGCCCGGCCTTTGGTCCCTTGCCATAGGCCATCGGCTCGTTGATCAGCTCCCACCCGGCGACCGCCTCCAGGATGGCGGCGTTCTCGGGCCGGGCGAACCAGGCCAGCATGACCTGCCAGTCGCGCAGCACCCGGTTGATCTTCCACGGCCCGTCCGGCTGGTCCAGCGCGTCCGCCGGGCCAAGCTGGTCGGCGCCCAGGATATGCGCCCCCGGCCGGTCCCGGACATAACCGCCCGCCAGCTCTCCGTCCGAGTTCTGGATGATCAGCCGATACCCGCGTTCGGCGGCGGCGCGCGCGAAGGCCGCCCAATCGGCGGCGGCGGCGGATCGGGCCGTGGGGGCGTTGAGATCCAGCCGCAGGACATTCACCTCGGGGAAGGCCCCCGACAAGGCGTCGAGGACCTGCGCCACCGATCCCCCGTGGGCGATGCGAAGGCCCGCCGCTGTCCGCCACCCGACCATGTTGGCCATCCCCGCCGTGTCCGACGGCTTGCCGTCAAGCCGCACCACCAGGGGGCGGCCCGCGCCGTCGCGCACCGGCTCTCCCGTCAAGGGATCGTTCAGGACGGCAAGGTCCTGGCCGCCCCGCAGCTTCTGCATCACGTATCCGCGCAGCTGCGGATCAAGGGTTTCGCCGTCCAGCGTGGTGACGAGGTCCGGTTGATCGACCACGGTGACGTATCGCGTGGCAAAGGAAACGGCGCGCCAGTCGGCCATGCTGGAATTGAAACTCGGGTCGGCACAGTCCATCGGGAATATCCAGTTCGCAAGAAAAGGCAGGGCAAGCGCGACGCCCGCCGGTGCCGCACGGGAACGCGGCAACGGGGCGCAAGTTGCAGTTGCAGGACGGCGGAAGCAAGGACCGCAAGCCGTGTTCCTGCGCCCTGGCCCTTCTCTGCCGAGCGATCGAGGGGTTCCGGAAGGGCCAGGATGCCAGGAAACGCGCGCTGAACAACGCCTGCCCCAGAAAGCCGATGCCGATCCAGACGCCTTGCGCTGTCATGTGCCTGCCGTTCGTTGCCCCTTGGTCCCGACTGGCACCGCAACCTTGCGCCAGGCTCACAATCCCGGTCCCGGCGGCATCAAACGGCCGTCACCCCGCGCCGACGCCGAACAGCGTCCCCACAAGGGCGGTCGCGCCCATGGCCAGGACGCCCCACAGCGCCACCCGCATCGCGCCGCGCAAAACGCCCGCGCCGCCCGCGGTCGCGCCAAGGCCCCCCAGGACCGCAAGCGCCAGCAGCGTGGCCGTCGCGACCACGACCGTGATCTGCGCGGGCGGCGCCAGCAGGGCCACGGCCAGCGGCACCCCCGCGCCCGCCGCGAAGGTCAGGGCCGAGACCACCGCCGCCTGGACCGGATGCGCGGTCACGGTGTCCGAGATCCCCAGCTCGTCGCGGGCATGGGCGCCAAGCGCGTCATGCGCGGTCAGCTGCACCGCCACCTGACGGGCCAGGCCGCGCGTCAGGCCGCGCGCCTGGTAGATTTGCGTCAGCTCCTCAAGCTCGGCCTCGGGCATCTCGGCCAGTTCCTTGCGTTCGCGGGCCAGGTCCGCGTTCTCGGCATCGGTCTGCGAGCTGACCGAAACATATTCCCCCGCCGCCATCGACATCGCCCCCGCCACCAGCCCGGCCAGGCCCGCGATCAGGACCTCGGCCCGCCCTGACCCGGCGGCCGCCACCCCCACCACCAGGCTGGACGTGGAAAGGATGCCGTCATTGGCCCCCATCACGGCGGCCCGCAGCCAGCCGATGCGGTGAACCATGTGGACTTCGGAATGGGACAGCCTGCTCATGCGGGGACTCCTTCTCGGGCGGGGTGCGGCGCCGTTCGGGCGCGGGCGGAACGGATGCGCAAGGCGCGCCGCGCGTCAAGGATGACGGCATCGACCGCCTTCCAAGGAAACGCGCCGGGGACCGGGGCAGCGTGACGTGCCGCCGGATGCCGGGCCAGGGCAGATGCCCGGCACGAAGGCCCTGCACCTATGGCGCTGCCGGTGGCGATGTCAGCCGCAGGCGGGTCAGGGTCAGCACCTCCCCGTCCCCGTTGCACGTCAGGCGCACGCGCCACCGGGGCGACTGGAACGTCAGGCGGAACCTGCCTGCGTCCTGTCCCTCGCCGCGCTCGACCGTGCTTCTGATGCCCCCCGACCGCATGAGACCTTGGAAAGCGGGAACGTCAAGCTCCAGCAGCGGTGCGATCTCGGCCGCCGCGATGACGGGGCGGTCCCCGTCGAACCCGACCTTCATGGCAAAGCGGGGATCCATGGCGCATTCCTTTCTTCAGGCGGCAGGCGGTTCGTCGGCGGGACCGAAGAAGCCATGCCGGCCTCGCGCAGGCTGCCCACGAAAGGGCGCGGGCCGCAAGAACAGACCTGCGCCTTGGCCACGAACGGGCAAGGCCTTGGCAGGACGGCATGGCCGATGTGCTTCCGCGCGCCGCTCCACCGTCGCGCCCGGATCTTCTTGCCGCCGGAACGGCCCGGATCTTGCGCAAGGGATTCGTTATCGTTTTGCAGGGAACGGGCATCCGGTGTTACAAATCCCCCATGACGCTTGTGCCGATCGGCTGTGCCCGCCGTTCGACCGACAACCCGGATCCCGCCGCACGGGGGGGATCCCCGCCGGCAAAAGGAGATGCGGCCCATGCATGATACCGGCGACCCTTCCATCGGCGTGCCGCGGCCGGGCGTGCACCGGACGCTGGCGCAGCGGGCGGTGCCGTGATGGCGGACAGCGCGAAGCCACCCCGTCCGCCCCTGCTGAAAAGCCAGACCCGCCAGGCCGACTGGCGCCGGGCCAATCCGGCCAAGTACACGGCCCATCTGGCGGTCCAGCGGGCGCTCGTGTCGGGAACGCTGCACAAGCAGGGCTGCGAGGTGTGCGGCCATGACGCGGTCGATGCCCATCACGACCGCTACGACGAGCCGCTGGCCGTCCGCTGGCTGTGCCGCAGCCATCACGTCAAGCTGCACCAGGGCGGCGAGGACATGTTCCCCATCGGTCCCTTTCCGGCGAAAGGCCCTTCCGCGAAGGAGTGACGGTCCCTGCCGGAAAAAGGGGCCGAGGGGCGGGCGCCATCCCGTCGGGCCGCCCCGACAAGCGCGGCGCGCCGCGGGTGCCAGGCGCTGTCCATTCCCGCGACGATGCAGCGCCCGGTCTGCCCGGTTCTTGATCATCGCCTGCCCGGAAAGACGCCGGGGGCGGATTTGCGTGGTTGACCCCGCCGCGTCCGTGTCCATCTTGCAAGGTGCCGCACCGCCGCCGCCGAAGGACCCCGATGACCGATCCCCGTCCCATCGTCCTTTCGGACGATCATGTCGCCCTTGTGCCCCTGGCCGACGGGCCGCTGCACGATCCCCGCTGGCGGATGCTCGAGGATGCCGACCTGGACCGGCTGGCCGAAGGGCTGACGCGCGGACGGCCCCGGCCGATCCCGGTCTTTGCCTATGGCTCGCTGATCTGGAACCCGGGCTTTGCCGTGCAGGCGCGCCGCCGCGCCACGGCGATCGGCTGGCACCGCAGCTTCTCGATCTCGCTCGACCATTTCCGCGGCACGCCCGAGCGGCCGGGGCTGATGCTGGCCCTGGCCCGGGGCGGGCAGTGCGAGGGGCTGGTGCTGGACATCGCCGAGGACACCGAGGCCGAGTCCCTGCGCGCCATCCTGCGCCGGGAACTTGTCGCCCATGAACTGGCCGCCAATGCCTGCTGGATCACCGTCGAGACCGGCCGCGGGCGCGAGGAGGCGCTGACCTTCTATGCGGATCCGGTGGGCACGCAGACGGCCCGGCTGACGGTGCGCGAACAGGCGCAGCGCCTTGCCTGCGCGGCGGGCGCCGCCGGGTCGGGGGCGGAATACCTGTTGCGCACCGTGCGCGGCCTGGCCGACCACGGCATCCACGACGACTATATCTGGACGCTCCAGCACCATGTGGCCGAGGAGATCGAGGCCGCGATGTCCCCCACCCCCGCGCCCCGCACCGAGGCGTCCGAAAAGGGCTGAGGAGGCGCAGGGCAACGTCGGCCCCCGCCCCCCCGTCAGCCGAAGGTAAAGTCCGACACCGTCAGGCCCGTGACATCGGCCACCGTCAGGCGGTGCTGCGAGGGATCGCCGGACCCCAGGGCCGCGCCGTAATCGAGAACGGTGCCGCCGCCCGCGATGTCGATGAAGCGGTCGGCCCCGTCCAGCGTCCCGTTCCCGTCGGTGTCGAGGTCCGACCATTCCAGCCGCCCGTCGCGGAACCGGATGATGTCGCCTTCCGCGCTTCGGAAGTCCTGGATGGTGTCCAGCCCGTCGCCCGCGTCGAAGACGAAGGTGTCCGCGCCCCCGGACAGGACCGACCGGAAGCCCCCGTCTGCCGTGCCGTCGCCCCACAGCACATCGTCGCCCCTGCCCCCGGCGATCCGGTCGTTTCCGCCGGTCAGCTGGGCTAGGAACAGGCCCTCTGCCGTGCCGTCGCCGTAGACGGTATCGTTGCCGTCGCCGCCGAAGATCCGGTCGTCGCCCCCCTCCAGCACCAGGTCGTTGCTGTCGTTGCCGTCCCCGGCCAGCCCGTCGCCATACAGAAGATCGGCGCCGCTGCCGCCATACAGGCGGTCCTCGCCCCCGGCCAGGGTCGCGCCGTCCGCGAAGATGTCGATCACGCCGTCGCCCAGCACGACATCCCGGCCCGCGCCCGCGCTGATCGTGTCGTCGCCCCCCGTCAGGGTTCCGGACCCGGCCCGCGCGATGGAAATGCCGCCGTCGCCCAGCACCGTGTCGTTGCCCGACCCGCCGTCCAGGACATCGTCCCCGCCCGTCATGGCGTTGTTGCCGGACCCCGCGTTGCCGTCGCCGGTCAGGCTGTCGTTGCCGTCGCCGCCGAAGATCGTGTCCGCGCCGCCCGTGAATGCGGGCAGGCCGGTCCGGTCGGTGTTCACGGTGCCGTCGCCGGTCAGCACGTCGTCGCCCGCGCCGCCGCGCAGCAGGTCCCGCCCGCCCGTCAGGGCCGAGACGCCGAAGGTCGCCCCCAGGACGACCCCGTCGCCGAAGAGGGTGTCGTTGCCGGACCCGCCGTCCAGCAGGTCCGCCCCGCCCGCCAGAGTGCCCGACGAGGAGATGGCCAGCCGCAGCACCCCGTCGCCGTACAGAAGGTCGTTGCCGTCGCCGCCGGACAGCGTGTCGGCCCCGCCCTCGATCCGCTGGTCGTCGTTGCCGAAGAACGACGTGGCCAGGCCGTCGCCGTAAAGCGCGTCGTCGCCGTCGCCGCCGGCCAGCAGGTCGCGCCCGCCCCGGATCAGCGCCAGCCGGGATTGATCCCCCACCTCGGTCGTGCCGTCGCCATAGAGCGTGTCGTCGCCCGTGCCGCCGTAAAGCAGGTCGTGGCCGCCGATGATCACGGCCTGCACGGCGTTGTCGCCCAGGACGATGCGGCCGTCGCCCCACAGCCGGTCGTCGCCGGTGCCGCCGCTCAGGGCGTCGGCCGCGCCCCTCAGCCGGGCCTGCGCGCCGTCGCCGCGGTCGATGTCGCCGTCCCCGAACAGGTCGTCGCCCCCTGCGAACCCGAACAGGATGTCGCGGCCAAGGGTGCCTGACAGGTCATCCGCCCCGTCCGTGCCCTTCACGAGATTGGTAGCCATTCCAGATCCCTCCAGTTGTGGCGCCGCTGCTGACCGGCGGCAGGATGACCATACCACGGCGGCGGGACCGGTGTCCCTGCCGGCGGCGCGCAGGGCGGCAAGCGGCGTGTTGCCGCTGGACAGGACCGCAACCATGATGCTTCAAACGCCGGACGCGGGCCGCAAGGCCGTGGTTCATGGCAAGGAGGACGGGATGGTCGATCTTCACGGCAAGGTTGTTCTGGTCACGGGGGCCAGCCGCGGCATCGGCGCCGCCGCCGCCCGGGCCTTCGCCCGGGCGGGCGCATCCGTAGGCCTGATGGCCCGGGATCAGGGGGCGGTGGAAGACCTTGCCCGCCAGCTTGGCGGCATCGCCCTGGCGGGCGACGTGGCGCGGCCCGCGGACATGGACCGCGCCGTGGCCGGGCTGCGGGACCGCTGGGGGCGGCTGGACGTGCTGGTGAACAATGCCGGGCTGATCGGGCCGATCGCCGGCATCGCCTCGGCCGACGCGGACGAATGGGGCCGGGCCATCGACGTGAACCTGAAGGGGGTCTTTCACGGGATGCGCGCCGCGCTGCCGGTGATGCGCGCCCAGGGCGGCGGAACGGTCCTGACGGTCGGATCCGGCGCGGCCCATGCCCCCCAGGAAGGCTGGAGCGCCTATTGCGCCGGCAAGGCGGGCGCCTGGATGCTGACCCGCGCCCTGGACCTCGAGGCGCGCGGCGACGGCATCCGCGCCATCAGCCTGTCGCCCGGCACGGTCGCCACCGACATGCAGGCCGCCATCCGCGACAGCGGCATAAACCCGGTCAGCCGGCTGGACTGGTCGGCGCATGTCCCGCCCGAATGGCCCGCCCGGGCGCTGGTCTGGCTGTGCGGTCCCGAGGGCGACGCCTTCCTGGGGGCCGAGCTGTCGCTGCGCGACGAAGGGATCCGCCGCCGCATCGGCCTTGTGGCGTAACCTGCGATCCGTGCAAGAGGGAACGGAACCGCGGCCCGGGCCAGGCGTTCGGCTTGGGCCGTTTGCCGGCCCGGACGGTCCCGAAGGAGAAAGCGTGACGAAGACCAAGGACCTGGCGATCATGATCGTGATCGCCCTCGTGATATGCGGCGTGTTCATTCTCGACCTTTATGTCCCCTTGGGAACGGCGGTCTGGCTTCTCTATATCCTCCCGCTCGCGTTCAGCTTTTCGGCCAGCCGGTCCTGGATCCCCCTGCTTGCGGCGGTCCTGTCCTGCATCGCCATGGCCGGGGGGTTTTTCCTGGATTTCGGCGCGCCGGGCATCCCGACCCATGTGGCGGCCATCAACCGCACCCTGGCCGGCGGCGTCTACCTGATCCTGGGGGCCACGGGACGGCTTCTGATCCGCAACCGCGCGCTTCTGGCGCGCGAGGCCTGGCTGCGCGAAGGCGAAGCGGCGCTGTCGCAGGCCGTGCAGGGCGATCCCGGGGCCGACCTGCTGGGCCAGCGGATCCTGGCCGCGCTGTGCGACCGCGTGGGCGCGCGGGCGGCGGTGGCCTGGTCGGCCGGCGGCGGCAATGTCCGCAGGCTTTCGGCCTGGGGCGTGGACCAGTCTGCCCTGGCCGGGCGCGAGGGCGCCGCCGACGGCCATCTGGCCCGCTGCCTGGCCGAGGGCCGGGCGGTGCGGCTGACCCTGGCGCCCGACCAGGCGCTTGGCTGGTCGTCGGGCCTTGCGCGCGGGCGCGCGGCGCACGCGCTGATCGTGCCGTTGCGCGAAGGGGACCGGATCGACGGCGTCCTGGAATTCGGCTTCGACAGCCCGCCCCCCGACCGGGCGGCCGACCTGCTGGGCCGCGTCTCGGAACGGCTGGCACTGGCGCTGCGGTCGGTCGAATACCGCGAACGGTTGCAGGACCTGCTGGAGGAAACCCGCCGCCAGGCCGAGGATCTGCGCAGCCACGCCGAGGAACTGGCCGCCAGCAACGAGGAGCTGGAGGAACAAAGCCGCGCCCTGCGCGACAGCCAGCGCCGGCTGGAGGAACAGCAGGCCGAACTGGAACAGCAGAACAGCCTGCTGGAAGGCCAGACGCGGGAACTGGAAAACCAGCGCGACGCCCTGGCCGGATCGCGCCGCGAGCTTGAGGCCAAGACGGTCGAGCTGGCGCGCGAAAGCCGCTACAAGTCCGAATTCGTGGCCAACATGTCGCACGAATTGCGCACGCCCCTGAACGCGCTGCTGATCATGTCGCGGCTGCTGGCGGAAAACCGCGGGCGCAACCTGTCGGACGAACAGGTCCGCTGGGCTGAGACGATCGAAAGCTCGGGCAAGGATCTGCTGGCGCTGATCAACGACATCCTGGACCTGTCCAAGATCGAGGCGGGCAAGCTGGACATGGCCGTCGAGGCGGTCGATCCGCAAGGCATCGCCCGAAAGCTGGTGCGCGCCTTCGAGGAACAGGCCAGGGCAAAGGGCCTGGAACTGGGCTTCGACCTGGCGCCGGGGCTGCGGCCCATCCGCACCGACCCCGCCCGGCTGGAACAGGTGTTGCGCAACTTCCTGTCCAATGCGCTGAAATTCACCGAACGCGGCCGGGTGACGCTGCGGGTCGCGCCCGCGGGCGGCGACATCGCCTTTTCCGTCACCGACACCGGCATCGGCATCGACGAAGACCAGCAAGCGGTCGTGTTCGAGGCCTTCCGCCAGGCCGACGGCACCATCTCGCGCCGCTTCGGGGGGACCGGACTGGGGCTGTCGATCTCTCGGCAACTGGCGGATCTGCTGGGCGGGCGGATCACGCTGGACAGCGCCAAGGGCCGGGGCAGCACCTTCACGCTGGTCCTGCCCATGGCAGCCGAGGGGCGCGAAACCCTGCCCGCCCCGGGTCCCTTGCCCGCGCCCGGCAAGGCGGCGCCTGACGACGCCCCCGCCCCCCTGGCCGCCCTGCCCGGCCTGGCGGACGACCGCGACCGGGTCCAGCCCGGCGACCGGGTGATGCTGGTGGTCGAGGACGACGCGGCCTTTGCCCGCATCCTTTACGACCTCGCGCATGAACTGGGCTTCCGTTGCGTCTGCGTGGACCGGGCCGACGACGCGGTGCGGGCAGCAAAGCGTTTCCTGCCCCAGGCCATCGTGCTGGACATCCGCCTGCCCGATCATTCCGGCCTGTCGGCGCTGGACCGGCTGAAGCGCGACACCGCCACGCGCCACATCCCCGTCCATGTCATCTCGGCCGAGGATTACACCCGCGAGGCGCTGTCCCAGGGGGCCATCAGCTACATGCTGAAGCCCGTGGCCCGCGACCAGCTGGAAGCCATCATCCGCAATCTGGAACAGCGCCTGGCCGACCGCCTGCGCCGCGTCCTGATCGTCGAGGACGATCCCGCCCAGATGGAGGGACTGCGCGCCCTGCTGGCCAGTGACGAGGTCGAGACCATCGGCGCGGGCACCGCCGCCGAGGCGCTGCGGATCTGCCGCAGCCAGACGGTCGATTGCATCGTGCTGGACATGACGCTGCCCGACGCCTCGGGCTTCGACCTGCTGGAACGGCTGGACGCCGACGGCACCGCGGCCTTTCCGCCGGTCATCGTCTATACCGCCCGCGCGCTGGACGAGGCCGAGGAACAGCGCCTGCGCCGCTATTCCAAGTCGATCATCATCAAGGGCGCGAAATCGCCCGAACGCCTCATCAACGAGGTGACGCTGTTCCTGCACCAGGTGGTGTCCGACCTGCCCGCCCGCCAGCGCGAGATGCTGGCCGCGTCGCTCAACCGCGACGCCCAGCTGGAAGGCCGCCGCATCCTGGTGGTCGAGGACGACATCCGCAACATCTATGCCCTGACCGGCGTCTTCGAACCCCACGGCGCCACCGTCCAGATCGCGCGCAACGGCCGCGAGGCGCTGGAGGCGCTTGGGCGCATCGACGACGGGGCCGCTCCACGCGTGGATCTGGTGCTGATGGACGTGATGATGCCGGAAATGGACGGGCTGACCGCCACGCGGGAAATCCGCAAGATCGACCGCTGGAAGACGCTGCCCATCATCATGCTGACCGCCAAGGCCATGGCCGAGGACCAGAACCGCTGCATCGAGGCGGGCGCGAACGATTACCTGTCCAAGCCGCTGGACGTGGACAAGCTGTTGTCGCTGACCCGCGTGTGGATGCCGCGATGAGCCTGCCGCCCGTTCCGGCCGGTCCCGCGGACGGCATCGAGCTGGACCTGTTCCTGGAAGCCCTGCACCGCCGCTGGCATTACGACTTCCGGTCCTATTCCCGCGCCTCGCTGGTCCGGCGGGTGGACCTGGCGCGCAAACGGCTGGGCTGCGCCACGCTGTCGGACCTGCAGGGGCGGGTGCTGCGCGACGACGCGGTGCTGCCCGACGTGCTGGACGCGATGACCGTGCAGGTCAGCGAGTTGTTCCGCGACCCGGCCTATTACCTGTCGCTGCGCCGCAACGTCGTCCCGCACCTGCGCACCTTCCCCTCGCTCAAGGTCTGGGTGGCAGGCTGCGCGGACGGAGAGGAGCTTTATTCCCTGGCGATCCTGCTGCGCGAGGAAGGGCTGCTGGAGCGCACCATCTTCTACGCGACCGAGATCAACCGCCGCGCCTTGGCCCGGGCCGAGGCGGGCGTCTATCCCATCGACCGCCTGCCCGCGTTTTCCCAGAACTATCAGCGCGCCGGCGGCACGGGGACGCTGGCCGATCACTATACCGCCGCCTATGGCCGGGTGGCCTTTGACCGCGGCTTGCGGGCGCGCACGGTCTTCACCGAACACAGCCTAGCCACCGACCAGGTCTTTTCCGAGGTGCATCTGGTGTCCTGCCGCAACGTGCTGATCTATTTCGACAGCCCCTTGCAGGATCGTGCCCTGGGCCTGTTTGCCGAAGGCCTGGCGCGGGGCGGCTTTCTGGGCCTCGGGTCGCACGAAACCCTGCGGTTTTCGTCCCATGCCAAGGCCTTCGCCCCCTTCGACGAGCCTTGCCGGATCTGGCGCCGCGTGGCAAGCCTTGCGGATGCACATGCCTGACAGCCCCATCCGCTTCCTGATCGTCGATGACATCGCCGAAAACATCGTCGCGCTGGACGCGCTGCTGCGCCGCGACGGGCTGGCCGTCGATCACGCCCGCTCCGCCAACGAGGCGCTGGAACTGATGCTGGTCCACGATTACGCGCTGGCCTTCCTGGACGTGCACATGCCGGGCACCGACGGCTATGACCTGGCCGAAATGATGCGGTCCATCGAACGCACGCGCGGCGTGCCGATCATCTTCGTCACCGCCGCCGAACGGGACGAAACGCGCCGCTTCCGGGGCTACGAGGCGGGCGCCGTGGATTACATCTTCAAGCCCATCGACCCGGTGGTGCTGAAATCCAAGGCCGAGGTGTTCTTCCGCATCGGCCAGCAGGCCCGCGACCTGCAACGCCAGCGCGACGAGATGGAGCGGATCGCGCGCGACCGCGACCGCGCCGCCAACCGGCTGCGCGCCCATACCGACAATTCGCCCCTGGCCTTCGTGACGCTGGACCAGGACCTGACGGTCCGCGACTGGTCGCAGGGGGCCGAACGCATGTTCGGCGTTCCGGCGGCGCGGATGATGGGACGCCCCGCGCTGGACGGCGGCTGGCTGGATCCGGCGGGTGCGGCCACGCTGCGCGCCTGGCTGCGCCCCGGCGACGGGGCAGCGCCCCGCCATTCGGCCGAAATCCCCCTGGGCCATGGGGGGCGGGGACCGATCTCCTGCGCGATCTACGGCTCGATCCTGGTGGAGGGGGAACAGCGCACGCTGTCGCTGCAAATCCTGGACATCACCGAGCGCAAGCGCGCCGAGGAGGTCCGCGCGCTGCTGGTGGGCGAATTGAACCACCGCATCAAGAACACCCTGGCCAATGTCCAGGCCATCGCCCGCCAGGGCCTGCGCCGGTCCGCCGGGCTGCAGGATTTCGAGCAAAGCTTCAACGGCCGCTTGCAGGCCCTGTCCCGCGCCCATTCGATCCTGTCGGATTCGACCTGGTCCAGCGCGCCCCTGGACCGGATGATCGACGACCAGATCCGCGGGGGCACCCTGGACGGCGACCGGTTGCGCCGCAGCGGTCCGCCGGTGGAACTGACCCCCGACACGATGCTGCGCATGGCGCTGGCGCTGCACGAACTGGGCACCAACGCCGCCAAGTACGGCGCGCTGTCTGTCCCCGACGGGATGGTCCACCTGGACTGGTCGCTGCAAGGCAAGGGCATCCGCCTGACCTGGCGCGAAACCGGCGGGCCGCCCGTCACCCCGCCCGCCAAGGGCGGCTTCGGGTCGGACCTGATCGCGGCGGTGGCGGGGGGCGAGGACGGCGCCGTCACCGTGGACTGGCAGCCCGGCGGCGTCGTCTGGACCATCCGGTTGCGCGAAGGCGTCACCCCCCTGAAGGCCGGGACCGGTTCCGGCATCGGCCCGGCGGAACCCGCCCTGGTCCCCGCGGCGGCCCTGGAGGGATGCACCATCCTCGTGGTCGAGGACGAACCCCTGGTCGCCATGGACATCCGGTCCGAGCTTGAGGACGCGGGCGCAGGCCCGGTCCGCGTCGCCCGCACGGTCGATGCCGCCCTGGCGGCGCTGGACGGGGACCGGTTCGACCTTGCGCTGCTGGACGGAAACCTCAAGGGGCAAGCCGTCGATGCCGTCGCGGAGCGGCTGCGCCGGTCCCGCATCCCGTTCTGCTTCGTGTCGGGCTATGGCCGGGAACATCTGCCCGGCGGGTTCGAGGACGCGCCGCTGATCCAGAAGCCCTTCGCCCCCGCCGCCCTGCGCCGGGTCCTGGCGGACCTTCTGTTTCCCCCCTCCGCCCGCGCGGCCGAGTGACGGCGCCGACGCTTGGGGTTTGACTGCGGGCGGCGCTGCTGTAGCGTGGCGCGGCAACGATGCGGGGGCGGATGATGGATTTCCTGGCCAAGGCGACGGCCCTTGTCGGCGGCACCATGGTGGCGCTGCGGCGCTTTGGCGCGCCCCGGACGCAGGCCGTGGGTCTGGTCCCCGCCATTCCCCCGGCCCGCAGGCAGGGCATCATGACGCTGAAGATGCCCTCGGCGAAAGGCTGGGCGCCCGGGCATGTGCCCGATGCCGCCCCGGGGCTGGCGGTCAACGCCTTCGCGTCAAACCTGGACCATCCGCGCTGGATCGAGGTGCTGCCCAACGGCGACGTGCTGGTGGCCGAGGCCAAGGAACAGCCGGGACCCGCCAGGACGCTGATGGACCGCGCCGCCCAGGCCACCATGCGCCGCGCCCATGCCATCGGCACCAGCGCCAACCGCGTCACACTGTGGCGCGACGGGGACGGGGACGGGGTGGCCGAGATCCGCGAGGTCTTCGTGGAGGGACAGAACCAGCCCTTCGGCATGGCGCTGGCGGGCGGCACCTTCTACCTGGGCAACACCGACGGCATCGTCGCCTTCCCCTATCAGGAGGGCCAGACGCGGCTGACGGGACCGGGGCGCAGGCTGGTGGACTTCAAGCCCGGGGGGCACTGGACGCGCAGCCTGCTCGCCTCGCCCGACGGAACGCGTCTTTACGCGGGCGTGGGGTCGCTCAGCAATATCGGCGACAAGGGGATGGAGGCCGAGGATGGCCGCGCGGCCATCTGGGAACTGGACCTTGCCAGCGGGCAGGCGCGCGTCTTCGCGTCCGGGCTGCGCAATGCCGTGGGCATGGCCTGGGAACCCGCGACGAACGTGCTGTGGACGGTGGTGAACGAACGCGACGGCCTGGGCGACGAGACCCCGCCGGATTACCTGACATCGGTGCAGGAGGGCGGCTTTTACGGCTGGCCCTACTGCTACTGGGGCCAGACGGTGGACGACCGCGTGGAACAAAGGCCCGACCTGGTGGCCCGCGCGATCACGCCCGACTACGCGCTTGGCGGGCATACCGCGTCCCTGGGCCTGTGCTGGATGCCGGCGGGCACGCTGCCGGGCTTTGGCGAGGGCATGGTGATCGGCCAGCACGGGTCCTGGAACCGCTCGACGCTGAGCGGCTATCGGGTGGTCTTCGTGCCGTTTGACAAGGGCCGCCCGGCAGGCCCGCCGCGCGACCTGCTGTGGGGCTTTCTGTCGGACGACGAACGCCACGCCTTCGGCCGTCCCGTGGGGGTCGCGGTGGGGGCGGACGGGCGCTCGCTGCTGGTGGCCGACGACGTGGGCAACGTCGTGTGGCGCGTCAGCGGGACCTGACTACTCGGTCGGGTCGTCGCTGGCCGGGGCGGGGGTGGTCCGGGGGTCGTGGACAGGCTGGCGCGCGCTGCCCGAGGGCGGGATCGGCCCGTCCCCCTTGCGCAGCGAAGGCCGCGTGGTCTGGTCCTTGTCCAGGTCCATGTCCTTTTCCGCGTCACGCATCATGGCCTCCTGTGCCGGGTTGCAGGGATCAACCGTCCCGGGGGCGGGGTTGTTCCCCCGGGCGGCGCGGGATCCCGTCACCGAAACGTGCGCGGCGCGCGGGGGCGTTTCGGGACCGGCGGGCGTTCCTGTCGATCCATGCCGCACGGGTGCCATGACATGACCACGCAGACCCTTGGCCCCCCGCGGCTGTTGTCCCTGGCCACGGCGGTCCCGCCCGAGGTGCTGGTCCAGGAGGATGTCATCCGGGAATCCCGCGCCCTGCTGGGGCAGCGCTTCGCCCAGTTCGACCGCCTCGCCCCGGCTTTTGAAAACGCGGGCATCGACACGCGCCATTCGGTCGTCCCCCTGGACTGGTTCCGCCAGCCCCATGGCTGGACCGACCGGACCCGGGCCTATGCGGCGGGGGCCTCCCGGCTGTTTTGCGAGGCGGCGGGGTTGGCGCTAACCCAAGCGGGGCTGACCGCCGGGCAGGTCGATGTGGTGGTCACGGTCTCCTCGACCGGGATCGTCACGCCGACGCTTGAAGCCCTGACCGCCGGGACCATGGGCTTTCGCACGGACGTGATGCGCGTGCCCGTGTTCGGGCTTGGCTGCGCGGGGGGCGTGTCGGGCCTGGCCATCGCGCGCGATCTGGCAGTCGCCCGGCCCGGCGCGGTGGTCCTGATGGTCGCGGTCGAGACCTGCACCCTGCTGTTCCGCCTGGACCGGCTGACCAAGGCCGACATCATCGCCACCGCGCTGTTCGGCGACGGGGCGGCGGCCGCCGTGCTGCGGGCCGGGCATGAGGGCGACGGGGACAAGCCCGAGATCGGCCCGGGCCGCCAGCACATGTGGCCCGACACCCTGGGCATCATGGGCTGGACGGTCGAGGAAACCGGCCTGGGCGTGGTCTTCGACCGCTCCATCCCCGCCTTTGCCGAGGCCGAGTTGCGCGCCGCCCTGGACGCGATGGTCCCTGACCGAACGGTGGACCGCCATGTCTGCCATCCGGGCGGGGCCAAGGTGATCACCGCGCTGGAAAGCACGCTGGACCTGGCCCCGGGCACGCTGGACGCCGAACGGCAGGTGCTGGCCCGCTGCGGCAACATGTCCGCGCCCACCGTGCTGTTCGTGCTGGAGGCCGTGCTGCAATCGGGCCAACGAGGCGACCTGCTGGCCATGGCTTTGGGACCGGGCTTCACGCTGTCGATCCTGCCGATCCGGGTGGCGTGAATGGCCGAGGTCCACCCCGCGGCCCTGGCCTTCATCGCCTTCCTGCTGCTGCAACGCGGGGGCGAACTGGTGCTGGCGCGCCGCAACACCCGCCGGCTGCTGGCGCGCGGGGCCGTCGAACATGGCGCGGGCCATTATCCGCTGATCGTGGCGCTGCACGCGGCCTGGCTGCTGGCGATCTGCATGGGGGGCTGGTCCCGCCCCGTCGATCCCGGCTGGCTGGCGGTCTTTGCCGTCCTGCAACTGTGCCGGTTGTGGGTGCTGGCCAGCCTCGGGTCCCGCTGGACCACGCGCATCATCGTCCTGGACGAGCCGCTGGTCCGGCGCGGCCCCTATCGCTGGATGGCCCATCCCAACTATGCGGTCGTGGTGGCCGAGATCGCGGTCGCGCCCCTGGTGCTGGGCCTGTGGCCCGTCGCGGTGGTCTTCAGCGCCCTGAACGCGGCGGTGCTGGCGATCCGCATCCGGGCCGAGGCGCGGGCGCTTGCCCCCTCACGCTGAGCCGGCGGGCGTGATGCGCAGAGCCCGCAGCGCGTTGAGGATCACGGCCACGTCGATCCCTTCCTGGATCAGCGCGCCCTGGACGGGGGTCAGGTATCCCAAGGCGGCGGCGATCATGCCCGCGACCGACAAGCCGATCCCGGCGGCCACGCTTTGCAGCGCGATCCCGCGCGCACGGCGCGCGATCTCGACCCCCATGGCGATGCGGTCGATGCGGTCCACCAGCAGCACGACATCGGCGGCCTCGGCGCTGGCGGCGGCGCCGCGCGCGCCCATGGCGACGCCCACATCGGCGGCGGCCAGGGCGGGCGCGTCGTTCACGCCGTCGCCCACCATCATCACCGGGCCGTTCTTGCGCTCGGCCAGGACCAGCAGCACCTTGCCGTCGGGCGTCAGCCCCGCGCGGATGCCGTCAAGGCCAAGCCCTTCGGTGACGCGCCGGGCCACGTCGTCCCGGTCGCCCGTGGCCAGCAGGATCCGGGCGATGCCCTGCCCGCGCAGGCGCGCGAGCATCCCGGCCGCGCCCTCGCGCAGCGGGTCCGACATCACCAGATGCCCGGCCATGCGGCCGTCCACCCCCACGGCGACCGTCACCGCACCCGGCGATGCGTCCGGGGGATCGCCCGCCGCCCCGTCAAGACGGCCCGCGACAAAGCCCTGGCCCCCGACCGCGACCCGGTGGCCGTCGAGGATGCCCGCCACCCCCTCGCCCGGGGTCTCGGCCACGTCGCGGGGGAGGGGCAAGGGCAGGTCGCGGTCGCGCGCGGCCTGGACGATGGCCTGCGCCACCGGATGCTTGGACAGCTGGTCCAGCGCGGCGGCCAGGCGCAGCACGTCGTCGGGTGCCATGCCGCACCTAGCCTCGATCCGGACGATCTGCGGGCGTCCGTCGGTCAGGGTGCCGGTCTTGTCCAGGATCAGCGTGCGGACCCGCGCCATCGCCTCCAGCGGCCCGGCGCCCTTGACCAGCACGCCGAAATGCGCGGCCCGCGACAGGCCCGCGACCAGCGCCACGGGCACGGCCAGGATCAGCGGACAGGGCGTCGCCACCACCAGCACGGCCACCGCCCGGACCGGATCGCCGGTGAACCACCAGGCGGCCCCTGCGATGGCGACCGTGACCGCCAAAAAGCCCAGCGACCAGCGGTCGGCCAGCCGCGACAGGGGCGCCTTGGACCGCTGCGCTTCCTCGACCAGGCGGACGATCCCGGCATAGGTGCTGTCCCGGGCCTCGCGCAGCGCCACCAGGTCGAAGGCGTCCCCGGCATTGGTCGCCCCGCTCAGCGCCTCGGCCCCCTGCCCCAGGCGGACCGGCAGGGATTCCCCCGTCAGGGCCGAGCTGTCCAGGAACGCCGTGGCCGAGGCGACCTGCCCGTCCACCGGCACCACGTCGCCCTGCCGGATCAGCAGCCGGTCGCCGGGCGCGATGGCCTCCAGGGCCACCTCCTCCAGCCGGCCATGGCTGTGACGGGTCGCGGTGCGGGGCACGCGGGACAGAAGGTCGCGCATCTCGCGCCGGGCCCGGCCCTCGGCAAAGCCTTCCAGGAAGGTGCCGCCGGAATACATCAGGGCCACGATGGCGGCGGCCAGGGTTTCACCCAGCAGGATCGCCGCCGACATCGACAGGGCCGCGACGATGTCGAGACCCACCTCGCGCCGCGAAAGGCTGCGCCCGATCTCGGCCAGCAGGGCGGCCAGCACCGGCAGCGCCCCGGCCAGCCAGGCGGCGCGCGCCAGATCCGGCAAGCCCCCGGCCCGAAGGACCAGGCCCCCGGCCAGCCCCGCCAGCGCGACCGCCAGAAGAAGCGTCTTGAGGCGGCCCGCCCGGTTCTGGTTCACGACCTGTCCTTTCACCGCCTGAAAACCGCGTCCGGCGTTCCCCGGGCGCGCGCCTGCGCACCATTCCGCAGAAGAAAACCGCCGTCGAGTCCCCCTCTTGCCGCAGGGGCGCGCCGTCCTTGCGGGCGTCCTTGGCGCGGTCCCCTGCGACATCGCGCCCGCTTGTTCCGCGGATTCCGGCTGCCTACATATCGGGCAGGTGTCGGCAAGGCACGCCCGCTGTGATGGACCTGGACAAGGCATCCGAAGCCCTGCAACGGCGCGCCGGCCACGTGGCCGGGCGTCTGGCGCTGCTTGCCAATGCCAAGCGCCTGCTGATCCTGTGCGAACTGGTCCGGGGCGAACGCTCGGTCGGGGCGCTGCAACAGGCCGTGGGCCTGAGCCAGTCGGCGCTGAGCCAGCACCTGGCCAAGCTGCGCGATGCCGGCATGGTGGACACGCGCCGCGAAAGCCGGACCATCTTCTATCGCATCGGCGACCCCGGCCTTGCCGTCCTGATGGCCGCGCTGTCCGAGGCCTTCTGCAAGGACGGGTAAGGCCGCGCCCCGCCGTTATTGCCGATAGGCCGATGCCGCCCGCGCGGCTATCCTGGACCCTTCGGCAACAGCAACAGCAAGGGAGGAAACACCATGGGCAAGCGCGCCGTCGTGGTCATCGACATCCAGAACGACTATTTCCCGGGCGGGAAACACGAACTCGAAGGCATCGAGGAGGCCGCCGCCAACGCCGCCCGCGTGATCGAGACCGCCCGCCGGAATGGCGACCGGGTGATCCATGTCCAGCACGTCTTTCCCGGCCAGGACGCGCCGTTCTTCACCCCCGGATCCGACGGGACCGACATCAACGCCATCGTCGCCCCGCATGAGGGCGAGACGGTCGTGGTGAAGAACCATCCCAACCCCTTCCTGCGGACCGACCTGAAGCAGGTGCTGGACAGCGACGGGATCGAGGAAGTCGTCGTTGTCGGCGCCATGAGCCACATGTGCATCGACGCGGCCGTCCGCGCGGCCAGCGATCACGGCTTCAGGACCACGGTGGTCGAGGATGCCTGCGCCACGCGCGACCTGGAATGGAACGGCACCACCGTGCCCGCGGCTGCGGTCCATGCGGCGATGATGTCGGCCCTGGGCTTTGCCTATGCGACGGTGACGGATACCGACAGCTACCTGCGCGGCTGATCCCCGGGCGTTTCCGGGCCGCCGAATGGGGCGGGGGTGCCTCTTCGTCAGCGAACGGTTGACGGATTGCACGTCATGCAGTTGACTTCTTTTTGTGCAACGAGTGCGCTGTTTGTTGCAACGCAAGGAAGCCCCCCGCCCTGTGGCCTATGGGAAGCCCATGGAACGCGCGCCCCGTCCCCTTCTTATGCGGCTTTGCCTGGCAATCCTGCCGGTGCTGATGCTGCTGGCGGGTGGCCCGGGATTCGCGCCCCGGGCAGGCGCGATGGCGGTCGTCCTGTGCAGCGAGGGCGCGATGAAGACCGTGCTGGCCGATCCCGGCACCGGTCCCGCCCCGCAGGACTGCCGCGATTGCCCGGCCTGCACGCCGCCGCTGCCCGCCGTCCTGGCGCAGGCGGATGGTCCTGCGCGCCCGGCGGACTGGCGTCCCGCTTTCCATCTCCGGCCGATCACCGCCGCCGTCCTGTCCCGCAAGGCGCCCGGTCCCCTGTCGCGCGGTCCCCCGCCTTCCTCCCCCGGGCCGACCCCATGACCCTTCTTCGCCTTCCCCCTCGGCTGCTGCTGCCGGTCCTGCTGGTCCTGGCCTGTCTGGCGATGCTGGTCCCCCTGCCCGCCACCGCGCAGACGGTGCTGGCCCAGTTGCTGCCCGACCAGACCGCATCCGATCTTGTCCCGGGGGCCGAGGGTTTTGGCCCGATCCGCGACGACCTGGCGGTGGCCCCGGTCCTGAAGGGCGGGGAAACGGTCGCCTGGGCCTTCGTCACCTCGGATTTCGTGGGCACCACGGGCTATTCCGGCAAGCCGATCCACACGCTGATCGCCGTGGACGCGGACGCGAAAATCGCGGGCGTGCGGCTGGTCAAGCATTCCGAACCCATCGTCCTGATCGGCATCCCCGAGGCCAAGGTCCGCGCCCTGGTCGAGGGCTACAAGGGCCTCGATCTGGTGGCCGAGGCGCAGTCGGGCGGCACCACGCATGACGTGGACATCATATCCGGCGCGACGGTCACGGTGATGGTGATCGACGATTCCGTGATCCGGTCGGGGCTGAAGGTCGCCCGCGCGCTTGGCCTGGGCGGGCTGGCCCCCGAGGTTGCATCGACCGGCCCGCGTTATGAGATCGACCCGGCGGCACAGGCCCCCGCCGACTGGCAAGCGATGGAGGGCGACGGCACGCTGCGCCGCCTGTCGCTGGACGTGGGCCAGGTGAACGCCGGTTTCGCCGCCAACCCCGACCCCCGCGCGGCGCAGCGCGCGCTGACCGAACCGCCCGGGACCACCTTCATCGACATGCAGGTGGCGCTTGTCTCGGTCCCCGCCATCGGCCGCGCCATCCTGGGCGATGCGGCGGACGCGAACCTGCGCACCTGGCTGGCCGAGGGCGACCAGGCCATCGCGGTCTTCGGCCAGGGTCTCTACAGCTTCAAGGGGTCGGGCTATGTGCGCGGCGGCATCTTCGACCGGATCGTGCTGATCCAGGACGACGTGTCGGTGCGCTTCCGCGACCGCGACCACCGCCGCCTGAACGGCATCGCCGCCCCCGGCGCGCCCGAGTTCGCGGAAACGGACCTGTTCCGCATCCCGGCGGGCACCGGCTTCGACCCGACGAAACCCTTCCGGATCGAGCTGCTGGTGCAGCGCAATGTCGGGCCGATCGAGAAGGTCTTCCAGACCTTCGACCTGGCCTATGAACTGCCGTCGCACTACCTGCGCCCCATCGCCGCCCCGGCCCCCGCGCCCGAAGCCGCCCCCGTGGCGCAAGAGGAAAGCCAGGCCCAGGCCGAATTGTGGAAACGCATCTGGCAAGACTCGCAGGCCAGGATCGCCGTGCTGGGGGTCATGCTGGCGCTGCTGACGGGGGTGTTCTTCTTCCAGCATTTCGCGGTCAGGAACGAACGCCGCTTTTACGTCTTCCGCATGGTCTATCTGGCGGCCACGCTGATCGTGCTGGGCTGGATGTTCAACGCGCAACTGTCGGTCGTCAACATCATGGCGCTGACCGGGTCGGTGATGACCGGTTTCAGCTGGCAGGCCTTCCTGCTGGATCCGCTGACCTTCATCCTGTGGTTCGCGGTGGCCGCCGCCCTGCTGTTCTGGGGACGCGGGGCCTATTGCGGCTGGCTGTGCCCGTTCGGCGCGCTCCAGGAACTGACCAACCAGGTCGCGCGCAAGCTGCGCATTCCGCAATGGACCCTACCCTGGGGCCTGCACGAACGGCTGTGGCCGCTGAAATACATGATCTTCCTGGGCCTGTTCGGCGTTAGCCTGATGAGCGTGGAACAGGCCGAGCACCTGGCCGAGGTCGAACCCTTCAAGACCGCGATCATCCTGAAATTCGTGCGCGCCTGGCCGTTCGTCGCCTATGCCGTGGCGCTGCTGGTGGCGGGGCTGTTCGTCGAACGCTTCTATTGCCGATACCTGTGCCCGCTGGGCGCGGCCTTGGCGATCCCCGCGCGGATCCGCATGTTCGACTGGCTGAAGCGTTACCACGAATGCGGCAATCCCTGCCAGATCTGCGCCCATGAATGCCCCGTTCAGGCGATCCATCCGACCGGAGAGATCAATCCGAACGAATGCATCGACTGCCTGCATTGCCAGGTGCTGTATCACTCGCCCAAGGTCTGTCCCGTCGTCATCAAAAGGGTGAAGCGGCGCGACAAGCTGGCGGCAAGCGCGGTCCCGGACCTGGGACGGCCCCCTGCGGGCCATCCCAATGCGGGCCGCGTCACCGAACCCCTGATCTGAAACCGAAGGAGATGACGATGGACCTCAACGAAAGGAAGGGCCTCAGCCGCCGGATGCTGCTGGGCGCGACGGCGGGGGGTGCTGCGGCGGCCACCGCATTCGGCGGGCGGCTGGCGCTTGGCCTGGGCGGGGCGGCGGGCGTCACCGCCGCGACGGCGGGCGCGGCACGGGCGGCCGAAGGCACCGGCACCGTGGCGCCGGGGCAGCTTGATACCTATTACGGCTTCTGGTCGTCCGGCCAGACGGGCGAGATGCGGATCCTGGGCGTGCCGTCCATGCGCGAGCTGATGCGCGTGCCGGTGTTCAACCGCTGCTCGGCCACCGGCTGGGGGCAGACCAACGAATCGCTGCGCATCCTGGAACGGTCGATGACCGACAAGACCCGCAAGATCCTGGCCGCCAACAACAAGCGCATCCCCGACAACGGCGATCTGCACCACGTCCACATGTCCTTTACCGAGGGCAAGTACGACGGCCGCTACCTGTTCATGAACGACAAGGCCAATACCCGCGTGGCCCGCGTGCGCTGCGACGTGATGAAGGCCGACGCGATCCTGGAGGTGCCGAACGCGAAAAGCATCCACGGGCTTCGCCCGCAGAAATGGCCCCGGACCAACTATGTCTTCTGCAACGGCGAGGACGAGGCGCCGCTGATCAACGACGGCTCGACCATGGAGGACGTGTCCACCTATGTGAACATCTTCACCGCCGTGGACGCCGACAAGTGGGACGTGGCCTGGCAGGTGCAGGTGTCCGGCAACCTGGACAACTGCGATGCGGATTACGAAGGCAAATGGGCCTTCTCGACCTCGTACAACTCGGAAATGGGGATGACCCTGGCCGAGATGACCGAATCCGAGATGGACCACGTCGTCGTCTTCAACATCGCGGAAATCGAGAAGGCCGTGGCCGAGGGCCGGTATGAGGAGGTGAACGGCGTCAAGGTCCTGGACGGGCGCAAGGAGGCGAACAGCCAGTTCACCCGCTATATCCCCGTGGCCAACAACCCCCACGGCTGCAACATGGCGCCCGACAAGGTGCACCTGTGCATCGGCGGCAAGCTGTCGCCCACGGTGACGGTGCTGGACGTGACCAGGTTCGACACCCTGTTCACGGAAAACGCCGATCCGCGCAGCGTGGTGGTGGCCGAACCGGAACTGGGCCTCGGGCCGCTTCACACCGCCTTCGACGGGCGCGGCAACGCCTATACCACGCTGTTCCTGGACAGCCAGGTCGTCAAGTGGAACATCGCCGACGCCATCCGCGCCCATGCCGGCGAGCAGGTCGATCCGATCAAGGACAAGATCGACGTGCAGTATCAGCCCGGCCACCTCAAGACCGTGATGGGCGAGACGCTGGACGCGCAGAACGACTGGATGGTCTGTTTGTGCAAGTTTTCCAAGGACCGCTTCCTGAACGTGGGTCCCTTGAAGCCGGAAAACGACCAGCTGATCGACATCTCGGGCGACAGGATGGTGCTGGTCCATGACGGCCCGAACTTTGCCGAACCCCATGACGCGATCGCGGTGCATCCGTCGATCATGTCGGGCATCAAGTCGGTCTGGGACCGCAACGATCCCATGTGGGCCGAAACCCGCAGGCAGGCCGAGGCCGACGGCGTCAACATCGACGACTGGGCCGACACGGTGGTGCGCGACGGCGACAAGGTCCGCGTCTACATGACCAGCGTGGCGCCGAACTTTTCGCTGGAAAGCTTCAGCGTCAAGGAAGGCGACGAGGTCACGGTGGTCATCACCAACCTGGACGAGATCGACGACCTGACCCACGGCTTCACCATGGGCAACCACAGCGTCGCGATGGAGATCGGGCCGCAGATGACCAGTTCCGTCACCTTCGTGGCGGGCGCGCCGGGCGTTTACTGGTATTACTGCCAGTGGTTCTGCCACGCCCTGCACATGGAGATGCGCGGCCGCATGTTCGTCGAACCGAAGGCCGCCTGACCATGCGCGGGCTTGCCCTGATCCTTGGCCTGCTGTTCGCCTTGCCCGCGCTTGCGGCAGAGCGTCAGATCGCGCCGGGACCGGGCAGCCTGGCGCAAGCCATCGCCGGGGCCGCCCCTGGCGATGTGCTGATGCTGAAGGACGGGGTCTATCCCGGCCCCGTCGCCATCGACAAACCCCTGACCATCACCGGCCTGGAAGGGGCCGTGGTGGACGGCGGGGACCAGGGCACCGTCATCACCGTCGCCGCGCCCGACGTGGCCCTGCGCGGCTTCACCGTCACCGGATCCGGCGGCAAGAACGAGGATCTGGACGCGGGCGTGAAGATCCTGAAAGGCGCCGACCGCGCGCGGGTCGAGGGGCTGACCCTGACCGGCAACATGCACGGCATCGACGTGCATGGCGGGCGGGATGCGCAGGTGGTCCGCAACCGCATCACCGGGCGGCAGGATCCGCACATGAACGCGCGCGGCAACGGCATCTATGTCTGGAACAGCCCCGGCACGCTTCTGGACGGCAACGTGATCCGCTATGGCCGCGACGGCATCTTTTCCAATGCCAGCGCCAGCAGCATTTACCGCAACAACATCATGCGCGACCTGCGCTTTGCCGTGCATTTCATGTATACCCGCAACACCGAGGTGTCCGGCAACATCAGCATCGGCAACCACCTGGGCTTCGCCATCATGTTCTCCGACCGGGCCAAGATCCTGCGCAACCTCAGCCTGGGCGACCGGGAACATGGGCTTATGCTGAACTATGCCAACAATGCCGACGTGACGGGCAACCTGATCCGGGGCGGGACGAAGAAATGCCTGTTCATCTACAACGCGCACAAGAACCTGATCTGGGACAACCGCTTCCAGGACTGTGGCATCGGCATCCACTTCACCGCCGGGTCCGAACGGAACGTCCTGACCGGCAACGCCTTCATCGCCAACCGCGAGCAGGTGAAATACGTGGGCACCCGCTTCATGGAATGGAGCCACGAGGGCCGCGGCAACTTCTGGTCCGACCACCCGGCCTATGACCTGAACGGCGACGGGGTGGCCGACGGCAGCTATCGCCCCAACGACCTGATCGACCATATCCTGTGGTCGCAACCGGCCGCCGCCCTGCTGACAGGATCGCCCGCCGTGCAGCTGGTCCGGTGGAGCCAGTCGAGCTTTCCCGCCACCCTGCCCGGCGGCGTCACCGACAGCCATCCGCTGATGCGCCCCCTGACCATCCCCGTCCCCACTGACATCAAGGCCCAGGAGGCCGAGGTGGCGGGACGCTGGGCCAAAGGAAATTACGATGACATCGACCCTGACGATCTCGCATCTCACTAAACGCTTTGCCGGGGTCGAGGCATTGCGCGACGTGTCCCTGTCGGTCGAACCCGGGCAGCGGGTGGCGCTTCTGGGCCATAACGGCGCGGGCAAATCGACGATGATGAAGATCGTCCTGGGCCTGATCCCCTTCGACGCGGGCCAGGTCACGGTCTGCGGCGCGGCCCCCGGTTCGGCTGCGGCCCGCGCCCAGGTGGCCTATCTGCCCGAAAACGCGGCCTTCCACCCGGCCCTGACGGGCGAGGAGCAGATCCGCCACTACCTGTCCCTGCGCGGCGAACGCCCCGCGCAGGCGCTGGACCTGCTGGCCCGCGTGGGGCTGGCGGATGCCGCCAAACGCCGCATCGGCACCTATTCCAAGGGGATGCGGCAGCGCGTGGGCCTGGCGCAGGCGCTGATCGGCCAGCCGCGCCTGCTGGTCCTGGACGAGCCGACCTCGGGGCTTGATCCGGTATCGCGGCGTGACTTCTATGCCCTGCTGGACGGGTTGGCGGCGGGCGGCACGGCGATCCTGCTGTCCTCGCACGCCCTGACCGAGGTCGAGGCGCGCACCGACCGCATCCTGATCCTGTCGAAAGGCCGCCTGATGGCCGAAGGCTCGCTGGCCGATCTGCGCCGCGCCGCCGCCCTGCCCGTCGCGATCAGCGTGGCCCCGGCTGCGGGGCAAGATGCCGCGCTGGCCGCCGCCCTGCCGATGGCGCGGGCCAATGGCGACGGGCGGCTGCACATGGATTGCGCCCAGGGCGACAAGCTGGCCGTGCTGGCGCGGATCACCGGACTGCCGCAGGTGGCCGATCTCGAGGTGATCCCGCCCAGCCTGGAAGACATCTATTCCCATTTCAGCCAAAGGGACGGGCAATGAACCGCATCTGGTCCACCGCCGTTGTCGAGTTCCGCATCGCGGGGCGCAACCGCTGGGTCGCCATCGCCGTCCTGCTGATGGTGGTCTTCGCCCTGGTGCTGGCCGCCGCAGGCGCCGCGCCCACGGGCGACATCGGCGCCGACCGGCTGTCGGTGATCGTGGCCTCGCTGACTTCGCTGGCGGTCTATCTGGTCCCGCTGATCGCCCTGCTGATGAGCTTCGATGCCGTCGCGGGCGAAGTCGAGCGCGGCACCCTGCCCCTGCTGCTGACCTATCCCGTCAGCCGCGCGGAAATCCTCGCGGGCAAGCTGGGGGCGCATCTGGCGATCCTGACGCTGGCGGTCGCTGCGGGCTATGGGGCGGCGGCGCTGGCGGCCTTCTGGGCCGATCCGGCCTCGGTGGCAGGCCTGCCCGCGCTTGGCCGGCTGGTCTGGAGTTCGGTGCTGCTGGGCGCGACCTTCCTGGGCGCGGGCTATGCGCTGTCGGCGCTGGCGCGGCGTCCGTCCGGCGCGGCGGGTCTGGCGGTCGGGCTGTGGCTGGGGGCGGTGGTGCTTTACGACCTGGTGCTGCTGGCGCTGATCGTGTCGGACGGCGGCGGCGCGCTGACCACGCGGGCGCTGCCCGTGGCGCTGCTGGCGAACCCCGCCGACGCCTTCCGCCTGTTCAACCTGGCCGCCGCCCAGGCCAGCGCCGCCGCGGGCGGCATGGGCGGGGCGGCATCGGCCATCCCCTTGTGGCAATCGGCGCTGTCGGTGGCGCTGTGGCCCCTGCTGGCCTTGGCGCTGGCCATCGCCGCCTTCCGAAAGGTCACGCCATGAATCGCATCCTGATCCTGGCCCTGTGCCTGACCCTCGCCGCCTGCAAGCAGGAGGCCGCCCAGGACATCACGCCCGTCGAACTGACCGCCGAGACGCTGGGCCATTTCTGCCAGATGAACCTGCTGGAACATCCCGGTCCCAAGGCGCAGGTGCATCTGGAGGGGATGCCGGGCACGCCCCTGTTCTTCAGCCAGGTCCGCGACGCCATCGCCTACGGGCGCCTGCCCGAACAAAGCCACCCGATTTTAGCCATGCAAGTCAACGACATGGCCGCGAATGGGGCCACGTGGGAGGTTCCGGGCCGAGGCAACTGGATCGACGCGGACGACGCCTTCTTCGTCCTGGGATCGGCGCGGGAAGGCGGCATGGGCGCGCCCGAGGCCGTGCCCTTCGGCACCCGCGCTGCGGCGGACGCCTTTGCCGCCCGGGAAGGCGGCACCGTGATGCGCCTGTCCGAGATCCCCGACGACCTGGTCCTGACGCCCGAGGAGACCGCGCCCGACACCCCGGACGCCGATTTTGAGAACCGCCTGCGCGCCTTGTCGCGCCCCGAGGGATAAGCCATGCCCCTGACCCGCCGCCGTTTCCTGACCATCTCGGCCACCGCCGCCTGCCTGCCCGGCGCGCTTCGGGCCGCGCCCCGCCACTGGACCGGCCAGGCGCTTGGCGCGCGCGCCTCGATCCGGTTGGACCACCCGGACGCCCCCGCGATCACCGCCCGCTGCCTGGCCGAGATCGACCGGCTGGAGGACATCCTGTCGCTGTATCGCGCGGACAGCGCCCTGTCGCGGCTGAACCGCACGGGCCGGCTGGACACGCCCCCTTTCGAGCTGCTGGACTGCCTGTCGCTGTCAGGCGCCGTGCATCGCGCCAGCGGCGGGGCCTTCGACGTGACGTTGCAACCCTTGTGGGCGCTGTGGGCCGAGGCTGCGGTGCAGAATTGCCGCCCCACGCCCGCCGAACGCCGCGCCGCGCTGGCGCATGGGGGGTGGAGCGACGTGGCCCTGTCGCCGCAGGCCATCACCCTGCGCCCCGGCATGGCGCTGACGCTGAACGGCATCGGCCAGGGCCATGTCGCCGACCGCGTGGCGGCGCTGCTGGAGGCCGAAGGATTGACCGACATCCTGATCGACACCGGAGAGATGCGCGCCCTGGGCGTCCGTCCCTGGCCGGTGCGCATCGACGGCGGCGGCCGCGTGGCCCTGTCGTCCCGCGCGCTGGCGACCTCGGCCCCGCGCGGGACGTGCTTTGACGCGAGCGGGCGGGACGGGCATATCCTCGATCCGCGCACCGGAGGGCCGGCGACCTCGCCCTGGGCCTCCGTGTCGGTGTCGGCCCCAAGCGCGGCGCTGGCCGATGCCCTGTCCACCGCCGCCTGCCTGACCCCCGACCGCGCCGCGCTGGAGGCCCTCATCGCCGCCTTCCCCGCGGCCCGGCTGGAGAACGCGCGTCCCGCCTGAAACAGGCGCGCCTTGGTGGGGCCAGGCTCATGTCGCCTGGGCTTTCGTGACGAAAGCGTGCAGGGCTGTATGAGGAATAGGCCTTTGATGGAGCCTCGGGATAGAAATGTGGTTCATCGGCTCAAAATTCCTGGGCATATAGGCGAATCGACTACCACACCCACACAATCAGCCCATCCGACTGCCCTGCACCCTTTTGTTCCAAGGCATGAACAGTCCGCCAACCACTACCTGCATCACGCGGTCTCCACCCGCCGTGTTTCCCAACGACTCCCCTGCCCCGCCGCGCGGTTGACAGCTGTCAACTTCATCCCCTTGCCATCCCGGCGCCGCGCAGAAGCGCCATGACCATGGGTCCCGGGCGAAAATCCGGGGTCAGCGACAGTCGGCGCAGATAGGCCCCCGGGTTCCGGATCCGGGTGAAGCGTTGCAGGATGCAGGCCAGCGTGATGCTTGCGGTCCTGTCCCCAAGGCTTTGCCGCGCCGACAGCCAGGTTTCGGCGGTGATGCCCATCATCGGGCGCACGAACTCTGCCAGGCGGGTCAGGTCCTTCCAGTCGCGCAGCGGTTCCGCGGCGTATTGGCTGATGTCGGGCGCCGCTTTCAGCACGATGGGCAACGGCAGTTTGTCCCCGTCTTCCTGCTTCATGGCCAATTCAGATTCAGGATGATCAGAGTCTGCATTATGTTGGTGCCGCTCATTTCGGGCGTCATTGCCGCTCATTCCGGGCGATCTTTCCTCGGCCGCGCCGGTTTCGGCCAGCACCTGCCGCAGGGCCGCTTCCAGGGCGGACAGGTCCGCAAGCCCCAGCTTGCGCCGCAGCCGCAGCCGCAGCTCGGCCAATCTGGCGTGGCGGGGCGCGGTCGCTTCGGCGGGGGGCTGGTCCATGCCGGGCCGGCTGGCGATGTCGCGCAGCAGCAGGACCACGGTTTGCCGCGCCCGGCGCATCAGGCGCGCCGTCTCGCGGGCGGCCTCCGCCGCCTCCCGGATCTCGGCCACCCGACGCAGCAGCGGGCCAAGGTCGAAGCCGAACACCCGGTCAATCCGGCCCCGCCCGTCGCGGGTCGCGTATCGCTTGCCGTTCGGACTGTCCTGGCGGCGGATCAATCCTGCCTCTACCAGGGCCGCAAGGTGGCGCCGCAGCGTGCTTTCCGGCATTCCGTGCAGCCGGGCGGACAGGCTGGAATTCGACGGAAACACCGTCAGGGCGCCGTCCGCCAGGTCGCGCGCCGGATGAAAGGACAGCAGCGCCGACAGCACCGACAGGTTGCGGTCCGTCAGGCCAAAGGCTTCGCGCCCTTCGGTCAGGTCTTGCAGGATCGTCCATTTGTCGGTGCCGGCAGGGACCGAAACGGTGCCCGCCGCCAGGGCTTGGCCGGCCAGCAGGCCAGCCGCAGGCGACCGCCGCCCGGACGGCGTCGTGGAAATATGCCTCATTCGTGATCTCACAAGGCAAAGGAATTGCCTTCGCCGGAACCGACGGTGTTGACAGCTGTCAACTTTAGCCGCTATCTTCGAGGTGCTAGATCGAGAGAACGGCCCTTTGGGATGTCATGTCCTGGGGGGCTTTTCTTTTGCCGTCCTGTGCCTCCTTGGTTGGTTTCGGTGTTGAACGCCCGTCACTGGCGGCTTTTCAGCCAATCACGGTGAACCTCTGCCATGTGATCGGCCAGCCAGTCCGCAAAGGCGGGGTCCCCGGCCTCAAGCTCGATCACCGTTTTCGTCCTGCCCCGGCGGACCTGGCCCAGTGTCCTGCCGTCGGCGGCCAGCAAGGGCCGGGACGCCGGACGCGCAGGGGGGGCGCTGACCGCCGCCAGGACGGCCGCGAAGCGCGCGTCCGAGTCGGCGCCCTGCGCCAGGGGCACCAGATCCTCGACCTTGCGCCCCTCGGCCTTTTGCGCCAGGGCCAGCCAGCGGTCCCGGCCCGCCGAGGGGGCGGCGCCGATCGCCCGGATCAGCGCGTCCGGCAGCGCGTCGATCACCGACAACATGCGCGAGATCACCGTCTTGTCGATCGACAGCGCATCGCAGATCAACCTGCGTTCATAGCCCGCCGCGACCATCTGCCGGGCAAAGTTGGCCTTCTCGATGAAGCTCAGGTCCTTGCGGGCCGAGTTTTCCTGGCCCTGCGCCACCACCAGCTCGCGGTCGTTCAGGCTGCGGACCATCGCCTTGACCGGCAGGCCCAGCCTGCGCATCGCCGCGACCCGGCGGCGGCCGAAGACCACGTCATAGCGCCCCTCGGCGTTGGGCGAATGGCGCAGCAGCACCGGCACCTGCTGGCCGTAATCCTTGATCGAGGCCATCAGCGCCTCGATCCCCTGGGGGTCCTCGTCCAGCCGGTCGTCCAGGCCCGCATGGTCGATCAGGTCGGCCGGAACCTCGATGATGGCGCGGTTCTTCAGCTCGCTGATGGATTTGGACACCGCGCCGATGGCGCCGCGCTCGGACCGGGGCAGGGGGGGGCGGGGTTCGTCGCCCGGCGGCGCCGCCATCAGGTTCTTGAGCAGATCCTTGCGTGCCATCACACCCCCTTGCGGCCCCAGGCCGCCTGTATCAGCCCCTCGATCTCGCCGTTGACGGCATTCAGGCTTTCCATCGCGCGTTCATAGGTGGCGCGCGTGAACTGGGACTTTTCGACCTCGTACAGCGTCTGCTTGGTGATCCCCGCGTCCGAGATGGCGGTGGATTTCAGCACCGGGTGGTTCAGGACATGGTCGCCGAACATGGACCGCATGAAGCTGACCATCTGGTTCTGCGGCCCGTCGCCGGGTTCATAGCGCGTCACGACATAGCGCATCCAGTCATAGTCCATGTTGCCCCCGGCATCGGCGACGACCGCCAGCAGGTTCGATGTCATCAGCAGGAACTGGCACATCGACATCACGTCCAGCATCTGCGGATGCACGGTGACAAGAATGGCAGTCGCCGCCGACAGGGCGGACATGGTCAGGAATCCCAGCTGCGGCGGACAGTCGATCACGATCACGTCGTAGTCGTCCTCGACCTCGGCCAGAACATCGCCGATCCTGGTAAAGAAATAGTTGCCCGACCGTTCGCGCAACGCCATGGGTGTTGCGTGTTCGAATTCCATCAGGTCCAGGTTGCCGGGAATCAGGTCGAGATTTGTGAAATAGGTGTGCTGGATCACGCTGCGCAGCGGCACCGGATCGTCATACCGGATCGAATCATAGATGGTCCCGCCATCGGGCAGGTCCAGTTCGGGCTGCACCCCGTGCAGGGCCGACAGGCTGGCCTGCGGATCGAGGTCGATGGCCAGCACCCGGTATCCGTCCAGCGCCAGCTTCTGCGCCAGATGGGCGGCGGTGGTGGTCTTGCCCGAGCCGCCCTTGAAATTGATCACCGTGATGACCTGAAGATGATCCTGCCCGCGCCGCCCCGGCAGATAGGTGCCGGGCGTTTTCGTCCCCTTTTCAAGGACTTCGCGCAGCGCCTGGATGTCGGCGGGCGTGTAATAGCGCCGCCCCCCGGCCCGCGTCTCGGGCGAGGGACCCTTGCCCTCCAGGTCCAGCTTGCGCAGATAGGCGTCCTTCACGCCCAGCAGGTCCGCCACCTCGCCCGAGGTGAACTTGCGCAGTTCCCGCCGGGCGTCGGGGGGAAAAAGCTGTTCGCGATGCGCATGGAGCCGCTCGGACAAGGCCGCGGCATGGGCGCCCACCAGCTTGTCGATGCGTGTCTTCGGCTGCATAATGCCCATGCTGCCATCCTCTCGTGCCGGTCGGCCCTGGCGTGGTTACGCTTCAAGCCGTCATATTCAGTTTCCTGCGTAATTTATTGTGGTGTTTTGCGATTCTGGCAAGGGTCTTTTCCGGCGGCCTTTTCCTTGGCGGCGGGCCACGCGCAACGAAAAGGGCAGGGACCCTGCATGGTCCCTGCCCGGCAAGGAAAGGCGCAGCCGCCTTTCCGCCCTGATCGGCGTTCCTAGAAGCTGAAATCCGAAAAGCCCAGGTCGGCCTTCTGGAAATCCTCCAGCACCACCGTGGTGCCCGGCGACAGGGTCAGCACCAGGTCGGCGCCGTCCTGCCGGGCGCCCGCGATGATCTGGCGCACCTGGGCGCTGCCGAAGTCGTCCAGCTCGATGCGGTCGATGCCGTTCTGGAAATCGGTGATGCGGTCGCGGCCGTCGCCCCGTTCGAACTCGAACACGTCGGCCCCCAGGCCGCCGGCCAGGATGTCGTTGCCCGCCCCGCCTTCCAGGTGATCGCGGCCCTCGCCGCCCGACAGCACGTCGTTGCCCGTGCCGCCCTCGAGGTCGTCGTTGCCGATGCCGCCCCACAGGCGGTCGTTGCCACGGCCCCCTTCAAGCTCGTCGTTGCCGGATTCGCCGTACAGCCAGTCGTTGCCGCTGCCGCCTTCCAGCTCGTCATGGCCGATGCCGCCCCACAGGCGGTCGTTGCCGTCGCCGCCTTCAAGATCGTCGTTGCCGGCCCGGCCATACAGCAGGTCGTTGCCGCCCAGGCCGAACAGCCGGTCCGCCAGGCCGGATCCGTTCAGGGTGTTGATGCCGTTGGTGCCACGGAAAATGGGCATGTCTTCATCCTTTCGTCAGGTTTCGGTGTCAGTCGTCGCGGGTTTCGGCAAGGATCGCCCCCGAGCCGGAATCGACGCGCAGATCCACGCGCCGTCCGTCCGGCGCCGTGGCGTCCACGTCGATGGACGCGCGGTCCACGTCGATGTCGGCGATGCGATAGCCCTGCGCCTCAAGGTCCGCGATGATCGCCGACAAGGGCCGCGCCGCGTCCTGCGCCAGGGCAGGGCCGACGGGACCGAGGGCCAGGACAAGAACGGGGATCAGTGGCTTCATGCGTCGCTCCTTTGCTGGGCTGCCGTGGGGCCGCCGGGACGAATCACTTGTCGCACATCCCGCCTGATGCGGCGCTGACCGGCCTTGTCAGGCAATTGTCAGGCGGCTTGCGCCAGGATGGACCCCATGCGCATCCCGATCCTCGCCCTTGTCCTGCTGATCGCGTCCGGTCCGGCCCCCTGGGCGCAGGACCGGCCCGCGCGCGACGCCTCCGAGATCGACGCCGACAGCGACCTGGCGCTGGCGGCGGTGGCGCGCGGCGAGATCCTGCCCTTGTCCGCGCTGATGCCGCGCCTTCTGGCCGCCCATCCCGGCGAGGTGCTGGACATCGAGATCGACCTTGATCCCGCCGGGCGCATCGAGGAATACGAATTCGAGATGCTGACCCCCGAAGGACGGCTGATCGAGGTGGACATGGACGCCCGCACGGGCGAGATCACCGAGGTCAGCGACGAGGACCCCGAGGACGATGACTGAAGGCACCCCATGCGCGTCCTGCCCATGCGCGTCCTGATCGTCGAGGACGACCCCCGCATCGCCGCCGACCTGACGGCCACCCTGGACGCCCTGGGCTTTCGCAGCGACCTGGCCACCGACGGCGAAACCGCCTGGTTCAAGGGCGGCACCGAGGATTACGGGGCCATCGTGCTGGACCTGGGCCTGCCGAAAATGGACGGGCTGGCGGTCCTGAAACGCTGGCGGGCCGAGGGCGTGACCACCCCGGTCCTGATCCTCAGCGCGCGCGGCACCTGGATCGAGCGGGTCGAGGGCATCGACGCGGGTGCCGACGATTACCTGCCCAAGCCCTTCCGCCCCGAAGAGCTGGCGGCCCGCGTCCGCGCCCTGGTGCGCCGCGCCGCGGGTCGCGCCGCGCCGGTCGAGGTGGCGGGCGCGCTGGCCTTGGACCTGACGCGCCAGACGGCCACGCTGCACGGCCGCCCCGTCGCGCTGACGCCGCTGGAATTCCGCTGCCTGGCCTATCTGGCGCTGAACCGCGACCGCCCCGTGCCGCCCCATGAACTGCTGGAGCATCTGCACGGCGACGACGACGGGCGCGAGCAGAACGCCCTGGAGGCCCTGGTGGCGCGGCTGCGCCGCAAGCTGGGACCGGGCGTGATCGAGACGCGGCGCGGCTTCGGCTATCTGCTGGCAGGCGGGTGAGGGCGCGGCGCGGATCCATCCGGCTGCGCCTGCTGGTGACGGGGGCGTTCAGCGTGGCGCTGGCGCTTTTGCTGGCCGCCGGGGGCCTGGCCCTGCTGTTCGACCGGCATGTGGAACGGGTGGCGGCGGGCGAATTGTCGGACCGCCTGGAACACCTGGCCTCGGCCGCCGAGATCGGCGCGGATGGCGCGCTTGTCATGCCCGCGCCGCCGCGCGATCCGCTGTACCGGCGGCCCTTTTCCGGCCATTACTGGCAGATCGAGGCCCCCGGCGCCCGGCTGCGGTCCCGTTCCCTGTGGGATCACGTGCTGGTCCTGCCCCCCGCCACGGGCGAGACATGGCAGGGCGAGCTGACGGGACCGCTGGATCAGCCGCTGCTGGCGCTGGTGCGCCGCATCACCGTGGCCACGCCCGGGGGCGACCTGCCGCTGCGCATCGCCGTCACCATGGACCGGGCCGACCTGGACCGGGCGCGCGCCGGTTTCCTGCGCGATCTTGCCCCCTATCTTGCGCTTCTGGGCCTGGCGCTGGTGACGACCCTGGCCGTCGCCGTCAGCGTGGCCCTGCGCCCCCTGTCCGCCATCGAGCATCGCGTGGCGGCCCTGGGCCGGGACCGCGAACGCCGGATCGGCGCCGAGGTCCCCGCCGAGGTCCTGCCGCTGGCCCGGCAGATCGACGCCCTTCTGGAAAACCGGCAGGCCGAGGTCGAGCGGGCGCGGCTGCGCGCGGGCGACCTGGCGCACGGGCTGAAGACGCCGCTGCAGGCCCTGATGGGCGAGGCGGCGCGGCTGCGGGACCAGGGATCCCCCGACGCGGCCGCGGGCATCGAGGAGATCGCCCGGACCATGCACGCCCATGTGGACCGCGAACTGGCCCGGGCGCGGCTGGCCAGCGACGCGGCCCGCGCCTGCTGCGACGCCCTTGATGTCGCCCGGTCCGTGGCCGCCGTCCTGCGCCGCACGCCCCGCGGCGAGGCGCTGCGCATCGAGGTCGAGGGCGCGGCGGGCATCCGGGTCCGGCTGGACCGCGCCGATCTGGCCGAGGCCCTGGGCGCCCTGGCCGAGAACGCCGTCCGCCATGCCCGCTCGGGCGTTGCGGTCGCCTGCGTCCGGGCGGGGGACCAGGCGGTGATCCGGGTGCGCGACGACGGTCCGGGCGCCGCGCCGGGGCTGCTGGACCTGCTGCCGGGGCGCGGGTTGCGCCTTGACGAACGCGACGGCGGCACCGGCCTGGGCCTGGCCATCGCCGCCGACATCGCGGGCGCCGTCGGCGGCACGCTGCGCCTGCGCAACCTCGACCCGGGGTTCGAGGCCGAACTGACCCTGCCCGCCCTGGCCTAGCGGCGCATCCCCCCTTAGGCGTCCGACTTGACGATCTCGACCGACACGCCTTCCAGCTGCGGGCTGGTGTTGTGCCGCAGCGTATAGTCATAAGCCTCGTCATAGGTCGCGAAGACCATCGGCTCGGCATGGGCGTCAAAGCCCTGGCCGTCCCGGGTCAGCCGGAAATGCGGATTGTCGCGCAAGCACAGGCAATATTCGTCCACGGTTCCTGACCTTTCCGAAGCTGGCATCCGCCGAAAGACTTCGGCCATAACGGCGCGGTTGTCCACAATTTCTGTGGATCGTTTCGGGGATGGATGGCGGGAAAGGGGACAGCCAGCCGGGCGGCGCACACTCGCAAAAAGGACATATAACCGCGCCGCCCGGCTGGTGGTCCCCTTATGTCTGCTCTTTACGTCAAGGGAAAGCTGTCCTTTCGGGCAGGGGGTCAGGCCCGGCCGGCCGGCCAGACGGCGGGAACCTTGCCGGTGATCGCGGGGCACGGCGCGTCACGCATCCAGGCCCAGGTCCAGCACCGGCACCGAATGGGTCAGCGCCCCGACCGAGATGTAATCCACCCCGGTCGCCGCCACGTCGGCGATGCGCGCCAGGCGCATGTTGCCCGAGGCCTCCAGCACCACGCGCCCCCCCGCCATGGCGACCGCCTGGCGCAGGGTTTCGCAGTCCATGTTGTCCAGCAGCACCACGTCGGCGCCGCCTTCGTCCAGCACCTCGGCCAGCTGGTCCAGGCGGTCCACCTCGATCTCGACCCGCATCATGTGGGATGCGCGGGCCTTGACGGCTTGCAGGACCGGGCGGATGCCGCCTGCCGCGGCGATGTGGTTGTCCTTGATCAGGATCGCGTCCGACAGGGATACCCGGTGGTTGAAGCCGCCGCCATGCAGCACCGCCTGCTTTTCGACCAGCCGCAGGCCGGGCGTGGTCTTGCGGGTGCAGGTGATGCGGGTTTTGGTCCCGCGCGTCTCGGCCACGAAGGCGGCCGTCAGGGTGGCGATGCCCGACAGGCGGCCCGCAAGGTTCAGCGCCACGCGTTCCGCCGACAGGATCGCGCCCGCGTCCCCGGAGATCCGGGCCAGCGTGTCGCCGGGGGCGAAGGCGGAACCGTCGGAAACCAGCACCTCCAGCCGCAGGGCGGGGTCGATCAGGCGGAAGGCCAGGGCGGCAAGCTGCATCCCGGATGCCGTGCCGCCGTCGCGCGCGCGGATGGCGGCCTCCATGCGCGTGCCCGGCGGGATCACCGTGCGGGTGGTGATGTCGCCGTTCGCGCCCAGATCCTCCAGCAGGGCGGCGCGGACCAGGGGTTCCAGGATCAGGTCGGGCAGGGGCGGGGTCATGTCGGCTCCGGCTGGGGGGCGGGGCGCAGGGCCAGGGCCTCTGCCAGGGTCATGCGGCTGCGGCGGGCCACCGGCAGCGCGTCGGGGAAATCGGTGCGGCAATGCGCGCCCCGGCTTTCGCGCCGGGCAAGGGCGGCGGCGCAGATCAGCGTGGCGGTGGCCGTCATGTTGGCAAGCCGGGGGCAATCGGGCTGCGCGGATTCAACGGCGGCGATGATGCGCAGGGTGTCCGTCAGCCCCCCGGCGTCGCGCAGCACGCCCGCGCCCGCGGTCATGGCCCGGCGCAACTGCGCGACCAGCGCGGGGTCGGGGGGCGGCGCGGGGACCGGGCGGGGCAAGGCCACCGGGGCGGCAGGCGGGCCGTCGCGCCCGATCGACAGGGCCGCGCGGCGGGCAAAGACCAGCGCCTCCAGCAGCCCGTTCGACGCCAGCCGGTTCGCCCCGTGCAACCCGGTCGAGGCCGCCTCGCCGCAGGCCCAGAGACCGGGCAGGCTGCTGCGCCCGTCGGTGTCGGTGGCGATGCCGCCCATGTGGTAATGCGCCGCCGCCGCCACCGGGATCGGCTGGCGCGCCGGGTCGATCCCGGCCCGCGCGCAGGCCGCCGCCACGGCGGGAAAGTCCGCCGCGATGCGGGCGCCAAGCGCGCGGCAATCCAGCGCGGGGCTGCGGCCCGCCCGCGTTTCGGCATAAACGCCGCGCGCCACGATGTCGCGCGGGGCAAGATCCGCATCGGGGTGCAGCGCGGCCATGAAGCGGTGGCCTTCGGCATCGACCAGCCGCGCGCCCTCGCCCCGCAGCGCCTCGGTCGCCAGGGGCGCGGGGTCGGCGCCGCAGGCGATGGCGGTCGGGTGGAACTGCACGAATTCCGCATCCGCGATCACCGCGCCGGCGCGGGCGGCCATGCCGATCCCCTCGCCCCGGATGCGCGGCGGGTTGGTCGTGACGGCATACAGCCCGCCCGAACCCCCGCCCGCCACCAGCACCGCCGGGGCCGCCAGCGTCACCGGAACCGACCCCGATGCCAGCGCCAGCCGGACCCCCGTCACCCGGTCGCCGCGCGTCAAAAGCCCTGTCGCCACCCAGCCTTCCGCCACCTGGACCGAGGGCGCGGCCCGCACGGCGGCCACCAGCGCGCGCATGATCTCGGCCCCCGCCTGGTCGCCCCGGACGCGCACCACGCGGGCCATGCCGTGCGCGGCTTCCCGCGACAGGACATAGCCGCCGACCGCGTCCCGGTCGAAGGGCGTGCCCAGCGTCGTCAGGGTCAGGATGTGGTCGCGCGCCTCGGCCGTGACCATTCGGGCCACGGCGGGATCGACCGTGCCCGCGCCCGCCCGCAGCGTGTCTGCGGCATGAGCCGCGGCGCTGTCTGCGGGATCCATCGCCGCCGCCACGCCGCCCTGCGCCCAGGCCGAACTGGCCCCCTGGCCCAAGGGATCGGGCGAGATCATCAGCACCGGGCGCGGCGCCAGCACCAGCGCCGCATAAAGCGCGGCCAGCCCCGCGCCGACGATCACCACGCGGTCGGTGCGGATCATCGCGTCAGGCCGCCAGTTGCCGCGACAGGTCGATCATCCGCTGCACCGCCCGCCGCGCGGGGGCGGCGACGCTTGGGTCCACCTCGACCTGGCCGGTCATGGAATGCAGCGACCACAGCACCTTTTCCAGCGTGATCTTCTTCATGTGGGGGCACATGTTGCATGGTCCCAGGAACTCCACCTCGGGGTGGGCGTCCGCGATGTTCGCGGCCATGGAACATTCCGTGACCAGCATGGCCTGCGAAGGCCGTTCGCGGCCCACCCAGTCGATGATATGCGCGGTCGAGCCTGCGAAATCGGCCTCGGCCACCACGTCGGGGGGACATTCGGGATGGGCGATGATCTTCAGCCCCGGATACCAGCCCCGGAAGTCGCGCAGATCCCCGGGCGTGAAGCGTTCGTGGACGATGCAGGCCCCGTCCCACCAGACGATGCGCTTGTGCGGCACCTGGGCCGCGACGTTCTGGGCCAGCCACTTGTCGGGCGTCATGATGACCGTGTCGCCCGGCATCGCCGCCACGATCTGCGCCGCGTTGGACGAGGTGCAGCAGATGTCGGACGCGGCCTTCACCGCCGCGGTGGTGTTGACATAGCTGACCACCGCCGCGCCGGGGTATTGCGCGCGCATCGCGGCCACCCCCTCGGCGGTGATGCTTTCGGCCAGGGAACAGCCCGCCTCCATGTCGGGCATCAGCACGGTCTTGGCGGGGTTGAGGATCTTCGAGGTCTCGGCCATGAAATGCACGCCGCATTGCACGATGATGTCGGCATCGACCCGCGTGGCCTCGATCGCCAGTTGCAGGCTGTCGCCCACCACGTCGGCGATGCCGTGATAGATGTCGGGCGTCATGTAGTTGTGCGCCAGCACCACCGCGCCCCGTTCCGCCTTCAGCCGGTTGATCGCCGCCACATAGGGCGCGGCGATGGCCCAGTCGGGAAAGGGCATCACCCGGTCCATCCGGGCATGGACATCGGCCATGTCGCGGGCCAGATCGACCGAGGGCGCCAGGTCATAATGCGCCGCCAGCTCGGCGCGGATGGTCGTCACGTCCAGCAAGATCGGCTCCTCCGGCGGCGCCCGTGGCGCGGCCCCGAATGATGATGGCTGGACGCGTCCTAACGATTCAGTGACGCTGCGGCAACCGGGTTCGGCAGGTTTTCGGAAATTGCCTGCCGCCCGCTCAGCGGGTCCGGCTTGCGGCGTGGCATTTCTCCTCGACCAGGTCGGACCGCAGCAGGGCGTTGATCCGGCGCTTCAGCGCGGCCCGTTCGTCGTTCGTCAGATAGACAGACCGCGCCAGGGCGATGAAGTCCGCGTCGAACTGGGCGGCGGCCTCGTGGGCGCGGATGGCGTCCTCGATGTCCCACAGCGCGCGGTTCACGCGGCGCAGGCCGTCCACCAGCGGCGCAAGGTCCGGCTGCGGCAGGACCGGGGCCGCGACGGCGCGCAAAAGCTCAAGTTCCCGCCCCACATTGGCGCGGGCGGCGGGGTCACGGATGCGGTCCGCCTTGATCTCCAGGATGGTGATCTTGTCCAGAAGCTCGCCCCAGGACACGGGCGCCAGGGGGGCGGGGCAGGGATCCCGGGTCATGGCGCATCCCCTTCGGCAGGCTGCAGGCGGGGCAGCGCGGCGGCGGCTTGGTCGATGATGGCGGCCCAATCGCCCGGCGCGGGCTGGCGCCAGACGCGCATGGTCGGATACCAGGGCGTCCGCGTGCCCTGGACCGGCCAGCGCCAGTCGGGGTCGTGCTTGACCAGCAGCCACACGGGACGGCCCAGCATCCCCGCCAGATGGGCGATCATCGTGTCTACCGTGACGACCAGCGCCGCGCCCGCGACCAGTTCGGCGGTCCGCAGGATGTCCAGCGGGCATCCCTGCGGGTTCAGCACCGGCAGCGCGCATGGTCCCGGCATCAGCGACAGCGCGGGACCCTGGCAGAAGGGGGCGAACATCGCGGGGGGCACCGACCGGCCCGCATCCCAATCGCCCGCGCCCCAGCACAGCGCCACCGTGCCGGGCGGCAGGGGCGCGGGCGCGACGGGCAGCGCGGGCAGGGGCGCGTCCCCGGGGGCGGCGCGCAGGGCCAGGGACAGTTCCATGATCTCCAGGTCGCAATCCTGCGGCGGCAGGGGGCGGGCCACGTCGAAGGGGACCAGCCGGTCGATGCCGGGAAAGCCCCGGAACAGCGGCAGCAGATGCGGCTGCATCTCGACCGTGACGCGGGCCGCGCGACCCGCCAGCAGCGGCAGGAAGCGCGAAAACATCAGCGTGTCGCCAAGCCCGTGATAGCAGCGCACCAGAACATCCCGCCCGTCGAAGGGCCGCCCGTCCCACACCCAACGCAGGTGATAGGGCAGGGCGGGATCGTCGCGCGTCGCGGGGTCGCGCGCGGCCATGGCGCGGGCCGCGATGGCCCAGGCCGCCGGGAAATCGCCGCGCCGCATGGCACAGGTCCAGGGGTCGCTCATGGCGGCTAACCGGCGGCTCCGGCGGCGGCGGGCTCAGATGCCAGTTCCTCGGCGAACCAGGCGCAGGTCGCCTCCAGCCCCTCGGCTAGCGCGACCCGGGGCGCCCAGTCCAGCAGGGCGCGGGCGCGGCTGATGTCGGGGCGGCGGCGGCGCGGGTCGTCCACCGGCAGCGGGCGGTGGACCACGGGCGCGCGGGTGCCGGTCAGGGCGATGACATGGCCCAGCAATTCGTTCACCGTCAATTCGGCCGGGTTGCCCAGGTTCACGGGTTCGGTTCCGTCGATCTCGGCTTCCATCAGCGCCATCAGCCCCGCCACCATGTCCGAGACATAGCAGAAGGAGCGCGTCTGGCTGCCGTCGCCACAGACGGTCAGCTCGTCCCCGCGCAGCGCCTGGCAGATCAGGTTCGACACCACGCGCCCGTCGCTCGGGTCCATGTTCGGCCCATAGGTGTTGAAGATGCGCGCGACCCGCACCTGCGCCCGGCCCGCGCGGGCGTAATCGAAGGCCAGGGCCTCGGCGGCGCGCTTGCCCTCGTCATAGCAGGCGCGGGGACCGGTGCAGCTGACGTTGCCGCGGTAATCCTCGGCCTGGGGGTGGATCTCGGGGTCGCCGTAAACCTCGCTGGTCGAGGTCAGCAGGAAGCGCGCCTTGGCCGTTTCCGCCAGTCGCAGCAGGTGGTTGGTGCCCACCACGTTGGTCAGCATCGTGTGTTCCGGGTCGCGCTGGTAATGCGGCGGCGAGGCGGGGCAGGCCAGGTTCCAGACCCGGGTGATGCGCGGGGCCAGGCGCAGCACCTCGGGCGGCAGGGGCTGGCTGATGTCGTGGCGGATGAAGCGGAAGCGGGGCTGCCCTTCCAGCGCCCGCAGGTTCGAGGGGCGCGCCGTTTGCAGGGTGTCGAGGCAGAGGACCGAATCCCCCCGGTCCAGAAGCGCGCGGCACAGGTGCGATCCGATGAAGCCCGCGCCGCCCGCGACGACGTTCAGCGCCAGCGGCTGCACGGTTCCGCGCGGCCCGTGATCCGGGTTGGTCTGCTTCCTCATGCTGCTTATCCCCCTGCTGTTTCGACGGGACGGGTCCCGGCCTTGTGATGCGCGGCCTCGGCCAGATGGGCTTCCAGCTCGGTCGCGCGATGGTCGGACGAATGGGCGGCGTCGATCCGGGCGCGCGCCGCCCGGCCCATGGCGCCGGCGTCGCTGTCCAGCGCGGCCAACACGTCTGCGGCACCGTCTGCCAGCACGATTTCCGCGCCCGGGCGGAACAGCGTCTCGATCCCGTCCCAGCGGTCCGAGATGATGGGCGTGGCGCAGGCCCCGGCCTCGAACAGGCGCACGGATGGCGAGAAGCCCGCCCGGATCATGTCGGCGCGCGTGACGTTCAGCGTGAAGCGGCTGGCGGAATAGAAGGCCGCGTGGTCGGCGGGCGGGCAATGCTCGATCCGTTCGACGTTCGCGGGCCAGTCGATGGTGGCGGGATATTGCGGCCCGGCCACGACGAAGCGCAGATCCGGGCGCTGGCGGGCGGGTTCCAGCAGCAGCCGGTCCAGCGTGGGCTGGCGGTCGTCGCTGTAGGTGCCCAGATAGGACAGATCCCATCGCACGGGCACATCGCGTGGGCCGTAAAGGTCCAGATCGACGGAACAATACAGCGCCCGCGCCATGGGCGAGCGATAGCGGCTTTCGATATGGCGCAGCGTCGGGCCGCCGGTGAAGGACAGGTAAACGTCGAAGCCGGGGATGACGGCGGGCGAGAGATATTCGAAATCGCCCCGTTCCAGCTTGGCCAGCGTCACCGGCGTGTCGATGTCGTAGAAACCGGTGACGCCCCGCGCCCAGGACTGCACCCGGCGCGCGACCTCGACCCCTTCGGGGACATAGCTGCCGACGATCACCGCATCCGCCCCCGCGATCTGATCCCGCCAGCGGTCCAGCGCGGGCAGGTCGGCATAGAGTTCCAACCGGCACCAGTCGGGGTCGATGAGATCCCGCTGGCTGGCATACCAGGGCACGTCGCGTTCCAAAAACAGGACCTCGTGCCCGCGCCGGGCAAAGGATTTCAGCAGCGCGCGGAAGGTGGTGGCATGGCCATTGCCCCAGGACGACGACAGCGACAGGCCCAGGACGACCAGCTTCATGCCGCCATCCCCCTGGCCTGCGCACGCAGCAGCGCGTCCACCTGCGCGCCGCGCAGGGCATAGGTGTGTTCCGCCTTGACCCGCGCCAGCGCGGCCTGGCCGATTTCGCGCGCCCGTTCCGGCGTCAGCGCCGCCAGATGATCGGCCACGTCCTGTCCGTCGCGGGCGACCAGAACCTCGCGGTCGGGGGTCAGGAACTGCTCGATCCCCTCCCACGCGTCGGTGATGAGGCAGGCGGCCGCGCCCGCCGCCTCGAAGACGCGGGTGGCGGGGGAAAAGCCCACATGGGCCATGCTGTCCCGGGCGACGTTCAGCACCGCCAGGGGCGTGCAGTTGAAGGCATTGTGTTCATGCGTATAGACATGGCCCAGGTGGCGGACGTTGGCGGGCATGGGCTTGCTGTCCCAGCCATTGCCGCCGATCAGGAAGCTGCGGTTTGCCAGCATCGCGGCGGGCTTCAGGAAGAACTCCTCGACCCGCGCCTCTCGGTCGGGCAGGCGGTTGCCCAGGAAGGCCAGGTCGGATGCGAAGCGTGGGTCCGCAGGCGCGGGGTGGTGCGTGGCGGGGTCCAGCGCGTTGTAGACCGGCTCGCACAGCTTCGCGCCAAAGCCGCGATAGGCGTCCACCACCGGGGGACCGCCGCCATAGGTCAGCACCATGTCGAGACCCGGCAGCGCCTGCCGCACGGGATGGCCGGGGTCGGCGCGCATCTCGTCCAGGGTGGCGGCGGCGTCCACGTCCCAGAAGATCTTCAGCGCGCCGGGCCGGGCCTGCGCGATGACGCCCTCCAGCAGTTCCCGGTCGAAGACGCCGACGCCGTTGGCCTTGACCACGATGTCGGCATCCCCCGCCTCGGCCAGGACGCCCCGCATGGCGTCTTCGGTGGCGGGATAGACGACCGAGCGGCACCAGTCGGGCGGGTCGATGTCGCGGTGCTTCTGCCGGTCGAAAGCATCGGGTTCATAGAAGGTGATCTGGTAGCCGCGCTTGGCGAGTTCCCCCAGGATGCCCCGGTAATAGGTGGCCGCCCCGTTCCAATAGGACGACAGCAGGCTGGATCCGTAGAATGCGATCTTCATGCCGCAGAGGCTCCTTGGTTCAGGCCGAGCGTTCCGGCGATGGACAACAGTTCCCCCGCGCGATGGGCGCAGGTGTGGCGGGCGCGGATGGTTTCCAACCCGTGCGCCGCCAGCGAGGCGCGCAGGGCGGGGTCGTTCGACAACTCGCGCAGGCGGGCGGTCATTTCCGCGCCGTCGCGGGCGAACAGGAAGTCGCCGGGGCGGAACAGGGTTTCGCTGTCCTGCCATGGCGCGGATACCAGCGGGATGCCGCAGGCCAGCGCCTCGAAGACGCGGATGGTGGGGATGCCGGGCAGCATCGTGGTATAGAAGCGCCGGGGGACGTGGACCGTCGCCATGTGGCGCGCGAAGATCTCCGGTGCCGCGGCGTTGGGCGCCCAGCCGTGATAGCGGACGCCGTAGCGGTCCAGCGTCGCCAAGGCTTCGGCGGGGTAGCGGACGCCGTAGATGTCCAGCGGCAGGCCCGCCTGTTGCGCCGGGCGGAACAGGAAGGTTTCCAGCTCCTCGGTCCGTTCGCCGTCGCCCCAGTTGCCGATCCAGACGAGGCCGTCGCGTGCGCCTTCCTGCGCGGGCGGGTGGAACAGGCGGGTGTCGGCGGCCTCGTGCCAGGTCCAGACGCGGTCGCCCCAACCCCAGCGGCGATACACCGCGCTCAGCGTCTCGCCGAAGGCCAGCACGCCGTCGAAGCCGGACAGGTCGAAGGCACGGATCGCCTCGGGGTCGCTGACGGCGCGGTGGTGGGTGTCGTGGAACAGCAGTTTGAAACGCGCGGCCCCCTTGCGCGCCCGGCCCAGGGTCGCGGCCAGCGCCGGGTCGTTCCATTCGTGGACGATCACCAGGTCGGCATCGCCCGCGAGATCCACCGGATCGGCGGCGGGGTCGTAGGTTTTGACCGACAGGTCGGGATAGTTCCGGCGGAACGGCTCCAGCCCCGCCTCGCCATGGTCGCGCAGCAGGTTTTCCAGGCTCCAGGCGCCCTGCGGTTCCAGGGCGCGGACATGGTGGCCCGCTGCGGCCAGTTCCCGCAGCACGCCGCGCAGGAAATGGGCGTTGCCGTGGTTCCAGCAGCTTTGCAGCGAATGGGTGAAATAGACGATCTTCATGCGGCTTGGGTCCGTGTCGAAAGCGCGTCGCGATGGATCCCGGCCATCCGGGCGGCCATCGCGGCGGGGGTATAAAGGGCGGCGCGCTGGCGGGCGGCCTCGCCGGGCGCGGGATCGGCCAGGGCGGCGGCGATGGCATCGGCAAAGCCCTGCGCATCGCCGGGGGCGACGAAACGGGCCGCGCCTTCCCACAGTTCGCGGAAGGTCGGAATGTCCGACAGCACCAGCGGGCAGCCGGCCTGGGCTGCTTCCAGCACGGCCAGGCCGAACGGCTCGAACCGGGCGGCGCTGACGAAGACAGGGCGGCGGGCCAGCCAATGGGCGATGATTTCGGGTGGCAGCGGCCCGGTGGCTTGCAGATGCGCGGGCGCGACCGTCGCGCCATGGGGCGCGCGGGTGGCGCCGATGGCGACAAGGGGCGCGTCCAGCAGGGCGGCGGCGGCATCCAGCGTGGCGGTGTCCTTGGCCTCGTCCCACAGCCGCCCGATCGTCAGCGCGCCATGGAAGGGCTGCGCATCGGGCAGGGGCATCGGCGTCCGGCCGTTGTGGACCGCCAGCGGCGTGACGGGCAGGCCATAGCGGCGGGCCACGGCCTCGGCATAGGCGCGGGTGGGGGCCACCACGCGATCCGCCGCGCGCAGGCCCTGGCCCACCAGGTCGGGCAGCCAAGCCAGCGCGGGGTCCACCGCCCCGCCGCGCGCCGCGTCCCACCAGGTGCCCAGGCAGCCGTGGTTCACCGCGACGACCGGCATGTCATAACGCGCCACGGCCAGCGCGGGCGCGTTCAGATGCACCAGATCCGCGCCCATGTCGCGCGCCAGCCGTGCCACCGCTTCACCCGCCGCCAGCACCGGGGCGGGGCTATCGCTCAGCCAATCCAGCGGCAGGCCGGTGTCCACCAGCCGCACGCCCGCCGCCTGCGCCGCCGCCCGCTGGTCGGCGTCGGGCGCGGGACCAAGCACGGCCAGCACCACCTCGGCCTCCAGCGCGGCGGCCAGTTCCAGCGCGTATTGCCAGACGCCGCCGACGGCGTCGGTGGTCATCAGCACCCGCATCATGCGGATTTCGCCAGCGGCTGGCCGATGGGCAGGTTGATCCCGCCCTCGGCCGCCAGCCATTGCGCCAGCCGGGTCACGCCGTCCTGCCAATCGACCTTGGGCGACAGGTCCAGGGCCTGTTCCGCCGCGCGGGTATCGGCCACGAAATACCGCTGGTCGCCCGCGCGCCAGTCGGAATAGGCGATCTCTACCGGGCGGTCGAGGATCCGGCCCACGAAGTCCAGCAACTGCCGCAGGCTGACCGCGTTCGCAGGACCGCCGCCCAGGTTGAAGACCCGGCCCGACACCTGCTCGATCCGCGCCCAGGCGGCCAGATAGGCCTCGACCGCGTTCGACACGTCCAGGATGTCGCGGACCTGGCAGCCGTCGCCGTAAAGCGTGATGCCCTGGCCTTTCAGCGCGCGGATCAGGAAATGGGCGACCCACCCCTGATCCTCGGTCCCCATCTGGCGCTGGCCGTAGATGCAGGACATGCGCAGCACGCAGGTCGGCACGCCGAAGCTGCGGGCATAATCCAGCACATACTGGTCCGCCGCGCCCTTGGAACAGCCGTAGGGGGTGTGGAAATCCAGCGGGCGGGCTTCTCCGATCCCGTGGGCGCAGACCTGGGCGTCGGTCGGGCGATAGGCCTCGCCTTCCAGCGCGAAGTCGAGATCGGCCAGGTCGCCGTAAACTTTATTCGTGGACGCGAAGATCAGCGGCGTGTTGTCGGCCTTGGCGCGGAGCGCCTCGAGCAGGTTCATCGTGCCGATCAGGTTGATCGTCATGTCCTCGACCGGCTCGACCATGCTGGTGGTCACGGCGACCTGGGCGGCGAGGTGAAAGACCACCTTCGCCTGTTGCGCCGCCGTTGTCATGCGGGCGGCGTCGCGGATGTCGGCGTGGATGTGGGTGATCCGGTCGCCATGGCGCGCTTGCAGCCAGGACAGGTTGCGTTCCACCCCCGGGCGGCTCAGCGCGTCATAGACGATGACCCGGTGCCCGTCCGCCGCCAGCCGGTCGGCGAGGTTCGAGCCGATGAAGCCCGCGCCCCCCGTGACCAGCACCGGGCGCGGATCGGCGGTTGCGTCGGTTCGCCCCGTCATGCCACCAGCCCGCGCTTGTCCAGTTCCGCCCGCGCCTGTTCCACGCGGTCCACGGCGGTCTGGCTGGCCACCCATTCGGCCAGTTCCGCCAACCCTTCGCGGAAATCGGTGTCGGCGCGGAAGCCCAGCGTTTCCGCCGCAAGCGTGGTGTCGCAGAAGCAATGGCGGATGTCGCCGATGCGGGCCTTGCCGACGATCTGCGGCTCCAGCGCATTGCGGCCCATGGCGCGGCCCAGTTCCTGCGCGACCTCGGTCACGGACCGGTCGTGGCCGGACCCGATGTTGAACGTCCCGCCCGCCGCCTGGGGCAGCGACAGCGCCTCGGCAAAGGCGCGGGCCACGTCGGACACGTGGACGAAATCGCGCCGCTGCTCGCCATCCTCGAAGATCATCGGCGCCTGGCCGTTCAGATAGCGCGAGGCGAAGATCGCCAGCACCCCGGTATAGGGATTGGACAGCGCCTGACCGGGACCAAAGACGTTGAACAGGCGCAGGCATACGCCCTCGATCCCGTAGGGGGCGGTCATGATGTGGGTGGTGCGTTCCTGCACGAACTTGTTCAGCGCATAGATGGACGCGAGGTTCGGGCGCTTCCATTCCGGCGTGGCGACCGGGGTCAGCGGACGGCCCTGCGCATCGACCGGATCCCATTGCTTCAGCCCGTCGCGGATGCCCACGCGCTCGGCGTCTTCCACCGTTCCGCCGTCCGCGTCGCGATACAGCCCCTCGCCATAGATCGACATGGACGATGCCGTGACGACCCGGCGCACGGGGTTGTCGATCAGCTTCTCGAACAGGACGGCGGTGCCCACGTCGTTCGTGGATGTGTAGCGTTCGACCTCGTACATCGACTGGCCCACGCCGACCTCGGCGGCCAGGTGGATCACGCTGTCCACGCCTTGCAGCGCGCGGGTCACGGCGTCCCCGTCGCGCACGTCGCCGTGGATGAACTCGGCCTCGGCGTTCAGCGCGTCGGGGCGGCCCGCGCCGTCCCCGTGGACCTGCGGGATCAGCGCGTCCAGCACGCGGACCTGATGGCCGCGCCGCAGCAATTCGTCGGTGACGAAGCGTCCGATGAAGCCCGCGCCGCCCGTGATCAGAACCTTTTCCAATCTGTCCCCCGTTCTGTTGTTTCAGAATTTGCAACGGTATCAGTGTTGTGATGTAAAAGCGCCCATGCAAGTTTTGTTCCCTCATCATCATCATCTTTGTTGCTTGACAGGGCCGCAGCCTGTCCGGGCTGCCGCATGAGCGTGCTGATCGGGCTTGTCCGGCACGGTTCGCATGACGACCTGGGCACCTGGCTCAGCGGGCGGACGCGCGACATTGCGCTGAATCCGGCGGGTCGGGACGAGACGGCGGCCCTGGCACGGCGGCTGGCGGGGCGGGGCGTCACCGCCATCGCCACCAGCCCCCGCCGCCGCACGGTCGAGACCGCCGCGATCCTGGGCCAAGGCCTGGGACTGGCTCCCGTGCCAGCCGAGGCCCTGGACGAGATCGACTTCGGCGCCTGGTCCGGCGCGCGCTTTGCCGACCTGGACGCGGACCCGGCCTGGCAGCACTGGAACGCCGCGCGCGGCACCGCCCCCACGCCGGGGGGCGAGACGATGGCGGCCGCCGTGGCCCGCGCCGTGGCGCATCTGGACGGGCTGGCCGCGCAGGGGGGCGGGCCGGTCCTCTGCGTCAGCCATTGCGACGTGATCCGGGGGGTGCTGGCCCATGCGCTTGGCCTGCCGCTGGACAACATCCTGCGGTTCGAGATCGCGCCCGCGTCCATCAGTTGGGTGATGGCGCATGGACAAGGTTCTTTCCATGTCCTAACCCTTAATGGAAACGACCAGCGGACGGACGATGAACGCAGCGCGGATTGCACAGGAAGCTGAACGGCTTGGCCCGTGGTTCCAGAACCTCGACCTGTGCGGCGTCCGCACCGCGCCCGCGCATTTCCTGGGCGATTATCCCGCCGACAAGTTCGCCCGCTTCGCGCATCTGCTGCCCACGGATCTGACCGGCAGGACTGTCCTGGACATCGGCTGCAACGCGGGCTTCTACAGCTTCGAGATGCGCCGCAGGGGCGCCGCCCGCGTGCTGGGCATCGACACCGACGCCCGCTATCTGGCGCAGGCCCGCTTTGCGGGTCAGGTGCTGGACATGGACGGGGTCGAGTTCCGGCAGATGGGCGTCTATGACGTGGCGGCCCTGGGCGAACGCTTCGACCTGGTGATCTTCATGGGGGTGCTTTACCACCTGCGCCACCCGCTGCTGGCGCTGGATCTGATCCGCGCGCATGTGGCGGGCGACCTGATGCTGTTCCAGACGCTGACGCGCGGTCCCGACAGCGTGGCCGCGCCCGCCGCCGATTACGAGTTTTCCGAGGACGCCCAGTTCCAGGATCCCGACTGGCCTCGCATGGCCTTCATCGAACGGAAATGGGCGCATGACTGGACCAACTGGTGGGTGCCGAACCGCGCGGGCGTCGAGGCGATGCTGCGCGCCGCGGGCTTTGCCATCGAATCCGGTCCCGCAGACGAGGTTTACCTGTGCCGCACCGCCCCGGTGCCTTTCGCCCAATACGGACCGCACGCGGTCTATCCCAGCCAAGGAGACGCCGCGCGATGATCGAAGCCGCGATGATCTGGAACGAGCCGAACAACAAGTCCCACTGGGACCCAGAACTCGACCCGGACTGGTCGCGCTTTGCCCAGTGCGTCACGCTGGCGGGGCAGGCGATCAAGGGCGTGAACCCCGGCCTGACCCGCGTGCTGGGCGGCATGTCGCCGATCGACCCCCTGTGGGTGCAGCGGATGGAAGGCCACGGCGCGCTGGATCATGTGGATGTGGTGGCCGTCCACGGATTTCCGCTGGACTGGAACCTGTGGCAGATCCACGAATGGCCCGCCAAGGTGGCCGAGATCGAGGCCGTCACGGACAAGCCCGTCTGGGTGACGGAAGTGGGCGTTGGATCGTTCGGCGCCGAGGAAGTGCAGGTCTTCGGCGTCCAGAAGACGGCGGAACTGCTGGTGGGCCGCGTGCCGCGCATCTTCTGGTATTCGCTCTACGACCTGCCGCAGGAATGGGGCGCGACCACCCGCCACCGAGAAGCCGAGGGGTCGTCCTATTACCGCCATTTCTACATGGGCCTGATCCGCGCCGACGGCACGCCGAAGCCCGCGCTGGACGCCTATGCCCCCCACGCCGCCGGCATGGGGCTGATGCAATGGTTCCATTACCAGGATCCGCGCCTGGACGACGCGGTGGCCTGGATGAAACGGCTGGGCGTGCGGCACCTGCGCACGGGCCTGTCCTGGGCCGACAGCTTTCGCCCCGACGCGCTCGGCTGGTTCGACCGGCAGATGGAGGCGCTGGCCGATTTCGACACAACCGTGACCTTCTGCTTCACGCCCGAACATCTTGGCCCCGGCGCCCATCACACCAGCCCGCCGCACGATCCGCAGCAGTTCGCCGATTTCTGCGCGGCCATGATCGAACGATATGCGCCCGGCCGGGTTGAGACAACGCCGGCGGCGTTCCAGCCGGCCCTGACGTGAAGGCCCTGACATGAAAGACGCCCACATGCCGATCAACATCGCCATCATCGGCGTCGGCAACTGCGCCAGCTCGCTGGTGCAGGGACTGACGCACTATACCGGGCGCAACGATGCCACCGGGCTGATGCACCACAGTCTGGCGGGCTATCGCCCCGAGGACATCCGGGTGGTCGCCGCCTGGGACATCGACGCCCGCAAGGTGGGCCGCGACGTGGCGCAGGCGATCTTCGCCCTGCCGAACTGCACCGCCGTCTTCGCCCCCGACGTGCCCGACACCGGCGCCGTGGTCCGCATGGGCCGGATCCTCGACGGCGTGGCCGAACACATGGCCGACTATCCCGACGCGCGGACCTTCGTGACGGCCGACGCGGCGGAACCCTCGCGCGCCGATGTGGTGGCCGCGCTGCGCGACGCGGGCGTGGACGTGCTGATGAACTATCTGCCCGTGGGCAGCCAGAAGGCCACGGAATTCTATGCCGAATGCGCGCTGGAGGCGGGCGTGGCCTTCGTCAACAACATCCCGGTCTTCATCGCCTCGGATCCGGTCTGGGCCGACCGCTTCCACAAGGCGGGCGTGCCGATCATCGGCGACGACATCAAGGCCCAGCTTGGCGCGACCATCGTGCACCGGGTGCTGACCGACCTGTTCCACAAGCGCGGCGTCAAGCTGTGCCGGACCTATCAGCTCAACACCGGCGGCAACACCGACTTCTTGAACATGGCGAACCACAAGCGGCTGGAAAAGAAGAAGATCTCCAAGACCGAGGCCGTGCAATCGGTCGCCGCCGAACGCATGACGGACGACAACATCCATATCGGCCCGTCCGATTACGTGGCCTGGCAGAACGACAACAAGGTCTGCTTCCTGCGGATGGAGGGCGAACTGTTCGGCGGCGTCCCCATGAACCTGGAACTGCGCCTGTCGGTCGAGGACAGCCCCAATTCCGCGGGCGTCGCCATCGACATGATCCGCTGCGCCGCCATCGCGCGCGACCGGGGCCTCGCCGGGCCGGTGATCGCGCCCGCCGCCTATTTCTGCAAGCACCCGCCCGAGCAGATGACCGACGACGAGGCCTATGAGGCCGTCGAGGCCTTCATTGCCGACGGCCGGGCCGTCGCGGCCCCGCTGTCGTGACGGCTTCCTGATCTCGTGACGGACCCATCCCCATGACCCCCACCATGCGCGCGGCGGTTCTTGAAGGACCGCAGCGGTTTTCCCTGGCCCTTGTGCCCGTGCCCGTGCCCGCCCCGGGCGAGGTGCTGATCCGCCTGGAAGGCTGCGGCGTCTGCGCGTCCAACGTCGAACCCTGGGAAGGCCAGCCCTGGTCCACCTGGCCCGGCGCGCCGGGCGGCATGGGGCATGAGGCCTGGGGGCGCATCACCGCCTTGGGCGAAGGGGTCGAGGGGTTGTCGGTGGGGGACCGCGTGACCGCGCTGACGGAACGGTCCTATGCCGAATACGACCTGGCCCCCGCGAGCATGGTGGTGCCGCTGCCTGGCGTTTTGGACGGGATGCCGGTCCCGGGCGAACCCGTGGCCTGCGCGATGAACATCTTCGCGCGGTCCGACATCCGCGCAGGCCAGACGGTGGCGATCGTCGGCATCGGTTTCCTGGGCGCGATCCTGACGCGGCTGGCGACGGATGCGGGGGCGCGTGTCATCGCCGTGTCCCGCCGGGCCGAGACGCTGGATCTCGCCCGCCGGATGGGCGCGGCCGAGACGATCCCCATGGACGACCACTGGCGCATCATCGAGGACGTGCGTCGCCTGACGGATGGCCGCATGGCAGAACGCGTGATCGAATGCGTGGGCAAGCAATGGCCGCTGGATCTGGCCGGGGAACTGGTGGCCGAGGGGGGGCGTCTGGTGATCGCGGGCTATCACCAGGACGGGCCGCGGCAGGTGAACATGCAGATGTGGAACTGGAAGGGCATCGACATCGCCAGCGCCCATGAACGCGACGCCGGCGTGCGCATCGCGGGCCTGCGCGCGGCAGTGGATGCGCTGGCATCCGGGCGGCTGGACCTGGGACCGCTGCTGACCGGCACCTATCCGCTGGACCGGTTGGGCGAGGCGCTGACGGCGACCCGCGACAAGCCCGGCGGCTTCGTCAAGGCCTGGGTGGCCCTGTGACGCCGCGCCTCGGGTTCCTGGGCACCGGCTGGATCGGGCGGCACCGGATGGCCGCTCTGGCGGCGACCGGGCTGGCGGAAATCGTGGCGGTGGCCGAACCGGACGACGCGGGCGCGGCGCAGGCGCTGGCGCTCGCCCCCGCCGCGCGGCGCGTGGATGGGCTGGACGCGCTGCTGCGCGAGGATATCGACGCCGTGGTGATCGCCACCCCAAGTGCCGCCCATGCCGAACAGTCGATCAGGGCGCTGGAGGCGGGCAAGGCGGTCTTCTGCCAGAAGCCTCTGGGCCGCACCGGACCCGAGGTGGCGGAGGTCGTCGAGGCCGCGCGCCGCGCCGACCGGCTGCTGGGCGTGGACCTGTCCTATCGCCACACCGCCGCCATGGGGGCGATCCGCCCGCTGCTGGAGGGGCGCGCCTTGGGCCATGTCTTCGGCGTGGATGTGACCTTCCACAATGCCTGGGGACCGGACAAGCCGTGGTTTTACGACCCCGCGCTGTCGGGCGGCGGCTGCGTGGTGGACCTGGGCGTCCACCTGATCGACCTGGCGCTGTGGTCGCTGGGCTGGCCCGAGGTCACGGGCGTCGAAAGCCGCCTTTACGCCAAGGGCGCGCCGCTGGCCGATCCTGCGCGGCAGGTCGAGGACTATGCCGTGGCCACGCTGGATCTTGCGGGCGGCACGGTGGTGCGGCTGGCCTGTTCCTGGGGGTTGCAGGCGGGGCGAGAGGCCGTGATCGCCGCCGAGTTCTTCGGCACCCAGGGCGGGGCCAGCTTGCGCAACGTGAACGGATCCTTCTACGACCTGCGGGCCGAACGGCATCACCATATCCGCGCCGAACCCCTTTCCGAGCCGCCCGACGACTGGGGCGGGCGCGCCGCCGTGGACTGGCTGGCGCGGCTGGCATCGGGGGCGCGGTTTGACCCTGACGCGCGGCATCTGGAAACGGTCGCGCGGGTGATCGACCGGATCTATGGCCGATAGGATGCGGGTCGGAGTCCTGACCTTCCACCGCTGCATCAATTACGGCAGCTATTGGCAGGCCCGCTGCCTTGTCGAAGCCATCGCCGCGCGCGGCCACCACGCCGTGCTGCTGGACCACCATTCGCGCGCCGTGACCTCGCGCGAATGGCGCTATGCCTTCCAGCCGCTGACGCCGGATCGGTCCTCGCGCGCGGACGTGGCGCGATACGGCCGCAAGCTGCGCAAGTTCATCGCCGCCTTCGACGCGCTGCCCTTGTCCGCGCCTTTTGATCTGGACGATCCCGCCGCCATGCCGCCCGTCGATCTGGCGGTGATCGGCAGCGACGAGGTGCTGAACCTGTCCCACCCTTGGTATGGCGGCAAGCCGATCTTCTGGGGCGAGGGGATCCCGGCCCCGCGCGTCGTGACCTATGCGGCCAGCTTCGGCAACTATGCCGCCGATTTCGTCGAGCCGCATTGGGCGGAGCGCCTGCGCGCGCTGAACGCGATCTCGGTCCGCGACGACAACAGCCGGGGGATCGTGGCGAGGGCCACGGGCCGCGCGCCGGTCTTGGTGCTTGACCCGGTGCTGCTGAACCCGCCGCAGGTCGCGCCTGCGGACGAGGCCCCCTATGTCCTGGTCTATGGCCACCACATTCCCGACTGGTTCGCCACGCGGGTGCAGGATGCGGCGCGCGCCCGGGGCCTGCGCACGGTCAGCGTCGGCTATCGCAACGACTGGGCGGACGAGCAGCGCCTAGACGCCGGGCCGGGGGATTTCGCGGCTCTGATGGCGGGGGCGCGGGCGGTCGCCACGACCTATTTCCACGGCTGCTGCTTCGCGCTGGTGAACGGCAAGCCCTTGGCCTGCGCGCCTTCGGATTACCGCTGGACCAAGGTGCGCGACCTGACCGCGCTGCTGGGGGCCGAACGCCACCTGACCTTCGAGGACCGCGATCCGTTCGAGGTAAGCGCGCTGCTGACCCAACCCATCTCGAATAGCGTCCAGGCGCGCATCGCAGACCTGCGCGCGCAATCGGCGGCCTGGCTGGACGCGGCGCTGGCGGGGCGGGCATGAGCGCGCTCAGCCCCGCGCAGATCGTCGGGTCCGGTCTTTGCATCGGCTGCGGAGTCTGCACCTCGACGATGAAATGGGACGGCTACGGCCAGTTGAAGCCCACCGGTCCCGCCACGCACCGCCGCAGCGAGGGGTTCACCAAGCTCTGCCCCTTCTCGCCTGAGTCTGCCAACGAAGACCAGATCGCCGCCGCCCGATTTCCCGACGCGCCGCACCGGGACGCCCGCCTTGGCCGCCACATCTCGTGCCATGTCGGCGCCGCGTCCGAACCGCCCTTCCGAAAGCGCGGCAGCTCCGGCGGCATGGTCACATGGGTCGCCGCCGAACTGATGGGGCGGGGGCACATCGACGGCGTGCTGCACGTCCATCCCGGCGAACCCGGCCAGCCCTTCTTCGGCTATCGCATCAGCCGGTCGCAGGAAGACCTGCTGGCGGGCGCGCGGTCGCGCTATCACCCTGTCCACCTGGCCGAGGTTCTGGACCAGGTCCGCGCCACGCCCGGGCGCTATGCGGTGGTGGGCATCCCCTGCTTCATCAAGGCCGTGCATCTGGCCCGCGCGCAGGATCCCGTCCTGGCCGAACGCATCACCCACATGCTGGGCCTGTTCTGCGGCCACATGAAAAGCGCGCGCTTCGTCGAAAGCTTCGCCTGGCAACTGGGCGCGGACCCGGACCGGGTGCGCGCCGTCGAATACCGGCTGAAGGACGCGAACCGCCCCGCCAACTGGTACACCGCGCATCTGACGCTGGACGACGGCGCGACGGTGCAGAACGAATGGTTCCACCTGGCGGACGGCGATTGGGGCGCGGGTTATTTCCAGAACAGCGCCTGCGATTTCTGCGACGACGTGGTGGCGGAAACCGCCGATGTCAGCTTCGGCGATGCCTGGGTCGAACCCTATTCGTCGGACGGGCGGGGCACCAACGTCGTGGTGGTCCGCGCCCCCCTGATCCAGCGCCTGATCGACGAGGGCGTGGCCCAGGGCCGGCTTGACCTGCACCCCGTCGACGCCGATTTCGTGGCCGACACCCAGGCGGCGGGCTTTCGCCAGCGGCGCGAGGGGCTGGCCTACCGCCTGACCTGGACGAGGCGTGGCATCCGGCCCGTGAAGCGCGTGGCCGCGGACGCGACCGGCATCGGCTGGCGGCGCAAGCTGGTCTATCGCACCCGTGCCGCGATCAGCCGCAACTCTCACCGCATGGCGCGTCTGGCATCCCTGACCGGCCGCCCGGGGAGCTATCTTGGCTGGGCGCGGCGGGCCTATGTGGTCTATGAGGGGCTGACCTATCATCGCGGCAGGCTCGCGCCGCTGTTCGACCGGGTGGAACGGATGATGCAGCGGGGCGGCCCCGAGCGATAGGCATCCTTGCCATGGCTCATGAAAAGGCTACCCTTGAGGCATGGAAGAAAGCCCAATGCCTCATGCCCTGGAACTGGACCTCGCCGCGCTGGCCTGACTTCGCCTATGACGCGGCAGCGATGGAGCCGCTGGAACGCCGCTTCCTGCTCGCCTCGGGCGAGATCGTCGGGGCCGTGCGCCATGTGGACGACGCCGACCGCGACTGGCTGCGCATCGACCTGCTGAGCGACGAGGCCGTCCGCACCAGCGCCATCGAGGGCGAGATGCTGGACCGGCTCAGCGTCCAGTCCTCGCTGCGCCGCCAGTTCGGACTGGCCCCGGACGAACCCTTGGCCCGGCCGCGCGAACGGGGGGTGGCGGGGATGATGGTCGATGTCTATTCGACCTGGGCCGCGCCCTTGGACCACGAGACGCTGTTCCGCTGGCACCGCTTCCTGCTGGCCCATGACCCCGTGCTGGAAACCGTCGGCGGATACCGGCGGCACGCGGACGCCATGCAGATCGTCTCGGGCCGCCCCGACCGCCAGGTGGTCGATTTCGAGGCGCCCCCCTCGGCCCGCGTGCCCTTTGAGATGGACCGCTTCATCGCCTGGTTCAACCGCACCGCGCCCGGTGCCGCGACCCCGCTGCCCGCCGTGACGCGCGCGGCCCTGGGGCACCTGTGGTTCGAATCCATCCACCCCTTCGAGGACGGCAACGGCCGCCTGGGCCGCGCCCTGGCCGAGAAGTCGCTGGCCCAAAGCGTCGGCCAGCCCAGCCTGATCGCCCTGGCGCACCAGATCCAGCGCAACCGCAAGGCCTATTACGACGCGTTGGAACGCCACCAGAAGACCCTGGACGCGACCGGCTGGCTTGTGCATTTCGGCAAGACGATCCTGGCCGCCCAGCAGACCACCCTGGCGCGCGTGGGTTTCCTGATCGCCAAGGCCCGCTTCCACGACCGTTTCCGCGGGCGGCTCAACCCCCGGCAGGACAAGGTGATCGCCCGCCTGTTCCGCGAAGGCCCGGACGGCTTCACCGGCGGTCTCAGCGCCGAGAACTATCTTGCGATCACCCGCACCTCGCGCGCGACCGCCACGCGCGACCTGCAGGATCTGGTGGAAAAGGGCGCCCTGTCCCGGCGGGGCGAACGCCGCCACACGCGCTATGCGTTGAGGCTGGACTAGGCCCTGCGACGCGCCCTGCCCGTTAGGTGAACGTATGCACCGACAGCCCAGGGCCGCCATCCGCCCCCTTCTGGAACACATGGATCGCCACGACGCCCCATGGCTAGCCTGCGCCCTGGGCGTCCTTGCCCCTGGTGTCGTCGCCCCGCGCTTCGATCAATTCCAGCTTGCGCCCCGTGACGCCCATGTCGAAAGGCCCGCTGAAGAACGCCTCGATCGCCTCGGGTCCCTGGATCACGTCACGCCCGGCAGGCAGAAAGAGCGCGTCCTGCCCGTCAAGGGCCGCGACAGCCTTCGCATCCCGTGCCGAACAGGCTGTCCTGACATCATCGGCGGGATCCGCAGCCGCCGAGGTGGCTGCAAAGGCGCACAGCACCGCAGTCATCGAGGTCAAGGATATGACCATGACTCTTTCCCAGGCTGTCGATTTTCGGGGCTTCGCGGGCGCAGAGGGTTGGTCCGCAACGGCACCCTCATACATTCATGGAACACGCAAGGAAACGGTCGTTTGATTGCGATTATTTATCGGGCGGTTCGAGCAGATGCTCCTATTTTGCCGCCTGCTCCACAGTGAAGTTGCTGCCGATCTGCCCTTGTTTTCGAATTCGTGCGATGCCCGCCGCTCCTATCCAGCAACCTCTCCGAAAACTCTCGTGTGATCCGCACGCAGATGAATTGTTGCGGTTCCGAGCAAGAAAGGCCTTGGATATCTACGGCAGCATCCGGTCGCAGATTGCCTGGGCTGTTTCTGCCACAAGCGCGCGTGCCTCCTCTGCGGACAGGCCTGCCATGTCGAACAGCGCGATCATGGCCTCGGCCCCGGTCGCCATGCCAAGGGCGGCAGCAAGGGAGCGTGCCTGTTCGGGGCGGATGTCTGTTTCGCTTTCCAGGGCGCGCATGAAGGCTTGGATGCGGCGGGTCCCACGACACGGTGTTCTGCCGTCGGGCGATTGCGCCGTCGCCTGCAGGTTCAGGCCAAGATAGGTGCGGAAGGCCGTCTCGTTCGCCACGGCCAGGTCGAAGAAGTAAAGACTGATGGCAACCAGCCGGTCACGCAGGGCGGCAGCATCTCCGACGATGTCCTCATAGGATGCCGCCTTCAGATGCAGGCCCGCCTCGGCTGCCAGCAGCACAGGATCCGAGAAATAGCGGTAGGCCGAGGCCTTCGAGATGCCTGCCTCGTGCGCCGCTGCCGTGACCGTCAGGGCCTCGCCGCGCATCAGGAGGGTGCGTGCCGCGTCCAGCAAGGCCGCCCGTGTTTTCTTCTTCTGATCTTCCCGCTGCATCACGGCCACCTCATGAGACAAATGTCTTGTCAGAATCATCATCCAGTTACAAGACCCGAGTCTTACGAATGACAACCGATAAGAGGAACACGACATGACTGCTCCGCGGACTTATGAATCAATGGGGATACTCTTCAGGTTTCATGCCTTCCCTGGTTATGCTCGGACGCAAGACAGTCGAGGAAGCGAAAAGACCCTGGCGGTTCAGCAGGTGCAGGACTTTGTAGATAAAGCTGACACCAAGGATGATTTAGTATCAGGCGATTGAACCGTTACCCGCCTTTACTCGTTGGCCCGCGATACCATGCGGGGGACATCGTGCGGGGGCAGGTAGGACCATGACGCCGAGATGGCCGGAACGGCTGTGGCTGGTACGCCACGGGCAAAGTGCAGGCAATGTCGCTCGCGACAAGGCGCATGAGGCTGGACAACGTCGCATCGACCTGAGCGCCCGCGACGTGGACATCCCGCTTTCGGCCTTGGGCCGTGACCAATCGCGCGCACTGGGTCGATGGTTTGCCGAAGGGGAAGAGGGCATGCGACCCAATGTCTTGATGTGTTCTCCTTATCTGCGCGCGCGACAGACTGCCGAAATATTCCGGAAAGCCGGCGGTTGCCGGGGAACCCTGGGCCTGCGCCTTGATGAGCGCCTGCGCGAGAAGGAGTTCGGTATCCTTGACGGGCTGACGACCATGGGCGTGCGCGAGGAAGAACCGCAGCAGGCTGAGCTGCGCTTGCTCCTTGGCAAGTTCTACCATCGCCCACCCGGCGGCGAGAGTTGGTGCGACGTGATTTTCCGCCTGCGCTCGCTGCTTGACACCATTGGGCTTCATCATGGCGGCTGTCGGGTCATGATCGTTGCCCATCAGGTCGTGGTCCTGTGCCTGCGCTATATCATCGAAGGGTTGACCGAAGAGGAAATCCTGGCGATTGACGCGGAGGGGGACGTGGCGAACTGTTCTATCACGGAATACTGCTTTGCCGAAACCGCCGAAGGCGACGGCGAAATGAAGTTGCTGCGCTACAACGTCATCGCGCCGATGGTGGCCGACAAGACGCCGGTCACCTCCAACCCCGACGCCATTGCAGGCAGCCGATGAGCGGGGCGCCGATCACGCTGGACGCGGCATGGCTGCGGGCGCATCCGCTGCCGGTCCATGAGGATGTGGACAAGAACGCGCGCGGTCGCGTGGTGCTGATCGGCGGCTCGGCGCGGGTGCCGGGGGGAATGCGCCTCACCGCCGAGGCGGCGTTTCAATCGGGCGCCGGCAAGGTGCAACTGGCCGTGCCGGACATGCTGGCGATCCCGCTGGGCGTGCTGCTGCCCGAGGCGGGGATGTTCGCCCTGCCCACGGACGAGACCGGCGAAATCGCGGGCACCGGCCCGGTGGAACAACTGCTGGACCATTGCGATTGCTTGGCGATCGGCCCGGCGATGGGGTCCGCCGATGCGGCGGGGCGGGTCCTTGACGCGGTCCTGCCACGGGCCGAGGAGTGCCGCGTGATCCTCGACGCGGCGGCGGTGGCCGCCGGCCATGACCGCCTGCCGCTGCTGCGCCGGATGACGGGCCGCCTGATTCTGACGCCTCATGCCGGAGAGATGGCGGCGCTGACCGGCGAAGACCGGGATGTGGTGACGAAAAACCGTGCAAAGATGGTTGTGAGACTGGCAAGGGATCTGGGCGCCGTGGTGCTGCTGAAGGGGCCGACGACGATGCTGGCGAACCCACAGGGCGAAACCGCGCTTTACGGCGGCGGCGGCGCGGGACTTGCCACCGGCGGTTTCGGGGATGTGCTGACCGGGATCATCGCCGGGCTGAGCGCGCGGGGCCTTGGGCCTTGGGAAGCCGCCTGCTGGGGCGTCTGGCTGCACGGCGAGGCGGGCCGCAGATTGTCCGAGCGTCACGGGCCGATGGGGTTTCTGGCGCGGCAGCTTCCCGCCGAGACGCCAAGCTTGATGCGCGGGATCTAATTACAAGGTCGTGCTCTTTCTAAAGGCACCGCCGACAACCGCGAAGCGGTGCGGGCCACCTATCTGTCGATCCGAGGCACGCGGCAAGGGCGCTATCATCTCGTCGCCGAATGGCTGCTGGACAGCCGGGAAACCGAGCCTTACAGGAGCTGTCCAGATGGACGCCCACTTCTTTGTCTCTTGCAAAATCGCAAGCCTTCAAACCGACCCATACGAACAATGGCCGGTTCAGCTTAGCAATGGCAGGGGGGGGCCGGCGTCGCGCTTACGATTTGCCGACATGGCGCAAAGTCAAACTTGCCCATTTGGATAGCTGTCCGAAAAGCCAAATTCCTTCCGGAAAGATCATGCGCTAGTTGAACGATGTAGCAGCTTAAACGTCAAGAGTTGAGAACCCACCGAAGTCTGCTGATTTCGAAAGCTTACTTAAGACTTTAAAGAATTTGGTTTGTAACGAGTGATTTGTCATGTTTTTTCAGCAGCGGTTCTTGGCCGAAATACCGGCCCATGTCTTCTTCTTTGACCCACTTCACAGGCTTTATCGCGACTCTTTCAAGCGTTCGCTTGATATCCTTTTGGTGCTGATGGCATTACCGATAGTCTTGCCACTTGTTCTGGTGCTGGCACTGGTGGTTGTTATTAATGGCGGCAGTCCCTTTTACTCGCAGGAGCGGGTTGGTCGTGATGGGCACCGCTACCGGATGTGGAAGCTCCGCAGCATGGTGGTCGATGCCGACGATCGGCTGCAGGACCATTTCGACACCAATCCCGAGGCGCGCGCCGAATGGGATGAAACCCAGAAACTGCGCCACGATCCACGCATTACGCGGTTCGGTCGTTTCCTGCGCAAAAGCTCGTTGGATGAGCTTCCTCAGCTTTGGAACGTCCTGATCGGTCACATGAGCCTGGTCGGTCCCCGTCCGATGCTTCCTGAACAGCAGGCCATGTATCCGGGTTCCAGCTACTATGGACTGCGGCCGGGCCTCACCGGCCTATGGCAGGTGTCGGAACGCAACCAGTCTACCTTCGCATCTCGGGCCAGGTACGATGATGATTACGAGCGATCGATCAGCTTGCGCACTGATGCCTTGGTTATCTGGCGCACTGTCGGCGTTGTCATGGGGGCGACTGGCCTCTAGCCATGAACAACGAAAGTCTCACCAGGGGCCAGATCTTCAGGAGTAGCTCGCCCCCTAACCGGCGATTTTCAAATCAGTCTGACCCAAGCATCAAGCCAAGCTGCTTCAACGTTGACCAACAAGTGGAGTGAACCCCATGGGCTGGACCACAGGACCCTGACAAACTGATACGCTGGACGGGTCTTGATCGGAGAAGGCCCATGACAACACGCAGTTCCTACCGCCGGCATTCCGCGCCATTCAAGCTGCAACTCTGCCAGGACATCCGCGCCGGCGTACTGGGGCGGCGCGATGCGCAACGCAGCCACAGCCTCTCCGCCAACCTCATCCAGCTGTGGCTGACCGAAGTCTTGACCGGGGCGAGCTGAATGACGAGGAAGCCGAAGAAAGCGTCATCGCCGAGCATGAAGCCCGGATCGCCGCGCTTGAGCGGAAGGTGGGTCAGTTCACGATGGATCCGGATCTTGCCAAAAAACATCGCGGAGCCTGGGCGCGAACGGCAGCGAGAAACCTTCGCGATCAGTGGCCCGCAGGCTGCTCCGTCAGACGGGGTGCAAGGCCATGACCCTGCCGCGCAGCACGTATCACTATCGTTTGACCGGGAAGCATGGAACGCTGACGGACGCCGAACTTGCCGCCATCATCGAAGACATTCAGGATGAGCTGCCCTGCTATGGCTATCGGCGCGTGACCCACGAGCTTCGGCGCCGGGGACTTGGGATCAACCACAAGAAGGTAGCGCGGGTCATGCGAGAGGCGGGACTGGGCATCAAGCCCCGCAGGCGCTTCGTGCGCACCACCGACAGCCGACAGGACGGCCCGATCTTCCCCAACCTGTATCGCAACATCATTCCCGATCGGCCGGACCAGGTCTCGGTCGCGGACTTCACCTATATCCGTGTCGCCACGGACCTTTGCTACCTGGCCATCATTCTGGATGCCTGCAGCCGCAAGGTCATAGACCATGCGCTGTCGCGGCACCTGGACACGGAACTGGCGCTTGCTGCCGTGCACGCGGCGGTCATGAGCAGAAACCCTCCCAGGGGCTGTATCCATCATGCCGACCGCGGCTGCCAATACGCCTCTCGTGATGTTCTTGAGGCTGCAGGCTTGCGCGGCTCGATGAGCAGCGCCGGTAACGCCTATCACAATGCGAATGCCGAGAGCTTCATGAAGACCCTGAAGGTCGAGGAGGTCTACCGGGCCGGATACGAGACCTTTGCCGATGTGGCCGCCCGCTTGCCGATGTTCATCAAGCAGCTCTACAACGCGAAAAGACTGCACTCAGCCCTCGGCTATCGAACCCCCGAGGAATTCGACACCCTGTTCGCCCAAAAGGCGGCTTGGTTCAGATGGCGTAATGTGGTCCAGCCCAAGGGGTTCATATCCGGCTCAGTTCTGAGTGGAAATCTGACAATCCTATTGCGAGAGGTTCCGGTCATGTGTAAAATCAGGCCACATGAGGGTCTTAACCCGGTAAGTTTGTGGCAGTGCATAAGGTTGGCAAGTTGCGCTAGGATATGTTTGTAAAAATACATAAATTTGCAATCGAAGTTGGTTGGTTGTAATGGAAATTGTAGAAGGTAATTATTGAATGCCCTCAATTGATATTGTCAGGCTGGACGAGAACCCACACGAAACCGTCAGTGGCATTCGGAACGATACGACCTCGCGCGGAGTCGATTTAGACGGTGCTGCGATCACGGCCACATATGCTGACGGCTCTACCGAAATCCTGACATGGCGTGCATTGGACCCATACACCTTTGGCGGAGCTACCGGCACAAACATCGACATGTCCTTCGGTTTTGATTGGCATGATTTATCTACAACCAAACTTCTGAAGTCACTTCAAATTGACTTGCAGCCTGCAAGTTCCGTATTCGATACGAATTTAGACAGTGATGATCATCCGGTTGGAAATTCTACGCCCAGTTCGTTGAGTGGCTATCCTTTCAGATTGGCTCCAGAGTATGAAGAAATTACCGGTAACTTGACGGTAACTTATTCAGGGATTGTAAACCTGACGGGAAGTCCAGCCGTCGGAGATCTTTATACGACCATGGTTATAGACTTCTCCAGGCTCGCTGCTGGCGGCCTTGTGGGTGACCTGAGATGGAACTCTGACATCGACACCATGAGGGATGCCGGTGACTTGGTACCATCCCCTGTGACTTGTTTCGTCCGTGGAACGTTGATCACTACGGACTGCGGTGATGTGCCCATCGAGAACTTGAAATCAGGCTGCAAAGTGCTGACTCAGGATAATGGCTTTCAAGAGCTTGTCTTAACGATGAGCCGGATCATAGGAGCAAATGAGCTTCGAAAGAACGCAAAGCTTTATCCGATACGGATCACTGCTGGAGCATTGGGCTCGGGGTTGCCCAAAAGAGATTTGGTTGTGTCACGCCAACACCGCATGGCCGTAAAGTCCGATATCGTCAGACGCATGTTCGGATCAGCGACCGCTCTCGTTGCTGCAATAAGATTAACCGAGTTGCCAGGAGTTCATGTCGAGAACGCTGTCGAGAGCGTAGAATATTTTCACCTCGTCTTCAAAAGACACGAGGTGATATTTGCTGAAGGTGCACCAACCGAAAGCTTCTTGATGAACTTTGAAACCCAAAAGACACTAAGCAAGGCGCAGCGGGAAGAATTTGTGTCACTTTTTCCGGAGGTTCGTGAAATCGGTTCTTCTGGAACCCCAGCACATACAATTCCATCGCGTATGCTGCAAAAGGAACTGGTCCGACGGCATATGAAGAATGAAAAGGATCTTCTTTCGCTATAGGTGGGCGTAGATTTCCGCCCAGAAGTGATCCACAAGTGAATGTTTTTGGTGCACTTTGCTACCAACTGGCTGTCATGCCGGTACTCGCCGGGTTCGATACAGTGGCTGACCGGCTGCGGGTGCTGATCGGTATGACCAACCGCCGCGTCATTGTGGAGACGGGCGAGGTCAAGCACACACCATCCGCCGGAACGGTAAACTGCAATACCATGCCGATCCTAGCATGACGCAACTTCCCGCAGTAATCGCAACGGTTCATTGTCCATTGCCGCCAGTCCTCTGAGCGCCAAGCAGCGCGCACATGCCGGCGGATTGAATTACAGTTCCAGTCTCTTGACAGGGATATGGCTGGAAATGGGTGATGGGGATCTCAGGTTACTGCACGTCCGCGGTCTGCAGCAGGTCGGTGATCCGACGTACAGCGGACGCAGGCTTCGCCGTGGTCGAGGCCGCTTATGCGACCCAAGTTATGGGAGTATCTGAAGCTCTGTGTATCTGATCGGACCCATGCGGTTTTCAGATACGGTCAAGCGTCGAAGCGTCCTGCAAACATCATGGCCAGTTGATTGCGGGCGGCAACCCAGTCCCGGACGGTACGGCCGCGCTTCTCGAAGTTGCAGATGGCCAGGAAGATCAGCTTGGTGGCGGCCTCCTCTGGGCGATGTTAACGTCCGAGGTCAAACAACAGCGATCAAGATCTTTACGCTGACATGAAAAATGCCTTTGTAATGACGTGCGTCTCGCTGGGCCAATCTAAGTAGCCTGTATCGAGGAAGGTTCCTTACATCGCGCGACTGCGGCGCGCTTCCGGGTGTCAGCCAGCGTTCGCGCCGGTAGCGGACAAGCTCGGCCGAGATTGCCAGTTCGCGGGCCAGGCAAGTTTCAGAGTCCCTGAAGCGCGATCCTGCTGGAGCCTCGACCGTCAGCACCCCCTCTCGGCTGACACGGTCCGTATCGTGCTTGGGACCCCTTGGCCGACGTGTCCCGCCTGGCTTGGCCGGGGTTGCGGTTCGTCGTCTTTTCTATGAAGGACTGTTTGAACGGCGACCGCTGCGGGACAGGTTCTTCAGCCGCGCGCTCTCGTCGCGCAGATCCTGGGTCTCGGCTTGCAAAGCAGCATGGGCCGTTTCGGCCCTGTCGAGCTGACCCTCTGGTTCGGCCACCTGCGCCTTGAGGGCGCCAAGCCACTGCGACAGATTGACAACGAGCCGGCGCAAGGCGTTGGGCGGCAGCGTCCCAGATCCATCGTCCGAAAGCGGGCTCATGCCATGTTGAATCAGACATCCGTCACAAGCGCAACGATCATGCCCGAAACCTGCCCCGGTTGCTAACTGGGGCAGGTTCCCGGGTAGTTCGGTTCAGGCTGGCCGGACGGCAACGCGTTCCGGGAGAAACGGGATCCGCCCGGCCGAGCCGTCGAGGCCGGGGCGATCTCCCAGGTCGGGGAGGAGGGAGAGGTCGAGATTTCGCCAGGTTTTCAGCAGCCCAAGCACGACATCGAGGCCTGTTGCGGCGCCTTGCCCGAGAGCTGGCCCCTGCCGGATCACAGCAGCAGATCCCCTGCGCTGAACCCGGTCATGCCGGCCAGATAGATCTGCATGTCGGCGCGGGCATCGCCCGAGACGTCGATGTTGACCACGCGTGTCGATCCGGTGGCGGTCACCCAAACACCATGGGTCACGGGCTTGGCGCCACCCCAGTCAAAGGCCTGGTTCCCGGCCATTCCCGGATCGGCGTCGATGGCCGACAACGATATGCGGTCGACGCCGCGCTCGAAGCCGATGATGCGGTCCGCGCCGGACGCGCCGGTGCGGGCATCTGCAGGGGAGGTGAAGACGAAGGTATCGCGGTCGCCGTCCTTCAAGGCCGACAGGCTGCCCCACAAGGTATCGGCTCCCGTTCCGCCGGTGATCCGGTCCGCACCATCGCCACCCCGGAGGTTGTCGTTCCCCGCCCCTCCGGCCAAGCTGTTGGCAAGGCCGTTGCCGACCAGCACATCCCTGCCTGAGCCGGAGGTGACATTCTCGATGCCGACCAGCCGGTCCAGTCCGTGCCCGGTTTTCTGCTGCGCGGTCATAGCCAGCCGCACCGTTACTACAACCGAGCCGGCATAGACGGCGGTATCCACACCCAGGCTACCGTTCAGGACATCGTTTCCCCCTCCGCCTTGCAGAAGATCGTGTCCCGCGCCGCCCGCAAGCAGATCGTTGCCATCGTCGCCCGCCAGGGTGTCGTTGCCGGCGCCGCCCTCCACCCCGTCATGGCCAAGGCCCCCGCGCAGGCGGTCATTGCCGCCAAGCCCGAACAGCCGGTCGTTGCCCCCGCCGCCCTCCAGGACATTGGCCCGCATGGTCCCCGTCAGGCGGTCGTTGCCGCCCAGGCCGGCCAGCGTTCCGGTCACGTCCACGCCAAGAACATCGTCGCCCGCAGTTCCGCGCCCCAAAACGCGCATGGCGACGCCGTCGTCGTCATTGTCGATGCTGTCGCTCGTGTAGGTGACGACAAACCCGCCGCCGCGCAGCGCCGCGACCTCGGGCGTTTCCTGGTCGTCGTAGTCGAAGCGGTTGGTGCCGATCTCGAACGCGCCGGTCACGGGCGTGCCCGCGGCCGAGAACAGCCGCCCGAAGACGTCCCTACCGTCGCCGCTGTCGGGGCCATAGGTGCTCCAAGCCAGCATGATCTCGCCGGTATCCAGCTGCGTCAGGCTGGCGTCCTCGAAGCTGTGCGAGGGGATGTGGACCGCCTGCCTCAGCGTGACGCGATGGCCGGCCGCGTCAAAGGTCGCCAGCATCAGGAAGCGGCCGTCCAGGGCATCGTCGTAGCGAAAGGCGTAATCCTCGGCCACGACCGCGAAGCCGCCATTGGCCAGGGCGGTGACGTCATAGCCCGAGTTCGTCTCGTATCCCGCGCTGCCGGTAGTGCGCAGCAGGTGGAAGTCGCTGTTCAGCAGGCGTCCGTCCGCCGCGAACAGGCTGGCGCGGATGTCGTTGTCGCCCGCGCCGCCATCGTCGATCGTCGCCTCGGACCCCCAGACGATGACGACGCGGCCATCGGCAAGGGTGGCCGCGCGGGTGACGAGCTGGTCGAACGCGGCCTCCTGCGTGTTCAACCGCCGGTCGCCGGTAATGGCCTGCCCGCTGGCCGAGTAATGACGCACCCTCACGTCGTCGAAGGTCGGCCCGCCCGAGGAGTCGATGCCCCAGGACAGGGTGAAGCCGCCATCCCCCCGAGCCGCGACATCCGGGGCGATGGTCCGAAAGGAGCCAGCCACATCGGCGGCAATCACCGGCGAGCGTGCGGTGCCGTCGGCATCGAACACCCGCGCCCGGGTGCGCGCGCCGTTCGTGAAGATGTCGTCCTGGTCGGCGAAGGTCCATGTAACGACATAGCCGCCATCTTTCAGGACCGCCACGCTGGCATCGCCGGAGGCGGTGTCGTCGATGGCGCTGATGACCGTCTCGGGGCCGTGCAGCGTGCCATCGGCGTTGAACCGCTGGGCCGCGACATAGGTGAAGTTCAGGTCCGAGTCGTCGTAATTGTTGAAGTAGCCTTCATAAACGATGATCCAACCGCCGGAAGGCAGCGCGGCGACATGCGGCTCTCGCTGCCAGTTGCCTTGGTAACCATTGACCCGATATTCGACCATCCGACCCAATCCCTCGTGCTTCTGTTCCCCCAACAGACTGACAGGGCAGCGGGCATGAGGCTAGCATGGAAGGGATCATCAAACAGCGTCATGTTCGATGCTGCCTGCTTCCCAAGTGCATGACCGCGCGCAAGCGCGAGCGGAGTGACGGTAAGAACGCGTCGGCAAGACATGCCTTCTGCCAACGCAGGGGCAAGCGAGCAGCCGTTTTTCCGCTCCCGCTGTAGGGTGGGATTTCATGCGGGTGGTATGAAACTCAGAAAGCCCGAGCATGTGGGGAAAATGAAGACGCTACTCCAAACACGACCTTGACTGCTGTGTAAGCGCGCCACCCGCCATCACGCAGCCCCCCTTGTTTGATCGACCGCAAAGACGGGGCGCAGGGTCTTGCGCGATGATGCCGG
>NZ_WMBT01000006.1 GCF_009708075.1 Paracoccus lichenicola | reverse complement strand
GGAGCGCCGACATCCACGAGGCTTTCGTTCTCCTCGGCTGCGCCCTCATCTGCCTCAACCAGATCAGAAAGTTTTGTTAGGTGGTCTTAGTCCAGCAACTGCCGGATGACGGCCTTTGCGGGTTCGCCCGTCCAGTCGGCCTCGCCCAGCAGGCGCGCGACCTCGTTCCCGTTGCGGTCGATCAGCACCGTCACCGGCAGGCCCACCACGCCCATCGCGCGGGCCAGCTGCTGGCGCGGATCCAGCAGGACGGGCAGGTTCTTCAATCCGGTTTCCGCATAGAACTTGTCGATCCTGTCGGGCGCGTTGCGGCCGGTGGCGATGGGGACGACCGTGAAATCCTCGCCCCCCATCTCGGCCTGCAGGGCGTCGAGCGAGGGCATTTCCTCGCGGCAAGGGGCGCACCAGGTGGCCCAGAAGTTCAGCAGCACGACCTTGCCTTCGTAATCCGCCAGCGCATGGGTGCCGCCCTCGGGATCGGTGAAGGCGATGTCGGACACGGGAGCGGGCGTTTCCGCCGGGACCAGCTTGACCAGGCCCGCGTCCTTGGCGGCCTGCCAGTCCACGGGCCCCGCGAAGGCGGCGTTTGCACCGAAAAGCAGGGCCGTATAAAGCAGGGCGGAATGCAGCATGAAGACCTCCGAAGGACGCGCCAATGACCGACCGGCCGCAACAGTATTCCGCCAACAGCATGTGGGGCGGGCGCTTCGCCGCAGGTCCCGATGCCATCATGGAGGCGATCAACGCCTCGATCGGCTTCGACCGGCGGCTTTACGCCCAGGACATCCGGGGCAGCCGTGCCCATGCGGCGATGCTGGCAGCACAAGGCATCATCAGCGATAGCGATGCGGGGGCGATCAGGGAAGGCCTGCTCACCGTCTTGTCAGAGATCGAGGCGGGCGATTTTCCCTTCCGCACCGAGCTGGAGGACATCCACATGAACGTGGAGGCCCGGCTGAAGGAGATCATCGGCGAACCGGCGGGGCGGCTGCACACGGGCCGGTCGCGCAATGACCAGGTGGCCACCGATTTCCGCCTGTGGGTGCGCGACCAGTGCGATGCGGCGATTGATGCCTTGCGCGCGCTGATCCACGCCGCCCTGGGCCAGGCCGAGGCGGGGGCGGATTGGGTGATGCCGGGCTTCACCCATCTGCAAACCGCCCAGCCTGTGACCTGGGGCCATCACATGATGGCCTATGTCGAGATGTTCGGCCGCGACCTGTCGCGCTTTCAGGATGCCCGCCGCCGGATGAACGAATCGCCCTTGGGGGCGGCGGCGCTGGCGGGGACCGGCTATCCCATCGACCGCCATGCGACGGCCGAGGCGCTCGGGTTCGACGCGCCCATGGCCAACAGCCTGGACGCGGTGTCGGATCGGGATTTCGCGCTGGAATTCCTGTCGGCCGCGTCCATCTGCGCCGTCCACCTGTCGCGGCTGGCCGAGGAGCTGGTGATCTGGTCGTCCGCCCAGTTCCGCTTCGTGTCGATGTCGGACAGGTGGTCCACCGGATCCTCGATCATGCCGCAAAAGCGCAACCCCGACGCGGCCGAACTGATCCGCGCCAAGATCGGCCGCATCCTGGGCGCGACGGTGGCGCTGTTCACGGTGATGAAGGGCCTGCCCTTGGCCTATTCCAAGGACATGCAGGAGGACAAGGAGCAGGTCTTCGATGCCGCCGACCACTTGATGCTGGCGCTGGCGGCGATGGCCGGGATGCTGTCCGACCTGACCGCCAACCGCGACCGGATGGAGGCCGCCGCGGCCTCGGGCTTTTCCACCGCCACCGACTTGGCCGACTGGCTGGTGCGAGAGCTTGGCTTGCCGTTCCGCGAGGCCCATCACGTCACCGGATCGCTGGTGGCCCTGGCCGAGAGGAAGGGCTGCGACCTGCCGGACCTGACGCTTGCGGACATGCAGGGGGTCCATGCGGGCATTACCGATAAAGTCTTCGGCGTCTTGGGCGTTCACAATTCGGTCGCCTCGCGGCAAAGCTATGGCGGCACGGCGCCCGACCAGGTGCGCGCGCAGATCACCCGCTGGAAAGGAAAACTGGCATGAAATGGATTGCGATTCTGGCGGTGGCGGCACTAGCGGCTTGCGGCGTCGATGGCCCGCCCGAACGGCCTGCGCCGAAGACGGCTCCGAAATCCAACGTCTCGATTTCCGGCCACGCCACGGTGGGCGTGATCACGGAGCTTTAATGGATCATTTCAACTACCAAGGCGGCGAGCTTCATGCCGAGGACGTGCCCCTGTCGCGCATCGCAGCAGGGGTGGGCACCCCGGTCTATGTTTATTCCGCCGCCACCCTGACGCGCCATTTCGGCCTGTTCCGGCAGGCGCTGGACTGGACGGATCACCTCGTCTGCTTCGCCGTCAAGGCCAACAGCAACCTGGCGGTGCTGAAGCTGCTGGGCGATCTGGGCGCGGGGATGGACGTGGTGTCGGGCGGCGAATACGCGCGCGCCAGGGCGGCGGGGGTTCCGGGCGACCGGATCGTCTTTTCCGGCGTCGGCAAGACCCTGGCCGAGATGCGCCAGGCCATCGAGGGGGGCATCCGCCAGGTCAATCTGGAAAGCGAGCCGGAGATGCGCGTCCTGTCGGCGCTGGCCGCCAGCATGGGCGTGACGGTGCCGGTGGCCGTTCGCGTGAACCCCGACGTGGATGCGAAGACGCACGAGAAGATCGCCACAGGGAAATCCGAGAACAAGTTCGGCATCCCCATCGCGCGGGCGCGCGAGGTTTATGCCGAGGCCGCGTCGCTGCCCGGGTTGCAGGTCGTGGGGATCGACGTGCATATCGGCAGCCAATTGACCGACCTTGACCCGTTCCGCGCGGCCTATGCCAAGGTCGCGGACCTGACCCGCGCCTTGCGCGCCGACGGCCACGCGATCACCCGGCTTGATCTGGGCGGCGGCCTGGGCATCCCCTATCGCCGCGACAACAACGCGCCCCCCTTGCCCATCGAATATGGCGCGGTCATCCGCGAGACGGTGGGCGACCTGGGCTGCGAGATCGAGATCGAGCCGGGCCGCAACATCGTTGGCAATGCCGGGATCCTGCTCAGCGAAGTGATCTATGTGAAGCAGGGAGAGGGGCGCGATTTCCTGATCGTGGACGCGGCCATGAACGATCTGGCGCGCCCCGCTATGTATGGCGCGCATCACGACATCGTGCCGGTGCGCGAACCGGCGGTCGGCGCGGCGGTGCGGCCCTTCGACGTGGTGGGACCGGTCTGCGAATCGGGCGACACCTTCCAGAAGGGCGCGGACCTGCCTGCCATGGCGGCAGGCGACCTGATCGCCTTCCGATCCGCCGGGGCTTACGGGGCGGTGATGGCCTCGGAATACAATTCCCGGCCCCTGGTGCCCGAGGTTCTGGTCAGCGGCGATCACTTCGCCGTCATCCGGGCAAGACCGACATATGAGGAGATGCTGGCCCGGGATAGCATCCCGGAATGGCTTTGACGCGGCACCAGTCCGATCCGTCGCAGCCGGGGGTCTTCAACCCCCGGACCCCCGGGGATATTTTCCTGAAGAAGAGGGGTCCTGTCGCCCGCGCCCTGCGCCTGACCCGCTGGGGCATGGTGTGGGAACAGGCGGCGCGGGCCTTTTGGCCGCTGGCCACCGTGCTGGCCCTGGTCTTCGCCGCCTTCGCGTTGGGTGTGGTGGCCGCCGTGCCCGGGCCGGTGCTGCCCTGGCTGGCCGGGGCCGTGCTGCTGGTGCTGGTCGGCGTGGCGATCCGGGGCGGGATGCGGTTCCGCCGGGTGCGCATGGCGGATGCGATGGACCGGCTGGACCGCACCCTGCCGGGCCGTCCGCTGGCGGCGCTGTCCGACCGCGCGGCCATCGGCGGCGAAGGCGCGCTGTGGCAGGCGCATCTGGCCCAGATGCAGGCGCGGGCGGCGCGGGCGCAGGCGGTCCGCCCCGACGCGGGGCTGGCGCGGCGCGATCCCTTTGCGCTTCGGCTGGCGGGGCTGGTGGCCCTGGTCATGGCTCTGGTCTTTGGCGGCGCGGCGCAGATGGGGCAGGGGATCGAGGCTTTGGCGGCCACCGTGTCCCGCCCCATGACGGGCGACGCGGTGCCGGTCGGGCCCAGCTGGGAAGGCTGGGCCGAACCCCCGGCCTATACCCGCCGTCCGACCATTTATCTGAACGCGCTGGCCGAAGGGCAGACGCTGGACCTGCCCAAGGGCAGTGCCGTGACGTTCCGCCTTTATGGCAACGGTGCAACCGTCACACAGGACATCGGACCGGCCTTGGGCGAGGATCCGCAGGCCCCTGGCTTCCGGGCCGAGCGGTCAGGCGCGATCGAGGTCGCCGGGCGCCGCTTCGACGTGACCGTGCTGCCCGACAACGCCCCGGTGATCCGCGCCGGGGCCGCGCCGGTGCGGCGCGCGGATGGCCGGATGGTCCAGGATTTCGAGGCCGAGGACGATCACGGCGTGGCCCAAGGCCAGGCGGTGATCGCGCTGGATCTGCCCGCCGTGGACCGCCGCTTCGGCCTTGCCCTCGACCCCGAGCCGCGCCAGCCGGTCGAACTGGTCCTGCCCCTGCCGCGGGGCGACCGCCACCGGATCAAGGGCCAGTTGACCGAGGATCTGTCGCGCCACCCCTGGGCCAACCTGCCGGTCAGCGTCAGCTTGCGCGCCGTGGACGGGATCGAGCAGGTGGGCGAGGCCGAACCCATGCGCACTGTCCTGCCGGGGCGGCGCTTTTTCAACCCGCTCGCCGCCGCGCTGATCGAGATGCGGCGCGACTTGCTGTGGTCGCGCGAGAATGCCGGGCGCAGCGCGGAAATCCTGCGCGCAGTGACGTGGCAGCCCCAGGGCTTCGTCGAGCAGCCGCTGTATCTGGAACTGCGCGGCGCGGTCACGTTGCTGGAAGGCGACAGGCTGACCGACAAGGCCCGCGATGACCTGGCCGAGGCGCTGTGGCAGGCGGCGATCCAGCTTGAGGATGGCGGGCTGTCCGACGCCCTGGAACGGATGCGCCAGGCGCAGGAAAAACTGTCCGAGGCGATCCGCAACGGTGCCAGCCCCGACGAAATCCAGCGCCTGATGGATGAGCTGAAGGAGGCGACGGACGCCTATACCGACATGCTGGCCCAGCAGGGGCAGCAGGATCCGGCGGAACGGTTCACCCAGAACCAGCCGGGCCAGCAGATCACCGGCGACCAGATCCAGCAGATGATGGACGAGATCCAGCGCCTGATGAACGAAGGCCGCATGGCCGAGGCGCAGGAACTGCTGGAACAGTTCAACCGCATGATGGAGAACCTCCAGGTCCGCCAAGGCCAGGGTGGCGAAGGGCAGGGGGGCAGCAGCGGCAACCAGCCGATGAACCGCCTGGCCGAGACGCTGCGCGAACAGCAGCGCCTGTCGGATGAGGCGTTCAAGGACATGCAGGACCAGTTCGGCCAGGGCCAGATGGGCCAGCCGTCCCCGAATGCCGAAGGCCTGGCCGACCAGCAGCGGCAGTTGCGCCAGGAACTGGGCCGGCAGCAGGGATTGCTGCCCGGCCAGGGATCGCCCGGCGGCGACCAGGCGCGGCGCCAGCTGGACGAGGCAGGCCGCGCGATGGAGGATGCCGAACAGGCCCTGCGCGAGGGAGACACGGGCGGCGCCCTGCAGCGCCAGGCCGATGCCATCGAATCCATGCGCGAGGGGATGCGCGCCCTGGGCGACATGCTGGCCCAGCAAGGCCAGGGCCAGCAGGGGCAGCAGGGCCAGCAGCAGGGGCAGGAAGGCCAGCAGCCCGGCGGCGGCGACCGCGCGGGTGCCCAGGGGCAGGCCTATGACCAGCGTCCCGCGCTGGATCCGCTGGGCCGTCAGCGCGACGGCAACGGCAATGTCATCGCCGGGGGCGATCCCCTGGCCGAGGGCGTGGATCCCGCGCGCCGGGCGCGCGACCTGCTGGATGAAATCCGCCGCCGCAGCGGCCAGCCCGAACGCCCCGAGGCGGAACGCGACTATCTGGGCCGGTTGCTGGACCGCTTCTGATCAGCGGGTCAGGCTGGCCGCGCGGTCCTGCAGCCACAGCCGGGCCTCGTCCACCTGCCCGCGAATCTGCATCACCCCCTCGCCCAGGGAACCCTGGTCCGACAGCGCCGGGGCCAGCAGGTAGAGCGCCACGCAAGCCACGGTCAGCATGGCGGCCAGGCCGAAGCCCGCCGCATAGCCCGCGCGCGCGGGCCGGGAAGCAGGCGCGGGCGGTTCGGGTGCGGGCGGGACCCGGTCCGGCAGGGGGCTTTCCGCCTGCGGCAGGGGTTCTGCCGGTTCCGCCCGCATCGGGTACGCGGGCGCGGGTTGGGGACGGGCCGGCGCGGGCCTGGATGGGGGCGAAGGGGGCGCACCCTCGACCGGCCTTGGATCGACATGGCGGGTGATGGTCGTGGCGGGCCATTCGGGATCCGCTGCGGGACGGTGCGGAGCGGCGGACCGGGCGGGCAAGGAAGGCGCCTCGCCCTCGCTCTCGGCTGCGCGGGCGCGGCGCTCGTGCTCGACCTCGTCGCGCAGGATGTCCAGCACGGTGTCGGGCAGGCGGCGGCTCAACTGCGGGGGGGCCTCGCCCGGGGCAGGGATGCGCGGCAGGCCGCCGGCAGGCGGCAGCCGGGCGGATGGTGCCGCGGCGTGCCAGACATGGCCGCAGGCGCTGCATTCGACCTCGCGCCCCTCGGGGGGGATGGCGGTGTCGGGCAGGCGGTATTCCGCGGCGCAGCCCGGACAGATCAACCGTATTTCCGCCATCCCGACCCCTCGCATTCGCCTTGTGGCTGTTCTATCAAGCGCGGGGCCGGCTTCCAAGCCGGGCAGGGGCGGAAAGCAGGAAAGGAACGGCGCTTGATCGAGATGCGGGATGTCGGCTTCGGCTATGGCGGGACCGAGCTGTTGTCGAATATGACGCTGACGCTGCAGTCCGGCATGTTCCATTTCCTGACCGGGCCTTCGGGATCGGGCAAGACTACGCTCTTGCGGCTGTGCTATGCGGATCTGCTGCCCACGACGGGGCAGATGACCGCCTTTGGCGAGGATGTGCGGCAACTGTCGCGCGACGGGATCGCCGACCTGCGGCGCAGGATCGGGGTCGTGCATCAGGACACGCAGTTCCTGGACCACCTGCCCGTGGCCGAGAACCTGGCCCTGCCGCTGACGGTTTCCGGGCAGGAGGTGGACATGGAGGCGCTGCGCGACCTTCTGGGATGGGTCGGCCTGTCGCACCACGCCCGCGCCCTGCCGCCGTCCTTGTCGGGCGGCGAACGGCAGCGGGCGGCGCTGGCCCGGGCGGTGATCCTGTCGCCCGACCTGATCCTGGCCGACGAACCCACGGGCAACCTGGACTGGGACATGTCGATGCGCCTGATGCAACTGCTGATCGAGCTGAACAAGTCGGGCAAGACCGTGCTGGTCGCGACCCATGACCTGAACCTGATCCGCGCCACCAAGGCGCAGGTCGCGGCGCGCGTGCTGCGCATCGCGAACGGGACGTTGAACCTGGCGGGGGCCGATCTGTGATGGGGACCGATTTTCGCACGCTGAACCCAAGAGCGCTGTGGCAGGGGCTGATGCGCGACGGTGGCTCGGGCGACCGGATCGTGCCGCCCACGGGGATCACCGCGCAGCTGACGCTGTTCTCGGCAGGCGCCATGGCGTTCCTTGCGGTCTTCGCGCTGGCCCTGGCGCTGGCGACGGGGCGGCTGGCCGAACGCTGGTCCGGCGAACTGGCAGGTTCCGTGACGGTCCGCGTCAGCGCGCCCCTGGACGAACAGGCGGCCCGGACCCAGGCCACGATGCAGGTGCTTGCGACGACGCCGGGGGCGGGCCAGCCCCGCCTGTTGCCGCCCGAGGAGGTGGCCCGACTGCTGGCCCCGTGGTTCGGTCCCGACATGCCCGTCGATGCGCTGCCCGTGCCCTCGCTGATCGACCTGCCGATCGTGGACGAGGACTTCGATGTCCAGGGCCTGCGCCTGCGGCTGGAGGCCGAAGCGCCGGGCGCGGTGCTGGACGATCACACCGAATGGCGCCGTCCGCTGGTGACGGCCGCGAACCGGCTGCGGGTGCTGGGCATCGTATCGCTGCTGCTGATCGCGGCGGCCTCGGCCTCCATGATCACGCTGGCGGCCAAGGCGGCGCTGGCGGCGAACGGGCAGGTGATCCGGGTGCTGCGGCTGATCGGGGCGCGCGACATCACCATCGCCACCGCCTTCGTGCGCCGCTTCACCAAGCGGGCGGCCATCGGCGCGACGGCCGGCACGCTGTGCGGGATGGCGGGCATCGCCATGCTGCCGGGCATGGAGGCTGCGGGCGGGTTCCTGACCGGCCTGGGCTTTCAGGGATGGGGCTGGCTGCTGCCGCTGCTGATCCCGGTGGTGGCTGGGGCCGTCGGGTTCTTCGCCACCCGCTGGGCGGCGCTGAAGATGCTGGGTGCCGTGCGATGAGCAACCGGGCCTCGCCCGTGCCCGGCCGGCTGACGGTCTGGCAATACGTGCAGAACGCGCTTTATTACCTGCATGTCGCGGTGGCGACGGTGGTGATCGGCTTGCTGGGCCTGCCCGCGCTTTTGCGCGATGGCCGGGCGGGCGCGAACCGGGTGGCGACGCGCTGGATCGGCTACATGCTGTGGGCGGCGCGGCTGCACCTGGGCGTGTCCTGCGAGGTGCGCGGAACGCCGCCGACTGAGGATTGCATCATCGCCGCCAAGCACCAGTGCTTCCTGGACATCCTGGTCATCGCCCATGCCGTCCCCCGCCGCGCCTTCATCATGAAGCGCGAGGTCATGCGCGTGCCGATCATGGGCTGGTATGCCTGGAAGACCGGCTGCATCCCCATCGACCGCACCCGGGGCCGCGACGCCATGCGCGCGATTTCCGGCGAGATCAACCGCCGCCTGGCGGGCGAGGGGTTGGGCCAGTTGATCATCTATCCCGAGGGCACGCGCACGAAGCCGGGCGAACGCCGCCCCTACAAGCACGGCGTCAGCACCATCCGCGCGGCAACCGGGTTGCCGGTCGTGCCGGTCGCGGTCAACACCGGCCTGTTCTGGCCGCGCAAGGGATGGGGGATCCGCCCCGGCCGCGCCGTGGTCGAGTTCCTGCCGGTCCTGCCGCCCGAGGTTCCGGCCGAGGGCTTCGTCCCCCGGCTGGAGGCCGAGGTCGAGACCCATTCCGACCGCCTGATGGCCGAGGCGGGGTTCCGGGGCGAAACGGTGGCGGTGGCCTGACCCTCAGGCCAGGCTTTTCGATCCCATGTCCAGGAATTTCTGGCGGCGGTCGCGGATCAGGTCGGCGGGTTTCCTGCCGTCCAGTTCCGCCAGCATCGCGGCGATCTCCTCGCCCACGGCCTTGATGGCGGCGGCGGGGTCGCGCTGCGCGCCGCCCACGGGTTCGGCGATGATGCGGTCGATCACGCCCAGCTTCTTCAGATCCTGGGCGGTCAGGCGCAGCGCCTCGGCCGCGTCGCGCATCCGCTCGGCGTCCTTCCACAGGATCGAGGCGCAGCCCTCGGGCGAGATCACCGAATAGATCGAATGTTCCAGCATGGCGATGCGGTTGGCCGTGGCGAAGGCCACTGCGCCGCCTGATCCGCCTTCGCCGATAATGACGCTGACAAGGGGCACGCCGATTTCCAGGCATTTCTGGGTGCAGCGGGCGATGGCTTCGCTTTGCCCGCGTTCCTCGGCCCCCTTGCCGGGATAGGCGCCGGGGGTATCGACCAGCGTGATGACCGGCAGCTTGAAGCGGTGCGCCAGATCCATCAGCCGGATCGCCTTGCGATAGCCTTCGGGCCGCGCCATGCCGAAATTGTGGTGGATGCGGGTCTTGGTGTCGTTGCCCTTTTCGTGCCCGATCACCACGCAAGGGTTGTCGTTGAAGCGGGCAAGGCCCCCCATTACCGCATGGTCGTCGCCAAAGGCCCGGTCGCCCGCCAAGGGCGTGTATTCGGTGAACAGCGCGTCAATGTAATCGCGGCAATGCGGGCGGTCGGGATGGCGCGCGACCTGCGTCTTGCGCCAGGGGTCGAGGCTTCGATAAAGGTCGCGCAGCAGGTCGGCGGATTTGCGATCCAGCGCCGCCGCCTCTTTCTCAACGTCCACGGTGTTTTCGGATTTGCGGCCCAGGGCGCGAAGCTCCTCGGCCTTGCCCTCGATGTCGGCAAGCGGCTTTTCGAAATCCAGATAGACCATGCGGGGTGTGCCTTCGGGTGTGTTCGGGTTTGCGCCCCTATATGATCGTGCGGGCGCGGGATTGCAACGGAGGCCGGGGGCGCTTCGCCCCCCGGACCCCCCGAGGATATTTGAGCAAAGGTGAATGCGCTAGGGCAGGATCTCGACGGTCGTGCCGATGCGGGCGGCGGCGTGGAGTTCGCGGATGTCGCTGTCCGAGACCGCGATGCAGCCCGCCGTCCAGTCGCCGGGCAGGGTTTCGCCGTCAGGGCGGGTGTTCGGCTGGCCGTGGATGAAGATGTCGCCGCCGGGATCAGTGCCTTCCGCTGCCGCGCGGGCGCGGTCCTGCGGACGGGGGTAATCGAGGCCAAGCGACAGGTGATAGGCGCTGCGGGGGTTCACGCGGTTGATGGTGAAGCGGCCTTCGGGCGTCCTGCCGTCGCCTTGCCGGCGCTTGTCGCCATGGGGCGCGAAGCCGAGCGCGATGGGATAGGTCTTCAGCGGCTGGCCGTCGCGGAAGGCGGTCATGCGGCGGGCGGATTTGTGGATCACGATGTGATCGACCGGGCCGGTCAGGGGCGTCGCGGGGGGTGGCGAGGGCCGCTGCGGCTGCGGCGCCAGCATCAGCCAGGCCGCCGCCAGCAGAAACAGCAGCGTCAGGGCCGAGAAAAGCCGCGCAAGAGCCTTCATTGCAGGTCGGCGAAGGCGTCTTGCAGGCGGCGGACCGCCTCGGCCACGCGGGCGCGGGGGGTGGCGATGTTGAAGCGCAGGAAGTTCTCGCCCCCGGTGCCGAAGGTCGCGCCGTGGTTGGCGGCGATGCGGGCGTTCTTCTCGACGCGGGTGGTGAATTCGGCGGGCGCCATGCCGGTGTCCGAGAAATCCACCCAGGAGAGATAGGTCGCCTGCAAGGGCATGGAGCGCAGGCCGGGGATGGCGGCGATCCCGTCGTCGAACAGCCGCCGGTTGCCGTCGAGGTAATCGACCAGGGCATCGACCCATGCCGCGCCCTCGGGCGAATAGGCGGCCGTCACCATGTCCATCCCGAACAGCCCGGGCGAGATGCCGCGCGCCATCAGCGCGCCCTTGAAGCGGTTGCGCAGCCCTTCATCCGCGATGATCGCGTTGCCGATATGGGCGCCCGCGATGTTGAAGGTCTTGGTGGCGGCGGTCAGCGTTACCAGCCGGTCCGCGATGTCGGGGCAGGCGATGGCGGTGACGCTGTGCCGGTGGCCGGGCATGACCAGGTCGCAATGGATCTCGTCCGAGACCAGGATCAGGTCGTGGCGGATGCAGAAATCGGCAACCTCGCGCAGTTCCCCGGGCGTCCAGACGCGGCCGCCGGGGTTGTGGGGGGAACAGAGGATCAGCAGCTTCTCACGCCCCGTCAGGCGGCTTTCCCAGGCGGGCCAGTCCATGCGGTAAAGCCCGTCCTGCTGCGCCAGCGGCAGTTCCACCAAGTCGCGTCCCGATGCGCGGATCACGCGGGCGAAGGCGTGATACACGGGCGACATCACGATCACGCCGTCGCCCGGCTGCGTATAGGCATCCAGCGCCATCGCCACGCCGTTGACCAAACCGGCGCAGGTCAGGATCCAGCCGGTGTCGATGGACCAGCCGTGGCGGTGTTCCATCCACCAGCGGATCGACTCCAGATAGGGCCGGTTCGCGCCGGGATAGCCGTAGACGCCGTGGGCGGCCACGGATTCCACCGCGCGCTGCACGGCGGCGGGGGGGCGGAAGTCCATGTCCGCGACCCACATCGCCAACCCGCCGCCGTCCGGCGACACGCCATAGGCCGCCTGCATGTCGTCCCATTTGGAACACCGGGTGCCCACGCGGTCGATGATCTGGTCGAAGTCGGTCATGGTCCTGCCTATCCGCTGCCTGCCCCTGCATACGCCGCTTGTTGCTTATGGTGAAGCCTTGCCCTAAATCGCGAAACATGAGCAGCCTGCGCCCCATCCTGATCCATCCCGACCCGCGCCTGAAGAAGGTTTGCGAGCCGGTGGCCCGCATCACGCCCGAGATCGAGACGCTGGCCGCGGACATGCTGGCCACGATGTATGACGCGCCGGGCGTGGGCCTGGCCGCGCCGCAGGTGGGCGTCCTGTTCCGCGTCTTCGTGATGGACGCCACCCGCGACCCGGATGCCGAGCGCCGCCCCCTGGTGCTGGTGAACCCCGAGGTGACCTGGGCGTCGGACGAGCCGAACACCTACGAGGAAGGCTGCCTGTCGATCCCCGACCAATACGCCGACGTGACGCGGCCCAAGCAGGTGCGGCTGCGCTGGCTGGGACTGGACGGCAGGACGCACGAGCAGGACTTCGACGGGCTGTGGGCGACCTGCGCGCAGCACGAGTTGGACCACCTGAACGGCGTGTTGTTCATCGACCACCTGTCGGCCATCAAGCGCCAGATGATCACCCGGCGGATGGTCAAGCTGAAGCGGGAAAAGGGCCGCGCGTGACCGTCCGTCCCTTCCTGCCCTATGCCGACCGCCGCCTGCACATCCCCGCCGAACCCGTCGAGGCCGTGACCGAGACGGTGCGGATGATCTGGGACGACATGATCGACACGATGGAGGCGATGCCGGGCGTGGGCCTGGCCGCGCCGCAGATCGGCATCATGCTGCGGCTGGCCGTCGTCGATGCGTCCGACAAGCGGGGCCAGGCGGTGCGCATGGCCAACCCCGAGGTGTTGCACGCCAGCGTCCAGTTCCGCAGCCACGAGGAGGCCAGCCCCAACCTGCCCGGCGTGTCCGCCCCCATCCGCCGCCCCCGTGCGGTGACGGTGCGGTTCCTGAACGCGGCGGGTGAGGTCGAGGAGCGCGATTTCGTGGGGCTATGGGCAACCAGCGTGCAGCATCAGATCGATCATCTGGACGGGCGGGTCTATGTGGACCACCTGTCGCCCTTGCGGCGCAAGATGCTGGTCGCGAAATCCGGGAAGCTGGCGCGGCGTTGAAAAGGCCGGGGGTTTCACACCCCCGGACCCCCGTGGGATATTTAGGGTCCAATGCAGGAGGCAGGATGCGCGTGATCTTCATGGGGACGCCCGAGTTTTCGGTGCCCGCCTTGCGCGCCATCGCCGCGCGGCACGAGGTCGTTGCCGTTTATTCGCAACCGCCGCGCGCTGCGGGGCGGGGGCAGAAGCCGCGCCCTTCGGCGGTTCATGCGGCGGCGGAGGAGTTGGGGATCGAGGTCCGCACGCCCTTGCGGCTGCGCGATCCGGCGGAGCAGGCGGCGTTTGCCACGCTTGGGGCGGATGTGGCGGTCGTGGTGGCCTATGGGCTGATCCTGCCGCAGCCGGTGCTGGACGCGCCGCGGCTGGGGTGTCTGAACATCCATGCATCCCTGCTACCGCGCTGGCGGGGGGCGGCGCCGATCCATCGGGCGGTGATGGCGGGCGACGCGGAAACTGGCGTGACCATCATGCGGATGGAGGCGGGGCTGGACACCGGGCCGGTTCTGGTCGAGGCGCGCACGCCCATCGGGGCCGAGGAAACGACGGCCGACCTGCACGACCGGCTGTCCGTCATGGGGGCGGGCCTGATCGTCGATGTGCTGGACCGGCTGCCCTTGCCCGCCGTGCCGCAGGCCGAAGTCGGCGTGACCTATGCCGCCAAGATCGACAAGGCCGAGGCGCGGGTGGACTGGTCACAGCCTGCAATCGAAGTGGACCGGCTGATCCGGGGCCTGTCGCCCTTTCCCGGCGCCTGGTGCGAGATCGCGGGCGAGCGGGTGAAGCTGCTGCGCAGCCGCGTGGTCGCGGGGCAGGGGGCGCCGGGGCAGGTGCTGGGGGGCTTCACCGTCGCCTGCGGGGACGGCGCGGTCGAGGTGCTGGAGGCGCAGCGGTCGGGGAAGAAGCCGATGGCGACAGAGGAACTGTTGCGCGGGTGGGGGCTTCCGGCGCGGTTTGGTTAGGAGGCTGGTGGGATGGAACCCCACCCTGCGGGCCTGACCGGCCGGGGTGAGCCGATCAAGGCTGCGGGCTGAACTGCGCCACGAGGCGCTGATATTTGTGCGGATAGAACTTGCGGTAAAGCAGGTGCTCACGCCGGCACAACCTCATCATCGTGTCGGACCCAAGCGTGGCTTGCAAGCCCCCTGCGGTTTCCGCGATGTTGATCTTGTCGTTTCGGACCAGGAAGTCCTCGGCCTTTTCGGGATCGAAAAGATCGGGGTAGCGCGCGACGAGCTTGCGCAGATCGTCCGAAAGGGTTTCCTGCCAAAGCACGTCGGTCCAGATGCGGCGTTTGCGGTAGCGGCCCAACAGCGCATCGGGCGGCGTGTCTGCAAGCGTCGCCAGGGGCCAGCGCAAGGCCAGCAACAGGTGGCGAAAGGTCATGAAGCCGATGCCCAAGGTCTTGGCCGGGGCCACGAAGTCGTCATGCAGCGCGCCCGAGTATTGGGGATCCAGCAGGATCTGCACGAACTCCTCGAACCCGTCCTGCGTCGGGCGGTATATCTCGCCGCAGCCGAGCTGGACGAGGCGGTGGTGCAGCCCGCCGCGACCATCCAGCCCGTATCGGTAAAGCGACAGGTATTGCGCCAGCGGATCACGGACCGAGATGACATGAACCGCCGATGGATCATGGTGATGGCGAACCGGCTGATGCTGGCTGAACCGACGCTCTGGCAAGCGGCAGGCGGCCCTCAGAAAGGCCGTTATGAAGGTCGAGCCGGTCTTCTGGACATCGAGATAGACCAGCCCTCCGAAATCCAGCATGGGCTACCCCTTCCCTTGACGAGGGGTGACGAACATCCGGCCATTCATCGGGGAGCGCACGGTCAGATCGCGCCGTGGCAGTGCTTGAACTTCTTGCCCGATCCGCAGGGACAGGGATCGTTGCGCGACGGGTTGCCCCAGGTGTTCATGTCGGCTTCGTCGAATCCCTGGACCAGCGGCTCGGGCTTCAGCGCATCGTCATCCGAATGATGTTCTGCCCCGTGTTCCATCGTCAGGTGTTCCTGCGCGGCCTTCTGCTGCTGGGCCATCTGGCGCAGCATGTCCTCGCGTTCGGCCTCGGTCAGGGGGCGGATTTGCGCCAGGCGCTGCGTCACGTCGAAGCGCAGACCGTCCAGCATCGTCTCGAACAGCTGGAACGCCTCGGTCTTGTATTCCGACAGGGGGTCGCGCTGCGCATAGCCGCGAAAGCCCACGACTGACCGCAGGTGTTCCAGCGTCAGCAGGTGGTCGCGCCATTTCCCGTCGATCATCTGCAACAGCACCTGCTTTTCGATGTTGCGCATGTTTTCCGGGCCGAAGGCCTGGGCCTTGTCGGCCTGATAGGTGTCGGTCGCCTGTTCGATGCGTTCGCGGATGGTATCCTGGTCCACGCCTTCCTCGGCCGCCCAGTCGGCGACGGGCAGGTTCATGTTCAGCCGTTCGCGGATGGCGGTCTTCAGCCCCTCCAGGTCCCATTGTTCGGGATAGGATTTCGGCGGCATGTGTTCGTCGATCAGGTCGTCGATCACCTGGTGGCGCATGTCGGCGGTGATCTCGCCCACCTCGGCGCTGTCCATGATCTCGCGGCGCTGGCTGAAGATCGCCTTGCGCTGGTCGTTCATCACGTCGTCGAATTTCAGCAACTGCTTGCGGATGTCGAAGTTGCGGCCCTCGACCTTGGCCTGGGCGCGTTCCAGCGACCTGTTGACCCAAGGGTGGATGATCGCCTCGCCTTCCTTCATGCCCAGGGTGGACAGGACCTTGTCCAGACGTTCCGACCCGAAGATGCGCATCAGGTCGTCGTCCAGCGACAGGAAGAACAGCGACCGCCCCGGATCGCCCTGGCGGCCGGAGCGCCCGCGCAGCTGGTTGTCGATGCGGCGGGATTCGTGGCGTTCGGTGCCCAGGACGAACAGGCCCCCGGCGTCCAGAACCCTTTGCCTGTCGGCGGCGTGTTCGGATTCGATCCGGGCGCGGACCTCATCAGGATTGGCTTCGGGGTCGGCGGCCAGCGCCTCCATCACCTTCATTTCCACGTTGCCGCCCAGCTGGATGTCGGTGCCGCGGCCCGCCATGTTGGTGGCGATGGTCACGGCGCCGGGCTTGCCCGCATCGGCCACGATCTGCGCCTCGGCCTCGTGCTGGCGGGCGTTCAGGACGTTGTGGGGAATGCCCTGCTTTTGCAGCATCGCCGACAGCATCTCGGACTTCTCGATGCTGGTGGTGCCGACCAGGGTCGGCTGGCCCTTGGCATGGGCGTCCTTGATCGCCTCTATCACGGCGGCGTATTTCTCGGCCGCGGTGCGATACACGCGGTCGTGTTCGTCCACGCGCGCCACGCCCCGGTTCGTGGGAACCTCGACCACACCCAGCTTGTAGATCTCGGCGAATTCCTCGGCCTCGGTCGCCGCCGTACCGGTCATACCGGCCAGCTTGGCGTAAAGGCGGAAATAGTTCTGGAAGGTGACGGAGGCCAGCGTCACGTTTTCCGGCTGGATGGTCACGCCTTCCTTGGCCTCGATCGCCTGGTGCAACCCGTCGGACAGGCGGCGGCCCTTCATCATCCGGCCGGTGAATTCGTCGATCAGCATCACCTCGCCGTCGCGGACCATGTAGTGCTGGTCCTTGTTGAACAGCTTCCAGGCGCGCAGGGCCTGGTTCGCGTGGTGGACGATGGTCGTGGATTCCGGGTCATAGAGCGTCTGCCCCTCGGGCAGGATGCCGTCGGCTTGCAGGCGGGTTTCCAGGAACTCGTTGCCTTCCTCGGTGAAGGTCGCGTTGCGGGCCTTTTCGTCCAGCTTGTAGTGGTCTTCGGTCAGCAGCGGGATGTACTGGTTCAGCGTGACGTACAGCTCGCTGCGGTCCTGGCTGGGGCCGGAAATGATCAGCGGCGTGCGCGCCTCGTCGATCAGGATGCTGTCCACCTCGTCCACGATGGCGAAGTTGTGGCCGCGCTGGACCATCTCCTCGACGCTGCCCTTCATGTTGTCGCGCAGATAGTCGAAGCCCAGTTCGTTGTTGGTGGCATAGGTCACGTCGGCGCCGTAGGCCGCGCGCTTTTCCGGTTCCGCCTGGAAGGGATACACGACGCCCGTGGTCATGCCCAGCTGGCGGAACACCTTGCCCATCCACTCGGCGTCGCGTTTGGCCAGGTAATCGTTGACCGTGACGATGTGGACGCCCTTGCCGGTCAGCGCATTGAGATAGGCGGGGAATGTCGCCACCAGGGTCTTGCCCTCGCCCGTCTTCATCTCGGCGATGTTGCCCTGGTGCAGGAAGATGCCGCCCATCAGCTGCACGTCGAAGGCCCGCAGGCCCAGGGCGCGGCGCGCCCCTTCGCGGCAGTTGGCGAAGGCTTCGGGCAGGATGTCGTCCAGGCTTTCGCCCCCGGCCACGCGGGTCTGGAACTCGCGCGTCTTGTCGATCAGTCCCTGATCGGTCAGCGGGCGGAACTGATCCTCCAGCGCGTTGATGCGGGCGACCAGCCCGCGCGTGCCCTTGACCTTGCGGTCGTTGGGGCTTCCAAAGACCTTCTTCGCCAGATTTCCGATGCCGAGCATGTAGACCTTCGCAATCACGTTGTTGGGAAAGGCGATCCCGGCCGGGCCTACTTGCCGCGACCTGCCGCATTGCCGTATCAGGGGCCTGAACGAAAGCGGCGGCGGCGCCTTCCACGGAGTTGGACCGGGATCTATGCCTCGCCTGCCCCACTGTCAACGCTGGCCCCGATGCGCGGGCAGAACAAGCGAAGGGATCCCCATGCTGAAACCGTCGATTCTGGCCGTTCTTCTGGCCACGGCCCTGCCTTTTGCGGCCACCGCCCAGGACAAGGGCGCCGACACCGTCGTGGCCACCGTCAACGGCACCCCCATCACCCTGGGCGAGATGATCGTGATGAAAGAGGCCGCATCCCAGGATCCCCAGATGGCCGCCATGGGCGACGGCGCGCTGTACGAGATCATGCTGGACCAGTTGATCCAGCAGACCGCGGTCGCCGCCGCGGGCAAGGAAAACGCGGGCGTGCGCGCGCAACTGGAAATCCAGCGCCGCAACACGCTCGCCGCCGCCGCCATCGCCGAGGTGACGAAGGCCCAGCCGACGGATGCGGAGATCCAGGCCGCCTATGACGGGCTGTTCGCATCGGCCGAACCGCCGACAGAATATTCCGCCGCCCATATCCTGGTCGATACCGAGGAAAAGGCGCGTGACATCAAGGCCCAGCTGGACGGCGGCGCGGATTTCGGCACGCTGGCCGAACAGAATTCCACCGGACCCAGCGGGCCGAACAAGGGCGATTTGGGCTGGTTCAGTGCGGATCAGATGGTCAAGCCCTTTGCCGATGCGGTGGCAGGGATGGAAAAGGGCCAGGTCTCGGATCCCGTGCAGACCGAGTTCGGCTGGCATGTCATCAAGCTGAACGACACCCGGATGCGCGAGGCCCCCAAGCTTGAAGACGTGCGCGACCAGATCAGCCAGATGGTGCTGCGCGACAAGGTCCAGGCGGAAATCGAGCGCCTGACCGGCGAGGCGACGGTGGAAAAGACCGAAGGCATCGACCCCGCGGCCCTGAGCAAGACCGAGTTGCTGGAGGCCGAGTGATGGGCAAGGCCGGGCTTTCCGTTTCCCCTCTGGCGCCCGCCGCATTCCCCGACCTGCCAGCCATCGACGGCGTGGAATTCGCCAGCGGTGCCGCCGGCGTGAAGTATCAAGGCCGCACCGACGTGACGCTGATCCGCATCGCACCGGGATCGACCCTGGCGGGGGCCTTCACCAAATCGTCAACCCGCGCGGCCTGCATCCTGGACAACCAGGCCAAGCTGGCGGCGGGGGGCGACGCGCCCCAGGGCGCCGCGATCATCGTCAATTCCGGCAATGCCAACGCCTTCACTGGCGCACGGGGGCAGGAATCGGTCGATGCGGTGACAGGCGCGGTGGCGCAGGCCACGGGCGTTCCGGCGGAACGGGTGTTCTCCTCCTCGACCGGGGTGATCGGCGAGCCGCTGCCCCATGACCGGATCATCGCCATCGTGGGCGACCTGGCGGCGTCGCTGGAGGCGGGCGGCATTGCCGACGCGGCCCGCGCGATCATGACCACCGACACCTTTCCCAAGGGGGCCTCGGCGGTCGTCGCGGGCGAGGGCGGGGACATCCGCATCGCGGGCATCGCCAAGGGGTCGGGCATGATCGCGCCCGACATGGCGACGATGCTGGTCTATGTCTTCACCGACGCCGCGATCGCCGCGCCGCTGTTGCAGCAGGCGCTGTCGTCGGGGCTGGACACGACCTTCAACGCCATTACGGTGGACAGCGACACCTCGACATCCGACGCGTTGATCCTGGCCGCGACCGGGCGCAGCCCTGCGGCGCCGATCACCGCACTGGACAGCGGCGCGGGCGCGGCCTTCGTGACCGCGCTGCACGGCGTGATGCGAGAGCTGGCGCAGCTTGTGGTCCGCGACGGCGAGGGCGCGACGAAATTCGTCGAGGTGCGGGTGACGGGCGCGGCGTCCGACGCGGACGCCCACAAGGTCGCCATGGCCATCGCCAATTCGCCCCTGGTCAAGACCGCCATCGCGGGCGAGGACGCGAACTGGGGCCGCATCGTCGCCGCCGTCGGCAAGTCCGGCGCCCAGGCCGACCGCGACCGGCTGCGGATCCGCTTCGGCGACATGGTGCTGGCGGAAAACGGCTGGCGCTCGCCCGATTATGACGAGGCCAAGGCCAGCGCCTACATGAAGCGGCCCGATCTGGTGATCGCCGTCGATCTGGGCTTGGGGCAGGGCGCGCGGACCGTGTGGACCTGCGACCTGACCCACGGCTATATCGACATCAACGCCGATTACCGGTCGTGAAAACCCTCCTTGTCGCCGCCGTCGCCCTGATCGACGCCGACGGACGCGTGCTTCTGGCGCAGCGCCCCGAGGGCAAGTCGATGGCGGGATTGTGGGAATTCCCCGGCGGCAAGGTCGAACCCGGAGAGACGCCCGAAGCCGCCCTGATCCGCGAGCTGCACGAGGAACTGGGCATCGACACCTGGACATCCTGCCTGGCGCCCCTGACCTTCGCCAGCCACGGCTATCCCGATTTCCACCTGCTGATGCCGGTCTTTGCCTGCCGCCGCTGGACGGGAATCGCCCGTCCGCAGGAAGGACAGCGGCTGGCCTGGGTCCGTGCCGCGGATTTGCGCAGTTACCCCATGCCGCCAGCGGATGTGCCGCTGATCCCGGCATTGCAGATGTGGCTTTGAGGTCGCAATTTCGGGTGTGTCTTTGCAAACTGCCCGCAAAATGTCGTAGATAGCCGCTTCGTTAATTCCTTGTGAACACTTTCATGACACGCTGGTTGCAGAGAGTACAGGAGGGCTTGACATGATTCGCACCATCTCGATTGGCAGCCATATTCTCGTCCAGGGGCTTTTTGAATGTCTGGCCCCGAACGGGAACATGGTGGTCCGCATCGGAACGCGCACCTTTGAAGGAAAACCGGTCACGCGCTGACCGGGGGCAAAGGCGCCGCGACAAACACGAAAGGGGCGGCCCCGTCAGGCCGCCCCTTTGTCGTGTTCACGGATGCAAGTTCGGGGCGCCGCGTTACAGCGTGCGCTCGACCTCCTCGCGCTCGAAGATCTCGATGATGTCGCCCTTGCGGATGTCGTCGTAGTTCTCGAAGGCCATGCCGCATTCCTGGCCCGAGATGACTTCCTTCACCTCGTCCTTGAAGCGTTTCAGCGTCTTCAGCGTGCCCTCGTGGATCACCACGTTGTCGCGCAGCAGGCGCACGCCCGCCGAACGGCGTGCCACGCCCTCGGTCACAAGGCAGCCCGCGACATTGCCCACGCCCGTGACGCGGAAGACTTCGCGGATTTCGGCATAGCCGATGAAGTTCTCGCGCACCTCGTTCGACAAGAGACCCGAGGCCGCCGCCTTGATGTCGTCCACCAGGTCGTAGATGATCGAGTAATAGCGGATCTCGACACCCTTCTGGTTGGCCGAATTGCGGGCCGGGGCATTGGCGCGGACGTTGAAGCCGATGACCGGGGCCTTGGACGCCTCGGCCAGGCCGATGTCGGATTCGGTGATCGCGCCGACGCCGTAATGCAGCACGCGGACACGGACCTCGTCGTTGCCGATCTTTTCCAGGGCCTGCACGATGGCTTCGGCCGAACCCTGCACGTCGGCCTTCACGACCACCGGCAGCTCGGACACGCTTTCATCGGCCTTGGCCTTGGCCATCAGCTGTTCCAGCGTGGTCGCGGCACCGGCGGCGGCGCGCTTGTCCTTGGTCTGCTGGATGCGGTAATCCGCGATCTCGCGGGCCTGCGCCTCGGTTTCGACCACGTTCAGCACGTCGCCCGCGGCGGGGGTGCCGTCCAGGCCCAGAACCTCGACCGGGACCGAGGGTCCGGCTTCGTCCACGCGCTCGCCCTTGTCGTTGATCAGCGCGCGCACCTTGCCCCACTGTTCGCCCACGACAAAGATGTCGCCGCGCTTCAGCGTGCCGTTCTGCACCAGGACGGTCGCGACGGGGCCACGGCCCACGTCCAGCTGCGCCTCGATCACCGCGCCCTGGGCGGCACGGTTCGGGTTGGCCTCGAGTTCCAGGATCTCGGCCTGGAGGGCGATGGCTTCCAGCAGTTCGTCAAGGCCCTGGCCGGTTTTGGCCGAAACCTCGACATCCTGCACCTCGCCCGACATTTCCTCGACGACCACCTCGTGCTGCAGCAGCGCGGTGCGGACCCTGTTCGGATCGGCCGAAGGCTTGTCGATCTTGTTGATCGCGACGATCATCGGGACGTTCGCGGCCTTGGCGTGATTGATCGCCTCGACCGTCTGCGGCATCACCGCGTCGTCGGCGGCAACCACCAGCACGACGATGTCGGTGACCTGCGCGCCGCGCGCCCGCATCGAGGTGAAGGCCGCGTGGCCCGGCGTGTCCAGGAAGGTCAGCACCGCGCCCGAGTCGGTCTTCACCTGATAGGCGCCGATGTGCTGGGTGATCCCGCCCGCCTCGCCCGAGACGACGTTGGCCTTGCGGATCGCGTCCAGAAGCGAGGTCTTGCCGTGGTCCACATGGCCCATGATCGTGATGATCGGCGGGCGCGGCTGCAGATCCTCGGCGCGGTCCTTGACCGTGTCGATGACCTGTTCCACGTCGGCGTCCGACACGCGGACGGCCTTGTGGCCGAATTCCTCGATCACCAGTTCGGCCGTGTCGGCGTCGATGGCCTGGTTCATGGACACCATCATGCCCATCTTCATCAGCGACTTGACCACGTCGGCGGCGCGTTCCGCCATCCGGTTGGCCAGTTCCGACACGACGATGGTTTCCGGCAGCTGCACGTCGCGCACCTGCTTTTCGGCGCGCACGCTGCCCATGGCCTTCTGCCGGGCGCGGTCCTGCTTGCGCTTCATCGCGGCCAGCGAACGCTGGCGCCCGCCTTCGCCATCCAGCGCCTGCGTCAGCGACAGGCGGCCGGTGCGGCGGCTGTCCTCGGCCTTGGCCTTGGCCTTGGCGTCGCTGTCGCCGCCGGTGTCGCGGCGGTCGCGGTCGGTGCGGCGCGGACCCGTGGCAACGCCGGGCTTCTCGGCGCGAGAGGCTGCGGCCTCGATCGCGGCGCGGTCGGGGGTGACCGGGCGGGCACCGGCCGGACGGGCGCCGGCAGCAGCAGGACGGGCGCCGGCCGTCTTGGCGTCGGCGGAACGCGCGACACGCTCTGCGGCTTTCGGCTCTTCCTTGGCGCGGGCCAGTTCCTCGGCCTCGCGGACGCGGCGCTCGTCTTCCTCGGCCTTGGCCTTGCGGGCTTCCTCGCGTTCGCGTTCCTCGCGCTCTTTCGCCTCGATCTCGGCGCGGCGGCGTTCGCGTTCTTCCTCGCGCGCCTTTTCGTCGGCCAGGCGCTGCGCGGCTTCCTCGACCTCGCGCGATTTCGCGGCGGCAAGGGCCTTCAGCCGGCGCTCCATCTCGGCGTCGGAAATGCCTGCGGGGCGCTTGGAAGGGTCGCTTGCGACCTTGGCGGTCAGCGGATTCTTGACCTTGTCGGTCACGGTCGTTGCCGCCGCGCCGGCTTTCGGCACCACGACGCGCTTGCGCTTGGTTTCCACGACGACGCTCTTGGTGCGACCGTGGCTGAAGCTTTGCTTGACCTGGCCCGAGCGGCCGCTGCCGCCGAGTCCCAAGGTCGATTTTCCGTCTTTGTCGCTCATCTGCGTCTTCATTCCTTCCCGGCCGCCGTATTGCCGCCGTCATGCCCGCGCAGACCCGTCAGTCTGCCGGCTTCCAAGATCACCTTGTCCGTCAGTCCACCCGCCGCAAGCGCGCCGTGTATGACATGATCGCGCCCGAAGGACAAACCCAATTCTGATGCGGTCAGGCAGCCGAACCAACGGCCGCCTGTCGGCGTCCACAGCTTTCCCTTGCCGCGTTCCGATCCGTCGCTGGCCTGCAGCAGCACCTTCGCGCGCCCCTCGGCCAGCCAGCCCTTGACCTTCTCGAACCCCGCCACGGCACGGCCCGACTTGCGCGCCAACGATACCAGTTCGACCAGCCGTTTCGCAACGCCCGCCTCGACCAGATCGGCCAGGCCGTCCGGCGCCCTGACCGGAGCCTTGGCGGCGCGGGAAAACAGCCCCTTCGCCGCCGCCTTGTCGATGGCCGCGCGATCCGCGACGACCCAGATGCCACGACCCGGCAGCTTTTCCGCCAGATCCGGGAAGACCAGGCCCTCCGGCCCGGCCACGAAACGGATCAGCCCAGCCTTGGGCTGGACCTCTCCGGTGACGATGCAGCGCCTTTCGGGCTGATCATGATCCTTGATGCGACCACCGCGGCTCAAGCGGGCAAATCCGGGGCATCACGCCCCGGCCTCCTGGTCGTCGGGGGTCCCGGTCTCGTCGGCCTTGCCTTCCAGCTCGGCGGGATCGACCCAACCCAATTGCACGCGTGCGGTCATCACCAGGTTCTGTGCTTCCTCAAGAGAGACATCGAAGGGTTCCAGAAGACCCTCGTCCTTGACGCGCTGGCCGTTCACCGTGGTCCAGCCGCCGGCCAGTTCCCAGTCGGCGCAGGTGGCGAAATCTTCCAGCGTCTTCACGCCGTCCTTGGCCAATGCTTCCACCATCTGGGGGTTCAGCCCCTCGAATTCAATAAGGCTGTCCTCGGCGCCAAGCGCGCGGGCGTTTTCAAGCGCGGCCTTGGTCTTGGCTTCCAGCACGTCGCGGGCGCGCGCCTGCAGTTCCGAGGCCGTGCCTTCGTCCACGCCGTCGATGGACAAGAGTTCGTCCAGATCGACATAGGCCACTTCCTCCAGGTCGGTGAAGCCCTCGGCCACCAGAAGCTGGGCGAAGAATTCGTCCAGATCCAGCGCGTCCATGAACAGTTGGGTCCGGGCGTTGAACTCGGCCTGGCGGCGCTTGGATTCCTCTTCCTCGGTCAGGATGTCGATGTCCATGCCGGTCAGCTGGCTGGCCAGGCGCACGTTCTGGCCGCGCCGCCCGATGGCAAGGCTCAGCTGCTCGTCGGGGACCACCACCTCGATCTTGTTGGCTTCCTCGTCGAAGACGACCTTGCTGACCTCGGCGGGCTGAAGGGCATTGACCAGGAAGGTCGCCTGATCCTCGTTCCAGGGGATTATGTCGATCTTTTCGCCCTGCAACTCGCCCACCACGGCTTGCACGCGGCTGCCGCGCATCCCGACGCAGGCGCCGACCGGGTCGATGCTGTTGTCATAGGAAATCACGGCGATCTTGGCGCGCGAACCGGGATCGCGGGCCACGGCCTTGATCTCGATGATGCCGTCATAGATTTCGGGCACCTCCATCTTGAACAGCTCGGCCATGAACTGCGGGTCGGTGCGCGACAGGAAGATCTGCGGCCCGCGCGATTCGCGGCGCACGTCCTTGACATAGGCGCGGATGCGGTCGTTCGGGCGATAGCTTTCGCGGCCGATCTTCTCGTTGCGGCGCAGGATCGCCTCGCCCCGGCCGACATCGACGATGATGTTGCCGTATTCCTCGCGCTTGACGACGCCGTTGATGATGGTGCCGGCGCGGTCCTTGAATTCCTCGTACTGGCGATCACGCTCGGCCTCGCGGACGCGCTGCAGGATCACCTGCTTGGCCGATTGCGCGGCGATGCGGCCCAGTTCGACCGGCGGCACCTGGTCCACGATCTCGTCGCCGACCTGCGGATTGTCGGCATAGGGGCGGGCCTGCTCGACCGTCAGTTGCGCCTGATAGTTTTCCACCGCGTCATCCTCGACCACGGTGCGGACGCGGGTGAAGCTCGCGTGGCCGGTCTTGCGGTCGATCTTGACGCGGATGTCCATCTCCGCGCCGTAACGCGACTTGGCGGCCCGGGCGAGGCTGTCTTCCATCGCCTCGATGACCAGCTCCGGCTCGATCATCTTCTCGCGCGCGACGGCTTCGGCGGTTTGCAGCAGTTCAAGCTGGTTGGCAGAGGTGATTGCCATCACTCACTCCTTGTCAGCGGCGTCATTTGCGCCGTCGTTGTCGTCTTCGGTTTCGATCTCGTCAAAGGCGGCTTCGTCCAGGTTCTCGATCTGGACGCCCGCTTCCTTCTTCTGGCGCAGCATCTCGCGGATCAGCTCGTCGGTCAGGACCAGCTTGGCGTCCGACAGCCAGTCGAACTGCAGCCCGATGGTCTGGACCTCGCCCGCTTCCTCGATGTTCAGCAGGACCTCGTCGCCGCCCTCGCCCCTCTCGACGCCCGCCAGCACGCCCTTGAAGCGCTTGCGCCCGTCGATGGCCTGGTTCGTTTCCAGCCGCGCCTCGTATCCCTCGAAGGTCTCGAAGTCCTTCATGCGGGTCAGGGGGCGGTCGATGCCGGGGCTGCTGACTTCCAGGTGGTAATTGTCCTCGATCGGATCCTCGACATCCAGGGTGGCGCTGACGGCCACGGAAATGTCGCCGCAATCGTCCACGTTGATGCCGCCCTCGGGCCGGTCGGCCATGATCTGCAGGGTCGCGGTCTTGCCGCCCTGCAGGCGCACGCGCACCAGCTCGAACCCCAGATCCTCGATCACCGGGGCGATGATCTCGGCCAGGCGCCGGTCGATGGCGGTCTTGGCGATCAGATCGTTCGACATGAGATCCTTTCGGATATGAAAAAAGGCCCGAAGCGGGCCATGCGGAAAGGTCCGGTGGGCAGGGGTTGGAAGCCTGCGCCGCTGTTAAGGGGGTATCTAGCACAAGGAACGTGCTTTGCAAGGTCAAACTGGGTCGGCCCGGTCCTCGTCCCGCCACGCATCCATGACCTTGACCAGTTCCGCCAAGATCCGCGGCTCGGACAGGGCATGTCCCGAGGCGGGGATCAGGCGCAAGTCGCAAGCGGGCCAGCCCTCGGCCAGGCGCCAGGCGGACAGGGGCGGACAGACCATGTCGTAGCGGCCCTGGACGATCACGGCGGGCAGATGCTCGATCCGGTGCCGGTCGCGCAGAAGCTGGCCTTCCTCCAGGAAGCAGCGGTTGGTGAAATAGTGATTCTCTAGCCGGGCGAAGGCGCGGGCGTAATCGGACGGGGCGTGGCTGACGGCGGCCGATTGCAGGCCGGCCAGCGCGTTTTCCCACATCAGCCAGGGCTGCGCATAGCGGCCCTGCCGCCCGAGGTCGGTCGAGAACAGCCGCTTGTGATAGGCGGCGATCAGGTCGCCGCGTTCGGCCTCGGGGATCGGCTCGCAGAACTGCGCCCACAGGTCGGGAAAGAACCGTCCCGCGCCGCCGCCATAGAACCAGTCAAGCTCGCCCTGCGTGCCCAGGAAGACGCCGCGCAGCACCAGCCCGGTCACGCGGTCCGGGTGCGCCTGCGCATAGGCCAGCGCCAGGGTCGCGCCCCAGCTGCCGCCGAACAGCAGCACCGATTCGAGGCCGAGGGTCTGGCGGATCACCTCGATGTCCGCGATCAGGTGCTGCGTGGTGTTGGCATGGACCGAGGCCTGGGGGCGCGAGCGTCCGCAGCCGCGCTGGTCGAACAGGATCGCGCGGTAATGGGCCGGGTCGAAGAAGCGGCGCATGAAGGGGCTGCAGCCGCCGCCGGGACCGCCATGCAGGACCAGCACGGGCCGCCCCTCGGGGTTGCCGCTTTCCTCGACATAGATCTGGTGGCCACAGCCCACCTCCAGCAGGTGGCGGGCAAAGGGTTCCGCGGCCATGTGGAGGCGGCCCGGCGATGCGGCGTTTTGTCCTGCCAATCGGTCCATCGCCTTATTATAAGCGCAGACGAACCCGCCCGCCAGAAGGACAATTCCATGACCAGCATCGACCCCGCCGAGATCGCCAAGTTCGAGGCGATGGCCGCCGAATGGTGGGATCCCCGGGGCAAGTTCCGGCCGCTGCACCTGATGAACCCGGTGCGGCTGGACTACATCGCCGCCCAGATCGCGGGCGAGTTCGGGCGCGACCGCCGCGACCTGCGCCCGTTTGCCGGGCTGCGCGTGCTGGACATCGGCTGCGGCGGCGGGCTGGTGGCGGAACCGATGGCCCGGCTGGGCGCGGATGTGGTGGGGGCCGACGCGGCAGAGGGCAACATCGCCGTGGCGCGGGTCCATGCGGAAGGGCAGGGGCTTGCCATCGACTATCGCGCCACCACCGCCGAGGCGCTGGCCGCCGCGGGCGAGGTCTTCGACGTGGTCCTGGCGCTGGAGATCGTGGAACACGTGGCCGATCCCCGGGCCTTTGTCGCCACCTGCCGGGATCTGGTGCGCCCGGGCGGGCTGGTGATCCTGTCCACGCTGAACCGCACGGCCCGCAGTTTCGGCGCGGCGATCATCGGGGCCGAATGGATCATGCGCTGGCTGCCGCGCGGCACGCATGACTGGAACCGCTTCATCACGCCCGACAAACTGGCGGGGATGGCCGGGGGCGCGGGGCTGACGGTGGCCGACCGGCGGGGGATGGTGTTCAACCCCCTTGGCTTCGGCTGGTCGCTGTCGGACCGGGATCTGTCCGTGAACTATGTCCTGACCGCCCGGCGCGGGGGCTAGCCGTCGCTGTCCTCCAGCCGGATGCGCAATTCGCGCAGCACGGGCAGGGCGGTGCGGACCTTGTCGGCGCCGATGTCGCGCACGACCTGGGCAATCAGCGGCATGAAGGCGGCGATGGCGGCATCGCGCGCCGCCCGCCCCGCCGGGCTGATCGACACGAACTTGCGCCGCGCGTCGTCCCAGTCGGGGCGGATATGAACATGGCCCGCCCATTCCAGCCGCGACAGCGTGTTGGTCATGGCCCCGCGCGTGACGTGAAAGGCCTGGGCCAGTTGCGCGGGGGTCCGTTCCTCGTTCACGTGGGCCAACAGGTTCAGGACCGAGAAATGCGAGATCTGCATCCCGCGCGGCAGGGCCTTGCCGATCAGGTTCCGCGACAGTTGCTCGGCGATCAAGACCTCGGCGAAAAGGCTTGCGGCAAGCCGGTCATTAGCCGGCGGGCGGTCGGTCTCGGATATCGGCATTTTTCTCTGGGGGATGTTCGCGGGCGAGCAAAGCAGGAACCCTGCCTTGCCCGGGGGGCCTTGGTCAAGCCCGACCTTTGCCGGATCCTGCGTCAGCGGCGTGGTCAGGCGGCGGTGCCGGCCAGAAGCGCGTCCAGCTTGCCCTGGCGGTCCAGGTCGAACAGGTCGTCGCAGCCGCCGACATGCCGGTCGCCGATGAAGATCTGCGGCACCGTGCGGCGTCCTCCGGCACGCTGCGTCATCTGCGCACGCACCGCCGGATCGGCGCCCACGTCGATTTCGTCATAACGGGCGTTCTTTTCCCGCAGAAGGCCCTTGGCGCGGATGCAGAAGGGACAGGTGCGGGTGGTATAGATGGTGATCGCAGGGGGGGTCATGGGGCGCTCCTTTTCGTGGTGGCCCCTTATCTAGGCATCCTTGACCGCCCTTGCCAGAACCGCGACCGAAACCGGTCCCGAACCTGCCGCCAGCAGCGCCTCCGTTGCCGCCGCCAGGGTCGCGCCGGATGCCATCACGTCATCAACCACCAGCACCGGCCGCCCCTGCAAGGCCGCCACGCGGCGGGGGTTCACGGCAAGCGCCCCCGCGACATTGGCGAAACGGTCGCTGACGCCGCCATGATCCTGGCCCGGCGTATGGCGGCGGCGGACCAGCAGGTCGGGCAGATGCGCCGCCCCATGCGCCCGCGCCACCCGCCCCGAGATCAGCGCCGCCTGGTTGTAGCGCCGCTTGAGCAGCCGCCGCAGATGCAGGGGCACGGGCGCCACGATCGTGTCCGGCCCGATCAGCGGCGCCGCCGCCCGCGCCAGCCAACCCGCCAGCGCAGGGGCCAGGTCCGGCCGGTCGCCGTGCTTCAGCGCCAGCACCAGACGCCGCCCCGCGCCCGCATAGACCAGCGCCGCACGGCCCCCCTGCCAAGGCCGCGCCATCGCCAGGCAGTCGTCGCAGGCAAGCGCCGGATCGTCCGCGCCCGTTCCGTCGTCGGGCAGCGGCACCCCGCAGCGCGCGCAGGCCGCGCCGGTGATGAAGCGCGTGTCGGGAAAGCAGGCCGGGCACAACTGCCCCGGACCCTCGCCCCCGCCCGCCACGGGCGCGCCGCAGGCCACGCATTGCGGCGGATACAGCAGGCGCAACGCGCCTTTCATCGCCCCGTGAAGCACCCTATGGTCCACCCCCATGAACACGCCCCCGCCAGACCGCCCCGCCCTGACCGACCGCCCCGCGCTGCTACGCCAGCGGGACCGCGCGATTCGCCAGGGCTTCGTCGATGTGCTGCACCGGCTTGCCGCCGACGAGATCCAGGATAGGCTGGCCGAGATTAACAGAAGGTTTACCGCCCCCGCCGTGGTGACGGGTTTTCCCGCGCTTTGGGCCGAATCCTTCCCGGATGCCCGCATCGTCCCCGACGATCCCGTCCTGGATCTGGAACCCGGCGCGCATGACCTGGTGATCCACGCCATGGCGCTGCACTGGGCCGACGATCCGGTGGGCCAGATCGTCCAATGCGCGCGTGCCCTGCGCGAGGACGGGCTGTTCATTGCCGTCTGCCTGGGCAACCAGACGCTTCAGGAACTGCGCGCCGCCCTGGCCCAGGCCGAGGTGGAACTGACCGGTGGCCTGTCTCCCCGCATCCTGCCGATGGGCGAGATCCGCGATCTGGGCCAGCTTCTGGGCCGCGCGGGCCTGGCCCTGCCGGTGGCGGATGTGCTGCCCCAGAAGGCCAGTTATCGCGACCTGTTCCACCTGGCCCATGACCTGCGCGCCATGGGCGAGGGGAACGCCATGGCCGCCCGCCTGCGCCGCCCGACGCGGCCCGCGGTCTTTGCCCGCGCCGCCGCGATCATGGCCCAACACCATGGCGACCGCGACGATCCGTCCCGTGTCGCTGCAACCTTCGATCTGGTCTTTCTGACCGGATGGTCGCCCTCGGACACGCAGCCCAAACCGCTGCGGCCGGGATCGGCCACGACCCGACTTGAAGACGCGCTGAAAGAAATCAGGACCAGGAAGACATGACGCCAGCCCACGCGCCTGCAAACCACCCCTCGATCCCGCCGAAAAAGACCGGGATCCTGATCGCCAACCTGGGCACGCCGGACGGCTATGACTATTGGTCGATGCGGCGGTATCTGAACGAATTCCTGTCGGACCGCCGGGTGATCGACTATCCGGCCTGGAAATGGCAGCCGCTGCTGCAAGGGATCATCCTGACCAAGCGGCCCTTCACGTCCGGCAAGAACTACAAGCTGATCTGGAACGAGGAGCGGAACGAAAGTCCGCTGATGACCATCACCCGGTCCCAGACCGAGGCCCTGCGCGCGCGCGCCACCGCCGAATGGGGTGACGGCGTGATGGTCGAGTTCTGCATGCGCTATGGCAACCCCTCGACCGAAAGCGTGCTGGACCGCATGGTCAAGGCGGGCTGCCAGCGGATCGTGTTCCTGCCGCTTTATCCGCAATACGCGGGCGCGACCTCGGGCACCGCGAACGACCAGATGTTCCGCGCGCTGATGGCGCAGAAATGGCAGCCGGCGGTCCGCACCTGCGAGCCGTATTTCGACCGCCCCGATTACATCGCCGCGCTGGCCGCGTCGGTGCGCCGCACGCTGGGCGACACCGTTCCGGCCAAGCTGGTCGCCAGCTATCACGGGATGCCGAAACGCTATCTGCTGGAGGGCGATCCCTATCATTGCCAATGCCAGAAGACATCCCGCCTGCTGAAAGAGGCGCTCGGCTGGCCCGACGGGGTGATCGACACGACCTTCCAGTCCGTCTTCGGGACCGAGGAATGGCTGCGTCCCTATACCGTCCAGCATGTGGCGGAACTGGCGAAACGCGGCATCACCGACATCGCCGTGATCTCGCCCGCCTTTTCGTCGGACTGCATCGAGACGCTGGAGGAGATCAACGGCGAGATCCGCGAAAGCTTCGAGCACGCGGGCGGCAAGGAGTTCACCTATATCCCCTGCCTGAACGACGATCCCGCCCATGTCGAGGTGATGCTGAACGTGGTGCGCGACAACATCGCCGGCTGGGTCTAGCCAAACGAAAGGGGGCCGAGGCCCCCTTTTTCAGATCACCAGGACCTGCGTGCCGATCTTGGTCAGGCCATACAGTTCCTTGATATGCTCGTTGTAAAGCCCGATGCAGCCGTTCGACGACTTGCGCCCGATCTTGCGCGTGTCGTGGGTGCCGTGGATGCGGTAATATTGCCAGGACAGCCACAGCGCATGGGTGCCCAGGGGGTTGTCGGGACCGGGGCCCACGAAGTCCGGCCAGTCGGGGTTGCGGACCTTCATCTCGGGCGTGGGCGACCAGCTGGGACCCTCGACTTTCTTGATGATCTCGGTCCGGCCGGTGCGGGTCAGTTCGGAACTGACCGGGATGGACGAGGGATAGACCCGGTAGGTCGCGCCATCCTCGGACCAGAAATGCACCGCGCGCGAGGTCAGGTCGCACAGGATCGCGCCGTTGGTCAGGTTCTCGAAATGCCCCTGCCAGCTTTGCGCCGAGAAGGACGAGATGTTGTGGCGGCTGTCGGCGTTCGGATCGTATTGCACCGCCCCCGCGTCGGGGGTTGCGCCCGGGACGGCGCCGGGCGCCGCGCCATAGATCGGCTGGCCCGTATAGGGGTCGTATTGCTGCGCCAAGGACGGCATCGCCAGACCGGCGGCGCCGAGTGCTGCGGCCGAACCCAGAAAGGTCCGGCGGTTGATGGGGGATGACTTGCTCATCGTCGAATGTCCTTTGACGGATGGCCGTTCTTGGGGACGGCCTTGATCACTGCGCCTCATGCGGTAAGGGATTCCTATACGCGCGGGCAGCGATTCCGGCAATTCAAACCCGTGTCAGCGGCGATCTTGCCACAACCCGCGCCCTTCACGGATTCTTGGGTTTGATCGTCTTGCCGTCCTTCGGTAAATCTGGGGCCAAGAAACACGAGGGATGGCGAAAACATGCCGAATTTCAAGCTGATCGCGACGCTGTCGCTGGTGGCGCTGGCCGCCTGCCAGCCGCGCAGCCTGCCGCCCGTCGCGGCCGATGGCCAGTCGATGCCGACGGGCCGCCAGATCAGCGCGGCCGAGGAACAGCAGATTCCGATCCGGGTGTTGCAGCAAATCAACACGTTGCGGGGAAACATCGCGGCCCCGCCCTTGACGCTGAACCCGCAACTGTCGGCGGCGGCGCTGGCCCATTCGCGCGACATGTCGGCGCAGAACCGGGCCTGGCACTGGGGATCGGACGGATCCTCGCCCTTGGACCGGGCGCGCCGGGCGGGTTACTTCGGCACCGTGGCGGGCGAGAACATCTCGGAATCCTACGAGAACGACATGCAGACGCTGAGCGCCTGGATGGGCACGCGCGACACCCGCGACGTGATCATGGATCCGGCGGCGACGAACCTGGGCTTTGCCTGGTACCAGGAACCCTCGGGCAAGGTCTGGTGGACGCTGCTGACGGGCAGCTGAGGCGAAAGGCAAAGGCCCCGGAGGAACCGGGGCCTTGTTCGTTCGGGGATCAGGGGTTGATGACGATCGGCACGCCGGGGCGCAGCATCGCGTACACCTCCTCGATCTCCTCGTCCTTGACGGCGATGCAGCCTGCGGTCCAGTCGCGGTTCTTCTGGGCGAAGCGGTTGCCGTCCGGGCCGCGGCCATGGATGAAGATGTCGCCGCCCGCGTGCCGGCCCAGGGCGTTGGCCAGGGCCGCGTCGTGTTCGTTCGGATAGGACACGCCCACCGACAGGTGATAACGGCTGCGCGGGTTGAAGCGGTCGATGAAATAAACGCCCTCGGGCGTCTTGCCATCGCCCTCGAACTGCTTGTGGCCCACGGGCACGTTGCCCAGGCCCACGTCATAGGATTTCAGCACGGTCGTCCCGTGCAGAAGATACATCTTGCGGTCGCCCTTGTTCACGACGACCTGGGTCACGGCGGGGCCGTTATAGGCCTTGAACTTGCTGGGGGGTTTGCCACATGCCGCCAGAAAGGCGAGCATCGAAAATGCGACGGCGCGGCGCGTTGGCTTGAACATCACTGCCTCTGGACGTTTCTGGTTTTTTATGGGGGTTTCATATCACAAGCCAGCGTGATCTGACTAGGTTCTGACGAATTCCGCCACCGTCTCGACATGCGGCGACCACCGGAACTGATCGACCACCGACAGCCGGGCCAGCGCGAATCCGCCTTCGGCAAGAAGCTGCGCATCCCTTGAGAAATTGACCGGATCGCAGGCCACGAAGGCCACCTTGCCGACCCTCGAGGCCGCGATTTCACGGGCTTGCGCCTCGGCCCCGGCACGAGGCGGGTCGATCACGATTGCGTCAAAACGGTTCAGTTCGTCCGCCAGCAGGGGCCTGCGGGCGAGGTCGCGAATCTCGGTCGTGACGCGGTTCAGGCCGGGAGCGCCGCGCCAGCCCACATCCAGGGCGGCCAGGGGGGCCGCCAGGCCTTCGACCGCATGGACCGATGCGGATTCGGCCAGGGGCAGCGAAAACGTCCCGCAGCCCGCGAACAGATCGACGATGCGTGACGCGCCCGCCGTGACATCGCGCACCGCGGACAGCAGCGCGGCCTCGCCTTCCGCCGTGGCTTGCAGGAACCCGCCCGGCGGGGGCACCACCCGCGCCCGGCCCATGGGCAGGGCGGGCGGGCGGCGGGTGATCGACTGGTTGTCCCAAGTCAGTCGCGCCAGGTCGCCCTCGTCCGCCAGGGCGGCAAGGGTCTGGAACAGCGCCGGATCCATCGGCTTGCCGCCGGTGACGGTCAGATCCAGACCGGCGGGACCATGGATCACGGTCATCGCCAATTCGCCGCCGCGCGAGGCGCCCGCCACGGTGATCCGCCGCAGCAGGGGCAGGGCGGCGGTGATCTGGGGACGCATGACGTGGCATTCGGCCAGATCCACGATCACGTCGGACGCCCGGGCATGAAAACCCACCAGCGCGCCCTTCTTCGTGCGTTTCCCGGACAGCACCGCCCGCCGCCGCGACAAGGGCGGCGAGACATGCACGCCCGTGATCGGCGCGGGCAGCCTGCGCGCGGCCAGGGCGGTCTCGACCACCTGCCGCTTCCATTCGGTCGTGAAGCCTTCGCTGGCGTGCATCAGCGAACAGCCCCCGCAGGCGCGGTAATGCGCGCAGACAGGGCGCACCCGGTCGGGCGAGGGCGTGACGATGCGCGGCGTGGCGATGCGGCCCCCTTTGGCCTCGCCCTCGACCGCCTCTCCCGGCAGGGTCAGGGGGGCCAGGGCGCGGCCCGCGTCACCCACGGCCACGCCGTCGCCGCGCCGGCCCAGGCATTCGACATGCCACAGGGTCATTCCGCCGCTTCCTCGGTCCCCAGGAAGCCGCCCGACTGGCGGTTCCAGTATCGCGCATAAAGCCCGCCGCGCGCCAGCAACTGCCCGTGGCTGCCCTGTTCCACGATCCGGCCTTCGTTCATGACGACGATCCGGTCCAGTTCGGCGATGGTGGACAGGCGGTGCGCGATGGCCAGCACCGTCTTGCCCTTCATCGCGCGGACCAGGGCGTCCTGGACCTGGGCCTCGACCTCGCTGTCCAATGCGCTCGTCGCCTCGTCCAGGACCAGGATCGGCGCGTCCTTGAGGAAGGCGCGGGCCAGGGCGATCCGCTGGCGCTGCCCGCCCGACAGCTTGACCCCGCGTTCCCCCAGATGCGCGTCGTATCCCTTGCGGCCCTGGTGATCCTGCAGGGTCAGGATGAAGTCATGCGCCTCGGCGGCGCGGGCCGCAGCCTCGATGTCCGCCTGTGACGCGCCGGGACGGCCATACAGGATGTTGTCGCGCGCGGACCGGTTGAACATCGCGGTTTCCTGCGTGACCATGCCGATATTGCGGCGCAGGCTTTCCTGGGTGACATGGCGCAGATCCTGTCCGTCGATGCGGATCGCGCCTTTTTCCACGTCGTAAAGCCGCAGCAGCAAAGCCACCATCGTGGACTTGCCCGCCCCCGACGCGCCGACGATGCCGACCTTTTCCCCCGCGCGGACATGCAGGTCCACGTCGCGCAGGCCGCCGTCGTCGCGGCCATAGGCAAAACCCACATGGTCGAAGTCGATGCGCCCCGCCACGCGGTCCAGGGCCACGGCGTCGGACGCGTCGGTCAGGGCATGGGGCGGGGACAGGGTCTTCATGCCGTCCTCGACCTCTCCCACGCTGCCCCACACGCCCATCAGGGCCATGCTGACCCAGCCGGTCATCTGGGACAGGCGCATGGCGATAGCCCCTGCGGCGGCCACGTCGCCCGGCGTGGCCGCGCCCTGCCGCCACAGCATGATCGACCCGCCGACCAGGATCACCGGCAGCACGCCCGCGATCACCATCAGCGACATGCGGAAGGTGCTGCTGACCACGCCGAAATCCAGGGCGCGGTCGCGGAAGCCCGACATGGCGCCCAGGGCGGCACGATCCTCGTGTTCGGCATGGGCGAACAGCTTGACGGTCTTGATGTTGGTGATGGTGTCCACCACCTGGCCGGTGATCATCGCGCGGGCCGATGCGCGCGCCCCGGATTTCGCCCGAATGCGCGGCAGGAAGAACCGGATCAGCGCCAGATAGGACAACATCCAGACGATCAGCGCGATGGCCCCCCAGCCATCGACCGACACAAGAAAGGCCGCCGACCCCAGGACCGAGGCCAGCGCGAAGGCCACCACGTTCACCATTTCCGACGCCACATCGGTGACGGCTCGGGCGGTCTGCATCTGCTTTTGCGCCAGCCGCCCGGCAAAGTCGTTATCGAAGAAGGCGACCGAATGGCCCATGGTCCAGCGGTGAATCCGCGACAGCACCAAGGGCAGCACGTTCGGGCCGATGATGACGCTGCTGGTCGCGGTCGAGAACCCGAAGATCAGCGGCCGCAGCAAAAGGAAAAAGCCTGCGAAGGCCAGGACCAGCCAGCCGTTCTGATCCCAGAAGGCAGCGGGATCGCCGGTGGCGATGGCGTCCACCACCCACCCCAGCAGGACGGCGGCCACGACATCCGCGACACCCCCCAGGGCCGATGCGATGGCAGCAAGGCCAAGCCCGCCCCATGCCCCCGCAAGGCACCAGCGGAAAAAGGCCAGCAGCGTGGCAGGCGGCGGGCCGTCCGCCGGGCGGAAGGCGTCGATCAGGCCGCCTAGGCGGTGGTGCAGGGTCATGCGGTCTCTCCGGCCAGCAGGGCGATGTCGATCAACGCCGGAGCAGGCAGGGCAAAGCCCGCCTCGATCCACGCATCTTCGGCGGCTTTCAGGCCATGGCCCAACGCCGCGCCCTGCAGGTCCGGTTGCAGGTCGGCCGCGGAAATCGGCAGGGGGCGGGCGGCGGCCTGCGCATCCGCCCAGCCGTCGCGCGGACCGGACGGGCCGGTCTGGACCAGAAGGGCTGCGGCAAGGGCCAGATCGCCGTGCAGGTGATAGGCGATGCGGTTGAAGGACCAATCTTGCGCCAGGGCCGTCACAAGCGCGCGGTGGTCGCGGGCGTCATGGCGCGACAGGCGCAGGGCATCGGACAGGTCGGCCTGCGATAACGCGGCCAGACGCGCCAGCCAGGGGGCAGGGGATGGCAGGGCAAACAGCCGGTCGGGCGTGGCATCGGGCAGCACCTTGTCCAGCACGCCCGTGTCCCGCATCAGCCGGACGGCGGGAACGGGATCGGGGGCCATCAGCAGCTTGCGCAGTTCCTGGCCAATGCGTTCGCGGGAAATCCGGTCCAGCCCGTCGCGCCCCTCGCGGCAGGCGGCCACCGCGGCAGGGTCGGCGTCGCGGCCATACCAGGCGAGGAACCGGAAAAAGCGCAGGATGCGCAGGTAATCCTCGGCAATGCGCCGCGCGGGTTGGCCCACAAAGCGCAGGCGGCGGGCGCGCAGGTCGTCCAGTCCGCCCACCGGGTCGATGACCGTGCCGTGCCGGTCGGCGTAAAGCGCGTTTATCGTGAAATCGCGGCGGCGCGCGTCCTGGGCCAGGTCATCGGAAAAGGCCACGACCGCCCGGCGTCCGTCGGTTTCGACATCGTGACGCAGGGTCGTCACCTCGAACCCGCGCCCGCCTGCCACGACCGTGACCGTGCCGTGGTCGATGCCCGTGGGCACCGGTCTCAGCCCCGCCGCCCGGGCCAGCCGCGTGACGGCATCGGGGGGCGCGTCGGTCGCCAGATCCAGATCGCCCACGGGTTCGCCCAGCAGCGCATTGCGCACCGCGCCGCCCACCAGCCAGGCACGATGCCCGCCCGCCTCGATGGCGTCGAAGACCGATTGCAGGGCGGGATCCCGCATGACCTGACCGGGAAGCCGGGTCACGCCTGCATCCTTCCGGCAAGTCCCAGCAGGATCCGCGCCGTCGCGCCCCACAGGTAATAGGGACCGAAGGGTGCGGCGTGATAGCTGCGCCAGCCCTCGCGCCAGCGGCGGCGTTCGACGCGATAGCGGGACGGATCGGCGATGTGGGCGAAGGGCAGGGTGAAGGCCTCCTCGACCTCGCCCGGCTGGGGGCGGGGATGGAAGGGGCCGCGGATGATGCCGAGGACCGGAGTGACGGCAAAGCCCGTGACGGTGTGGTGCGGGGGCAGGGCGCCCAGCAGATCGACCTGGGCGGGGTCCAGGCCCACTTCCTCCTGCGCCTCGCGCAGGGCGGCGGCGATTTCGTCCGCATCCGTGGGATCGACCTTGCCGCCGGGCAGGGCGATCTGGCCCGGATGATGGCGCAGGCCGGAGGCCCGCTTGGTCAGGAGCAGCCGCCCGTCGGCCTCGTGAAAGGCCGCCAGGACGCCCGCCGGGCGCAGATGGGCGGCTGGCAGGGCCGCGTCCGGGTTCAGGTCGTAATCCGAACTCGGCCCCGCCTGGACGGACAGGGCCTGGCGCAGACGATCCTCGGACCAGTCCGGGATCACTCGGCCGCCCTGTCGGACAGGGGTTGGCCATCGGCATCGACCGTCGCCTCGAACCCCAGGCTGTGCGGGTCGAATTCGTAATGCGCGCCGCAGAACTGGCAATCGGCGGTGACGATGCCCCCGTCCGTGGTCATGTGCGCGATGTCCTTGGCCGAATAGATCGACAGGGTGTCGCGCACCCGGTCCGCCGTGCAGGAACAGCCGAATTCCACCCGCTGCGTGTCGAAGACGCGCGGTTCCTCCTCGTGGAACAGGCGCAGCAGCAGGTCGGTCGGCCCGACCGAGGGGCCGATCAGTTCAAGGGTTTCAACGGTATCCAGCAGCAGGTTGGCGCGGTTCCAATCCTCGGATTCCATGCCCTGCAGGATGTCGGCGGCCTCGATCAGCCCGCCTTCGCCGCTGCCGCCTTCGCCTTGCATGGGGGTGGCGGGCAGGGTTTGCAGCATCATGCCGCCCGCGCGCCAATGGCCGCCTTCGCCCGGCAGGCGGGAAGGGCCGCTGGCCAGCTGGAACCGGGTCGGCAGCTGTTCGGATTGCGCGAAATAGATCCGGGCGCAGGCCGACAGCGACCCGCCCGCCAGCGGCGTGATCCCCTGATAGGGCAGCGAGCCTTCGCCCTGGTCGATCAGCAGGGCGAAATACCCCTCGCCGATCTGCTGGAAAGGCGGGCGGCCGTCCAGGCGGCCCTCGTCGAAGCTGGCCCAGGCTCGGATCCGGGCGGGCGCGCCGTCCTGCTGCGGCGCGAGATAGTCGGCGGCCAGCGTGCGGATCGCGCCATTGCCGCGCACCTGCAGGCTCAGCTTCCAGCGCAGCTTGACGGTGGGACCGATCAGCGCCACCAGCAGCGCCAGTTCCGCCACCATCGCGCTGACCGGCGCCGGATAGTCGTGGCGCGACAGGATATGGTCCAGCACCCCGTCCAGCCGGACGACGCGTCCGCGAATGTCCGAACGGTCCAACTGGAACGGCAACACCGTGTCGTCCCACGCGATCTGGTTGATCTTGCTCATGCAGCTTATCCTGAAATGCGGTGCAGGCCCGCAGGGGCGGGCCAGGTCGCGCACAATATAGGGACTTCCGCGCCGATCCCAAGGGGCGGCTTCCGCAGCGCCCCGGCCCGCGCTAGACAGGCGGAAACCAGCAGAGGTCCCCATGATCCGCCGATATTGCGATTCCCCGCAGCCGGGACGGCGCCATCACCTGCGGCCGGGCGCCTACGGGTTGCTGGTGCGCGACGGGCGCCTGCTGCTGACCCGCCAGTCCGAGCCGGAACCCGAGTTCCAGTTGCCCGGCGGCGGCATCGACCCGGGCGAGAGCGGCCTGCGCGCCCTGCATCGCGAGGTGTGGGAGGAAACCGGCTGGACCATCGGCCAGGCCCGCCGGCTGGGTGCCTATCGCCGCTTTGCCTTCATGCCGGACCATGGGCGATTCGCCGAAAAGCTGTGCCATGTCTGGATCGCCCGGCCGGTCCTGCGCCTGTCCGACCCGATCGAGCCGCATCACGGCGCCCATTGGGCCAGCCCCCTGGCCGCGATGGACCTGCTGGCCGATCCCGGCGCGCGGGCCTTCCTGGCGCGGTTCCGGTCGCTGATCTAGCGGGCGGGCAGAGGCACCGTCTCGGCCGGGGCCAGGAATTCGATCAGCACGGCCGACATGTCGTCCTGGCGTTCGCCCCGGCAGTATTCCGACACCGACCAGGCCATGGATTCCAGGAACACGTGCCCGCCCAGAAAGGCGTTGGTGCGCAGGATCGCCTCGACCCCGTCATCGCCCAGAAGGCGGCCTGCGGGGTTCGTCGCCTCGGTGATGCCGTCCGAACAGATCAGCAGCCGGTCGCCCGGCTCCATCACCAGCTCGATCTCGTCGAAGACCGGCTTTTCGAAGACGCCGATCGGCATCCCGCCATTGCCCAGGGGCCGGACGGACCCGTCGGCGCGTTGCAGGACCGGATGGGGATGGCCCGCCTGGACCATGCGCAACCGGCCCGTGGCATGGTTCAGTTCCGCATAGATCATCGTGTAATAGGTGTCGGTCGCCATCTCCTCGAGCATCATGTTGTTGAAGAAATGCGCAAGCGCCGCCGGGCTGACCGCATCGGTCCCGGTCTGGGCTGCGCGGAGCGCGACGTTCTGGTCGGCCGATCCCGACAGATGCACCGACAGTTGCGCGGTCAGCAGCGCCGCCGTGACCCCGTGGCCCGACACGTCCAGCGCATAGATGCCCACCCGGTCCTCGCCGATCGGGAAAAAGCCCACCAGGTCGCCGCCGATATGGCCCGCCGGGCGCAACAGCAGCGACAGCTGGATCGGACCGAACCGGCCCGAGCGTTCCTTGACCAGCCCCTGCTGCAACTTCCGCGCCTCGCGCAGGTCGCGGTCGATGGCAGCCTGCGTTTCGCGCAGCCGGTCCAGGGCCGCGCGCAGCTGCGCGTTGCTGGCGCGCAGTTCCTCCTCGACCCGCAGGATCCGTTCGCCCGCGGCCAGGCGCGCCAGCAGTTCCTGTTGCATGACGGGCTTGGTCAGGAAATCGTCCGCCCCCGCCTCCAGCCCGCGAGAGATATCCTCGGCATCCCGGGCCGAGGTCAGCAGCACGAAATAGCCATAGTTGCTGCGCGCGCTGGCCCGGAAGGCGCGGCACAGATCCAGCCCGGTTTGTTCCGGCATGACCCAGTCCGACAGGACGATGTCGGGTTCGATCCGCTGGCACAGGTGCAACGCTTCCTCGACCGAGGCAGCCTCATGCACGTCGTAATGCGCGCGCCGCAACTGGATGGCGAAGATGCGGCGTTGCGCGGCATTGTGACTGACCACAAGGACGCGCCGCAGAAGCCGCGCCGCGGGCGGCTTGGGTGAAGGAGAGGTCTGGCGATTCGCGCGTTTCATGCCCCAGGTGATAACCCCCCGGCGGTAAAGGCGCGGTAAACGCGGAAACTCAGACCAGCAGTTCGGACAGGATCTCGTCGTTGGTGATGTCGCGGTAAACGAAGCCCGCGCGGTCCAGCCGCGTCTTCAGCGCCGTCAGGTTCTGCGGCGCCGCCGTTTCGATGCCGATCAGGATCGAGCCGAAGTTGCGCGCGGATTTTTTCAGATACTCGAACCGCGCCACGTCGTCGTCAGGTCCCAGCAGCTCCAGGAAATCGCGCAGCGCGCCGGGGCGCTGGGGCAGGCGCAGGACGAAGTATTTCTTGACGCCCGCAAAGCGTTGCGCGCGTTCCTTGACCTCGGGCAGGCGCTCGAAGTCGAAATTGCCGCCCGAACAGACGCAGACCACGCGCTTGCCGGACAGGTCGCCCAGATCGCCCAGCACGTCGATGGCCAGCGCGCCCGCGGGTTCCAGGACCACGCCCTCGTGGTTCAGCATCTGCAACATGGTGATGCAGATCCGGTCCTCGGGCGCCAGATGCACGTCCGCGGGGGAAAAGCGGCGCAATGCCTCGAAGGGCAGGGTGCCGATGCGGGCCACCGCTGCGCCATCGACGAAATTGTCCACGGCAGGCAGGGCGACGGGGGCGCCTTGCTGCAAGGCCGCCTGCAGGCTGGCCCCGCCCAGGGGTTCGGCGAATGCGAACCGCGTGCCGGGCGCCATGTCCAGGAAATAGCGCGTGATCCCGGCGGACAGCCCGCCGCCGCCCACCGGCAGGACGACCAGATCGGGCGCGCCGCCCAGCTGTTCCAGGATTTCCAGACCCACGGTGGCCTGGCCTTCGATCACGTCGGCCGAATCGAAGGGGGCCAGGAACTGCGCGCCGTGTTCGGCGGCAAAGGCCTGGGACGCGGCCAGCGTCTGGTCGAAATAGTCGCCCGTCAGCACGATCTCGATGGCGTCGCCGCCGAAGACCTTGGTCTTGTCGATCTTCTGCTTGGGCGTCGTCACCGGCATGAAGATCGTGCCCTTGGCGCCGAAATGGCGGCAGGCATAGGCCACGCCCTGCGCATGGTTGCCCGCGCTGGCGCAGACGAAATGCGCGTTGGTGGCCTGCCCCGGCGTGACCCGCTTGCGCATGGCGTTGAAGGCGCCCCGCAGCTTGTAGGAGCGCACGGGCGTCAGATCCTCTCGCTTGAGCCAGATGTCCGCCCCGAACCTGGCCGACAGGTGGTCGTTGCGCTGGAGCGGCGTCGGCTCGAACAGGTCGCGGATCGCGGTTTCGGCGTTGCGGACGAGGGCGGCGAAGGGGGCAGGGTTTTCCATGCGCCTGCGCATGACGCGAAAGCGGGCGTTTGGCAAGGGTTCAGCGCAGACGATGGCTGCTGGAAATCCGGCCATACAGGACAGTCAGCAGGCTTAACCATAAGGCCCAGTCTAACAACGATTTGAGAACGGCATAGACCATAAGCGCAGCAAACAGCCCGGTATTCCTGCCAGGGCCAACGCTGCCGATAACCGGCGCCAGCATCGCGCGTTCGATCAAGGGGAACAGGGACTGGAATGCAACAAGAGCAACCGAGACCCCCAGAAAGACCGTCCAGCGCGATCGTGCCTGGCGCAGGACGCCTGACATCGGCCTGCCGATCGCGATGGGGACCAGTTGCACGAAAAGAAGAAGCACGAGCGTGCCGATGGGGAATGTGGCGGCCAGCATCCCAAGCTGAACCTGCCAAACCGGCACGTGCCCCCAAAGGCTGGAACCAAGCAGGACCCCGACCAGAAGCAGGCCCCATGTGATGATGGCGAACGGGATGAACATCACCGCATAGCCGACCATCTCTCGGACATGCAGGCGCGGCACCCAGCCGAAGTGTTCGCCCAGCAGCACCTTCCGATGGAAGTTCACCGAGGTCCATGCCGCGCAGAAGGCGAGAACCGCGATGATGATGGTGAAATACGCTTGCGGCGGCACGAGGGTTCCACCGCGTCGGATCAGCAGGAAACATGCCGCATAGACAGTTGCCCCGATCAGGCTGGGCAGGGCAAAGACCCGCAGCGTTTGGGGAAACCCGGCGAAGATGGTGAGGACTGCGGTCCAGAGAATGCGCAGGATGATCATGTCGTCCTTAAAATGTGCCTGCCAGGCAAGCGTCGTGTCGCGGATCGTGTCCTGCCGTTCCTATCCATTCCCACACCCTTGTGACAACGCGCCTTCTGCCTTATTGCCCCGGAAACTTCGCCAAAGGGTTAACCGCATGTCTGACGCGCCGAAAAAAGTCGTCCTTGCCTATTCGGGCGGGCTGGACACCTCGATCATCCTCAAGTGGCTGCAAACCGAATACGGCTGCGAGGTCATCACCTTCACCGCCGACCTGGGCCAGGGCGAGGAGCTGGAACCCGCGCGCGCCAAGGCCGAACTGCTGGGCATCGCCCCCGAAAACATCCACATCGAGGACCTGCGCGAGGAGTTCGTGCGCGACTTCGTGTTCCCGATGTTCCGCGCCAACGCGGTCTATGAAGGCCTCTACCTGCTGGGCACCTCCATCGCGCGCCCGCTGATCTCGAAGCGGCTGGTGGAACTGGCGCACCAGCACGGCGCCGATGCGGTGGCTCATGGCGCGACCGGCAAGGGCAACGACCAGGTGCGGTTCGAGCTGTCGGCCTATGCGCTGGACCCGTCGATCAAGGTCATCGCGCCCTGGCGGCTGTGGGATCTGACCAGCCGCACGAAGCTGATCGAATTTGCCGAACAGAACCAGATCCCCATCGCCAAGGACAAGCGCGGCGAGGCGCCGTTCAGCGTGGACGCGAACCTGCTGCACACCTCATCCGAGGGCAAGGCGCTGGAAAACCCGGCGGAACCCGCGCCCGATTATGTCTATCAGCGCACCGTGAACCCCGAGGATGCGCCCGACACCCCCGAATTCGTGGAGATCACCTTCGAGCGCGGCGATGCGGTCGCGATCAACGGCGAGGCGCTGTCCCCCGCCACCATCCTGACCCGGCTGAACGAACTGGGCGGCACCCACGGCATCGGGCGTCTGGATTTCGTGGAAAACCGCTTCGTCGGCATGAAGTCGCGCGGCATCTACGAAACGCCGGGCGGCACGATCCTGCTGGAAGCGCACCGGGGGATCGAGCAGATCACGCTGGACAGCGGCTCGGGCCACCTCAAGGACAGCCTGATGCCGCGCTATGCGGAACTGATCTACAACGGCTTCTGGTTCAGCCCGGAACGCGAGATGCTGCAGGCGCTGATCGACAAGTCGCAGGAGCATGTCTCGGGCACCGTGCGGCTGAAGCTCTACAAGGGCCTTGCCACCTGCGTCGGCCGCTGGTCGGACCGGTCGCTTTACAGCGAGGCGCATGTGACCTTCGAGGATGACGCGGGCGCTTATGACCAGAAGGACGCGGCGGGCTTCATCAAGCTGAACGCGCTGCGCCTGAAGCTGGTGGCGAACCGGAACGCGCGGGTGAAGTGACCGCCCCCTGACGCATCGGAAGGGCCGCGGCACCCCCGCGGCCTTTTCTTTTGGCGTTTGCTGACCCACAGTGGCCCGGACCAGCGAAAGGCCCCCGCCATGACCGACCGCCCCGCCCGCATTGCCATTCTCACCGTCAGCGACCGCGCCGCGCGCGGCGAATACGAGGACAAGGGCGGCCCCGGCGCGGAAAGCTGGCTGAAGGGCGTGGTGACATCGCCCATGGAGATCACCCGCGTGATCGTCCCCGACGGCCGCGAGGGCGTGGCCGCGACCCTGCGCGAACTGGTCGAGGGCGGCGCGGACCTGATCCTCGTCACCGGCGGCACCGGCCCCGCGCCCCGCGACCAGACGCCCGAGGCGGTTTTCGATGTCGCGGAAAAGGAACTGCCCGGATTCGGAGAGGAAATGCGCCGCGCCTCCCTGGCCGAGGTGCCGACGGCGATCCTGTCGCGGCAAACGGCGGTGATTCGGGACGCGACGCTGATCATCACGCTGCCGGGGAAGCCTTCGGCAATCGCGACCTGTCTGAACGCGGTGTTCGCGGCGGTGCCCTATTGTCTGGATCTGATCGGCGCGGCGCGGGTGGAGACGGATGCGAGGAAGGTGAAGGCGTTTCGGCCGGGCGAGCGCAAACCAATGCCCTGATGCTGCGGCGGATCGAAGGTTTCGCACCTTCCCGTGGCGGGGAGACGCCGGGCAACGAACTGCCCGGGACCGGAACCGCGCCAGCCTATGTCAGCAGATCGACGGTGCGCAGAAGGTCGTCCAGATCCGCCTCGAAGCAATGCCGGTCACCTTCCGCGACCACGAAACCGTAGCCCATCCCCATCATGTCGGTGAATTCCTTGTAGATGTTGTTGAATCGGTGCGGAGGCTGGATGGTCATCATGGCGCCGCCATCAGCCAGGGTCAGGAAGGCATGTGCCATTCCGCTGCCCTCGACGCCGATGGCGACGCGCGCGCCCGACAGCTTGCGGACGATCTCCTCGGCGGTTTCGCGTTCGGGGTCCACGATCTCAAAGCCGCGCGAGGCCAATCCTTCGGCTATCTCATTTTCGTTTCGCAAGATCCGCTGGTGGCCCGAACGTCCGCGCACCAGAAAGACCCCGTGCCCTTCGCGTGCGGCAGGCAGATCATGAAGGCGCTGGCGCAGCGTCCGGAAACGTTGGCGCCGGTTCCCGGTCATGCCGATGTCCTGAAAGATCCAAGCATCTTTTATCCGGGCATTGCCCGTATCCGTCAGCTTGATGCCCATCATCTTGTGATAATCGGCGGGATGGCTCCAGCCTGCATGGTGGCGGCTTGCTGGCCGGTAGGCGGGCGCGAAATTTTGGGCCAGAAGGACGGTGGCAGAGTCGTCACACAGGAAATGGCCGAAGTAAATGTCACTGACGGGTGTGCCAACAAGGGCGGCATGGCCAATCTCGGCATCGACTGCCCCGACAAGGGGTGGCCGATCCTTCAGCATCTGATGCCCGACGCCACCGCAATACAGCGTTCCGCCGACAAGCGCGCAGTTCTTGAGGCGATAGGCCATCGTGGCCGCGTGATGAACCGGCGTCGCGGAAATTCTTTCCATTTCGAGTTGATGCGTGGTTTCGGGCTGAACGTCCTTCACGCGATCCAGCTGTCCCGGGAGATAGGCCGCCTTCGAGCGTATGCCGCTTTCGGCCTCGGCGACGATGACCGTTTCCCTGGCCGCTCTTGCCAGGGTGCCATCAAGGGAAAGACGCTTTCGGATGCGATACGCCAAGGGTGCCAGGGACATGAGCAACCACCATCAGTTTCGATGCGCTCAGCCGCATCCCGCAACGGGGGAGGCAGTCGCGAATGAACCGGGCGGCACGCTATAGACCGGTGATCCTGTCGTCAACTCACCCGAACCACCCCACCACCCACGGCGCGATCACCGCCGTCAGCACCGCGTTCAGTCCCATCCCGATCCCCGAGAAAGCCCCCGCCGTCTCGTTCACCTGAAACGCCCGCGCCGTGCCGATCCCGTGCGCGGCCACGCCCACGGCAAAGCCCCTCGCCCGCCAGTCCCGCACCTGCAACGCGTTCAGAAGCGGCGTCACCACGATGGCCCCGAAGATCCCCGTCAGCAGCACCAGGGCCGCCGTCAGCGTCGGCTGGCCGCCGATGCGTTCCGCGATGCCGATGGCGACCGGGGCCGTGGTGGATTTGGGCGCCAGGGACGCTAGGACCGGACCCGAAATCCCGAAGGCCCGCGCGATCAGCAGGGCGGATACCATCGCCACCACCGATCCCACGGCAAGCCCCGCCAGCATCGGCCAAAAGGCGCGGCGCACCCTGGGCAGGTTGTCGTAAAGCGGCAGCGCCAGGCAGACCGTCGCGGGGCCGAGCATGAAGTGGACGAACTGCGCGCCCTCGAAATAGGTGGCGTAATCGGTGCCGGTCGCGCCCAGCAGGACCGCAAGCCCGATCACCGCGATCAGCACCGGGTTGGCCCAGCTTTGCCGCCCCGTCGCGCGGAACAGGGCGTCGCCGATGACATAGGCCGCCAGCGTCGCCGTCAGCCACAACAGCGGGCCTTGCGCCAGATAGGACCAGATCAGCGCGGGATCGGTCATGGCCGATCCTTCAAGGCCTCGGGATCGACCGATCCGGTCCAGCGGGCGACCGCCTGGAAGGCCAGCGCCCCCGCCGCGATGGCCAGCACGGTGGACCCCATGATCGCCAGGGCCAGGCCCGCCCCGTGCTGCCGCAGCACCGGCCAATGCGCCACCACCCCCACGCCCGCGGGCACGAAGAACAGCGACAGATGCGCCAGAAGCCCCTGGGCCGTGGGCCGCAGCCGGCAGGCCAAGGCCGGGCGCAGGACGCAGGCCAAGACCAGCAGGCACAGGCCCACCACCGGGCCGGGCAGGGGCAGGTCCAGCGCGCGGGACAGGATCTCTCCGACAAGCTGGAAGGCCAGAATCAGGGACAGGGCGACGATCATGGCCCGATGCTAGCAAGAATTGGCCGTCCCACCATGCGCATCTTGTGGAAACTGTCTTGCGCCGGGGCAGATATGGTTGACTCGGACCCCCGCGATGCGACAATCCCCGGAAGAACAAAAAGGAACCCCGCTTGCGCTTCGACCGGCTTCGCCTCAACGGCTTCAAGAGCTTCGTGGACCCGACCGACCTGGTCATCCGCGAGGGGCTGACCGGCGTGGTCGGCCCGAACGGCTGCGGCAAGTCGAACCTGCTGGAAGCCTTGCGGTGGGTCATGGGCGAGAACCGCCCCACCGCCATGCGCGGCGAGGGGATGGAGGACGTGATCTTCGCGGGCACCGCCCGCCGCTCCGCCCGCGCCCAGGCCGAGGTGGTGCTGACCGTGGACAACCGCGACCGGCTGGCGCCTGCGGGCTTCAACGACGACGATCAGTTCGACATCGTGCGCCGGATCACCCGCGACGCAGGGTCGGCCTACAGGATCAACGGGAAAGAGGTTCGGGCGCGCGACGTGCAGATGCTGTTCGCGGACGCTTCGACCGGGGCGCACAGCCCGGCGCTGGTGCGGCAAGGGCAGATCAGCGAATTGATCAGCGCCAAGCCGCGGTCCCGCCGCCGGATCCTGGAGGAAGCGGCGGGGATCAGCGGGCTTTACCAGCGCCGCCACGAGGCGGAACTGAAGCTGAACGGGGCCGAGGCGAACCTGACCCGGGTCGAGGACACGCTGGACCAGTTGTCCACGCAGGTGGTGTCGCTGACCCGCCAGGCCCGCACCGCCGCGCGATACCGCGAGATCGGCGCGGCGCTGCGGCTGGCCGAGGGCGCGCTGCTTTATCGCCGCTGGTCCGAGGCCGAGGCCGCGCGCCTGGCCGCCGCCGAGGCGCTGGCCGGGGCGGTCCGCGATGCCGCTGCGGCCGAGGCGGCCTCGAATGAGGCATCGGCCCGGCGAGAGGCTGCGGAGGCCGCGCTGCCCGAGTTGCGCGAGGAGGAACAGGTCGCCGCCGCCATCCTGTCGCGCATCATGGTCGAACGCGAGGCCCTGGACGACGCCGATGCCCGCGCCGCGCAGGCCATCGCCGACCTGCAAGCCCGCATCGCCCAGCTTGCCCGCGACCTTGAGCGCGAGGAGGCGCTGAACCGCGATGCGGGCGAGGTGGTGGAGCGGCTGGCCGGGGAAAAGGCCGAACTGGAGGAAGCCGGGCAGGGGCATGACGCGCGCCTGGATGCCGCCGCCCATGCTGCTGACGAGGCCGCCGAGGCCCTGCGCGAGATCGAGAGGCGGCTGGCGGAACTGACCGACGAGACGGCGCGCCTGGCCGCGCGGCACCAGTCGGCGGAACGGCTGGTGGCGGACCTGCGCGCCATGCTGGACCGGTCGGACCGCGCGGCCGCGCAGGCGCGAGCGAGTGCCGGCCATGCCGATGAAACCGGCGCCGCGGCCCTCCAGTCCGTGGCCGAGGCCGAGCAGGCGCAAGAGCTTGCCCTGGCCCGGGCCGAGGCTGCCGAGGACGCCCTGGCCCAGGCCGAGGCCGCCCGCGCCGGGACCGAGGCCGCCGAGGCGCGTTCCCGCATCGCCCGCGCCGAGGCCGAGGGCGAAGCCGGCGCGCTTGCCGCCGAGATGGCGGCGCTGCGCCGCCTGGTGGAACGGAACCAGTCCGGCGGCCGGGCGATCCTGGACCAGGTGACGGTCGCCAGGGGACACGAACTGGCCTTCGGCGCGGCTTTCGGCGACGACCTGCGGGCGGGGCTGGCGGGGGATGGCGAGGGCGGCTGGCACCTGCTGGCCGCGTGGGACGATCCGCAGCCCCTGCCCGAAGGCGCGGCCCCCCTGGCCCCGCATGTCTCCGGTCCCGCCGTTCTGGCGCGCCGGTTGTCGCAGGTGGGTCTGGTGACCGATGCCGCAACGGCTGCCTCGATGCAGGGCGCGCTGAAACCGGGGCAGCGGCTGGTCACGCCCGCAGGCGATCTGGTCCGCTGGGACGGGATGCGGGTGGTGGCGGGCGAGGCCTCATCCGCCGCCGCGCTGCATCTGCAACAGGTGAACCAACTGGCCGAGGTCACGGCCCGGGCAGCCGAGGCATCGGCCCGGGCGGACAGCGCCATCGACGCGCACGAGGCGGCCCGGGCGGTCCTGGCCGATGCGGCAGGGGCCGAGAGGTCGGCCCGTGATGCCCGGCGCGATGCGGAACGGCACCTGTCGGATGCCGCCCGTGCCCTGACGCGGGCCGAATCCGGCCTGTCTCTGATCCGCAGCCGCGCGGAATCGGCCCGCGCGGAACTGGCCCGCCACCAGGCGGATGCCGCCGACGCCCGGGACCGCCTGGCCCAGGCCCAGGCCGCCCTGTCGGATCTGCCCGACCGGTCCCAGGCGGCAGAGGCTCTGGACCACGCCCGCACCGGGGTCGAGGCCGCGCGCATCGCCACCATGTCCCGCCGCGCCGCCCTGGACGAGTTGCGGCGCGAGGGCGACGACCGCGCCAAGCGCCTGCACCGGATCGCCAGGGAGGAATCCGGCTGGCGGCAGCGCCTGCAACAGGCGGGCAGCCGCGCCGCCGAACTGATCGCCCGCCGCGATGCCGCCATCGACGAACTGGCCCGGGCCGAGGCGCAGCCCGCCGCCCTGGCCGAGCGCCGCGCCAGCCTGCGCGCGCGGGAAGCGGATGCCGAGGCCCGGCTGTCCGCCGCCCGCGCTGCCCTGTCCGCAGCCGAGGACGCCGCCCGCACCGCCGCCCATGCCGAGCGAGAGGCCGAGCGCGCCGCATCGGAAGCCCGCGAAACCCGCGCCACGCGCGAGGCACGGGGCGAGGCCGCGCGGAATGCCGAGGCTGCCGCCCGCGCACGCATCCTGGACGAAGCCGAGACGACGCCTCAGGCCCTGCTGGCATCCCTGGGCGATACGCTGCCCGACACGCCCGCCACCGCGCTCGAGGACCGCATCGCCCGGCTGCGCACGCAGCGCGACGGGCTTGGCGCCGTGAACCTGCGCGCCGACGAGGACAAGCGCCAGCTTGAAGCCGAGCGCGACCGCCTGGCCGCCGAGAAGGCCGATCTGGAAGAAGCCATCCGCAAGCTGCGCGCGGGCATCGCCAGCCTGAACCGCGAGGGCCGCGAACGGCTGCTGGCGGCTTTCGACGCGGTGAACGCCAACTTCACCACGCTGTTCACCACCCTGTTCGGCGGCGGCGAGGCGCGGCTGGCGCTGGTCGAATCCGACGATCCGCTGGACGCGGGGCTGGAAATCCTGTGCCAGCCGCCGGGCAAGAAGCTGTCCACCCTGTCGCTGCTGTCGGGGGGCGAGCAGACCCTGACCGCCATGGCCCTCATCTTCGCCGTCTTCCTGGCCAACCCCGCGCCCATCTGCGTGCTGGACGAGGTGGACGCGCCCTTGGACGACGCCAATGTCAGCCGCTTCTGCGACCTGCTGGACGAGATGACGCGGCGCACCGACACGCGCTTCCTGATCATCACCCACCACGCCGTCACCATGTCGCGCATGGACCGGCTGTTCGGCGTGACCATGGTCGAGCAGGGCGTGAGCCAGTTGGTCAGCGTCGATCTGAAACGCGCCGAGGCTCTGGTCGCGTGACGGATGCCGCGCTAGGGTTTCGGCCCGAACCACAGGAGCGTTCCATGAGCATCGAAGCAACCTTGGCCGAAAAAGGCATCACCCTTCCGGCAGCGCCCGCCCCTGCGGCCAATTACGTCCCCTTCGTGCAAACCGGCAACCTGGTCTTCGTGTCGGGCCAGATCAGCCAGGATGAGGGTGGCCTGATCAAGGGCCGGCTGGGCGACGGCATGTCGGTCGAGGACGGCGCCGCCGCCGCGCGCCGCTGCGGTCTGTCGCTGATCGCGCAACTGAAGGCCGCCGTGGGCGATCTGGACCGGGTGAAGCGCGTGGTCAAGCTGACGGGCTTCGTCAATTCGACCCCCGATTTCACCGACCAGCCCAAGGTCATCAACGGCTGTTCCGACCTGATGGTCGAGGTCTTCGGCGAGGCCGGCCGCCACGCCCGCGCCGCCGTCTCCGCCCCCGCGCTGCCCCTGGGCGTCGCGGTCGAGATCGAAGCCATCTTCGAGGTGGCGTGATGGCGCTGCCCCCCGTCTTCCTGACCACGCCCTTCGCCCATCGCGGCCTGCACGGTCCCGGCGTCCCCGAAAACAGCCTGGCCGCCGCGCAGGCCGCCATGGACGCGGGCTACGGGATCGAGCTGGACATCCAGCCTGCCCGTGACGGCACGCCCATGGTGTTTCACGATTACGACCTGGCGCGGCTGACGGGCGCGCCGGGGCTTGTGACGGATTTCGCCCCCGACGCCTTGGCGGCCCGCCGCCTGCTGGGCACGGACAACCCCATCCCCACGCTGCGCCAGTTCCTGGATCTGGTCGCGGGCCGCGTCCCCCTGCTGGTCGAGATCAAGGATCAGGACATGTCGCTGGGTCCGAATGTCGGCCTTCTGCACAAGGCGGTGGCTGCGGCCTTGCAGGGCTATGACGGCCCGGTTGCCGTCATGTCCTTCAACCCCCACGTGGTCGCGGGTTTTCACAAGCTGGCCCCGGAAATCCCGGTCGGCTTGACCACCTGCGGCTATGCGGAACAAGACTGGCCCGGCCTGCCCGAGGAAACCCGCAGCCACCTGGCCGGGATCAACGATTTCAATGAAACCGGCGCCTGCTTCGTGTCCCATGACAAGACCGACCTGGCCAATCCGCGCCTGGACGCGCTGAAGGCGCAGGGCGTGCCAATCCTGTGCTGGACCATCCGCAGCGCCGGAGAGGAAGCCTTGGCCCGCCGCGTGGCGGACAACATCACCTTCGAGGGCTATCGGGCGGCGTTCTGAAGCCGGGGGACTTCACGTCCCCCTGCCTGCCGCAAGGCGGCAGGCGTTCGCCGCTGAAAAAGGTCCACTGGACCTTTTTCCGGGCGCGTCTCACCCCGTGGGATATTTAAGCCAAGGCAAAAGCGTGATTGTGCGCTTGGGCGGCTGACAAAGCCGTTGCCAATGCCTAGCTTGGCCCCATGAACGCGCTGACCCTGTCCACCCATCCCGGCATCGCCGCGATCCCCGCCGAGACCTGGGACGCGCTTGGCGACGGCAATCCCTTCACCACGCATCGCTTTCTGCTGGCATTGGAGGAGTCCGGCTCGGTCGGGCGCGGCACGGGGTGGCAACCGCTGCATGTGACGCTGGAGGAGGGTGGCCGCGTGGTCGCCGCCGCGCCGCTTTACGCGAAATCCCACAGCCAGGGCGAATACATCTTCGACCATGCCTGGGCCGAGGCTTACACACGCGCAGGCGGGCGTTATTATCCGAAATTGCAGGCCGCCGTGCCCTTCACCCCCGTGACCGGCGCGCGGCTGCTGGCCTATGATCCCGCCATGCGGCAATCCCTGCTGGCCGGGTTGACTCGGGTCGCCGAACGCGTCGGGGCGTCGGGTGTGCATGTCACCTTCTGCACGGAAGAGGAGGCGCAGGCCGGGGCCGGGATCGGCTTCCTGCCCCGCGTAACCCAGCAGTTCCACTGGTTGAACCGGGGCTATGGCAGCTTCGACGATTTCCTGGGGGCGCTGTCCTCGCGCAAGCGCAAGGATCTGCGCAAGGAACGCGCCCGGGCGCAGGCCTTCGGCGGCACGATCCGGCACCTGACGGGCGACGACCTGAAGCCGCACCATTGGGACGCCTTCTGGGCCTTTTACCAGGACACCGGCAGCCGCAAATGGGGGCGGCCCTATCTGACGCGGGCCTTCTTCGACCACCTGCACCAGACGATGCGCGACGACATCCTGCTGGTCCTGGCCGAACGCGACGGGCGGCCCGTGGCAGGCGCGCTGAACTTCATCGGGCCGGACGCGATCTATGGCCGCTATTGGGGCTGCGTCGAGGACCACCCCTTTTTGCATTTCGAGCTGTGCTATCACCAGGCCATCGACGTGGCCATTGCGCGCGGCCTGTCCCGGGTCGAGGCGGGGGCGCAGGGCGAACACAAGCTGGCGCGGGGATACGAACCCGTCGCCACCCATTCCCTGCACTGGGTCGCGGACGAGGGGTTTGGCCGCGCCCTGGCCGATTACCTGGACCGCGAACGCGAGGCCATGGGCGAGGAGATCGAGGCCCTGGCCGACTTCACCCCCTTCCGCAAGGAAGGCTGACCGGCGGTCGCCCGCCGGTCGCCGGGGTCACACCTTTTCCAGAAGCGCCTCGCCCGCGCTGACGCTGCACTGGCCGGGGCTGTCCTCGACCTCGAACGCGGTGAACGCGCCGTCCTTCAGCAGCGCCGCGAACCGCTTGCAGCGGCCATGCAGCCCGGCGGGCGGGGCGTCGAAGTCCAGGCCAAGCGCGCGGGTCAGGCTGCCGTCGGCATCGGCCAGAACCTCGATCCCCGCTGTGTCGGCGCCGGTCGCCTTGGCCCAGGCATCGGCCACGAAGGGATCGTTCACGGTGATGCAGACGATCCGGTCCACGCCCTTGGCGCGGAAGGCGTCGGCGTTGCGCACGAAGCTGGGCATGTGCGCGTTGGTGCAGGTGCCGGTGAAGGCGCCGGGCACGCCGAACAGGGCGACGCGGCCCCGGGCCAGGTCGGCGGTATCGACGGCCTCGGGGCCATTCGCTCCCACGCGCAGCAGCTGGGCCTGGGGCAGCTTGTCTCCGACGGTGATGGTCATCCTGTCCTCCTTGGAATTGCAACGGATTCGTGGCGACTATAGGGTGCGGCCCGGTGACAGGCCAGCGGGCGGGGACCGGCATGAAGATCGTGATCGTGGGGGCGGGACAGGCGGCGGCGTCCCTGGCGGCGCGGCTGCGCGCCAAGGGCCACGGGGGCGAGATCGTGCTGATCGGCGCGGAACCCGTTGCGCCGTATCAGCGCCCGCCTTTGTCCAAGGCCTATCTGCTGGGGCAGATGGGCCTGGACCGCCTGGTGCTGCGGGGAACGGACTGGTGGGCCGACCAGCGCATCATCCTGCGGCTTGGGGAAACGGCGCAGGCCATCGACCCGGTCCGCCGCGTGGTCATCACCGACAAGGGGCAGGTCGCCTATGACGCCCTGGCCCTGACCCTGGGTGCCCATGCCCGCCGCCTGCCCGCCGCTATGGGGGGCGATCTGCCGGGCGTGCATGTGATCCGCGCCCTGGCCGATGTGGATAGGCTTGCCCCGCAGATGCAGCCCGGCCGCCGCCTGATCGTGATCGGCGGCGGCTATATCGGGCTTGAGGCCGCGGCGGTTGCCCGCAAGCTGGACCTGACGGTGACGGTGATCGAGGCCGCGCCGCGCATCCTGGGCCGGGTGGCCGCAGTCGAAACGGCGGACATGATCCGCGCCCTGCACCGCGCGCATGGGGTGGAAATCCTGGAAAGCACCGGCATATCCCACATCACCGGCACCGACCGCGCGACCGGCGTGGCCCTGAACGATGGGCGAGAGCTTCCTGCCGACCTGATCGTCACCGGCATCGGCGTGCTGCCGGAAACCGCCCTGGCGCAAACCGCCGGGCTGACCCTGGACAACGGCATCGCCACCGACGCCTTGGGCCGGACCTCGGACCCGGCGATCTGGGCTGCGGGGGACTGCGCCAGCTTTCCTTGGGCCGACGGGCGCCTGCGCCTGGAAAGCGTGGGCAACGCCATCGACATGGCCGAGGCGGTCGCCGACAACATCCTGGGGGCGGACAAGCCCTATCGCCCGAAGCCCTGGTTCTGGTCGGACCAGTTCGACGCCAAGTTGCAGATCGCGGGCCTGGGGACCGGCCATGACCGGATCGTGACGCGCCCGGGCGACAGCCAGCATGGCGGGTCCGTCTGGTATTTCCGCAACAGCCGCCTGATCGCCGTGGATGCGCTGAACGACGCTCGCGCCTTTATGATCGGCAAGCGCCTGATCGAGGCGGGCCGCAGCCCCGACCCCCAAGCCATCGCCACCACCGCTGATCTCAAGGCGCTGCTTTGATGGTTCTTCTTCACGCAAATATCCTCTGGGGGTCTGGGGGGCGAAGCGCCCCCAGCCACCGCGGGACGCCAGCATGAGGATCGTCGGCGGCACCCTGCGCGGGTTGAAGCTGGCCGAGGTCGGCGCGGGCGACGCGGCCGCCCACCTGCGCCCCACCACTGACCGGGTCCGAGAGGCGATCTTCAACCTGCTGGTCAACGGCACCCACGGCAACCCCCTGCCCGGCGCGCGGGTGCTGGACCTGTTCGCGGGCACCGGCGCCCTGGGGATCGAGGCGCTGTCGCGCGGCGCGGGCCACGCGACCTTCGTCGATGACGGCGCCAAGGCGCAGGCGCTGATCCGCAGCAACATCGCCAAGGCGCGGGCAGGGGACAGGACTGCGCTGCTGCGCCAGGATGCGGTGCGGCTGGCGGCCAACCGCGTTGCGCCGTTCGATCTGGTGTTCCTCGACCCGCCCTATGCGCTTGGCCTGGGCGAACGGGCCATCGCGGCGGCCCTGCAAGGCGGCTGGATCGCCCCCGGCGCGGTCGTGGTGTGGGAGGAAAGCCGCCCGCCGCTGGTTCCCGCGCCCCTGGTTCCCCTCGACCAGCGGCGCTATGGCGACACGCTGGTGACGCTGGCGCGCCTGCCCGAGGCGTAGCGCGGATGTGATCCCGCAGCCGCTTTTCCTCGCCGCCGGATTGCGCCAGCCTGATCCGGCAGACGCAAAGGAGAAACCGATGACCGCATCCATCCGCCGGGGCCTTGGCCTTTCCCCGATCCTGTTCGCCCTGGCCTTCGGGGCCTCTGCCCAAGAGGATCATGCAGGCCACGGCACGCCCAGCGATGCCGCCTCGGCCTATCAGGCGGCGATGGAAAAGATGCACGCCGACATGCCGATGGAGTCCACCGGCGATGCGGATGTGGATTTCGTGCGCGGCATGATCCCCCATCACCAGGGCGCCATCGACATGGCCAAGGTTGCGCTGGAGCACGGCGACGACCCCGAGATCCGCAAGCTGGCCGAGGAGGTCATCGCGGCGCAGGAAGCCGAGATCACGATGATGCGCGACTGGCTGAAGGCCCATGGGCAGGCGGAATAGGGATCGCTTCGCATAAGGCGACGGCCGCATTGCCGTCTGTCTGGCGAAGGCCATCGCCTTTGCCACGCGATGCCCTTTCGATTGGAACCGCCGGGCCTCAAAGGCCTGGCCAGCGCCCGCCTTCCCGGGGCTTTGCCCGTTCGTCGCTGAAAAAGGTCCACTGGACCTTTTTCCGGGCGCTCCTCACCCCCAGGCGGGCGCTTCACGCCCACCGGGTCGGGCGCTGGCCTCTCGTGGTCGCGGGGCTGCACCGTCTCTGATTGCGCCGTCACACGAAGGGCGGGGAAATGCTCGTCGCATTTCCTGATCCCGCCCTGCAAACGATCAAGACCCGCTCGAACCGATCCCCCTCACACCGGCTCCGCCAGCACCCGTGCCGCCGCATCCAGCCCGCCCGGCCCGTGCGCAATCCCAAGCGCCGTCATGCCCGCCTGCATCGCCCCAAGCGCCGCCAGGATCATGGCCGCGTTGGCATGGCCCATATGCGCCACCCGCAGCGCGTGTTCCGGCTGTTCGGCCCCCAGGCCAACCCCCAGGGTCACGCCGCAATGCGCCACCGTCCAGGCCCGCAGCGCATCCGCCCCCGGCAGCGCCATCGCCGTGACCGAGGACGCGCGCGCCATCGGATCGGCGACCGACAGGCGGATCCCCGTATCGCCCTCGCCCCAGGCATCCGCCGCCGCCCAGACGGCACGCGCCAGGGCCGCGTGACGCGCCCAGACGGCGAACAGGCCTTCCTCGTCCAGGATCATGCGCAGCGCCTCGTCCAGCGCGAAGATCTGCTGGACCGGCGGCGTGCCGCCCCAGAAGCGCCACAAGACCTCGGCCCCCGAACGGACGTGCCAGTCCCAATAGGGCGTGGTCAGTTGCGTGCGCCCGCGCGCGGCGGCCTTGTCCGAAAACCAGACGAAGCAGGTGCCGGGCGGGCACATCATGCCCTTCTGGCTGGCCGCGACCAGCACATCGACGCCCCAGTCGTCCATCATCATCGGCGCGCAGCCCAGGGACGCGATGGCGTCCACCACCAGCAGTGCCGGGTGATCGCCCATGGCGTCCCGCAGCGCCGGGATGTCGGCCATGATCCCCGTCGCCGTGTCGATCTGGCAGACCATCACCGCCTTGATCGCGCCGGCCTTGTCCTCGGCCAACCTTCGGGCCAGCATGTCGGGATCGGCGGGCAGGTTGCCGAAGTCCAGCAACTCGACGGCGACGCCCATCTGTTCCATCTGCTGCGCCCAGGACCGCCCGAAATGGCCCGAGGTCAGGGCCAGCGCCCGGTCGCCCCTGTTGAAGATGTTGGCGCCCGCGGCCTCCCATGCGGCATGGCCGTTGCCGATATAGGGCGCCAGATGCGCCTGCGTGCCCGCCAGCCGCTTCAGTTGCGCCATCACGGTCCCGTTCAGATCCGCCAGATCCTCGCCATAGATGTCGGGCGAGGCGCGGTGGGCTGCGGCAAGCACCCGGTCCGGCACGGGCGAGGGTCCGGGAATGGCGATGACGGGGCGACCTGCGGCAAGGCTCATGGCGTGTTCTTATCCTTCACATCCTGCAAGGATCGCTAGTGCCCGCGCAGGACAAGGTCAACGGTCCCCCGCCTTGCCGTTGCCGGTCGCGTCAGGCTAAGGCTTTGGCAAGCGCGACCACACGAAAGACGCAGCCGCCCGTGACAGACAGCACCCATCCCTCGGCCTCGACCCTGCTGCGCCGGTTCTGGACGGATTACCTGCGCATCCATCGCGGTCCCATGGCCGGGGCCTTCCTGCTGATGACGGCCGAGGGTTCGACGCTGGCGCTGATCTCGTGGATGCTGAAGCCGCTGTTCGACCGCGTCTTCGTGGGAAAAGAGGCCGGCGCGATCTGGTGGGTCGGCGGCGCGATCATGGCGATCTTCCTGTTGCGCGCGGTCACGCTGGTGGCCAGCCGCTCGCTTTTGTCGCGCATCTCGCTGGGCATCTCGACCGCGATGCAGCGCGACCTCTTGGCCCATATCATGACGCTGGACGGGCGGTTCTTCCAGGCAAACCCCCCCGGCGCGATGATCGAGCGGATCCAGGGCGACACCATCGCCGTGCAGGGGGTCTGGGCCAACCTGATCACCAGCGCCACGCGGGACGCGATTTCGCTGGTGATGCTGTTCGCGGTGGCGGTCAGCATCGACCCGCAATGGACGGTGGCCGCGCTGATCGGCGCGCCGGTCCTGATCCTGCCCGCCGCCTTCGTGCAACGTTATATCCGCCGCAAGGTGCGCCAGAACCGCGCCAACGCCAGCGCCCGCGCCACCCGCCTGGACGAGGTGATGCACGGCATCGCCTCGATCAAGCTGAACCGGGCCGAGGAGGGCCAGACCCGCCGCTTCGCCGACATCGTGGCCCGCATCCGCCAGTCCGAGGTCAAGGTCGCCGCCATGGGCAGCCTTGTCCCCGCGCTGACCGACATCGTGACCGGCGTCGGCTTCGTCGCCGTTCTGGCGCTTGGCGGGCGCGAGGTGATGGAAGGCACGCGCAGCATCGGCGACTTCATGTCCTTCTTCACGGCGCTCGCGCTGGCCTTCCAGCCGATGCGGCGGCTTGGCGGGCTGGCGGGCACCTGGCAGACGGCGGCGGCCAGCCTGGAGCGGATCTATCAGGTGATCGACACCAAGCCGGGCATCGTTTCCGGCCCGCGCATCCAGCCCCCCGGAAGCACGGACATCCGGCTGGAGGACGTGTGGCTGTCCTATGACGGCAAGCCGGTCCTGCAGGGGCTGACCTTTTCCGCCGAGGCGGGCCGGACCACCGCCCTGGTGGGACCGTCGGGGGCGGGCAAGTCCACGGTCTTCAACCTGCTGACGCGCCTGGTCGATCCCGACCGGGGCCGCGTCACGCTGGGGGGCGTGCCCGTGCAGGACTTCGACCTGGGGGTGCTGCGCGACCAGTTTTCCACCGTGGCGCAGGATTCGGCTCTGTTCGACGAAACCCTGCGCGACAACATCCTGATGGGGCGGCCCGGCGCGGACGAGGCCGCCTTGCAGCGCGCGATGGAGGCGGCCCATGTCAGCGACTTCGTGGCGTCCATGCCACGCGGCCTCGACAGCGCGGCCGGTCCGCGCGGATCGGCCCTGTCGGGCGGCCAGCGCCAGCGCATCGGCATCGCCCGCGCGGTGCTGCGCGACGCGCCCGTCCTGCTGCTGGACGAGGCGACGAGCGCATTGGACACCGCCAGCGAGCGGCTGGTCCAGGCGGCGCTGGAAACGCTGTCGCAGGGGCGCACCACGCTGGTGATCGCGCACCGCCTGTCCACCATCCGCAACGCCGACAAGATCGTGGTGATCGAAGGGGGCCGGGTTGTCGAGGAAGGCAGCCATGCACAACTGATGGCACGGAACGGCGCCTATGCCCGCCTTGTCGCCCTGCAATTCGGAGAAAGCCCATGACCCGCCAGATCATCCGCATCACCGGAGAGGATCGCGTGACGTTCCTGCAGGGCCTGGTCAGCAACGACGTGACGCGCGCGCCCTGCTGGGCGGCGCTGCTGACGCCGCAGGGCAAATACCTGGCCGATTTCCTGATCGTGCCGGACGGCGATGCGCTGCTGCTGGATGTGGACGCGCGGCTGGCGGGCGATCTGGTCCGCCGCCTGACGATGTACAAGCTGCGGTCGCATGTGGCAATCGAAGCCGTGGACATGACCGTCGCCCGCGGCACCGGCCCCGCGCCGGACGGGGCGGTGGCCGATCCCCGGCACCCGGCGCTCGGCTGGCGGCTTTATGGCGGGGCGGGCGATGACGACACCGATTTCGACGCGATCCGGGTGCAGAACGTCATCCCCGAAACCCTGGTCGAGCTGATCCCGAACGAGACCTTCATCCTGGAAGCCGGGTTCGAGCGCCTGCATGGCGTCGATTTCCGCAAGGGCTGCTATGTGGGCCAGGAGGTGACGGCGCGCATGAAGCACAAGACCGAGCTGCGCAAGGGCCTGACCCGGCTGCGGATCGAGGGCGAGGCCCCGGTGGGCACGCCGATCATGGCGGATGGAAAAGAGGTGGGGACGCTGTTCACCCAATCGGGCGGCCATGCCCTGGCGCATGTGCGGTTCGACCGCATCGGCCCGGACATGCAGGCGGGCGCGGCGCGGTTGTCGTCGGACTAGCCCAGCTTGCGGATCGGATCGCCCAGGGCGACCTCTCCGTCCTGCTCGACCGAACACAGGATGCCGCGCAGGCGCAGGTCCGGGTGGCCGGGCGCGGTGATCCAGTCCTTGGCGGGTTGGCCATAGCGGACCTTCCATTTCACGCAGCCGTCGTTGAACACGTCCGACACGCGCAGCACCGCCGTTCCCGCCTGCAGCAGCGTGCCCACGGGCAGGTTCGCGTGGCTGGTGTCCAGGTCGCAGACGATGGTGTCGCCGGGATGGGGCGTGTTCTCGCGGTCCAGCCAGACGGCGTCCATCACCCGGCGCGGCAGGATCGAGACCTGGATCCGCGGGTCGGGCGCGCCATCGGCCAGCCTCAGCCAGGGCGCGACGGTCCAGCGTTCGCCCGGGATGCCCCGGTCGCGGGTCAGGGCCAGGCGGTCGGGAAAGGTCCGCTGGTTGAAGCCGGGGCGGAAGCACAGCCATTCCACCGGCGCGTTGTCCCGGGGCGCGGCCAGGACATGGGGCAGGGCGCGGGCCAGATCGGCGGGCGTGGCTTGGGATGGCATGGGGAAACCCGGGTTCGGACAGGAAAACGCCCCGGACGAAACCGGGGCGCAGACGGCGGGGTCAGGCCCGTTCGCTGTATTCGAACATCTCGGTGTTCACGATGATCTTCTCGCCCTCGCCGACGAAGGGCGGGATCATGATGCGCACGCCGTTGTCCAGGATCGCGGGCTTGTAGCTGTTGGCGGCGGTCTGGCCCTTCACCACGGGTTCGGTTTCCGACACGGTGCAGGTGACCTTCTGCGGGATCGAGACCGACAGCGCCTCCTCGCCGTAGTATTCGATGGTGGCGGTCATGCCGTCCTGCAGGAAGGGGCGGCGGTCGCCCAGAAGGTCCGAGTCAAGCTCGGTCTGCTCGAACGTCTCGCTGTCCATGAAGACCAGCTTGCCGTCGGATTCGTACAGGAACTGCTGGTCCTTCTGTTCCAGGCGGACCTGTTCGACCTTGTCCTCGCTGCGGAAGCGTTCGTTCAGCTTGCGGCCGTCGCGCAGGTTCTTCAGTTCGACCTGGGCGAAGGCGCCGCCCTTGCCGGGCTTGACATGGCTGACCTTCACGGCGGCCCACAGGCCTCCGTCATGCTCCAGCACGTTGCCGGGGCGGATTTCGTTGCCGTTGATCTTGGGCATGGGGAAACCTTTTGGGGTTCTTCGGGTTCTGGGAATAACTGCTGTTCGTCGTTGAACGGCGCTGTGGCGCCCCTATATCGAGGCCTTGTGTCCGAGGCAACCAAAAGGCTTTTGCCGTGTTGTCAAGGCGCAGGCCGGCGCCGGGCGACATGAAAAGCAAGGTGTAATTGAAGATTTCACCTGTTTTTTACACGACATGCGCAAGCTGCATGGGTGATATGCAGTCTGGGGAATAACGAATCGGCGGGCATCTGGGCTAAGCAGCAGGACCGTCAAAGAAACGGAAACGATAACGATGGGTTGGCATGATGCCGCCCACACGGCTGCCTTGACCTTGCGGCCCAAGAAGATGGACGAATGGTATGCGCGATTTTGTCGATGGATCGGCTTTCAATTTCGAACAGGGCCAGCGTGCCCGCAAGCTTTTTGCCGCCGTGGTCCTGGCCGCGCTGGACGATGCGATTGCAGATGACAAGAAATACGGCAACGGCCCCGAACAGATCGCCCGCTGGGCACGGTCGCGCGACGGGCGCGAGGTGCTGTCCTGTGCGGGCATCGACCCGAACGAACGCGTGGTCAAGGGATTGATGGAATTCGTGTCCAAGGGCGTGCGCACCTCGGTCGCGCTGTCGCGCGAGGAAAGCGAACGCCGCATGGCCGCCGAGGCCGAGGAAGCCGAAGCCGCCTGATCGCGGCTGTCCCGTTATTCGGAAAGCCGCCCGTCCGGGCGGCTTTTTCATGGACCTACAGCTTCGAGATGATCCGTTCGGCATAGAAGCGGTCCACGTCCTCGGCCCGGCACAGATCGGTCGCGGGCGTCATCACGGCAGCGGACGCCGCAGCCGCGCCAAGGGCCAGCGCCTCGGGGACCGGCCAGTCCCGCGCCATGGCCAGCACGAAGCCCGCGACGAAGCTGTCGCCCGCGCCGACCGCGCTGACCACCTTGACGCGCGCTGCCGCCGCGTGCCAGGCCCCGTCCGGTCCGGCGATCACCGACCCGTCGGCCCCGCGCGCCACGATCACCGACCGCGCCGCCCCGTCCTTGACCAGCCCCGCCGCGAAGCCCGCGCTGTCTTCCCGCGTGGGCAGGGCGCGGCCCGCCAGATCCTCGGCCTCGTGGCTGTCCATGCGCAGCACGTCCACGGGGGTCGAGGACCCGGCCAGCACCCGCAGCGCCTCGCCCGAGGTATCGACCAGCAGTTTCGCGCCGCTGTTCTTCAGCCGCACGGTCAGCATCTGCTCGAACCCCGCGGGCACGCCGGGCGGGTTCGACCCCGACACGACCACCCAGCCACCCGACGGCGCGCCTTCGGCAATGGCTTGGGTCATGTCGGCCACATGGGCCTTGTGCCATTCGGGACCGGGCAGGACGAAGCGGTATTGCCCGCCGGTGGACCGGTCGGTCACGGCCAGCGATTGCCGCGTCTCGCCCGGCGCGGTCAGGCGGACCAGCGACAGCCCGTCGGATTTCAGCATCTCGGCAATGCGCATCCCCGTGGCCCCGCCAAGCGCCACCATGGCGGTGGATTGCCCGCCCATGTGCTTGATCGCGCGGCTAACATTGATGCCGCCGCCGCCGGGATCGGCCACCGGCTTGTCGCAGCGCAGCTTCAGTTCCGGGCGCACCTCGTCCGCCGCCGTGGACAGATCCAGGGCCGGGTTCAGCGTCACCGTCAGGATGGGGGCCTGCGCACTCATTCCCACCACCGGTCGATGCTGGCGATGTCGTCGTCGGACCAGCCGAAGTGATGCGCCATCTCGTGCGTGACGACATGGGTGACCAGTTCCGCCAGGGTCACGTTGCCGCGCGCGGCCCATTCGTCCAGCAGCGGGCGGCGGTACAGCCAGATGATGTCGGGCTGGCCCAGCTGGTCGGACACCGACTTTTCGGTCAGCGGCACGCCGTCATAGATGCCGGTCAGCTCGAACGGATCGTCGATCTGCAGCTCGTCCAGCACGTCCTCGGGGGCGAATTCTGCCACGTGGATCGTGATGTCCCGGGCGTGGGTCGCGAATTCCGGGGGCAGGGCGGCCATGGCGTCGCGCGCCATCGCCTCGATCCGGGCCGCGTCGGGGGCGGTCAGGGTGGTCCAGTCGGTCATCCGCTTCTCCTGCATGTCCGCCCTGATATGGACAAGAATCGCCCCGTGTGAAAGAGCAAGGGCAACCAGAGGAAGACGTGCCATGACCACCACCCGCTTCGCCCCCTCGCCCACCGGGCATATCCATGTCGGCAACCTGCGGACCGCGCTGTTCAACTATCTGATCGCGCGAAAGGCCGGCGGCACCTTCATCCTGCGGCTGGACGACACCGACCAGGAACGGTCGAAAGAGGAATACGCCGACGGCATCAAGCGCGACCTGGACTGGCTGGGCCTGCACTGGGACCGCGTGGAACGCCAGTCGCTGCGCCTTGACCGTTATGCCGAGGCCGCCGACCAGCTGCGCGGGGCAGGGCGGCTCTACGAGGTGTTCGAGACGCCGACCGAGCTGGACCTGAAGCGTAAGAAGCAGCTGAACATGGGCAAACCGCCGGTCTATGACCGCGCCGGGCTGAACCTGTCGGAGGCCGACCGCAACCGCCTGCGGGCCGAGGGGCGCGAGGGGTATTGGCGCTTTCGCCTGGACCAGGAGCGGATCGAGTGGACCGACGGCATCCTGGGCGACATCTCCATCGACGCGGCCTCGGTCAGCGACCCCGTGCTGATCCGCCATGACGGGCAGGTGCTGTACACCTTTGCCTCCTCGGTCGATGACACCGACATGGCCGTCACGCATATCGTGCGCGGCGCGGATCACGTGACGAACACCGCCACGCAAATCCAGATCATCCGCGCCTTGGGCGGCACGCCGCCGTCCTTTGCCCATCACAGCCTGCTGACCGGCGCGCAGGGCGAGGAACTGTCCAAGCGGATCGGCGCCCTGTCCATCCGCGACCTGCGCGAGGCGGGCGTCGCGCCCGAGGCGCTGCTGTCGATGATGGCGCGCCTTGGCTCCAGCCAGCCGGTCGAGCTGAAGATGACGCTGGACGAGTTGGCCCTTGGGTTCGACCTGTCGCAATTCGGCGCCTCGCCCACGAAATTCGACGCCGCCGATCTGTGGCCGCTGACGCGCGAACGGAACCAGGCGCTGCCTTTTGACGCCGTGCAGGGCCGCATCGCGGCGCTTGGCGTGCCGGACGCTTTGGCCGAACGGTTCTGGGCCGTGGCCTCGCAGAACATCACGACGCTGGACGATCTGGCCCAATGGTGGACGATCTTTTCCCAAGGCGCCGAGCCGCAGATCGACCCCGAGGACGCCGATTTCATCGCCCAGGCCATGCCCCTGCTGCCGCCCCCTCCCTATACGGACGCGACCTGGGGCGAATGGACGGCAGCGGTCAAGGACGCCACTGGCCGCAAGGGCAAGGGCCTGTTCATGCCCCTGCGCAAGGCCGTCACCGGCCAGGCCCACGGCCCGGACATGTCCCAGGTGATGCCGCTGCTGCAGGTCGTCAAGGCGCGCGGCTGACCCTTGCGCAGGCAGGGCGTCCGGGTCTTTCCTGCGGCGTCCCCGTTCCGCGCAGGAGAGACGCGATGACCGACAACAACAACAGCGCCGCCGCAGCCCGGCAATGGCTGGGCCAAGAGCTTGACACGCTGGGCCTGTCCGAACGCCGCGTGATCGACCGCCTGACCGGCCGGCAGGCGATCAGCCGCGACACCAATGCCGCGTTCGACCAGACCGGGGGCCTTGGCGGCCGCATGGCGGATCGGGTGGCGGCCTTTGGCGGCTCCTGGCCGTTCATCGGGGCCTTTCTGGCGTTTCTGACGGCGTGGTGCATCCTGAACCTGGTGCTGGGCCGGGGGGCCTTCGATCATTATCCGTTCATTTTCCTCAATCTCGTGCTGTCGATGCTGGCCGCGATCCAGGCGCCCATCATCATGATGAGCCAGAACCGGCAGGGCGAAAAGGACCGGCTGGCGGCCGCCCACGACTATGAGGTGAACCTCAAGGCCGAGCTGGAGATCATGGCCCTGCACGAAAAGCTGGACCGGATGCGCAACGACCAGCTGCGCCAGGTCATGGCCCAGCAGCAGATGCAGCTTGACCTTCTGGCCGAGGCATTGCGGCGGCTGGAAACGCGCGGCTGAACCTGCGGCACAATGCGAAAAACCGTCACGAAACCGCTTGACGCCCCCCGCGCCAGCCCGTAAATCGCCCCCACCTGTGGCGGAGTAGCTCAGCTGGTTAGAGCAGCGGAATCATAATCCGCGTGTCGGGGGTTCAAATCCCTCCTCCGCTACCATTTTCCCCGAATTTTCCAGGATCGGCGCAAGAATGCCGAATGCTGCCATGGGGCAGAGAGCAGGTGTGATTTCCCTCAAGCCCCTGCCGGCAAAGGGACATTTTGATCCATCTTCTTGTTGAACGTTGCAGGACGCTGTTTATACGGGCCTTTCCGTATGCACAGGACCATAAGCGATGAACCTTGTTAGATTTCTGTCCTTTCTTTTGCCCGTCGCCATCTGCGCCAGCCCGATCCTGGCTCAGGATGTCGGGGCAATGGCGGGTGATGCGCCTGCATTTCAGAACACCTTTTACATCGGTGGCGGGAAGGCCCGCACCGATGATGCGTTCGACAATGACGATACTCCTTTTTCACTGGGGTTCATGCACCAGCTGGCTGGGCGGAAGCTGATTCTCGGAGGTGATCTCGGCCAGGAAGGAACAATGCTGGATTCCACCTGGGGCCAGGATCAGGCGGTCGAGCAAGCAACGTCCTACAACCTTCTGGCCGGTGCGAATGTGGTGGACAATGGTCGCTTCCGCACGGATGTTGCCCTTCTTCTTGGCGTGCGAGAAGATACCAAGGACTGCCCGCGTTCCTATCTTGGATTCCAGTGCTACGCCGACAGCGACCCTGAAACCGATTACAAGGGAAACTTCGGGGCCGTGCTGACCGTCTCGTTCGACCGCCTGACACTTGGCGTCCGCGCGACGGGCGAAAGCACGCAGGTTCTGGCAGGCCTGCGGTTCTGACTTTCTTGCACGTGATCGGAAAACGCGGCCCCTTCGTGCCGCGTTCCTTCAATCGTCCACGACGCTGAGGATCTGCGGCAGGGCAGGGCAGGGCAGCAGCTGGTTGCGCGCCACGTCGGCCAGCGAATGGTTGTGCAGGAACACGTAGACATGCGCCGACAGGCTTTCCCACAGCCGGTTCGACAGCGTTTGCGCCCGCGATCCCGACACCCCGCCCGAGGCCCCCGCGCCGACATGCATGGCGCTGACGGTTTCGTCCACGGCCTCCAGGATTTCGGCGATGCGGATCGTCTCGGGGGCGCGCGCCAGGCGATAGCCGCCGCCGGGGCCGCGGACCGAGGCGACCAGCCCGGCGCGGCGCAGGCGGACGAACAGCTGTTCCAGATAGGGCAGCGAGATGTCCTGGCGGCCCGAAATCTCGGCCAGAGAGGTCAGGTCCTCGCCCTTGGCGGTGGCCAGATCGACAAGGGCGATGATGGCATAGCGCCCCTTGGTGGACAGTTTCATCGGTTGGCTCCCCTGTTGCCGTCGGGTCGGATTGACGACGCGCGCACTGCCGCGCTATGCCCGCCCAGGTTCGTTTCTTGCGCAATCCCCGCGGGCATCCCAGATAGCGGTCTAGAAGCACCGCGCAGATGCGTCAAGAAACCCGTAGCTTCGCGAAGGAAGACGATGCCAGAACTGATTTTCCCCGGCCCCGAAGGGCGGCTCGAGGGCCGCTATCACCCCCAGCCGGGCAAGCCCGACGCCCCCCTTGCGATCGTCCTGCATCCGCACCCGCAATATGGCGGGACGATGAACAACCGCGTCGTCTATAACCTGCATTACGCCTTTCACAAGATGGGCTTCACCGTGATGCGGTTCAACTTCCGCGGCGTGGGGCGCAGCCAGGGCGAATTCGACCAGGGCATCGGCGAATTGTCGGACGCGGCATCCGCGCTGGATTACCTGCAGGCGATGAACCCCAACAGCAAGCATTGCTGGGTGGCGGGCTTCAGCTTCGGCGCCTGGATCGGGATGCAGCTGCTGATGCGCCGCCCGGAAATCACCGGCTTCATCAGCGTGGCGCCCCCCGCGAACATGTACGACTTCAGCTTCCTGGCGCCCTGTCCGTCGTCCGGCCTGATCGTGAACGGCACGGCCGACCGGGTCGCGCCGCCCAAGGACACGAATACCCTGGTCAGCAAGCTGCGCGAACAGAAGGGCATCACCATCACCCACAAGGAGATCGAGGGCGCCGACCACTTCTTCCGCGACGACGAACTGCACATGAAGCCGATGATCGAGCTGGTCCAAAGCTATGTGCGTCAGCGCCTGACCGAAACCACGCGCTAGGGCGGGATGCCGGACCGCATCGCGCGCCATTTCGCCTTTCTGGCCGAGGCCGACCGGCTGAAATCGGTCAGCCGGGCGAACGTGCTGCTGGATCTGTCCCGGCCGGAAAACAGCGCCGAACACAGCTGGCACGTCGCCCTGCAGGCGATGGTGTTCGGCGCGTCCGCCCGGGCGATCCGGATGCTGCTGGTCCATGACCTGGTGGAAATCGACACGGGCGACCAGCCGATCCACCTGGCCCATGATGCGGCGGACCTGGCCCGGGCCGAGGCGCAGGCCGCCGCCCGCATCTTCGGCCTGTCGCCCGATGGGAACGGCCTGATGGCCCTGTGGCAGGAGTTCGAGGCCGGCGCATCGCCTGATGCCGTCATGGCAAAGCGGATGGACCACAGCCAGCCGCTGTTCCAGGTGCTGCTGGCCCCGCAGCCGCGGGCGGACCACATCGCCATCGTCCGGGACAACATGACCGGCGGACGGGCGGCGCGCCTGGACGCCGAATGGCCCGAGGCGATGGACTGGGCGCGCGCCGTGCTGGCAGGCACGGTCCCGCCCGCCGGCGACCTTGCCCGCCGCCTGCGGTTCCTGGCCGTAGCCGATGCGCTGAAGTCGGTGATCCGCGCCAACCTGCTGATCGACGGATCGCGGCGCGAGAACAGCGCCGAGCATAGCTGGCACCTGGCGCTCTATGCCTTGGTCCTTGCCGATCTGGCGGGGCCGGGCGTGGATCCCGACCGCGTCATCCGCATGGTGCTGATCCATGACCTGGTCGAGATCGACGTGGGCGATGTCCCGCTGCATTCCGCAGCCGGTCAGGCCCATGGCTCACCCGAGGTCCAGGCGGCCGAGGCTGCGGCCGCCCGGCGCATCTTCGGGCTGCTGCCCGAGGCGCAGGCAACCGAATTCCTGTCGTTGTGGCAGGAGTTCGAGGCTGCCGCCACCCCGGATGCCGTCTTTGCCAAGGCCCTGGACCGCTGCCAGCCCGTGATCCAGAACCTGCGGTCGGGCGGGATCGGCTGGGTCGACTATGGCGTCACCTTTGCCGATATCGAGACCCGCGTCGGCCGCAAGATCGCCTTGGGCGCGCCAGCACTGTGGCACTGGTTGCGCCGCGAGGTTCAGGCCTTCTTCGCGTGATCAGCTTGCCAGGGGCTTGCCGTTCGCCGCGTGCCGTGCCGCCATTTGCCGGGCCTTCCTGCCCGCGACGAAAGGCCGTGCGCCGGGAAACTCCTCGACCGAGTCGCGCAGATGCGGGAACAGGGTGAAGATTTCCTCGGCCGCATCGCCAAGCGCCAGAAGAGCCTGCGAGCCGGGATAAAGCGATTCGGTTTCCGCCCCGTTCGACACGACGACCTCGTGCGCGGCGAACATCAGGTGGACATAGGTGACGCCATCGGCATCGGCCAGGATGTCGATCCCCTCGACCTCGGTCAGGTGCTTGGCGGCGACCAGCAGTTCCTGGGCATCGAACATCCGCGCGGCGATGGCCGACCGGACCAGAACGCGATGCTGCTGCGAGACCAGCAAGTCCCGGGCGGGCGTGTTGGGACCAAGCGCCCCCGCGGCGATGCGCACCGGGGCCAGGGCAGGGTTCGCCGCGATCTCGGCGGCGGTGACATGGCGGCGGCCCGCCCAGCGGACGGGCTGCAACCCGTTGTCGCGGGTCACGACCAGGTCGCCGATCCGCAGATCCTCGACCAGGCGTTCCCCGGTGGAGGTGGCGATCAGCGTGCCGCTGGCAAAGCAGACGATCGGCAGGTCGTGGATCGTCGGCTTGAACGAGATGGTGGCGACATACGTGTTGCAGTCGAGCGGGTCGGCCGACAGGATCTTGACCCCGCGCAACTCGTCGATGTCGTCCCAGGCCTGCAGGCAGTCCTTGGACGGGCGGAAGAAGATGTCGCCGTTCTTCATCTGGATCAGCACGCCGTTCTGTTCCGTGGTGCTGCCATCCGGGAAGGTCAGCTCATAGCGCACCGACAGAAAGCCGGTGATCGTGGTCTTGACCGTCGTGCCCGTGTGCGGCGAGACATAGGTCATCTGCGAATCCGGGACATCACGGCCATGATCGCCGGTGTTGTAGGTGGTCGCGAAGGCCTGGGTGCGATGGCCATCCACGGTGATCGTGCGCGTGTCCCCGCAGACCGACACCGCCTTCATCTGCGTGGTGCCGACGGCAGTGTATCCTGCAAGCCTGTCCGCTTCGGCATCGGTGGAGGGAGTTTCAATGGTTTTGTTGATCGAGGCTTGATTGCCAAACCACATCCAATCGACCGTAGTCGTCATTTCAGCACCAGAATAATCGTTACATCACTACTTCCTGCATAGCCGAGGCATGATCGGAATGCACGTGGCACTTTTGTACAGTTTTTATAAAAACGGCACCTGTTGCCAGCAGAACCCAGTCCCTGCGCGATTGCATACCTCTGCATACAATCTTTCCTTCCCGGCCTTTCCCGGCTATAGCGGCACACGAACATCACCGCCGAAAGGGACTGCCCATGTCGAAGATCAAGGTCGATAACCCCGTCGTCGAACTCGACGGCGACGAGATGACCCGGATCATCTGGGACTTCATCAAGCAAAAGCTGATCCTGCCCTACCTGGACGTGGATCTGAAGTATTACGACCTGGGCATCGAGGAGCGCGACCGCACCGAGGATCAGGTCACCATCGACGCGGCCAATGCCATCAAGCGATACGGCGTGGGCGTCAAATGCGCGACCATCACCCCCGACGAGCAGCGGGTCGAGGAATTCGGCCTGAAGAAGATGTGGAAGTCGCCCAACGGCACCATCCGCAACATCCTGGGCGGCGTGATCTTCCGCGAGCCGATCATCTGCCAGAACGTCCCGCGCCTGGTGCCGCACTGGACCAAGCCCGTGATCGTCGGCCGCCACGCCTTCGGCGACCAGTACAAGGCCACCGATTTCCGCTTCCCGGGCAAGGGCCGCCTGACCATCAAGTTCGTGGGCGATGACGGCGAGACGATCGAGCACGAGGTGTTCCAGGCCCCGTCGTCCGGCGTGGCGATGGCCATGTACAACCTGGACGAGTCGATCCGCGATTTTGCCCGCGCCTCCATGAACTATGGCCTGCAGCGCGGCTATCCGGTGTACCTGTCCACCAAGAACACCATCCTGAAAGCCTATGACGGCCGCTTCAAGGACGTGTTCCAGGAGGTGTTCGACACGGAATTCGCCGACCAGTTCAAGAAGGCCGGGATCACCTATGAACACCGGCTGATCGACGACATGGTAGCCTCGAACCTGAAATGGTCGGGCGGCTATGTCTGGGCCTGCAAGAACTATGACGGCGACGTGCAGTCCGACACCGTGGCCCAAGGGTTCGGCTCGCTGGGCCTGATGACCTCCGTCCTGATGACGCCCGACGGCAAGACGGTCGAGGCCGAGGCGGCCCACGGCACCGTCACCCGCCATTACCGCGAACACCAGAAGGGCAACCAGACCTCGACCAACTCGATCGCGTCGATCTTTGCCTGGACGGGCGGGCTGAAGCACCGCGCCAAGTTGGACGACAACCAGGCGCTGCTGAACTTCGCGCAGACGCTGGAAAAGGTGACGGTCCAGGCGGTCGAGGACGGCCACATGACCAAGGACCTGGCGCTGCTGGTGGGACCGGACCAGAAATGGCTGACCACCATGGGCTATCTGGAAAAGGTGGACGAATACCTGAACAAGGCGCTGAACTGATCCAGGGAAAGCGGGCCGGGCCTTCGCCCGGCCCTTTTCTTGCCTCCGGCGGGGATATTTGGGCCAAGGCAAAAGCCGCTTTGCCTTGGTCCAAGTATTCCGCGGGGGAGTCCCCCGTCAGGGGGGCGGGGGCGCGAAGCCCCCTCTTTCAACAGGGGCCGCTTTGCGCTATGGCCTGCCTGTCCCGCGACATGGAGCCTGCGCCGATGAAAGCCGCCGTCATCACCTTTCCCGGATCGAACTGCGACCGCGACCTGGCCGTGGCGCTGGAACAGGCCGGCGCGCAGGTCACGCGCGTCTGGCACAAGGACGATGCCCTGCCGGACGGCACCGACCTGGTGGGCGTGCCGGGCGGCTTTTCCTTTGGCGACTACCTGCGCTGCGGCGCGATTGCCGCGCAGTCGCCCATCGCCGGCGCCCTGCGCCGCCACGCGGAACGGGGCGGCCATGTGCTGGGCGTCTGCAACGGCTTCCAGGTGCTGACGGAACTGGGCCTGCTGCCCGGCGCCTTGATGCGCAACACCGGGCTGACCTTCCTGTGCAAGCCCGCCGTCCTGAATGTCGTCACCGCCGACAGCGACTTCACCGCCGGCTACGCCAAGGGCCAGCGGATCACCATTCCGGTCGCCCATCACGACGGCAACTACCAGATCACGCCCCAGGGGCTGGCGCAGTTGCAGGACGGGGACCGCATCGCCTTCACCTATGCCCCGGGCCTCAACGGCTCGGTGGGCGACATCGCGGGCGTGCTGTCGGAAAACCGCCGGGTGCTGGGCATGATGCCGCATCCCGAACGCGCGGCCGATCCGGCCCTTGGCGGCACCGATGGGGCGGCGCTGTTCCGCTCGCTCGTAAGCGGCGTTGTCAACGCCTGACTTGAGCGTCGGCGCTTCTGGGCCTAGAGTGCGGCAGTTGTGCCACAGGACCGGGCTTCATAAGTGATCGAGGACAAGGACAGCGCCAGCGAGGGAGAGCGTATCCGACCGCGGCTGGCGCAGCCCGGCAATCCGTGGTGGCTGCGCATCGCCATCGCGTTGATCTTCGGATTGGCGATTGTCTCGATCTGGATGACGAATGCCTGGCTGACCACGCGGTTTTCGGAAAACACCCGCGTCCGGTCGGAACTGCGGCTGGCGCTTTACACCGGCAACCTCTTGTCGGAATTGCAGCGCACGGCGGTGGTGCCCTTGCTGCTGGCGCGCGATCCGGCGCTGATCGGGTCGCTGAACAGCAACGAGTTTTCCACCACCTCGGCCCGCCTGATCGCCGCCCAGAAGGAAATCGGCGCGGCCTCGATCCGGCTTCTGGATGCCTCGGGGCGGACGGTGGGATCGACCGACCGTTACCAGCTTGGCACGAACAACGTCCTGGCGCCGTTCTATGTCGAGGCGCTGCGCTCCAGCGAGACGGTCTTCACCGTGGCCAACCGGGGCAGCGGCACGCATGAGTTCACCTATTCCCGCGCCGTGGTCGCGGATGGCAGGACCCTGGGGGTCATCGTCGTCGGCGCCGACCTGTCGCGCCTGGAACGGTCCTGGGCGGGCATTTCCGATGCCGTGGCCGTCACCGACAGCGAGGGCATCATCATCCTGGCGACCGAACCGCGCTGGCGCGGCCTGACCATGCCCGAGGCCCTGGCGGTCCGCGACGCCCCCTCGGCCATCCAGCGCGCCTTCCAGGTCACCGCCGACTGGACCTCGCTTCCGATCGACGGCTATGTGCAGGGCCGCGCCGTGATGCAGGCCGAGGCGCGGATCCCCTTTCGCGGCTGGCGGATGATCAGCTTCACCACCTATGCGTCCGTCCGCGAACAGGTGAACGCGGTCCTGGCGCTGGAGATCATGGGATTCGCCATCCTGCTGGCCGGGACCTTCTATGTCCTGTCGCGCCGCGCGCGCAGCCAGTCAGTCGCCTATATGCGCGAATCGGCCGACCTGCGCGCCCTGAACATGCGCCTGACGCGCGAGATCGCCGAACGCGAGCGGATGCAGAAGGAACTGCGTGTCGCCGAACAGACCGTGCAGCAAAGCAGCAAGCTGGCCGCCCTGGGCGAGATGTCGGCGGGCGTCAGCCACGAGTTGAACCAGCCCTTGGCCGCGATGAAGACCTATCTGGCGGGGGCGCGGCTGTTGTTGCAGCGCGGCCGGGCCGAGGAGGCGTTGTCCAGTTTCCAGCGCATCGACGACCTGATCGAACGCATGGGCGCGATCACCCGGCAGCTGAAATCCTATGCCCGCAAGGGCGGCGAGGCGGTGGAACCCGTGGACCTGCGCGCCGCTGTCAGCAGCGCCCTGACCATGATGGAGCCGCAGCTGCGGGGCCGCACCATCCGCGTGACCCGCAACCTGCCGCGCCGCCCGGTGATGGTGATGGCCGACCGCATCCGGCTGGAGCAGGTCGTCATCAACCTGCTGCGCAACGCCGTCGATGCCGTGCGTGACCGCCGCGACGCGCGCATCGAGATCACGGTGGAAACCGGCGCCCATGCCCATGTGCTGGTGCGCGACAACGGACCGGGCATTTCCGATCTGGAAAAGCTGTTCGAGCCGTTCTGGACGACAAAGAAACCGGGCGAGGGGACGGGCCTTGGCCTGGCCATCTCGTCCAGCATCATGGCCGATTTCGGCGGTCGCCTGACCGCCCATAACGAAGACGGGGGCGGAGCCGTCTTCGCGGTGGAACTGCCGCTGCACAGGCCGGGGCAGACCGCGCAGGCGCTTGCCGCCGAATGAATGTTCCAGAAAGGAAGACTTCGATGTCCCGCAAACTGAAGATTGCGATTGTGGATGATGAACCGGACATGCGGGAATCCATCAGCCAGTGGCTTGTCCTGTCGGGGTTCGAGACCGAGACCTATCCCAGTGCCGAGGATGCGCTGAAGGTCATCGGTTCCGACTGGCCGGGGATCGTCGTGTCCGACATCCGAATGCCCGGCATGGACGGCATCGCCTTTCTGAAACGCCTGATGGGGCTGGATTCGGGCCTGCCCGTGATCCTGATCACCGGGCACGGCGACGTGCCGATGGCGGTCGAGGCGATGCGGATCGGCGCCATGGACTTCATGGAAAAGCCCTTCAACCCCGACAAGATGACGGCGTTGGCCAAGAAGGCCACGCAGATGCGGCGGATGACGCTGGACAACCGCGCCCTGCGCCGGGATCTCTCCGAAGGCCAGCAGGTCATGTCCAAGCTGATCGGCACAAGCCCCGTCATGGAACGCCTGCGCGAGGACATCCTGGATCTGGGCCAGGCCGACGGGCACGTCCTGATCGACGGCGAAACCGGCACCGGCAAGACGCTGGTGGCCCATGCCCTGCACGCCGTCGGTCCCCGCGCGTCCCGGAAATTCGTGCCGGTGTCCTGCGCGGCCTACAGCGACGACGCGCTGTCGGCCCGCCTGTTCGGCCCCGTGGAAGACGGCATCCCGGCGGTCGAGGAGGCGCGCGGCGGCACCCTGTGCCTGGAGGACATCGAGGCGCTGTCCGAACCCTTGCAAGCCCGCCTGCTGGCCTTCATCAGCGACCAGGGAACGCCGGCCGAAACCCGGATCATCGCCATTTCCAACGCGCGGGGCGAAGGCCGCCGGGCCGAGGATTCGCTGCGCCCCGACCTGTTCTATCGCCTGTCCGCGCTGAAGATCACCCTGCCGCCGCTGCGCGCCCGGGGCGAGGATATCCTGTCGCTGTTCACCCGCATGACCGAGCAGTTTTCCGAGGAATACGGCTGCGAGCCGCCGCAGGTTTCGGCCCAGGAAGCAGCCCAACTGTTGCAGGCCCCCTGGCCCGGCAATATCCGCCAGCTGATCAACGTGGCCGAACGCGCCGTGCTGCAGAACCGGCGCGGGTCGGGGTCCATCGCGTCCCTGCTGATGGCGGATGGCGAGGACAACCAGCAGGCCACCACGACCGAGGGCAAGCCGCTGAAGGAATATGTCGAAAGCTTCGAGAAGATGCTGATCGACAACACCATGCGCCGCCACAAGGGCAGCATCGCCAGCGTGATGGAGGAATTGTGCCTGCCCCGCCGGACGCTGAACGAGAAGATGGCCAAGTACGGGTTGCAGCGCGGCGATTACCTGTGAACGCAACAGGGGGCGGATTTCTCCGCCCCCGATGCTTCTGTTCGGGCCGTTACATGAAACGAAACTGGTGACTTGGCCCACAAGGGAACCGACCGGAACAATTGATCGGTCAGACCGGCAAATCCTCGCACAAACACGCGACCGCCTCATCCGTCCGCCGGTCGTTCACCGGATCGGCCGAGGATGCGCGGCCCAAACCAAAAACGGACTTGCCGTCCCGTTCAGTCGAAGCCGCCCCCCTGAAACGGGCGCGGCTGGAAGGATGATCCCTTTCGGATTGCCGGGACAGGACATCAGGATATTCGTTCGCATAGTCCAGCGTCATGTCCGCATTCCAGCCAGGGGGCCGACCTATCCTGCGCGATCCGATCTTCTTGACCGCCCAGTCAACCTACTGGCGCGGCCAGTCCGGCTCAACCTGTCCATTTGGACAATAACCGTGATCCTGATGGCAACGTGCTGATTGCGAACGACAAACAGTAAGATCACGAAGATGCTGGCGGGCGCGCGTTGCAGGGACTTCAACCGAAACGCGAAATGCGCCGGCCTGTCCCGGGGCGTCCGGCGCTGCCCTTGTCCCTTGCGCCAGGATGCCGGGGGCGCTAACCCACGGCGACAGCAGAGGGCATCAGGACATGAGCGACAGTTCGGCCAAGGGGCTTCACCCGCGCACGCAAGCCGTCCACCACGGCATCCGCCGCAGCCAGTACGGAGAGATGGCCGAGGCGATCTTCCTGACGCAGGGCTTCGTGTACGACAGCGCCGAACAGGCCGAGGCCCGCTTCAAGGGCACCGGTCCCGACGAGTTCATCTATGCCCGCTACGGCAACCCCACCAGCCGCATGTTCGAGGACCGCATCGCCGCGCTGGAAGGAACCGAGGACGCCTTCGCCACCGCCAGCGGCATGGCCGCCGTGAACGGCGCGCTGTTTTCCATGTGCAAGCCCGGCGACCACGTCGTCGCGGCCCGCGCGCTGTTCGGATCCTGCCTGTACGTGCTGGACCTGCTGGCGAAATTCGGGGTCGAGGTCAGCTATGTCGATGGCACCGACCTGGACCAGTGGCGCGCGGCGCTGCGCCCCGGCACCAAGGCGGTGTTCTTTGAAAGCCTGTCGAACCCCACGCTGGAAGTGATCGACATCGAGGGCGTCGCGCGCCTGGCGCACGAGGTCGGCGCGTTGGTGGTGGTGGACAACGTCTTTGCCACGCCGGTCTTTTCCCGCGCCGTGGATCTGGGCGCCGACGTGGTGGTCTATTCCGCGACCAAGCATATCGACGGCGGCGGCCGTGCGCTGGCGGGCGTGATCTGCGGCACCCGCCAGTTCGTCCGCGAAGTGGCCGAGCCTTACCTCAAGCACACCGGCGGCGCGATCAGCCCGTTTCACAGCTGGATCATGCTGAACGGCCTGACCACGATGGACCTGCGCGTCCGCGCCCAGGCCGACACCGCGCTGACGGTCGCGCAGGCGCTGCAGGGCCATCCGGCGCTGTCGCGCGTGATCTATCCGGGCCTTGCCGATCATCCCCAGCACGCCCTGGCGATGCGGTCCATGGGGTCGGGCGGGACGATGATCGCCTTCGAGGTGACGGGCGGCAAGGAGGCCGCCTTTGCCGCCCTGAACCGGCTGGAAATCATCCGCATCTCGAACAACCTGGGCGACGCGAAATCCATCGTCACCCATCCCGCCACGACCACGCACCAGCGCCTGTCGGATGGGGACCGCGCCTATCTGGGCATCACGCCCGGCCTGTTGCGCCTGTCGATCGGGCTGGAGGATGCGGGCGATCTGATAAACGACCTGATGCAGGCCCTGTCCGCCTGAGGTCGCGAAAGCGGCCCGGCCTGCCGGATTTGTTCTTTGGATTTCTGCCCGTGGCCCCCATATTGTGCCGCGATCCGACAAGGGATGCCCCGATGACCGAAGCCCGCCCGATGATCCCCGCCTATCCGGCCCTCGTGCGCAAATACGACGCGGGCTTCCGGGTGGACGACGCCTACAAGGCCGGGCTTCCCGACTTGCAGAACGGCCCGGCCAGCCTGATCGTGGGCGCGCGCGCGCCGATCCAGCATGTGGGGATCTCGAACTTCCGCCTGCCGATCCGCTACCAGACCCGCGACGGCGGGGAACTGACGTTGGAAACCAGCGTCACCGGCACCGTCAGCCTGGAGGCCGACCGCAAGGGCATCAACATGTCCCGGATCATGCGGTCCTTCTATGCCCATTCCGAACACGCCTTCAGCCTCAAGGTGCTGGAGGCCGCCCTGGACGATTACCAGGCCGATCTGGATGCCTATGACGCGCGCATCCAGATGAAGTTCTCCTATCCGATCCGCGTCGATTCGCTGCGGTCCGGCCTGTCCGGCTGGCAGTATTACGACATCGCGATGGAGGTCCTGGATTTCCACGGCCAGCGCCTGCGGATCATGCATTTCGATTACGTCTATTCCTCGACCTGCCCCTGTTCGCTGGAGCTGTCGGAACATGCCCGCGAAACCCGGTCGCGCCTGGCAACCCCTCATTCGCAACGGTCCATCGCCCGGATCTCGGCGGTGATGCTGGGGCCGGACAAGATCTGGTTCGAGGACATGGTCGAACTCTGCCGCCGTGCCGTGCCGACCGAGACGCAGGTGATGGTCAAGCGAGAGGACGAGCAGGCCTTTGCCGAACTCAACGCCGCCAACCCGATCTTTGTCGAGGATGCGGTGCGCGCCTTCACCGGGGAACTGCTGACCGATCCGCGCTTCGGCGATTTCCGGGTGGTGGCCAGCCACCAGGAATCGCTGCATTCGCATGATGCCGTCAGCCTGATGACCAGCGGCCCGACCTTCGCGCAGGCCTCGCTCGACCCGATGACCTTCGCGGGCTTGCGCGCCTAGATTGTCCAGCGCCGCCGGGGGCGCTTCGCCCCCCGGACCCCCCGAGGATATTTGAGTGAAGAAGAAGCGGCCATCTTCTTCACTCAAATATCCTCGGGGGGAGCGCGGCACGCGCGTGGGGGGCAGACAGCCCCCCTTGCTGACGGTCAGTAAGCCGCGCTGCCGGTTCCCTCGGGCAGCGCGCCATAGGGCAGCCAGATCGTCTTGGTCTGCGTGGCGTGGCGCAGGAAGGTTTCGCCCTGCGCCGGACGGCCCGTCCAGTCGCGATGCGCGGGCGCCCAGACGGGCTTGAGGTTGCCGCCCGCCGCCCGTTCCACCGCCGCCAGGTCGCCCCCGACCATCCACATCGCCGCGACCTCGTCATGCGCGGCCAGTGTCTTGGCCAGATCGTCGCGCGGGCCGGTCACGATGTTGACCACGCCGCCGGGCAGGTCGGACGTGTCGAAGACCTGATACAGATCCGTGACCGTTAGAGGATCGTCCTGCGCGGCGATGACGACGACCCGGTTGCCCATGGCGATGGCGGGCATCACCAGCGACATGAACGCGGCCAGGGGCTGCGCGTTCGGGCAACTGATGCCCATGACGCCATAGGGTTCGTTCACCACGTTCAGCAGATGGCCGGGCTTGGCCTGGACATTCGCGCCGTCGAACTTGTCGGCCCAGGCGGCATAGTGGAAGGCGCGGGCGATGGCGGCCTCGACCTCGGCCCCGCTGGTGCGGGCGGCGAACTCGGCGGCGCGGGCGGACAGGTTTTCCGCGATGTAATACAGCACCTGCGCGCGAGCATGGCCGCCCATGGCCGCCCATTTGCCCGCCTTGGCGGCGGCCTCGACCGCGTTGCGGATATCCTTGCGGCTGCCCAGGGGGGCCAGGCCCCCCGGCACGGCATAGCTGGCCCCGCCATCGGGCCGCTTCTGCACGCCGCCGATGTAAAGCTTGGCGGTGCGGTCCAGATCCGCCGGTTGGCCTGCGCCGGTGGTCGCGGAAACCGGCGCGGCAGGGGCGGGTTCTTCCGCCGCATCGACCGGCGCTTCCGCCAGATAGTCCAGCATTCCCGTGCGCCCGCCTTCGCGGCCAAAGCCGCTTTCGCGATAGCCGCCGAAGGGCGCAGCAGCGTCAAAGACATTGGCGCAGTTGATCCAGACGACGCCCGCCTTGATCCGGGCGGCAATATCGGTCGCCACCGCCGCGCTTTCCGACCAGACCGAGGCGGCAAGGCCATAGCGCGTGTTGTTCGCCAATTCGACCGCCTCGTCCGCCGTGCGGAAGGTGGACAGGGTGGCGATGGGACCGAAGATTTCCTGCTCGAACCCTGGATTGGCGGGGGTGATATTGCGCAGATAGCCCGGCGCGATGAAGCAGCCGTCCCCCGGCGCGCCACCGACCAGTTCCGCCCCGGCATCGGTCGCCGCCTTGCAGATCGACAGGATGCGGTCCTTCTGGACAGGATCGACGATGGCGCCCACGTCGGTGGACTTGTCCAGGGGCGGGCCGACCCGCAGCCGCGCCATGCGCGCGTTCAGCAGCGTCTCGAACCGATCCGCCACAGCCTCGGCCACCAGGATCCGCGATCCGGCGCAGCAGACCTGGCCGCCGTTGAACCAGATCGAATCCACCACGCCCTCGACCGCCGCGTCCAGATCGGCATCCGGCATGACGACGAAGGGCGACTTGCCGCCCAGTTCCAGCGTCAGGCGCTTGCCTCTCCCGGCAAGTTGGCCCGCAATGGCGCGACCGACTTCGGTCGAGCCGGTGAAGGCGATCTTGTCCACCTCGGCCGCAACCAGGGCTGCGCCGGTATTGCCGTCGCCGGTGACGATGTTGACCACGCCCGCAGGCAGGCCGATTTCCTGACAGATTTCGGCGAAGGCCAAGGCTGTCAGTGGCGTGTATTCGGCGGGCTTCAGCACCACCGTATTCCCCGCCGCCAAGGCAGGGGCGATCTTCCAGGCCAGCATCAGCAGCGGAAAGTTCCATGGGATGATCTGGCCGCAGACGCCAATCGGCTGATGCCCCGGCAGCGTGCTGTCGCGCAGTTCCGCCCAGCCTGCATGATGATAAAAATGCCGCGCGACCAGCGGCACGTCGATGTCGCGCGATTCCCGGATCGGCTTGCCGTTGTCCAGCGTTTCCAGCACCGACAGGAAGCGTTCGCGTTTCTGCACATGGCGGGCGAGGGCATAAAGATACCGCGCCCGCTGCGTCCCTGACAGCGCCGCCCATCCGGGCTGCGCCTGACGCGCCGCCGCGACCGCCGCCGCCACGTCCTCCGCCGTGCCCTGCGTCACTTGCGCCAGAACCTCGCCCGTCGCCGGATCGCGCGTGTCGAACAGCGCGCCGGGTTCGGTGAAGACCCCGCCGATGAAATGCCCGAAGGCCCCGCGCCGCGCCAGCCAGTCGCGTGCGGCTGCGCTGTCCTCGACCGAGGGGCCGTATTCCATCGTTTCCATCAATTCGCTCACGCTGGTCATGCGGTCCTCAGGCAATCGCTTGGCGGTAACCGGCGGCATAGCGGCCCGTCACGTGGTGGCTGATCTGGCGCTCGATGTCGCCCAGCAGGCTGGAGGCGCCAATGCGGAACAGGTCCGGGCGCAGCCAGTCGCGGCCCAACTCCTCGGCCATCAGCACCTGCCAAGCCAGCGCGTCCTTGGCGGTGCGCAGGCCCCCGGCGGGCTTGAAGCCCACGGCATGGCCCGTCCGGTCGCGATAATCGCGGATCGCCCGGCACATGACCAGCGACACGGGCAGGGTGGCGTTGACACCTTCCTTCCCGGTCGAGGTCTTGATCCAGTCCGCCCCCGCCTGCATGGCGACATGGCTGGCCTTCGCCACGTTCTCCAAGGATTTCAGGTCACCCGTCGCCAGGATCGCCTTCATCTTGGCGTCCCCGCAGGCCTCGCGCATGGCGCGCAACTCGTCGTAAAGCGCCGACCATTCCCCCCGCAGCACATGGGCGCGGGTGATGACGATGTCGATCTCGTCCGCGCCATGCTCGACGGCGTAAAGGATCTCGGCCAGGCGCAGGTTCAGGGGCATCAACCCGGCCGGAAACCCAGTGGCGACGCTGGCGACGGGGATGCCGGAATTGCCGAGCGCGCGCTTGGCGGGCGCCACCATGGTCGGATAAACGCAGACCGCGCCGGTGGTCAGGCCGGTGACGCCCATCGCCTCCAGCAGGTCGGCGGCAATAGGCTGGCGGGCCTTGGCGCACAGCCGCGCCACGCGGTCGGGCGTGTCATCGCCCGCAAGCGTGGTCAGGTCGATGCAGCGCACCGCGTTCAGCAGCCATGCCGCCTGGTGATCCTTCTTCAGGCTGCGCCGGGCGGGCAGGGTGGCCGCCCGGCGTTCGACGGCGGGGGTGTTGATGCGGATGTCCGCGAACCAATCGGTGCGCAGGGCGGTGCCGGGATTGCGGGTCATGCCTTGCGCCGCCCGAAGCCGCGTTCGCGGAACTGCGCCCACATCCGCCAGAACAGCGCCAGCAGCGCCAACAGCACGATGCAGACGATGCTTGCCGCCCAGTTGCGCGGCCGTTCGTCCGGGCTGGCCAAGGTGTCGATGCTGACGGCGTTGGGATAGGTGGACAGCCAGGGCAGACGCCAGCCATAGGCGGTGACGCTGACCCATTGCGGGTTGTTGCGGTCCGACCGCAGGTTCGTCGCCTCGGCCTGCAGGTTGGCGCTGTCGTATTTGAAATAGGGCGGCCAGATCCAGCCGGTGTCCTCGTTGCGGTAAACGAAGACCTTGCCGTTCGGGCGCACCGCTTCGATGAAGCGCACGTCGCGCTGGCCGGCCGCGTTTTCCACCGTGCCGGTGTTGTCGGACGCATAGAAGATCGCGTTGGACGCCGTGACCGAGGTCAGGCGGTTATAGGTGTTGGTGATCCGCACCGTGTTCTTGGACGGCAGCGCGTAGTCCAGGAACAGGAACAATGCCACGCCGAACAGCACGCCGACCGCGACCTTGAGATAATGCATGGAAAGCGGTCCTTATTGCCAGTTGATCCAGTAAATGATGCCCATGACCGCCAGATTGGGCAGAACGAAGACCAGAAGCAACAGCCGCGACCGCAGCGTCTTGTCGAACCCGGTCATGGACCTGCGGACGAACGCGCGCCGGGCGGGGGTGTTCCCGGCCTGGGCGGGATGGCGGGTGTCCCAGATCTCCTCCAGCCGCTCGGTCCGCAGGGATCGCAGATAGACCCGCAGCAGCAGGTAGAACAGCGTCTCGGCGATCAGCAGGAACAGGATCAGGCGGATGAAGGCGGCCACAGACGGTCCCGATGGTTTGCCCGCAAGCTAGCACCGTGCCGGGCAGGGGACCAGCGGTCAGAACGGCCGTTCTTGGAGCGGCCCTCTTAGAACGGCACGTCATCCCCGCCCAGGGGCTGCACATAGGCCGCCTTGATGTTCTTGAAGCCCGCCGCGAACTGGACAGTCAGCGTATCGTCGGCGATGCCCATGATCGTGCCTTCGCCGAACTTGGCGTGGCTCACGCGGTCGCCCACGGTGAACTTGGCCGCGGGTTCGGCGTCGATGATGATCGGCGCGCGATGGACCGGCGCCTTGCGTTCGCTGGCCCGCGACTGCATCCGCTTCCAGCCGGGCGAGTTATAGACATCCGCCTTGGCCGCGCGTTCGTGCAGCGCGTTGACCGGCCCGCCCGCCGCGAAGGCCATCGCGGCGCCATAGCCGCCGCCGTAAAGGCCGGGCGGGGTCAGAACCTCGACATGCTCGGGCGGCAGCTCGTCCACGAAGCGCGAGGGCATCGAACTTTGCCATTGCCCGTAAAGCCGCCGGTTGCCCGCGAAGCTGATCGTCGCCAGCCGTTCGGCGCGGGTGATGCCGACATAGGCCAGGCGGCGTTCCTCCTCCAACCCCTTGGTGCCGTTCTCGTCCATGGCGCGCTGGCTGGGGAACAATCCATCCTCCCACCCCGGCAGGAAGACCACCGGGAATTCCAGGCCCTTGGCGGCGTGCAGCGTCATGATGCTGACCTGCTCGGCGGCGTCCCCGTCGTCGCGGTCCATGACCAGGGCCACATGCTCCAGGAAGCCCTGAAGGTTCTCGAACTCCTCCAGCGCCTTGACCAGTTCCTTGAGGTTGTCCAGCCGCCCCGGCGCGTCGGGCGACTTGTCGGCCTGCCACATGGCGGTATAGCCGGATTCGTCCAGGATCCGCTCGGCCAGTTCGACATGGTTGACGCGGTCGTCCAGGGCGTCGGCGTGCCACCGGCCCATGCTTTCCGCGAACTGGCGCATGTTGGCCGCGGCCTTGCCCGACAGGTCGCCCGCGGTCAGCGCCGCCACCGTGCCCTCCAGCAGCGAGATGCCCCGCGCCCGCGCCATGGATTGAATGGCCTGCAAGCCCTTCTCGCCCAAGCCGCGCTTGGGGGTGTTGGCGATGCGCTCGAAGGCCAGGTCGTCGGCGGGGCTGACGGCCAGCCGGAAATAGGCCATCGCGTCGCGGATTTCCTGCCGTTCATAAAAGCGCGGGCCGCCGATCACGCGGTAAGGCAGGCCGATCGACATGAAGCGATCCTCGAACGCGCGCATCTGGTGGGACGCGCGGACCAGGATGGCGATGTCGTTCAGGCTGGTGCGGCCGACGCTGGCGCGGTGGCCGCCATGGAAGGCCTCGATCTCCTCTCCGATCCAGCGGGCTTCGGCCTCGCTGTCCCAATGGCCGATCAGGCGCACGGGTTCTCCCGCCTCGGCGTCGGTCCACAGGGTCTTGCCCAGCCGGCCCTGGTTGGCTGCGATCAGGCCGGACGCGGCGGCCAGGATCTGCGGGGTCGAGCGGTAGTTCTGTTCCAGCCGGATCACCTGCGCGCCGGGGAAGTCAGTCTCGAACCGCAGGATGTTGCCGACCTCGGCCCCGCGCCAGCCATAGATCGACTGGTCGTCGTCGCCCACGCAGCAGATGTTGCGATGCCCCTGCGCCAGCAGCCGCAGCCACATGTATTGGGCTACGTTGGTGTCCTGGTATTCGTCCACCAGGATATAGCGGAACCGATCCTGCCAGCCGCGCAGCACGTCAGGGTGCGCCTGGAACAGCGTCACGCAATGCATCAGCAGGTCGCCGAAATCGACCGCGTTCAGCGTCAGCAGCCGGTCCTGATACGCCTTGTAAAGCTTGCCGCCCCAGCCGTCGAAGGTGGTCATTTCCCCCTTTGGCAGCTTGGCAGGCGTCAGGCAGCGGTTCTTCCAGCCGTCGATCAGGCCCGCCAGCTGGCGGGCGGGCCAGCGTTTCTCGTCCAGGTTCTCGGCCTGGATCAACTGCTTCAGCAGCCGGATCTGGTCGTCGGTGTCCAGGATGGTGAAGCTGGGTTTCAGGTGCACGTCGCCATTGCCGACCAGTTCGGCGTGGCGGCGCAGGATCTTGACGCTGATGCTGTGGAACGTGCCCAGCCAGGGCATCCCTTCGACCGTTTCGCCCAACAGGCGGGCGATGCGGTTCTTCATCTCGCGGGCGGCCTTGTTGGTGAAGGTCACGGCGAGGATTTGCCCCGGCCGGGCCTTGCCCAGCATCAGCAGATGCGCGATCCGCGTGGTCAGCGCCCGCGTCTTGCCCGTGCCCGCCCCGGCCAGCATCAGCACCGGGCCGTCCAGCGTTTCCACCGCCGCCCGCTGCGCCGGGTTCAGCCCGTCCAGATAGGCGGCAGAAGGCGCGGGCCGCGCGGCCATCGCGCGGCGGGACAGCGGCACGGCATCGCCGTTATCGGAATCGTCAAGAAGCTCCATCCGCCCAACATAGGCGCAAGCGCGGGCCATGGAAAGCCCGTGTTCCGGCTTCGTTCGTCCTTACCGCCCCCGGATCCGCGGATCCATCGCGTCGCGCAGCCCGTCGCCGATGTAGTTGACGCACAGCACCGTCAGCGAGATGAACAGCCCCGGCAGGATCACCCGCCACGGATACATGATCATCTGGTCCACCGCGTCGTAAAGCAGCCGCCCCCAGGTCGGGAAATCGGGCGGAAAGCCAAGCCCCAGGAAGCTGAGCGCGCTTTCCGTGATGATCGCCGTGGCGATGCCCAGGGTGGCCGCGACCATGATGGGCGACAGGACGTTGGGCAGCACGTGGCGCAGGATCATCCGGTGCGCGGGCGTGCCAATGGATCGGGCGGCCAGGATGAACTCCCGCTCCTTCAGGCCCAGCACGTCGCCGCGCACGATGCGGGCGGCCTGCATCCAGCTTGTCGCGCCGATGGCCGACACGATCAGGATGAAGGTGCCCATGGCCGGGCCGAAGGATTGCGACAGCGGCTCGCGGAACAGCGTCACCATCAGCAGCAGCAGGGGCAGGAGCGGCAGGGCCAGGAACAGTTCGGTCAGCCGCATCAAGGGCGCGTCCATCCGCCGGAAATAGCCCGACACGAGGCCGATCAGGCTGCCCAGGGTGATCGCGATGATCATGGCGGTCAGGCCCACGGCGATGGACACCCGGCCCCCCGCCATCAGCCGGGCCAGCATGTCGCGGCCCAACTGGTCGGTGCCCAGCGGATGGGTAGCGGAAAAGCCGGAATTGCGGGCGCGGATGTCCACATAGGTCGGGTCGATGGTCCAGATGTAAGGCCCGACGGTCACGAACAGGATGGTGCCCACGAACAGCACCAGGGCCACCATGGCGCCCTTGTGGCTGCGGAACTGGCGCCAGATGTCGCGCCATTGGCTGCGCGTCTCGCCCGCGTGGTGGGGATCGTCGGGCGGCAGGCCCGCGACCGCTCCGGCCTGGGCCGCCGTGGCGTCCACCCTTTCGGCCACGGACAAATCTTGCTGGCGGTCGGGGTCAGTCATAGCGGATCCTCGGGTCAAGGATGCCGTAGAGGATGTCGGCAATCAGGGTGAACAGCACGATCAGGATCGCGAAGATGAAGGTCAGCGTCAGCACCATGGGGATGTCGTTGCCGTGGATGGCGGTGATCAGCAACTGGCCCAAGCCGTTCACCTTGAACACCTGTTCCGTGATGATCGCGCCGCCGAAGACGGCAGGCAGGCCAAGCGCGATGACCGTGATGACCGGGATCAGGCTGTTGCGCAAGACGTGCTTCAGCACCACGGTCCGTTCCGACAGCCCCTTGGCCCGCGCGGTGCGGACGTAATCCTGGCCCAGGTTGTCCAGCATGGAGGCGCGCATGAAGCGGCTGATCTGGGCGGCGTTGTACAAGGCCAGCACCGTCACCGGCATGACCATCTGCCGCACCTGCGCCCAGAAGCTGTTCCAGTCCCGCACCTCCAGCGTGGTGTCATAGACGGACGGGAACCATTGCAGCTTCACCCCGAAGATGATGATCAGCACGACCCCGGTAAAGAACGTCGGCATCGAAAAGCCGATCATCGACACGAAGGTGCCCAGCTGGTCGAACCAGGAATACTGCTTGTAGGCCGACAGGATGCCGATGGGCAGCGCGATCAGCACGCCCAGCAGATAGCTGAACCCCACCACCGTCAGCGTCTGCGGCACCCGCTGCGCGATCACGTCGAAAACCGGGCTGCGCGACTGGAAGCTGATGATGCGCTGCATGCCCGAACTGAACTGCGTGCCGAAGACGCCGTCGAACCAATACAGCGGCTCCACCCAGAAGAACTGCTTCAGCCACAGGACATAGCGGATGTACCAGGCCTGACCCAGGCCAAGCGCCTCGCGCATCCGTTCCTTGACCTCGGGCGGGACGGTCAGGGGCACGTCGCCCAGGGGGTCGCCGGGCGAGGCCTCCAGCAGCAGGAAGATCACCAGGGATATGAACAGCAGCGTCGGGATCGCCAGCAGCAGGCGCCGGATGGTGAATGTCAGCATCGCAAGCCTCGGTCAGGGCGCTTCGTTCGGCGCGGCACCACGTGTCGATGAACCGGCAGGGTGCCGGCCCCGCGACGGATCGCGGGGCCGGGCGGGATCACTGGACGCGGGTCCAGTCGGCCACGTTCCACAGTTCGGAATCCCAGGCGTTGATCTGGACGCCGCCCAGGGTGTTGGAATGGGCCGAGGCCGTGCCGCGATAGATCAGCGGGATGATCGCGTTGCTTTCGCGGGTCAGCATCTCGTTCAGCTTCTGGCCGATCTTGCCGCGTTCCGCCGGATCGACGGTCCTGGACAGTTCCACCATCATCGCGTCAAAGGCCGGGTCGCAATAGCGGCTGATGTTTTCGCCCTGCCACTGGTTGTCGGGACCGGGCGCCTTGTCGCAGGTCCATTTCGCCAGATAGGGCGCGGGGTTGCCGCCCTCGAAGTTGTCGGCATACATCTGCACGTCGGCATAGAATTTCTGCAGCGTGTCGGGCGAACCGGGATCCGACCCGAAGAAGACCGAGGCATCGACGGTCTTCAGTTCCGTCTCGATCCCGATTTCCGACCACCACTGCTTGATCAGCGCCTGGAAGTCCTGGCGCACCGCGTTGACCGAGGTCTGGAAGACCATCTTCAACGGCACCCCGTCCTTTTCGCGCACGCCGCTGCCGCCGACGGTCCAGCCGGCCCCGTCCAGCAGCGCCTTGGCGCCCTCGATGTCCTGGGTCAGGCAGTCCGTGTTGGGCGAGGCCCAGGCTTCCGGCGCGGGGACATAGTTGCAGGTGGGCTGGCCCGCCGCACCATAGCCGATTTCCGCCAGCAGCGTGCGGTCGATGGCCATCGACAGCGCCTGGCGCACCGCCGGGTCGGACAGGAACGGATGCGGGTGTGCCCTGGTCGAACGCTCGCCCTCGGGATGGGACGGGGACGGGTCGGTCAGGTTGACGTGGATCCGCTCGACCAGGCTGCCGAAGGCGGCGCTGACCTTGCCCTTGCCCATGGCCTCCATCCCGGCGATCACGTCGGGGGCAAGCTGGGTGTTCCAGGCGTAATCGTATTCGCCGGTTTCCAGCACCGCGCGGGCCGCCGCCGCCGCGTCGCCGCCGCCCTTGATGGTCGCGGTCGCGAAGGCGGGCTTCATCGGATCGCGGTATTCCGGGTTCGCCTCGAAGGTGATCACGTCGTTGGTCAGGAACCGCGTGACGCGGAAGGGACCGGTGCCGATCGGGTTGAAGTTCTGGTCCGTGCAGGTCGGCGCATTGGCGCCCAGGCAGTTTTCGAACTGCGCCTTCTGGATGATCGGCGTGTTCGAGCCGACAAAGGCCGAATAGGGATCGGGCATCGCCTCCTTGAAGGTGATCCTGACGGTCAGGTCATCGACCGCCTCGATCCTGTCGATGCCCTCGAACTTGGCCAGCTGCGAGCAGCCGCCCTCGGGGTCCATGCAGTACTGGCCGGAAAACACCACGTCGGCCGCCGTGACGGGCGTGCCGTCCGACCATTTCAGCCCGTCCTGCAGCTTCCAGGTGACCGATTTCAGATCCTCGGCGATGCCGCCGTTTTCCAGCGTCGGGATTTCGGCGGCCAGGCGCGGGACATGCTCGCCCTCGGGGGTCATGCTGGCCAGCGGCTCCAGCACCATGGAGGAGGCGATCAGTTCCTTGGTGCCGCCCGAAAGATAGGGGTTCATCGTGGAGGGCGCTTGCCACATGATGATGTTCAGCGCGCCGTCGCTGCCCCGTTCGGCCATCGCGGCGGGCGCCAGGGCCAGGGTGGCGGCCGCGCTCATCAGCAGTGTCTTCAGCTTCATCGATCTCTCCTGTCGGAAGTGTCAGACCGCAAGCGGCGATCCGGAACGGCTTGGTGCCCTTTGCAGGCTTATGTCCTTGATTCACCCGGTTCCTCCGGGTGGCGTGCCGGTCCCGCCGATCCGCGGAATGGGGTCAGTTTCAATCGAAGCCCCTTTGGAAAGCAAGCCTTATCACGCAACGTCCTGCCGGTTCTTTCGGCTTTGACATTTCGGGCATGACCGCTAGCCTTCGCGAAAGGCAATGCCGGGGGCCGCGTGATGCTGGATGACAAGCCGCTTGTTTCCATTGAGAAACTCCGGGTCGAGTTCGAGACGGGCGATGGCGTCGTCGTGGGCGTCAAGGATGTCAGCTTTTCCATCAACCCGGGCGAATGCGTCTGCGTGGTTGGCGAATCCGGGTCGGGCAAGTCGGTCAGCTCGCTGTCCTTGATGCGGCTGGTCGAATTCGGCGGCGGCACCATCGCGGGCGGGCGGCTGATGTTCGACGCGGGCGACGGTCGGACCATCGACCTTGCGCAGCAGTCGTCCCCCGCCATGCGCGACATCCGCGGCAACCGGATCGGCATGATCTTCCAGGAACCCATGACCGCGCTGAACCCGGTCTTCACCGTGGGCGACCAGCTGACCGAGGGGCTGATGGTCCATCGCGGCCTGACCAAGGCCCAGGCAAGGGCGCGGGCGCTGGAGATCCTGCGCCAGGTCCGCATCCCCGAACCCGAACGCCGCCTGGACCAGTATCCGCACGAACTGTCGGGCGGGATGCGCCAGCGCGTGGTGATCGCCATCGCCATGGCCTGCGAGCCGCGCCTGCTGATCTGCGACGAACCCACCACCGCGCTGGACGTGACCATCCAGGCCGAGATCCTCGCCCTGATCGACCGGCTGAAGCGCGAAAAGCGGATCGCGGTGCTGTTCATCACGCATGACATGGCCGTGGTGGCGCAGATGGCCGACCGCGTGGTGGTGATGTATCGCGGCGAGAAGGTCGAGGAAGGCCCCGTGACCGAGGTTTTTGAAAACCCGCGCGAGGATTACACCAAGATGCTGCTGGCCGCCGTCCCCCGCCTGGGCGAGATGACCGGCAAGCCCGCCCCCGAACGGATGCGCCTGATGCGCGACGGCACGGTCAGCGCGCCCGAACCCATCATCGTCGCCGACCCCAAGCCCCTGCTGACGGTGCAAAACCTGACCACGCGCTTCGCCGTCAAGGGCGGGCTGCTGCGCCGCACCGTCGCGCGCGTCCACGCGGTCGAGGATGTCAGCTTCACCATCAACGCGGGCGAAACCCTGTCGCTGGTGGGCGAATCCGGCTGCGGGAAATCGACCTGCGGACGGTCGATCCTGCGGCTGGTGGAACCCGAATCCGGCAAGGTGGACTTGGGCGGCACCGACATTCTGGCCCTGTCCCCGCGCGACTTGCGCCGCGCGCGCCGCGACATGCAGATGATCTTCCAGGATCCCTTCGCGAGCCTCGATCCGCACATGAAGCTCTACGACCAGGTGGCCGAGCCGATGGAGAATTTCGGCATCGGCAGCCGGTCGGAACGCCGCGACCGCATCGCCGCGCTGTTCGACCGGGTGGAACTGCCCCGCAGCTTCATGCGCCGCTATCCGCACGAGATGTCGGGCGGCCAGCGCCAGCGCATCGCCATCGCCCGCGCCCTGGCCCTGAACCCCAAGCTGATCATCGCGGACGAGGCGGTGTCGGCGCTGGACGTGTCGGTCCAGGCGCAGGTCCTGAACCTGCTGATGGAATTGCAGGCGGACCTGGGCATTTCCATGCTGTTCATCAGCCACGACATGGCCGTGGTCGAACGCGTCAGCCACCATGTCGGCGTGATGTATCTGGGCCGCATCGTCGAAATGGGCACGCGTCAACAGGTCTTCGAGAACCCGCAGCATAACTATACCCGGCAGCTGATGGCCGCCGTGCCCGTGGCCGATCCGCGCCAGAAGAAGATCAGCGAGGATCTGAAGTTCAAGCCGATCCCCTCGCCGATGCATCCGGTGGATTACAAGGCGGTGCCCTCGGTTTACCGAGAGGTCGCGCCAGGCCACAAGGTTCTGGTCGAACCGGCGACGCATCACTGATGCAAGGCCCGCCCATCGCGGCCGGTGCCGCCCCGCAATTCCGCGCCCCCTTGCCCGACGCCGCCGACGCCGTGGTGATCGGCGGCGGCATCGCCGGTGTCACGACGGCGCTTTACCTCGCCCGCGACGGGTTGTCGGTCGTGCTGTGCGAGAAAGGGTTGGTCGCCGCCGAGCAATCCAGCCGCAACTGGGGTTGGGTCCGCGCCCAGGGCCGGGACGAGGCCGAGATCCCCGTGATGCTGACCGCCCGCCGGTTGTGGCAGGGCCTGGTGCAGGACCTGGGCGACGTGCTGGGCTTGGCCACCTGCGGCGTCAGCTATCTGGCGCGCGACGAGGCGACACTGGCACGATACGAAAACTGGCTGGCGGTCGCGCAAAGGCATGGCCTCGACAGCCGCATCCTGGGGCGCGAGGCCCTGGCGCGGGCGCTGCCGCACAAGGCGGGTTGGGCGGGGGCCTTGCAGACCCCATCGGACATGCGCGCCGAACCCGCAACAGCCGTCCCCGCCATTGCCCGGCTGGCGGCCAGCGAAGGCGTGGTGATCCGCGAACATTGCGCCGTCCGCGCCATCGAGACGCAAGGGGGCCGCGTCAGCAGCGTCGTGACCGAGGACGGCCCGGTCCGTGCCGACCGCGTGCTGCTGGCGGGCGGCGCCTGGTCCGGCCTTTTCGCCGCCAATGCCGGGCTGCATCTGCCGCAGCTTTCCGTCCGCGCCACGGTGGCCGCGACGGAACCCCTGCCGGAGATCTGGCCAGGCGCCGCCACCGACCCCGACTTTGCCTTCCGCCGCCGCGCGGATGGCGGCTATACGCTGGCGCCCGGCACCGGCCACGACTTCTGGATCGGCCCGTCGGCCTTGCGTCACCTGCGCGCCTATCTGCCGATGATCCGCCGCGACCTGTCGCAAACCCGCCTGCAAGGCACCGCCCCCGCAGGCTATCCCGACGGCTGGCGCACCCCGCGCCGCTGGCGCGCGGACAGGCCCACGCCCTTCGAGGCGATGCGCGTCCTGAACCCGTCCCCGAACCCCCGCCGCCTGAAAAAGCTGCAAGCCGATTTCGCCACGGCCTTTCCGCAGATCGGCGCGCCCCCGCTGCGCGCCGCCTGGGCGGGGATGATCGACACCACGCCCGACCAGGTGCCGGTGCTGGACGAAAGCGCGATCCCCGGTTTCTTCATCGCCACGGGCCTGTCGGGCCACGGCTTCGGCATCGGGCCGGGCGTGGGCCATGTCATGTCGTGCCTGATCCAGGGCCGCGATCCCGGGCACGACCTGACGCGCTTCCGGTATGGCCGGTTCTCGGACGGATCGCCGGTCACGCTTGGACCCGATCTTTGACCGCAGCGGGTGCTTGCACAGCCTGCACAAAGGGTTCACCCTGTCGCCGCGAAGGAGATGAACCATGCCCGTCAAGAACCGCTTTGCCGAACTTCTGCCCGAAATCACCGCTTGGCGCCGCGATTTCCACGAACATCCCGAACTGCTGTACGATGTCCACCGCACGGCAGGCCGGGTGGCCGAATTGCTGCGCGGTTTCGGCTGCGACGAGGTGGTGGAAGGCGTGGGCCAGACCGGCGTGGTCGGCGTCATCAAGGGCAAGTCCGACACCCAGGGCCGCGTGATCGGGCTGCGCGCCGACATGGACGCCCTGCCGATCATCGAGCAGACGGGCCTGGACTATGCCTCCAAGACCCCGGGCAAGATGCACGCCTGCGGCCATGACGGCCATACCGCGATGCTGCTGGGCGCGGCCAGATACCTGGCCGAGACGCGCAACTTTGATGGCACCGCCGTGGTGATCTTCCAGCCGGCCGAAGAAGGCGGCGGCGGCGGCGACGCCATGGTCCGCGACGGGCTGGTCAGCCGCTGGAACATCCAGGAATTCTACGGGATGCACAACATGCCGGGGATGCCGGTGGGCAGCTTCTCGATCAAGCCCGGCCCGATGATGGCGGCGGCCGACCAGTTCGACATCATCGTGACCGGCAAGGGCGGGCACGCGGCCAAGCCCCACGAATGCATCGACACCACGCTGACCGCCGCCCAGATCATCGTCGCGCTGCAATCGGTCGTGTCGCGCAACATCGACCCGCTGAAGAACGCGGTGGTGTCCGTCTGCGTCGTGTCCACCGATTCGACCGCGCACAACGTGATCCCCCAGGTCGTGAAGCTGAAGGGCACCGCCCGCAGCCTGGACGCGGGCGTGCGCGACCAGCTGCAGGACGGCATCACCCGCGTCGCCACCAACATCGCCGCCGCCATGGGCGCCACGGCCCAGGTCGATTACCAGCGCGGCTATCCGGTCACGATGAACGACGACCAGGCGACCGTCTGGGCGGCGGACGTGGCGCGCGACATCGCGGGCGAGGTGAACCTGGACATGCAGCCGATGATGGGGGGCGAGGATTTCAGCTACATGCTGAACGAACGTCCCGGTGCATATATCTTCGTGGGCAACGGCGACACGGCGATGGTCCACCACCCGGCCTACAACTTCAACGACGACGCGATCCCGGCGGGGTCCAGCTGGTATGCCGGCATGGTCGAGGCACGGATGCCCGCCGCCTGACCCTCTTGCCGCCGGGGGATGTCGCGCCAGCCCCCGGCGGTGTCGGAAATGCGATTGCCATTGCGCCGCAATCGTCCGAAATGCCGTCACCGGACAGCCAAGGAAGCGGACCCCCCATGAAAAGCTATACGCTGCGCGTCACCTGTGCCTCGACCCGCGGGATCGTGGCCGCGATCTCGGGCTATCTGGCGGGGCACGACTGCAACATCACCGACAGCGCGCAGTTCGACGACACGGAAACCGGCCGCTTCTTCATGCGCGTCAGCTTCCGGTCCGAAGGCGGGGCGACGCTGGAGACGTTGCAGGGGGGCATCGCCCCCATCGCCGAGCGTTTCGGGATGGAGGCGGATTTCAGCGACGACGCGGTGAAAAAGAAGGTCGTCATCATGGTCAGCCGGTTCGGGCATTGCCTGAACGATTTGCTGTACCGCTGGCGGATCGGCGCGCTGCCCATCGACATCGTGGCGGTGATTTCCAACCACATGGATTACCAGAAGGTCGTCGTGAACCACGACCTGCCTTATTACTGCGTCAACGTGACCAAGGAAAACAAGGCGCAGGCCGAGGCCGAACAGATGCGCATCGTCCGCGACAGCGGCGCGGAACTGATCGTGCTGGCGCGCTACATGCAGGTCCTGTCGGACGAGATGTGCCAAGCCATGTCGGGCCGGATCATCAACATCCACCATTCCTTCCTGCCGTCCTTCAAGGGCGCCAACCCCTACAAGCAGGCATACGAGCGCGGGGTCAAGCTGATCGGCGCGACCAGCCATTACGTCACCGCCGACCTGGACGAAGGCCCGATCATCGAACAGGACACCGTGCGCGTGACCCATGCGCAATCGCCCGGCGACTATGTATCCCTTGGCCGCGATGTCGAGGCGCAGGTGCTGGCTCGCGCCGTCCATGCCCATATCCATGGCCGGGTGTTCCTGAACGGCGACAAGACCGTGGTCTTCCCGCCCTCGCCCGGCAGCTATGCCAGCGAGCGGATGGGCTGACGAAAAGGGGGGCTTTGCGCCCCCTGCCGCGCTGACGCGCGTTCGTCGCTGGAAAAGGTCCACTGGACCTTCTTCCGGGCGCTCCTCACCCCGCAGGATATTTGACGCCAAGGCAAAGGCCGAAACCTTTTCTTAACTTTCACCTGGCAAGACAGGCTCACGGTACAGGCGGGGACGCCGATGACCGTCCAAGGCAAAGCGCCCCGTTTCCTTGCGGAAGCGGGGTGTCATGGTTTTGCCTTGGCCTAAATATCCCGGGGGGAGTCCCCATCGGGGACGGGGGGCAGCGCCCCCCTTCTTGATTTCTACTTCGGAATCGTGGCCGTGATGCCCTCGACAAAGAAGTTCATGCCCGACAGTTCCTTGTCGGTCGCCACCTGCCCCTCGGCCAGCCAGACCGAGCCATCGGCCTTGTTCAGCGGGCCGGTGAAGGGGTGGTATTCGCCCGCGCCGATCTTGTCGCGGAGCGCCTCGGCCTCGGCCTTCACCTCGGCAGGAACGGCCTCGGTGATCTCTCCGATCACGACCTCGCCGTCGCCGATGCCGGCCCAGGTGGCCTCGGAGGTCCAGCTGCCGTCCAGAACCTGGCCCACCCGCTTGATGTAATAGGGCGCCCAGTTGTCGATGATCGAGGACACACGCGGCGAAGGCGCGAAGGCCGCCATGTCGCTGGCCTGGCCAAAGCCGATGGCGCCGGCTTCCTGCGCCTTGGCCAGAGGGGCGGTCGAATCGGTGTGTTGCAGGATCACGTCCACGCCTTCGGCCAGCAGGGCGGCGGCCGCGTCGGCCTCTTTCGCGGGGTCGAACCAGCTATAGGCCCAGACGACGCGCATTTCCACGTCCGGGTTCACCTTGCGGGCGTGGATGAAGCTGCTGTTGATGCCCTGGATCACCTCGGGGATGGGGAAGGACCCGATATAGCCGATCTTGTTCGACTTGGTCATCCGGCCCGCGATGGTGCCGATCACCGCGCGGCCTTCATAGAAGCGCGCGTCATAGGTGGCGACGTTATCGGCGCGCTTGTAGCCGGTGGCGTGCTCGAACTTCACGTTGGGGAATTTCTTCGCGACGTTGACCGTGGCGTCCATGAAGCCGAAGCTGGTCGTGAAGATCAGCTTGTTGCCGGCCAGCGCCAGCTGGGTGATGGCACGTTCGGCATCCGCCCCCTCGGGCACGCTTTCGATGAAGGTGGTTTCGACGCGGTCGCCGAACTCGGCCTCGACCGCCTTGCGGGCCAGGTCGTGCTGATAGGTCCAGCCGCCGTCGCCCACGGGGCCGACATAGATGAAGCCGACCTTCAGCGGCTCGTCCTGCGCCCAAGTAGGCGCGGCAAGGCTGATCGTCGTCAGGGCGGCGACGCTGGCGATAAGCTGTCTGCGGTTCATTCGGTCCTCTCTGATTGGCCCCGCGCGTCAGCGCAGGGCATGAAAATCCTGGCCCAGCGATCCGGGCGCGGTGCCGCCCGCGCGGCGGCTGTATTTCTGCCGGGCGGAGATCGCCACCAGCACGATGATCGTCGCCAGATAGGGCGCCATGGACAGAAGCTGCACCGGCACCCGCACGCCCGCCGCCTGCAGGCGGAGTTGCAGCACGGTGACGCCGCCGAACAGCCACGCCCCCGCCAGAACCCCCGGCGCGGTCCAGTTCGAGAAGACCACGATGGCCAGGGCGATCCAGCCCGCGCCCGCCGTCATGCCCTCGGTCCATTGCAGCACCGTGGCGATCGAGATGAAGGCCCCGCCCACGCCCGCCATGGCCCCGCCAAAGGCGATGGCCGCGATGCGCACGCGGCGCACGTCGTAGCCAAGGGCATGGGCCGCGTCGTGGTTCTCTCCCACGCCGCGCAGGATCAGGCCCGCGCGGGACCGGTTCAGGAACCACCAGATCGTGGGGACCATCAGCAGCCCCAGCCAGACGATCCAGTTGAGGCCCAGGGGTCCGGGCGACATGGCGGGGGCTTTGACGCCCTCCATGGGCTTGCCGAACAGCGCGGCGAGGCCCAGGCCGAACAGCGTCAGCGCCAGGCCCGACGCGACCTGGTTCGCCAGCAGGAACTGCGTCAGGGCCGCGAAAGGCAGGGCGATCAGCGCACCCGCCAGGGCAGCAGCGGCAAAGCCCAGGAACGGATTGCCCGTGTGATGGGCGGCGGCGAAACCGGCCAGGGCGCCCACGATCATCATCCCCTCGACCCCCAGGTTCAGGACGCCTGCGCGCTCAGTGACCAGCTCGCCCAGGGCGGCGAACAGGATGGGGGTCGATGCCGACAGCAGCATCAGGAACAGGGCGAAGAGGTCGATCATGCCGTGATCCTTCGGGCGATGCGGAACCGGGTCAGCAGGTCGAAGCCCAGCAGGAAGAACAGCAGCATCCCCTGGAACACCTGCACGGTCGCGGCGGGCAGGTTCAGCGTCAGTTGCGCCAGTTCGCCCCCGATATAGGTCAGCGCCAGCAAGAGGCCTGCCAGCAGGATGCCCACGGGATGCAGCCGGCCCAGGAAGGCCACGATGATCGCGGTGAAGCCATAGCCCACGCCCACGGTGTCGGTGATCTGGCCTGCAGGGCCTGCGACCTCGAACAGGCCCGCCATGCCCGCCAGCGCGCTCGACAGGCCCAGGCAGAAGGCCACCAGGGTTTCCGGCTTTACGCCTGCGAAACGAGCCGCGCGGGGGGCAAGGCCAGCCGCGCGGATGTGAAAGCCGCGGATATGGCGCGACATCAGGAACCAGGTCGCCAGCACGGCCAGGGCGGCGGCGACCACGCCCCAATGCGCGCCGGTGCCGGGGATCAGCTCGGGGTTCGCGGCCGCCGGGTATTGTTGCAGGTTGCGCGATCCGGGCATCCCGAATCCTTCGGGGTTGCGCATCGGGCCGAAGGCCATCCAGGCGGCAATGCGCTGCGCGACATAGACCAGCATCAGCGACACGAGGATCTCGGACGCGCCGAACCGGTTGCGCAGCAGCGCCGGGATCATGCCCCAAGCCCAACCGCCCGCCGCGCCCGCGACCACCATGGCGGGAAAGATCCACATTTCGGGCGCGGGATAGGCGGCCAGCGCCACGGCCGCGCCGCAGATCGCGCCGATGATGTATTGCCCCTCGGCCCCGATGTTCCAGATGCCCGCGCGAAAGCCCACGGCAAGGCCCGAGGCAATCAGGATCAGGGGCGCGGCCTTGACCAGCAGTTGCGGGCGGGAATAACCGGCAGCGGGGCCGAACAGCGGATCCCAGAAGATCGTGCGGATCGCCGCCACGGGGTCATAGCCCATGATGGCGAACAGGATGCCGCCCGCGATCATCGTCGCCAGCACCGCCAGGACGGGCGTGGCGATCTGCAACAGGGGGGCAGCCTCAGAGCGGGGGACAAGGCGGATCATAGGTGGGCCACCTCCATCCCGTGCGCGCCGCCCAGCATCAGGCCGATCTGGTCCAGGCTCAAGCCTGCGGTCGGGACGGGATCGGACAGGCGGCCTTCGTTCAGCGCGCAAAAGCGGTCGGAGAGTTCCAAGAGTTCGTCCAGGTCCTGAGAAATCACGATGACGCCCGCGCCCTGCCGCGCCAGATCCAGCAGCGACTGGCGCACGGCAGAGGCCGCGCCCGCATCGACGCCCCAAGTCGGCTGGTTCACCACCAGCACGCGGGGGGCCTGCATCACCTCGCGCCCGATGACGAATTTCTGCAGGTTGCCGCCCGACAGCGCCTTTGCGGCGGTGCCGGAACCGGGGGTGCGCACGTCGAAGGCGCGGATGATGTCGGCGGCAAAGGCGCGAGCGGCGGGGTGGTCGATCAGGCCCTTGCGAACCAGGCCCTTGCGCGCGCCCGCCGTCAGCAGCGTGTTGTCGGCCAGGCTGAAATCCGGGACGGCGGCATGGCCCAGCCGATCCTCGGGCGCGGCCAGCAGCCCGGCTGCGCGGCGCGCCTCGGGGCCAAGGCGGGACAGGTCCGCGCCTTCCAGCAGGATCGTGCCGGACGCGCCGCGGATCTCGCCCGAAAGCGCGGCCAGCAATTCGTCCTGCCCGTTCCCGGCGACGCCGCCGATGCCCAGGATCTCGCCCGCGCGCAGGGTCAGGGTGACGCCTTTCAGCGCCGTGCCCTCGGCCGTGGGTGCCGCTTGCGTCAGGGCGCGGACCTGCAACAGGACCTCGCCCGCCTGGCGTCCGCTGCGGTCGATGGCGCGCATTTCCCCGCCCACCATCATCGCGGCGAGCGTCCGGGCGGAATGGGCGCGCGGGTCGCAACTGTCCACCACGCGGCCGCCGCGCAGGATCGTGGCGCGGTCGCAATGGGTGCGGATTTCTTCCAGCTTGTGGCTGATATAGAGGATCGCGGTCCCCCCATCCGCCAGCTTGCGCAGGGTGGCGAACAGCAGTTCGGCCTCTTGCGGGGTCAGGACGCTGGTGGGTTCGTCCATGATCAGCAGGCGCGGGTTCTGCAACAGGCAGCGGATGATCTCGACCCGCTGGCGTTCGCCCGCGGACAGGGTGACGACCCGGCGCGCGGGGTTCAGCGGCAGGCCGAAGTCCTGGCTGACCTGCGCGATACGGGCGGACAAGGCGCGCTGCGGCGGCGGGTTCTCCATCCCGAGCGCGATGTTTTCCGCGACCGTCAGCGCGTCGAACAGCGAAAAATGCTGGAACACCATCGCCACGCCCGCCGCCCGCGCGGCGCGGGGGTCGGTTGGCTGGTGCGGCTGGCCGTTCAGTTCCATGTGCCCGTCGTCGGGGCGAACCAGGCCATAGATCATCTTGACCAGCGTCGATTTGCCCGCGCCGTTCTCGCCCAGCAGTGCGTGGATCTCGCCCGGGTCCACGGCAAAGGACACGTCGTCGTTGGCGCGGACGCCGGGATAGGATTTGCCGATCCCCCTGGCCCGGAAAACTGCCGCGTCGGTCAAACCTTGTCCCCTTGGTCAAATCCTTCCGCCTGCTTATCGCGCAAGTGACGCCGGGGGCAATTGCGCTGTTTCGGCAGGTTGCGATAGATGTCTGATCATGGCTGCAAAAACCCCCCGATTCATCCATCTTCGCACACATTCCGAGCATTCGTTGCTGGAAGGCGCCATTCCCGTGGGCAAGCTGCCCGGTCTTGCGGCGGATGCCGGGATGCCCGCCGTGGCGCTGACCGACACCAACGCGATGTTCGCGGCCCTGGAATTCAGCGTCAAGGCCATGGACAAGGGCGTCCAGCCGATCATCGGCTGCCAGATGACGCTGCAGGACGGCGCCACGGGACCGGTGGTCCTGCTGGCGCAGAATCAGGCAGGCTGGCTGAACCTGATGGCGCTGTCCACCTGCCTTTACCTGCGCGACGGCGGCGCGCCGTTGCATGTCACGGTGGACGAACTCCTCGCCCATGCCGAGGGGTTGATCTGCCTGACCGGCGGGGCGACCGGCCCCTTGGGCTGCCTGATCGCCCAAGGCCAGCGCGACAAGGCCGACGCCCTGGCCGACCGGCTGGCTGCCGCCTTTCCCCAGCGGCTTTACGTCGAATTGCAGCGCCATCCGGGCGAGAACGGCGCCTTGATGCCTGCCGAAGCCGCGTCCGAAGGGGGGCTGATCGACCTGGCCTATGCGAAATCCCTGCCGCTGGTCGCCACGAACGATGTCTATTTCCCCAAGGCGTCGATGTTCGAGGCCCATGACGCCCTGATCTGCATCGCGGAAAAGGCCTATGTGGACCAGTCCCAACCCCGCCGCCGCCTGACGCCGCAGCATTACTTCAAGTCGGCCGAGGAAATGGCCGTCCTGTTCGCCGACCTGCCCGAGGCGCTGGACAACACCGTCGAGATCGCCCGCCGTTGCGCCTTCGCGGTCAAGAAGCACGCCCCGATCCTGCCCAAATTCGCCGATGACGAGGTCGAGGAACTGCGCCGCCAGGCCCGCGCGGGACTTGAGGCGCGGCTGCGCGTCATCCCCCATGCCGTTTCCGTCGAGGAATACCACGCCCGCCTGGACTTCGAGCTGGGCATCATCGAGCAGATGGGCTTTCCGGGTTACTTCCTGATCGTGGCCGATTTCATCAAATGGGCCAAGGACCACGGCATCCCCGTGGGACCGGGGCGGGGGTCGGGCGCGGGGTCGCTGGTGGCCTATGCGCTGACCATCACGGATCTGGATCCCCTGCGCTACAACCTGCTGTTCGAGCGTTTCCTGAACCCGGAACGCGTGTCCATGCCCGACTTCGACATCGACTTCTGCATGGACCGGCGCGAGGAGGTGATCCGTTACGTCCAGGGCCGCTACGGCGCGGAAAAGGTGGGCCAGATCATCACCTTCGGCGCGCTGCTGTCCAAGGCCGCCGTGCGCGACGTGGGCCGCGTCTTGCAGATGCCCTTCGGGCAGGTGGACCGCCTGTCCAAGATGATCCCGCTGGAAGGCGTCAAGCCCGTCAGCATCGCCAAGGCCCGCGCCGACGAGCCGCGCCTGCGCGAAGCCGCCAAGGAGGAGGTCGTCAAGCGCCTGCTGGACTATGCGGAGCAGCTTGAGGGCCTTTACCGCAACGCCTCCACCCATGCGGCGGGCGTGGTGATCGGGGACCGGCCTCTGGACCGGCTGGTGCCGCTGTATCGCGATCCGGCCTCGGACATGCCGGCCACGCAGTTCAACATGAAATGGGTCGAAGTGGCCGGCCTGGTCAAGTTCGACTTCCTGGGCCTCAAGACCCTGACGGTGATCCAGAACGCGGTCGAGCTGATCAACGGGCAGGGCCGCCCGCTGCATGTCGCCGCCGACGGACGCAAGCTTTACGATCCGACGCCCGGCACGGAAAACCAGATCAACCTGATCCCGCTGGACGACAAGGCCACATACGACCTGTTCGCCTCGGCCCGCACGGTCGCGGTGTTCCAGGTGGAATCCAGCGGCATGATGGACGCCCTGCGCCGGATGCGCCCCACCTGCATCGAGGATATCGTGGCGCTTGTGGCGCTGTATCGCCCTGGCCCGATGGAGAACATCCCGACCTATTGCGAGGTCAAGAACGGGCTGCGCAAGCTGGAATCCATCCACCCGTCGATCGACCACATCCTGGCCGAAACCCAGGGCATCATCGTTTATCAGGAACAGGTGATGCAGATCGCCCAGGTCATGGCGGGATACAGCCTTGGCGGCGCCGACCTGCTGCGGCGCGCGATGGGCAAGAAGATCGCCAGCGAGATGGCCAAGGAACGCCCGAAGTTCGTCGATGGCGCGGTAGCCAACGGCGTGGACCCCAAGAAGGCGGGCGAGGTCTTCGACCTGCTGGAAAAGTTCGCCAACTACGGCTTCAACAAGTCCCACGCGGCGGCCTATGCCGTGGTCAGCTATCAGACGGCCTGGCTCAAGGCGAACCATCCGGTCGAATTCATGGCCGCGGTGATGAACTGCGACATCCACCTGACCGACAAGCTGGCGATCTACAAGCGCGAATGCGACCGCATGGGGATCGCCATCGTGCCGCCCTGCGTCAACCGGTCCGCCCCCACCTTCAGCGTGGGCGAGGGCCGCATCCACTACGCCTTGGGCGCGCTCAAGGGCGTCGGTATCGAGGCGATGAAGCTGATCCACGATGCGCGCGGCGACCGGCCCTTCCGCGACATCCACGACCTTGCCCGCCGCGTGGACATGAAGCGCGTGGGCAAGCGCCCGTTGGAGATGCTGGCCCGCGCGGGCGCCTTCGACGTTCTGGACGACAACCGCGCCCGCGTGGTCAAGGGGCTGGACGCGCTGTGCGCCTGGTCGGCGGCGGTGCAGGAACAGGCGGCGTCCAGCCAGACATCGCTGTTTGGCGGGGGCGAGGATCTGCCGCCGCCCCGCCCGCCCATCACCGGCATCTGGCTGCCCACCGAAAAGCTGGCCGAGGAGCACAAGGCCGTGGGCTTCTACCTGTCCGGGCATCCGCTGGACGACTACCTGCCCGCGCTCAAGCGCAAGAAGGTCCAGACCCTGGCCGAGATTAGCCAGGAGGCCCTGGGCGGTCCCTTGGTCGCCAGCATCGCAGGCACGGTCGCCGCGCGGATGGAACGCAAGTCCGCCAAGGGCACGCCTTACGCCTTCGTCAGCCTGTCCGACCCAACCGGGCTGTACGAGGTCACGGTGTTTTCCGACCTGCTGACCGCATTCCGCGACCGGCTGGAACCGGGGCAGAACGTCGTGCTGCAGGTCAAGGTCGAACCTTCGAGCGACGGGGTGAAGATGCTGGCGAACTCGGTCGCCACCATGGACGAGGTGGTGGCCGACGCGGGCGCGGGCTGCCTGGCGGTGGAAATGCAGGGCAGCGACACCATCCCCCGCCTGGCCGAAACCCTAGCCCGCATCCGCACCGAGATCACCGTCCCCGCGCGCTCGCGCGGCCCGGTCCTGCTGCGCATCCGCGAAGGCGATCAGGTGATCGAGATCGAGGTCGCAAACGACGCCCCCCTGACCACCCCGGCGCGCCAGGCCTTGCGCGCGGTTCCGGGCGTGCTGGACGTGGTCGAGGAATAAGGATTGTCCCCTAGGCAGATGTTCGCCTTTCGTGCTAGTCCTTTGAAAACGGAAAAGAGGCGGGCATGAAGGTTCTGGGCATCGACCCCGGATTGAGGAACATGGGTTGGGGCGTGATCCTGGTCGAAGGGTCGCGCCTGCGCCATGTGGCGAACGGCGTGATCCAGACGACCGAGGGCGACCTGGCCGCGCGGCTGTCGCAACTGTATCGCGGCCTCTGCGCCGTGATCGCGGCGCATTCGCCCGACGCGGCGGCGGTGGAGCAGACCTTCGTCAACAAGGACGCGGTCGGCACGCTGAAGCTGGGCCAGGCGCGCGGCATCGCCCTGCTGGCCCCGGCCGAGGCCGGGCTGACGGTCGGCGAATACGCCCCGAACGCGGTCAAGAAGACCGTGGTGGGCGTAGGACACGCGGGCAAGGAACAGGTCCAGCACATGGTCAAGGTCCAGCTTCCCGGCGTCACCTTCGACAGCGCCGACGCGGCGGACGCGCTGGCCATCGCCATCTGCCATGCCCGCCACCTGCAAGGCCGTGCCTTGCGCGTCGTGGAACGGTCGGCATGATCGGGCGCATCGCCGGAATCATCCTGCACCGGGCGCGGGACCACGTGCTGATCGACGTGCGCGGCGTGGGCTATGTCGTCCATGTCAGCGACCGCACCGCCGCCGGCCTGCCGCCGGTAGGCCAGGCCGTCGCGCTTTACACCGACCTGATGGTGCGCGAGGATCTGCTGCAACTGTTCGGCTTTCCGTCGATGCTGGAAAAGGAATGGCACCGGCTGCTGACGGGCGTGCAGGGGGTGGGGGCCAAGGTCTCGCTGGCGATCCTGGGCACCCTGGGGCCAGAAGGGTTGGGCCGCGCCATCGCGCTTGGCGATTGGGCATCCGTCCGCAAGGCCAACGGGGTGGGACCGAAGCTGGCGCAGCGCGTGGTGCTGGAATTGAAGGACAAGGCGCCCTCGATCATGGCGCTTGGCGCGACGCTGAGCGTGGACATGGGCGTCCCGCTGGTCGAAACCGATGCCGTCATCGACACCGCCGATGTCCCCGCCGCCCGGCCCGCCGCGCCGTCGGATGCCATGCTGGCCGCCCGCGCCACGTCCGACGCGCTGTCCGCGCTGTCGAATCTCGGCTATGCTGCCTCTGAGGCCGCGCAGGCCGTGGCCGAGGCGCAGGCGCGGGAACCGACCGCCCAAACCCCCGCGTTGATCCGCGCGGCGCTGCGACTGCTGGCGCCGAAAGAGTAAGGGGATAGCGATGGGCAACGCGAAGGTCTTCATCCTGATGGCCGCCATGACCGCCCTGGTTATGGCGTTGGGCTGGATGCTGGGCGGGCAGGGCGGCGCGGTGATCGCGCTGCTGCTGGCGGGCGGCATGAACGTCTTTTCCTGGTGGAACAGCGATAAGATGGTGCTGCGCCAGCAGGGCGCGGTGGAACTGTCGCCCAGCCAGGGCGGCGATCTCTATGCGCTGACTGCCGAGCTGGCACGGCGGGCCGACCTGCCGATGCCGAAACTGTATCTGCTGCCGACCGAACAGCCCAATGCCTTCGCCACCGGTCGCAATCCCGAAAATTCCGCGGTTGCGGTGACGCAGGGCCTCGTCCGCACCCTGTCGCGCGACGAGATCGCGGGGGTGATCGCCCATGAACTGGCCCATATCAAGCACCGCGACACGCTGACCATGACCGTTACCGCGACCATGGCGGGGGCCATTGCCATGATGGGCAACATGATGCTGTTCACCGGCGGGCGCGACGACCGGGGCGGCGGCCTCGGCGCGATCCTGGCGATGATCTTCGCGCCCCTGGCCGCGATGATGGTGCAGATGGCGATTTCCCGCGCCCGCGAATTCGAGGCGGATGCAACGGGTGCGCAGATCTGCGGCCAGCCGCAGGCGCTGGCCTCGGCGCTGGCGAAGATTTCGCAGATGGCGGGGCGGACCCTGAACATTCCCGCGGAACGCAATCCTGCGGCGGCGTCGATGTTCATCGTCAACCCGCTGAACGGGCTGCGCATGGACCGCCTGTTCGCCACCCATCCCGCGACCGAGGATCGGATCGCCCGGCTGATAGCGATGGGTGGCGGCGCCCGCGAACGCCCCTCGCCCATCCCGCGCAGCGGGCGCGGCGGACCCTGGGGGCGCGGATGATCCAGCCAGACCCGACCCTGCGCCCGGAACCCATGGACGGCGAATCCGAGGACCGCGCCCTGCGCCCGCAGATGCTGTCCGAATTCGTGGGCCAAGCCGAGGCGCGCGCCAACCTGCGCGTCTTTATCGAAAGCGCCAAGATGCGCGGCAAGGCGATGGACCACACGCTGTTCTTCGGCCCCCCCGGCCTGGGCAAGACCACGCTGGCGCAGATCATGGCGCGCGAACTGGGCGTGAACTTTCGGATGACATCCGGCCCGGTGCTGGCGCGGGCAGGCGATCTGGCGGCGATCCTGACCAACCTGGAAGCCCGCGACGTGCTGTTCATCGACGAGATCCACCGCATGAACCCCGCGGTCGAGGAGATCCTCTATCCCGCGCTGGAGGATTTCGAGCTGGATCTGGTGATCGGCGAAGGCCCGGCGGCGCGAACCGTGCGGATCGAATTGCAGCCCTTCACCCTTGTGGGTGCGACGACGCGCCTCGGCCTGCTGACCACGCCCCTGCGTGATCGCTTCGGCATCCCGACGCGGCTGGAGTTCTATACCATCCCCGAACTGGACCTGATCGTGCAGCGCGGCGCGCGGCTGATGGGGATCCAGGCCGAACCCGAAGGCACGCGCGAGATCGCCCGCCGCGCGCGCGGCACGCCCCGGATCGCGGGGCGCTTGCTGCGCCGCGTCGTGGATTTCGCCCTGGTCGAGGGCGACGGGCGGTTGACGCGGGAAATCGCGGATACCGCGCTGACTCGGCTTGGCGTGGACGACCTGGGCCTGGACGGGGCCGATCGGCGTTATCTCATGCAGATGGCCGAGCATTACGGCGGCGGGCCGGTGGGGGTGGAAACCCTGTCAGCGGCCCTGTCCGAAAGCCGCGACGCGATCGAGGAAGTGATCGAGCCTTACCTGCTGCAACAAGGCCTGATCGCGCGGACCCCGCGCGGGCGGCAGTTGACGGCGGGCGCCTGGCGGCATCTGGGGCTGGCGGCGCCCACCGTGCCAATCCAGGCGACCTTGTTCGACGGCTAGCGGGCAGGGGGCGCTGCCCCCGTCGCGCCATGCGCGACTCCCCCGGGATATTTGGGGTCCAATGCAGGAACGAGGAACGCCCCATCCTGCGAGAGGATGGGGCGCCCGCTTCGGACACGGTCATCGGCGTCCCCGCCTGTACCGTAAGATCAGAATGCCGCCAAATGGTTGAGAAATGGTAAAGTGTCCTGCTTTGGACAACAAATATCCCGCGGGGTGAGCCGCGCCCGGAAAAAGGTCCAGTGGACCTTTTTCAGCGGCGAACGCCTGCCGCCTTGCGGCAGGCTGGGGGTGCAAAACCCCCGGCTTTGGCCTCAAGGCGTCAGCCCTTTGGGATCGGGCAGGCCATTGGCACGCGCTGTCGCGGTCAAGGTGTTCGCCAGCAGGCAGGCGATGGTCATCGGGCCGACGCCGCCCGGCACCGGGGTGATCGCGCCCGCGACAGGGGCAGCAGAATCGAAATCGACATCGCCCACAAGCCCGTCGTCGGTGCGGTTGATGCCCACGTCGATCACCACTGCGCCCGGCTTGATCCAGTCGCCCTGCACGAAGCGCGCGCGTCCCACGGCGGCCACCACGATGTCGGCTTGGCGGCACAACGCGGGCAGGTTCGCGGTCCGGGAATGGGCCACCGTTACCGTCGCGCTGTCGCGCAGCAGAAGCTGGGCCATGGGCTTGCCCACGATATTGCTGCGCCCGATCACCAGGGCGTTCTTGCCCGACAGGTCTCCCAGATGGGCGCGCAGCAGCATCAGGCAGCCCAGGGGCGTGCAGGGCACCATCGCCTTCTGGCCTGTCGCCAGCCGTCCGACATTCAGGATGTGGAACCCGTCCACGTCCTTGGCGGGGTCGATGGCGTTGATCACGGCCGCTTCGTCCATGTGCCGGGGCAGGGGCAGTTGCACCAGGATGCCGTTGACCGCGGGGTCGGCGTTCAGCCGGTCGATCAGCGCCAGCAGGTCGGCTTGCGGCGTGTCGGCGGGCAAGCGGTGTTCAAGGGAATTCATGCCGACTTCGCGCGTCATGCGGCCCTTGGACCGGACATAGACCTGGCTGGCGGGATCCTCGCCCACCAGCACCACGGCCAGGCCGGGGGTGATGCCCTGGGCCTTCATCGCCGCCACTTCCGTCCCAATGCGGGCGCGCAGGTGGGCGGCAAAGGCCTTGCCGTCGATCAGTTTCGCGGTGATGGGCAGGGATGCGGTCACGGGCGGTCTCCGTTCAGATAGCGGTCTTCCTGCGCAATGGCGGCTTCGACCAGTTGCCGCCAGATATTCTCGATCAGCGCCCGGTCCAGCCCGCGCGATGCGGCGTGACGGCCCGCATTTGCGACCACTTCCTCGACCCGGTCGTCGATCCGGGCGGGCAGGCCGATGCGTTTCTTGATGCGGGCCGCCTGGGCGATCAGGGCGTGGCGCTGCGCCAGAAGGCCCACCAGCCGTTCGTCCAGCGCATCAATATGGGCGCGCAGCGTCGCCATGTCCGGGATGTCGTCGATCTGCATCGGACCCTCCATTGCTGGCAGGGGGATGCACCGGGCGGCACGGCGGTGCAAGACCAAAGAGAAACCCCGGCGCGAGGGCCGGGGTCGTTCCGTGTCATGCCGGGGCGGGGTCGCCGCCGGGGGCGGGCTTGCCCGCCTTGGGGATCGCCGTGACCGAGGGGATCAGGCTGCCCGGCGTGTCGTCGTCCCCGCCAAGGGCCTCGCCCCGAAGGATCTTGCCGATCTCCTCTCCCGTCAGGGTTTCGTATTCCAGAAGGCCCTTGGCCATCCGCTCGAATTCCTCGGACTTTTCCAGAAGGATGCGGCGGGCTTCCTGATAGGCTTCCTCGATCAGGTCGCGGACTTCCTGTTCGATCAGCTCCTTGGTCGCGGCCGAGATCGAGAAGCCGCCGGTCGAGCCGTTGTAACCCTCGTGCGCCTCGGCATAGTCGATGTTGCCGACCTTGTCGGACATGCCCCACCGCATCACCATCGCGCGGGCCAGGGCGCTGGCCTGCTGGATGTCGCCGGCGGGGCCGTTCGACACGCCTTCCTCGCCATACTTGATGATCTCGGCGGCCTTGCCGGCCATGGTCATGGTCAGCTTCTGCTTGGCCTCGTCCTTGTGAAAGTTCAGGCGGTCCATCTCGGGCAGGGACACCACCATCCCCAACGCGCCGCCGCGCGGGATGATCGTGGCCTTGTACACGGGGTCGCACTTGGGCAGCGACAGGCCCACGACCGCGTGGCCCGCCTCGTGATAGGCGGTCTTTTCCTTCTGCTCGGGCGTCAGGACCATGCTGCGGCGTTCGACGCCCAGCATGACCTTGTCCTTGGCATTCTCGAAGTCTTCCATGCTGACGAAGCGCCGGCCGATGCGGGCGGCCGTCAGGGCGGCCTCGTTCACCAGGTTCATCAGGTCCGCGCCAGAGAAACCGGGCGTGCCGCGCGCGATGATTCGCAGGTCCACGTCGGGACCGACCGGCACCTTGCGGGCATGGACAGACAGAATCTTCTCGCGTCCCTTGATGTCGGGGTTCGGGACATGGATCTGGCGGTCGAAGCGGCCGGGACGCAGCAGGGCAGGGTCCAGAACGTCGCGGCGGTTGGTGGCGGCGACGATGATGATGCCCTCGTTGGCCTCGAACCCGTCCATTTCCACCAGCAACTGGTTCAGGGTCTGTTCGCGTTCGTCGTTGCCGCCGCCGATGCCCACGCCACGGGCGCGGCCCACGGCGTCGATCTCGTCGATGAAGACGATGCAGGGGGCGGATTTCTTGGCCTGCTCGAACATGTCGCGGACACGGGACGCACCGACGCCCACGAACATTTCCACGAAGTCCGAACCCGAGATGGTGAAGAAGGGCACGCCCGCCTCGCCCGCGATGGCGCGGGCCAGCAGGGTCTTGCCCGTGCCCGGAGGGCCGACCAGCAGCGCGCCTTTCGGAATCTTGCCGCCCAGGCGGCTGAATTTCTGCGGATTGCGCAGGAATTCGACGATTTCTTCCAGTTCTTCCTTGGCCTCGTCGATGCCCGCCACGTCGTCGAATGTCACCCGACCATGCTTTTCGGTCAGCAATTTGGCGCGCGACTTGCCAAAGCCCATGGCCCCGCCTTTGCCGCCGCCCTGCATCCGGTTCATGAAGAAGATCCAGACGCCGATCAGCAGGATGAAGGGCAGCCAGACGCCCAGCAGGGACATGAAGCCCGACTGCTGCTGGCGGACGACCTTCACATCGACGTTCTTGGCAATCAGGCGGTCCGAGATGTCCTCGCCCTGCGGGCGGATGGTGGCATACTGGTTGCCGTCGGTGCCGGTGATCGCCAGTTCCTCGCCGTCGATGGTGACGGCGGAAACCTGGTCATTATCGACGCGTTGGATGAAATCCGAATAGCTGATCTGCCGGCTGTTCATGGTCGTCGCGCCGTCGCTGAACAGATTGAACAGCGCCAGGATCATCAGGAACAGGACGACCCAGAAGGCGAGGTTTCGTGCGTTGCCCAAAGCGGGACCTCCGGCGAAAAGCGGTTTGAACTGAAAATAGGGATTATCGGCGCGTGTTCAATGCGCCATTACCAGCCTGTGGAAATCTGCGGCACTGCGCAGGGGCCGCACCTCGTAGGGGGCTGCCCGCGCGACCAGCGGCGCGGCGACCAGCCGGTCCCCTTCCCACACGGCGGGCGAGGCGGCGGCCTCGTCCCGGCCAAGGCCCGACAAGCGCCACTTGACGCGCGCCACTTCCCCCATGCCAAGGGCCGCGACATGCTGGCCGGGCTTCAAGCCGCTGATCTTCCAGCGATTGTCCCAGATCTCGCCCTGGCTGTGGGGGGCGCGCAAGGCCGCGGCAGCCTCTCGAAACAGGCGGATCCGGTCGCCTGCGGGTTCGATCAGGGTGCCGTCCAGGGTGACGCGGTGGCCGGTCGCGATCGAATTCAGCGCGTGCAGCACGGTATTGCGGCGCGGCGGATAGTCGGCGCCGGTGATCCAGCGGCAGGCCGCGACGATCAGCCGCCGGCGAATCTCGGGCGGGGCGTCCCCATAGGCGCGGCGCAGCAGGGTCAGGCTGCCGTCGTGGATGGCCACGTCGCGCGCCGCATGGGCGGCATAGTGCGACAATGCGTCGCGCGCTTCCCCGATGTGATTGGCCGCACGCGCCAGCGCGGAAATGTCCAGGCCGACCGAGGCAATGGCCTTGCGGATGCGGATGCGGTCGAAATCCTCGTTCTCGTTGCTGGGGTCGTCGGCCCAGGCGATGCCGCGCGCGGCCAGCCAGTCGCGCAGATCCTGGCGCCCGGCGCCCAGCATGGGGCGCAGCCAGCGGATGCCGAAGCGGTCGCGCCATTCCGCCATCGAGGCCAGCCCGTCGATCCCCGATCCGCGCGCCAGCCGCATCAGCAGCGTTTCCGCCTGGTCATCGGCCGTGTGGCCCAGCAGGACGGCGGGCAAGCCGTTGCGCTGCGCCCATCCGGCCAGCAGTCGCAACCGCGCGTCGCGCGCGTTGGCCATCAGGTTCCCGGTCTCGGTCCCGCGCTGCCACAGCAGGGTGGCATGGGGCAGGCCAAGCGCTCGGGCGGCGCGGGCGACCTGCCGCGCCTCGGCCGCGCTTTCGGGACGCAACCCGTGATCGACGGTCGCCACCATGATCCTGCGCCCGCGTGACCAGTCCGCCGCCATGTGCATCAGCGCCACCGAATCGCCGCCCCCCGACACGGCGACGCCAAGCGCGGGCATGTCGGCGGCCAGCCGGTCCAGCGCGGCATGGATGCAAAAGGCGGGATCGGCGGCAGGCAGGGTCATGGGCTTATCGGGGTTCGGCCAGATCGGCCTCGGGTTCGAGGGCCTCGGGATCCGCCGCGCCTTCGGCGGCCAGCCCCAGATCGTTGCTGCTGCAGGCAAGGCGGCTCAGCCGCGTCTCGGCCTCGGCGGCAGGGGGGGTGCCCGGAAAGCGCGCGGGGATCTCGGCCAGATACAGGCAGGCCGCGGTCGGGTCCCCGTCATCCGCGATGACGCGGGCAAGGCCCAGCAGGCTTTCGGCGGCGCGCGGCCCATCGGGAGCGGCGGCGAACCCCTCCAGCCAGGCCGCCGCCGCGCCCTTGGTGTCGCCCGCGCTGTCCAGCGCCGCGCCGCGCAGGAACAGCGCCTCGGCGGTCAGCGCGCCGCCCGCATAGGTTTCGGCCAGCGCCCCGAACATGGCGGCGGCGCGGCGGAAGTCTCCGCCGGCCATGACCTGCTGGGCCGCGTCGAAACCGGCCTGTTCGCCTGCGGCCACCGGCTTTGCGCTGCCGCCGGCCTGCGGGGTGGCCGGACCGAGGTTCGGGACGGGACTGCCGCTGCGGCCCAGATCCTGCATGGTCAAGGCCGCCAGGTCGCAGCCTTCGTCCATCTCGCACAGGCGGAATTCCAGATCGGCGATGCGGCGGCTGCCGTCGGCCACGATCCGGTCGATGCGGTTGCCCAGCTGCTCGGTCCGGTCGGTCAGCCGGGCCAGCCGCTGTTCCATGGCGTTCATGCGGTCGATGGCCGTATCCCCGCCCGCCGCCTGGAAGCCCGCCGCGCCCGAGGCGACAAGTTCCGACCGCAGCGTCTGCAACTGGCCGCGCAGATCCGTCAGGTCCGCCCGCAGGTCGGCCAGCGTCGGTTCCTCGGCAAAGGCGGGCAATGCCACCGCCACGGCCAGGGCGGCAGCGGCGATGGCCCGGGCGATCACGATCCGGCCCCCGTGGCGCTGACCACGGTCACGACGCGGCGGTTCTGGGCATAGCAGCCCTCGTCCGAACAAACGGCGCGCGGGCGTTCCTTGCCGAAGCTCAGCGTGCGGATCCGGTCCGTTCCGACGCCCTGGGCGATCAGGTATTCCTGCACCGCGCTGGCACGCCGCGCGCCAAGCGCCAGGTTGTATTCGCGGGTCCCCGTTTCCTCGGCATGGCCCTGGACCACGGCGTTGAAGTTCGTATGCGTGTTCAGCCATTGCGCCTGCCGCGCCAGGATGCCGCGCGCCTCGGCGGTCAGGGCGGTCTGGTTCGCCGCGAACAGGACGGTGTTGCCAACGGTGTCGTTGAAGTACTGCGCCGTCGCCTCGGCCCCCAGGGTGCCGCCGGCCAGATCGCCCTGATACAGCGCCCCGCCCCCCGCCGCGGCATAAGGGTCCACGACCGCCGCCTGGGTGACCGGCGGCGCGGGCTGCGCGCAGGCGGCCAGGGTCAGCAGCAGGGCGGCGGCAACGGGTTTCTTCCAGACGATCATCGGGTTATCCTTCCGGCGCGGGCTTCAGGGCATCAAGGGACCCCAAGAGGGATCCGAGGCGGCAAAGTCAAGGCTCAGCGGTCGCATGTTGCGCCCGGTGATGTCCACCGAATGCAGGCGCGGCTGGCCGTTGCCGCCCGGCGCCACCCGCGTGAACATCACCACGCGGCCATTGGGTGCCCAGGTGGGGGACTCGTCAAGAAAAGATTCGGTCAGGGTCTTTTCGGCCGAACCGTCGGTGCGCATGGTGGCGATGTGGAACCGCTCGCCCACCTGCTTGGCGAAGGCGATCAGGTCGCCCTTGGGCGACCAGGCGGGCGAACCATAGCGCCCCTCGCCAAAGCTGATCCGGGTCGGCTCGCCCCCGTTCACGCCCACGATATACAGCTGCGGACTGCCCGAGCGGTCGGATTCGAACACGATCCGCTGCCCGTCGGGGCTGAAGCTGGGCGCGGTGTCGATGGCGGGCGACTGCACCAGCGGACGCTGCGCGCCCGATGCCGCGTCCATCAGCCAGATGTCGGTGTTGCCGCCCTGTTCGCGGGAATAGGCGATCCAGCGCCCGTCCGGGCTGAAGCGCGGCGAGAACGCCATGCTGTTTCCGTCCTGCGTCAGCGCGCGGGACGTGACGGTCGCCACCTCCATCACCCGGATCTGCGGGAAGCCGCTGTCGAAGCTGGTGTAAACCAGCCGCCGCCCGTCGCGGGAAAACTGCGGCGCCAGCACCAGCGACGAACTGTCGGTCATCCACAGGATGTTCTGGCCGTCGTAATCCATCACGCCGATGCGCTTGATCCGCGCGTCCTTCGGCCCGGTTTCCTGGACAAAGGCCACGCGGCTGTCGAAATAGGGCTGTTCCCCGGTCAGGCGGGCATAGATCTGGTCGGCGATCTTGTGCGCGGCCCGCCGCCAGTCGCTGGCGCGGGCGTCGAACTGCATCCCGTCGCCCTGCGCCTGGCCCGCGTAAACGTCATACAGCCGGAACTTGACGCTGATCGCGTCACCCGCCTGCGTCACCTCGGCAGACACCAGCGCCTGCGCGCTGACCGCACGCCAATCCTCATAGGCGATGGCCTCGCCAAAGCTGCCGGCGCCCGCGACCTGCGCCCCGATTTCCCGGAACAGGCCGGTGCCGGTCAGGTCGGCGGCCACCACGTCGCGGATCTGCTGGGCGACGGCGGCATCGCCGTGAAAGGCCGGGATGGCGATGGCCATCGGCTCGGTCACGCCGTCGGTGATCTCGATCTTCAGGGGACCGTCCTGCGCCAGGGCGGGCAGGGCGGGCACCATTGCGGCGGCAAGCGCCATCGACAGGGTCAAAGTCAACGTCCGAAGCATCAGGTCCTCATCATCCTTGCGACCGGGCCGGGCCTTGGCCCGGCGTCAGTCAAATCCGATCCCGTCGGGGCGAAACTCGACCACCACATCGCGCCAACGGCCGTATTTGTCCATGGGCAGGGGAAAGCCCGCGCCGCCGCACATCATGATCGCCCGCCGCGCGACCTCGAAGGCGTGCCGGGCGCCGCCTTCCGATCCGCCGCGGTAATCGGCGATCCGCAGGCTGGTCTCGATGGGCCTGCCATCGGCGGTCATGCTGAAGCCGACCGAGACCGACATCCGCGAAGCCTCGACCGACAGCGCGCCTTCGTTCCAGCACTGGCGCAGGGCCGTGCGGAAGGCGTCCTTTTCGGCCAGCGACAAGGGCTGCGCCTCGGACAGGCTGGACATGTCGATGCCCTCCAGCGGCGTCGGGCGGATGGGTGACGGCGCAAGCTGCATCGGTTCCACGAACCCGCCCGCGTCGGTCCCCGCGTCGTTCGTTGCCGCACCGCCCGACATCGCGCCCGCAAGCGCCGCCGCCAGCGGATCCTGCGCGGCCGAGGCCCCCGACCCGCCGTCGATCATCTGGCTGTCGCCGCCCACCGCGTCACCCGTCGAGGCGGTGTCCGTGCCCTCGGCCCCGGCGCTGCCGTCCTGCGCCTCGCGCAGCGCATCCGCCAGGGCCTGCTGGCGCGCCGCTTCGGCTGCGGCCTCGCGTTCGGCAGCTTCGCGTTCGGCAGCGGCGCGGCGTTCCTCGGCCTCCCGTTCAGCCGCCTCGGCGGCGGCGCGGCGCTCCTCCTCGGCCTGGCGGGCTTCCGCTGCCTGGCGTTCTTCCTCGGCCTCGCGTTCGGCTTCCGCCTGCCGTTCTTCTTCGGCGCGGCGCTCGGCCGCCTGCGCTTCGGCCTCACGGCGTTCGGCCTCGGCCCGCTCGCGTTCCGCTGCTTCTTCGGCAGCGCGGGCTTCGGCTGCCCGGCGTTCTTCCTCGGCCTCGCGTTCGGTCTCTGCCGCGCGTCGTTCTTCCTCGGCCTGGGCCTCGGCTTCCCGACGCTCCTCGGCCTCGCGTTCGGCGGCTTCGCGGCGTGCCGCAGCCTCTCGCCGCTCGGCAGCTTCCTCCCGTTCCGCCTCGGCCTGTTGCTCCGCCTCCGCCTGCCGTTCGGCTTCTTCCGCCGCGGCCCGTTCGGCCCGGCGGGCTTCCTCGGCTGCCGCGCGCTCGGCCGTCAGGCGGCGCTCCTCTGCTTCTTCCGCAGCCGCAGCCGCTGCTTCTTCGGCAGCGCGCGCGGCCTCTGCCGCGGCCTGGCGCTCGGCCGCCTGCCGGGCAAGGCGGGCGTTGCGCTGTTCGACCAGACCCTCGGGGCGAAGCCGCGGCAGGGCCGAGCGGTCAAGCGCCAGTTCCGACCGGGGCGCAGCCGAGGCATCGGCAGGTGGCGCCTCGGGCCGGGCGGGCCGAGCATCGGCCGCAGGTGCGCCCGCATCAGCCGTCGGCAGGGGCGCCGCATCATCGGCAGTCTGGTTTCCGGCAGGGACGCCGAGGTCGGTTGCCACCGCCACCGGGTCGGGGCGGGCGAAATCGGACAGGTCCGGCCGCGCCTCGGGCCGGTCCGGCTGCGCCAGATCCTGCGCCGATTCGGCAGCATCCGGCAGGCTGGCGGCGGCGGGCGCCTGCGCGGCGTCCTCGTCCACCGCAGGCGCGGGCATCGCAGCCACCGCCGTCGCATCGCGCCCCACCGGACCCGCGCCGCGAGAGGCGGCGGCAAGCGCCTCGAACTCGGCGCCGCTGATGGTGGCCACCTCGGTCGTGCGCAGCGGGGTCGAGGGCTGCGGGCGCAAGAACACCCCGCCCAGGACCGCCCACAGGATCAGCGCGCCATGCGCCGTTCCCGAAACCCACCACCCGATGCGGCCCTCGCGGTCCTCCATGTCCTCAGCCGTCCATCCTGGGACCGCCGGTATCCGTCACCAGCACGATGTCCGACAAGCCTGCCGCGTTCAGCGCGCCCATCACCTGCACCACGCGGGCATAGGGGATCGCCCCGTCCGCGCGCAAAAACACCCGCTGGCTTTCACGGCCCGCCAGGATTTCGCGCAACCGCGTGACGATCTGGTCGGGCGCCACCGGCGCGTCCATCAGCGTGACCTCGCCATCGGCAGGGATCGAGATCACCAGCGGTTCCTCGGGTTCCGTGGGCATGGCGGTGGCGGCGGTCTGCGGCAGGTTCAGGGGCACGCCCGCCGTCATCAGGGGTGCTGCCACCATGAAGATCACCAGCAGCACCAGCATCACGTCCACGAAGGGCGTGACGTTGATTTCCGACATCGGCGCGTTGCGGCGCCGGCCCCGGCCCTTGCGGCTGACCCGCTTGACGACGGCGCCCGACATCTATGCCTCGTCCATCTGGCGCGACAGCAGGGTCGAGAATTCGTCGGCGAACGCTTCCCAGTTGCCGGTCACGCGCTCGGCGTCGCCCGACAGCTTGTTGTAGAACACCACCGCCGGGATCGCGGCCAAGAGGCCCAGGGCGGTCGCCAGCAGCGCCTCGGCGATGCCGGGGGCCACGACGGCCAGGCTGGTATCCTGGGACATGGCGATGCCCTCGAACGCGGTCTTGATGCCCCAGACGGTGCCGAACAGCCCGATGAAGGGCGCGGTGGACCCTACCGTTGCCAAGAACGACAGGCCCCGGAACAGCCGCGATTCCTCGCGCTGGATGGCGACGTTCATGGCGCGGTCGATGCGGGCCGTGCCGCCGGGGATCAGCGCCCCGTCGTCGCGGTGGCTGCGCCGCCATTCGGTCATGCCCGCCGCGAAGATGCGTTCCGACGCGCCCGAGGGGCGTTCGCCCAGCCGGTCATAAAGGTCGTCCAGCGGCTCGCCCGACCAGAAGCTGCGGTCAAAGCGCGCGGCCTCGCGCCGGGCCTGCGCGAAGGCCAGGAATTTCTGGATGATGATCGCCCAGGCCCAGACCGAGGCGATGATCAGCAGCACCATCACCACCTGCACCGTCAGCGAGGCGCGCGCGAACAGCGCCATCAGCGAGAAATCAAGGGCCTGCGCGGCCTGGATCGGTTCCATCGTCACTGCCTTTTCGTCGTGATCCATTGCGGATCCAACCGGTGGTCCGGTCGGTTTGCAGGCCTTCTAGCGCCTTCCTGGCACAGGTTGCAGCCCCTTGCCGCAACACAATGCCGTCACTTTCAAACAGTGCGGCCCCCGCGCCTCACCCCGTTGCCAGGGCCTGTGCCAGGCCTTTCGGCAGCCGCGCCGGGCGGCCCGCGCCGTCCAGGCAGGCCAGCGTCACCCGGGCCGTGAACAGCAGGTCGGGGCCGCGGCGGACGGTCTGGTCCACCACGATCCGCGCGGCGGTCATCTGCGAAAGCGCCGTTTCCACCGACAGCAGGTCGTCGAAGCGGGCGGGGCGCAGGTAATCGGCCTCGATGCGGCGGACGGCGAAGACATGGCCGCCGGCCTTCAGCGCCACCTGGTCGATGCCAAGCGCGCGCAGCCATTCCGACCGGCCGCGTTCGATGAATTTCAGGTAGTTCGCATAGTAAACGATCCCGGCAAGGTCGGTGTCCTCGTAATAAACACGAACGGGCAGCCGATGTGTCATGCGCCCATCCTTGCCGCCAGCCGCAGGGCATGGGCCGGATCGGTGGCCGCGACCGGCAGGACCGGATCATAAGCCGCCCGGATCAGCGCCGCCACGGGGGCCGAGGGCGCGATGTCGCGCGCGAAGGTCAGCGCGCAGCGCATGAACAGCGCCTCGGCCAGTTGCCCCGGATGGCTGTCGGCCAGCCGGCCCCCCATGCGCAGGAAACCCAGGCAGGCACGGATGCCGCCGTCGGGGTCAAAGCGGAACATGCGGTATTGATCGGCGTCAGTGCGGGCCAGCCGGTCGGGCAGGCCGGGCGCGTCGGTCAGCCGGTCCAGGTCGGGAATGCCGGCCAGATCCGGCCAGTCGCGCACGAAGAACAGCATCAGGTTCGCGCCCATCTCGGGGTCGGCGTCCGTCAGCGGATGCCGGGCATGGGCAAAACCCGCCCGGATCGCGCCGCGGAAGATGTCCAGGCTTTCATCGGCCAGCCCAAAGATCACCGGCGCCACCGGCCGCCCCCAGCGGGCGCACAGAAACGTCCCGTCGGTGCGGGTGAACAACGCGGCGATCTGGTCGGCAGTCATGCCATTCACCTTTATCCAAATATCCTGGGGCTTCGAGACGCCCGGAAAAAGGTCCAGTGGACCTTTTTCAGTCGAGAAGGGCCGGCAGGCCCCGCCGAAACGGCGACGGGGGGCAAGGCCCCCGCCGACATTTCCATTGTACGACAGGTTAGGAAACGATCGTCGCCTCGGTCGCGGCGCGCAGTTCCTGCTCGGTCACGCCGTCCGCGCATTCGACGATGCGCAGGCCCCCCGGCACCACGTCCAGAACGCCCAGATTGGTGATGATGCGGTCCACCACGCCCTTGCCGGTCAGGGGCAGGGTGCATTCGCGCAGGACCTTGGATTCGCCCGCCTTGTTGGTGTGGTCCATGACCACGATCACCCGGCCCACGCCCGCGACCAGGTCCATGGCGCCGCCCATGCCCTTGACCAGCTTGCCCGGGATCATCCAGTTCGCCAGATCGCCGTTCTCGGCCACCTCCATCGCGCCCAGGATGGCGGCGGCGATCTTGCCGCCGCGGATCATGCCGAAGCTGGTCGCGCTGTCGAAATAGGCGGTGCGGTCCAGTTCGGTGATGGTCTGCTTGCCCGCGTTGATGAGATCCGGGTCTTCCTCGCCCTCATACGGAAACGGTCCCATCCCCAGCATCCCGTTTTCCGATTGCAGGGTGATGTCCTTGTCGCCCACGTAATTGGCGACCAGCGTCGGGATCCCGATGCCGAGGTTCACGTACATCCCGTCTTCCAGTTCCTGCGCCGCCCGCGCGGCCATCTGGTTCCTGTCCCACGCCATCAGGCAGTCTCCCTCTTCCGAACCGTGCGCTGTTCGATGCGCTTTTCGTGCTGCCCCTGGACGATCCGATGCACATAGATGCCGGGCAGGTGGATCCCGTCGGGGTCCAGCGACCCGCGCGGGACGATCTCCTCGACCTCGGCCACGCAAACCTTGCCGCACATGGCGGCGGGCGGGTTGAAGTTGCGGGCGGTCTTGCGGAACACCAGGTTGCCGGTGTCGTCGGCCTTCCAGGCCTTGACGATGGACAGATCCGCGACGATGCCGCGTTCCAGGATATAGTCCTGACCGTCGAAATTCTTCACTTCCTTGCCCTCGGCGATGACGGTGCCCACCCCGGTCTTGGTGTAGAACCCGGGGATGCCGCTGCCGCCCGCGCGCATCCGTTCGGCCAGCGTGCCCTGCGGGTTGAACTCCAGCTCCAGCTCGCCGGACAGATACTGGCGCATGAACTCGGCGTTCTCGCCGACATAGGACGAGATCATCTTCCTGATCTGCCGCGTTTGCAGCAGGATCCCCAGGCCGAAGTCATCGACGCCGCAGTTGTTGCTGGCGACCGTCAGATCCCTGGTGCCCGCGTCGCGGATGGCGGCGATCAGCAGCTCGGGGATGCCGCAAAGGCCAAAGCCCCCCGCCGCGATGATCATCCCGTCATGCAGCAACCCCTCCAGTGCCTCGGCTGCCGTGGCATAGACCTTTTTCATCGTCCCTCCCCCAAAATGACCTTGCTGCGAATTTGTCGCTTGCGTGCTGCGGCAAGTCAATGCGGCGGTGCAGCGTGGCGGCATCCCGACGGCCCCAAGGCCAGGGCCCGTGCAACGGGGCCAGGTCCGCATGAGCATGGCAGGCAAGCTGCCGCGGCGACTGCGACAGCCCGCCTGTCCCAACGCGGCCGGGACTAGGCTTCGGCTGCCTTTTTCACGGCCTTCTTGGGCAAGGCCTTTTTCGCCGCGGTTTTCTTCGCTGCCGGTTTCTTTGCCAGGGTCGCGGCCTTGGCCTTGGGCGCGGCCTTCTTCCTGACAGGCGACTTGCCCGCCTTGGCCGCGATCAACTCGAGCGCCTGTTCGACCGTCAGATCCTCGGGGGTCACGTCACGCGGCAGGGTGGCGTTCACCTTGTCCCATTTGACATAGGGGCCATAGCGCCCGCTCATCACCTGGATCGCGCCGCCGTCGGGATGATCGCCCAATTCGCGCAGGGGCGCCGCAGCGGCTGCGCGCCCGCGCGTCTGCTTGGCGGCCAGAACCTCGACCGCGCGGTTCATGCCGATGGTGAAGACCTCGTCCGCATCGGGCAGGTTCGCGTATTTCGACCCGTGCTTCACATAGGGACCGAAGCGGCCAAGTCCGGCCTCGATCAACGCGCCATCCTCGGGGTGCGGTCCGATGGGGCGCGGCAGTGACAGCAACTGCACCGCCTTTTCCAGATCCAGCGTGGCCGGGTTCCAGCCCTTGGGGATCGAGGACCGGGCGGGTTTGGGATTGTCCTCGGTCGCCTCGCCCCGCTGGACATAGGGACCGAAGCGCCCGGTCTTGAGGCTGATCGGATCGCCGTTGTCATGGCCCAGGATGCGGTCGCCCACGGCGTCCTCGCCATCGGGCGCGGAGATCGGGCGGGTATAGCGGCATTCGGGATAGTTCGTGCAGCCGATGAAGGCCCCGCCCGACCGCGCGGTCTTCAAGTTCAGCCGCCCCTTGCCGCACAACGGACACTCGCGCGGATCGCCCCCATCGGCGCGCGGCGGGTAAAGATGCGGGGAAAGCGCGTCGTCGATGGCGTCCAGAACCTCGGTGATGCGCAGTTCCGACGTGCCTTCGAGCGCCTTCGAGAAATCCTTCCAGAACCGTGCCAGGACCTCGCGCCACAGCAGGTCGCCGGCGCTGATCTCGTCCAGTTCATTTTCCAGATCCGCCGTGAAGTCATAGCTGACATAGCGCGGGAAGTATTTGGTCAGGAACACCGTGACCAGTCGCCCCTTGTCCTCGGGGATCAGGCGGTTCTTGTCCTTGCGGACGTATTCGCGGTCCTGGATCGTGGTGACGATGCTGGCATAGGTGGAGGGGCGGCCGATGCCCAGTTCCTCCATGCGCTTGACCAGCGTGGCCTCGGTATAGCGGGGGGGCGGCTGGGTGAAATGCTGGCGGGCGGCCACGGCGGCGCTGTCGTTCAGCAAAAGGCCGGGGGCGGCGCGCTGGCCTGCGGGGGCAGAGGGGACCGGATCGTCCTTTTCGCGGGCCTTGGCGAACTCGGCCTCGAAAGCTTGGCCCACCAGCTTCGCTGCCTCGCCTTCCTTGATCGCGGGCAGGCGGGCGCTGTCCTCGCCGTCCTCGTCGTCGCGGCCCTGGTCATAGACGCGCAGGAAGCCGTCGAACAGCATCACCTGTCCGGTGGCGCGCAGGCCCACCTGGTTGTCGGGGCTGGCGATGTCCACGGTGGTGCGTTCCATCCGCGCGGCTTCCATCTGGCTGGCGATGGTCCGCTTCCAGATCAGGTCGTAAAGCTTGCGCTGGTCCTCCGCCGAAACCTTCAGCCGATCGGGCGACAGCATCATGTCGGTCGGGCGGATGCATTCATGCGCCTCCTGCGCGTTCTTGGCCTTGTTCTTGTACATGCGCGGGCTTTTCGGGACGTAATTGTCGCCGAATTTGGCGCGGATCGCGTCGCGGGCGGCATGGACGGCCTCGGGCGCCATGTCGATGCCGTCGGTCCGCATGTAGGTGATCAACCCGGCCTCGTACAGGCGCTGCGCCGCCGACATGCAGGCCTTGGCGCCCATGCCCAGCTTGCGCGACGCTTCCTGTTGCAGGGTCGAGGTCATGAAGGGCGGCCAGGGGTTGCGGGTCGCGGGCTTGGCGGTGACGCCCGTCACGCCCAGGTCGCGGCTGGCGACCGCGCTGACGGCCATCGCGGCCTTTTCGGCGTCAGGCAGGTCGAACCGGTCCAGCTTGGACCCGGCCAGCGAGACAAGCTGCGCGTCGTATTCCGCCCCGCCCGGGGTGGCCAGGCGCGCATGGACCGACCAGTATTCGCGGGCCTTGAAGGCCTCGATCTCCATTTCCCGGTCCACGATCAGGCGCAGGCAGACCGATTGCACGCGGCCCGCCGATTTCGCGCCCGGCAGCTTGCGCCACAGGACCGGCGACAGGTTGAAGCCCACCAGGTAATCCAGCGCGCGGCGCGCCAGATAGGCATCGACCAGCGGCTGGTCGATCTGGCGGGGATGGGCCATCGCCTCGGTCACGGCGGCCTTGGTGATGGCGTTGAAGGTGACGCGGCTGACCCCGGCGCCCTTCTTCAGGGCAGGGGACAGGGCTTCCAGCAGGTGCCAGGAAATCGCCTCGCCTTCGCGGTCGGGGTCGGTGGCCAGAATCAGGTTCTGGTCGTCCTTCAGCGCGTCCTTGATGGCCTTGAGGTGCTTCTTGCTGTCTGCCGCGACCTCCCATTTCATGGCGAAATCGTCGTTCGGATCGACGCTGCCGTCCTTGGGCGGCAGGTCGCGGACATGGCCGAACGAGGCCAGCACGCGATAGTCGCCGCCGAGGTATTTTTCGATGGTCTTGGCCTTGGCCGGGGATTCGACGACGACGACGGGCATGTTACCTCGGGGCGCACCTTGCAATGGGGCGGCAAGATGGGTGCGGTGCCTGCCAGTGTCAACCGGGCGAAATCACCCGCCGCCCGTGCCGCCCTCAGCCAAGCGCCAGCCGTCCGCCCGGCACGCGCAGCAAACGTCCCTGCAATTCCAGCGACAGGATCGCGGCACTGGCTGCAGCGGCAGGCAGGCCCAAGTCGCGGATCACGTCGTTTTCATCCGAGGGCGAGGGGCCGAGCCGCGACAGGATCCGCGCCTCGATTTCCCCGGTCTCGACCGGTTGGGGGCGGGCGAGGGGAACAGGGGGTGCCTCGGCCATGCCCACGGGTTCGGTCTCGCGGCCAAGCGCTGTGCAGACATCGGCCGAATTGCGCACCAGCACCGCGCCGTCGCGGATCAGCTGGTTGCAGCCCGAGGCGCGGGCATCCATCGGATGGCCCGGCACGGCCATGACCTCTCGTCCCTGGTCCAGGGCGTTCTTGGCGGTGATCAGGGTGCCGGACCGGTGCGCGGCCTCGATCACCACCACGGCCAGGGACAGGCCGGACACGATGCGGTTGCGGGTCGGGAAATGGCGGGCCTGCGGTTCGGTTCCGGGCGGCTGTTCGGACACCAGCACGCCCTTTTCCGCGATCTGCGCGGCCAGGATGACGTTTTCCGCCGGATAGATCACATCGACGCCCCCCGCCATCACGGCGATGGTGCCCGTGGGCAGGGCGGCGTTATGGGCGGCGGTGTCGATGCCCCGCGCCAGGCCCGCCACGACGGTGTGTCCCGCTTCTCCCAACCCCGCCGCCATGCCGCGCGCCATGCGCAGGCCCAAGGATGAGGCGTTGCGCGCCCCGATCACCGCCACCGGGTTCTTCGACAGCCAGGCGGGATCGCCGCGCACCCAGAGGATCGGCGGGGCGCCGTCGATCTCGCGCAGCGCCGCCGGGTAAAGCGGCGAATCGCAGCGGATCAGCCGGGCGCCGACCTTGCGCCCTGCCGCCAGTTCCGCCGCCGCCACGCCTTCGGGGCAGGCCTCATAATCGGCAATGCCTGCCGCCGCCGCGATGGCGGGCAGGGCGTCTAAGGCTGCCCGCGCGCTGCCGTGTTCGGCGATCAGCCGGTGATAGGTCGTAGGACCCACCCGGCGCGACCGGATCAGCCGCAGCACCGTCAGGTCGTCGTCCGCCTGGCTGCGCCTGTCGAAAGGAAGATGCCCGGTATCCATGCTGCCTCCGGCCCTTGTCCGGGAATCAGCATTACCCCGAAGGCGTTAACAACCGGTTAGCGGCCCCTCACGCCGCCGAGCCGCCCACCGTCAGCCCGCCGATCAGCAGCGTCGGCTGGCCCACGCCCACCGGCACCCACTGGCCCTGCTTGCCGCAGTTGCCGATGCCGGGATCCAGGCTCATGTCGTTGCCGATGGCGTGGACCTGTTGCAGCGCGGTCGCCCCGTCGCCGATCAGCGTGGCCCCCCGGATGGGATCGCCGACGACGCCGTTCTTCACGCGATAGGCCTCGGTGCAGGAAAACACGAACTTGCCGTTGGTGATGTCCACCTGCCCGCCGCCGAAGCCCACGGCATAGATGCCGTCGCGCAGATCGGCCAGGATCGCCGCCGGATCGGCATCGCCGCCCGGCATGAAGGTGTTGGTCATGCGCGGCATCGGCGCATGGGCAAAGCCTTGGCGCCGCCCGTTGCCCGTGGGTTCCACCCCCATCAGCCGGGCGTTCTGGCGGTCCTGCATGTAGCCCACGAGGATCCCGTCCTCGATCAGCACGTTGCGGGCGGGGGGCATCCCCTCGTCATCGACGCTGATGCTGCCGCGCCGGTCGGGGATGGTGCCGTCATCGACGACCGTGACGCCGGGCGCCGCGATCCGCTGGCCCATCAGCCCGGCAAAGGCCGAGGCCTTCTTGCGGTTGAAATCGCCTTCAAGCCCGTGGCCCACGGCCTCGTGCAGCAGGATGCCGGGCCAGCCGGGACCAAGCACCACGTCCATCACCCCCGCAGGCGCGGGGACCGAGCGCAGGTTGACCAGGGCGATGCGCAGCGCCTCGTCCACGGCGGGCTGCCAGTTCGCCGGATCCATGAGGCCTGCCAGGGACACGCGCCCGCCGCCGCCATGGCCGCCGGATTCGCGGCGGTCGTTGTTTTCCACGATCACGCTGACGTTCAGCCGGGCCATCGGGCGAATGTCCGTGACCAGCCCGCCCTCGGGCCGCAGGATCGCGATTTCCTGCAGGGACGAGGCCAGCGACACCGTGACCTGCACCACGCGGGGATCGCGCGAGCGGGCGTAATCGTCGATCTGGCGCAGCAGCGCGATGCGGGTGGCGAAGGGGATGCCCTCGGCCGGGTCGGCGGCCATGTAGAGCGGCTGGACCTGCAAGGGCGCGGCAGGGGCCAGGATGCCGCCGCCCGCGGCCACGGCCAGCCGCGCGGTCTCGGCGGCGCGGCGAAGGGCGGGTTCCGAGATCTCGGTCGAATGGGCGTAGCCCGTCACCTCGCCCCGGACGGCGCGCAGGCCGAAGCCCTGCTCGGCGGTATAGCCGGAATTGCGCAGCCGCCCGTCGTCGAAGACCAGCGATTCCGACACGGAACGTTCCAGGAAAAGCTCGCCATCCTCGGCGCCAGCCGTGGCCTCGCGCAGGATGGCCAGGGCGCGGTCACGGTCGAGGTGGGTGGCGAAGGGGTCGAAGGGGGTGCGGCTCATGGCGGGCGTCATCTTCCGAAACGGCGGCGCGATGCCGGGATTTTGCGAAGGCAGGCTTATGTATCACTTGCCCGTGGGGTCGAGATATGGTCATAGAACAGGGATTGTTAAAGGAAAAGGGCCGCCCTCGGGCGCCTGCGGTCGCGCGGCCGCGTCAGGATAACGGGATGGAATGATGGCAATAGCGATGATTCGCCGTGGGGTCGCGGCAGCTTCCGGGCTTGCGACAGCGGGAATGATAGCCAGCTCTGCCTTGGCGCAGGACGTTCTGGGCGAGCTTCCCACGATCGGCAAGCCGGAACCCAGGGGCGTGAACTTCCAGCCCGCCGCGACGGAACTGGCGCGCGACCAGCAGTGGCTGGACCATTTCGTGCTGATCATCATCACCGTCGTCACGGTCTTCGTCTGCCTGCTGCTGCTGGCGGTGATCCTGCGCTACAACAGCCGCTCGAACCCGGTTCCCGCCAGGTTCACGCACAACACTCCGCTGGAGATCGGCTGGACGCTGGTGCCGGTGCTGATCCTGGTGACCATCGGCGCCTTTTCGCTGCCCTTGCTGTTCCGCCAGCAGGAAATGCCCGCCGACCCCGACGTGGTGATCAAGGCCATCGGCAACCAGTGGTACTGGTCCTACGAATACCCGGAAAGCGGCATCAGCTTCGATTCGATCATGCTGACCAAGGAAGAGCTGGCCGATTACGGCTATTCCGAGGATGAATACCTGCTGGCCACCGACAATGCCGTGGTCGTGCCCGTGGGCCAGACCGTGCTGATGCAGATGACCGCCAACGACGTGATCCACAGCTGGACCATCCCTGCCTTCGCCGTCAAGCAGGACGCCGTTCCGGGCCGGATCGCGCAGGCCTGGTTCAACGTGGAACAGGAAGGCGTCTATTTCGGCCAGTGCAGCGAACTGTGCGGCATCAACCACGCCTACATGCCGATCGTCGTGAAGGCGGTCAGCCCCGAGGTTTATGCCGCCTGGGTCGCCGAACAGGGCGGCACCCTGGAGGGGGCCGCGGAAACCGCCGCCGCAACGGCCGCAACCGACGTTCAGGTGGCCCGGGCCGAGTGACCGGCGCCCGGACCAGCCAGAAAGCCAGACGGACGACATGACCGACATCAACACCTATGAAGGCGCCCCCGAGGCCGAGTTCCGCGACTTCGTCGCGCTGCTCAAGCCGCGGGTGATGTCGCTGGTCGTCTTCACGGCCTTCGTGGGCCTGTGGGTCGCGCCGGTCGATGTGCATCCGTTCATCGCCTTCTGCTCGGTCCTGTTCATCGCGCTTGGCGGCGGGGCCTCGGGTGCGCTGAACATGTGGTATGACGCCGACATCGATGCGGTGATGCGGCGCACGCAAGGCCGTCCGATCCCGGCAGGCCGGATCGACGGCAATGCCGCGCTGTCGCTGGGCCTGATCCTGGCGGGATTCGCGGTGATGATGCTGGGACTGGCGGCGAACTGGTTCGCGGCGGGTTTCCTGGCCTTCACGATCTTCTTCTATGCCGTCGTCTATACGATCTGGCTGAAACGCTGGACGCCGCAGAACATCGTGATCGGCGGCGCGGCGGGCGCTTTCCCCCCGATGATCGGCTGGGCCTGCGCCACCGGTGGCATCAGCATCGAATCGCTTCTGATGTTCGCGCTGATCTTCTTCTGGACGCCGCCGCATTTCTGGGCGCTGGCGCTGTTCATGAAGTCGGACTATCACGAGGCCCAGGTGCCGATGCTGACCGTCACCCATGGCCGCCCCGCGACGCGCCGCCACATCTTCGCCTATACGCTGGTGCTGGCGCCCTTCGCGATCTGGCTGGGGCTGACATCGGTCGGCGGACCGATCTATCTTGCGGCGTCGGTCGTGCTGAACGCGCTGTTCATCCATGGCGGCTGGCAGATCCTGCGCCGGTCCGAGGATGCGGCACTCGCCGACGGCTATGCCGTGGAAAGGCGTGTCTTCAAGCTGTCGCTTTATTACCTGTTCCTGCATTTCGTCGCGTTGCTGGCTCAGAACCTGTGGGGGACGTGGTGATGCCCTTGAACGCCGAACACGAGATCCACCGCCGCCGCCGGTCGCGCAATGTCGGCCTGGCCGCCGTCCTGGCGTGTTTCGTCGCGCTGGTCTTCGGCCTGACGGTCGTGAAGGTCCAGCAGGGCGACATGATGGAGGCCTTCGACCACCAGCCCCGCGTGTCCGTCCTGCCGCCCGAGCAGCCGGAGGCCGCCCGATGAGCCGCCGCATGTCGCCCGAGGGCAAGACCGTCACCGCCCTGGTCGCGGTCGTCCTGACCATGGGCGCGCTGGCCTGGGCCGCCGTGCCCTTCTATGACTGGTTCTGCCGCGTCACCGGCTATGGCGGCACCACGCAGGTGTCGCAGACAGGGTCGGACACGGTCTTGGACGAGGTGATCCGCGTCCGCTTCGACGCCAATGTGGATCCGAACCTCGACTGGACGTTCCGGCCGATGCAGACCAGCATGGAGCTGAAGATCGGCGAAACGGGCCTTGCCTTCTACGAGGCCGTGAACAATTCCGACGTGGCCGTGACGGGCACGGCCAGCTATAACGTCGCGCCGGAAGTGGCGGGCTATTACTTCGACAAGATCGAATGCTTCTGCTTCACCGAGCAGACCTTGCAGCCCGGCGAGCGGATCGAGATGCCGGTCAGCTTCTTCGTCGATCCCGAGCTGGTGGGCGACCGCGACGCGTCCTGGATCAGGGACATCACCCTGTCCTATACCTTCCACCGGACCGAGCCGAAACAGGCGGCGCTTGACGCCGCCCCGGCCGCCAACGTCAACTGAACACAGAAGGAGCCGACGGGGACAGCTCATGGCGCACGCAAAGAACCACGATTACCACATCCTTCCGCCGTCGATCTGGCCCTTCGTCGCAGCGATCTCGGCCTTCCTGATGCTGTATGGCGCGGTGGGCTGGATGCACGCGGACGAAGTCCACCTGCTGGGCATCCCGGTCAACGGCCCCTGGCTGTTCCTGATCGGCTTCGCCGGCGTCCTTTACGTGATGTACAGCTGGTGGGCCGACGTGGTCCGCGAAAGCCAGGCGGGCGACCACACCCCCGTGGTGCGGATCGGCCTGCAATACGGCTTCATCCTGTTCATCATCTCCGAGGTGATGTTCTTCACCGCCTGGTTCTGGAACTTCATCAAGCAGGCGCTGTATCCGATGGGACCGGAAAGCCCCATCAAGGACGGCGTCTGGCCGCCCGAGGGGATCGTGACCTTCGACCCCTGGCACCTGCCCTTCATCAACACGCTGATCCTGCTGTTGTCGGGTGTGGCCGTGACCTGGGCGCACCATGCGCTGGTGCATGACAACGACCGCAAGACCACCATCAACGGCCTGATCGTGGCGGTGATCCTGGGCGTCGTCTTCTCGATCCTGCAGGCCTACGAATACAGCCATGCGGCCTTCGGTCTGGCCGATACCGCCTATGCCAGCGCCTTTTATCTGGCCACGGGCTTCCATGGCGTTCACGTCATCATCGGGACCATTTTCCTGGCCGTCTGCCTGCTGCGCCTGATGAACGGCCAGATGGACCAGGACAAGCATATCGGCTTCGAGGCCGCGGCCTGGTACTGGCACTTCGTCGATGTGGTCTGGCTGTTCCTGTTCGCCGTGGTCTATGTCTGGGGCAGCTGATCCCCGCAGGGTCCGACATGCGACGCGCGGGGATGGCCCCGCGCGTTTTTCTTTGCGACTGGCTTTATCTTCATGCGCCGCATCCTGTTTCCCCTGATCCTCGGCATCGTCGGCTGCGCCATCCTGGTCCAGCTTGGCCTGTGGCAGCTGCGCCGGATGGAGTGGAAGGAAGGGATGCTGGCCGAAATCCAGGCCAGCATCGAGGCCGCACCCGTGCCCTTGCCCGCCACGGTCGATCCGTCGATGAAATACCTGCCCGTGACCGTCAGCGGCACCACCACCGGGACCGAGATCGACGTGCTGTCGGGCACCAGGGAACAGGGCGGCGGCTACCAAATCGTGTCGCGCTTCGTCACCGACGACGGCCGCGCGATCCTGCTGGACCGGGGATTCGTCCCGCAGGAGTTGCGCCATGCCGAACGCCCGCCCGTGCGCCTGACCGTGCGCGGCAACCTGCATTGGCCCGACGAAAAGGGCAGCGCCACGCCCGAGCCGAACCTGGACGAGAACATCTGGTTCGCCCGCGACGTGCCCGCCATGGCGCGGGTCTTGGACACCGAACCGATCCTGGTCGTCGCCAGCTTCGTCGAGGGCGACGCGCAGGGGATCGAGCCGATCCCGGTGGCCATCGAGGGAATCCCCAACAACCACCTGTCCTATGCCGTGCAATGGTTCCTGATCGCGGCGACCTGGGCAGGGATGACAGTCGGCCTGATCTGGCGTATCAGGCAGCGGAAATACTGAAGGAATGCGGATGCGCTACGTCTCGACGCGGGGAAAGGCCCCGGTGCTGGATTTTGAAGGGGCGATGCTGTCGGGGCTGGCCCGCGACGGCGGATTATACCTGCCCGAGACGATCCCGGCATTCTCGGCGCTGCACGACCTGGACGGGTCGTCCTACGAGGACGTGGCCTTCCGCGTCATCCGCCCCTTTACCGGCGACAGTTTCACCGACGAGGAACTGCGCGGCGCCATCGACCGCGCCTATGCCCGGATCGAACACGCGGCCAAGGCCCCCTTGCGCCAGCTTGCCCCCGGCCATCACCTGCTGGAGCTGTTCCACGGCCCGACCCTGGCCTTCAAGGACTTCGCGATGCAGCTGATCGCGCAGCTGTTCGAGATTGCGTTGAAGCGGTCCGGCCAGCGCATCACCATCGTCGGCGCGACCTCGGGCGATACGGGGTCCGCGGCCATCGAGGCCTTCAAGGGCATCGACAACGTGGACGTGTTCATCATGTTCCCCCATGGCCGCGTGTCCGAGGTTCAGCGCCGCCAGATGACCACACCCGACGCGGCCAACGTCCACGCGCTGGCCGTGACCGGGCATTTCGACGACTGCCAGGCGCGGCTGAAGGATCTGTTCAACGACCACGCCTTCCGCGACACCGTGGGGCTTGCGGGCGTCAACAGCATCAACTGGGCGCGCGTGGTGGCGCAGATCGTCTATTACTTCACCGCCGTCGCCAGCCTGGGGATGCGCCCGACGGACTTCACCGTGCCGACCGGCAATTTCGGCGACATCTTCGCGGGGTCCGTCGCCCGCGCCATGGGCCTGCCGATCCGGCGGCTGATCGTGGCGACGAACCAGAACGACATCCTGCACCGCGCACTGACCACCGGCGAATACCGGGTGGGCACGGTCGAGCCGTCCATCAGCCCGTCGATGGACATCCAGGTCAGCTCCAACTTCGAACGCGCGCTGTATGGGGCCTATGGCGGGGATGCGGGGGCCATCGGGCAACTGATGAACGAGCTGAAAGCGGGCGGCTTCACCATCAGCCAGGGCGCGCTGCAGGCCCTGCGCGAGCACTACCTGTCGGGCCGCGTGTCCGAGGATGAAACCTTGGCGATGATCCGCACCATCCGCCACGAGACGGGCGAAATCCTCTGCCCCCACAGCGCCATCGGCGTGGCCGTCGCGCGCCGGCACGTCGAACCCGGCGTGCCCATGGTGACGCTGGCGACCGCCCATCCGGCCAAGTTCCCCGACGCGGTGGAAGCCGCCATCGGCATCCGTCCCCCTCTGCCGCCGCACATGCAGACCCTGTTCGACCTGCCGGAACGCGTCACGCGGGTTGAAAACGACGTGTCGGGGCTTAAGTCGCTGATCCTTGACCGGAGAACCCAGTGAACCAAGACCCCAACCTGCACGTCACGACCCTGCCCAACGGTTTGCGCATCGCCACGCGCCTGATGCCGGGGCTGCATTCCACCGCCCTGGGCATCTGGGTCAACGCAGGCGGGCGCAACGAACGCCCGGAACAGAACGGCATCGCGCATTTCCTGGAGCACATGGCCTTCAAGGGCACCGCGACCCGCACCGCCCTGCAGATCGCGGAAGCCATCGAGGATGTGGGCGGCTATATCAACGCCTATACCTCGCGCGACGCGACGGCCTATTACGTCCGCGTGCTGGAGGGTGATGTCGATCTGGCCTTCGACGTGATGTCCGACATCGTGCTGAACCCGGTCTTCGACGAACGCGAGATCGAGGTCGAGCGCGGCGTGATCCTGCAGGAAATCGGGCAGTCGATGGACACGCCCGACGACATCATCTTCGACTGGCTGCAAGAGGCCGCCTATCCGAACCAGCCGATGGGCCGCACCATCCTGGGTCCGGCGGAACGCGTCAGCAGCTTCGGCCGCGCGGATCTCGCGGGCTTCGTTGCCGAAAACTATGGTCCCGGCCAGATGATCGTGGCTGCGGCAGGGGCCGTCGATCGCGACCGCATCGTGCGCCTGGCCGAACGCGCCTTCGGCCATCTGGCCCCCATCGCGCAAGCCCCGAGAGAGGCCGCGCGCTGGCAGGGCCTGGAAACCCGCAAGGTCAAGCGGCTGGAACAGGCGCATTTCGCCCTGGCGCTGGAAGGGCCGGGCTATCTGGCGGACGATTTCTATGCCGCGCAGATTTTCTCCTCGGCCCTGGGCGGGGGCATGTCGTCCCGCCTGTTCCAGAAGATCCGAGAGGAGCGGGGGCTGTGCTACACGATCTTTGCCCAGTCGGGCTTTCACGACGATACCGGGATGCTGACCATCTATGCCGGCACCGGGGCCGATGACGTGGCCGACCTGTCGAACCTGACCATCGACGAGATGAAGCGCGCCGCAACCGACATGTCCGAGGCCGAGGTCGCCCGTGCCAAGGCGCAGCTGCGCGCCAGCCTGCTGATGTCGCTGGAAAGCCCGTCCGCCCAGGCCGAGCGCATGGCGCGGACCCTGGCGATCTGGGGCCGGGTGCCCGACGCCGCCGAGGTCGCGGACCGCATCGCCGCCGTCACCGTGACCGAGGTGCGCGCCCATGCCGAAACCCTGATCGGGCAGGCCCGGCCCGCGCTGGCGCTTTACGGCCCCGTCAAGGCCGCACCTGCGTTGGGCGCCCTGGCCGAACGGCTCGCCGCCTGATGTTCCTGCGCCCGCGACCCGTCAGGTTGGAAACCGAACGGATCGTGCTGCGCCTGCCTGCCCATACGGATTTCCACGCCTGGGTGTCGCTGCGCCAGTCCAGCCGCGACTTCCTGACGCCGTGGGAGCCCGTCTGGTCGCCCGACCACCTGACGCGCAAGAGCTTCGTCAACCGTGTCTATTGGGCGGCCCGCGCCAGCCGGGGCGGCACCGCGCTGCCCTTGTTCCTGGTGCGCCGCGACGGCGTGCTGCTGGGCGCGATCACGCTGGACAACATCCGCCGCGGCCCCGCGCAATCGGGCACCATCGGCTATTGGATCGGCCAGGACTTCGCCCGCCAGGGCTACATGCGCGAAGCCATCGGGGTGCTGGTCCACCACGCCTTCACCGCCTTGGACCTGTCGCGGATCGAGGCCGCCTGCCTGCCGGAAAACGCGGCATCCCGCGGGGTGCTGGAAAAGTCGGGCTTCAAGTACGAGGGCGTCGCCCAAAGCTATCTTCAGATCGACGGGCGGTGGCGCAACCACGTGCTTTACGCCAACCTGCGCAGCGACCGGCGCGGCCGAACCGACGCCCGGTAAGGGGAAATGATGCTGAACGACGCCACCGATGCCCTTGCCCCCCTGCTGCCCCTCGGCGTGCTGCGGGAGATCGGCCCTGCCTATCTGGAAGAACCGCGCGGCCGCTACAAGGGCCGGGCGGGCCTGGTCGCGGCCCCCCGCACGGTCGAGGAGGTCGCGGCGGTGGTCCGCGCCTGCGCCAATGCGGGCGTGCCCATCGTCCCGCGCGGCGGCGGCACGGGCCTGGTGGGCGGGCAGGTGATGTCTGATGGCACCATGCCCCTGCTGCTGTCGCTGGAACGGATGACCGCCATCCGCGCGGTTTACCCCGAGGAAGGCGTGATCGTGGCCGAGGCGGGCGCCACCCTGCACCAGGTGCGCGATGCCGCAGCCAAGGTCGGGCGGCAGTTCCCCCTGGCGCTGGCCTCGGGCGGAACGGCGCAGTTGGGGGGCGTCTTGGCCACCAATGCGGGCGGGGTGAACGTGCTGCGCTACGGCAACGCTCGCGCCCTGTGCCTGGGGGTCGAGGCCGTCTTGCCGCAGGGCCAGGTCATGCATGACCTCAAGCGCCTGCGAAAGGACAACACCGGCTACGACATCCGCGACCTGCTGATCGGGGCCGAGGGCACGTTGGGCATCATCACCGCCGCCTCCCTGGTGCTGGCCCCGGTGCCTGCCGAAATCGGAGTCGCCATGCTGGTCGTGGAATCGCCCGAGGCCGCGCTGACCCTGCTGTCGCTGGCGCAGGCCCGGATGGCGGGCGGCGTGACGGCCTTCGAGCTGATCTCGGGCGAGGGGCTGCGCTTCCTGGACGCGGCCTTCCCCGACCTGCGCCAACCCTTCGCCGATTGCCCCGACTGGCTGGTCCTGATCGAGGTTGGCCTGCCTTCCGGCCTTTCCGCCGACGCCGCCCTTGAGGGCCTGTTCACGGACGCCGCCGAGGCGGGCCTGGTCCACGACGGCGTGATCGCCCGGTCCGGCCAGCAGGCCGCCGATCTGTGGGCCATCCGCGAAACCATCCCCGAAGCCAACCGCCACATCGGCGCCATCGCCAGCCACGACATCAGCCTGCCCCTGTCGGAAATCGCCCGCTTCATCCGCGATTGCAGCGCGGTGCTGGCGGGCATGGCGGACCTGCGCATCAATTGCTTCGGCCACCTGGGCGACGGCAACCTGCATTTCAACCTGTTCCCGGTCCAGGGGAAGACCCGCGACGCCTATGACGGGGTTCGGCGTGCCCTGTCGCGGGCGGTGCACGAGATGGTCGTGGCGCGCGGCGGGTCGTTCTCGGCGGAACACGGGGTCGGGCGGCTGAAGGCGGCGGAGCTGGCCGAATGGGGCGATCCCGCGCGGCTGGCCGCGATGCGCGCGATCAAGGACGCGCTGGACCCGGCGGGGATCATGAATCCGGGCGTCATATTAGGTTAATAGCGATGAATATGCGTCTTGCTTGGTTGCTATTTCTCTTGGGTGTTTGTGCTTTAGCGGTTTTCATAGTCATGGGGGGAGGTGGCTTCTTCCGAGAACTTGGAAGCAACCAAAAGGCATTGTCCGGGACGATACTGGGTATCGCTCTTGGTGCCATAGTTGCGAATATAAATGCGTATTTCACTGCCCGCGATTCTAGGGAAGCGGTTAAGATAACAACACTTGGTCTTCAAATTGATCTGGCGCTGGAAATGGGGGTAATACACGTATTTCTCCATCATCTTATACAAGATGATGATCTAAAGGAAAATTTTAGATCTGGATTAACCCAAACGATTAATTCTGCCATCAGTAAGACAGAAGAAATTGCAAAAATGTTGGGAGACAAAAATCCCCAGAGGAATTTGGCAGCACAAAGACTAAAAATGGGTTTGGAAGCCTTCAAGCACCAACTCACGAAAGACACCTTAGAGGAGCTAAAAGCGTCATTCGACAACCTCACTAGTCTTCTGGCAAAGCTTGATAAAGCCTGATTTGAGCGTTTGCTCTCATCACGGACTTAAGGTCGAACAGGTCATTCCCCCTCGAACCCGCACAAGACATGAACCTCATGCCCCAACCCTTCCAGCACCCTTCGTCCGCCCAAATCCGGCAGGTCGATGACAAACGCACAGCCCACCACCTTCGCCCCCAGCCTTTCGCACAGACTGATCCCCGCCGCAGCTGTTCCGCCCGTCGCCAGCAGGTCGTCCACGATCAGCACCCGCTCGCCCGGTTTCAAGGCGTCGTCATGGACCTCGACCACGGCCTCGCCGTATTCCAGCTGATAGGCTTGGGAAATCACCGCACCCGGCAGCTTGCCCTTCTTGCGGATCGGGACAAAGCCGGTGGAGAGCTGATGCGCGACCGCGCCGCCCAGGATGAAGCCGCGCGCCTCCAACCCCACGACCTTGTCGATCCGCGCGCCCGCATAGGGGGCCAGCAGTTGATCCACCGCGATGCGGAAGCCGCGCGCGTCCGCGAACAGCGTGGTCACGTCGCGGAACAGGATCCCTTCGTGCGGGAAATCGGCGATGGTTCGGATATAGTTCTTGACGTTCAAACTCATACGGGGCGGTCCATCTGGAACAACTCGGTGACGGCGCAATAATCCTTGTAGCCAAGCCGCGCCAGCCAGCCGCCCGCCGCGCGCGGGTCGAAGCGGCCGTCCACCACGCAATCGTCGCGGAGATGCACCCCCGTCACCACGCCGAAGACGACGTAATTCGCCTCGCCCGCCAGGGGCAGGACGCGGGTCATCCGGCATTCCAGCGCGGCGGCGGCGCCCGCCACGCGCGGGCAGGCGATGGTCTCGCATTCCGCGGCGGCGATGCCGCAGGCCTGGAACTCGTCGGTGCCGGCGGGCAGGGGGGCGGAACTGGCGTTCACCTGATCGCGCAGGTCGCCCGTGGCGATGTTGACGCAAAAGACGCCCGATTCGATGATCTGCGCCACGCTGTCCTTGGTGCCGTTGCGATCCGGCTTGGCGCTGGTGGACGCGAACATCACCTGCGGCGGCACGTAAGCGACCGCGTTGAAGAACGAATAGGGCGCGAGGTTGTCGCCCTGGGATCCGCGCGTGGAAATCCAGCCGATGGGGCGCGGCGCGACGATGGCGTTGAAGGGGTTGTGGGGCAGCCCGTGGCCGTTTTCGGGGCGGTAGAACATCGCGGGCCTCCTGTGGGTTCATGCGCGCACAACCTGCCATCTGCCGCGCCGCGCCGCAATGCCCCGGGATGTTTCATCACCGGCAAGCCCATGCTAAGGCCCGCCCATAGGACAGGAGGCGCGATGTACGAGATCTGCCCCGAAACGCCCGCCGACGAACCCGAGGTCGAGGCGCTTTACGACCTGTGCTTCGCGCCGGGGCGGACCGCGCTGTCGTCCTATCGGTTGCGGGACGGGGTGCCCAAGGTGGCCGACCTGTGCTTGGTGCTGCGCGCCGACGGCATCCTGCTGGCCGCGATCCGCTTCTGGCCGGTGCGCGTGGGGGGCCGGCCGGTGCTGCTGCTGGGACCGATCGCCGTCCATCCGACCGCCCAGGGCGAGGGCCTGGGCGGCCTTTTGATGCGCGACAGCCTGGCCCGCGCCCGCAAGCTTGGCTGGGACCGGGTGCTGCTGGTAGGGGACGCGCCCTATTACGGCCGCTTCGGCTTTGCGCGGCTGGACGATGTCGTCATGCCGCCGCCCACCAACCCCGCGCGCGTGCTGGGGCTGGAACTTCGGCCCGGGGCCTGGGTTGACGTGGCGGGACCGGTGACGCGCGAAACGCTGCCCGCTGCGGCAGGAATATCGCGCGGCGCCAAGGACCTGTCGGCCTGCGTCACGGTCGATCACCCGAAAGAGGATAGCGATGCCGACCAATCCGCAACTGGTGCTTCCGCCGATCAATGACCCTTCCGTCCACGCCCAGATCGACCGTCTGGCGCGGCGATACCTGGATGCCGGCGGGTTGGGGATGGAGATCATGTCGGTCGTCGGCAACAGCGCCGAGGGGTTGATCGAAAAGCTGCCCGGCTTCGTGCGCAACCGGATGGACCGCATCACCCGCGCGGCGCTGAACCGGGCCTTCGCGGCGGCCACCACCTCGCGCAAGATGGTGCGCGACCGGGGGGACTGGTTCAACCGCATGGCCTCGACCGTCAGCGGGGCGGCGGGGGGCGTGGGCGGCTTCGCGGGCGCCATGATCGAGCTGCCCTTCACGATCACGCTGCTGCTGCGCGCCATGCTGGACATCGCCGTGGAACACGGCCTCGATCCCGACAGCGAGGAGGTGCGGATGGAATGCCTGCGCATCTTCGCCGCCGCAGGCCCGATGGCCGAGGATGACGCGACCGACCTGGGCCTGCTGGCCGCGCGCATGTCGGTCACGGGCCAGACGGTGCAGGGCCTCATCAGCAAGGTCGCGCCGCGCCTGTCGGTGTCGATGGGCCAGAAACTGGCCGCCCAGGCCGCGCCCATCTTCGGCGCCGTGGTGGGCGCGTCGATCAACTACACCTTCACGCGGTATTACCAGGAACTGGCCCGCGTCCATTTCGGCATCATCCGGCTGTCGCACGAAACCGGCATCCCGAAAGAGGCCCTGATCGAGGCGCTGCGCCTCTCCATCGACCGCCTGGACCATCGCAGGGCGGCACGCTGACTCTTTCACCTTTGCCTAAATATCCTCGGGGGGTCCGGGGGGCGAAGCGCCCCCGGCCACCGCGGGACGCTAATCCTCCTCGGCCGCCAGTTCCATGGCGACCTGCACGTCCAGGTCGTCCGTCCCCAGTGGCGCCGATGGCCGGGCCAGCCGCGCCTTGGTCACCCACAGCAGCCGTTCCTGCGCCCGCGTGATCGCGACATAGGCCAGCCGCTTCCACAGGGGGATCCCCGCCTCGGACCGGTTGGACCAGGCGGCCGCCGCGATGTCTGGACCAAAGACCTGCACATCGGGCCATTGCGAGCCTTGCGCCTTGTGGATCGTCACCGCCGCGCCGTGCAGGAAGGTCGCGCCCATGCGGGCGGCAAAGGGAATGAAGGGTTCGTCCTCGTCCGGCAGTTCGATCTTGACGATGCTGGCCGCCGACAGGCGCGGATCCTCGGCCCCGATCACGTGCAGGCGCGAAAAGCCGGGCTTTCGGCCGGGGCCGAGGTAAACCACCTGCGCGCCCTTGATCAGCCCGCGCGCTTCCAGGTCGATGCGCTTCTTGCGGTGCTTCAGCGGCAGTTCCAGCCCGTCGCAGATCAGCGGCTCTCCGGGCAGCAGCGCGTCGCCCGGCGCGCCATAGGCCGCACGGAAGGCGTGGATCAGCCGGATCCGGGTGGCATTGCGCCAGACCAAGACCGGGCTGCGCGCCATCAGGTCGCTTTCCACCCGTTCCGCCCAGACCACCCGGTCGTCGCCTCGCGCCGCCTTGCGGATCAGGCTTTCAAAGCCCTCGAAGGACAGCGCGTCGTCGGACAGCGCATGGGCCAGATCCAGGATCGGGCTGTCGTCGGCCTGGCGATGAATCCGGTTCAGGACCAGACGCTGCGACGGGGCCAGCTTGTCGAACACCATCTCGCCCGACTGGCCCACGGGGGCCAACTGCGCGGGGTCGCCGAACAGCACCAGCAGCGGAAAGATCTCGCGCAGATCCTCGAGCTGCTTTTCATCCAGCATGGACGCCTCGTCGATCAGCCCCACATCCAGCGCATCCTCGCGCCGTTTCCAGCCGCGGATGAAATCCGATCCGCGCAGGCCCGCCGCCGCCAGGGCGCCTGGAATGGAGGTGTGCTGGTCATAAAATGACTTGGCCCGGTCCAGGGCGATGTCCGTCATCCCCTCGACCGCGGGCCGGTCGCCGGTGCCGGACAGCCATTCCGCCAGCTTTTCGTATTCGGGATCATAGACGGGGGTGTAAAGGATCCGGTGGATCGTCGTCGCGGGCACGCCGCGCATCCGCAGCACGAAGGCCGCCTTGTTCGTCGGCGCCAGGATCGCCACGCTGCGCCGGTCCTTGCGGCGGCGGCCTTCGTAATCGCCGCTGACGATCTCGACCCCCGCCTCGCGCAGGGCCTTGGTGATCCGCGACAACAGCAGCGTCTTACCCGATCCGGCCTTGCCGATCACCGCCATGACCCGGCCCTTGCCGGGCTGCGGCGGGGCCAGGTCCCGGGCGATCAGGTCGATGCCGTTCGCGCCGAAGGCCTCGGCCAGGGCGTCCCAGGCTTCAGCCTGGTCGGGGGACAGGGTGGGGGCGGGGGCGGTCATTCCACCCCTCTAACGCGCGGCGCGGCGATTGCCCATGCAACTTTTTGCCCGCCCATGCGTGTATGAAGGATCGTCGAAAGGAACGCGCGATGATCGAGTTGTTCTTTGTCACCTGCCTGATCGCCGACCCGCAACGCTGCACCGAACACAGCCTGCTGTTCGAGGAACAGAACGGCCTTTTCACCTGCATGTTGGAAGGCCAGAACGAACTGGCCCGATGGGTCGAGACCCATCCCCGCGATCAGGTGAAAACCTGGAAATGCCGCCGCGCGGAACAGACCGACATTCCGATCTGAACCGAAGCGGTCGTCATCCTGATCAAAGCCGCGCCAGATCGGTCCGGCCCTTGTCCAATTGTGCTGCCCTTCCTGCATCACGGCGCGGATTCACGCGGGAATCACGCCGTCATGAGAATCATCCCCTACCTTCATTGACGGGAGGTCGAACCGAAGACGGGAAAGGATGATCCGATGATCGAATTGCTGTTTGTCAGTTGCCTGTCCACCGATCCTGACAGGTGCCAGGACCGCGCGCTGCTCTTTGTCGAGACGAACCTGATGGCCTGCATGGTGCATGGCCAGCAACAGATTGCCGAATGGATTGACGCCCACCCCCATGAAACCGTGCGGGAATGGAAATGCCGCACGATCGACCAGCGAGAGGCCCGGATCTGACGCGGCCTGTCGCGCGGCCTTGACGGGACAAGGACCGCCCGCCGGGCAGTCCCGTCCCTTGCCGCGGCGCGTCAGATCCTGCGACCGGCTTCGAGCGCGTCCTCGAAGGTGCGCAGCCCGGTCGTGGGCGCCTGGACCAGCACCGACATGTTGCCGGGCTTGTGCTGGTTCCTCATCATCTTGACGTGGGCCGCCGGGATTTCCGCCCAGGGAAACACCTCGGACATGCAGGGATCCAGGCGGCGTTCCAGCATCAGCCTGTTGGCCGCCGACGCCTGCTTCAGATGCGCGAAATGCGACCCCTGGATGCGCTTCTGGTGCATCCACAGATAGCGCACGTCGAAGGTGCAGTTGAAACCCGTGGTGCCTGCGCAGATCACCACCATGCCGCCCTTCTTGCAGACGAAGGTGCTGACCGGGAAAGTGGCCTCGCCCGGGTGTTCGAAGACGATGTCGACGTTGTTGCCCTTGCCGGTGATGTCCCAGATGGCCTTGCCGAACTTGCGGACCTCGTTGAACCAGTCCTTGTATTCGGGGGTGTTCACGGTGGGCAGCTGCCCCCAGCAATTGAATTCCTTGCGGTTGATGACGCCCTTGGCGCCCAGGCCCATCACGAAGTCGCGCTTGTCCTCCTCGGAGATGACGCCGATGGCGTTGCCGCCCGCCGCGTTGATCAGCTGGATCGCATAGGACCCGAGGCCCCCGGACGCGCCCCAGACCAGCACGTTCATGCCGGGCTTCAACTCGTGCGGCTCGTGCCCGAACAGCATCCGGTATGCAGTGGCCAGCGTCAGGGTATAGCAGGCCGATTCCTCCCATGTCAGGTGCTTGGGGCGGGGCATCAGCTGCTGGGACTGGACGCGGGTGAACTGGGCGAAGCTGCCGTCGGGCGTCTCGTATCCCCAGATGCGCTGCGTGGGCGAATACATCGGGTCGCCGCCGTTGCATTCCTCGTCGTCGCCGTCGTCCTGGTTGCAATGGACCACGACCTCGTCGCCGACTTTCCAGCGTTTCACCTTGTCGCCCACCGCCCAGACGATCCCCGAGGCGTCCGACCCGGCGATGTGATAAGGCTGCTTGTGCACGTCGAACATGCTGACGGGTATCCCGAGACCCGCCCAGATGCCGTTGTAGTTGACGCCCGCCGCCATCACCAGGACCAGCACCTCGTTGCTGTCGATGCTGGGGGTTTCCACGACCTCGAGCTGCATGGCCTTGTCAGGCTCGCCCTGGCGTTCGCGGCGGATCGCCCAGGCGTGCATCCTTGCCGGCACATGGCCCAGGGGCGGCATCTCTCCGATGTCGTACAGATCCTTGACGGGGGCGTCATAGGGGGCAATCGGGGTGGGGGCATCTAGGGCCATCAATGTCTCCTGTCATCTGCTGCGGCGCAGAATCGCCGCTGTCCGGTTCCAGAGGTAAATGATGACCGCGCAAGATTGCAACAACTTCGGACTGCAACCGGCAATAAAATGTCCGACGTTTGCGTGCCGTTGCCGCACTGCGGCGAATTGACGGCGCATGTTTGTTTCGGTATCGCTTTTTTGTCAGAAATATTGTTGCGAGGCGACGATGGCGCAGAAGGACAAACCCTGGCTGTTCCGCACCTATGCGGGTCATTCCACGGCCGAGAAATCGAACGCGCTGTATCGCGGCAACCTGGCCAAGGGGCAGACGGGCCTGTCGGTGGCCTTCGACCTGCCCACGCAGACCGGATACGACAGCGACCACGTGCTGGCGCGGGGCGAGGTCGGCAAGGTCGGCGTGCCCGTCTGCCATCTGGGCGACATGCGCACGCTGTTCGACGGCATCCCGCTGGAACAGATGAACACCTCGATGACGATCAACGCGACGGCCCCTTGGCTGCTGTCGCTGTATATCGCCGTGGCCGAGGAGCAGGGCGCGGACATCGCCAAGCTGCAAGGCACCGTCCAGAACGACCTGATCAAGGAATACCTGTCGCGCGGCACCTATATCTGCCCGCCCAAGCCGTCCTTGGCGATGATCACGGACGTGGCGGCCTATACGCGGGAACACCTGCCCAAGTGGAACCCGATGAACGTCTGTTCCTATCACTTGCAGGAAGCCGGCGCCACGCCGCAGCAGGAACTGGCCTATGCGTTGGCCACCGCCATCGCCGTGCTGGACGACCTGAAGGGCAAGGTTCCGTCCGATACCTTCCCCGAAATGGTGGGCCGCATCAGCTTCTTCGTGAACGCGGGCATCCGCTTCGTCACCGAGATGTGCAAGATGCGGGCGTTCACGGAACTGTGGAACGAGATCACGCGCGACCGCTACGGCATCGCGGATGAGAAATACCGCCGCTTCCGTTATGGCGTGCAGGTCAACAGCTTGGGGCTGACCGAACAGCAGCCCGAAAACAACGTGTACCGCATCCTGCTGGAGATGCTGGCCGTCACGCTGTCGAAAAACGCGCGGGCACGAGCCGTGCAGTTGCCTGCCTGGAACGAGGCCCTGGGCCTGCCGCGCCCCTGGGACCAGCAATGGTCGCTGCGGATGCAGCAGATCCTGGCCTATGAAACGGACCTGCTGGAATACGGCGACCTGTTCGACGGCAACCCCGTGATCGCGGCCAAGGTCGAGGAACTGAAGCAGGGCGCGCGCGACGAGTTGCGCCTGCTGGACGACATGGGCGGGGCGATCGCCGCCATCGACTACATGAAGGCGCGGCTGGTCGAATCGAACGCCGAACGGCTGGGACGGATCGAGACGAACGAAACCGTCGTGGTGGGCGTGAACCGCTGGCAGGGGGGCGAGCCTTCGCCCCTGACGGCGGGCGACGGCGGGATCATGGTCGTGGATCCTGCGGTGGAACAGGACCAGATCGCCCGGTTGCAGGCGTGGCGGGCGGCGCGGGACGAAGGCGCGGTGCAGTTGGCCCTTGGCGCGCTGCGCGACGCGGCGCGGCGGGGGGAAAACGTCATGCCCCATTCCATCGCGGCGGCCAAGGCAGGCGCCACCACCGGCGAATGGGCGGGCGTGATGCGGCAGGTGCATGGCGAATACCGCGGCCCGACCGGCGTGTCGGCCAATCCGTCGAACCGCACCGAGGGGCTGGAGGAGATCCGCGAGGCCGTCGATGCCGTCAGCGCCCGCCTGGGACGGCGGCTGAAGTTCGTGGTGGGCAAGCCGGGCCTGGACGGCCATTCCAACGGCGCCGAACAGATCGCCTTCCGCGCGCGGGACTGCGGCATGGACATCACCTATGAAGGCATCCGCCTGACGCCCGAGCAGATCGTGGCCCGCGCGGCCGAGGAAGGCGCCCATGTCGTGGGCCTGTCGATCCTGTCGGGCAGCCACCTGCCGCTGATCGAGGATCTGATGGCCCGCATCCGCGCGGCGGGCCTGGATCATGTCCCGGTGATCGTGGGCGGCATCATCCCCGACGAGGACGCGGCCCGGTTGCAGGCGATGGGGGTGGCGCGGGTCTATACGCCCAAGGATTTCCAGTTGAACGCGATCATGATGGACATCGTGGCCCTGGTCGAGCCAAGCGTCGAGGCGGCTTGACGCTGCCATTCACCTTTGTCGAAATATCCCGGGGGAGTCCCGCAGGGACGGGGGCAGCGCCCCCATTCTACCCTGCAACGCAAAACGCCGCCCGGTCGGGGCGGCGTTTCGCGATTTCGGGGCAGGGCTGTTTAGAAGCCGAGGCCCGCGTATTTCGACTTGAACTTCGACACGCGGCCGCCGGTGTCCATCAGCTTGGCCGAACCGCCGGTCCAGGCCGGATGCACGGTCGGGTCGATGTCCAGCGTCATGGTCTGGCCTTCCGAACCCCAGGTCGAGCGGGTCTGGTAGGTGGTGCCGTCGGTCATCTTGATCTCGATGGCGTGGTAATCGGGATGAATGTCTTTTCTCATCGGATGATCCCTCAGGCTTTCGCGTCGGACAGCGGGCGATAGTTGGTTTTCTCGACGATACGGGCCGACTTGCCGCGACGGTCGCGCAGGTAATACAGCTTGGCGCGGCGGACCTTGCCGCGGCGCACGACCTCGATCGAATCGATGTTGGTCGAATAGAGCGGGAACACGCGTTCCACGCCTTCGCCAAAGCTGATCTTGCGCACGGTGAAGCTGGCCGCGATGGTGGCGCCGCCCTTGCGCGCGATGCACACGCCTTCGTACATCTGGACGCGCGACCGCGTGCCTTCGGTCACCTTGTAGCCGACACGGATGGTGTCGCCGGCCTTGAAGTCCGGGATGGTCTTGCCGAGCGAGGCAATCTGCTCGGCTTCGAGTTCTGCGATCAGGTTCATCGCCTGGGTTCCTTGTCATGCTCGCGGTGGTTCCGCGATTGGTCTGATGCGCCCGAGAGCTGTCGGTCCTTTGCCGGGTCCATACCGTCCTGGTATGCCCGCCACAGGTCGGGGCGGCGTTGCTTGGTCAGCCTTTCGGCCTCACCGGCCCTCCAACGATGAATGGCCGCGTGATTGCCGGACAGCAGAACCTCCGGTATCTCGCGGCCTTCCCATTGGGCGGGCTTCGTGAACTGGGGGGCTTCCAGAAGCCCCCTGTTGCCGATGGAAAAGGATTCCTCGGCCAGAGAGTCGTGATTCCCCAGCACGCGCGGTATAAGGCGAACCGTCGCGTCGATCAAGACCTGAGCGGCGATCTCTCCGCCCGTCAGGACATAATCGCCGATGCTGATTTCCTCGATGTCGTGGGCGTCCAGCACCCGCTGGTCCACGCCCTCGAACCGGCCGCAGATCAGGGTGACGCCGTTGCCCCCCGCCAGGTCGCGGGCGCGGGCTTGCGTCAGGGGGGTACCGCGCGGGGACATGTAGATCACCGGGCGGGGCAGGCCTTGCCGGGCTTCGCGCAGGGCGGCGTCCATCACGTCGGCGCGGATCACCATGCCCGCGCCGCCGCCCGCGGGCGTGTCATCGACGTTGCGGTGGCGGCCGATGCCGAAGTCGCGCAGGGGGATGGTGCGCAGGTTCCACAGCCCCTGAGCCAGCGCCTTGCCGGTCAGCGACAGGCCCAGGATGCCGGGAAAGGCCTCGGGGAACAGGGTGACGATGCTGGCGGTCCAGGCGCCTTGCACCTGCGGTTCCGCCATCAGCTCGCGCGGGCGCAGGCTGGGGGTGATGGACAAGCGGCCGTGGGACTTGGGCTGGTCACTCATCGGTGGCAGGGGGGTCGGCGACGATACGGCGCGCCGTCAGATCGACGGTGGGCACGACGGCACGGGTGAAGGGCAGCAGCAGCACGTCCTTGGTGCCCACGACCTCCAGGATGTCGCCCGCGCCGTGGTCGAAGATCGCGCGGACCCGGCCCAGGACGGCGCCGCCGGGATCAACGACCTCCAGCCCGATCAGGTCGGCGTGATAGAATTCGTCGTCGGGCAACGAGGGCAGAGCGGCGCGCGGCGCCCACAGGGTCGTGCCGCGCAGCGCCTCGGCATCTTCCCGCGTCGCCACGCCCGACAGGCGCGCGCCCAGGCCGCCGGTGACGGGGCGGGTCAGCTTGACGGTAAAGCTGCGGGTGCCGTCCTCGGTCGTCAGGGGGGTGTATTTCGCGATGTCCGCAGGCTCGGCACAAAAGCTTTTCAGCCGCACCTCGCCACCGACCCCGAAGGCCCCGGCGATCGCGCCCACGCAGATGCGGTCTTGTGACATGCGGTCCCCTTGATGGAAAAGGGCGGGGTTGCCCCCGCCCGTCGTGATTATTCGGCCTCGGCGGGGGCGGCGGCTTTCGCGACCTTTTCCGCGGCGCGGGCGGTGGCTTTCTTGCCCGGCTCGGCCTTCTTCATGTTGGCGCGCGTGGCCTTTTCACGGACGCCCGCGGCTTCCAGGAAGCGGGCCACGCGGTCGGTCGGCTGCGCGCCTTGGTCCAGCCAATGCTTGGCGCGGTCCAGGTCCAGCTTGATGCGGTCTTCGCTGTCTTTCGCCAGCAGCGGGTTGTAGGTGCCCAGCTTTTCCAGAAAGCGGCCGTCGCGCGGCATCCGCGAGTCGGACACGACGATGGCGTAATGCGGGCGCTTCTTGCTGCCGCCACGGGCCAGACGGATTTTCGTTGCCATTGGGATTCTCCTTGTGAATGGCGGGTGCGGGGCAGGCGCCCCTCAGGATTGGAAGGTTTCGTGATGCCGGATCACTTCGGCGATCACGAAGTTCAGCAGTTTGCGCGCGAAGTCCGGGTCCAGGTCGGCCTCGCGCGCGAGGCGTTCCAGCCGCTCGATCTGCTGCGCTTCGCGGGCAGGGTCGGACGGCGGAAGATCGTGTCGGGCCTTGAGACGGCCGACGGATTGGGTGTGCTTGAAGCGTTCGGCCAGCGTATAGACCAGGATCGCGTCCAGCCGGTCGATGCTGGCGCGGTGGTCGCGCAGCAGGTCTGCCGCGCGGGCGACGGGATCGGTCGCGTTATCTGTGGCGGCGTCCATCATTTCTTCCCGAACAGCCCCGACAAGCCGCCGGGCAGACCGGCCTTGCCCAGTTGGCCGCCCAGGCCGCGCGGATCCTGCAGCATCTTCTGCGCCTCGGCCATCTTGGCGGGGTCGAAGTTTTCCATGTCGGGCAGCCCGCCGCCCTTGCCGGTCATGGCGCGCATGGCCTGCTTCAGCATCCCGCCCTTGCCCATCTTGCCCAGCTTCTTCATCGTATCGGCCATCTGCTTCTGCATCTTCAGCAGCTTGTTCAGTTCCGACACCTCCATGCCCGCGCCCGCCGCGATCCGCTTCTTGCGGCTGGCCTGCAGCATGTCGGGATTGGCGCGTTCCTTTTTCGTCATGGAATTGATCAGCGCGATCTGCCGGGCGATGGCGCGGTCGTCCATGCCCGCGGCCTCGGCCTGCTTGGCCATCTTGGCCATGCCGGGCATCATGCCCATGATGGACTGCATCCCGCCCATCTTCTGCATCTGTTCCAGCTGGCCTTTCAGGTCGTTCATGTTGAACAGCCCCTTCTGGAACCGCTTCATCATGCGCTCGGCCTGCTCGACCTCCAGCACCTGCTGGGCCTTCTCGACCAGGGCCACGATGTCGCCCATCCCAAGGATCCGGCCCGCGACGCGCTGCGCGTCGAAGGTTTCCAGCGCGTCCATCTTTTCGCCAAGGCCCACGAAGCGGATCGGCTTGCCGGTGACGGCGCGCATCGACAGGGCCGCGCCGCCGCGCCCGTCGCCGTCCATCCGCGTCAGCACCACCCCCGAGATGCCGACCTTGCCGTCGAACTCGGTCGCGACGTTCACGGCGTCCTGGCCGGTCAGGCCATCGACGACCAGCAGCGTTTCGCGCGGCTGCGCGATGTCGCGGACGGCCTGGACCTCATCCATCAGGGCCTGGTCGATGTGCAGACGCCCGGCGGTGTCCAGCATCACCACGTCATAGCCGCCAAGCGCCGCCTGCTGTTTCGCGCGGCTCGCGATCTGCGGGGCGGTCTGGCCCGGCACGATGGGCAGGGTATCGACGCCGATCTGTTGGCCCAGGATCGCAAGCTGCTCCATCGCCGCCGGGCGGTTGGTGTCGAGCGACGCCATCAGCACGCGCTTCTTCTCGCGCTCCTTGAGGCGCAGGGCCAGCTTCGCGGTGGTTGTGGTCTTGCCGGACCCTTGCAGGCCGACCATCAGGATCGGCGCGGGCGGGTTGTCGATGCGCAGCGCGTCGGGCGCATCCTCGCCTTGCAGGGTCCTGATCAGCTCGTCATGGACGATCTTGACGACCTGCTGGCCCGGGGTGATCGACTTGGTGACGGCAGACCCGGTGGCCTTCTGCGTGACGGCCTTGACGAAGTTGCGCGCCACCGGCAGGGAAACGTCAGCCTCCAGCAGGGCCACGCGGACCTCGCGCATGGCGGCGGTCACGTCGTCCTCGGTCAGCGCCCCCTGCTTGGTCAGCCGGTCGAAGACGCCGCCCAAACGGTCGGAAAGGTTCTCGAACATCGCCGGGCCTCCTTCGGTCCAAAACAGGTTGGCCCCCGTGGGCGCGACGCGCTGACGGGGGGCGATCCCCGTGATGGACGGGGACCGGAAGGGACAGTCCTTCCGGGAATCCAGGGGCTGATACAAAAGAATGGCCCGCGAGTCAACGCGGGCCGTGGGTCATCACGGCTTGATGTTCACCGGCAAGCGGAATTCCAGCGGCCGGTCGGGCATGTCCGGAGTGAAGGGCGGTTGTTTCTGGGCGTTGCGAATGACGCGAAGAACGGCCTGGTTCACTTGAGGATATGCAGAGGCGCGTTCAAGCCTGATGTCGGTGATCTCTCCCCCGGGCGTGACGGTCAACCTGGCGATCACCTGATGAGGGGGCGTGCCCTCCTCCACGCCGCCGACATGGATCTGTCGGAGGAGATTCCGGTGCAGCAAGGACGCTCATTCCTGCCTGTCCGTCGGTCTTTCACGTTCCACCTTGCCGAAGGATGTGCCTTGGGCAAGGGCCGGTCCCGTGGCAGGCAGGGTGAGGCCGAGACATGCAAGCATGGTCAGCAAGGCCAGCATCGGCGGAATAGCGCGATTTCTTGGAACAGGCATCGCCATCACCCCGGCTTCACACCGATTTCAAAGGATACGGTGATGGCATCGCCCTGCATGTCCGGGCTGAAAGGCGGCAGCCGCATGTTCGAGAAGCTGCGGACATAGGCCGCATCCATCGCCTTGCCCTTGGACCGCAGGATCACGACATCCGAAACGCGCCCGTCGCGCGTGATGATCAGGGCCACGGCGCCCGACCTGCGCGCGTTGCCGCCCGTCGTGTTCAGCGCGGTGTCGGAGCGGCGCAACGAGCGCCGGATTTCCTGCCGGAGCATCGCGTTCCATTGGCGCGCATTCTGCGGAGCCTGGGCGACCGAGGGGCCTTGCGCCTGCACCGTCACGGGCATGGCCAGGGTGACGGCAAGCAAAATCGCGATGGCGGCAAGAAATCTGGAAAACATGGTGATATCCGTTTCGGTGTCCGAACCTTATCGGATATGTATCACCAACTCGTAAATCGCCGCCACGCGGTAATCGTTAAAACACAAGGCAGGGCCGGCCTTGTGGCGGCCCTGCAATATCGCAGCTTCAGGCGGCCAGGTTTTCCAGCGCCTCTTGCGCGCGGGCCAGGCCCGCCTCGCGGTCCATGGCCAGGCGGTCGGCGGCCACGAAGTCCACGTCGGTGATCCCCAGGAAACCCAGCATGAAGCGGAGATAGCCCGAGGCATGGTCGAATTCCGACCCCATCGGCGTGCCCGCCGCGCTATAGGCGATGATGGCGCGGTTGCCTTTCAGCAGGCCCTCGGGACCCTCGGCGGTATAGCGGAAAGATTTTCCGGCCCGCGCAATCTGGTCCAGCCAGTTCTTCACCTGCGCCGGCAGGGTGAAGTTATAGACGGGCAGCCCGATCACCAGAACGTCGGCGGCCTGAACCTCGGCCAGGTAGGCGTCCGAGATGTCGATCAGGCGCTGCTGTTCGGGCGTGGGGTTTTCGGGGGCCATGCGGACGGCGGCGAACCAGTCGGTGTCGATGGCGGGCACGCCCTCGTTCAGGTCGCGATAGGTGACGCTCGCCTCGGGGTTGGCGGCGGTCAGCTTGGCCACGATGTCGGCCGTCAGCTTGCGCGAGACCGAGGCATCGCCGGTGATGGCGCTGTCGATATGCAGGATGTTCATGGCAGGTCCGTTCGGGTTTGGTGCGTTGGTGATGATTTAGGGCTATGCCCCGGCGAACGGAATGGCGATAAACGCGCAGTCTCTGTGCGGGGATGCACATGAATTTCGACAGTTGGGACGATCTTCGCATCGCGCTGGCCGTGGCGCGCAGCGGCACGGTCAGTGCCGCGGCCGAAACGCTGGGCGTCCACCACGCCACCGTGATCCGCCGCATCGACGGGCTGGAGGCGCAGTTGGGCGTCAAGCTGTTCCAGCGCCATCCGCGCGGCTATGCCCTGACCGAGGCGGGTCAGGCCATGCTGAAGGTCGCGGGCGAGGCCGACGAACGCTTTGCCCAGCTGGCCTCGCAGATCGCGGGCGGGGGCGACCGGATCGAGGGCGAGCTGGTCGTGACATCCTTGCCGGAACTGGCCGATGTGGTGATGCCCCGGCTGATCCGGCTGATGCGCCGGCATCCGGGGCTGCGGGTCAACTATGTCACCGACGTGCGCCTGTTCCGCCTGGACGCGGGCGAGGCGCATGTGGCGATCCGCGCGGGCAGCCAGCCGTCCGAGCCGGATTACGTCGTGCGTCCCATGGGAACGCTGCGGCATCCGGTCTATGCCGCGCCCGAATACATCGCGGCGCATGGCGCGGTGACGGACATCGCCGCGCATCCGCTGGCGCTGCTGGGACCGCAGGCGCGCAATGCGCCGCTGATGCGCTGGCTGCACGGCAGGATCGACCCGGCCCGGATCGTGCTGACCGCCAATGACGAGGCCGCGCGCGAGGCGGTGATCCGCGCGGGCCTTGCCATCGGTCCCCTGTCGCCGTCGCGCGCCGAAGGGCTGGTCGAGGTGATGGCCCTGCCCGAATGGGAATCGCGGCTGTGGCTGGTCACGCATGTCGATCTGCACCGTTCGCCCAAGGTCCAGGCGGCCGTCACCGCGCTGCGGGGCGCCTGACCCCCTTCACAGCCTGCAAGCCGCAGGCCAAGCTGCGCGGCAGGAGGAACCCGCCATGACCCATCCCATCAGCCGCTTTGCCGTGCCCGATCTGGAAACCCTGCCCGACGACATGCGCGAGGCCATTGCCACCGTGGCCGAGAAATCCGGCTTCGTGCCCAATGTCTTTCTGGCGCTGGCCCACCGGCCCGACGAATTCCGCGCCTTCTTCGCCTATCACCAGGCGCTGATGGAGAAGGACACCGGCCTGACCAAGGCGGAACGCGAGATGATCGTGGTCGCGGTCAGCGGCATCAACAACTGCCAGTATTGCGTGGTGGCCCATGGCGCGATCCTGCGCATCCGGGCCAAGAACCCGCTGATCGCCGACCAGGTGGCGGTCAATTGGCGCAAGGCGGATCTGACCGACCGGCAGCGCGCCATGCTGGCCTATGCCGAGAAGGTGACGGTTGCGGCCCATCAGATCGCCGATGCGGATCATCAGGCGCTGCGCGACGCGGGGTTTGACGCGGACGAGATCTGGGACATCGGCGCCATCGCGGCCTTTTTCGGCATGTCGAACCGGATGGCCAATGCCGGAGATTTCCGCGCCAACGACGAATTCTACATGCTGGGCCGCCAAGCGCCGGTTTCGCAATGACCCGGACCGATGCCCTGCGCGGCCATGCCGCGATGGGGCTGTTCTCGGCCCTTGTGGCCGGGTCGTTCTCGCTGGGGGTGCGCGCCGCGAACCTGATCGACCCGGCGGCGATCACGGTAGCGCGCTTCGTCATCGCGGCGGGCGTTCTGGCCGGGATCGCGGCCCTGGTGCCCGGCCGGGGCAGGCCGCGCGCGCTGCTGGAATCGCCTTGGCGCTACCTTCTGCTGGGCGCGGCCTTCGCGGGCTATTTCGTGCTGATGTTCGAGGGGCTGAAGACCGCCCCCGCCGTGGCCGCCAGCGCGGTCTTTACCCTGACGCCGGTCATGGCGGCGGGCTTTGCCTGGCTGCTTCTGCGGCAGCGGATGACCGGGCATCTGGCCCTGGCGCTGGCCCTGGGCGGGGCGGGGGCGCTGTGGGTGATCTTTCGCGGCGATCCGGCGGCGCTTTTGCGGCTGGAGATCGGGCGGGGCGAGGCGATCTATGTCATGGGCTGCGCGCTGCACGCCCTTTACACGCCGCTGGTCCGCAAGCTGAACCGGGGCGAGGGGCCGCTGATCTCCTCCCTCGGCACGCTGGTCGCGGGCGGGATGCTGACGGCGGTCTGGGGATGGGGCGCGCTGACGGCGACGGCCTGGGGGGCGCTGCCCGCCATCGTCTGGATCACCATCTTCTATGTGGCGGTCTTCGCCAGCGCCTTCAGCACGATGCTGGTGCAATATGCGGCGCTGCGCCTGCCCGCCGCCAAGGTCATGGCCTATACCTATCTGACGCCGCTGTGGGTGATCGGGTTGGAGGCCGCCCTGGGCCAAGGGTTGCCGGGCGTGATGGTGCTGCCCGGCATCGTGGCCATCCTGGGGGCGCTGGCCTTGCTGCTGAAATCGGACGAACCGGCGCGCGGTCCGGTGCGCGCGGCCTGATGGGCGCGGCGGCGCTTTTCTTCGCCCCGTGCCCCCTTTAGGCTTCGCCCCGGACAAGGGACGGCAAGGGGCGGCTTCGTGGCGCATATCATCGTTGTGGGCAACGAAAAGGGCGGGTCGGGCAAGTCCACCACCTCGATGCATGTGGCGACCGCCCTTGTGCGCATGGGCCACCGCGTGGGCGGGCTGGATCTGGACGTGCGCCAGCGCAGTTTCGGCCGGTATCTGGAAAACCGCGCCCATTTCGCCGCGCGCGAGGGGCTGGACCTGCCCATGCCCGTGATCGGCGCCATGGGCGAGGGCAGCGACCCGCTGACGCCCGCCCTGACCGACCTGGAGAAGACCTGCGACTTCATCCTGCTGGACTGCCCCGGTTCGCATACCAGGCTGAGCCAGATGGCCCATACCCTGGCCGACACGCTGATCACGCCGATGAACGACAGCTTCGTCGATTTCGACCTGCTGGCCCGCCTGTCGCCAGAGGGCAAGATCCAGGGACCCTCGATCTATGCCGAGATGGTCTGGGCCGCGCGGCAGATGCGGGCGCAGGCGGGGGCGGGACCGATCGACTGGCTGGTGCTGCGCAACCGGTTGGGCACCCAGGCGATGCACAACAAGCGCAAGGTCGGCGGCGCGCTGGAAGCGCTGTCCAAACGCATCGGCTTTCGCGTGGCGCCGGGGTTTTCGGAACGCGTCATCTTCCGCGAACTGTTCCCGCGCGGGCTGACCCTGCTGGATCTGAAGGACATCGGCACCGAACAGCTGTCCATGTCGAACATCGCCGCGCGGCAGGAACTGCGCGACCTGATCACGGAACTGAACCTGCCGGGCGTGGCGGTCAACTTCTAGGCAGCGGCAAACGGGCGCGTTGTTGCCGCCCGCTTCAGCAACTATGTTGCATCCCGGGGTCATCATGGCGGCTGACACATGCGTATCGTTCCGATCCTTCTTGCCTTGATGATGCCGCTGGCCGCGTCGGCCAACGAACCCGCAGCCGCGTCCGAGGCCCGCGCGCCCCTCGCCCCCTCGGTCACGGTCGAGGCCGCCGCCGTGACCGAGGTCCAGGCCCGCGTCCCCGTGTCGGGCAGCATCGTCGCGCGCCAGCTTGTGCAGGTCTTTCCCCAGGTCTCGGGCCATGAGATCACCGACATCCTGGCCGAGGCGGGCGACAGCGTGGCCAAGGGCCAGGTTCTGGCCCGCCTGTCCACCGACACGCTGGCCGCCCAACTGGAACAGGCCCGCGCCGAATACCTGCGGGCCGAGGCGGGCGTGGGCCAGGCGCAAAGCACCATCGACAGCGCGGCCGCCCTGCTGACGCAGGCCCGGACCACCCTGGAACGGGTGCGCCAGTTGCGCCAGGGGGGCACCGTATCCCAATCCGCCCTGGACGACGCCGTGGCCGCCGAGGCCAATGCCCGCGCCCAGGCGGCATCCGCCGCCGACGGGCTGGCCGTGGCCCGCGCCGCCCTGGCCCAGGCCGAGGCCGCGCGTCGGATCGCGCAGCTGGATCTGGATCGCGCCGCCATCATCGCCCCGGTGGCGGGGGTGGTGGTGACACGCAACGCGGAACTGGGCGCCTTGGCGGGCGGCGGCGGGGATCCGCTGTTCGTCCTGCTGGCCGACGGCGCGGTGGAAATGTCGGCCGAGGTGATCGAAACCGCGCTTGGCCGCCTGAAGGTCGGCGACCCGGCCGAAATCACCGTGGCAGGCGCGGGCGCGGTGCCGGGACGGGTGCGGCTGGTTCCGGCAGCCGTCGATCCGGTGACACGGCTGGGGGTGATGCGGATCAGCCTGGACAGGGGCGAAGGGATCAGGATCGGTCAATTCGCCAGCGGGTGGGTCGTCACCGACCGGCGGCAGGCGGTGACGGTTCCCGCGGGGGCGGTCCTGGCGGATGACAGCGGCGAACGCGTGCAGGTCGTCAAGGATGGCACGGTGGACACCCGCCCCGTTCGGGCGGGCCTGCTGTGGGACGGACGGCGCGAGATCGTCGAGGGCCTCGCCCCCGGCGAACCCGTCATCGCCCGGTCGGGCGCGTTCTTCCGCACCGGCGACCAGGTCCGCCCCGTCGCGGCATCGGGGGCGGGACCATGAACTTTTCCACCCTGTCGATCCGCCATCCGGTCCCGCCCATCGCCGTCTTTCTGGTGCTGGTGATCGTCGGCCTTTACAGCTTCACCCGCCTGCCGGTCACGGCGATGCCCAATATCGACCTGCCCATCGTGCAGGTCACCATCGACCAGCCGGGCGCCGCGCCGTCGGAACTGACCACGCAGGTGATCCAGCCGGTCGAGGACAGCATCGCCTCCGTCACCGGGGTGCGCCACATCACGGCGACCGCCACCGACAGCACGGCGCAGATCGTGGTCGAATTCGAGCTGGAGACCGACAGCGACCGGGCCGTGAACGACATCAAGGACGCGGTGTCCAACGTCCGCCAGCAACTGCCCGAAAGCATCAGCGAGCCGCTGGTGCGGCGGCTGGACGTGACGGGGATGCCGATCCTGACCTATGCCGTCAGCGACCCGACCCAATCCATCGAATCGCTGTCCAAGTTCGTGGACGACGTGATCGGACGGGAACTGTCCACCGTCGATGGCGTCGGCCAGACCACCCGCATCGGCGGGGCCGCGCGAGAGATCAAGGTGGACCTGGATCCCGACCGGCTGCTGGCGCATGGCCTGACGGCGGCGGATGTGTCGAACCAGTTGCGAGCGCGCAACATCGACCTGGGCGGCGGGCGCGGCGATCTGGCGGGACGCGAATATTCCATCCGAACCCTGGGCGCGGCCGACAGCGTGGAGCAACTGGCCGGGGCGCCGATCACCATCGCCAATGGCCGCACGATCCGGCTGGACCAGTTGGGCGCGGTCCTCGACGGCCCGGCCGAGGAACGCAGCTTCGCCCTGCTGGACGGCCAGCCGGTCGTGGCCTTCGGCATCTACCGCACCACCGGCGCCTCGGATCTCGCGGCGGGCGACGCGGCCAAGGAACGCCTGGCGCAGATCGGCGAGCGTTACCCGAACGCCCGCATCACCCTGATCGACGACGCGACGACCTATACCGAGGCCAGCTATCACAGCGCGATGGAAACGCTGTACGAAGGCGCGGCCCTGGCGGTGGTCGTGGTCTTCCTGTTCCTGCGCAACTGGCGCGCCACGCTGGTGGCTGCCGTGGCGCTGCCCTTGTCGATCATCCCGACATTCTTCGTGATGGATTGGCTGGGCTTCACGCTCAACGGCATCAGCCTGCTGGGCATCACCCTTGTCACCGGCATCCTGGTCGATGACGCCATCGTGGAAATCGAGAACATCGTCCGCCACATCGGCATGGGCGTGCCCCCTTACGAGGCCAGCGAGGAAGCCGCCAACGAGATCGGGCTGACGGTGATCGCGATCAGCTTTTCCATCGTCGCGGTCTTTGCCCCGGTCAGCTTCATGGGCGGCATCCCGGGGCAGTATTTCAAGCAGTTCGGGCTGACGGTGGCGGTATCGGTCCTGTTCTCGCTGCTGGTGGCGCGGATCATCACGCCGATGATGGCGGCCTATCTGATGCGCGGCACGGTGCATGGGACCGAGCAGCGCGACGGTTTCGTGATGCGCAACCTGATGCGCATCGTCGGCTGGACCATGCGCCATCGCGGCTTGACGCTGCTGACCGGCCTGGGGATCTTTGCCGCCTCCATCTATTCGGCAACCCTGCTGCCCACCGAGTTCATCCCCGTCTCGGACATCGGCCGCAGCCAGATCGAGGTCGAGTTGCCCCCCGGCGCCACCATCGCCGAGACCGAGGACGCCGCCCGCCGCCTGTCCGCGCAGATTGACGAGGTGCCCGAGGTGCAGTCGGTCTTCGTCTACAGCGACGGTTCCGACGTGACCGAGGCGCGGGCGATGATCAACTATGGCAAGAAGGAAACGCGCGAACGATCCCAGTTCGTGCTGGAGGAGGATCTGAAGGCCCGTCTGGCGGATACGCCCGACATGCGCATCAACTTCCAGAACGAGAACGGCCAGAACGACCTGACCATCAACGTCCTGGGCACGACCGAGGACGGCGCGGCGCTGGCCGCCGAACGCCTGGCCGCCGCCATGTCGGGGCTGGCGTCGCTGGAAAGCGTCACCACCACGGCCAGCCTGCAACGGCCCGAAATCCAGATCACGCCGCGCGCGGACGTGGCGGCGCAACTGGGCGTCTCGGCCAGCGACATGGCGACCACGCTGCGGGTGGCCACCTTGGGCGATGTCGAAGCGAACCTCGCCAAGTTCAATGCGGGCGACGAACAGATCCCCATCGTCGTGCGGCTGAATGCCGATGCCCGCGCCGATCTGGTCACGGTGCAGAACCTGCGGGTCAATTCGACCCAAGGGCAGGTGCCGCTGGGGGCCGTGGCCGATGTCAGCCTGTCGGCGGGCGCGACCGAGATCGGGCGATACGACCGCCAGTTCCAGACCACGGTCAGCGCCAACCTGGCCGACGGGCAGTTGCTTGGCCCCGTCAGCGCGCAGGTGGCCGCCTTGCAGGGACGGATCGAACTGCCGCCCGGCACCCGCATCCAGCCCTCGGGCGACGCCGAGATCATGAGCGAGGTCTTCGGCGCCTTCGGCACCGCCATGGGCGCGGGGGTGATGCTGGTCTATGTCGTGCTGGTGCTGCTGTTCCACAACTTCATCACGCCGGTGTCGATCCTGCTGTCGCTGCCGCTTGCCATCGGCGGCGCGATCCTGGCGCTGTTCGTCACGGGCAATTCCATCAGCATGGCAGTGGTGATCGGCTTCCTGATGCTGATGGGGATCGTCACCAAGAATTCCATCATGCTTGTGGAATTCGCGCTGTCGGCCATCGAGCGCGGCGTAGCGAAACGCGACGCCATCCTGGACGCCGTCCACAAGCGCGCCCGCCCCATCGTCATGACCACCATCGCCATGAGCGCGGGCATGATCCCCTCGGCCCTGGCGACCGGCGAGGGCGGCGAGTTCCGCGCGCCGATGGCGATCGCGGTGATCGGGGGGCTGCTTTTGTCCACCGTGCTGTCGCTGCTGTTCGTGCCGGCGCTGTTTTCGCTGATCCACGGCGGGCAGGGGCGGTTGACCGGCTGGGTGGGGCGGCGAGTGGGGCTGAACCAGCCCCGGCAGGCGGCGGAGTAGGTTTTTGCGTCCCGCGAGCGCCGGGGGACTTCGCGTCCCCCGGACCCCCTGCGGGATATTTTTCCAAGGCAAAGATGCAGGAAGGGCGCCTTGAGGACGTCCCTTCGTTCAAGCGTCCGGCGTGATCAGGCCAGCATTCCCACCGGGTTTTCCAGATGGGTGACGATGGCTTCCAGCAGTTGCGCGCCCAAGGCGCCGTCGATGACGCGGTGATCGACCGACAGGGTCATGGACATGACGTTGCGCACCACCACTTCGCCATTTTCCACCACGGGGGTCGGGATGCCTGCGCCGACGGCCAGGATCGCGCCGTGGGGCGGGTTGATGACCGCGTCGAAGTTCTCGATCCCGAACATGCCGAGGTTACTGATCGCGAAGCTGCCGCCCTGGTATTCGTGGGGGGCGAGCTTCTTCGACTTGGCGCGGCTTGCCAGATCCTTCATCTCGGCCGACAGGGCCGACAGGGTCTTCTGGTGCGCGTCCTTCAGGACGGGGGTGAACAGGCCCCCTTCGATAGCGACGGCCACCGCCACGTCCGAGGGCTTCAGCTTCAGGATGCGGTCGCCCGCCCAGACGGCGTTGGCGTCGGGCACCTGTTGCAGGGCCAGCGCGCAGGCCTTGATGATGAAGTCGTTGACCGAAAGCTTCACGCCCCGCGATTCGAGCTGCTTGTTCAGCATGGCGCGAAAGTCCATCAGCGTGTCCAGCCTGGCCGAGCGGCGCAGGTAGAAATGCGGGATGGTCTGCTTGGCCTCGGACAGGCGGGCGGCGATGGTGCGGCGCATCCCGTCCAGTGGAACCTCGGTCGTTTCGCGGTCGGCATACATTTTCAGGATCGCGTCGGCGGAGGGCGCCTTGGGGGCCTGCGCGGCGGCGGGGGCCGGAGCAGCGGATGGTGCGGCGGCGACGGGAGCCGGGGCAGGCTTGGCCGCGCCGGGTTTCGCGCCTTCGACGTCGGCCTTGACGATCCGGCCGCGCGGGCCGGTGCCGGTGATGGCGGACAGGTCGATGCCCTTTTCGGCGGCAATGCGGCGGGCAAGGGGGGATGCGAAGATGCGGTCGCCTTGAGCTTGGACCGGGGCGGGCGCGGGTTTTGCCGGGGCGGCGTCGCCTGCGATGGGCGCGCCGATGGGACCGCCATAGCCCTTTTCGGCGGCGGCCCTTTCCTCGGCGGCAGGCGCGGCTGCGGCCTTGGCGGGTGCCGGGCTGGACGCAGCGGAGGCATCCTCGCCTTCCTCCAGCAGGACGGCGATGGGGGTGTTGACCTTGACCCCCGCGCTGCCTTCGGTCACCAGCAGCTTGCCGATGGTGCCTTCATCGACGGCCTCGAATTCCATCGTGGCCTTGTCGGTCTCGATCTCGGCGATGATGTCGCCGGACTTGACCGTGTCGCCTTCCTTGACCAGCCATTTGGCCAGCGTCCCTTCCTCCATGGTGGGGGACAGCGCGGGCATCAGGATTTCTGTCGGCATGACGCGTTCCCCTTAGCGATAGGTGACTTTTTTCACGGCTTCCACGACCTCGGCGGGCGTGATCAGCGCGTGCTTTTCAAGGTTGGCGGCATAGGGCATGGGCACGTCCTTGCCGGTGCAGTTGATCACGGGCGCGTCCAGGTAATCGAAGGCGTTTTCCATGATATGGGCCGACAGGTGGTTGCCGATGGACCCCACGGGAAAGCCTTCCTCGACCGTCACGCAGCGGTTGGTCTTCTTGACCGAGTCGATGATCGTGGCATAGTCGATCGGGCGCAGGGTGCGCAGGTCGATCACCTCGGCCTCGATCCCGTCCTTGGCCAGCGTGTCGGCGGCTTCCAGGGCATGGGCCATGCCGATGCCGAAGCTGATGATCGTCACGTCCTTGCCCTGACGCGCAATGCGGGCCTTGCCGAAGGGGATGGTGAAGTCGGGCAGGTCCGGCACCTCGAACGAGCGGCCGTAAAGGATCTCGTTTTCCAGGAAGATCACCGGGTTCGGGTCGCGGATCGCCTGCTTCATCAGGCCCTTGGCGTCCGCCGCCGAATAGGGCATCACAACCTTCAACCCGGGAACCGAGGCATACCAGGCCGCATAATCCTGGCTGTGCTGGGCCGCCACGCGGGCGGCGGCGCCGTTCGGGCCGCGGAAGACGATGGGGCAACCCATCTGGCCGCCCGACATGTAAAGGGTCTTGGCGGCCGAGTTGATGATGTGGTCCATCGCCTGCATGGCGAAGTTGAAGGTCATGAATTCGACGATGGGACGCAGGCCCGCCAACGCGGCACCCGTGCCGATGCCGGCGAAGCCCATTTCGCTGATGGGCGTATCGACCACGCGGCGCGGCCCGAAGCGGTCCAGCAGGCCCTGGCTGATCTTGTAGGCGCCCTGGTATTCGCCCACTTCCTCGCCCATCAGGAAGACGGTCTCGTCGCGCTCCATCTCCTCGGCCATGGCTTCGCGCAGGGCTTCCCGCACGGTCATGGTCTTCATCTTGGTGCCTTCCGGCCAGTCGGGGCTGCGGTCGGGTTCGGGGGTCCTGACGGCTTCGACGGCGGATTGGCCCGGCTGCCCCTTGTCGTCTGGTCCTTCCGCGGTCGAGGGGGCCTGCACCTGCGCGGGCTTGCTGTCCGCCTTCACGTCGTCGGCGGATTCGCCTTCGGCGACCAGCACGGCGATGGGGGTGTTCACCTTCACGCCCTGGGATCCTTCGGCGATCAGGATCTTGCCCAGGATGCCTTCATCCACCGCCTCGAATTCCATCGTGGCCTTGTCGGTCTCGATCTCGGCGATGATGTCGCCGGATTTCACCGCGTCGCCTTCCTTCTTCAACCATTTCGCCAGGGTGCCTTCCTCCATCGTCGGGGACAGGGCGGGCATCAGGATTTCGGTAGCCATTTGTTCAACCCTCCCTCAGGCGTGTTCTTCGGCGCTGCCCTGGGGCAGGTCCTCGGCGTAAATGTCGGTCCACAGTTCCTCCAGGGCAGGCTCGGGGCTTTCCTTGGCGAATTCGGCGGAATCGTTCACGATGTCCTTGATGTCCTTGTCGATGGCCTTCAGGTCGTCCTCGGTCGCGTGGCGGCCTTGCAGCAGCAGTTCGCGCACATGTTCGATGGCGTCGCGTTCGTCGCGCATCTTCTGCACTTCCTCGCGGGTGCGGTATTTCGCGGGGTCCGACATCGAGTGGCCGCGATAGCGGTAGGTCATCACCTCGAGGATATAAGGCCCCTTGCCCGCGCGGCAGTGGGCCACGGCCTTTTCGCCCGCGGCCTTCACGGCCAGCACGTCCATGCCGTCCACCTGTTCGCCCGGGATGCCGAAGGCCTCGCCCCGGCCATACAGCGTGGTGGACCGCGTGGACCGCTTCATCGAGGTGCCCATGGCATACTGGTTGTTCTCGATCACGAAGATGACCGGCAATTCCCAGATCATGGCCATGTTGTAGGTCTCGTAGACCTGGCCCTGGTTGGCCGCGCCGTCGCCGAAATAGGCGAAGGTCACGTTGTCGTTGCCAAGGTACTTGTCGGCGAAGGCCAGGCCCGCGCCCAGCGGCACCTGGGCCGCGACGATGCCATGGCCGCCGTAGAAATGCTTTTCGCGGCTGAACATGTGCATCGAACCGCCCTTGCCCTTGGAGTATCCCCCCTCGCGGCCCGTCAGTTCGGCCATCACGCCGCGCGCTTCCATGCCGCAGGCCAGCATGTGGCCGTGGTCGCGATAGCTGGTGATGCGCTTGTCGCCTTCCTTGGTGGTCGCCTCCAGGCCCACGACAACCGCTTCCTGGCCGATGTACAGGTGGCAGAAGCCGCCGATCAGGCCCATGCCGTAAAGCTGGCCTGCCTTTTCCTCGAACCGGCGGATCAGCAGCATGTCGCGGTAATATTGCAGCAGCTCGTCCCGGGACACGTTGGACGGGGTATCGGGGGATTGCGTTTCGGCTGCGGGGGCAGGCTTCCTGGCCATGCGGGGGGTCCTCCTCAAAGCGCGGTCGGGATAGTTCAGCGTTAAACTATGCGTAGCGCATCGGGATAGGGGGTGCAATCCGCGAACGTGGCGACAGCCTGACGGCGGGTCAGCGCAGGATCACCTCGTCCGCGCGCAGGACGCCCAGGACCTGTCGGGCCTGTTCGTCCAGCAGGTCGAGGTCCAGGTATTCGTCCGACATCCGCCGGGTCAGGTTCTGCATCTGCTGCACCTCGGCCTTCAGCGTGTCGCGCTGGAGGGTCAGTTCGGCCGTCTCGGCCTCGATCTGGATGCGGCGCAGGATGCCCGAGGGTCCCTGCACGGCGGCAAAGGCGAAATAGACGCCCAGGGCCACGGCAAGGGCCAGAAGAATGGTGGCGCTGAGGGAAAGACGCTGCGACATGGAACGGGCCGTTCTGGTTGGTGGGGCGGATCATGCCACAGCGGCAAGGGCAGGGGAATCCCCCGGATCAGGCGTTGCGGCGGAAGATCGCCTCGAGCCGCGCGGCTTCCCCGGCCAGGCCGAAGGGGGCGTTCAGCACCCATAGGCCCGATCCGGTCATGGAATGGCCGGGACGGGCGGGGGCAAACGCCACCTCGGACCGCAGGGCCTCGGGATGGGCGGTCATCAGCGCGTCCAGCATCGGCGCGTGGCGGGCGTCAGGCAGGATCGGATACCACAGCGCAATGACGCCGACGTTCCATTTGCGCGCGATCAGCCCGATCTGGCGCGGGATCACGGCATAGTCGGATTTCACCTCGTAGCTGGGGTCGATCAGGATCAACCCGCGCCGGGGGGTCGGCGGGCAGACCGCCTGCGCCATCTGGAAGCCGTCCTGACGGTGCAGCGTGGCAAAGCCCGCGACATGGGTCAGCGCCTCGTGTTCGGCGGGATGCAGTTCGGCCAGATGCGCGGAATCGCCCCGGCGCAGGAAATGCGCGGCGATCAGCGGCGATCCGGGATAGGCGGATGGGCCATGACTGCGGCGGACTTGCGCCAGGGCCGCCAGCAGCGGGTGATCGGGGAGCAGCCAGCCCTCGGCCTCGGCCCGCCGGATGCCCGCGCGCGCCTCTCCCGTTTTCGCGGCCTCGGCCCCGTCCAGGGAATAGAGGCCCCGCCCGGCATGGGTTTCCAGATAGGACAAGGGCTTGTCCTTGCGCGTCAGGTAATCCAGCGCGGCGGCCAGCAGCGCGTGCTTGTGCAGGTCGGCCAGGTTTCCCGCGTGATAGGCATGTTGATAGCTGAGCATGAGCCGCCCTTAGCCCGCGCCACAGGTCGGCGAAAGCCTCAAGTCGCCTTGCGCAGTTCGGAATGGCTTTTCAGCACCCGGTCGCCGTCGTCCTGTTCGATCAGGTAGGCGGGGTTTTCGGGATCGGCGTTCCGCTTGATCGTGGCGCCCTTGATGGTGCGTTCGACCGGTTCGGTGAAGGATTCGGTGATAGTGCCGGTGGCGGTGCCCTTGCCCCAGTCCCATTCGACGGCCGTGCCCACGCGGAATTTGCTCATGTCCATCCCCTTTCGCCTCTCAACGCGAGGCGAATCGCCAGGTTCCGGGGCTGCAAACGAAAAGCGGCGGCGCCCAGGGAGGAGGAGGGGCGCCGCCGCGGAACGCTGGCCCAGGGAGGAGGGGGGGCCGCGTTTGGGGTGCGGCACGGCCAGGGAGGAGGAGGGCCGTTGCCGCCAACGAGCGGACCAATGGGAGGAGGGGTCCGTCGCATCAGGGTGCCGCGAACAAGGCGGCTATGGAGGGGCGGCGGCGCCAGGGAGGAGGAGGGCGCCGCCGCGTAACGCTGGCCCAGGGAGGAGGGAGGGGCCGCGTATGGGGTGCGGCAAGGCCAGGGAGGAGGAGGGCCGTTGCCGCCAACGAGCGGACCATGGGAGGAGGAGAGGTCCGTCGCATCAGGTGCCGCAAATGAGGCGGCTATGTGGGGTGCGGTTCAGCCGGGGAGGAGGAAAGGCTTCACCGCAAACGGCCCTGCCCGAGGGGAGGAGAGGACGGGCCGTATCTCGTTGCCGCAAATGGGGCGGCTATGTTTCGTGTGCGGCGACCCCGAGGGAGGAGGAGGGGTCGCCGCCTGTCGCTGAAACCCCAGGGAGGAGAAAGGGTTCCTGCGCTGTTTCGGCGGCATCCTCTGGGAGGAGGAGTGAGGATGCCGCCCGTTCCGGCCCCTGGGAGGAGGGTGGGGCGGAATAGCTTATTCTTATTTCGTGCCCCAGGCCGCTTCGTGGGCCAGGCGACCGATCATCGCGCGGTTGATGCCCAGGTCCGCCAGATCGCGGCTGGTCAGGGCGTTCAGTTCGCGAACCGTCTGGCGATAGATCACGCGGCGGGCGCGGTTTTCCTGCATGTGCTGGATCGCAGCCATCAGACGGCCAGCGAAGCCGGTAGCGGCAGCGGCGTTGTGGGTGTTGGCGATGGCAGCCATGATGTGTTTCCTTTTCGGCGTCTGGCATCTGCGCTGACCCGGATTGGCCTTGCGCTGTTTCGATGGACCCAAGATGGCGCTAATGCTGCGGCTGCACAATGGATCATTCGGGAATGCTGCCATGCAGCAATCGCATGACTGGCGCGGCAACCTGCCGCTTGTGTCCTGCAATCTATGACAAAAATGTGACGGCCAAACGGCGTTAGCGATCACGCCGCGCTGCAAAAATGGGCGAGGGACACAACGCCGGTGGCCCGGTGCCGCAAATTGCGGCGGGTGGTTGATGCGGGGGCCGCGTTGGACCATGTTGGCGCTGACGTTGCAAGAACAGGCCTGACATGTCCGTGAACCGTGAAGCTGCCCTAAGGGCAATCTCTGATATCGTGCTGCCGGACGGGCGGACGCTGGAAAAGGCCGATCTGGTGCGCGCTTTCACCGTGGACGAAGGCACGGTCAGATTCGTGCTGGAGGTCGCGGACGCCGCCGTCGCGCGCAGCCTTGCGCCCGTCGAGGCCGAGGCGAAGCGCCGGCTCGAGGCGCTGCCGGGCGTGTCCAGGGTCCAGATCGTCATGACCGCCCCCGCCGGCAAGCAGTCCGAGGCCGTGCGAACGTCCGGTGCGGCGCCCTCGTTGCAGATCGGGCGGCATCCGACCGGGCAGGCGGGACCGCAGGCGATCCCGGGCGTCAGGAACATCGTCGCCATCGGCTCGGGCAAGGGCGGCGTGGGCAAATCGACCGTGACCTCGAACCTCGCGGTGGCCCTGGCGCGGGCCGGGCGCAAGGTCGGGCTGCTGGACGCCGACATCTATGGCCCCTCGCAGCCGCGCATGATGGGGATCTCGGGCCGCCCCGCCAGCCCCGACGGCCAGCATATCGAGCCGCTGCACGCCCATGGCGTCACCGTCATGTCCATCGGCCTGATGCTGAAGGAAGGCGAGGCGGTGGTCTGGCGCGGTCCCATGCTGATGGGCGCGATGCAGCAGATGCTGCAGCAGGTGAACTGGGGAGAGCTGGACGTGCTGCTGATCGACCTGCCGCCCGGCACCGGCGACGTGCAGCTGAGCCTGTGCCAGAAGGCCGCCGTGACGGGGGCGGTCATCGTGTCCACGCCCCAGGACGTGGCACTGCTGGATGCCCGCCGGGCCATCGACATGTTCAACAAGCTGAAGACCCCGGTGCTGGGCCTGATCGAGAACATGTCCACCTATGTCTGTCCCAACTGCGGGCACGAGGCGCATCTGTTCGGCCATGGCGGCGTCGCGGCCGAGGCGGCGCAGCTGGGCCTGCCGTTCCTGGGCGAGCTGCCGCTGGAACTGGACGTGCGGCTTGCGGGCGATTCGGGCCGTCCGGTCGCCTTGGGAGAGGGCGCGACGGTCCAGGCCTATGCCCGGCTTGCAGCACGCCTGATCCGGGACGGCGTGGCCTGAAATCGAAACGGCTTGGGAATGAACGGGAATGCAGGGATTTGGCGGGGTGCCATCCGTTTCCGGCCAAATCGCAGCGGCGTGAAGCCCTGTGAGCGATAAATCCGCAGCCCCAGTTTTCTGTGGATAAGTGGCAACAGGTCATCTTGCCTGACCCGGGCGGCGCCGGTTCACGGCACGCAAAATAACAAAAGTTAATTCTCCAGATCTGGTGGTTTCATGGGGCGAAATCCCCAGGCATGGGGCTTTTCCCGAGTCGAAACAGGCAAATGGCAAATATGCGACATTCCGCCGTTCGCGCTTTGGTTTCACCGCTTGGCGAAGAATACCGTTGCTTCCCATGAATTCCCGTGCCACAACCAGATCACGAAGACGGGCAGCGAAGGGGCATCAAGACCCCCCAGGCGAGCAGGCTTTCATACAGGCATCCGTTTTCCAAATAAGCGCCCGCACGCGCGAGCAGCACCTCCCCCAGGTGGCGCGTGACAGGGACAGACCCCAAAAAAGGGGCCGGACGGGGAACGAGGGCGGCGGATCGGGCAGTGGCAGCGGCCCGGTCCGCCCTTTCTCTTTCGGGCGGGCGAAAGAGCGGCAGTGAGGCAGGCCAAGGGTGACGCGGAAGTTCAGAGGCACTGAATCCGTCAAGGTCGATGGCAAGGGTCGGATGTCGATCCCCGCCCGGCTGCGGCGCGTGTTCGATGCCGGCGATCCTGCCTTTGCCACCGCCAACACCGGACGCACGCAGCTGGTGGCCGTGTACGGTCCCGACTGGTGGAACTGGATCGAGCTTTACAGCATCGAGGCCATCGAGGAAATCGACGCCCAGATCGACAAGCTGACGCGCGGCTCGCCCGAGCGCCGCTGGCTGGAAGTGCTGATGAACGGCCAGTCCACCGATCTGGAAATCGACAAGGAGGGCCGCCTGGTGCTGCCCCAGAAATTGCGCGAAAAGCTGGGCTTTAGTGAAGGATCCGAGACGATCTTCGAATCGCGCGGCGATTACATCCAGGTTTATCACCCCGATTCGCGGCCCAAGGATGTTACCGCGCTGGAGGATTTCACCGCCCGGCACGGTCCCGAATTCGATCCCCGGTCCTTCCTGGACCAGGTGGACGAGGGCTAGGCCATGGCCGAATCGCATGTCCCCGTCCTGCTTGCCCCGCTGCTTCGCGCGGTTGCCCCGGTTTCCGGCGTCTGGCTGGACGGCACCTTCGGGGCGGGGGGCTATTCCCGGGGCCTGCTGGCGGCAGGCGCCGACCGGGTGATCGGCGTGGACCGCGACCCGCTGGTCTTCGACATGGCCATGCCTTGGGCGGGCGAATACGGCGACCGGCTGCGGCTGGTCGAGGGGACGTTTTCCGACCTTGATCAACTTGCGGGCGAATCGCTGGACGGCGTGGTGCTGGATCTGGGCGTCAGCTCGATGCAGCTGGATCTGGCGGAACGCGGCTTTTCCTTTCTGCGCGACGGACCCTTGGACATGCGGATGGAACAGGCGGGGCCGTCGGCCGCCGACCTGCTGAACACGGCCGAGGAAGCGGTGATCGCCGATGTCCTTTATCATTACGGCGAGGAACGCGCCGCCCGCCGCATCGCCCGCGCCATCGTCGCCGCCCGCCCGCTGACCCGCACGGCGCAGCTGGCCGAGGTCGTGGCCGGGTGCCTGCCGCGCCCCAAGCCCGGGCAAAGCCACCCCGCCACCCGCAGCTTCCAGGCGGTCCGCATCTGGGTGAACGACGAATTCCGCCAGCTGGTCGATGGCCTCTCCGCCGCCGAGCGCGCCCTGAAGCCCGGCGGCAAGCTGGCCGTTGTCAGCTTTCATTCGCTGGAGGACCGCATCGTCAAGCGGTTCATGCAGGCCCGGTCGAACAGCGCGGGCGGGGGCAGCCGCTATGCCCCCGTGCAGGACATGGCGCCCGCGGCCTTCACCATGCCCTTCCGCCGCGCCATCGGTCCCGACCCCGAAGAGGAGTCCGCCAACCCCCGCGCCCGGTCCGCCCTGCTGCGCGTGGCGATCCGCACCGACGCGCCTGCGGCTGCGGTCGATGCCGATGCACTGGCCATGCCGCGCCTGCCGAAGGGGGGCCATTGATGCGTCCCCTGACCTATCTCGCCTGCGCGCTTCTGGTCATGGGCCTGGCCTTCTGGGCTTACCGCGAGAACTACCGCACCCAGGCTGCCTTGGGCGAGATGAGCCAGGTCCAGCGCGAGATCGCCCAGTTGCGCGAGGATCTGGGCGTGCTGCGCGCCGAATGGGCCTATCTCAACCGTCCCGACCGGTTGCGGGAACTGGTGGACCTGAACTTCGACCGGCTGCAACTGATCCCACGCGAGGCGGGGCAGGTGATGGATCTGGGCCATATCGACTATCCCAAGCCCCCCGCGCCGCAACCCGAAGTCGCATCCGAATCTTCCGGCAACCCCGCCGCCCCGCAGGAGTGACCGTCATGATCCGCATCCCCTTGCGTCCCCTGGCCCGGATCCTCCGCGCCCGAGAGCGTGGCGAGAACCCTGACGCCATCGAGGCCGAGAACCGCCGCCTGCGCCACGAGGCGATCCAGGACAAGGCCCGCCGCCGGGCCGAGGGGCGGCTGGCGCTGATGGCCAGCCTGTTCGTCCTGGGCTTCGGGACGGTGGGGGTGCGCATGGGCGCGCTGGCCTCGACCGATCCGATCGAGCCGCGCAGCGAGGTCATGTCGGCGCAGATCGTCTCGCAGCGCGCGGACATCACCGACCGGCAGGGGCGGGTGCTGGCGACGAACCTTTTGACGCATTCGCTGTATGCCCACCCGCACCAGATGGTCGATCCGGTGGGCGCGGCGCGGAACCTGGCGCGCATCTTTCCCGATCTGGACGCGGACAAGCTGCTGCGCGACTTCACCGGCAGCCGCAAGTTCATGTGGATCAAGCGCAAGATGTCGCCCGAACAGATGCAGGCCGTCCACGACATCGGCGAGCCGGGCCTGCTGTTCGGCCCGCGCGAGATGCGCGTTTATCCCAACGGCCACATCGCCAGCCATATCCTGGGCGGGTCGGGCTTCGGCAACGAAGGCGTGGACAGCGCCGAGGTCCTGGGCGTGGCGGGCGTCGAGAAGGCCTTCGACGGCTGGCTGCGCGATCCCGCCAACGACGGCGCGCCCTTGCAGCTGTCCATCGACCTGTCCGTGCAATCCGCGATGGAGCAGGTGCTGGCCTCCGGCATGGAGGTGATGAGCGCCAAGGGCGCCACCGGCATCCTGATGGAGATCGAATCGGGCGAGATCCTGGCCATGGCGTCCTTGCCCGATTTCGACCCGAACGACCGCCCCCGCCCCTTGCTGAAGGGCGATCCGTCCGACAGCCCGCTGTTCAACCGCGCGGTGCAGGGGCAGTACGAACTGGGGTCCACCTTCAAGATCTTCCCCGTCGCGCAGGCGCTGGATTTGCAGATCATCAACCCCAACAGCGGCATCAACACCACGACGCCGATGCGCATCGGCAAGTACCGGATCAACGATTTTTCCAACTATGGCCCGCAACTGTCGGCGACGGACGTGATCGTGAAGTCGTCCAACGTGGGCACCGTGCGCATCGCCCAGATGATCGGGGTCGAACGGCAAAAGGCCTTCTTGCAGAAGCTGGGCTTCTTCGACCCCCTGCCTATCGAGATGGTCGAGGCCCCCACGGGCAAGCCGCTGGTCCCGACCCGCTGGCCCGCCGTGACCGCCGCCACCGTGTCCTTTGGCCACGGCCTGGCCGCAAGCCCGCTGCACCTGGCCGCGGCCTATGCCACCGTCGCCAATGGCGGCGTGAAGGTCACGCCCACGCTGATCCACGGTCGCACCCGGCCCCAGGGCGAACGGATCCTGTCCGAACGCGCCGCCGCCCGCGCGGTGGACATGCTGCGCCAGGTCGTCACGCGCGGCACCGCCAAGCAGGCCGAGGTCGAAGGCTACGAGGTCGCGGGCAAGACCGGCACCGCCGACAAGCCGCGCCCCTCGGGCGGGTATTACGACAACAAGGTGGTCTCGACCTTCGCATCGGTCTTTCCGGCCAGCGCGCCGAAATACGTGATGATCGTGACGCTGGACGAACCGTCCGTAACCGGTCCCGGCGGGGAAAGCCGCACGGCCGGCGCCACCGCCGCCCCCGTCGCCTCCGCCATCATCCGCCGCCTGGCCCCGCTGGTGGGCCTGGAACCCGTCACCGACGAAAACCTGCCGGTCATCGCCCCGCGCTTCGCCCCCCGTGTTGAATCGCAACCGGGCGATGAGCTAAAGGTCAGCGCAAATCAATGACGGGTGAAACGGTGGGGCAAGGCACGAAGACGCTGTCGCAGCTTGGGCTGCGGGCAAGGGACGGGCGCGACCCGGCCATCACCGGCCTGTCGCTGGACAGCCGCACCGTGAAGCCCGGCCATCTGTTCGCCGCCCTGCCGGGATCGGCGCTGCATGGGGCGGAATTCATCCCCTATGCCCTGCGGATGGGGGCGGGCGCCGTCCTGACCGACCGCGCGGGCGCCGAGATGGCGGCGGATGCCCTGTCCGGCTGGAACGGCGCCGTGGTGGTCGCCGAGGATCCCCGCGCCGCCCTGGCCGGCGCCGCCGCCCTGTGGTTCGAGGCGCAGCCCGACCATGTGGTGGCCGTCACCGGAACATCCGGCAAAACCAGCGTCGCCAGCTTCACCCGCCAGATCTGGCAGCATCTGGGGCACAAGGCGATCAGCCTGGGCACCATGGGGGTCGAGGGCGATTATCAGGCCAAGCTGTCCCACACCACGCCCGACCCCCTGACCCTGCACCGCATTCTGGCCGAAGCCGCGCAAGCGGGCGTCACCCATGCCGCGATGGAGGCGTCCAGCCACGGGTTGGACCAGCGCCGCCTGGACGGCGTGCGGGTCGAGGCCGGGGCCTTCACCAATTTCAGCCAGGACCATCTGGATTACCACGCGGGCTTTGACGAATATTTCGCGGCCAAGGCCTTGTTGTTCAACCACATCCTGGAGGACGGCGGTGCGGCCGTCATCAACATCGACGGCGAACGCGGGCGGCAGATGCTGGACATCGCCACCGACCGCGGGCTGGCCGTCACGACCGTGGGCACCCGCGAAGAGGCCATGCTGCGGATCCTGGGGCAACGCTATGACGCGACCGGGCAGGATCTGCGATTCTCGTTGATGGGCCAGCCGCACATGGTCCGCCTGCCGCTGATCGGGGGCTTCCAGGCCGAAAACGTGCTGGCGGCGATGGGCCTTGTCCTGGCGGCGGGCGATTCGGCGGATGCCGTGCTGCGCGTCCTGCCGGACCTGCACACCGTGCGCGGGCGGATGCAGCTTGTGGCGCAGCGCGAGAATGGCGCCACGGTCTTTGTCGATTACGCCCACAAGCCCGGCGCGGTCGTGGCCGCCCTGCAATCGCTGCGCCCGCACGTGATGGGCCGCATCGTCTGCGTGATCGGCGCGGGCGGCGACCGCGACCGGGGCAAGCGCCCGCTGATGGGCGAGGGCGCGCGCGACTTTGCCGATGTGGTGATCGTCACAGACGACAATCCCCGGACCGAAAATCCCGCCGCTATCCGCGCCGCCGTGATGGAAGGCGCGGGGCCGGATGCCACCGAGGTCGCCGACCGGGCCGAGGCGATCCTGCGCGGCGTCGATGCGCTGCTGCCGGGCGACGCGCTGCTGATCTGCGGCAAGGGGCACGAGACCGGCCAGATCATCGGCAACGACATCTATCCCTTCGACGATGCCGAACAGGCATCCGTCGCGGTCGCGGCACTGGACGGCAAGATATGACGCTTTGGACAGCCGATGAGGCCGCCTCTGCCACGGGCGGGCAGGCGCAAGGGGATTGGGTTGCCACGGGCGTCTCCATCGACACCCGCACGATCCGGCCGGGCGATCTGTTCGTCGCACTGACGGACGCGCGCGACGGACATGACTTCGTGGCGCAGGCCTTGGACAAGGGGGCTTGCGCCGCCTTGGTCAGCCGGATCCCGGATGGGGTCGTCCCGACCGCGTCGCTGCTGGTCGTGCCCGACGTGCTGGCCGCCCTTGAGGCCCTGGGCCGCACCGGGCGCAGGCGCATGGCGGGCAAGGTCATCGCCATCACCGGATCGGTCGGCAAGACCTCGACCAAGGACATGGCGCGGACGGCGCTGGCGGGGCAGGGGCGCATCCATGCGGCCGAGGCCAGCTACAACAACCACTGGGGCGTGCCGCTGACCCTGGCGCGGATGCCGCGCGACACCGACTTCGCTATTGTGGAAATCGGCATGAACCACCCGGGCGAGATCGCGCCGCTCTCGCGCCTGGCCCGCCCCCATGTCGCGATGATCACCACGGTCGCCGCCGCGCATCTTGAGGCCTTTGGGGCCATCGAAGGCATCGCCCGCGAAAAGGGGTCGATCTTCCAGGGTCTGGAACCCATCGGCCACGCCATCATCCCCGAGGATCTGCCGGTCACGCAAATCCTGCGCGACTGCGCGGATACCGCGGGCGCGCTTGTCATGGGCTTTGGCCGCGACGGCCAGGCCAAGCTGGTCCAGGCCAAGCCCGAGGACGGCGCCATCGGATGCCGCGCAAGGATCGGCGGCGAAACCGTTGATTTCACCTTGCAAACCACCGGCGCGCATTTCGCGATGAACGCGGTGGGCGTGCTGGCCGCGCTTGCCGCCGCAGGCGCCGACCTCAAGGAAGCCGCCAGGCACCTAGGCGACTGGCTGCCCCCCCAGGGACGCGGCGCGGTCGAGGATCTGGCGGGCATCCGCCTGATCGACGACGCCTACAACGCCAATCCGACATCCCTGTCCGCGGGGCTTGCCACGCTGGCAGGACTGCAAGGCGGGCGGCGCGTCGCAATCCTGGGCGACATGCTGGAACTGGGTGCGGACGAGATCGCCATGCACCGGGACATGGCCGACGATCCGGCCATGGCGCAGGTCGATCTGGTCCACAGCGCCGGTCCCCGGATGCGCGCGCTGCATGACGCGCTGCCGCCCGCCAAGCGCGGGGTCTGGGCCGAAACCGCCGGGGAACTGGCGGCCTGCGCGGCGGATCTGGTGGCCCCCGGCGACATCGTGCTGGTCAAGGGGTCCAAGTCCTCGAAGATTTCGACCGTCGTTGACGCCTTGCGCCGCAGGGCGCAAACGCCTGCATTCCAAACGAAAGAATAACCGATGCTTTATTGGCTCAGCGGCCTGTCCGAAGGGGGCGACCTCTTCAACCTGTTCCGCTATATCACCTTTCGCGCGGGGGCGGCCTTCTTCACGGCACTGATCTTCGGCTTCATCTTCGGGCGCCCGCTGATCAATTACCTGCGCCGCACGCAGAAGAAGGGCCAGCCGATCCGCGACGACGGCCCGGAAGGGCATTTCGTCAAGGCGGGCACGCCCACGATGGGCGGCATCCTGATCCTGTCGGCGCTGTTCTTTTCCACGCTTTTGTGGGCGCGGCTGGACAACGGCTATGTCTGGATCGTGCTGCTGGTGACGGCAGGCTATGCCGCGATCGGATTTGCCGACGATTACGCCAAGGTCAGCAAGCAGAACACCAAGGGCGTGTCGGGCCGCAAGCGCATGGCGATGGGCCTGGCCCTGGCCTTTGTCGCCTCGGCCTGGGCGATGTGGCTGCATCCGGCGGATCTCAGCGGACAGGTCGCCTTGCCTGTCTTCAAGGACGTGCTGGTGAACCTGTGGTACTTCTTCATTCCCTTCGGGATGCTTGTGATCGTGGGGTCCGCCAATGCCGTGAACCTGACCGACGGGCTGGACGGCCTTGCCATCATGCCGGTGATGATCGCGGCCGGCACCCTGGGCGTCATCGCCTATACCGTGGGCCGGGTGGACTTCACCGAATACCTGGGCGTCCACCATGTCCCCGGCTCGGGCGAGATCCTGATCTTCGTCTCGGCCCTGATCGGCGGCGGCCTGGGCTTCCTGTGGTATAACGCCCCCCCGGCGGCGGTCTTCATGGGCGACACCGGCAGCCTCGCCCTGGGCGGCGCGCTTGGCGCCATCGCCGTCGTCACCAAGCACGAGATCGTGCTGGCCATCGTCGGCGGGCTGTTCGTGGTCGAGGCGCTGTCGGTCATCATCCAGGTCGCCTATTTCAAGCGCACCGGCCGCCGCGTCTTCCTGATGGCCCCGATCCACCACCACTTCGAGAAGAAAGGCTGGGCCGAGCCGCAGATCGTCATCCGTTTCTGGATCATCTCGCTGATCCTGGCGCTGATCGGACTGGCCACGCTGAAGCTGCGCTGATGCCTGCATTGGACTTCAAATATCCCGCGGGGGTCCGGGGGCGCGAAGCCCCCGGCTTTGACAGGAGCAATTCATGATTCCGGTTCAAGGCGTCGAAGGCCAAACCATCGCTGTCCTGGGCTTGGGACGTTCCGGCAAGGCCACCGCTGCGGCCCTGGCGGCAGGCGGCGCCACCGTTGTCGCCTGGGACGACGGCAACGACACGCGCGCGGCGGCTGCGGCGGATGGCCTGACCATCCTTGACCTGACCCGCGACGATGCCTGGCATGGCGTCACGGCCCTGATCACCAGCCCCGGCATCCCGCATCTTTACCCAAGGCCCCACCCGGTGATCGCCAAGGCCTATGCCCTGGGCATCCCGGTGGACAACGACATCGGCCTGTTCTTCCGCAGCTACGCGACCGAGGATTGGGACGGCTTCGACCGCGCCCCCCGCGTGATCGCCGTGACGGGGTCGAACGGCAAGTCCACCACCACCGCGCTGATCCATCACATCCTGTCCGAATCGGGCCGCCCGACGCAGATGGGCGGCAATATCGGCACGGGCGTGCTGTCGCTGGAACCCGCCATCGACGGAGAGGTCGTGGTGCTGGAACTGTCCAGCTACCAGACCGAACTGGCCCGCGCGCTGACGCCCGATGTCGCGGTCTTCACCAACCTGTCGCCCGACCACCTGGACCGCCACGGCGGCCCGGGGGGCTATTTCGCGGCCAAGCGGCGGCTGTTCGCCGAAGGCGGGCCGGACCGCGCGGTGATCGGCGTCGATGAGATCGAGGGGCTGTATCTTGCCGGGCAACTGTCGATGGGGCCGAGCGACGACCGGGTGATCCGCGTCTCGTCTGGCTCGAAGCTGGACGGGGCGGCCTGGTCGGTCTTTGCGCGCAAGGGGCATCTTGCCGAATACCGCAAGGGGCGGCAGGCGGCCTCCATCGACCTGCGCGGGGTCCGGGGCCTGCCCGGCGCGCACAACCACCAGAACGCCTGCGCGGCCTATGCCGCCTGCCGCGCCGTTGGCCTTGCGCCGCGAGAGATCGAGGCCGCGTTCCACAGCTTCGCGGGCCTGCCGCATCGCAGCCAGACCGTGGCCGAGATCGGCGGCGTCCGTTACGTCAACGATTCCAAGGCCACCAATGTCGATGCCGCCGCCAAGGCGCTGCAAGCCTTTGACCGGATCCGCTGGATCGCCGGAGGCTTGGGGAAGGAAGGCGGCATCGGGGCGCTGGCCCCCCATCTGGGGCGCGTGGCCAAGGCCTATCTGATCGGCCATTCCGCCCGCGATTTCGCGCTGGAAATCGGCCAGACCCCCTATGACATCGCCGAAACCATGGAAACCGCCGTTGCCCGCGCCGCTTCCGAGGCCCATCCGGGCGAGACGGTGCTGCTGGCACCGGCGGCGGCCAGCTTCGACCAGTATCCGAACTTCGAGAAGCGCGGCGAGCATTTCACCGAGCTGGTGAAGGCCCTGGCGGCGCGCTGACGGGCAGCGAGGCAGGGGGCTTTCAGCCCCCTCGGCCGCAAGCGGCCTCACCCCCGAGGATATTTGGACAAAGGTGAAGGGATCAGGCCCAGCTTGGCGGGCGCTTGTCCAGGAAGGCCGCCATGCCCTCGGCGGTGTCGGGCAGCAGGATGTTTTGGCACATCGCGGCGCCCGCCGAAACATAGGCCTCCGCAAGGCCAAGCCGCAACTGTTCGTGGAAGGCGCGCTTGCCCAGGCGGATCGCGGCGGGCAGCTTGGCGGCGATGGTCGCGGCCATCTGCATGGCGGTGCCGGTCAGATCCTCAGGCGGCACGACGCGACTGACCAGGCCCAGGTGCTGCGCCCGGGCGGCGTCGATGAACTCGCCCGTCACCAGCATCTCGAACGCGGCCTTGGGCGGGATGGCACGGGTCAGGGCGACCATCGGGGTCGAGCAGAACAGGCCGATGTTCACGCCGTTGACGCCAAAGCGCGCGGTTTCCGCCGCGACCGCCATGTCGCAAGAGGCGACCAGCTGGCATCCGGCGGCAGTGGCGATTCCCTGGACCTCGGCAATCACCGGCTGCGGCAGGGCGGGGATCATCTGCATCATCCGCGCGCAAGTCTCGAACAGATCGGCAAAACCCGCAGCCCCGCCGTCGGCACCGTCCCGCGCGGCCTGCATCTGCCGCAGGTCGTGGCCCGCGCAGAAGGCCTTGCCGCTGGCAGCCAGCACGACCACGCGAATGTCCTGATCCCCCGCGACATCGGCAAGGGCATCCGTCAGGGCCGCGATCATCTCGGCCGACAAGGCATTGTAGTTGGCGGGGCTGTTCAGCGTCAGCCGCGCGATGTGATCGGTGTCCTGGCGCAGGATCAGGTCCGGCATCTTGATCTCTCCTCCCGTTTGACCGCAAGCCTATGCCGCAAGGGGCAAGAGGAAAAGCATGGACATCGTGATGGACGCACAGGCGCTGAATGCCTTTCTGGCCAGGGATTTCCCGCAGGCCGCAGGGGATCACGGCATCGAATCGGTCGGTCCCGACAAGCTGGTCGCCCGGTTGCGTGTGGACGACCGGCATCTGCGGCCCGGCGGCACCGTCGGCGGCCCGTCGATCTTCGCCCTGGCCGACATCGCGATCTATTGCGCGATCCTGTCGCGGATCGGACCGGTGGCGCTTGCGGTGACGACGAACGCTTCCATCGACTTCATGCGCAAGCCCGCGGCAGGGCGCGATCTGCTGGCCGAATGCCGGATCCTGAAGCTGGGCCGCAGCCTGGCCGTGGCCGAGGCGCTGATCCTTTCGGAAGGGGCAGGGGATCCGGTGGCCCGCTGTTCGATGACCTACGCGATTCCGCCGAAAAGGCCGGAAAACAGCGCGCTATGATGTGGTATCTAGATACCTAAATGGCAAGCAATTGTTATTAATGGACATATTTGCATCCCGTATGCTTGACGTATCGGCTGCGATCCCCGATACACCCCCATCTCGCATTATGACGACCCTGAAGGGACGAAAGATGAAAACCTATACCGCGAAACCGGCGGAGATCGAGAAGAAGTGGATCCTGATCGACGCCGAGGGCGTCGTTCTGGGCCGCCTCGCCACGATCGTCGCCAGCCGCCTGCGCGGCAAGCACAAGCCGACCTTCACCCCGCACATGGACATGGGCGACAACGTCATCATCATCAACGCCGACAAGGTGCAGATGACCGGCAACAAGCGCGATGACAAGAAATACTACTGGCACACCGGCCACCCGGGCGGCATCAAGCACCGCACGGCCCGCCAGGTGCTGGAAGGCGCCCATCCAGAACGCGTGGTGATCAAGGCCGTCGAACGCATGATCAGCCGCAACAAGCTGGGCAAGCAGCAGATGACCCATCTGCGCGTCTATGCCGGGACCGAACACCCGCACGAGGCGCAGCAGCCCGAAGTTCTGGACGTGAAGGTCCTGAACGCCAAGAACACCCGGAGCGCGTGATTATGGCCGAAGACATCAAGAGCCTCGACGATCTGAAATCCGTCGTGTCGGGCAGCGCCGCCGTCGTGGCCGATGCCCCCATCCGCCGCGAAGCGCAGCGTGACAGCCTGGGCCGTTCCTATGCGACCGGCAAGCGCAAGGACGCCGTTGCCCGGGTCTGGGTCAAGCCCGGTTCCGGCAAGGTCGTGGTGAACGGCAAGGACATCACCGAATACTTCGCCCGGCCCGTGCTGCAGATGATCCTGCGCCAGCCGTTCGACGTGGCGGGCGTGGCCAACCAGTTCGACGTGCAGGCCACCGTCAAGGGCGGCGGCCTGTCGGGTCAGGCCGGCGCCGTGAAGCATGGCATCAGCCAGGCGCTGCAACTGTATGAACCCAGCCTGCGCGCCGCGCTGAAGGCCGCCGGTTTCCTGACCCGCGACTCGCGCGTCGTGGAACGGAAGAAATACGGCAAGGCCAAGGCACGCCGCAGCTTCCAGTTCTCGAAGCGCTGAGTCCGGCAGCACGCACATCCGAAAGGCGCGATCCGCAAGGGTCGCGCCTTTTTCGTTCTTGAACCGTCGTGGAACTGTCACCGGCGCGTCGCCAAGGGCTGCCACATTGCCTGCAAGATGGGCAATGCAGCGATTCTGCTGCACCTGGATCACGGTAAAGAGCCGATTCCGGTGGGAATCGTGCCATGGTCAGGATGAAGATTCGCCTTGTGCTTGATCCAAAGCTGGCCGTCCATCCTTTCACGGGTGCGCCGGGGACTAAATTTTTCATGAAAATTCAAAGAGATGAAAGATAGTTGCGGCTGAGGCGCATTTTTCTCCTTGCCCCTGCCGTTTCTCCTCCGTAAATACCGCTTCACCGAAGGCGGGAACGCTGGAGGGGCCGGACG
>NZ_WMBT01000005.1 GCF_009708075.1 Paracoccus lichenicola | reverse complement strand
GAAAACCATGATTCATACTTTCAGGTCGAAGGGAATCCCGTGCGAGTCAGAGAGCAAGGCGTTTGGTATGATGCGTCATACCTCGTTCCTGGCGATGTGCGCCCTTGGCATTCTCTCGGGCGCGTCCGGCGCCCTTGCCGGGGGCTATACCGCCCCGACAGTAGATCCCGTGGTGACGGCCCCGGTCGTTGAAGCCGCCCCGGTCGGTGACTGGGCTGGCGGTTATGCCGGCGGCTCGATCGGCTACAGCTTTGGCGGCGACGACGAGATCGGGCTAGACCGCTATGTGGGCGATACCCTGATCGAGCGGAATACCGATCTGGGTCAGGCCGACATGAAGGGCGTGACCGCCGGTCTTCATGCAGGCTATCGCTGGCAGCGTGACAATTGGGTCTTCGGTCCCGAACTGTGGGTCGAGAGCGGCAGCGTGGACGGATCGGATAGCTTCCTGCTGGACGGCGAGTCGACCGAAGTCGAATCTTCGCTCAATTATGCCGTGGGCTTGCAGCTCAAGACGGGTTATGTCGTGAATCCGCAAACGCTGGTCTATGGCACGGTAGGCGCGGTTTACGGCGACTTCGACTATGAGTTGAAGACGGCTGATGGCTCCGAAACGATCGGCTTTGAGGAAAGCGGCTATACGCTGGGCCTTGGCGTCGAACGCAAGGTGCGTGACAACCTGTCGGTCTTTGCGGAATGGCAGTATCGTGACTTCGGCAAGACCGATGTCGAATTTGACGACGGAACCAGCACCCTTGTCAGCAACGCCACGCCGGAACATCACAACATCAAGGTCGGTGTGAACTTCAGCTTCTGAGTTCGGCACCAAACGATCCAAGGGCCGGGCGCGCGCAGCGACCCGGCCTTTCTCATGCGCGCCGGCCGGCCCGCGCCGGGGCGCCCACCGGAATGGGCAGGGCGCGTGTCCCGCAGGCGATGGCCAGTCCTTGCGGCACCAGGGCCGCCAGCACGGGGCTGTCGATGGCAAGCCCGCCGGTATAGGCCCCGAAGGCCGGCAGGATCAGGTGGTCGCGCCCGACCAGGAAACAGCGCCGCCGGTCGCCCGCCAGCCGCACGCAGGGGTGGAAATGCCCCGACACGTCCGGTCCCTGCCCCGCCTGGTGGCGCAAGGTCAGGCCGTCGGTCCACGCGTCCACCGCCTCGCCCGGCAGGCGCGGGCAGACCGGGGCGGGGTCGTGATTGCCGCTGACCCAGATCCAGCGCCGCCCCCAGGCCATGGCGCGCAGCCGGTCGCACAGCATGTCGGGCAGCGCCAGCGCCGCCGCGTCGTCGTCGAACCCGTCGCCCAGGCTGACCACGCAGGCGGGATCGGTCGCCGCGATCTCGGCCTCCAGGCGGTCCAGCGTCGCCAGGGTTTCGTAGGGCGGCAGCAGCGATCCGCCGCGCCGGGCCATGCGCTCGGACTTGCCCAGGTGCAGGTCGGCCACGATCAGCCAGCGGCGCTCGGGCCAGAAAAGCGCGCCCGAGGGCCGCGCCTCGAGCCTCTGGCCCGCGAAATCGAAGGCATGGGTCATGCCAGGCCCGCCTCGGCCATCAGGGCGGCGGCCTCGGCCTCGGCCAGGCGCTCGCGGCCCTGGCCCGCGATGGGAACGCGGCCGAATTCCAGCAGCAGGGGCGCGGCCAGCGGCGTCACGCGGTCCAGCATCCGGTGGTCGTGACGGGGGGAATGGTCCAGCATCTCCTCGATCCGGTCGAAATCGACAAGGCCCCGCCGTGCCTCGTCCGCGGTGATCCGCAGAAGCAGGTGGTCGGGGTCATAGCGGCGCAAGGTATCGTAAAGGATGTCGGTGGAAAAGGTGGCCTGCTTGCCCGATTTCCGCCCCCCCGGCATGTTGCGCTGGATCAGGCCGGAAATGACCGCGACATTCTTGAAGGTCCGCTTCATCACCGCATTGCCTGCCAGCCAGTCGCCCAGGCCCGCGCGCAAGGCATCGCGGTCCAGCAGCGGTTCGGGATCGGTCACCGGGTCCAGCGACCAGATCCACAGCGCGTAATCGGTTGCCAGGAACCCCAGCGGCCCAAGGCCCGCATCCTCCATCGTCTTGGTCATCAAGAGGCCCAGCGTCTGCAAGGCATGGCGCCCGGCGAAACCATAAAGCGCGAAATGCCACTGGCCGCGATGGGGAAAGCTTTCGCTCAGCAGCACGCCCGGCTGCGGCAGGGCGCTGACGCGGGCCTGCAAGGCCAGCCAGTCGGCGGTGTCGGGCGGCAGCACCCAGTGGCGCGCGGGATCGCCGATCAGCGCCTGAACCCGGTGCGACAGTTGCGTGGACGTGGCAAGCTTCAGCCCGGAATAGAGCGCGATGCGCGGCTGTTTCGCGGGCTGCTTCGTGACCTCGACCACCATTTCGCGCAGGGCGTCGTAGCGCACGGTCTGCCCGCCGATCAGGAAGGTGTCGCCCTTGACCAGGGTGGCGGCGAAACCTTCCTCGACCTCGCCCAGCAGGCCGCCGCCGCGGCGAAAGCGGACCTTCAGCATCTCGGCCTCGACGATGGTGCCGACGTTCATGCGCAATTCGCGCACCGCACGGGGATCGCGCAGCCGCCACAACCCATCGCGCTGCATCAGCCGCTGCCAGCGGTCATAGGCGCGCAAGGCGTATCCGCCGGTTGCCGCGAAATCCAGGCAGTCGTCGAACTGCGCGCGGCTGAGGCCGCGATAGGGACCGGCGGTGCGCACCTCGGCGAACAGGGCGTCGGCATCGAAGGGACCGGCGCAGGCGGTCAGCAGGATATGCTGGCACAGCACGTCCAGCGGGCCGGGACCGCGCGGCTCTCCGTCCAGGTCGTGTTCGTGGACGGCTTCCAGGGCCGCCACGCATTCGATCACCTCGAAGCGGTTGGCGGGCACGATCCGGGCGCGGCTTGGGGCGTTATAGCGGTGGTTCGCCCGCCCGATCCGCTGGACCAGCCGCTTGACGTTCTTGGGCGCGCCGATCTGGATCACCAGATCCACGGACCCCCAGTCGATGCCCAGATCCAGGCTGCCCGTCGCCACCACGGCGCGCAGTTGGCCCGCCGCCATCGCGGCCTCGACCCTTTGGCGCGCCTCGCGGGCCAGGCTGCCGTGGTGCAGGCCGATGGGCAGGTTGTCGTCATTGGCGGCCCACAGCGCCTGGAAGAACAGTTCCGCCTGGGCGCGGGTGTTGATGAAGATGATGGTGGTGCGGGCCTGCCGGATCTGGTCCAGAACCTCGGGGACGGCGTAATGGCCGCCGCCGCCCGACCAGGGGGCAGGACGGGCGGTGGCCAGCATGGCGATGTCGGGTTCGGGACCGGGATCGGCGTTGATGATGGATGCGCCGCCCATGAATTGCGCCAGGGCCTCCGGATCCTCGACCGTGGCGGACAGGCCGGTCGTCACCACGCCCGGGGCCAGGGTGCGCAATCGCGCCAGGCACAGCATCAACTGGTCGCCGCGCTTGTTTTCGGCCAGCGCGTGCAGTTCGTCCAGAACCACCCGCCGCAGGCTGCCGAAGATCTGCGGCGCCTGTTCATAGGACAGCATCAAGGCCAGCGATTCCGGCGTGGTCAGCAGGATCTGCGGCGGATCGACCCTTTGCCGCGCGCGCTGCGACTGGCGCGTGTCGCCCGTCCGATCCTCGACCCGGATGGGCAGGTTCAGGTCGGCCACTGGACGGGCAAGGTTGCGCGCGATGTCCGCCGTCAGCGCCTTGAGGGGCGAGACATAAAGCGTGTGCAGCCCCTTGTGCCCGTCCTTGAGGTCCACCAGCGACGGCAAAAACCCCGCCAGCGTCTTGCCGCCCCCGGTCGGCGCGATCAGCAGGGTGTCGCCCTGCGCGGCCAACAGATCCAGCTGATGCGGATGGGGCTGCCAGCCCTGCCGGGCGAACCAGTCCTGGAATTCGGGCGGCAGGGTCACGGGATCATCGCCTTGAGGGTGGACAGGTGGTCGGCCTCGGACGCGGGCTTGTCCCAGCGGATGCGGCTGATGCGGGGAAAGCGCATGGCGACGCCCGCCTTGTGGCGGCCGGATGCGTTCAGGCCCTCGAACGCGACCTCCAGCACCAGCTTGGGCGCGATGGACCGGACGGGACCGAAGCGTTCGACCGTGTTGTTGCGCACGAACCGGTCCAGTTCGCGCAGTTCCTCGTCGGTGAAGCCGAAATAGGCCTTGCCCACGGGCACAAGCTGGTCCGCCTCCCACAGCCCGAAGGTGAAGTCGCTGTAGAATCCCGACCGCTTGCCATGCCCGCGCTGCGCGTAAAGCAGCACGGCGTCCACCACATGCGGGTCGCGCTTCCACTTGAACCACGGGCCGCGCGGGCGGCCGCCGACATAGGCGGAGTCGCGGCGCTTGATCATCACGCCCTCGATCACCGGGGCGGGGGGATCGGCGCGCAAGGCCGCCAGGTCGTCCCAGGTGGCGAAGTCCAGCAGCGGCGACACGTCGATCCGGTCGCTGCCGAAATCCGCAGCCTCCAAGGCGGCGCGGCGGTCCGTCAGCGGCAAATCGCGCAGGTCGCGGCCCCCCCAGATCATCAGGTCGTAAACCCGCAGGCTGGCCGGGTGGCTGTCCAGCATCCCGCGGCCCACCTGCTTGCGGCCCAGGCGTTTCTGCAGGTCGCCGAAGACCGCCACGTCCTCGCCCCGCCGCACCAGCAATTCGCCGTCCACGGCGCCGTCGAAGTTCAGCGCCTCGATCAGGTCGGGAAAGCTGGCGCTGATGTCCTCTCCCGTGCGGGAATACAGGCGCCGCACCCCGCCGTCGTTGATCGCCTGCACGCGGATGCCGTCCCATTTCCATTCGGCGACATAGTCGGCGGGATCGAAGGCCCGCAACTGGTCCAGATCGACGGGGGTGGACAGCATCACCGGGCGGAAGGGCGCGCGGGCGGCCTGTTCGGGGCGCGCGCCGCCCGCGATCCAGTCGAACAGCGGCTGATAGGGGGGCGTCAGGCCGTGCCAGATTTCCTCGATCTGGGCCACGTCGGGGGCGCCCATCTCGGCCAGGGCGATGCGGGCCATGCGGGCGGACAGGCCGATGCGCATGTTGCCCGTGGCAAGTTTCAGAAAGGCCAGCCGCTGCGAGGGACCAAGCCGGTCCAGCATCCCGGCGATGGCCGCGGGCAGGCCCGCCTTGCCGGTCTCGGACAGCAGCGCCACGGCCTGGTGCAGGGGCACGTCCTCGTCCCGGTCGGTGTCCCACAACAGCGCGATGGTTTCCGCCAGATCGCCCACGAAGTCATAGGACAGCGCGAACAGCTGTTCGTCCACGCGTTCCACCATCAGCCCGCGCAACAGGCCGGGCGTGACGGTGCGCAGCTTCAGATCGCCCGTCAGCGCAGCCAGGGCATAACCGCGATCCGGGTCGGGCGTAGCTTCAAGATAATGCCGCAGCAGGCGCAGCTTGGCGTTGCGCGCGGGCGTGAAGGCCAGGCGTTCCAGCAGGGTGGCGAAAGCCCTCATTCCGGCTCGTCCTCGTAGCCCACCAGCCGCAGGGGGCGGGCGGGGATGCCCTGCAATTCGCACCAGCGCAGCAGGCCGTCCTCGGTTCCGTGGGTGATCCAGACTTCCCGCGGGGCCAGTTCGGTGATGGTCCGCGTGACCTGCGGCCAGTCCACGTGGTCGCTGATGACCAAGGGCAGTTCCACGCCCCGCTGACGCGCCCGCGCCCGCACCGCCATCCAGCCCGAGGCGAAGCCGATCACCGGATCGCGGAACCGCTGCACCCAGGCGGATGCAAAGGCCGAGGGCGGCGCGATCACCAGTTGCGCGTCCACCTGTTTCGCGGTGGCCGGGACCAGCGGGCCAAGGTCGATCCCCTGTTCCACGTGGTAATCGCACAGCCGCTGCAACGCGCCGTGGATCGCGATCGGCCCGTCGATGCCCGCCTGCCGCGCCAGCATGATCAGCCGTTGCGCCTTGCCCAGGGCATAGGCGCCGATCAGGTGTTGGCGTTCGGGAAATTCGGCCATGCTGGCCAGCAGCCGCGTCATCTCGCCCGCTGGGTCGGGGTGCTTGAAGACCGGCAGGCCGAAGGTCGCCTCGGTCACGAAGATGTCGCAGGGCACGGGTTCGTAAGGTTCGCTGACCGGGTTCGGGTGGCGGCAGTAATCGCCCGAGACGACGATCTTCGGGCCGTGGTCCGGCTGCACGGCGATCTGCGCGGACCCCAGGATATGGCCCGCCGGATGGAAGCTGACGGTGGTGCCGCCCACGCGGACCGGACCATCCGCCGCCTGACGCTGGCCCGCGAAATCGGCGCCATAGCGGATCGCCATGATCTCCAGCGTCTGGCGCGTCGCCATGACGGCGCCGTGGCCCGACCGGGCGTGGTCGCCGTGGCCGTGGGTGATCAGCGCGCGGGGCACCGGGCGAACGGGGTCGATGAAGAAATCGCCGGGGGGGCAGTAAAGCCCGGCCGGCGTCGGGTGCAGGATCTGATCGGCGCGCATGGATACCAAGATGGTGAACATTCCATGAAAATCAACGCCGCGGCGGCCTGGCCGTTCCCGCCCTCAGGCCGAGGGGGGACGGACCACGGGCGCGGGCGCCTTGGACAATTGCACGGCCAGGATGCCCGCCATGATGATGCCCACGCCGATCACGTCGCCTGCCGCAAGCCGTTCGCCCAGCAGGGCCGCGCCGGTGGCGACCCCGAAGAAGGGCGTCAGGAAATGGAATGTCGCGGCCCGCACCGCGCCGATGCGGCCCACCAGCCGGAACCAGACCCAGGTCGCCACCAGCCCCGGCACGATCACCGTGTAAAGGAAGGCCCAGACCAGCCGGGGATGGGGATCGACGTGCCAATCCTCCAGCAGCGGAGCCACGACCCACAGGGTCGCCGACCCCACCAGCATCTGCAGGCCCACGATCATCATCACGTTGCCGCCCGAACTGGCGCCGCGCACGGTCAGCGTGGCCACGGCCAGCGCCAGGGCGGCGGCAAAGCACATCGCGATGCCCACCGGATCGCTGCCGCCCCCTTGCAGCCGCGCGCCCATGATGATGGCGACCCCGATCAGCCCCAGGGCCAGGCCCGCGATGCCCATCGGCCGCAGCCGCTCTCCCATCAGGCCCCATCCCAGCAGCGCCACGATCAGCGGCATGGTGGCGGCGATGATGGACGCCAGTCCCGCCTCGATCCACTGCATCGCCACCCAGTTGAGGCCCAGATACAGCGCGTTCTGGCACAGCCCCAGGATCACCACCGCCCGCCATTGCGCGCGGGTGAGCGCGCGCCATGTCTCGCCCATCAGCAGCGCGATGACGACGCCCATCGCGCCCGACAGCAGAAAGCGCAGGGCAAGCGCGAACAGCGGCGGCACTTCGGTCACGATCATCCGGGTCGAGGTGAAGGCCGAGGCCCACATCACCGCGAAGAACACCCCCATCAGGATTGCGCGAATGTCCATGCGGAAGGCTCCGTTGCAGATGATGCAGAAGGGCTAGCAGGTCATGGGGGTGGCGGGAAGGGTGAAGTCGCGGCATACCTGATAGCAGACCGACACCGTGTCCCTGAAAGGGTCAGCGATGACGTTTCTTTTCTTCGGTTGGGTATTTGGCGCACCCATCCTGGCCGGAATGATCGCCTGGTTCAGTCGGTCCTTGCGGGTGCGATGGATCATGGCCGCAAACGCAATCGTGCCTCTGGTGGGTTATGCGGCGCCTCTTTGGACGAAGCGATATTTCAGCTCCATCGGCTGCGGCGGAGGCGTCATCTGGGGCATAGAGTGTCCCGAATGGGCTGTGATCGTAAAGATTGCCGTTTTGCACGATGTCCTTTTTTTCTATTCCTTGCTCTACGTCATCGGTGTTTTTCCGTTCATTCTACTCCCGACCTTGATTGTTCTCGCGCTGACGCCCGACAGATGGCGGCGATAGCGCATGGCGCAGCGGCGGCACCTGCCCTGCCGGATTGCTGGCGTCAGGTCCGGTTGCACGCCCCTTGCGCCTCGCGCCTTGCGGCTTCGGGCAATCGGTCCGGGCGAATGTCCCCCGGACATTCACCTGCCGGACCTCGGTGACTCCCCCGCAAGCAAAAAGGCCGCGCCCACCGGCACGGCCCCGTTCGTCTGCCGTAAGCAGCGATCAGCTGTTCACGCTGTCCTTCAGCGACTTGGCGACCGTCACCTTGACCTGCTTGTCCGCAGGCTTGGTCATCATTTCCTGGGTCTGCGGGTTGCGGACTTGGCGTTCGGGACGCGCGCGGCAGGCGATCTTGCCGATGCCGGGGATCGTTACCGAGCCGCCGGCGGCGACTTCGCGGGCGACAACGGCGGCGATCGCGTCCAGCGCGGTCGAGGCCGATTTCTTGTCCGAACCCATTTCCTCGGCCAGCGTGGCGACCAGCTGGGTCTTGGTCATCGGTTTAGCGGAAGGCGTAGCCATCAATCTGTCTCCTCTTGCCCGGTTCTGCAGGGGCCAAACATAGCGCCTTTTGCGGCATATCGCCTGCTACACACCGTTTTCCCCAACAGTTCAAGCCTTTTTCGCGGCTTCCTCGGAAAGCAGGCGCGGCACGGCCAGTTGACGCAGGGTCACAGGAAGGCCGTCTCGTTGAAGGACCGCAGCTTGCGCGAATGGATCCGCTCCAGCGGCATCTCGCGCAGCTTTTCCATGGCGCGGATGCCGATCAGCAGGTGGTTGGCGACCTGCGTGCGGTAAAAGTCGGTGGCCATGCCCGGCAGCTTCAGTTCGCCATGCAGCGGCTTGTCGCTGACGCAGAGCAGCGTGCCGTAGGGCACCCGGAACCGAAAGCCGTTGGCGGCGATGGTGGCGCTTTCCATGTCCAGCGCCACGGCGCGCGACAAGGACAGGCGGTGAACCGGGCCGGACTGGTCGCGCAATTCCCAGTTGCGGTTGTCGATGGTGGCGACCGTGCCGGTGCGCATGATGCGCTTGAGTTCATAGCCGTCCAGCTGCGTGACCTCGGCCACGGCCTCTTGCAGGGCCACCTGCACCTCGGCCAGGGGCGGGATCGGCACCCAGACGGGCAGGTCGTCGTCCAGGACGTGATCCTCGCGCAGATAGGCATGGGCCAGCACGAAATCGCCCAGGGACTGGCTGTTGCGCAAGCCCGCGCAATGGCCGACCATCAGCCAGGCATGGGGGCGCAGCACGGCGATATGGTCGGTGGCGGTCTTGGCGTTCGACGGTCCCACGCCGATATTGACCAGCGTGATCCCCTGCCCGTTCGCACGCTTGAGGTGATAGGTCGGCATCTGCGGCAGCTTGGACAGCGCGGCCAGGGGGGCGGCAGGATCCGAGATCTCCTGGTTGCCGGGGGCCACGAAGCTGTCATAGCCCAGGGCGGGATCGCCCAACACGCGGCGGGCGAAGGCCTCGAACTCGTCCACGTAGAACTGATAGTTGGTGAACAGCACGAAGTTCTGGAAATGCCCGGCCGCGGTCGCGGTGTAATGCTGCAACCGCGCCAGGGAATAGTCGATGCGCTGCGCCGTGAAGGCCGCCAGGTGCAGCGACCCGTCCGGCATCGGCCCCGCCATGCCGTTCACGATGTCGTCGTTCATGGTGTTCAGATCCGGCACGTCGAAGATGTCGCGCAGGCTGAAATCCAGCACCCCTTCCTGCGGCACCGCCAGGTCGCTTTGGGCGGCGACGGCGAAGTGGACCGGCATCGGCGTGTCGCTGACGCCCACCGTCACCGGTACGCCGTGGTTGCGGATCAGAAGGCCGATCTGTTCCTTGAGGTAGTTCTCGAACAGGTCGGGCCGGGTGATGGTCGCGGAATAGCTGCCGGGCGCCACCACATGGCCGAAGGACAGGCGGGAATCGACCTTCGGATGGGTGGGCACGGTCAGGCGCAACTCGGGGTAGAAGGCCCGGAAACGGGCGACGGGCTTGTTGCCTTCCAGCGCCTTGGTGAAGCGGTCCAGCAGAAAGCCGGTGGCGCGGGCATAGAGATTCTGCAGGCGCGCCACGGCGGCCGCGGCGTCGGTGAATTGTTCGCGGCCCGGCAGGTCGGGCGTCTCGACCGGCAGATAGCGGGAATCCGTGTCCATCGTTCCTGTCCTTGCTTTCCCCCGACCCTGCCAGCCCGGCCCGCCGCAGGCAAGCGTCTGGCGCCGGGCCGCGCGGGCCGTTACGCTGGCGTCATGAGAATGCTTGTCTTCGGCCACGGCTATTCCGCCGGTTTCCTGACGCCCCTGCTGCGCGCGCGCGGCTGGCAGGTCCTGGGCACGACGCGCGCCGATCCCGACCGGGTGGCGGCGGCGGGCGCGGTGCCGATCCCGTGGCCCGGCGAGGACGCACGCCTGCGCGTCGAGATCGCGGCGGCGGATGCGATCCTGGTGTCGGCCGCGCCCGGACCTGCGGGGGATCCGGTGCTGGCGGCCTTCCGCGACGATCTGGCCCGGGCGCGGCCGCGCTGGCTGGGCTATCTGTCCACGACCGGGGTTTATGGCGACCGGGGCGGAGACTGGGTGGACGAGGACAGCCCCCTGGACGCCACCGGCCCGCGCGGTCAGGCCCGCATCCGGGCCGAGGCGGACTGGCGCGCGCTTTCGGACCAGGCGGGGCTGCCCCTGCACATCTTCCGGCTGGCGGGGATCTATGGTCCCGGGCGCGGGCCGTTCGAGAAGGTCAGGAACGGCACCGCGCGGCGGATCATCAAGCCGGGCCAGGTGTTTTCGCGCATTCATGCCGAAGACATCGCCCGGGTTCTGCTGGCATCCCTCGACCGGCCCGCGCCCGGCACCGCCTACAACGTCTGCGACGACGACCCGGCCCCGCCGCAGGACGTGCTGGCCCATGCGGCGCATCTGCTGGACTTGCCGCCGCCGCCCGAGGTCGCCTTCGAGGATGCCCCCATGACCCCCATGGCGCGGTCCTTTTACGCCGACAACAAGCGCGTCTCGAACCGGCGCATCAAGGAAGACCTAGGGGTCCGGCTGCGCCATCCCGATTACCGCAGCGGGCTGGCGGCGATCCTGGCCGCCGAGGGCGCTTCGCCGCATGGACTTTCGCCCGCCCCCGTGCATGATCCGCGCCATGAGTGATGTGGATGTCCTGATCGCAGGCGGCGGGCTGAACGGCCCGGTTCTGGCCCTTGCCCTGGCGGGCGCGGGCCTGCGCGTGGCCGTCGTGGATCCCCGCCCGGCGGACGCGCGGGCGGGCGACAATTTCGACGGGCGGGCCTATGCGCTGGCGGTCGCCTCGCAACGGTTGCTGAAGGCGCTTGGGCTGTGGGCGGGCTTGGCAGACGACAGCCAGCCGATCCGGCAGGTCAAGGCGTCCCAAGGTCGGCCGGGCGAGGGGGCCGCGCCCTTCTTCCTGCATTTCGACAGCGCCGAGATCGAGGAAGGCCCGGTCGGCTACATGCTCGAGGACCGGTTCCTGTATCGCGCCCTGCTGGCCGCGATGCCCGGCAAGGTGCAGCACCTGTCCGGGCTGTCGGTCACGGACCAGCAGGTCACGGCGGGCGGGGTCGAGGTCGCGCTGTCCGATGGCCGCCGGATGCGCGCCCGGCTGCTGGTGGGCGCGGACGGGCGCGGGTCGGGGGTAGCCGCGCGCGCCGGGATCCGGCGGCGGGGTTGGGATTACGGCCAGACGGCGCTTGTCGCGGCCATCGCGCATGAGCGCCCGCACGAGGGCGTCGCGCAGCAGTATTTCATGGCGACCGGTCCCCTGGCGATCCTGCCCCTGCCCGGCAACCGCAGCAGCGTGGTCTGGTCGGAAACCCACGACAATGCCCGCGCCATCGCCGCGCTGCCGGACGACGCCTTCCTGGACGTGCTGCGCCCGCGCTTCGGCGACTTTCTGGGCCGGATCGAACTGGCAGGGGCGCGCTTCACCTATCCGCTGAGCCTGTCGCTGGCCGATCGCTATGCGGCGGACCGGGTGGCCTTGGTCGGCGATGCGGCGCATGGCGTGCATCCCATCGCAGGCCAGGGGCTGAACCTGGGCCTGCGCGACGTGGCGGCCTTGGCCGAGGTTCTGGTCGATGCGGCGCGCCGGGGCGAGGATATCGGGTCCGAGCTTGTCTTGCAGCGGTATCAGGGCTGGCGGCGGTTCGACGCGACCAGCCTCGCGCTTGGCATGGACGGGGTGAACCGGCTGTTCGCCAGCACCAATCCGGTGGCCTCAGTAGCGCGCGGCCTGGGCATGGGGATCGTCAGCGCGGTGCCCGCCCTGCGGCGGGGCTTCATGCGGCAGGCGGCGGGGTTGTCGGTCGATCCGATGCCGAGGATGCTGCTGGGGCAGGCGCTGTAGGGGGCCTTGCCCCCGTCCGCCAAGGCGGACTCCCCCAGGATATTTAAGCAAAGGTGAAAGCTATGCCGCCATCAGCCGGGCGGCTTGCGACAGGTCGGCGGCGAACTGGCCGCGCGCGGTAGCCGCCGCGCCGGGATCCAACCGCAGGATCAGGCTGGGGTGCCAGGTGATCAGCACCGGCCCGCCGTCCAGCGCGGTTTCCACGGTGCCGCGCCGGGGGGTCAGGGGCGCGCGGTTGCCGGTCAGGGCAAAGGCGGCGGTGGCGCCCAGGGCCAGCGTCAGGCGCGGCGCGATCATACGCCGTTCGATGTCCAGCCACCACTTGCACTGACGGATCTCTCCCGCAGCCGGGTTCTGGTGGATGCGGCGCTTGCCGCGCGGGGTGAACTTGAAGTGCTTCACCGCATTGGTCATCCAGGCCTGCGCGGGATCGAGACCCGCCTGGTCCATCGCTTGCCGCAGCAACTGACCCGCTGGGCCAACGAAAGGGCGGCCTTGCAGATCCTCGTGATCGCCCGGCGCCTCGCCCACGATCATCAGGGGGGCCGTGGGATCGCCCTCGCCCCAGACGGTCTGGGTCGCGGCATGGCACAGGTCGCAGCGCGTGCAGCGCCCGGCCTGTTCGCGCGCGGCCTCCAGCGTCTCGGGCGGGGTGTCGTCCGGGATCTGGCGGATGCGGGCGGTCACGCGGGCGGCGAAGGCGGGGGCCTCAGACGCCCCGGCCTCGCGCATGGCCTGGACGCGGCGAGGGGCGTCAGCCAGCATCTCGGGGATCAGGGCCGTTTCGGGCAGGTTCTTCCAGTATTTGCGCGGCATCTCGGACCGCATCGCATTGGTCTTGATGCGGGCGGGGTTGAAGATGTTGGCGAAATAGGTGTGCCACAGGGTGTGGCTGGAATCCGTCGGGAAATCCGGGCGCGGTGCAGGGGGCGCATAGGTGATCGCGCCGTCGAAGCGCGCGATGCCCTCGGGCGTGGCGATCAGCCAGTCCATGTCGGCGAAGCGTTTCGCGAAGAAGGGGGCGGCGGCCTCCAGGATCGGGTGTTCCGGCTCGAACCAGGCGCCGAAGCTGCGGCGCGGATTGTCGCCGGGCAGTTCGTGGAAGCGCACGAAGGCGTGCATCTTGTGGATGTCGCGGCGCACGGATTTCGCCATGCGCGACAGCCGGTCGGTCAGCGGATCGGCGGGATTGGCGATGAAGCCCCGGTCGTCCTGCAACCGGATCAGCGCGGCGTAGAGCAAGGCCCAGCGTTCGGGGTCGGAATGGCTGGCGACGGTCTGGGCCAAGGCTAGGAAATCCTTGGTGGCCGCGACCGGATGCGGGCCGGGCGGCGGCAGGGGGTCGGCGCCGAACAGTCCGGCGGGGGTGTCCTCATCGGCCCAGGTGACGCTTGCCGCATCCACGCGGTTGGTGGCCAACTGCCGGGCCGCATCGCGCCAAGCCGCGAACCGGCCGAAACGGGGCAGATCGACGCGGATCACAGCAGTTGCAACTGCTGGGGCTTGGGCGCGAAGCGCGCGCGCAGGGACGCGCTGTCGGTCAGCCCGCCGGGATGCCAGTCGGGCAGCGTCACGAAGGGCTGCGCTTTCGACATGACCGCCCCCATGCGCAGCAGGTCCGCATACCGCACCGGCCCGTTGCGGCGCGCGGCCAGGATCCGCGTCACCGTCTTGGTGCCGAAGCCGGGAACGCGCAGCAGCATTTCCTTGGTCGCCGTCGCCACATCGACCGGGAACTGCGCGCGGTTCGCCAATGCCCAGGACAGCTTGGGGTCGATGGCCAGATCGAGGAAGCCGGACGGATGGGCCGCGCCGATCTCGTCGGCCTCGAAGCCGTAAAAGCGCATCAGCCAGTCGGCCTGATACAGCCGGTGTTCCCGCATCAAGGGCGGCTTGATCAGCGGCAGGGCAGCCGAGGCATCGGGGATCGGGCTGAAGGCGGAATAATAGACCCGCTTCAGGTCATAGCCGGAATAGAGGTTGGCCGAGGTCCGCAGGATGTCCCGGTCCGTCGCCCCATCCGCGCCGATGATCATCTGCGTGGACTGGCCCGCGGGCGCGAAACGCGGCGGGCGCTTGCCGGTGTGGGTCTGCTCCTTCGCGGCTTCGCGCGCCAGGCGGACATCGGCCATGGCGGCGCGGATCGTTTCGGGGCGCTTTTCGGGGGCCAGTTCGCGGATGCTGGCGTCCTGGGGCAGCTCGATGTTGACCGACAGGCGGTCGGCATAAAGCCCCGCCTCGGCCACCAAAGCAGGCGAGGCGTCGGGAATGGTCTTGAGGTGGATGTAGCCCTTGAAGCCATGGTCCACCCGCAGCGTCCGGGCGATGCGGACCATCTGGCTCATCGTCTCGTCCGGGCTGCGGATGATGCCCGAGGACAGGAACAGCCCCTCGATCATGTTGCGGCGATAGAATTCCAGCGTCAGGGTCACGACCTCCTCGGGCGTGAAGCGGGCGCGCTCGACGTTGCTGCTGACGCGGTTGATGCAATACGCGCAATCATAGATGCAGAAGTTCGTCAGCAGGATTTTCAGCAAGCTGATGCAGCGCCCGTCGGGGGTATAGGCGTGGCAGATGCCCATGCCCTCGGTCGATCCCAACCCGCCGCTGCGGGAATCGCGCCGGGTCGTCCCGCTGGACGCGCAAGAGGCGTCGTATTTCGCCGCGTCCGACAGGATCGCAAGCTTCTGCTGGAGGGTTCGCTGTGCCATGCGCCGAATATATGTTCCTGCTGTGTTCCGTTCAACCGGCCCGTGCCCGGAACCCTCACATCGGCGCGAGCGTTCGCCGCCCGTGCCATCCGCCAGACGTGATGTGCATCCCGAACCGGAAAGGATAAGATCGGCGCCATGAACATCAGATCCCTCGCCCTTGCGCCCGCCCTTGTTCTTGCCCTGGCCTTCCCGGCCCTGGCCGAGAAGATCCCGCTGAACGAATTGTCGCGCTATCTGAACCGCATGACCACCGCGACGGCGGAATTCACGCAGGTGAACCCGGACGGGTCCATTTCGACCGGGACGGTCTATATCCAGCGGCCGGGGCGGGTGCGCTTCGAGTACAACAACGACAACACGCTGGTCATGGCATCCGGCGGAAACGTGGCGGTGTTCGATCCGAAATCGGGCGGGCCGCAGCAATATCCGCTGTCGCAGACGCCCTTGTCGATCATCCTGGACGCCAACGTGAACCTGGGGCGCGCCAACATGGTCACGGCGCACACGGAATCGAAGAACGCCACGGTCGTCACCGCGCAGGATCCGCAGAACCCGCAATACGGCAACATCCAGATGGTCTTCACGGGCGGGCCGACGCAGTTGCGCCAATGGGTCGTGACCGACGACGGCGGCCAGAAGACCACCGTGATCCTGGGCGAGATGCGCGAAGGCGGGTCGATTCCGGCGTCGAAATTCTCGATCAACAACGAACTGGCGCGGCGCAACTGATCGGTCGCGGCGATCCCATCATGGCGGCTGATGGATCGCATCACGCCGCCGGGGCTTGATCTTCGGACCTGACGGGTTCAACTGGCTGCGACCTTTGGCCGCGCAGGTTCCGCCATGCCCCCATCCCGCCTGTTCACGCCCATCCTAATCGGCGGATCGCTGATCCTGCTGATCAACTTCGCCCTGCGGGCCAGTTTCGGCGTGTTCCAGATCCCCATCGCCGCGGATTTCGGCTGGCCGCGCGCGGAATTTTCGCTGGCCATCGCCATCCAGAACCTGGCCTGGGGGATCGGGCAGCCGATCTTCGGCGCATTGGCCGAACGCTGGGGCGACCGCTGGGCGATCATCCTCGGCGCGGTTCTTTATTCCGCCGGGCTGATCCTGACGGCCTTCGCCACCACCCCCGCCACGGTGCAACTGCTCGAGGTGATGGTCGGCTTCGGCATTGCGGGCACGGGCTTCGGCGTGATCCTGGCCGTGGTGGGCCGCGCCGCCAGCGACGACAACCGCAGCCTGGCCTTGGGCATCGCCACCGCAGCCGGGTCCGCAGGCCAGGTCTTCGGCGCGCCCTTGGCCGAGGTGCTGCTGGCTTTTTACACTTGGCAGACGGTGTTCATCATCTTCGGCGTGATCGTGCTGTCCTGCATGGCGTTCCTGCCCTTGCTGGGCGATGGCAAGCCCGCCCCACGCCACGCGCTGGAGGAAAGCCTGGGCAGCGTGCTGAACCGCGCCTTCCGCGACCCGTCCTTTCTGATGATCTTCGTGGGCTTCTTTTCCTGCGGCTATCAGCTTGGCTTCATCACCGCGCATTTCCCGGCGATGATCACCGAGATGTGCGGGCCGATCAGCCCGATGGGCACGCTGGCCTCGATCGGCATCACCACGACATCGGCCCTGGGCGCGGCGGCGATCAGCCTGATCGGGTTGGCCAACATCGCGGGGTCGATCCTGGCGGGCTGGCTGGGCAAGCATTACACCCGGAAATACCTGCTGGCGGGGATCTATGCGCTGCGCACCATCGCCGCCGCCGCCTTCATCCTGATCCCGATCACGCCGTTGACCGTCATCGTCTTTTCGCTGGTGATGGGGGCGCTGTGGCTGGCGACCGTGCCGCTGACCTCGGGGCTGGTGGCCCATATCTATGGGCTGCGCTACATGGGGACGCTGTACGGCTTCGTGTTCCTGTCCCACCAGATCGGGTCGTTCCTGGGGGTGTGGCTGGGGGGCAGGCTCTATGACGCCTATGGCGACTATACCCTGGTGTGGTGGGTGGGCGTGGGTGTCGGCGCGGTCAGCGCGCTGATCCACCTGCCCGTGCGCGAGGCGCCCTCGCGCCTGCCCGTGGCCACTGCTGCGGTTTGACGCGCGGCGGCGGGGGTTCTAGGGTCCGGCGCATCCCCTGACAGGATTCGCCGCATGACCCCGCCCCGCCATCACCCGTCGGAACGCGCCATCGCGATCCGCTATCAGCAACGCTCGGCCGAGGTGAAGGCCTTGCAGCGGCAATGCTATGCCCTGGCGACGCTGCGCCTGCGCGCCGCGGTGGACGCGAACGGCACCGGCACCGGCCTGGCCGTGGTCAGCGACATCGACGAGACGATCATCGACAACACCGCCGTGATGGCCCACGCGATGACCCTGGGCGAACATGGCGACGGGTTCGAGACGTGGAAGCTGTGGGAACGCGAAGGCACGCCGCATCTGCTGCCGGGTGCCGCCGATTTCTTCCGCCTGGCCGACCGGCTGGGGGTGACGGTCTTCTACGTGTCCGACCGGTTCGAGGAAAACAAGCTGGCCACCATCGCCACCCTGTCGCGCCTTGGCCTGCCGCAGGTCAGGGCGGACCGGGTGCTGCTGTTCGGCCCGCCCAAGGCGGAACGCCGCGCGGCGGTGGAACGCGACCACCGGGTCGTCCTGCACCTGGGCGACACGCTGCACGATTTCCACGGCTGCTTCGCGGGCGCGACGCTGGACGAACAGCACAGGTTGGCCGAGGATCACGCGGACCGGTTCGGCGAGGACTGGATCGTCTTTCCGAACGCCGCCCATGGGACGTGGATGGAGGCGGAGTTGCGGCCCTGGGAGGTGCCCAAGCCACGCTGACGCCTGATTGGCGAAGGCCATTGCTGGCAGGGCGGGATCAGGAAACGCGACTAGCGTTTCCCCCGCCCTTCGCGCGGCGGTGCCATCAGAGACGGTTCAGCCCAAGACTACATAAGGCCAGCGCCCGACCCGAGGGGGGCGTGAAGCGCCCGCCTGGGGGCGGGGCGGGCGCTGGCCGGGCCTTTGAGGCCCGGCGGTTCCGGTGGCAAGGTCACGACGTGGCGACGGCGATGGCCGCCGCCAGTCAACCATCAATCCCCCAAATGCCCCGCGATCGCCCGGCCCAGGGCGAAGGCGCGCTGTTCCAGGATCACCGGGGTTTCGCAGACATAGGTCAGCGATTGCTGGCGTTCGGTGAAGATGCGCTGGTCCCAGTCCAGGGCTTCTTCCGCCGCGTCGATGGCGTCGAAATCGGGTTCCGCCGCGGCTTCCAGCTCGGCCATCCGGGCGCGGCGTTCCTCGATCCTCTGGGCCATGGCAACCTGGCTGCGGCCGTATCGGGCGATGCCGTCGATCAGCGCGGACCTGTCCGGTTCGATCTTGCCCATGATCGCCACCATCAGCGCGGTCAGGCGCGCGTCGTCGGCGTCTTTGGCAAAGTCCGCGATCATCGCCTCGGCCTCCTCCAGCGGCAGGCGGCGCTGTTCCAGCCGGGCGGCCAGCGCCTCGATCTGCGGGTCGCGGGCCAGTTCCGTCACACGCGCGTCCGGGACCGGGCCGGTCCAGACCTGGCCCAGCGACAGATGCGGCTGCTTGCGCTGGATGCAGGGCCAGTCGGGATCCGTGCCCGTGGCCGACCAGGCAGGCCCGGCGGCGATCATCAGCGCGAAGACGATGCGTTTCATCCCCTCTCCTTCCGTCTGGCCCAGAGGCCCTTGGCGGGATCATACATGAAGACCGCCCCGCCGAAGAACAGCGCCAGGCAGCCAGCGACCACCCCGAAGGCCAGCCAGTTCATCTCACCGTAAAGCGCGAATCGGATCAGTTCCACCGCATAGGTGAAGGGATTGGCCGCGCAGATGTCGTGCAAGAGGGGCGAGCTTTCGTTCATCCGCCACAGCGGATAGAGGGCGGATGAGGCGAAGAACATCGGGAAGATCACGAAGTTCATTACCCCCGCGAAGTTTTCCAACTGCCGGATGGCCGAGGACAGGAACAGCCCGAGCGCGCCCAGCATCAGCCCCGACAGGACCAGCGCGGGAAAGACCGCGGCATAGCCCCAGGCGGGCGGGCGGATGTCCCAGAACCAGGCGATCGCCAGAAAGGTGTATGCCTGGATGATCGACACGATCACCCCCGCCATCAGCTTGGACCCCAGCAGGAACCAGCGGGGAAAGGGGCTGACCAGCAGCGTCCGCATCGCCCCGGTTTCCCGGTCATGGACCATGGACAGCGACGACTGCATCCCGTTGAACAGCTGGATCATCGCGACCAGGCCGGGAGTCACGTAGACCTCGTACAGCACATAGGTCTGGTAGGGCGGCGTGATCGACAGACCCAGGACGGCGCGGAAACCGGCGGCAAAGATGAACAGCCAGACCAGCGGGCGCACCAGGGCCGCCAGGAACCGCCCGCGCTGCTGGACGAAGCGCAGCGTTTCGCGCCAGGCGATGCCGCGGAAGGCGGTGAACCAGGCACGGGCCGGAAAGCGGCGTTCCGTCATGCGGCGGCACCCGTCAGCGACAGGAAGGTCTGGGTCAACCCCGCAGGCCCGGCAATGGCGGCCGCCTGGCCGCTTTGCAATACGCGGCCCTTGTGCAGGATCACCAGGGCGTCGTCCGGCCCGATCTCGTCCAGGATATGCGTGGCCCACAGGGCGGACACGCCTTCGGAGGCGATCAGGCGGCGGGTCAGGGCCAGGACCTCGGCCCGCGACTTCACGTCCAGGCCCACCGTCGCCTCGTCCAGCAGCAGCAGGTCGGGGCGGTGGATCAGGGCGCGGGCGATTTCCGCGCGGCGCTGCTGGCCGCCCGACAAGGCCGACACGCGGTCGCCCGCGCGGCTTTCCAGATCGACCTGGGCCAGAACTTGAGCGATCCGATCCCGCGCGGCGCGGCGCCCCATCCCGTGCAGCGCGGCGTGGTAAGCCAGGTTCTGCGCCACCGACAGATCTGCATCCAGCGCGCGGCTTTGGAACACCACGCCCAGCCGGGCCATGGCCTGCGCAGGCTGGCGGCGGACATCGTATCCCGCGACCTCGATGCTGCCCGAGACATTGCTGTAAAGCCGCGTCACCAGCGAGAACAGCGTGGTCTTGCCCGCGCCGTTCACGCCCAGCAGCGCGGTGAAGCTGCCGCGCGGCACCGTCAAGGACACGTCCGACAGCGCGGGGACGCTGCCGAAGCGGTGCGACAGGCCGGTGATGCGCAGCGCGTCCGTGGTCACGTCGGCCCTTACTGGATGTTGAACACGGCCTGTTGCGTGTCGCCGGACGATCCGGGCACCGACAGCGTATAGCGGCCCGGCGTGATTGCAACAAAGCTGATGATCGCCGTGCCCGCATTGTCGAATTCGATGCTGTGGACACCCATCGGGCGGATCTCGATGTCGTTGATGACGATCTCGTTGATCCAGATGGCGCGGAAGAAATCGCCCCCCGACAGCGCCAGTTCCTGGCTGCCGTCGGCATTGATGGCGATGCGGTAGAAGCCGCCCGATTTCAGCGTGTAGTTACCGCCCGCGACCGGCTGCCCGGATGCCAGCGTCAGGGGCGCCAGATCGGTGCGGTTGTCGCGCGCCATGATGCCGGAAAAGCCGTAATCGAACTTGCCGGTGGCGTCATAGGCGGTCGCGGCAGTGCCTTCTTCCTCCTCCTCGCCTTCTTCCTCCTCGGCCGCAGCGGCCTCGGGCGCGGCTTCGGACGCAGCGGCTCCTTCGGCGGGGGCGGCGGCCTCCTGGGCGGCGGCGGGGACCGAGAGGCCGGCCACCATCATCAGGACGGTCAGCAAACGGGTCATGTCATTCTCCTTGGGAAACGGATGGCATCAATTCGGCGCGACCACGACGCCCCAGGGCTGCTGGCCCACGGGGACGGATTTCACGACCTCCTCGGCGGCCACGTCGATCACCGACACGTCGTTCGAGTTGCCGTTGGTGGTGAACAGGTATTTCTCGTCCGGCGTGAAGGCCATCTGCCAGACCCGCTGGCCCACCAGAAGGTAATCCTTGACCTCGTCCGTCTCGCCGTCGATCACGGCCACGCGGTTCGACGGCCCCAGGGCCACGAAGACCTTCTTGCCGTCGTTCGTCACCCGCACCCCGACCGGCTGGATCGCCTCGGGCAACACGCCCGGAACCTCGAAGGTGATCTTCCCGGTGATCTGTTGCGTGGCGGGGTCGATCACGCTGACGGTGCCGCCAATCTCGGCGCTGACATAGAGCTTGGTGCCGTCGTGGTTGTATTCGGCGAAACGGGGGCGGCTGTCCACCAGGACGTTGGCGACGATCTGGAACGTCTCGGTGTCGATGAAATGCGCCATGTTCGTCGTTTCCGACGTGTTGATGACGATGCCGCCGTCGGGGCTGACGCCCATGCCCTCGGGTTCGACGCCCACCGGGATCTCGGCCAGCACCTGATGGGTCTTCACATCGACCACGGTGACGAGGTTGTCATCCTCGTTCGCGACATAAAGCGGGTTGCCCGACGGGTGCAGCACGAACAGTTCCGGGTCGGGACCCGAGGGGAGGGTGTGCATCTCCTCCATCGTCTGGGGATCAAACACGCGGACCAGGTTGTCGTCGGACGCGCAGACATAGAGTTCCGACCCGTCCGGAGCGATGGTGATGCCGCGCGGGCGGTTGCCGACGGGATAGGTGCCGATCACCTCCAGCGTCTCGCTGTCCAGAACGGTCACGTCGTTGCCCTTTTCGTTCGTGACGAAGACGCGGTTCGCCAGCGCCGGTTCCGCCAGAAGCGCCAGGGCGGGGACGAGGATCAGAAGATGCTTCATGGAACCTCCGGGAATGAACATTCGGTTTCGGGACGGTCGATGCCCAGGGTGTCCAGCGCGCTGGTCTGGTGCAGATACTGGTCCTGCGGGCTGACCGATGTGGTCAGCAGCCCCGTGGTCAGCAGGATCGGCTGGCGGACCTGGTGGTCCCAGTCCCGCACGGTCAGCTTCTGGCCCTTGAAGCCCGCCACGTCGAACTGATCGGACAGGATAAAGGCGCGCAAGGCGGCAGGATCGGCGGAATTCGTCCGCGTCGCGGCCTCGCCCACGATGCGCAGGGCCAGCCAGGCCTGATAGTCTTCCTCGCGGATGGGTCGGTTCGCCATGCGCTCGAAGCGGTTCTGGTATTGCGTGCCGCCCCAGGCCTCCATCGCGGGGTGCCAGCTGCGTGGCACCAGACCCACGGAGCCGGCGACGGGGCGCGGATCCCAGGTCAGGTAGGGCAGGTAGGGGGCGAAGATGTCGCTTTCATCCGCCGCGATCAGGATGTCGTGGTCGGGCGCGCGCTGCGTGAAGACCGGGATCTGCGCCTGGACCTGGACATGGCCCGAATCGGTCGCGCGCGCGCCGCCGGTGTCTTCATAAACGCGCTCCTCGACGATGGTGGCGCCGAACTTGGCCGCGGACCGGCGATAGGCGGCGGCCAGGGCCTGATCCTCGGGGTGGCTGCCATGGACCAGCAGCCAGTCGGGCCAGTTCTTCCACATCAGGAATTGCGCCAGGGCATCGGCCAGCATGGCATGGCTGGGCGCGACATGGATGGTGTTGAACCGGCAATCCGCCCCGCGCAGGGCATCGCCGCGCGCACGCGCGTTCAGCAGCATGGCCCGGTCGCCCGCCTGGTCGGCCAGGGCCAGCGTGGTCGCGTCATCGGCCAGCACCACCACGAACTGGATGCCGTCCGCGATGATCCGGTCCATCTCGGCCACGGCGGTTTCGGGGGTGGCGGTAATCTCGACCGTCTCGAAATCCTGGCCCATGAAGCGGCCGGTGGTGTCGTTGTCCTCGGTCGCAAGGCGCGCGCCCGCGAAACCCAGATCCGCGACCGGCAGATCCAGCCGCGAGATCGGCGGCAGGCGCCGTTCATCCACGCGCAGCACGGCTGTGCGGATCTGCTGCGCTTCGGGCGGCTGTTGGGCCATGCCCGGCCCGGCCAATGCGCAGGCACCGGCCAGAAATCCCATGATTGCCTTGAACATTTCGCGTCTCCCTGCCTTGCATGTTGGGTCGTGGAACGCCTTGCGGCAAGACGGTTTATGTTCCCGCCCTTGCCGGGAAAGTTTGGATCAGTCTTAGGTCTTATGGACGCAGGTTCCCACCGCGCGCATGGTCGGTCCGGCAACTGGAAGGGAACGACGCAGATGATGCACAGGATGCTGGGCCTGGCCGTCGCCGCCACGCTGGCGATGACGATGGGGGCACATGCGCATGGACCGGCACGGCTGAAGACCGAACAGACAGTCGTGCTGGACGCCACCCCGGACGAGGTGTGGCAGGTCGTGGGCCGGTTCGACGACATGAGCTGGCATCCCGCCGTCGCCCGCACCGAGATGACGCCCGAGGGCGCGCCTGCCGATGTTCCCGAGGAATCGACCCGCGTCCTGCACCTGAAGGCCGAAAGCGGCGATCCGACCATCACCGAAAAGCTGATGTCGATCGACCCCGACAAGCGGCAATACAAGTACATGATCACCGATGTCGCGGTCGAGGTGCTGCCGGTGACGAACTATTCCTCGACCCTGCAGGTCAAGGACAAGGACGGCCGCGCCGAGGTCACCTGGAAGGCCGGGTTCTATCGCGGCTATCCCAACAACAACCCGCCCGCCGCCCTGAACGACGACGCGGCGATGGCCGCGGTGAACGGCATCTATCAGGCGGGCCTGGACGCCTTGGCCGAACGCTTCGGCAAGGCCGAGTGAGGCTTGCCGTTCTGGCCTTGATGCTGGCATCCCGTGCGCTTGCGGGGGATTTGGCTTTCGTCACCAGCCAGAACGCGGAGATGGTCACGCTGGTCGATACCGGCACGGGCGCGGTTCTGGCCCGGACGCCGGTTGCGGGAAAGCCCGCGCCCGTCGCTTATGATCCGGCGGCGGGGCGCGCCTACGTGATCGCGGCGGACACCGGGCGGCTGTCCGTGCTGGACGAGACGGGCGCCGTCACCGCCACGCGCGACCTGGGCGAAGGCGCCTTCGGGCTGGCCGTCGCACCAGAGGGCGGGCTGTTCGTCACCGACTGGTTCGGGGCGCGGCTGCTGCGCCTGGACCGGGATTTGCGGCAGGTCTGGGCCGTGCCCACGGGTGCCGCGCCTGCGGGGGTGGCGGTCAGCGATGATGGCCGCATGGTGGCGACGGCGGACCGCGACGACGACGGGGTCAGCATCTTCGACGCCGCGACCGGCGCGCTGCTGCACAGGGTCAAGACGGCGGGCGCGCATCCCTTCGGCATCACCTTTCACGACGGGCGGTTCTGGACGGCGGACGTGCAGGGCGACACGGTGTCGGTGATCGACGCTGCCACGGGAAAGCTGGTGGGCAGCGTGCCGACCGGAAGCCATCCCTATGCCGTGGGTTTCGCCGGGGGGCGGGGCTTTGTCACCAACCAGTATGCGGGCACGCTGACGGTCTTTGACCCCGCCACGCTGAAGGTCCTGGCCGAGGTTCCCATCGGCGACTATCCCGAGGGCATCAGCCCCCTGCCCGGCGGCCGCGCCCTGGCGGTCGCCAACTGGGATTCCGACACGCTGGTCCTCATCGACGCCGACAGCCTGGAGATCACGGCGGAAATCGCCATGCCCGCCGGTCCCCGCGCCTTCGGACAGTTCACGGGGCGGCAGGCACGGCCTTGACCAGGGGCGCGCCGCCGGCGGCCTGCCAGCCCTCGATCCCGCCGGGGAACCAGTGGATGGCGGCATAGCCCAGGGCGACCGCGCGGCGGGCGGCATTCCAGCTCATCCAGCAGTCGCTGCGGCAGAAGATCACCAGCGGCGCGGCGGGATCGCCCCCTGACGCCTCGGCCAGCCCGCGTTCCAGCCGGGCCTGTTCGGCGGGCGACAGGTTTTCCCAGCCGGTGTCCCACAGCCAGACCGCGCCGGGGATCGTTTCATGCGGCGGTTCGCGCCAGATCGTGCCTTCGGGCAGCCCCTCGGGCCGGGTCTTGCGGGGCAGCACGTCCAGGAAGGGCACCCCCTGGCCATGCAGCCGGATCGCCTGCGCCGCGTCGATCACGGTGGCGCCTTGCAGGGTGGCGGGAACCGGGGCGCGGTAAGGCTCGCCCCGATAGGTGTCGGGTTCGGGCACCTGGGCCGTGGCCGGTCCCGCCAGCAGCAGCGCCAGCAAGACCGCGCGGATCACTGGATCAGCTCCTTGCCGTAGTCATCGACCAGGGGCACGCCCGCCTCGCGCAGGATGGCGTTGATCTCGGGCTGGTGGCGGCGGATCAGGCTGTTGAGTTCGCGCTTCCATTCCTGTTCCGGCAGGCGCACCCCCATGGTGATGCGATAGAACATCTTTGGCCCGCTCGTTTCCTTCAACAGCGGCGTGAACTGCAGGTCGGGGTCGTCCTTGACGCGCGGCCCGGCCAGCGGACCCCACAGCACGGCGGCGTCCAGCGTGCCGTCCTTGACGCCCGCGATCAGGTCGCCCACCGGATCCTTGACCCGGCGGTCCACGAACAGATCGGCCCCGCGCATGTCCTTGGCCAGCCCCGCCTGTGCCATGATCGTGGCGGGCGGCGATCCCGCGATCACGCCCAGGGGGTGGCCCTTCAGCGCCGGGTCGGACAGGTGATCGACGCCTGCCAACTCGCTGTCCTTGCGCGTCACGATCCCGAAGACCGAGGTGTAGTAATGGTTCGTGTTCTGCACCAGCTCGTCGCCCTGGGCATAGCCCATGACCACGTCGCATTCCCCCGCGCGCAGGGTCTTGGCGATGAAGCCCATGCCCGAGGGGAACCAGGTATAGGTCACGGGCAGGCCCAGCCATTCGCCAAAGGTCTGGGCCAGCTTGTTCTCGAACCCCGACCCGTCCTGCGACGACATCGGCGCGTTGGCGGGATCGGCGCACACGCGGAACTGCGTGTTGGACCGCAGGTCCGCCACCTGGGCCGCGGCGGGAACCGCGCCCAGGATCACCGCCGCCATCAGCCAGCGAAGGATGCCCATCTTACATCGACATGCAGGAATCTTCCTGCGCCGTGTATTCCTCGGACTTGTCGGCGCGTTCGCCGGGGCGGCCCCGCGGCAGTTCGTCCGTGCCCCGCGCCAGCAGATAGACATAGATGTCGTCGATATAGCACCAGACGTTCTTGTTGGTGCCAAAGGCCGGCATCACCAGGTTCGCGGCCGAATTCACGTCCTGCTTGCCCGAGGCGACGATTTCCTGGAAGGCATAGTAATCCATCCGCAGGACGGAATTCTTCAGCGCCGGCGCATAGGTCGAACCCTCGCCGTCGGGACCGTGGCAGACATGGCATTCGGCGGAATAGCGGCGGAAGCCGTTGAAGGTCGCGAAATCGACCACGCCGTTGTCGATCTTGTAGGTCGGGATCCCCTCGGCGTTGTACCAGCGGCCGTTTTCCTGCGTGGCGGGGGTGATGTCCATGCCGTTGGGAAGGGTGGTCGCGCCCTCGGCCATCGCGACGGGCGCGTCGCTTGCCCCGGATGCCGCCGGTTCCGCAGCCGCCGGGGCCGCGCCGGATGTCGCGGCTGCCGCGCCTGCGCCGGCCTCGGCAGGCGGGGGGGTGGGGGTCGTCGCGTCCTGCGCCAGGGCGGTCGTTGCCACGGATGCGGCAAGGGCCAGCGACGCAAGGCTGGTGATGGCGTTCATTGTCTCGTTCCTCCCGAAATTCAATTTACCCGTTCCTCCGCAGGTAAAACTCCCCCCGAGATTATCCTCGGGGGGAGGGTTTGATAGCGCAACTTTGCGTTAGCGGGCCGAAAGTATTAGCCGCTGGTGCCGCCTTCGGCAGGCGCCGGTTCCGCCGCAGGTTCGGCTGCGGCCGAAGCCTCGCCCGGCAGCTCGAACACCGTCAGCTGGCCGCCCAGTTCCGTGTAATCGGACAGCGCGGCATAGCCGCCCACGGCGCCCAGGCCTTCGTTCGGGTTGGTCAGGCCCGCCGCCAGACCGATCCCGGCCCAGCCACCGACGCCCGACAGGATGCCCACGTACTGCTTGCCGGCATGTTCATAGGTCATCACGTTGCCGATGATCCCGGACGGGGTCTTGAACTTGTAAAGCTCCTCGCCCGTTTCGGCATCGACCGCCTTCAGGAAGCCTTCCAGCGTGCCGTAGAAGACCACGTCGCCCGCGGTGGCCAGGGCGCCCGACCAGACCGAGAACTGTTCGGGCAGGGACCACTTGATCTTGCCCTCGACGTTGTCCCAGGCGATGAAGTTGCCCATGCCGCCATGGCTGTTGGGGGCCGGATACATCGACAGGGTGGCGCCGACATAGGGCTGGCCCGCGGTATAGGCGACACGGAACGGTTCATAGTCCATGCAGACGTGGTTCGTCGGCACGTAGAAGGTCTGGGTCTTGGGCGAATAGGCCGCAGGCTGCTGGTCCTTCGATCCAAGCGCCGCCGGGCAGACGCCGGTGGTGTTCTCGTCCTCGCCGTTCTGGGCGGTCGAGTATTCGGCCACGACCTGCGGGCGGCCATAGGTTTCCGAATTCGGATCCATGTCCACGCCGGTGGTCCAGTTCACGGCCGGATCGTACTTCTCGGCCACCAGCAGTTCGCCGGTTTCGCGGTCCAGGGTATAGCCCAGGCCGTTGCGGTCGAAATGCGTCAGCAGCTTGCGCGGCTGGCCGTCGATCTCCTGGTCGGTCAGGATCATCTCGTTGACGCCGTCGAAGTCCCATTCGTCATGGGGCGTCATCTGGTAGAACCACTTGGCCATGCCGGTGTCGGCATCGCGAGCCATGATGGTCATCGACCACCTGTTGTCGCCCGGCCGCTGCGACGGGTTCCAGGTCGAGGGGTTGCCGGTCCCGTAATAGATCAGGTTCAGCTCCGGGTCATAGGAATACCAGCCCCAGGTGGTGCCGCCGCCGATCTTCCACTGGTCGCCTTCCCAGGTCTTCAGGCTGCTGTCGGCGCCGATGGGCTTGCCCAGATGGGTGGTCTTTTCGGGATCGACCAGCATTTCCGCGTCCGGGCCGGTGGAATAGGCCTTCCACAGTTCCTTGCCGTCGGCCAGGCTGTAGGCGGTGACGCGGCCGCGCACGCCGTATTCGCCGCCCGAGACGCCGACGATCACCTTGTCCTTGACGGGCAGCACGGTCGCGGTGTTCGTCTCGCCGATGGCGGGATCGCCGGTCTTGACCTGCCATTTCACTTCGCCGGTCTTGGCGTCCAGCGCGACCAGGGTGGTGTCGGCCTGGTGGCTGATGATCAGCCCGTCGGCATAGGCCACGCCGCGATACACGGTGTCGCAGCACATGACGGCGATGACTTCGGGGTCCTGCTGGGGTTCATAGCGCCACAGGATCTTGCCGTCATTGGCCAGGTCCAGGGCGAAGATGTTGTTGGGGAAGGGGGTGTGGACATACATCACGTCGCCGATCACCAGGGGGCTGCCCTCGTGGCCGCGCAGCACGCCGGTCGAGAAGGTCCAGGCGACCCGCAGGTCGCCCACGTTCTCGCGGTTGATCTGGTCCAGTTCGGAATACCGGTGGTTGGCATAGTTGCCGGTCTGGATCGCCCATTGTTCCGGCTTGGCGATTTCCGCCAGGACGCTGTCGTTGGCATAGGCTGCCGCGCCCGAAAGAAGCAGCACGGCGACCGTGCTGTTCAGCAATCTTTTCATGAAGTGCTCCTCCGCTGTTGGAAGCGTGCGACAGGCTCCCTCCTCCCGTCGCCGTCCTAGCGTCACTCTTTGGTGCGCGCCTCCTTGCGTCAATGCGACGTTCTGGCACTTAGCCCTAAAGTCTTAGGGTGAATTGCCCAGGCGGTCGGGAATGATCGGCATCCCCTTACAGCAGGCGTTCGGCGTGCCACATCACGTGATCGGCCATGAAGCTTTGCACGAAGAAATAGCTGTGGTCATAGCCGGGCTGCATCCGGAACTGCCCCGGCTGGCGGCGCGCCATCATGGCATGGGCCAGCGCCTCGGGGCGCAGCTTGTCCAGGAACTGGTCGGCGCTGCCCTGGTCGATCAGCACCTCGCGCGGGAAGCCGCGTTCCGTCATCAGGACCGTGGAATCATGGGCGCGCCAGGTGCTGCGATCCTCGCCCAGATAGGCGGTCAGCTGTTTCTGGCCCCAGTCGGATTCGGTGGGGTTGGCGATGGGCGCGAAGGCCGACACCGACTTGTAGCGGTCGGGATGGGTCATGGCGATGGTCAGCGCGCCGTGGCCACCCATGGAATGGCCGGTGATGCCCATCGCCTCGCGGTCGATGGCGAAATTGTCGCCCACCAGTTCGGGCAGTTCGTGGACGATGTATTGCCACATCCGGTAATGCGGCGCCCACGGATCCTGCGTGGCATCGACATAGAAGCCCGCGCCCTTGCCCAGGTCATAGGCCTCGTCATCGGCCACGCCCTCGCCACGGGGCGAGGTGTCGGGAAAGACGATGGCGATGCCGGCTTCCGCGCACCACACCTGGGCTGCGGCCTTGGTCATGGCGTTTTCATGGGTGCAGGTCAGGCCGGACAGATACCACAGGACCGGCACCCGTTCATGGGCCACCAGTTCCGGCATGAAGACCGCGAAGGTCATGTCGGTGCCGGTCGATTGCGATGCGTGGCGGTAAACGCCCTGCGTGCCGCCGAAGCTGCGGTTTTCCGATACGGTTTCAAGCGTCATCCGACACCTCCAGGTTCTGAAACATGACCAGCCCATCGACCGGCCCAAGCGTGGGGTGACAAAACGCGCCCGGCAGGCGGCCGACAATGGCAAATCCGACCTTCTGCCACAAATGGACGGCATCGGCATTGGTCGCCACGACGAAGTTGAACTGCATCGCCGTGAAACCCTGCCCTGCCGCCCAGGATTTCGCGTGGTCCACCAGGGCGCGCGCGATCCCCCTGCCCCGCGCGTCGGGATGGGTGGCAAAGGAGGCGTTCGCCACATGCGACCCGCCGCCCGGACGATTCGCGCCGACATGGCTGGTCCCCAGGATCCGGCCGTCCATCACCGCCACGAAAGCCGTGAAGGGCGTGGCGAACCAGTCCGCCAGGGCGTCGTCGCGGGAAATGTCGCGCGGGATGCAATAGGTTTCCCCCGCGCGATAGACCGGCCTTAGAATCGCCCAGATGGCGTCATGGTCGGCGGCGGACGCGGGGCGGATGTCCACCCCGCCTCCCGTCATGCCAGTTCGTCCGCGCTGCGGATCACCTTGTTCAGCAACCCGTAATCCAGCGCCTCCTGCGTGTTCAGCCAGAAGTCGCGCTGCGTGTCCTTTTCGATCCGCTCGACCGGCTGGCCGGTGGCGTCGGCAAAGATCTGGTTCAGCCGGTCGCGCATCAGGCGCACCTGTTCGGCCTGGATCATCATGTCCGACGAGGTGCCGCCGATCCCGCCCGAAGGCTGGTGGATCAGGAAGCGCGTGTTGGGCAGGCAGTAGCGGTTTTCCTTTTTCGCCGCGACAAAGATCAGCGCGCCGGCGGAGGCCACCCAACCCGACCCGATGGTGCGGACATTGGGGCGGATGAACTTGATCACGTCATGGATCATGTCGCCCGATTCCACATGCCCGCCGGGGGACGAGATCAGCATGTTGATGGGCTTGTCGCTGTCTTCCGCCAAGGCCAGCAGATGCGCCACGGTGCGCTGCGCCAGCTTGTCGTTGATGGTGCCCGCGACGATCACCGTGCGCGACTTGAAGTACAGCTTGCCGATCTTGTCGCCTTCGGGCAGGCCCAGGCCGCCGTCCTTCTCGCCCTCGTGGCGCCGGTCGTCTTCCTCGGGTTCGTCGTCGTCGTCATCGTCCAGCCACTGGTGACGCATCGGCCTGCTCCTTTTATTCCTCATGGCGACGGCGGGACCATGGTCCCGCCGTTCCTTTACCTATGCAGGGATGAACGATCAGTAAAGGACGACCGAGCGGATCGACTCGCCCTTGTGCATCAGGTCGAAGCCCTTGTTGATGTCCTCCAGCGGCATGGTGTGGGTGATCATCGGGTCGATCTCGATCTTGCCGTCCATGTACCAATCGACGATCTTCGGCACGTCCGTGCGCCCCCGCGCGCCGCCGAAGGCCGTGCCCTTCCAGACCCGGCCCGTGACCAGCTGGAACGGACGCGTGCTGATTTCCGCGCCTGCCGCCGCCACGCCGATGATGACCGACTGGCCCCAACCCCGGTGCGTGCATTCCAGCGCGTCGCGCATCACCTTGGTGCTGCCGGTGGCGTCAAAGGAATAATCCGCGCCGCCGATCTGGTCGAAGGGGGTCTTGGTCATCTCGACGATATGAGGGACGATGCCGCCGTCTATTTCCCTGGGGTTGACGAAGTGGGTCATGCCGAAGCGTTCGGCCATTTCCTTCTTGTCGTTGTTCAGATCGACGCCGATGATCATGTCCGCGCCCGCCAGCCGCAGGCCCTGGATCACGTTCAGCCCGATGCCCCCCAGGCCGAAGACCACCGCCTTGGCGCCGATTTCCACCTTGGCGGTGTTGATCACCGCGCCGATGCCGGTGGTCACGCCGCAGCCGATATAGCAGATCTTGTCGAAGGGCGCGTCCTCGCGCACCTTGGCGACCGCGATTTCCGGCAGCACGGTGAAGTTCGAGAAGGTCGAGCAGCCCATGTAGTGATGGATCGGCGTGCCGTCCAGCATGCTGAACCGGCTGGTCCCGTCGGGCATCAGGCCCTGGCCCTGGGTCGCGCGGATCCGCGTGCACAGGTTCGTCTTGCCCGACAGGCAGGACGCGCATTCGCGGCATTCCGGGGTATAAAGCGGGATCACGTGGTCGCCCGGCCTGACCGAGGTGACGCCCGGCCCGACCTCGACCACGACGCCCGCGCCTTCATGGCCCAGGATCGCCGGGAACAGCCCTTCGGGGTCGTCGCCGGACCGGGTGAATTCGTCGGTGTGGCAGATGCCGGTGGCCTTGATCTCGATCATCACCTCGCCCGCCTTCGGGCCTTCGAGGTTCACCTCCATCACTTCCAGCGGTCGGCCAGCCTCAAGGGCCACGGCGGCACGGGTTCTCATCGTCAGTCTCCTATCCGTTCGGGCATTCTGTAAAGCCACAGGGGCCGCAAGGCGGCCCCCTGGTTGTGCGTGGGGTTCGCTTGTCCCGTCAAGCCGCCAGCTTGCCCGACCGCTTGGCGACATGGGTCGCGATGGCGTCCATCAAGGGCGGCGACAGCGCGTCATAGGGTTCCAGCCCCAGTTCGCGCAACCGCGCCCGGATGCCGTCCATCCGGGACGGATCGACGCCCGATTCGATGACGCTGCTGACGAAGGCCGCGAATTCCGGGGCCGACCAGCCGGCTTCGTCCGACAGTTCGGTGTGGACGAAATCTAGGCCGTAGAACGGGTGGTCCTTGTTCTCGATCCGGCCATACATGTGGACGCCGCAGCCCGTGCAGGCGTAACGTTGGATCGGCGCGTCCTTGTTGACCACCTGCAGCTTGTCGCCGTTTTCCAGAACCTGGACCGCGTCGCGCGACACGACGGCCACCTGGCTGAAGACCGCCCCGTCGGGCTTCCAGCATTTCGTGCAGCCGCAGACGTGGTTGTGCGCCGTCTGCGCGCCGACCCGGACCTTGACCGGGTTGGTCGCGCATTTGCAGGTCAGAACCCCGCCTGAAAAACTGGGATTGCCTTGCTTGATGCCGTTGTCCACGGCGGGGTGTATCTTCACCCCATCAGTGCTGGCCATGGTCCTTCCCCTCCCGATGAACCGAACGTGATGTCACCGTCGCGCCATCGGGAGTTTTCGGCAAGTCAGCGGAAGGTTGTAGCAGCCGCTTCAGCCGGCAGGCGTGGACGACACGCCGACCTTGGCCGGGCGCAGCAGCCGGTCGTGCAGGCGGAAGCCGTTGTCCATCACCTGGATGATCTCGCCCCGGTTGGTGCCGGGAACGGCGGCCTCGAACATGGCCTCGTGTTCGGACGGGTCGAACCTGTCGCCGGGCTTGGGGGTGATCACGGTGATGCCGTGCCTGGCAAAGACGTTGGACAGCTCGCGCAGGGTCAGTTCCACCCCCTCGATCAGGGCGGCGGCCGCGGCGCGCTGTTCGTCGCCCGCCGCATCCAGCGCGCGGGTCAGCGCGTCATGGACCGGCAAAAGGTCGCGGGCCAGGCGCGATCCGCCATATTGCTCGGCCTCGCGGCGGTCCTTGTCGGCGCGCTTGCGGGAATTCTCGGCATCGGCCAGGGCGCGCATGAACTTGTCGCGGAATTCGTCGCGCTCGGCCTGAAGCGCGGCGATCTCGTCCGCGGGATCGGCCAGCGGATCCGCCAGGATGTCGTCAAGGGGCTGTTCGTTTTGCTCGTTCATGGTCTTTCATCCTTTCCGGCCGGACAGAACCCGCCCGACCAGTTGCGCCGTGTAATCGACAATCGGCACGATCCGGCCATAGTTCAGCCGCGTCGGACCGATGACGCCCACCGCGCCTACAATCTTCCGGTCGGCATTCATATAGGGGGAAACCACCAGAGCGGAACCCGAAAGCGAAAAAAGCTTGTTTTCCGACCCGATGAAAATGCGCACGCCGTCGCCCTTTTCCGCCAGTTCCAGGAATTCCACGATGTCGCGCTTGCGTTCCAGGTCGTCGAACAGCACCCGGATGCGGTCCAGATCCGCGGCCTCCTGGTCCAAAAGGTTGGCGCGGCCCCGCACGATCAGGCGCGGATCGGTCGATTCGCCGTCCCACAGCGCCAGCCCCGACTGCACCAGTTCGGCCGCCAGCACGTCCAGTTCCTGTCTGCGCGCCGCGATTTCCCGCCCGATATGGCCGCGCAGTTCCGACAGGGTCTTGCCTTCGGCCATGGCGTTGAGGAAATTCCCGGCCTCTCGCATGGACGACGGCGTCTGGCCCACGGGCGGGGTGAACAGGCGGTTTTCCACATGCCCGTCGGCAAAGACCAGCACCACAAGCGCGCGGTCGGGACCCAGGCTCACGAATTCGATATGGCGGATCGGCGCCTCGTGCCGGGGCATCAGCACCAGCGACGCGCCGCGCGTGATCGTGGACAACGCCGTGCTGACCCGGTCCAGCAGCACGCCGGTGTCGGGATCGTCGTTGCCCAGCGTCTGGTCGATGGCGGCGCGGTCATGGGCGCTGACGGTATCGACCTCCATCATGCCATCGACGAACAGCCGCAGCCCCTGCTGCGACGGCATCCGCCCGGCCGAGGTGTGCGGGCTGTCCAGCAGCCCCATCAGTTCCAGATCCTGCATGACGTTCCTGACGGTCGCCGCGCTCAGCTTTTCGGACAGGGCGCGGGTCAGGGTCCGGGACCCCACGGGTTCCCCGGTTTCCAGATAGGTTTCGACCACGCGGCGAAAGATCTCGCGCGAGCGGTCGTTCATGTCCTGCAGGGGCGTCTTGTGGTCCATGTCCCTCGCGGGGTTGCGTGATGGGCCGCTGGGGCGGTATGGGGCGGGGGTCTTCGCGAAAAGGAAAACCCATGCGCCCGTCTGGCCGGAATCTAAGCCAAATGCGTCCGATTTCAATCGAAACCGGCGTGATGGCCCATGCCGAAGGGTCGTGCCTGATCCGCGTCGGCAAGACCCACGTCCTGTGCACCGCCTCATTGGAGGAAACGCCGCCGCGCTTCCTGAAGGGCACCGGCCTTGGCTGGGTGACGGCGGAATACGGGATGCTGCCGCGCGCCACCAACACCCGCAACCGGCGCGAGGCCGCCCAGGGCAAGCAATCGGGCCGCACCCAGGAAATCCAGCGCCTGATCGGGCGGTCCCTGCGCGCGGGCGTGGACCGCAGCGCCCTGGGCGAACGCCAGATCACCATCGACTGCGACGTGATCCAGGCCGACGGCGGCACCCGCTGCGCGTCCATCACCGGGGGATGGGTCGCGCTGCGGCTGGCGGTGAACAAGCTGCTGAAGGCGGGCGCGATCACCAGCGATCCGATCATGGATCATGTGGCGGCAGTCAGCTGCGGCATCTATGCGGGCCAGGCTGTCCTGGATCTGGACTATGCCGAGGACAGCGAGGCCGGGACCGACGGCAACTTCGTGCTGACAGGCGCGGGCCGTCTGATCGAGGTGCAGATGTCGGCCGAAGGCGCGACGTTCTCGCGCGACCAGATGGGGCAGCTTCTGGACCTGGCCGAGGGGGGCATGGCCGACCTGGTCGCGGCCCAGAAGGCCGCCGTGGCATGAGGCGCTTTGACGGCACCCGCCTGCTGGTCGCCACCCACAACGCGGGCAAGCTGGACGAGATGCGCGCCTTGCTGGCCCCCTATGGCGTCGAGGTCGTGGGCGCGGCGGATGCGGGCCTGCCCGAGCCGGAGGAGACCGAGACCACCTTCGTCGGCAACGCCCGCATCAAGGCCCGCGCCGCCGTTCAGGCGACCGGCCTGCCCGCCCTGTCGGACGACAGCGGCATCTGCGTGGATGCGCTGGACGGCGCGCCGGGCGTGCATACCGCCGACTGGGCGGAAACCGGCCAGGGCCGCGACTTCCGCATGGCGATGAAGCGCACCTGGGACGAACTGGAGGCGAGGGGCGCCCCCGCCCCCAGGACCGCGCAATTCCGCTGCACGCTGGTGCTGATGTGGCCCGACGGCCATGACGAGGTCTTCGAGGGCGTGTTGCCCGGTCAGGTCGTCTGGCCGCCGCGCGGGGTTGAAGGCCATGGCTACGACCCCATCTTCATGCCCGACGGGCACGGCGTGACCCTGGGGGAAATGCCGCCCGCGATGAAGAACAGCCTCAGCCACCGGGCGCGGGCGGTGGAGCGGATGATAAGGGGCAGCTTTGCATAGGATCTCGACCGGATCGCCTTTCGAGGCGGCCATGGGCTATAGCCGCGCCGTTGTTAAGGGCGGTTGGTGCTTCGTGTCGGGCGTTACCGGTTACGATTACGCCACCATGACCATGCCCGAGGATCCGGCCCGGCAGGCGCGCAACTGCTTCGCCACCATCTTCAAGGTTCTAAAGGAAGCGGGCTTCGTCCCGGACGACATCGTGCGCGTGCAATACACCGTCACCGACGCCGCCCTTGTGGACGCGATCACCCCCGCCCTGGGCGAGGCCATGGGCGCCATCCGCCCCGCCGCCACCATGGTCGTCGCGGGCCTGATCCGGCCCGAGATGAAGGTGGAAATCGAAGTCACGGCGATGCGCGCATGATGATGCCGGGGCCGGACAGCTTTGCCGAGGACTGGCGGGCGGGGGGTTTCGGCCTTTACGTCCACTGGCCCTTTTGCGCGGCCAAGTGCCCTTATTGCGACTTCAACAGCCATGTCGCGCCCGCCGTTGACCAAGCCCGCTGGGCTGCTGCCCTGTCGTCGGAAATCGCCCGGCTGGCGGGGGAAATGCCGGGGCGGCACCTGGGCAGCATCTTCCTGGGCGGCGGCACGCCGTCGCTGATGGAACCCGAAACGGTGGATGCCGTGCTGCGCGCCGCCCGCGCCGCCTGGGGATTTGCCAACGACATCGAGATCACGCTGGAAGCCAACCCTACCAGCGTCGAACGGGGCCGCTTCCAGGGCTTTGCCGAGGCGGGCGTGAACCGGCTGTCCATGGGGATCCAGGCGCTGAACGACGCCGACCTGCGCCGTCTGGGGCGGATGCATTCGGTGGCCGAGGCGCGCGCGGCCTTCGATGTGGCGCGGTCTTGCTTCGACCGGGTCAGCTTCGACCTGATCTATGCCCGCCAGGTCCAGACGCGGGACGCCTGGCGCGCGGAACTGCGCGAGGCTCTGGCAATGGCCGTGGATCACCTGTCGCTGTATCAACTGACCATCGAGCCGGGCACCGCCTTCGGCGCGCGCGCTGCGGCGGGCAAGCTGCGGGATCTGCCCGACGACGATCTGGCCGCGGACATGTATGGGGAAACGCAGGACATCTGCGAGGCGGCGGGGATGGCGGGCTACGAGACCTCGAACCACGCGCGTCCGGGTTCGGAAAGCCGCCACAACCTGGTCTATTGGCGTCAGGGCGATTGGGCGGCGGTCGGTCCCGGTGCGCATGGGCGCGTCACCCTGCCCGGCGGGCGTTACGCCACCGAGGCGCACCGGGCGCCGGGCGCCTGGCTGGATGCAGTCGAACGCCAGGGAACGGGCGAGTCGCTGCGCGAGTTGGTGCCGATGGACGAACAGGCGACCGAATATCTGCTGATGTGCCTGCGATTGAGCGAAGGTCTGGACGAGGCCCGCTATGCCCGCCTGTCGGGCGCCCCCCTGGATGAAGGCGCGATCACCCGGTTGGCCGAGCTGGGCATGGTGGAACGGCAAAATGGACGGCTGCGCACTACCCGCGCGGGCCGCCCGCTGCTGAACGCCATCCTGCGCGAACTGGCGGCCTGAGATGCGTCCCTTGTGGTATGCCGCCGGACTGATCGCCCTAGCCCTGGGCATCATCGGCATCGCCCTGCCCGTCCTGCCCACCGTGCCCTTCCTGCTGCTGGCGGCGGCGGCCTTCGCGCGCAGCAGTCCGCGCCTGGAACGGCGGATCCTGAACCACCCGACCTATGGACCCCCCGTGCGGGCCTGGCGCGAACGCGGCGCGATCAGCCGGCTGGCGAAGATCTGGGCGACAGTGGCCATGGCCTGCGGGGTGGGCTTCAGCCTGTTCGTCGGAATGCCGCTGTGGGTCGTTGCCATGCAGGCCATGATCTGCACCGCCATCGCCGCCTTCGTGGTGACGCGGCCGGAGGCCTGACCCATGACCCCCCTCCCCCTCGCCGACCAGATCGCCGGCCTGGACGCCGTCGCTCTGGCCCGCCGCCTGATCGGCGCGACGCTTCTGGTCCGCGGCGCGGGCGGCACCATCATCGAGACCGAGGCCTATGGCCGCGACGACCCGGCCTCGCACAGCTTTCGCGGCCCGACAGTGCGCAACGCCTCGATGTTCGGCCCGGCGGGGCACGCCTATGTTTATCGCTCCTACGGCATCCACCTGTGCCTCAACGTCGTTGCCCGCCCGGGCGAAGCGGTGCTGATCCGCGCCCTGGTCCCCACGACCGGCGTGGATCTGATGGAAGAACGACGCAACAGCACCCTGCTGTGCAACGGTCCCGGCCGCCTGACCCAGGCCTTGGGCATCCGGCCCGAGGATGACGGCGCCCCCTTCGACGGCACGGACCTGTCCATCACCCTGTTCCCGGCCATCCCCGCCCTGCTGGCAGGCCCGCGCATCGGCATCAGCCGGGCGCAGGATCTGCCCTGGCGCTTCGGCCTGGCGGGCGCCCGGGGCCTCAGCCGCCCCTTTCCCCCGCAGGCGGTCAACCCGTGACGGGCCGGTCCACCATCACCAGCCCGTCATCGGCCAGGGGCCGCTGCAATGCGCGGGCGACGGACCAGTCGGCCGACATCCACATCTCGATCTCGTCCGGCTCCGTCAGGATCACCGGCATGGCCTTGGGGTGGATGGGTTCCACCACCCCGTTCGGCTCGCAGGTGAGAAAGGCGAACAGCTGATGCGCGCCCGGGCGCGGGGTCTTCATCGACCCGCGGGTGCCATGCCACGGCGTCCAGATGCCCGCGAAGAAGAACAAGGGCTGCGTCTCGTCCGTGGCAAACCAGTGCAAGGGCTTGCGCTTCGTCGCCGGGTCGGGCCTTTGCGCGTATTCGGAAAAGGCCGTCGCGGGCACCAGGCAGCGGTTCCCCACCCCCAGCCAACGCCGCCAATGCGGGCTGGCGGTGTTGCGGATGTTGGTCACGCCCGTGTCGGGCGCGTCCCGCCCCTTCAGGAACTGCGGCGGCGTGGGCATTCCCCAGGTCAGCCGGGCCAGTTCGCGCCCCTGGGCCGTGTTGCGCACCACCGGGGCGGGACGGTCGGGATAGATGTCGAGACCGGGTTCCAGGTTGCCCAAGGCATCGCGCAGGACGCCGGCGATGTCCCGGATCGCCTGCTGGTTGGTGGTCAGGTTATACAGGTTGCACATGGCCGGACTCCTTGGGTTGCGACCCCATAACGCGGGCCGTCCCCTGTGCGTGCCGCGCCCGCCGCAGGATCAGTCCGCGGTCTGGAAGCTCAGCAGATCCGCGCTGATGGTGCAACGCAGGCCGTCCGGCGCATAGTCCGTCACCACCTCGCAATCGGCGGTGCCCGACAGGCCCGCCTCGATCAGGCGCGAACCCGACCCGAAGCTTTCGGGCTGGCAGACCGGGGGACCGCCCTCCTCGGTCCAGGTCAGCACGAAGCGGTCGGTGCCGCGGGCGGAGCGGGCGGTTTCCCAGGCGATGCGGACGGTTCCGGTGTCGCCCGACAGCGCGCCGTATTTGGCGGCGTTTGTCGAAAGCTCGTGCAGGATCAGCGACAGCGACAGCGCGGGGCGCGCGGCGACGGCCAGGGCCGGTCCCTCGGCCCGCAAGCGCGTCCCGCCATGGTCGTGCAGCACCAGGACCTTCTGGACGATCTCCTCGACCGTGGTGCTGCTTGTGCGCCCTTCGATCAGGATGTCGTGGGCGCCCGACAGGACCCGGATCCGCTCGCTCAGCACCCTGGTGGCCGAGGCGAGGTCGTCGGCCGACCGCAGCGTCTGGTTGACGATGGCCTGGATCATCGCCAACTGGTTCTTCATCCGGTGGCTCAGCTCGCCCAGCAGCATCTGCCGCCGCTGATCCTCGTCCACGCGTTCGGTGACATCGATGGCCTGGACGAAGATGCCGTTGATCGTCCCGGAATCGTCGCGGATCGGGTGATACAGGAAATCCAGGAAATGCTGCCGGGGCGTGGCCTCGGGATGGCTTTGCAGCGCGATCGGGATATGGCGCCCGACATGGGATTCGCCGGTCCGGTAAACCCGGTCCAGGATGTCGATGAAGCCCTGGCCCACCACCTCGGGCAGGGCCAGCCGCACGGGCTTTCCGATCACGTCGCGGTTGCCGACAAGCCGCAGGTAATCGGAATTGGCAAAGCGGAAGATGTGGTCCGGCCCGCTGAGAAGCGCCACCGCGCCAAGCGCCACCTCGAAGATCTGCAGGAATCCGCTGCGCTCGACCCGTTGGGCGTCGCGCAGGGCGACGGCGCGGGTGGTTTCGGTGCAGGGGCAGAACATGCCCAGCACGGCGCCGGACCGGTCGCGCACGGGCGTATAGGAAAAGGCGAAGTTCGCCTTTTCGGGATAGCCGTTGCGGTGCAGCGTGAACGCGATGTCCTCCATCGAGGTGCTGATGCCGTCATAGGCCGCCGCGATGATCGGCTCGATCCGGTCCCAGACATCGAACCACAATTCCCGGAAGGGCCGGCCCAGGGCGGCGGGATGGCGCTGCCCGCACATGGCCGCATAGGCGTCGTTGTACAGCGTGATCCGCTGGGGTCCCCAGACGATCAGCATCGGCTGGGCCGACACCAGGGCCATGCCCACCAGCACGGCCAGTTCGTCCGGCCAGCCCGACGGGAGGCCAAGCGGATTGCAGGCCCAGTCCAGCCCGCGCAGCAGCGCACCACATTCTCCGCCGCCTTGCAGGATCGGCTCTTTCTCGGCGTCCGTCATGTCACACTGGAAATCGAACGTTTTCCGTTTCCTAGACGGGGTTTCGGCCCGCCGCCACTAAACTTTTCTTAGCGGGACCTTGGCCCTGGCGGGATGCCGCCCCGGCGGCCCGGAAAGGACCGGTCCGAAAGGGGCGCCGGCGGCCCGCCGCGGTCTTTGCGGCAGCCGCCCTTTCCCGGCACGGCCGGGCGGACCGGTCGAAGGGGAAAACCGCCGGCAGGCAACCCGGATCTTGCGCGCGCATGACGATAACGCCGATGTCAGGGAACGCTTGGTCCGGACTCTCGTTGTGTTGCGCAGGCTACGGGGGAAAGACATGCCCGAGGATCAGAAAACCACATTCCTTCCGATCATCGAGGAGACGGTGTCTCTGACGACCCGGAAGGTTGCGACCGGACGGGTGCGCATCGCCACCCGGACCGAGTCCGTCGACCAGGTCCTTCCTGCCCACCTGTCCAGCCTGGATGTCGAGGTGGTCAGGGTTCCTGTCGGTCGCAAGATCGAGACGGTGCCGCAAACCACAACCGAGGGCGACCTGACCATCATCCCCGTGGTCGAGGAGCGGCTTGTCGTCACGCGGGAACTGTATCTTCTCGAGGAGGTTCATGTTCGCCGCGTCGAAAGAACGGAAACCGTCGAGATACCGGCGACCACCCGTCGCCAGACCGTCCAGATCGACCGTCTTCCGCCCCAGGGCGAGGACGCAGATCCGGCCCAATCCCAAAACAAGGACGATCAAGATGACCTATGACAACGAAGTCGGCACCACTGGAACGACCTCCGTTTCGGCCCTCTTTGACAGCGAGGCGGATGCGCAGCGTGCCGTTGACAGGCTTGTGCAGGCAGGCATTTCCCAGGGCAATATCCGCATGGTGGCGGGCGGGTCCGGCACGGGCGCGACCACCGGCATGGGCACGGCGGCCATCACCGGCACGGACAATCGCGACAAGGGCTTCTGGGACAGCCTGGGTGACTTCTTCTTCCCCGACGAGGATCGCTATGCCTATGCCGAGGGGCTGTCGCGCGGCGGCTATCTGGTGACGGTGACGGGCCTGTCCGCGTCCCATTACGACACCGCCCTGGACATCCTGGACGACGAGGGCAGCATCAACCTGGACGAGCGCGAGCAAAGCTGGCGTTCGGAAGGCTGGGGCGGCTACGAATCCAGCACCTATGCCGGCGGAGCCAGCACGCCCACGATGACCGGCTATGAAGGCGCAAGCCTGCAGACCGACCGCGATGTCACGCGCGATCTGGACACCACGCATGGCGACGAGACGATCCCGATCATCGAGGAACGCCTGCGGGTCGGCAAGCGCGAGACCGCCCATGGCCGCGTCCGCGTCCGTGCCTACACGGTCGAGCAGCCGGTCAATGAAAGCGTCGATCTGCGCGAGGAGCGCGTCGAGATCGAGCGCCGCCCCGTGGACCGCCCGCTCGAGGCCGGGGACGTGGCCTTCCAGGACCGCACCATCGAGGCCGAGGAATACCGCGAGGAAGCCGTGGTCCAGAAGGAAGCCCGCGTGGTCGAGGAGATCGGGTTGCGCAAGACCAGCGACACCCATCGCGAAACGATCTCGGACACGGTCCGCCGCACCGAGGTCGAGGTCGAGGATGACCGGACGGCCCTGGATCGCACCGATCTGGACCGCAACAAGACCTGACGGCCTTCTTGCCGCATTCACGGATCCCCGCGCCTTGGCGCGGGGATTTTTCATGTCTTGCCGTTGTCCAGGCCCGCGACCGGACAGCCGCGCCGGATCAGGATCAGCCCAGGCCCAGCTTGCCGCGCAGGGTTGCCAGATCCTCGGCCAGCGTGTTGACCTTGGCCGACAGGATGTTGCGGTCGCTGTCGGTCAGCTCCTCATAGGACACGAAGCCGCCCTCGGGCGTCTCGTACTTGGCCAGCACCTCCCTGACCGCCTGGAAGTTGCCGTCCACCTTGGCGACGAAATCGGCCTCGCCGTCCGCGATCAGGGGGCGGAACAGCGTGTAGATCTTTTCCGCGCCCTCGAAATTCGCGTCGAAATCCCACAGGTCGGTGCGGCTGTAGCGGTCTTCCTCGCCCGAGATCTTGGTGGCCGCGACCTCCTCCATCAGCACGGCCGCGCCGCCCACCACCACTTCGGGCGGAAAGGTCAGCGCGGTGATGCGGCTGTCCAGTTCGCGGATGTCGGCCAGCAGGCGGTCGGCATGACCCTCCAGCCCCTGTGTCGAGCCTTCGGACCACAGCCCGTATTCGATGCGGTGAAAGCCGGTAAAGCCCGGGTCCTGTTCGGCCTTTTCATAGTCGTCGGCGCGGGCGTCGATCGACACGTCCAGATCCGAGAACAGCTCGGCGATGGGTTCGACCCGCTCATAGCTGGTGCGGGTCGGCGCGAACAGCGCCTTGGCCTTGTCCAGGTCGCCCGCCTTGATCGCGGCCGTGAAGGCCTCGGCATCGCTCACCAGTTGCGCGGTGTTTTCGGCCACGAAGATCTTGTAGTCGGACAACGGCCCGACAAGGTCCAGCGACGGGTCTGCCGCCAGCGCGGGACCGGCAAGCGCAAGGCCCAGGGCCGTGCTGCGAAGGAAGGGGGAGATCATGGCGTGTTCTCCGGTTGGGATCGTCCAGGGGGTTGGCTGGGCGGTCAGGTCCGCCGGGCTGCATCGACAAGCGCCCGGCCCAGATAATCCGCCTTGTCGCGGACCCCGGGCAGGGCAAAGAAATACCCGCCGCCGACGGGCTTGACGTACTCCTCCAGCGGCTCGCCGTTCAGGCGGTTCTGGACGGCGATGAAGCCCGCTTCCAGGTCGGCCTGGTAGCAGATGAACAGCAGGCCCTGGTCCAACTGGCCGTTGGGCAGCACGCCGCGCGAATAGTTGAAGGGACGGCGCAGCATCAGGTGGCGCTGGCTTTCCGCATCGCGCGGGTTGGCCAGCCGGATATGGGCGTCATGCGGGATCGCGCGCCCTTCGGGATCGGCGGCATAGTCGGGCACGTGGTGTTCGGTGGCGTCGGGGTTGTCCAGCGGCGCGCCCGACATCTTGGTGCGGCCGAAGATGCGTTCCTGTTCGACCAGCGGCGTGCGGTCCCAGCGTTCCACCATGTTGCGGATGATGCGCACGGCCTGATAGCTGCCGCCTTGCGCCCAGCCGGGTTCATGCGGCCCCGTGGTCCAGACGATCCGGTCCATCAGCGCCGCATCGTTTGAATCGGGGTTGGCCGATCCGTCGCGGAAGCCCAGGAAGTTGCGCGCGCTTGGCGTGGCGCCACGGGCGTCGGCGAGGACGGGGGGCACGTCGCCCTCGACCATCCAGCGCAGGACCAGGAATTCCGACAGGGTCTTCACAATGTCGCGCAGGGCGTGGATGGTGCTGTCGGGGTGATTGGCGCAGAACTGGATCGACAGGTCGCCATGGCACAGATCCGGGTCCAGCGCGTCGTTCGGAAACTGCGCCATGCGCTGCAACCGGGCGGGCTTCAGGCCGGCAAGCCAGGGCCGGTTCTCGAAGAGGGACGCGCCCAAGGCCACGGTGATCGTCAGGTTGTCGGGCTGGATCACCGGTCCCAGCAGGCCGGAATCGGCGGGGGGCAGGGCCGGATCCAGGTCGGGGACCGGGCCGCCTTCCGTCAGGAACCGCGCCCGGTCGGTCAGAAGCCGCAGCATCCGTTCCAGATCGTCCAGCGAGGTCGCCACCACGTCGAAGGACGCCACCAGCCCGTTTTCCGGGCGCGGCGTGGTGATGCCCGCCTGATGCGGCCCGTGGAACGGCACGCGGCGGGCGGTGTCGCGGGGTTCCGCCGCGGGCGCGTCGCTGACCTGGGGCACGGGGCCTTGCGCCCGCGCGGCCAGGGCAAGGCCGCTGGCGCCCAGGGCCAGAAGAACGGCGCGGCGGTTGGGGGCAAGGTGGCGCATCTCAGTTGATCCCGATCACCGGCTGCATCCGGTCCAGCGCCGTTTGCAGCGCGGTCAGCGACCCGGCCAGTTGCTGCCGCCGGTCATCCGTCACCTGGTCATAGGCGGGCCAAGCGTCGCCCTGCTTCAGGCTGGCCAGATCCCGTTCCGCCTTGTCCTGCGCGGCGCCGATGTCGCCTTCCAGGCCCGGATCGACGCCCGCCAGGACCGGCCGCAGCAGGCCGGTCAGCTTGCCGATCCCGTCCAGGCTGGCCTGCAATTCGTCGAGGTCGTTTCCGGCATAGCGGTTCTCGCCCGCGGGAACGTGGGCGGTGGCAAGCTGGCCCGCCATCGCGCCGGGCAGGCCGATCAGCAAGGCCGGGTCGATCTCCACCGCCTTCAGGCGGGCGGACAGATCCGTCAGGTCGGCCACCAGCCGGTCGGCAACGGGTGCCAGGCCGTCGGTGCTGTTCTGCCCGAACAGCCCGTATTCCAGCCGGTGATAGCCGGTAAAGCCCGGGTCGCCTTCCTGCCCCGCCAGATAGACCGCGTTCGGGTCGATGGCGTTTTCCAGATCCGCCATGCGCGAGGCCAGCGGCTCGATCTGGCGATAAGGGATGCGGGCGGCCTTCCACGCGGCCTGCGCAGCGGCCAGATCGCCCGCCGCGATGGCCTCGCGCAGCGCCTCGGCCGCCTTCACGGCCTTGGCGGACTGCAGGACCAGATAAACGCGGTATTCCGACAGCGGCCCCAGGAACTTGCGCAACGTTACCTCGGACGCGGCCACCGCCGCCTCGTCCGAGGGGGTGACGTGCAGCGTGCCGCGCGGGTTCGACAACAGCCCGCAGGTGATGGCGTAATCGCCGGGCGCAAGCTGCACGGTCAGGGTCTGGCGAAAGCCGGGGGCGATGTTCTCGCGCTCGGCCACGACCATCACGCCGTCGAGGATTTCCCATTCGATCGGGCGGTCGGACGCGTTCACGATCCGGAAGCTGCGGTTGCCGCCGGGGACCGTGATGTCCCGCGGATCGCAGGTCTCGGCGCCGACGCTGACGGTCATGTCGGCCGGGGCCTCGGGGTTGGCGGCGGCATTGCGCTGCGTGGCATACCAGAAGGCGCCGCCGCCCGCGACGACCAGCATGGCGGCGGCTGCGACGGCAAGGCCAAGGCCCGTGCGGGGGGGATGCGTGTCGGTCATGATCAGGTCTCGGCCGGTTGGCGCCGTGGCGCGGCGCGGGGCGCATCGGGGCGCAGGAACAGGAACAGGGTCACGGCCAGAAAGACGGCATAGACCGCGGCCTCGCCCAGGGTGGGCGCCTCGCGATAGCCCAGGATGCCCGCCAGCACCGTGCCCAGCGGGCCGGTTTCGGGCAGGACATGGCTGATGTCATAGGCGCGCGCCTGCAGGCCGTTCCAGATCCCGGCCTCGTGCAGGGCCTTCAGCGACCCGGCCAGCAGCCCGCCGGCGACCAGCAGGATGAAGACGCCCGTCCAGCGGAAGAAGCGCCGCAGATCCAGCCGCAGCGCGCCCGCATAGATCGCCCAGCCGATCCCGGCGGATGCAAGCACCCCCAGCAACGCCCCCAGCGGCGCCATGGCGTCGCGGCTTTGCTGGAAGATCGCCAGCAGGAAGAAGACCGATTCCAGCCCCTCGCGCGCGACGGCCAGGAAGACCATGCCGATCAGCGCCCAGGCACCGCCCTGCACGGCGGCATCGACCGAATCGTGCAATTCGCCCTTGATCGACCGCGCGGCGCGGCGCATCCAGAAGACCATCCAGACCAGCACCGCCACGGCCACGAAGCCGATCACGGCCTCGATCAGTTCCTGCGCCTTTTGCGGGAAGGACGCGCTGGCAAGCTGCAGGGCGGCGCCCGCGAACAGGGCGGTGGCGACGGCCAGGAAGATGCCGATCCAGACGGCGGGCAGCCAGGCGGCGCGGCCGGTCTGGCGCAGGTATCCCGCGATGATGCCCACGATCAGCGCGGCCTCCAGCCCCTCGCGCAGCATGATGAGAAAGGGTGCGACCATGGCGTCTCCTCCGCTGTGTCGCGGCGGCACCGGGGCAGATCTCCGGCGGCGCCGTGTCGCGGCATTATCCTGACGGGCCAAGGCTGCCCGCCCGGCGTTCACTATGCGATCTGTCGCACAAGTCAATCCAGATTGATTGCATCAGGTATTGAATGGCGCGGGCTTGCGTCCTTTCGACGCAGGCTGCGGCAGTCCGCGGCGGATCAGTCCCCTGCCCCCGGACCCTGCAGGCCGGGCGGCGGCACGGAATCGGCATCCGGGTCCCTGCCCTGCCTGCGGTCCAGAAGGCGCATGATGGGCGTCACCGTCAGCCCGTGCATCAGGACGGACAGAAGGACCACCAGACCCACGATGGCCCACAGCCGCTCGGCCCCCGCGACCTCCATGTGGTTCAGGCCATAGGCCAGATAGTAGAAGGATCCCACCCCCCGGATGCCGAAAAAGGCGATGGTCAGCTTTTCGGCCCGCGCGGCGGGGAAGCCCCAGAGGCCCGCCAGCCCCGTGACCGGCCGGATCACCAGCAGGATGACCCCCGCCGCCGCGACATCCGCCCAGGACAGCCCCTCCAGCAGGCCCCGGGCCAGCGCGCCCCCGAACAGCAGCAGCAGCACCATCATCGCCAGACGCTCGATCTGTTCGGTAACGTCGTGCATCTCGCGGTGGAAATCATGGCTGCGATGGGCATGGCGGAAGGTCAGGGCGGTGACGAAGACCGACAGGAAGCCATAGGAATGGATGATCTCGGTCAGGCCATAGGACACGAAGGTGGCCGCCAGCGCGATCAGCCCGTCGCCGGTCTGCGCAAGCTTGGTTTCGGCCGGGATGCGGAAGGTGACCCAGCCGAAGGCCCGGCCGATCAGCCAGCCGCCCGCGACGCCCGCGCCGATCTCCCACAGGACGTTGTAGGACAGCCATTTCGCGGCCCAGGGTTCGCCCGTGGCGGCGGCCAGGGCCAGGGCGATGGCCAGATGGACAAAGGGAAAGGCCGCGCCGTCGTTCATGCCCGCCTCGGAGGTGAGGCCGAAGCGCACTTCGTCCTCCTCGCCGCTCTTGGGCGGGCCGACCTGCACGTCGGACGCGAGGACCGGATCGGTCGGCGCCAGCACCGCGCCCAGCAGCAGCGCCACGGGCCAGGGCAGGCCCAGCCATGTCCCGGCCAGAACCGTGATGGCCACGATGCTGAGCGGAAGCGTGACAAGGATCAGCCGCCAGGTCACCTCCCAGCGGCGCAGTCCGAACACCCGGTCCAGCTTCAGCCCCGCCCCCATCAGCGCGATGATCACCACGAATTCGGTGAAGCGTTCGGTGAACTCGGGCCAGTCCAGGGGCGAGGGGTCCAGCCCCACCCCCGGCCACGAGAACAGCGCCGCCCCCAGGCCGATGCAGACGATGGGCAGCGACAAGGGAAGCCGCCGCAGCGCCAGGGGCAGCCAGGCCACCAGGGCGATCAGGAAGCCTGCGCCGGTCAGGACCAGAATGTAAGGGTCGGGCTGGAGAAAGCTTGCCATCGCCATCAACGCGGGCCGGCGGGTTTTTGCTCCCGCCGGGAAAAGCCGGCCATGCCGATCCTGGTGCCGGAGGCGGCCGTCTCGCCAAACTGTGACCGCTCGTGGCGTGACTTGCGGCCTTGCGCGCCGTTATCTCGGATCGTCATGACATCCTGCGTGGAGAGCCGATGGACGACCCCCTCGCGACGGCAGACCGTTCCGGCGACCGCTATGCGCGGGAACTGGAACGGCATCTCGATTGGCTCGATACCTTCAGCTCGACCGCGCTTGGCGTGCTGGCGGCGGCATCGGGGATCTATACCTATCTGGGGGTGCGCACGCTGCTGGACGATCCGGGCGTCTGGACGACCTTCGCGGCGCTGTCCTATTCCATCGCGGTGTCCGTGGGGATCTTCGTCTTCTGGTCCTACATGCTGCGGCTTTTGCCCGCCGTGCGGACGGCCTCGGCGCGCGGCGGGCTTTTGCTGACCATGGCGCTTGGCTGCGTCGCCATCATCGCCATGTCGTCCTGGCTGAACGCCGCCGCCCTGGCCGGGGGCGCGGCGGTGGAAACGCACATGGCGGCCACCGTGCAGCAGTATCAGGCCGCCCTGGAACGCGCCCATGCCAATGCGGTCGCGGGCCAATCGCTGTCGCGCGACGTGGCCCGGGTGCGCCAAAGCTTTTCCGACCTGTCGGAACAAGAGGCGGGCGGCACCCTGTCGGGCTTTTCAGGGCGCGGCGCGGTGTTCCGCGTGCTGACCCAGAAGGGGTCCGAGCTTCAGGCCCTGGAAGACCAGATGACCGGCGTGACCCAGCCGATCGAGGAGGCCTTTGCCCAAGGCAACACCGTCCTGGCCCGGATGCGCAGCCTGTCGGTGGAACCCGGCGGGATCGAGGCCCGCACCGTCCGCTTTTCCGAGGATGCCGTGCAACTCTCCGGCCTGATCACCCAGATGCGCCAGTTGAACCCCGCGCCGCTGGTCGCGCGGGCGGCGCAGGATCTGGCCGACGCGGTGGTCCTGCCCGAACTGGACGGCGGCACGGCCGACGTGCGGGCGGGGCAGAACAGCACCATCAGTTCCGTCCTGTCGCTGGTGGAACAGCGGGCCGCCACCCTGACCACGGCGGCGAACGAGGTCCTGGCCCTGCCGCAGCCGTCCGAGGCGATCTATGCGCCCATGTCGGCGGCGGATGCGGTGATCGCCTATGCGGGCAATTTCATCCCGGCCTGGGCGGGCGCGATCTCCATCGACCTGCTGCCGGCGGTGCTGGTCTTCATCATCATGGTGGTGCAATCCGCGATCCGCGGCGGGCGGGGCGAGACGCTGACCGACGACCGCATGACGGTGGGCGAATTGCGCGCGGCCCTGGCGGCGGCGGATCTGCTGCGCCAGCCCGCCGGACCCGCACCCGCCGATCCGCCGCGCGCGCTGATCCGGCCGGGGGAATAGCCGTGGGGCTGTTCTCGACCCCGCAGGGGGCGATCCGGGCCGTGCTGCTGTCGCAGGTGCTGATGGGGGGCGCGATCGTGGCGCTGGATCTGCGGGGCACGCCCGGCACGCCCGCGCCGGGCCTGTTCGCGCCGCCCGCCCAGGGACCGGCGGTCCGCCCTTATCGCCCCGACCTGCGCGCCCCCGAACCCGGCGCGCCGGCCATGCGGCCCATGCCCGAGGCGCTGGAGTTTGCCGCCGAAGGGGACGCGATCCGCATCGCGGGCCAGATCGCACCGGGCGATGCCGACCGCTTCGCCACATGGCTGGACCGGAACCGGCCTTCCGGGACGCGGGTGTCGCTGGACAGTTCGGGCGGGTCGGTCGGCGATGCCCTGGCCATCGGCCGCACGATCCGCGCGGCGGGATACGATACCGAGGTCGCGGACGGCGCGGTCTGCCTGTCGGCCTGCCCCTATATCCTGGCCGGCGGCACGAACCGGCAGGTCGCGCCGACCGGGGTGGTCGGCGTCCACCAGCACGATTTCGGCAAGAACACGATCCTTCCCGCCTTCATGGCCATCCGCGACGTGCAGCGCGGACAGGCGGGGGTCATGGATTACCTGGCGGACATGGGCGTGGACCTGCGGCTGATGTCATACGCCCTGCGCACCCCGCCCGAGGAGATCAACATCCTGACCCCGGACGTGATGGCCGACTTGGGGCTGGTCAGCGGCTAGGGTGTTGCGCGCAGCGGCGGCGCGGGATGGTTCCGTGCCGTCCCGTTGTCCTACCCCATGACCTTTGCCAGCGCCCCGTCGATGGCATCGGTGATGCGGTCGATGTCGTCCGGGGTGGCGATCAGGGCGGGCGACAGGCACAGCGTGTTGTTCAGCCCGGGCAAGGACCGGTTGGTGGCGCCGATGATCACGCCTTGCGCCAGGCACTCGGCCACCACCGCCTGCACGCGGCGCTCGTCCAGCGGTTCCTTGCTGGCGCGGTCCGCCACCAGCTCGGCCCCGCAGAACAGCCCCTTGCCGCGCACGTCGCCGATCACCGGATGCTTGTCCTGCAAGGCCCGCAGGTTGGCCAGCACCCGCGCGCCCATGGCGGCGGTGTTCTCCAGCAGCCCCTCGTCCTCGATGATGCGCATGTTTTCCAACGCTGCCACCGGACCCGCCGTGCAGCCCCCGAAGGTCGAGATGTCGCGGAAGTAGCCCATCGGGTCCGAGGCGTCGTCCTTGAACTGCTCGAACACGGCTTCCGTCGTCACCGTGCAGGAAATCGCCGCATAGCCCGAGGCCACCCCCTTGGCCATGGTCACGATGTCGGGCCGAATGCCGTAGTGCTGGTATCCGAACCAGGTGCCGGTGCGGCCAAGCCCGCAGACCACCTCGTCGAGGTGCAAAAGGATGCCGTACTTGCGGCAGATCTCCTCCACCCGCGGCCAATAGCCCTCGGGCGGCACGATCACGCCGCCGCCCGCGGTGATCGGCTCCAGCACCAGGGCGCCCACGGTGTCGGGACCCTCGCGCAGGATCACCTCCTCGATGGCGTCGGCGGCCCGCTCGCCATAATGTTCCACGTCCCACTGCGCCCGGTATTCGAGGCAATGGGGCACCCGCACGAAGCCGTCGGGGTATGGCCCGTATTGCGCCGCCCGCTGGTCCTGCCCCGAGGTCGCCAGCGTGCCGATGGTGGTGCCGTGATAGTCGCGGTCGCGATACAGGATCTTCCACTTGCGCCCGCCGTGCTGGCGGTGGGCGATCTGGCGGACCATCTTGTAGGCCTTCTCGTTGGCCTCGGAGCCGGAGTTCGAGTAATACACCCGGCTCATCCCCGGCATCTTCCGGGTCAGCCGTTCCGCGAACAGCGCCGCCGGCACGTTGCCTGCCGCCCCCGCGTAGTAGTTGAGTTTCACGAGCTGGTCGCGCACCGCATCGGCGATGGAGGTGCGGCCGTAGCCCACGTTGACCGTCCACACGCCGCCCGACACCGCGTCCAGGTATTCGCGCCCGGTCACGTCCCACAGCCGCATCCCCTTGCCTTCCACGAAGACGCGCGGATCGGCGGTCTCGTATTGCTTGTGCTGGCTCAGGTGGTGCCAGACATGCGCGCGGTCGGCCGCGACAACGTGGGACAGGTCGTTCGGGGGAAGGTCGAGGGACATCGGAAAGCTCCGGGGGTGAAGGCGCGGGTGGGCCGGGCGGTGCGAGGCAGAATCCACGAAACCCCGTTCCCCCGCAAAACGCAAGAACCCTTGGCAGGACAAGCCCCCCTTGAACGCTCATCCGGCCGGGTCCGCGTCGCGCAAGGCCGCGATCACCTCGGCGTCGGCGACCTGCGCGAAATCGCGGTAATGCAGCCCGACCGCCCGGAAAGGGTCGGGGATGCGCAGGCAGATCACCTCGTCGGCGGCGGCCCGCAGGCTGTCCAGGGCCTCGCGTGCCGCCACGGGGACGGCCACCACGATGCGGGCGGGATTCTGCCGGGCCAGTCCCAGCAAGGCCGCCCGCATGGTGGCACCCGTGGCGATGCCGTCATCGACCACGATCGCCAACTTTCCCGCGACCGGAACGGGTTTCCGCCCGCCCCCGTAAAGCCGCCTGCGCCGCTTGATCTCCTCCAGCAGGCGCGGCACCTCGGTCTCCAGATAGCTGTCGGGCGCGGCAAGGCGGGGCGGCACGTCGCGGTTCATCACCACCTGCGGCTTGTCCCCGTCCACGACCGCGCCGATGGCGAATTCGGGATTGTCCCGCGCCCCGATCTTGCGCACGAACAGCAGATCCAGCGGCGCGGCCAGCATCCGCGCCACCGGCAGCGCGACCGGCACGCCCCCGCGCGGCAGGGCCAGGACCACGCAATCCTGCCCCTGACAGGACATCAGGCGGTGGGCCAGCAGCGCCCCGGCCTCGGCGCGGTCGGCAAAGAGGCGGTCGTCCAGCCCACCCATCCTACAGGCCAAAGGGCCAGGTGTCGGGCACGTCGTCATGGCGGCCCCCGTCGCCCGCGCCGGCCAGCGCCTGCGTCCGGTCGAACCAGATCCAGCCGTCGTATTGCCGCCCGGCTTGGGCCTGCATGTAGTGGCTGAGCCGTTCGCTTTCGGGGCGGTAGATCACGCCGATGAAGCGTTGCAGCAAGGGCTGCGACAGTCGCGCGGCCAGATCGCCGTCGCGCCGGAAATCCAGCAGGAAACGCGAGGTCCCGCTGTCATGGCACAGCCGCTCGAAACTGTCGGGGCGCGAGGGCCGGACGGTCTTGACCTCGGCGTCCTCGTCCCAGTCGGATGCGGCGGTGACCGTGCCATGGTCGGTGCCAAGGCCCACCAGCGCCACCTGGTCGCCCCAGCGTTCGCGCGCCAGCTGGCCCAGGTTGTGTTCGCCCAGGCGGCTGCCCATCTCGGTCTGGCGGGCGTCGCCGACATGCGAGTTGTGCGCCCAGACCACCGCCCTGGTTCCTGCCCCGCCCGCCTGCAGCAGATGGTCCAGCGTGTCGGCCATGTGGCTGTCGCGCAGGTTCCAGGATTCCGCCCCGCCCCCGTACATGACGCGGTAATAGCGTTCGGCCGTCGCGACAAGCCGGGCGTTCTGCGCCGCATCCAGCTGGTCCCGCCCCTCCAGGGCGCGGGCCAGCAGATCGCGGCATTGCTGGACGACCGCCTGTTCGCACTTGTGATAGCCCGATCCTGCCAGGCGGCCATAGGCGGCAGGCTGTTCCGTCCAGGGTTCCAGGCAACCATAGCGCCCGCGCGCAACCGCGGCGGCCTCGGGGTCGGTGTTGTCCAAGTAGTCCAGCACCGCCCGGATCGAGGCGGAAAGGTTGTACATGTCCAGGCCGTAAAAGCCGACCTGATCCCCGGGGTCGCGGCCCCGGTTCCAGTCGCGCATCCAGTCCACCAGCCCCGCGACCGGGGCATTGCGCCACATCCAGCGCGGAAACCGCTGAAAGGGTTCCTCGGCGCCCTTGCGCGGGGGAAGGCCGCGGACATGGCGGTCCAGGACCGCCGCGTCGGGCCAGTCGGCCTCGACCGCGACGATCCTGGTGCCGTGCCGTTCGATCATGCGGCGGGTGATGGCGGCGCGGGCCGCGTAGAATTCCGCCGTGCCGTGGCTCGCCTCGCCCAGCATCAGGATGCGGCAATCCGCCCATCGGTCGGCGAATGCCGCAAAGCCGTCATCGTCGGGCGGCGGCAGCGGGATGCAGCCGCCGGCGATGGCCTGGGCAAGGTCCCCTGCGGGCATCTAGCCCTGGCCTGCCTCGTCCTCGTCCTTTTGCGCCTCGCGCTTGTCCGAGGCCTTCAGGTCGGGGCGCGGGTCGAAATCGGGATCCGCATTGGTGGTGTCCACGCGCTTTTCGATGATGCGCTGCTGCTGGTCCTTGGTCTTCCTGCCGACCATGGGTTCCTCCTCTGCGCTACGTGTTGGTGCGGCCGCGCTGGTTGGGATCGACGCCGCCCTGCGGGGTGGTGTCGTTCAGCACGTCGCCTTCGACGGTGTTGTCGCCGCCGATGGGCGGATCGCCGGGACCCGGCAGGCCCTTGGACTGGCCGATGCCCGGATCCTCATGCAGATCCTTGTCGGTGGGCTGGTGGGTCTTGGGATGCTTGTTGGACATGGCCTAGTCCTCCGCATCGCCGTCGCGGTTGCCGACGTGGTCGTGCAGCTGCTCGGTCTCGACATGGCGGGAATCGAGGCCCCGCTGGTCGGAATGGCGCGACTTGTCGCGGTTCGACAGGATCTCGTTGTCGGGCAGCTGGTCGGGCATGTCGGGGGCCATGCCGCCGGTGCCGTCGCCCTTGCCCTGGTCCTGCTGGCCCGCGCCGAATTTCTTCTTGCTTGCATGTGCCATTCCGGGTCCTCCGTTTCGTGTCCGTGGTGGCGTCAGGGAAAACCGGCTGGCGCGGGGATTGTTCCACGGCCGGGCGGAACCCGGGCCTTTGCCCGCCGTTACCGAGGCATGTCACACCTGCCCCACCAGACCGCCCCCGACGACCCCGCCGCCCAGACCGAAGGGCTGGAGCGGATGGACATCGACGCCGCCAAGGCCGCCGCCCGGCATCGCCATCACCCGGTGGTCAGGACCCTGGGCACCTTCAGCGAACTGGCCGACCAGATGCAGCTGACGGCGCTGTGCGGGGCCGTGGTCGCGGGCGGCGTGCTGAGGGGGCGTGCGGATGTCGCGCGCACCGGGCTGCGGATGATGGCCGCGCATGTGCTGGCCAATGTCGTCAAGCGCCGCATCAAGAACCGCTTGCGCCGCACCCGCCCCGAAAAGATGGTCAAGGAACGCGATTACCAGTTCGAGGTCGGCGAGGCCGAGGGCGGGCACGAGACCTCGTTTCCGTCCGGGCACACGGCGGGGGCGGTGGCGGTGGCCCGGATCGTCGCCCGCGACTGGCCCGCGCTGGCGCTTCCTGCCGCCGGCTGCGCCGCGCTGATCGCGGCGGTGCAAATCCCCCGCGCCAAGCATTACCCCGTCGATGTCATGGCAGGCGCGGCCCTGGGTCTTGCGGCAGCCTGGGCCGTCGATCGCCTGCTGCCCGGCACCACCTATCATTCGCAACGCAAGGAGGATTGAATGTCCGACAACGCCACCACGTCCGTCTCGGCCCTGTTCGAGACGCGGGAAGCCGCCGATTACGCCATCGAGCATCTGGTCCAGCAGCACGGGCTGAACCGCGCCGACATCTTCGTCGAACCCGCGGGCGACGACAACACGGCGGGCAACCGGATTTCGGGCGGGGATGCCAACAAGGGGGATGATGCGGGCGACGACGCCCCCCTGCGCGGCGCGCTCAAGGTTTCGGCCGACGTGGCGCAGGACCACGCCGGGATCGTGGAAGGCACCTTCCGCGAGATGGGCGGGCAGGACATCGCGCGGCGCTGACGGGCGCCGCGCGCTGCCCCCTTGCTTGTTCCCGGACTTACTTGTCCCCCGACACGAACCTGTTGAACCGGCTGGTGTCGCCCCCGGCCGTTTCCTCCTGATACAGGAAGCTCAGCCCGTTCTCGTCGAAGATCTCGAAGAATTCTTCCCACGAGATCTGCGTCAGCCCTTCTTCCGGCTCTCCGAAATCGATGCGCAGGATGCCGCCTTCGCCCTTGGTGTCCACCATGGCGGGGTGGCCGTCGCGCGCTTCGGCCCATTCGCGGATCGTGTCGTGGTCCTGGGTGGTGTTCGATGTGGACATGCCATCCTCCTTGGGTTTGCGTCGCGGATCGAACGCCCGGGGTCCGCAGCCGTTCCGCCGGCCGAAAGCGGGGCTGACAGGGAACGCGGCGCGGCCTTGGTCGTTGAGGCACAGCCAGCCGCCCTGCCAGCACGGGAATCTCATGCAGATCACGCTTCACCTAAACGGCACGTCCCATCCCCTGGACGTGGATCCGCGCACCACGCTTCTGGATGCGCTTCGCCATCACCTGGGCCTGACCGGCACCAAGAAGGGCTGCGACCACGGCCAATGCGGCGCCTGCACGGTGCTGATGGACGGGCGGCGGATCAATGCCTGCCTGACGCTGGCCTGCATGGCGGAAGGTCACGACATCACCACCATCGAAGGCCTGGGCACGCCCGGCAACCTGTCGCCCCTGCAACAGCAGTTTCTGGACCATGACGGCTTCCAGTGCGGCTATTGCACGCCCGGCCAGATCTGCTCGGCCACGGGAATGCTGGACGAGATCGCGGCGGGCTGGCCCAGCCATGCCTCCGACACGCTGGACGGCCCGTTCGCGCTGACCCATGCCGAGATAGCCGAACGGATGAGCGGCAACCTGTGCCGCTGCGCCGCCTATTCCAACATCGTCGCGGCCATCCGGCAGGTCGCCCAGGGCACCGGGCGCGAGGACGCGGCATGAGGGAATTCGCCTTTCACCGCGCCGCGTCAGTGGCGGATCTGCCCGCCGGGGCCACGATCATCGCGGGCGGCACGAACCTGCTGGACCTGATGAAGCTGGAGGTGATGGTCCCCGAGGCCCTGGTGGACATCACCCGCCTGCCCCTGGACCGGGCCGAACCCGAGGGCGAGGACCTGCGCATCGGCGCCCTGGTCAGGAACAGCGACCTGGCGGCGCATCCGACCGTCCGGCGCGATTACCCGGTGCTGTCGCGCGCGCTGCTGGCAGGCGCCAGCGGGCAGTTGCGCAACATGGCCACGACCGGCGGCAACCTGATGCAGCGGACGCGCTGTCCCTATTTCTACGACCGCCGCATGGCCTGCAACAAGCGCGACCCCGGCGCGGGCTGTTCGGCCATCGGCGGCGTGACGCGCAACCACGCGATCCTGGGGGCATCCGACCACTGCATCGCCACCTATCCCGGCGACATGGCCGTGGCGCTGCGCGCGCTGGACGCGGTGGTGGAAATCGACGGTCCCCGTCCCCGCCGCGTTCCCCTGGCGGATTTCCACCTGCTGCCGGGCGACACCCCGCATGTGGAAACCGTCCTGCAACCGGGCGAGATCATCACCGCCGTGATCCTGCCCGCCCCGGTCGGCGGCCAGCAGCGATACCGCAAGGTGCGGGACCGGGCGTCCTATGCCTTCGCGCTGGTGTCCGTGGCGGCGATCATCGGCATGGAGGGGGGCCGCATTGCCCATGCGGCGCTGGCCTTTGGCGGGGTCGCGCACAAGCCCTGGCGCGACCCGGAGGCCGAGGCCCTGCTGATGGGCCGGGAACCGTCCGACGCGCTGTTCCATGAGGCCGCCGAGATCCTGCTGCGCCCGGCGCAGGCGCAAGGCGAAAACCGGTTCAAGATTCCCCTGCTGCGCCGGACGCTGTTGGCGACGCTGCGCGATGCGACCGGAATGGAGACCCAGGCATGACACGGCACCTGCGGGTCGATGGCCCGAACCACGACGACCGGCTGGACCACATGGCGCAAGGCGTGATCGGCCAGCCCCTGAACCGGCTGGAAGGCCCGCTGAAGGTGACGGGCCGCGCCACCTATGCCGCCGAGGCCCGGCCCGAGGGCATGATTTACGGCGTGCTGGTCCAGGCCGCGATTCCGGCAGGCAAGGTGCTGGAGATCGGCGACGCGCCCGGCGCCCTGGCGGTGATCCAGGACAAGCGGATGATCCGCTACGGCGCGCAGGGCATGGACGAGAAGGGACCGACCTCGGGGCCGAACCAGGTCGAATACATGGGCCAGGCCATCGCCCTGGTCGTGGCCGAAACCTTCGAGGCTGCCCGCCATGCGGCCCAGAACCTCGCCATCCGCTACAAGGCCAAAACCGTCCCGGTGAACCCCGAGGCGGTCACGCCCGAATTGCCGCCGAAAAAGCAATCGGCCGTGGGCAACGTGGACAAGGCCATGCGAAAGGCGGCCTTTTGCGTCGATCAGGTCTGGCACACGCCCGCGCAGGTGGCCGCCGCCATGGAACCCCATGCGGCGATTGCCGAATGGGACGGCAACAGCGTCACCATTCGCGCGGGGCTGCAGATGCTGTCGTCGAACCGCAAGCAGATGGCCGACGCCCTGGGCATCCGGGAAAGCAGGGTGCGGCTGCTGGCGCCCTATGTCGGGGGCGGCTTCGGGTCGAAACTGGGCATCAATGCCGAAGCCGTCGCTGCCGCCATCGCCGCCAGGGAACTGGGCCGTCCGGTGATGGTCGCCATGACGCGCCAGCAGGTCTTCGATCTGGCGCATCGCCGGTCGGAAACGCGCCAGCGGATCCGCCTGGCCTGCGACGCGGACGGGCATCTGTCCGGCATCGGACACGAGGCGCTGGTGTCCAGCCTGCCCGGCAGCGAATTTTCCGAACCCGTGACCCAGGCCACGCCCTTCACCTATCAGGCCGCGCATCGGCAGATCGTCCACGCCGTCGCCCGCATCCACCGCAGCCCCGCCGGATCGGTCCGCGCGCCGGGCGAGGCCGTGGGCGTCACCGTCTTCGAATGCGCCATGGACGAACTGGCCGAAGCGGCAGGCATCGACCCGGTGGACCTGCGCCTGAAGAACATCCCCGATGTCGAACCCACCACGGAAAGACCCTTTTCCAGCCACAAGCTGGCCGAGGCCCTGCGCGAAGGGGCGCGGCGCTTTGGCTGGGCGGACCGCCGGCCCACCGGCCAGCGGGTCGAGGGCGAATGGCTGATCGGCATGGGCATGGCGGCGGCCGTGCGGGTCAACATGCTGGTGGAATCGCGCGCCCGGGTGACGCTGGTGCAGGACGGCCATGCCATCGTCGAAACCGACATGACCGACATCGGCACCGGCACCTACACGATCCTGGGCCAGCTTGCCGCCGAGATGCTGGGCCTGCCCGCCGACCGGGTCGAGGTCCGGCTGGGCGATACCGATTTCCCGCCCGCCGCCGGGTCGGGGGGATCCTTCGGGGCGGCGTCCAGCGGCAATTCGGTCTATCTCGCCTGCGAGGAGATCCGCAGCCGGATCGCCAAGGCCATGGGCTGCAACGAGGCCGACCTGACCCTGCAGGACGGCATGGCGCGGGCGGGCAATGTGGTCCGGTCCCTGGCGGAACTGGTCGATGGGACCATCACCGCCGAAGGCCATCTGGAACCCGGCAAGACCGAAAAGTCGCACCGCCAGGCCACCTGGGGCAGCCACTGGGCCGAGGTCGCGGTGAACCGCTGGACCGGAGAGGTCCGCGTCCGCCGCATGATGGGCGTTTTCGCCTGCGGGCGGGTGCTGAACGAAAAGACCGCCCGGTCGCAATGCCTGGGCGGCATGACCTTCGGCATCGGCATCGCCCTGACCGAGGCCATGGAGCATGACCCGCGCGATGGCCACGCCGTCAGCCACGACCTGGCGGAATACCACATCCCCACCCACGCCGATGTCCCCGCCTTGGAGGTGCATTTCCTGCCCGAACGCGATGCCTATGTCGGTCCCCTGCAGGCCAAGGGATTGGGCGAACTGGGCATCTGCGGGGCCGGGGCGGCGGTGCTGAACGCGATCCACAATGCCTGCGGCGTCCGGGTCCGCGAATTGCCGGCCACGCCCGACAGGATCATCGCCGGTCTGGATCCCTGATGCGGACCGAGCCTGCGCCTTGCACCCGAAAGACGGGGCTGTCCGACGATCCCCTGGCGGCCGCGCTGGACTGCCCCGATCCCGTGCTGGCGATCATCACCGGCATCACCGGCCCGTCCTATCGCCCCCTGGGCGAGATCATGGGCTTTTGCGGGGACCGGCAGGTCGGTTCTCTGAGTTCGGGTTGCATCGAAACCGACCTTGCCCGCCACGCCCGGCAATCCTTGCAAGACGGGCCGCAGGTGGTCCGCTATGGCGAGGGTTCGCCCTGGTTCGACCTGCAACTGCCCTGCGGCGGCGGGCTGGAGATCACGCTGGTCCCCCGCCCCTGCCCCGGGCTTCTGGCCGACATCGCCAAGGCCCGGGCCAGCCGCCACCCCGTCGGCTTGTGCATCACGCATGACCTGATGCTGCGCCGCTGCGATCCCGGTCCGACCGGACCCATGGCGGAGGGATTTCGCATCCTGCTGGTTCCCCCGCCGCGCTTCCTGATCTTTGGCCAAGGTCCCGAGGCGGTCGTCTTCGCGGGCCTTGTCCGGGCCGCGGGCTATCCGCATCTGCTGCTGGCCCCCGACCAGCAGACCATCGCGCAGGCCGAGGCCGCAGGCACGCTTGCCCGGCTTCTGCATTGGCCTGCCCTGCCGACGGACCTGGACATCGACGACCGCAGCGCCGTGGTGCTGTTCTTTCACGACCACGATTGGGAACCGCCGATCCTGGCCCGCGCCCTGAAGTCGCCGGCCTTCTATATCGGCGCCCAAGGGTCGCAGCGCGCGCGGGACAGGCGACTGGCAAGCTTGCACGATCACGGCGTCCGACAGGGGTTGGAGCGTCTCAGGGGACCCATCGGCCTGATCCGCTCGGCCCGCGATCCACGGACCCTGGCGGTCTCGGTCCTGGCCGAGGTGCTGGAGGCGGCTGCGTGACCACGGTCGTGCTGCTGGCGGCGGGGCGTTCAAGACGGTTCGGCCCGGATTGCAAGTTGCAGGCGCCTTATCGGGGAAAGCCGCTGGTCCGTCACGCGGCCGAGGCCATTCTTGGGACGGGCCTGCCTGCCGTCGCGGTGATCGCCGATCCGGCTGTCGCGGGACTGCTGCCCGAATTCAGGCTGGTTCATGGCCGCGGGGTTCAGTCGGACTCGGTGCGGCTTGGGCTGCGGCATGTGGCAGACGAGGCTGCGCTGATCGTTCTGGCGGACATGCCGCATGTCACCGCAGACCTTTTGCAACGGATTGCCACCTCACGCGCGCCTGCCGCCGCCACGGACGGACACCGGATCTGTCCCCCGGCCCTGCTTCCGCGGTCCCTTTTTCCACAGGTGCAGGCGCTGACAGGCGACCAAGGCGCCGGCGCGCTGTTGCGATCCCTGCCCGGCTTGCACCGGATCCATGTGAAGCCCGAGTTCCTGAGGGACGTGGATGTCCCTGACGATCTGCTTTCCAGTCAGGACCGGCTGGCACCGCCCAGGATCTGACAAAGCCTGTCCAGCTGTTCCAGGTCGCGGTAGCTGATGACGACCGTTCCGCTGCCGGAAGGCATGTGCTTGATCGTCACCGCCATCTTCAACTGCGCCGCCAGATCGGCCTCGAGCGCACGCGTGTCCGCATCCTTGGTGTCCCTGTGCAAGGTCTTGGCCTGATCTCCAGAATTTGGGTCCTTGGCCTGTTTGCGCACAAGATCTTCTGTTTCGCGGACGGAAAGACCGTTGTCGATGACCCGTCTTGCCAGCGCCGCCGGGTTGTCCGCAGTGATCAGGGCGCGGGCGTGACCGGCGGACAGTTTTCCGTCCTTCAGGTATTCCTGGACCTGATCGGGCAGGTTGAGAAGACGAAGCAGGTTCGCGATATGACTGCGGCTCTTGTTCAGGGCTTCGGCCAGCTTTTCCTGGGTATGCCCGAATCGGTCCATCAGCTGGCGATAGGACGCGGCTTCCTCGATGGCGTTCAGGTCGGCGCGCTGGATGTTCTCGATGATCGCGACTTCCAGCACCTCGGTGTCGGACAGGTCGCGCACGATCACCGGAAGTTCGTGCAGCTGGGCCATCTGCGCCGCGCGCCATCGCCGTTCACCCGCGACGATCTGGTAAAGCCCTTCGTCCTTCGGATGCTTGCGCACGATCAAGGGCTGCAACACCCCCCGCTGCCGCAACGATTCGGCCAGTTCCTGCAAGGATGCCGCATCGAAACTGCGCCGGGGCTGATCGGGGTTCGCGGTGATCTGCTCGATCGGGATCAGGGTCCGATCCTTTGCCGGCTTCGTGTCCGCTGGTCCGTCCAGATCCAGATCCGCCATCAGGGCGGAAAGCCCGCGCCCCAAGCCGCGCTTGGCAAGTTTGCTGTCGGACATCAGGCTTCCTCTTTGACGAGTTTCAAGCGGGCCGCGAATTCGCGTGCGAACTGGCGATAGGCGGCGCTGCCCTTGGACGCGGGGTCATAAAGCAGCACCGGCTGCGCGAAGGAGGGTGCCTCGGACACGCGGACGTTGCGGGGAATGATCGTGGGAAAGACCAGATCCCCCAGGGTCGCGCGGGCATCGGCCTCGACCTGCTGGGACAGATTGTTGCGGGAATCGGACATCGTCAGAAGAACGCCGTTGACGCGCAAATCCGGGTTTCCGCCTTGCCGGACATGCTTGATCGTGGTCAACAGTTGCGAAAGCCCCTCGAGGGCGTAGAATTCGGCCTGCAGCGGCACCAGAACCCCATCGGCAGCGACCATGGCATTCAGCGTCAGAAGCCCCAGGGCCGGGGGGCAATCGATCAGGATGATGCTGCCTTTCGGCGCATCCTGAAGCTTGCGGTGCAAGAGCCTGGTGCGGTCCCTGGTCTGTGCCAGATCCACATCGGCCGATGACAGGTCGGAGGTCGCGGGAACGATGCTGAGGTCGGGAATATCCGTGGCCATCAGGCAATCGGTCAGGGACTCTGACCCGGCCAGAAGGTCGTAAACGGTCCTTTGACGCTGCTCGACACCGATCCCCAGACCTGTCGAGGCATTGCCCTGCGGGTCCAGATCAATCAGGATCGTCGGATGACCATCCATCGCCAGGGCCGCGCCCAGATTGATCGCGGTTGTGGTCTTTCCGACCCCACCCTTCTGGTTGGCGATGGCAACGACGCTATTGTGCGCCATGAGAGACTCCGCTTACTTCCAAGATCGCCGCGCCTTCCTGAGTCCGGCTGGGATGGGCAACACAGTCAAAGACCCACTCGGTCCGGGCATCTTCGACTTCGCCCTGCCATTGACGGCCCTTCATCAGAAAGGCCGTTCCCGTCGGCGCAAGATGCAGGTGAAGGTATGCCATAAGCTGCCGCAGGGGAGCAAGGGCTCTGGCGCTGACATGGGCAGCATTCAGTGGCGGCAAGGTCTCAACCCGCCGAGAGACCACCTTCACCCTGGTCAAATCCAGTTCGCGGACAACCGTGCGCAAAAAGGCAGCCTTCCGCTGGTCGCTTTCGACAAGAGTGAAGGAGATGTCCGTGTCGGCCTTCGCGATGGCCAGCACAAGGCCAGGCAATCCCCCTCCGCTGCCCAGATCGACCCAGTGTCCCGTGCCGTCCTGGATCAGATCCGCGACCTGAAGACAATCGTCGATATGCCGTGTCTGCAGCTCGCTCAGCGAGCCTGGCGCAACCAGATTGATGCGGCTGTTCCAATGGCGCAGCAGTTCTGCATAGGCCTGCAACCGAGAGGATGTTTCACGTGAAACACTCATGCCCGTTTCTTGCGGGCTGATCGCGTGGCCGCCAGCAGAAGGGTGAGGGCGGCCGGTGTCATCCCCTCGATCTTGGCGGCGGCTGCCACCGAGGCCGGTCGTGCGGCGACAAGCTTTGTCTTCAGTTCGTTGGACAGTCCAGGCAAGCCGGCATAGTCGAAGCCATCATCCAGAAGAATGGCCTCATCGCTGCGAAGCAGAGCAGCATCCCTGGCCTGGCGATCCGTGTATTGATGATAAAGCGCATCATTCCGAAGCTGTTGCATCGTGTCCCGAGAGATATGGCCCATCGACGGAACAAGCCGCGCCAGGGCTTCGGAAGACATGTCCGGCTGCCCCAACAGCGCGAAGGCCGATCGGGGCTGGCCGTCCTGACGGACGGCGATTCCGGCCTTGATCAACGCCGTGGGCGTAAAGGTTGTCGCCTCCATCACGGCCCGGGCTTTTTCATAGTTCTGCTGCCGGGTCACGAACATCTCTCGCCGTGCGTCTCCGACACAGCCCAGACGAATGCCAAACGGCGTCAGCCGCTGGTCGGCATTGTCCGCACGCAGGCTCAGACGAAACTCTGCCCGGGAGGTGAACATGCGATAGGGTTCCGTCACCCCCCGTGTCGTCAGGTCATCGATCATCACGCCGATATAGCTGTCGGCCCTGCTGAAAACCGCAGGTTCTTGGCCCTTGGCGGCCAAGGCAGCATTGATCCCTGCCACCAGACCTTGTGCAGCCGCTTCCTCATACCCCGTGGTGCCATTGATCTGTCCGGCCAGATACAGACCCGGAACGGTCTTCAGGCGCAGCGTGGGTTCAAGCGCGCGCGGATCGACATAATCGTATTCCACCGCATAGCCGGGCTGCAGGATCTCGGCACGTTCCAGGCCAACGATGCTTCTCACGTAATCCAGCTGCACGTCCGCGGGCAGGGATGTGGAAATGCCGTTCGGATAGACGGTATCGTCATCCAGCCCTTCCGGTTCCAGGAAGATCTGATGAGACTCCTTGTCCGCGAACCGCAGCACCTTGTCTTCGATCGACGGACAATACCGAGGTCCCCGCCCCGCGATATGCCCGCCATACATGGCGGAACGGGACAGGTTCTGCCGTATGATCTCGTGCGTCCGGGCGTTCGTATGCGTGATGCCGCAGGAAATCTGCCGGGCCTGGACCCCTGTGCTGAGATAGGAGAACAGCGTGGGGTCCTCATCGCCTGGTTGGACCTGAAGGCTGTCCCAGTTGATGGTCCGGCCATCCAGACGTGGCGGCGTTCCCGTTTTCAGGCGGCCCAACAGCAGATCATATCGTTGCAGAGAGGTGGCCAGACGATTGGACGCCTGGTCTCCCCACCGTCCTGCCGCTCGGCTCACGTCGCCGATGTGGATGACGCCGTTCAGGAATGTCCCGGTCGTGAGGACGACCGCAGAGGCCGTCATCACCGAACCATCCGCAAGTTCGACGCCCGAAGCTGCCGCATCGCTTCCGGTCAAGGCCGCGACTTCGCCTTGAATCAGGTCTAGACCGGGACTGTTGGAAACGGCCTTGAAGGCTGCCGCGCGATACAGCTTGCGGTCCATCTGGGCACGGGGTCCCTGCACGGCAGGACCCTTTTTCCTGTTCAGCAGCCGGAACTGAATGCCGGCCTGATCGGCAATGCGCCCCATTAGGCCATCCAGCGCGTCGATCTCGCGCACCAGGTGCCCTTTTCCCAATCCGCCAATGGCAGGGTTACAGGACAGGGTCCCGATATCCTCCTTGCGCATGGTCACCAATGCTGTCCTGGCCCCCAGGCGAGCGGAAGCGGCAGCCGCCTCGAGACCCGCATGACCTGCGCCAATGACGATCACATCATAATGTTTCACGTGAAACACCTATTTCCCGATACAGAAGGAGGTAAAGATGACCTCCAGATAATCCTCGGCGCCGATTCTGCCAAGCAAATGATCGAGAGACGCCGCCGCCTGGCGGATCGCTTCGGCAAGCAGTTCCGCTTCAAGGCCATGAACATCCTCAATTACTGCCCGTGCCGCCAACAGGGCGTTCAGTTGCCTTTCCCGACTGATCAAGGCGGCACCCGCTGCCTTTTGTGACAGGATGTCGAAGATCCCGTCCAGGACCTGATCAAGTCCTGTCCCCGTCACCGAGGACACCGAAAGGCCGTCCACATGCGGATGCAAGTCGGCCTTGCTTGCGACGACCAGATCGCCGTCTTGCCAAAGGCTGCTGTCGGCCTTTCCATGTGGCGACAGGTGCAAGCGCAGATCCGCGGCCTCTGCCCGATGGCGCGCCCGGTCGATGCCGCGGCTTTCCAGTTCATCCCGGGCATCTCGCAAGCCTGCCGTGTCCAGCAGCGTGACGGCCAGCCCGCGCAGATCCAGGCGCAGTTCGATGATGTCCCGCGTCGTGCCTGCGATGTCCGACACAAGGGCGACCTCGCGACGCGCTATGCGGTTGATCAGGCTGGACTTTCCGGCATTGGGAGGACCGATGATGGCGACTTCAAAACCGTTGCGGACGCGTTCGGCCGCGGCATAGCCGCCGATCTGAAAATCCAGTTCGGCCTTGAATTCGTCCAGCAGTCCAAAAACCTCGTCCGGCACCTTCTCGGGAACGTCTTCGTCGGCGAAATCGACGCTGCTTTCCACCAGGGCGCTCGCCCGGATCAGCAACGAGCGCCAGCCATCGGCCTTGCGCGCCAGTTCCCCATGGCTCATCCGCAAGGCGGCAAGGCGTTGCGATTCGGTTTCGGCGGCCAGAAGATCGCCCAATCCCTCGACCTCGGACAGATCCATCTTGCCGTGCAAGAAGGCGCGCCTGGTGAACTCTCCGGCTTCAGCCATCCGCAGACCCTGCGCCCTCAGCACCTGTCCCAATCGCCTGACGATGACCGGGGCGCCGTGCAGGTGGATTTCCACGACCTCTTCGCCCGTGAAGCTGCGTCCGGCCTCGAACCACATGACCAGGGCGCGGTCCAGAAGATCGTCGCCATCCAGGATTTCGCGCAGATAGGCATGGCGCGCCTTTGGCAAGGGTCCCGCCATGCGTTCGGCCACGGACTTCGCACCCTCTCCGCTGATGCGGACAACGGAAACGCCACCCCGTCCCGACGGGGTGGCTTCGGCATAGATCAGGTCCATGGCGGTCCCGTCAGGCGTTCATCGAATCGAAGAATTCCGCATTCGACTTGGTCTGCTTCAGCTTCGAGATCAGGAACTCGATCGCATCCGTCGTGCCCATGGGGTTGAGGATGCGGCGCAGCAGATAGGTCTTTTGCAGATCCTTCGAATCGACCAGCAATTCTTCCTTCCGGGTGCCGGACTTGAGGATGTCCATCGCCGGGAAGACGCGCTTGTCGGCGACCTTGCGGTCCAAGACGATCTCGCTGTTGCCGGTGCCCTTGAATTCCTCGAAGATCACCTCGTCCATGCGCGATCCGGTGTCGATCAGCGCGGTGGCAATGATGGTCAGCGATCCGCCTTCCTCGATGTTGCGCGCCGCGCCGAAGAACCGCTTGGGCCGCTGCAAGGCATTCGCATCGACGCCGCCCGTCAGCACCTTGCCGGAGCTGGGCACGACCGTGTTGAAGGCCCTACCAAGTCTTGTGATCGAATCCAGCAAGATCACAACATCTCGTTTGTGTTCCACAAGACGCTTGGCCTTTTCGATCACCATCTCGGACACGGCGACATGGCGGCTGGCGGGTTCGTCGAAGGTGGACGACACCACCTCGCCCTTGACCGACCGCTGCATGTCGGTGACTTCCTCGGGGCGTTCGTCGATCAGCAGCACGATCAGATAGCATTCCGGGTGGTTGCGCGCGATCGAATGGGCGATGTTCTGCAGCAGCACCGTCTTGCCCGTGCGCGGCGGGGCCACGATCAGCGACCGCTGGCCCTTGCCGATGGGCGACACCAGGTCGATGATCCGGGCGGAGCGGTCCTTCAGCGTGGGATCCTCGATCTCCATCTTCAGCCGCTCGTCGGGATAGAGGGGCGTCAGGTTGTCGAAGGCCACCTTGTGGCGGGCCTTTTCGGGATCCTCGAAGTTGATCTTCTCGACCTTGGTCAGGGCGAAGTAACGCTCGTTCTCGCCGGGGGCGCGGATCACGCCTTCGACCGTGTCGCCGGTGCGCAGGGCGTGCTGGCGGATCATGTCGGGGCTGACATAGATGTCGTCGGGACCGGGCAGATAGTTGGCAGCCGTGGACCGCAGGAAGCCGAAGCCGTCCTGCACGACCTCCAGCACGCCGTCGCCGCCGATGTCGAAGCCTTCCTCGGCATGTTCTTTCAGGATCGAGAACATCATCTCGCCCTTGCGCATGGTCGAGGCGTTCTCGATCTCCCATTCCTCGGCCAAGGACAAGAGTTCGGCCGGGCTTTTGGCCTTGAGTTCGGACAGGTTCAGGCGTTCTTCGGTCATGGTGTCACCGCGGATCCCGCACGGGCTGGCCGCGCGGCTGGATGGAATGGGAATCGGGAATCCCCGTGCCGGACGGCCGGGCTTGCTGCCCACATAAGCGGCGGCGACCGCCGAGTCAACGACGGCCCGTCAGAACTTGACGATCACCGACAGCACGATGCCCGCCATCAGCAGCGTCGGCACCTCGTTCATCATGCGATAGCGCCGCCCGGGATGGCCCCCCCCGGCCAGCAGGACGCGCCGCTGGCCCGCGCACCACATGTGGAACCAGGTCATCCCCAGCACGCAGGCAGCCTTGGTCCAGGGCCAGACCATCGACCAGTCCACGATGCCGGGCGTCAGCACCAGGGTCAGCCCGCTGATCCAGGTCGCGATCATGGCCGGGTTCATGATCAGACGCAGAAGCTTGTCTTCCATGATGACGAAGCTGCCCGATGGCTCGGGCGCCTGTCCCCGTTCGGCGTGATAGACGAACAGCCGGGGCAGATAGAACAGCCCGGCCATCCAGGAAATCACCGCCATGACATGGAACGCCTTGGCATAGGGATAGAGCGGCGCAAGCCAGTCCGTCATCGGCACCCTTCTTAATAATAAAGAGAAGAATAAAGGATGATGTTGATGTAGGGCCTGTGGACAAAAGGATAAAGAAGAAATCCCCCGATCCGCCCACGATGACCGGCCTTGTGGATAAGATCGGGATTAAGGCCCCGAATAATACGAAAATTACATGAAATCAACAGCATGATATGTGGATAAATATGGGGATCGTCAGCCTGCTGGTGACTTCTCCACAGATCTGCCGTTTGCAGCCTTCGGGTTATCCACGTGTGGGCCGAACGTCCGCGTCCGGGGGGAGTTCCGGGCCGGTTTTCCTGGCGCCTTGCGGCGTGGCCTGCTGCCCCCATGATTCGACCCGATTCCCCCCGGATCTTGTCCACAGGCCCGCCAGACCTGCTTAATTGTCGCAAAAGACTGCTTTTTTCCGCCGCCCTGCCGCCCTAGTCTGCCTCCAAGGACAAGGACGCATCATGACCGACGAACAGCCAAGCCGCCCCGCCCATGTTCCGCTTGCCGGGGTTATCGGGATGCCGATCGCGCATTCCCGCTCGCCGCGCCTGCACGGGCACTGGCTGCGGCGCCATGGCATCGCCGGTTATTACATCCCCATGCCCGTCATGCCCGAACATCTGGCCGAGGTGCTGCGCGCCCTTCCCCGTCTGGGCTTCGTGGGCGTCAACGTGACCATCCCGCATAAGGAGGCCGTGCTGACGCTCGCCGATGCCGTGACCGACCGCGCGGCGCTGATCGGGGCGGCCAACACGCTGATCTTCCGCCCCGACGGCAAGATCCATGCCGACAACACCGACGGCTACGGCTTCATCGCCAACCTGCGCCAGAACGCGCCCGACTGGCAGGCCGATGCCGGTCCTGCCGCCGTGATCGGCGCGGGGGGTGCGGCGCGGGCCGTGGTGGCCTCGCTTCTGGACAGCGGCGTCAAGGAACTGCGCATCACCAACCGCACCCGCATCCGGTCCGAACAGATCAAGGCGGAATTCGGCGCGCGGCTGGTCGTCTATGACTGGGCGCAGGCGGGCAACATGCTGGAAGGGGCGGCCACCGTGGTCAACGCGACCTCGCTGGGGATGGAGGGCAAGCAGCCCCTGCGCCTGCCGCTGGACGCGCTGTCGCCCGACGCCCTTGTCACGGATCTCGTCTATACGCCCCTGATGACGCCCTTCCTGCTGGACGCGCAGGCGCGCGGCTGCCGGGTGGTCGATGGCCTGGGCATGTTGCTGCACCAGGCCGCGCCGGGGTTCGAGCGCTGGTTCGGACGCCGCCCCGAGGTGGACGACGACCTGCGCCGGGCCGTGCTGGAATGACCTTCCGCCTGGGCCTGACCGGCAGCATCGGCATGGGCAAATCGACCACCGCGCAGATGTTCCGCACCCTTGGCCATCCGGTCTGGGACGCGGACGGGGCGGTCCACCGCCTCTATGCGCCCGGCGGCGCGGCGGTAGGGCCGGTGGCCACGGCCTTCCCAACGGCGCTGCGGGACGGCGGCATCGACCGGGATGCGCTGAAGGCCGCGATTGCCGGGGATCCGGCCGCGCTGGACCGCCTGTCGGCCATCGTGCATCCCATCGTCGCGGCCGACCGCGAGGCCTTCGTGGCCCGCCATGCCGATGCGCCCCTGGTCGTTCTGGATATTCCGCTGCTTTACGAAAACGGCTATCAGGCGCAGATGGATGGCGTGGCGGTCGTGTCCGCCGATGCGGACACGCAGCGGCGGCGGGTCCTGGCGCGGCCGGGCATGACGGAGGACCTGCTGGCCCTGATCCTGTCGCGGCAGATGCCGGATGCCGACAAGCGGGCGCTGGCCGACTGGATCATCCCGACCGACAGCCTGGACGCCGCCCGCCAGGCCGTGGACCGCATCGTGAAGGAGATTGCCCATCGTGCGTGAGATCGTGATGGATACCGAGACCACCGGCTTCGATGCCGACAAGGACGACCGCATCGTCGAGATCGGCGGGATCGAGCTTGTGAACCACCTGCCCACGGGGCGGACCTTTCACGTCTATATCAACCCCGAACGCCCCATGCCCAAGGAGGCGTTCGAGGTGCATGGCCTGGGCGACGACTTCCTGCGCGACAAGCCGAAATTTGCAGACATCGCCCAAGGCTTCGTCGATTTCATCGGCGACGATGCCCGGCTGGTGATCCACAATGCCAGCTTCGACATGAAGTTCCTGAACGCCGAACTGCGCCGCATGGGCCGCCCCCCCCTGCCGTGGTCGCGCGCCCTGGATACCCTGGCGCTCGCTCGCGAGAAATTCCCAGGCTCTCCGGCCACGCTGGACGCGCTGTGCCGCCGCTTCGGCGTGGACAACTCGAACCGCCAGCGGCACGGCGCGCTTCTGGACAGCGAACTGCTGGCCGAGGTGTATCTGGAGCTGATCGGCGGCCGCCAGCCGGACCTGGTGCTGGACCAGCCCGGACGCGGCGCGACCGCCGGCCCGCAAGGCGCAGGCAGCGGTCCCCGCGCCCCGCGTCCCGCCCCCCTGGCCCCGCGCCTGACCCCCGCCGAGGCCGAGGCCCATGCCGAATTTGTCGCACGGCTTGGCGAAACGGCGGTCTGGGCGCGCTATACAGGTTGACAGTTCCGCCCGCCGGTGACGCCATAAGGGCCAGTCCGGCCACAAGGGCGCCATCACAAGGGCGAAGGTGCGATGCTGACCCTCCTGCGCGAGATCTGGGCCTTCGTGGCGGCGGTTCTGGAACGCATGGACAAGATCCACATGGGCCTGATCGCCGCGGGCGTGGCCTTTTACGCCATGTTCGCGGTCTTTCCCGCCCTGGCCGCCATTGTCGCGCTGTGGAGCCTGTGGTTCGATCCCGCCGTGATCATGACCTATCTGGACGTGGCGCATGAATTCCTGCCCGAGGGCGCGGCCGACCTGATCGACGCGCAGGTGCTGTCGCTGACGGCGGCGGGGCGGACCTCGGTCGGCTGGGCATCCTTCGTGTCCTTCATGGTGGCGACCATCGCCGCGCGCGCGGGGGTCGAGGCGGTGGTGGGCGGGCTGAACGCCGCCTATGGCGTGCGCGGCCATTCCACCATCTTCAGCTTCGTGCTGGCCTATGCGCTGACCCTGGCCATCGTGGGCATCTCGCTGGCAGGGCTGGCGACCATCGTCCTTGTGCCGATCCTGCTGAATTTCCGGGTCTTCGAACAGGTGCGCGGCTGGCTGGTGGCCGGCCTGCCCTGGGGGGCGATGTTCCTGATCGTGATCCTGGGGATCGGCATCCTGTACCGATACGGTCCCAACGTGAAGACGCCGCGCACCCCGGTCTTTACCTGGGGCGCCTTTTTCGCGGCCTTCCTGTGGGCCGCGGCCTCGGTCGCCTTTTCCGCCTATCTCAGCAGCTTCAACAGCTACAACCGCATCTACGGATCCATCGGCACGGTGGTGGCGCTGCTGATGTGGTTCTATCTGGCCGGGTTCTCGGTCCTGCTGGGCGCCTTGATCAACGTGGAACTGGCCCGCCGCCGCCGCGTCCGCGCCGCGCGCGAGGCCCGGGCGTCCTTGATGACGGATGTGAAAAAGGCGGCGGAATGACCCGCCGCCCCCATCCGCAGGAACGCCGCCTTACGCCGCGTCCAGCCCCTCGGTCGAGGCGAAGAACATCGCCTGGCTGACGGCGGACCGCACCTGTTCCTCGTTGTAGGGTTTCGAGATCAGGAAGGCCGGTTCGGGCCGTTCGCCGGTCAGCAGCCGTTCGGGGAAGGCTGTGATGAAGATCACCGGGATGTCGCCCAACTCGCGCAGCAGCTCGTTCACGGCGTCGATGCCCGACGATCCGTCGGCCAGCTGGATATCGGCCAGGATCAGGTCGGGGCGGGACTGGCTTGCCAGTTCGATCGCGGCGGAATGGGTGCGGGCCACGCCCGTGACCTCGTGGCCCATGGCCTGCACGATGCCCTTCAGGTCCATGGCGATGATCATCTCGTCCTCGATCACCATGACCTTGCCGCGCAAGGACGCGCTCATCTCGGACATCGCGATCCCGACCAGCTCCTCGGCCTCGGCCGCGTCGATCTGCATCACGCGCCCGATCTGGTCATAGCGCAGTTCCTCGATCGTGCGCAGCAGCAGGGCCTCGCGCGAATTGGCGGTCAGGCCGCGCAAGTGGTCCTGGGCGCGCATCTCGCGGGCGCTGCGGTCGCCGTCGTCCACCGGCTGGCCCGAGCTTTGCCAGATCGCGTGGAAGGTGCGGAACAGCCCGATGCGGGTATCGTCTTCTTCTTGCAGGATCGACCGGTCAGACAGGATGGCTTCCAGGGTGGCTGCGGCATAATTGTCACCGGCGCGCTGGCTGCCGGTCAGCGCACGCGCATAGCGGCGCAGATAGGGCAGCTCGCGCCCGATGGATTGGGCCAGGTCGGCTGACGACATATCTCTCATCCTTCGCATTTCGCATATTGCGCGGAACCTATCCCAACCCCTACAGGTTGGACAACGTGCGCACAAGATTTCCGGGACTAACAAAGTAATGACATCGAAGCGAGATGATCGCCGCAAGGCGGCAGTCGAGAAGCAGATCGACGAGAATCTGCGCCGCGTCTATGAACAGGACGTGACCGAGCAGATTCCCGACCGTTTTCTTGCCCTTCTTGACCAACTGCGCGAGCAGAAGTGACTTCCTTGCAAACCCGACGGCGCGACGGTGGACGGTGACAGTATGAAGAAATCCGCGATGACGGATCCGCGCGACCAGCTGGTGGACCACCTGCCGGCGCTGCGCGCCTTTGCCTTGTCCTTGACGCGCGAAGGGGCGGCCGCCGACGATCTCGTCCAGGACACCATCGTCAAGGCCTGGACCAACATGGACAAGTTCCAGGCCGGCACCAACCTGCGCGCCTGGCTGTTCACGATCCTGCGCAACACCTTCTATTCGGCCCGCCGCAAGACCAAGCGCGAGGTCAGCGACAGCGACGGCATCCATGCCGCCCGCCAGGCCACGCGCCCCGAACATGACGGGCGTCTTGCTCTCAAGGATTTCCGGGTGGCCTTCGCACAGCTGCCCGACGAACAGCGCGAGGCGCTGATCCTGGTGGGCGCGTCCGGCTTTTCCTACGAGGAAGCGGCCGACATGACCGGGGTCGCCATCGGCACCGTCAAGTCGCGGGCCAATCGCGGGCGCCGCAAGCTTGCGGAACTTCTGCATCTGGAAAACGGTGAGGAACTGGACATGACCGATCAGGCGACCCTGGCCGTGATGGCGTCCAGCCACACCATCGCCCGCTAGGGCCTGCCGGTGTTCCGGCGGATCAGCGACCGTCTGGACTTCACGCGCAAGCTGGGATTCCGGCTGGGCGCCCTGCTGTCGGTGGCCATCCTGCCCCTGGGCCTGATCTCGCTGATCCAGAACTTCAACCTGGTGGCCGAGGCCGAGCGCGGGGTCGAGATCGCGCTTCTGGGCCGCACCGCCTCGACCGCGGCGGGGGAACGGGCGCTGTTGCAAAGCGCGCTCGGATCGGCGGACGCGCTTGGTCCCGCCGTGCTCGAGGCGCTGGACCGCCCCGAGGTCTGCTCGGACCTGATGCGCAACTTCATCGAACGCAGCGCCACCTATGTCTTCGCGGGCTTCGTGCCCCTGGACGGGATCAGCACCTGCAATTCGGCAGGGCTGGCGGAACCGCTGGATCTGCGCGGGTCCGAGGGCTTCAGGACCTTCATGTCCCAGCCGGGCGTCCGCATCACCGCCATCGACCGGGGCACGGTCAGCCGCCGCCCGGTGGTGCTGGTGATGCAGCCCTTGTATCGCGACAGCCGGATGCTGGGCTATATCGGCCTGTCGCTGACCAACGAATTGCTGCGCTCCACCCACAACATCAGCTTCGGCAGCGACGGCGCCCGGATCGTCACCTTCAACCAGCAGGGCGAGATCCTGACATCGGACACCGACGCCCAGACCAGCGTCCAGGACATCCTGCCCCAGAACGTGGAACTGGTCAGCCTGCTGTCGCGGACCGAGACGACCTTCCGGGCGCGCGCCGGCAACGGCCAGATGCGCATGTTCACCGTGGTGCCCGCCATCCCGGGGCTGGTTTACGCGCTTGGCAGCTGGTCGCCCAAGACCGCAGGCGTCGGGCTGTTCCAGTTGTCGCGCTTCGGGGCGGTGACGATCCCCATGGCCTTGTGGCTGGTATCGCTGGCCGTGGCCTATTTCGCGGTGTTCCGCATGGTCTTGCGCCACATCACCGTGCTGCGCAGCCAGATGCGCCGCTTTGCCATCGGCAACCGCACGGAACCGCCCCCCGTCCTGACCGATGCGCCCACCGAGATCTGCGATGTCAGCCAGACCTTCCACAACATGGCCCGCATCCTGATCCGCGACGAGGAAGCGATGGAGGAAGCGGTCGCCGAAAAGACCGTCCTGCTGAAGGAGGTCCATCACCGGGTCAAGAACAACCTCCAGCTGATCGCGTCCATCATCAACATGCAAAGCCGGGTGATCGACGATCCCGACGCGAAACGGGTGCTGCGGTCCGTCCAGGACCGCGTGGCCGCCCTGGCGACCATCTATCGCAACCTTTACCAGGCCGAGCATCTGGACGCGGTCGAGGCCGGGCGCCTGATCTGCGACATCATCGGCCAGATGGTCAATGCCTCGGTCGAACCCGGCAGCCCCCTGCGGATCGACACCCGTATCGAAACCCTGATCCTGCTGCCCGACCAGGCGGTGCCCTTGTCGCTGCTGGCGACCGAGGCCTTCACCAACGCGCTGAAATACGCAGGCACCGCGCCGGGCGAGGACGCGCCATGGGTCAGGGTGGATCTGGCCGCCGTCGCGCCGGGCAAGGCGGTTCTCGAGGTCGCCAATTCGATCGGCCAGGATTCCTCCCGCTCCGAGGGGACCGGCCTGGGCAGCCAGCTGATCGAGGCCTTCACCACCCAGCTTGAAGGCGAAGCCAGCGCGGGGGTCGAGGGGAACAGCTTCGTCCTGCGCCTGCACTTCGCCATCGAGCGCGCCAGCACCCTGGCCGAGGGGCGCAACGTGGTCCTGACATCGGCGGCCCGGCCGGGGGCGCGCCATTAGGGGGATAGCCTGCGCCGCCACGATGCCGCTTGCACGGAGCGGCGGGGTCATTATCTTGCAGGACATGGATGCGCAGGGCAGCTTCGATCTGACGACCGGCCGGGGGCTGATGGCCTGCCCGCGCTGCGATGCCCTGCATGTCGAGGAAGAACTGCAACCCGGAGAAACCGCGCGCTGCATCCGCTGCGGCGGCGTGCTGGCCAGGCCCCGGGGCGGGGCCTTCGGCCAGCTGATCGCGCTGGCCTTCACCGCGATGGTGCTGATGATGGGGGCGGTGTTCTTTCCGTTCCTGGAAATCTCGCGCATGGGGTTCGGCAACGCCACCTCGCTGTTCGGCGTCGCCATGGCCTTTGCCGACGGGGTGCTGCTGCCGCTGGTGCTGGCGGTGCTGACGATGATCGTGGGCCTGCCGGTACTGCGGTCCTTTCTGCTGGTCTATACGCTGGCCCCCCTGGCCCAGGGCCGCGCGCCTTATCGCCACGCCGCCCGCGCCTTCCGCTGGTCCGAGGAACTGCGCCCCTGGTCCATGGCCGAGATCTTCGTGATCGGCACGGCGGTGGCCCTGGTCAAGGTGGCGGGGCTTGCGACCGTTCATCTGGGTCCCGCCTTCTGGGCCTTTTGCGCGCTGATCCTGGTTAACCTCGCCTCGCGCGGGTTCATGTGCCAGACGACCATCTGGGACGCCATCGAGGATGCGGGCCTGAAGACCGACGGGCGCGAAATGGCCAAGGGCCGCGCCCCGTGACGGATGCCGCGCCGACCGCCCCCGTGATGACCGCGCATCGCGCAGGCCTGGTCGGTTGCCGGTCCTGCGGCCGCGTCTGGCCCGAGGATCAGGAAACCTGCAACCGCTGCGGCGCGGATCTGGTGCCGCCCGACCGCCGCGGGCTGCAAAAGGTCTGGGCCTGGTGGCTGGCGGGCCTGATCATGTATGTTCCGGCGAACCTGTTCCCGATGATGCGGACCCAGACCTTTGCCGGGCTTCAGGGCAGCACCGAGGCGACGATCCTGGAAGGTGTGGTCGAGCTGATCCATTACGGCAACTACGACATCGCCGCCATCGTCTTTGTCGCTTCGATCATCGTGCCGATCGCCAAGTTCCTGTCGATCGCCTGGCTGGCGCGGGTCGCCGGCCAACCCGCGACGGTCGAGCAGGCCCATACGCGCCTGAAGATCTACGAGGTGGTGGAATTCATCGGCCGCTGGTCGATGATCGACGTGTTCGTGGTGGCGATCCTGTCGGCCCTGGTGCAGCTGGGCTTTGTCGCATCCATCCATCCCGGACCTGCCGCCGTGTCCTTCGCGCTGTCTGTTGCCTTCACCATGCTTTCCGCGCAAAGCTTTGATCCAAGACTGATCTGGCGCGGCTTGCCGCTGCGCAGCCGGACGGACACGGACGACAAGGGGCAGGACTAACCAGACGATGACCGATCAGCCGCCGCCGCCGAGACCGGCAAGTCCCGCGCGAAAGACAGCCGTGCGTGCAGCCCAGGCCGGGATCAACGTGATCTGGCTGGTGCCGATCATCGCCCTGATCGTGACGCTGGGGATCGCCTGGAACGCCTATGCGGGCCGGGGCACGACCATCAAGGTCGAATTCGCCGATGCGACCGGCGTGACGCCGGGCGAAACCGCCCTGCGCTTCCGCGAGATCACCGTGGGCCAGGTGGAATCCGTCACCTTTACCCCCGATCTGGCCCGCGTGGTGGTCGAGATCCGCGTGGACAAGGACGTGGCCCCCTATATCGACAGCGACGCGGCCTTCTGGATCGTCCGCCCCCAGGTCTCGGCCCAGGGGGTGACGCGGCTGGATACGGTGCTGACCGGCTCCTTCATCGAGGGTTACTGGGACGCGGCGGTGTCCGCCCCGCAGGACCGTTTCGTGGGCCAGGAACGCCCGCCCCTGGTGCGCAGCGACACGCCCGGCACCTGGGTCACGCTGGCCATGGACAATGCCGACGGCATCAGCGAGGGCGCGCCGGTGCTGTATCGCGGCGTGCAGGTGGGCCGCATGGAAAACCTGCGCCTGGCCGAGACCGAGGATCAGGTCATCGCCGACGCCTTCATCGAGGCGCCCCATGACAGGCGGCTGACCACCGCGACGGTCTTCTGGGACACCTCGGGCTTTTCGCTGTCGCTGGGCGCCTCGGGCGTGTCGCTGAACGTGAACTCGCTGTCGTCTGTCCTTCAGGGGGGCGTGGCCTTCGACACCCTGGTCAGCGGCGGCCAGCCGGTCGAGCCGGGCCACGTCTTCGCCCTGCAATCCGACGAGGACACCGCCCGCAACGACATCCTGGCCAGCGACAATGCCGAACCGCTGCGCATCGCCATGCTGATCGACGATTCCCTGCGCGGATTGGAAAAGGGCGCGGACGTGCAGTTCCAAGGCCTGCGCGTGGGCCAGGTCACGGATCTCGCGGTCACCCTGGACAATGGAACGGACAAGATCCGCCAGGTCGTGACCATGGCGATCTCGCCCTTCCGGCTGGGCCTGGCCGCGGACGCCACGCCCGCCGACGCCCTGGCCTTCCTGCAGGAGGCGGTGGCCGGCGGCTTGCGCGCGCGGGTCGCCAGCCAGGGCTTTCTCGGGACCTCGCTGATGGTCGAACTGGTGGACATCCCGGATGCCCCGCCCGCCGTCATCGACACCAGCGCCGAACCGAACCCGATCATCCCCTCGGTCCCGGGGGATCTGGAGGATTTCACCGCCAGCGCCCAGGGCGTCCTGTCGCGCATCGGCAACCTGCCGCTGGAGGAAGTGCTGCGGTCCGCGACCGACATGATGAACAGCATCACCGCCATCGCCAGTTCCGATGACACCCGCGCCATTCCCGAAAGCCTGCGCGAAACGCTGGACCAGGCCCGGGGCGCCGCGACCGACATCGGCGGCATGGCCCGCGAGTTGCGCGAAGGCGGCACGGCCGAAAACCTGGCCCGGCTGATCGACGAGGCCGCCGCCGCCGCCGAGGCGGTCAAGCTGGCCGCCGCCGACGCGCCCGCCATGGTCGAGCAGATCGACGCCGCCGCCAATGCGGTCGAGGAATTCGGCTTTGCCGAAATCAGCGCCCAGGCCGAGGGGATCCTGGCCGACCTGCGCGCCATGCTGGGCAGCGAGGATGCCGAGCAATTGCCGCGCAACCTGTCCGACACGCTGGAGGCGGCTTCGGGCCTGCTCAACGACCTGCGCGACGGCGATGCGGCGGGCAGCCTGAACGGCGCGCTGGACAGCGCCAGCACCGCCGCCGACCAGGTCGCCGCATCCGTCCAGCGGCTGCCGCAGCTGATCGGGCGGCTGGAAGCCACGGCGGCGCGGGCCGATTCCGTGCTGGCCTCCTATGGCGACCGATCCGCCTTCAACACCGAGGCCGTGAACATGCTGCGCGAACTGCGCCGCGCGACCGAGGCCTTCGGGTCGCTGGCACGCCTGATCGAACGCAACCCCCGTGCCTTCATTCTGGGACGATGACATGACCCGCAGCCTGCCTCTTGCCCTTGCCTGCCTTGGCCTTCTGGGACTGTCCGCCTGTTCCAACCCGGAAAGGACCGCGCGTTACCTGATCGACCCGCCAGCGGGCGAACAGGTGCCCAACCGCCTGGGCAGCGCGGAACTGAAGGACGTGTCCCTGCCCGAATACGCGTCGGGGCAAGAGGTCGCCTTCCAGACGGAAGACGGCGCGGTCCGGTCGAACCCCCGCAACGTCTGGGCCGACAACCCGCAGCGCGCCTTCACGCAGGCCTTGGCGCGCGCGATTTCCGACGCCTCGGGCGCGACCGTGATCGGGGAACCCTGGCCCCTGGCCGAACCCCCGCAGCGCCGGCTGGAGGTGCGGGTGGAAAAGGCCCTGGCCCAGGCCAACGGCACCTATCGCCTGTCGGGGCGCTATTTCGTGTCCGACGAGGGCAGCGGGGGTGCCAACCACGCCCGCAGCTTCGACATCGCCGTGCCCCTGGGGGGAACCGGGGCGGCGGCCTCGGCCGCGGCGGCGTCCCGGGCCATCGCCCTTCTGGCGCGCCAGATCGCCACCCTGTCGGGACCGGGCCGCACCATCGCCACCACGGCGCCCGCCGATCCCTTTGCGCTGGATCCGCTGTTCTGAGCGCAACGGATTTGGCGGACGGGCTGAAACCCGTCCGCCAAACACCCGCAGGCAAAAGAAGCACTGGTTACGCCAGGGAACCCGACGGGTCGGCCCGGTCCCGGTAATCGCCGGGACGGGAAACGGGATCGTCGCAGGGGTCGGCACGTCCCATCACGCGGACAATGACCGGCAGGACATAGTGGTCGAAACAGCGGCGATCCGGGGCGAAGGCACCGGGCTTGCCGATGCCTCCGCAATCTTCGCAATCCTCGATGCTGCCCCAGCAATTGGGGCAGGCACCCAGGGCGCAGGCCAGCATCTCGACATGATCGACGAGAAGCCGGTTTTCCTGCTCGAGCCGCCGGAACGCGGCCCAGCTTGGGCGGTCGGGGTCAGCGAGAGGAGCACCGCCCCCTGACCGCCCGGTTATTGCCGTTCTCAGGTCCTGCTGCATGTCGTGGTCCGGTACATTCTGCACACCCCCCGGTCCACCGCCCAAAAGCTGAAGCGCGGCAATCACGTCGTTGAAATTCGGAATTGTGTCACCCGGCATGTCCGTCTTCCCCGTTGCTGCCTTTGTAAGCCGTCATCCCGTGCGACCGATGATCGCTTGCAATGGACTCACTATCGGGCAAGGCCGTGAAACGGGCGTGAATCCGCAGGCGCGGTTTCCGTGAAAAAGATGTCCCGAGGGGGCTAGAAATCGCGAAAATGCGCGGCAAGGGGCAGGATGGGCGGCTGGCCTTGCGTCCCGAACTGCTGCTGGGCCTGGTTGCGAATCGCCTGGCGACCCTCAAGCGCCGCTCCGCCGGACAGCTGCACGGCCAGCCAGCGCGCCAGCTGCGGCGCCGCCAGCGAGGTGCCCGATGCCAGTGCAAAGCTGCCGCTGCCTCGCCCGCGCACGATCATCGAGTCGCTGTTGACGCTGCGGTCCACCGGGGCCAGGCAGTCGCCCGGCTGCCCGTCGTTCAGCAGCGCCCCATAGGCGGTGTCCTGTTCCGTGTGCCGATAGATCGCCCCGGCGCGCAGCGTCCGGCTGCCGGTCGCATAGCTGTTGACCGTGCCCTTGCGGATCACCAGGGGATCGCCGCCGTTTTGCGCGTCCGTCAGGATCGGAAAGCCTGCCTCGGTATGGCTGCGATAGGCGGGATCGCGGAACCAGCTTTGCCGCGCGCCCCGGCGAAAGCCGCGGATCACCTCGTCGCGCTGCGCCGTCACGTCATAGATCGCGTCCCCGTGGCTGCCCGCGATCTCGACCCGCCATTCGCCGGGCGGGGCAAAGGGTTCGCCCAGCCTTTCGGGGCAGGTGGGCGTCGCGATCACCGCGATGCCGTCGCGCCAGCGCCCGTCGGGCAGCAGATGCGGCGTGTAATAGGCGCGCGCCAGGGGCATTCCCTTCCCGTCGGACAGGACCGAGAACTGCCAGGGCAGCGTGAAGGCGGTGGTCGCGGGCGCATGGCCCGGCAGGGTCAGCGTCACCTGCAACGCGCCCTTTGGGGGATGGTCATGGGGCGGACCCCAGATCTCGATGGCGTTGATGGTGGTGTCGTCGGGGGGCAGGCGCCAGCCGACCTGTTGGCCCCGCCGCAGCCTGGCGCGCAGGCGGCTCTGGCGGTGGTTGCCCATGGGCAGCACGAACTGCACCGGTCCCAGATCGGCGGCCTGGGTGGCGGACACCGCGTCCATGAACCGCTCCAGCAGGGTCGAGCCGTCGCGCGGCCCCGCCGTCAGCCCCAGGCTGAGATTGATGACCACCGGCAGGCGGACATCGCCGGTCGAAAGGCCGCGCCGCGCCTCGATGAAGCGGCACAGCCGGCGGGCGCGGTGGATGATGAACAGCATCCCCGTCAGGATCGGGACCGGCGCCAGCACGCCCATGGAATCGGCGATGATGCGCGGCGGCAGGCAGACCGCGATCACCGGATGGTTGCGGGCCTGCGGATCGGCCGGATCGAAGCCCGCGGCCAGGGGCGCCACGGCCGCGCCATGGCCCGTCTCGAAGGCGCCGGACGGCGGGCCGGGGCGGGTCAGGTCCACGGCGCCGGTCAGGCGATAGATCGCATCCTCGTTCCTGGTCTCTCCGCTGGCGGCCCCGGCCAGCAGCGCCGACAGTTCCGCCCCCCGCCATTCCGCGCCGGATGGCAGGTCGTCCCCCACGCCCGGCCGGAACCGCGCGTCCTGCATCCAGACAGAGGCCATCCGGCTGACATGGCCCGGCAGGGTGAAGCACTGGTGGACGAAGGGGATCCCGTCGTCGATGACCCCGATGATGCAGCCCTTGCCGGGATCGGGCAGGGCGCTGTCCGAAAGATAGGCCAGCGCCGGGTCGGCCAGGTCGTCGTCGCTTGCCATCCGGCGGTCGGTATTGGCCGCATCCCCGGACAGGACGCCTGCCGGATCGTTCAGGAAATCCTCGAACGCGGTGACGATGCCGTTCGCAAGCGCCATCATCGGAAGCTCTGCTCGATCAGGTCGCGCAGCGCCCGTTCAAGCTGCCGGGGCAGGTCGGCGCCGTCGTCCGGGCCATGGGGGTCGCGCGCGGGAACCTGTTTCCGGCTGGCGCGCAGGTCATAGAGATAGTGCAGATAGGGTGAAAGGCCGGGGCGGTATTCGTCATGGGCCGCCCGTGGCTCGGACCAGCGCGGGGGGTCTTGGGGTGTCAGCTCCATCGTGTCTGCCATTCCTGCTCGGCGCGCCGGCACAGCGATTGCCACAAGGGCGCCGGGCGCACCGCCGAGCCGTCGGCGGGAAATTCCGCCGCAGGATCGCCGCCCTTCACCATCTGGTCCAGGATGCCGTAATGAAAGTCGCGCGGCTGGTCCGCGTCGCGGAACGCCGTGCCGTCGAAGCCGGCCGAGCCGACCGTGCCGCCCTGCCCCCGCGCCATCAGATAGCGCCCCAGCTGGATGCCCAGCACCGCGCCCGCGGCGCTGTCGGCGGGGAAATGCACGCCCGCCACCGTCCGGTTGATGGCGATGCGGCAGGCCAGCCGGTAAAGCTGGCTGTCGCTGATCACGGCGGCGCCCGGATCCATCAGCTGCGCCAGCATGGTCGCCACCGTGAACAACTGCGTGGCATGGCCGCTGGGCAGGGCGGGGTGGCCCGGCTCGGCGATCATCGGCTGGATGAGGGGGCTGAACTGCGAGGGCCGGGGGCAGCCAAGCGCGATCTTCACCCGCATCACCACCGGCGTCACGATGTCGAGACCCGTTTCCAGCATCTCGATCACCGCGGGGGCACGGGCCGGGGTGAGGGGCAGGATGCTGGCGACAAAGGGGATCAGAAAGGCGCGCTGCACCAGGATCTCGGCCAGGCGGTCGGCGCGCAATTCGGCATAGGCCGCGACCAGGGGCGCGGCATGGCCGAGATCGGCGACCTCGGGGCGGGCGATCCGGGCCAGGGGCAGGTGCTTGATCGCGCCGCCCCCGGCCTTGCGCCGCAGCACCGTGACCGCGCGTGCGGTGGCGCGCTTGGGGCTGTAATCCTCGACCTGGAAGGCGATGTCCTCCAGCAGTTCGGACAGCAGGACGGCGCGGCGGAATTCGGGGTCCATCCGCCGCAGCCGCTCGGCAGGTTCCAGCGTCGCCTCCTGTCCGGCCTGGGGGGCGATGGTTTCGGTGCCGACGATGGCATCGCGGCTTCGCATCAGGGCGGCGGCCATCAACCCGTCATTGGCGGATCGGCCCGATGCACCCTCGCCGTGCTCGCCATGCTCGCCGTGTTCACCGTGCTCGCCGTGTAGCAGGGACATGGCTCGACCTCGTTGACCAAAGGAATCGAAAACAGTGTATCTTTGCCGCAAGGGAAAGCGTAACAACGAGTTCGGAATTTACCTACAGCTTTGTTTTGATGCAGTCGCTGACGCTTCGCCTCATGGGGCCGGTCGAACTGGTCGGGCCGGGAAACGTGCGCCTGACGCCGCGCGGGATGCGCGCACGCGGGGCGCTGGCGGTCATGGGCAGTGCTGTGGCCATGCGGGTGTTGCGCGCGCGGCTGCAGGATCTGCTGTTCAGCACGCGCGAACCGGACCATGCCAATGCCAGCCTGCGACAGGTCCTGCGCGAAATCCGCATCGGCCTGGGCGACGCGCGCGAGGCATTGGTCAGCGGGCCGGGATGGGTGGGGCTGGACGCGCGCATGGTGCGGCTGGACATGACAGCCCGGCCCGGTCCCGACGGGCAGATGCCGGAATTCGCCGCCGACCTGGACATTCCCGACCCCGAATTCGAGGACTGGCTGCGCGACGCGCGGATGCACGCCGAACAGGCCGTGACGCCTTCCGCCCCCGAGCCGTCGCTGCTGCCGGTCCTGCTGACCGCCGAGCCGGTGTCAAGCGATCTGGAAGCCGGCGTGATCGCGGCCATGGTGATGGGCGAGGCTGCGGGCCGGGTGTGTGACCTGGTGCCCATGGTCGCCATGCCCGACCGCGCCGATCCGGGACAGGCCGCCATCGTGCTGTCCTCCGTGGCCAATCGCCTAGGCCGGGACATTCACCTGCTGGTCAAGCTGAGCCACCGGCCCAGCGGCCGGCTGTTCTGGTCGCACAAGTTCGTGCTGGACGCGGACAACCTTTCTGCCTCGATGAACGATTGCATGGCGCAGATCTGCGTGGGCGTGATGCGCGTGCTGGAGGCCGTGCGAACCCTCGATGCGGCGCTTGGCGTGTCCTTCGCGGATGTGTTCAGCTTCAGCCAGGCGCGGTTGCACCGCGCCGAGCAGGCGCTGGCGGGGATGAACGACGGTGTCAGCGCGTCCCTGACCATGGCGCTGCGAGCCTGGGTGCTGACCACCCAGGTCTTTGAACGCCTGGTCCCCGATCCTCAGGGCAGCATCCAGCAGGCGCAGGAACTCGCGGTGAAGGCGCGCGAGGCCGATCCCTACAGTGCCACCGCCCTGGGTGTCGGTTCGGTCGTCGAGGGGTATATGAAGCACGGCCAGGTCAGCTTCTGGCTGGCACAGCAGGCCGTGCAGATGGACGGGCGCAACCCTCTGGCCCGCTATGCCTATTCGCGGGCGCTGACCGACCTTGGGCGCCACAAGGAAGCGCATGGCGAAGCGCAGGCGGGCCTGGCCGAGGCGCTGTCGGTCCTGAACCCCGCCACCTGGCAGATGCGCATGGGCATTGCCCTGACCCGCCTGGGCCGCTTCGACGAGGCCGAGCAGCGGTTCGACGCCGTCCAGCAGTTCGCCCCGGAAAACCGCCCCTCGCTGCGCTTCCTGGCCGCCCTGCGCTATCACCGCCATGACGAGGCGGGCGCCTTGGCGGCCCTGCAGGCCCTGCGCAAGGTCGAGCCGGGGTTTTCGCTGGATCTGATGGCCAGCGACACCTATCCGGTCGCCACCCTGCGCCAGGGCGGGTTGCTGGGCATCACCCGGTCGGGGCTGATCTAGGTCCCCGGGCCTTCCTCGGCCAGGATCCTTTCGGCCTCCTCGACCATCGGATTCCAGTCGAAGCGCGCCACGATGATCCCGTGGTCGTTGAAGCCAAGACGCGTCCGTTCGGCCTCGGTCGCGGTCAGGTGGTCGTTCAGGACGCGCATTTCCCGGAAGGACCACCGGCGGATCGCCGAATGGTCGTAAAAGGCATCCGACACCAGGATGTGGTCGAGCGACTCCATCTGGTTGCGGAAGACATAGGTGTAATAGACGTGCCGGAACGACCGCAGCTGTTGCAGCTTTTCGACCGTGTAAAGGCCCCGGTCGGATTTCCGGCCCGCCGTGCTTTTGGCAAAGAAGCGATAGCCCGGGTTTCCCGTCAGCAGTTCGGTCGAAACCGATGTCGTGCCGTCGTTCAGGTCGCCCAGCACCACCACCGGATCGTCGTTCCCGCGCATGGCGTCGTCCAGGATGGCGCGCAAGGCCCCGGCCTCGACCATGCGGCGGACGTGCGAAACCACGGTCTGCGCGATGAACCGGTGCCGGCGCATCACGGGGTTGTCGTCATCGCCCCGCAGCGTCGTCGGTCCCTTGGATTTCAGGTGCGCCACAAGAACGGTGATGTCGGGCGTGCCGGGGGCCTTGTTCACCAGGACGCGCAGCAGCGGGCGCGAAAAGCGGCGGATCGTGACGCTGACCGATTCGGCGGCGTCGCGCGCTTCGCGCAGATCGACAAAGCGGGCGTCGGCGGGCAGGTCCTCGATCCATTCCGGTGGGCCTTGCAGCATTCCCCTGCGCACCGCCAGGGCGACCTGGATGCCCGGCGGATCGGTCGTGCGGGCGACCAGGTCATAGCGGTTCTTCAGGGCGGGACGGTCGAAGATCTCGGCCAGGGCCTGCGCGTCCCAGCATTCCTGAAAGCCGATGATGTCGGCGTCGATGTCGTCCAGGACGCGTTCGGTGAATGCGATCTTCGCGTCGTATTGATCCCGGGTCCAGCCGTCGCCGTCATGGATCGGCTGGCCGGGCAGGTTGAGGTTCAGAAGGTTGAAATTGGCGATGCTGATGTCTTTTTGCGCCATCGGGATGCCCGTTCGCCGAAGAATGGTCTGAGCATACCATGAAATCATGCCGTAGGGTGCGTGCTCGCACGCACCGCCCGCGCCTCTGGTGCGTGCAAGCACGCACCCTACACCATTGCCGCCTCAATCTCCCCATGCAGCCGCGGCCCCGCGACAATCATCCCGTCCACCATCGCGCGCGGGCTGTTGAAGCGCATCGGGTGGCCGTGCCGGTCGGTGGCGACTGCCCCCGCGCGTTCGGCGATCAGGCTGCCCGCGGCGATGTCCCATTCCCAGACATGGCGCACCGACAGGGCGGCGTCGAACCGCCCCTCGGCCACCAGGCACAGCCGCCAGGCGAGCGAGGGGCGGAACTCGCGGCGGAAGGGCGGCGTCCGGCCGTTCTTCCAGTGCTCGGGTTCCGTCGCGGACTTGTAGGTCAGCACGCGCGCGCCCGCCATGCCCTGAGCGGTGGGGCGGATCGGCTTGCCGTTCAGCAGTGCCGGGCCGTCCGCATGGGCGGTGAAGGTCAGGTTCATCGCGGGCAGATGCACGACCGCGGCGGTGATCCGGTCGCCCTGGGCCACGGCCAGCGAATGGGCGAAACCCTCCTGCCCGGCGATGAAGGCGCGGGTGCCGTCGATGGGGTCGATGATGAAGCAGCACCGGGCGTCCAGGCGCGAGGCATCGGCCTCGCTTTCCTCGGACAGCCAGCCGTATTCGGGGCGCGCGCCCGTCAGCAGCGTTCGCAGCGCGTCGTTGACGGCCAGATCCGCCTCGGTCACGGGACCCGCGTCGTCGGGCTTGTCCCAGGCCTTGGGCTGCGCGCGCCAGAAGGACAGCGCGATGGGTCCGGCGGCCTGCGCCGCCCGGACCAGCAGCGCCAGATCCGCCTCAGGCCCCGGCAACGGTCATCCCCCCGACCAGAAGGCTGGGCACCTCGGCCGCGCGCCAGGGCAGGGCGTCGTTAGCGGCCACCAGCGTCATCAGCATCTCGCGCAGGTTTCCCGCGATGGTGCATTCGTTGACCGGATAGGCAATGCGGCCCCCTTCCACCCAGAACCCCGCCGCGCCCCGCGAATAATCCCCCGTGGTCCCGTTGATCGAGGCCCCCAGCATCGACGTCACGATCAGCCCCGTCCCCATCCGCGCGATCATGTCGTCGGGGGTGGCGGACCCCGGCGTCAGGATCACGTTGCTGTTCGTGGGCGAAGGCGCGGACGACATGCCCCGCGCGGCGGATGCGGTGCTGTCCATCCCCAGCTTGCGCGCGGTGGCCAGATCCAGCGTCCAGCCTTGCAAGACGCCGCCTTCGACGATCTTTCGGGGACGGGTCGCCAGCCCCTCGGCATCGAAGGGGCGGGACGAGGGATAGCGCGGGCGCAGCGGATCCTCGATGAGGTCGAAGCCCTCGGGCAGCACCGGCTGGCCCAGATCCTTGCGCAGCCAGCTTGCGCCGCGCGCGACCGCCGCGCCGTTCACTGCCGACAGCAGGTGCCCGATCAGCGAGGACGCCACGCGCCGGTCATACAGGATCGGAAAGGCCCCGGTCGGCGGCTTCCTGGACCCCGCGCGGGCCAGCGTCCGTTCGGCGGCAAGGCGCCCGATCTCCTCGGGGGCGGGCAGGTCCTCGGCCCAGACCCGCGATTCCCCGGCATAGTCGCGTTCCATCCCCAACCCCTCGCCGGTGATGGCGACGGTCGAGATCGCGTGCGTCGTGCGCCCGTAACCCCCCGAAAACCCGTTCGAGGCCGCAAGCCACAGATACCGGCGGCTGAAGGCGGCGTTCGCCGATTCGACCTGGGAAATGCCCGGCATGTCGCGCGCCGCAGCCTCGGCCCGCAGCGCCAGGTCCTGCAGGTGGTCGGGCGAGGGGTCGGGCCGGTCATCGGCGATCTGCAATCCTTGCGCATCGCGTTGCCGCGCCAGCTGGTCGGGATCGGCCAGGCCCAGGGTGTCATCGACCGGCGCCTCGCGCGCCATGGCGACGGCGCGTTCGGCCATTTCGATGATCGTGGCCGGGCTGTAGTCGGATGCCGAGACGCTGGCCTGCCGCCCGCCGACCAGCACGCGCAGCCCGATCTCGATTCCCTCGGCCCGGTCGGCATGTTCCAGGACGCCGCCGCGCATGTCGATGCTGGTGGACTGGCCGCTCATGGCCAGGGCGTCGGCCCCGTCCGCCCCGGCCCGCCGGGCCGCATCGACCAGCGATTCGGCCAATGGTTGCAAATCCACGGGTGACATCGCTTCTCCTTCAACTCGTCCGTCTGTTGTGCGGCGCATCAGGGCGGGCCGCAAACGAAAAAGGCCGGGACATGCGCCCCGGCCCAAGCCGTGTGGGGCGAAGGCCCTACTTGACCTGCTGGCCGTTCACAAAGATCGAACCGCCCTCGCGGAACTCAACTTCCGAACTCAAACGGTCGGCGTTGCCTTCGGCGGGCTTGGCGAACAGTGCCAGCATCATGCGAATATTCATCATGACTTCACCTGAAACCCGCTTAGAGCGACACACTGTAGTGCTGCCAGTAGTTTCGCACTTGGTTTCAACTTCATCGGTGCCTTCAGGGACAACGACCTCCATTGCCTCAAGTTTTTCCAGCAGACCATTCACCCCTTCAAAACTGCCGTTCAGCTTGCCCACGGGCTCGTTGGGGTTGTCGCCGAATTCCAGCGCGCCGGTGATGTCGGCCCTGGCGCCCACCGCATCCAGCGCGACCTTGTTGACGGTCAGCGTCCGCGGGGTGAAGGGGGCATCCGGCGGCGTGGCGGCATCGGGTTGAGCGGTGGCCGGGTCGAACAGATCCTGCGCCACCACCGCATCGCCCGACAGATCCACGGTCAGGCTGGCCGGGTCGCGCGGCAGCTGGCTGTCGGGGTCGAACAGGTTCCAGATGCCGTCGGCGAAGGTCAGCCCTTCCAGCGCATAGGCGAACCGGAAGGGCTGCGCCGCGTCCGCCTTGCTGACCGGGATCAGCAGGTCGAAGCTGGTGCGCTCGGTCCCGTAGCTGAGGGGAAAGGGCAGGCTGCTGACGGTCATCTCGACCTGGGTCCCGGCGACGGCGCCCTTGTAGCCAAGGCCCTGCCGCGACATCTGCAGCGCGGCATTGCCTGCCCCCAGGCTGGCCTTGCCCTGGCCGGTCTGGTCCTGGCCTTCCTCATCCTTGCCCGCGAAGTCGAAATTGGCCTCGGCCGCCTCGAACCCGAAGTTGCCCTGGAAATCCAGGCCAGCCGCCAGGGCCTGCGCCATCTGCGTGCCCAGATCAAAGCGTTCCGCGGGCGTCCTGGCGGTGCCGGTGCTGGACAGGCCCGTCAGCCTGGCCTGCACGTTGACCTTGCCCCCGCCGGTGCCGTCCGCTTGCGCAGGGGCATCGCCGGCGATCCGCATCGCCGCCTCGGATGCCTTGATGTCGAAGCTGGTCTCGGCCCCCTCGCCCGCCGCGGCATGGCGCTGGCTGCCGGTGACACCGGTCAGGGTGCCGGTCACGGGCATCGTCGCGCCGGTTTCCGGGTCAACCGGCATCGTCAGGTCGAAGGCCACGGACGGATAGCTGAACTCGTACAGCATGTCCCCGGGCGTGCCGGACACGACCGTCTCGTTGCCGGGAACCTTGATGGTGCCGGTGGCGGTCATCTCGACCATTTCGGGCGCGGCAGGGGCGGTCTCGGCCCCGGTGCCATCGGCAGGGGCCTCGGCCGCCTCGTCCTCGGCCGGGACGCTGAAGGTGCTGTCCAGCGCCACGTCGCCCCCGATCGCCATGCGCACCTTGGCATCGCCGGTTTCCTGGAAGGTCAGTTGCGGAACGGTGATGGTGGTCGCGCCGCCCTCGTTCCGCATCGAGAAGACGGCGTCCCGGACGGTCAGCGTGCCGCCCGCGTCCTCGGTCTTGCCGGTCACCTCGTAGCCAAGATCGGCATAGGTTTTCTGCAGGTTTTCCCAGACCTGGGCCGGGGTGACATCGGCCAGGGCGGGCGCGGCGATGCCGAGCGCCAGGACCGAGGTTGCGAGCGTGCGGAACATGCCAGGGACCTTTCGGAAAAACCGTTGCTTGCGGGATTTGTGGCACAGCCGCCCCCGAACGCCAAGGGAGCAATCGCGTGATCGGCTTGGCCCGGGCGCGGAACATTGTTCCGCCCTGGCCGTTTCCCGGCATCTGCCGTCCCGGACCGGGTGCCGGCGCATCCACGCCATGAAGATCAAGGAGTTCTTGCCCATGCGCGCCACCATCCTGTCCGCCGTCCTTGCCGTGACGACCGCCCTGCCCGCCGCGGCCGACACGATCCGCGTGGGCATGTCGGGCGGATACTTCCCCTTCACCTTCACGCGCGCCGACGAATTGCAGGGCTTCGAGGTGGACCTGATGAACGCCGTGGGCGCCATCACCGGGGATCAGATCGAGTTCGTCACCATGTCATTCTCCGGCCCGATCGGCGCGCTGGAATCGGGCCGCATCGACACGGTCGCGAACCAGATCACCATCACCCCGGAACGCGAGGCGAAGTTCGCGTTCACGCAGCCCTACGTCTATGACGGCGCGCAGGTGGTGGTGAAGGCGGGCAACGAGGGCGCGATCACCGGTCCCGAAAGCCTGCGCGGCAAGTCGGTCGCCGTGAACCTCGGCTCGAATTTCGAGGAACTGCTGCGCGCCCTGCCCTATGCGTCGGAAATCGACATCCGCACCTATGAATCCAACATCGAACAGGACACCGCGCTTGGCCGGGTGGACGCCTTTGTCATGGACCGCGTGTCCTCGGCCCAGGTGATCAAGGAAAGCCCCCTGCCCCTGGCGCTGGCGGGCCAGCCCTTCAGCGAGATCCGCAATGCCCTGCCCTTCCGCAAGGACGAGGCCGGGCTGGCCCTGCGCGACAAGGTCGATGCGGCGATCACCACGCTGAAGGACAACGGCACGCTTTCCGAAATCTCGCGAAAGTGGCTGGATGCGGACGTGACGAAGCCCCTGGCCGCCGCTGAATGAGGGGGCTTGATACCGCCTACATGGGGGACCTGGTGCCGGTCATCCTCGGCTATGTTCCCCTGACGCTGGGCATGGCGCTGGTCGCGATGGCGGCGGCGCTGGTGCTGGCGGCGGCGCTTGCCATCGTGCGCGTGCTGCGCGTGCCGGGGCTGGACCAGGGGGTGGCGGTGTTCATCAGCTTCTTTCGCGGCACGCCGCTGCTGGTCCAGCTGTTCCTGTTCTATTACGGCCTGCCGCAGCTGGTTCCGGCGCTGACCAGCATCGACGGGGTCACGGCGGCGGTGATCGGCCTGACGCTGCATTTCTCGGCCTACATGGCCGAAAGCATCCGGGGCGCGATCCTGGGCGTGGACCGCAGCCAGTGGGAAGCCGCGCAGTCGATCGGCATGACGCAGGGCCAGCTTTTGCGCCGGATCGTGCTGCCGCAGGCGTCGCGCGTGGCGGCGCCGACCCTGATGAACTATTTCATCGACCTGATCAAAAGCACCTCGCTGGCCTTCACCCTGGGCGTGACCGAGATGATGGGCGCGGCGCAAAAGGAAGCGGCGGGCAGCTTCCTGTATCTGGAAGCCTTCCTGGTCGTCGCGCTGATCTACTGGATCATGGTCGAGGCGCTGTCCGTCGGGCAACGCTGGATGGAACGCCGTCTGGGACGGGCAGTGGCGCGATGAAATGCGAGATCGACATCAAGGGCCTGGTCAAGCGGTTCGGCGCGAACACCGTCCTGGACGGCATCGACCTGTGCCTGAAGCCGGGCGAGCGGGTGGCGATCATCGGCCCTTCGGGGACCGGCAAATCGACGCTGCTGCGCTGCCTCAACTGGCTGGACCGGCCCGAGGGGGGGCGCATCACCCTGGGCGACCTGTCGGTCGATGCGGCGCGCGCCACGCGCGCGCAGATCCTGGGGCTGCGGCGGCGGACGGGGTTCGTGTTCCAGAACTATGCGCTGTTCGCCAACAAGACCGCGCGGCAGAACATCACCGAGGGGCTGACCACCGTGCGGGGCTGGTCCAGGGCCAGGGCCAATGCCCGCGCCGATGAAATCCTGGCCCGGATCGGGCTGGCGGACCGGGGCGACAGCTATCCTGCCGCGCTGTCGGGCGGCCAGCAGCAGCGGGTGGGCATCGGGCGCGCCATGGCGCTGGACGCGGATCTGCTGCTGTTCGACGAACCGACCAGCGCGCTGGATCCCGAATGGGTGGGCGAGGTCCTGGATCTGATCCGCGCCATCGCCGACGGCCGCCAGACCATGCTGATCGTCACGCACGAGATGCAGTTCGCGCGAGAGATCGCCGACCGCATCGTCTTCATGGAAGGCGGGCGGATCGTGGAACAGGGACCGCCCGCGCAGATCTTCGGCGATCCCCGGGACGACCGCACCCGCGCCTTCCTGCGCCGCGTGGGCTAGCGCAGGCCCGCCGTCCGGTAATACACGTCCACGTCGCGGGCGGTGTCATAGCCGATGCCCGAGGCGATGATGCAGCTCGTGTCGTCCTTGCGCGGCGCGACCAGCGTCCAGGTGCCCATCTGGTCCGAGGCCCACAGCTCGGTCGCCGCATGGCCGTCGCCCGGGACGGGGGCTTCGTTGAAATCGTGTCGCAGGGTCTGGCGGATTTCGGCATCGTCGGCGCAATAAGGCTGGTCGCCGACCGCCATGTCCGAGGTGGGCAGATCCTGCGCCTGTTCCAGCAGCGTGGCGGTATCGACGCCGGCCATGGCGGACCAGGCCTGGACCGGCTGGTCGGGGCGGGTCGCCGCAGCGGCGGGCATGGCCATCGCGGCCACGACGCTGCCGGCCATGGTCAGGCAGGCGATGCGGTTGGCGATGCGGGTCATGATCAAGGCCTCTCATCCAGTATTTGCTGGGGGAAAACGTGTGATCACAGCGCAAGGTTCCCCCCTTGCCCGTGACGCGGCGTTGCGCCGCCCCCGGAAACCGGGCATTTCTGTCGGGGAATGAAGGACTAAGACGACAGGAAGGACGGTCTGACAATGGCGATACTTCTGGGCGATGTGGGGGGCACGAACGCCCGCCTGGCCATCGCGCGGGGCGGCAGCATCGACCCGCAGACGGTGACGCGGTTTCGCGGCGACGATTACGCCAGCTTCGACGACGTGGTCCGCCAGTTTTTGCAGGAACAGGACCAGCCGCGCATCCATGCGGTCTGCGTGGCCGTGGCAGGCCCGGTCAGCGGCGGGCGGGCGCGCCTGACCAACCGGGACTGGGATTTCGACGGGGACCGGCTGGCGCGGCTGACGGACGCCGACCATGTCCGGCTGATCAACGACCTGACCGCGCTTGGCTATGCCACCCCTTCGCTGGGGAATACGGGGGTGGCGGCCTTGCGTCCGGCGCCTGCGGACCGGGCGCGCAACGGGCAGGCGCTGGTCGTGAACCTGGGCACCGGCTTCAACGTCTGCGCCGTGCGCAAGCTGCCCGGCGGCGCCATCGCCGCGATGGAGGCCGAGGAAGGCCATACCCACCTGCCCGCCAACATCTATCGGCGGCTGCTGGACATCGTCGGTCCCGATGCCGCCGGGGGCTTCACCTCGACCGAGGAAGCCTTTGCCGGGCGCGGGCTGTCGCGCCTGCACGCGGCGCTGACGAACACGGTCCCCGTCCCTGGTGAACAGATCGACCGCGCGGCGGACGCGGGCGACCCGGCGGCCAACGCGACCTATGACCTGTTCACCGAACTGGTGGGGCTTTTGTGCCGCGAACTGGCGCTGCGCTTCATGCCGCTGGAAGGGCTGTTCCTGGCGGGCAGCGTGGGCCGCAGCATCGCCGACCGGATGGACCGCTTCGAGGCCGCCTTCCTGGCAGAACCCTTCATGCGCCACATCCCTGAAAACACGCCGATCTTCCTGATCCGCGACGACATGGCGGCCTTGCAGGGCTGCCTGGCCGCGCTGTCCTGACGGCAACAGGTCACGGAAAGCTGATCCGCTGCCGCTTTTTTGCCCATGATTCGCTGGATTTGCAGGGGCGATCCTGTTCAAATGCCCCAAAGCAAGAATACACAGGGCAGGAACGATGCGGGCATATCTGCGGGCGGCGCTGGTGGCATCCACGGTCGCAGGCTTCGGAGGCGCGGTCTGGGCGCAGTCCTCGAACCCCTTCTCGGGGCTGTTCGGCGGCCGGGACGAAACCGAAGGCCCCGTGTCCCTGCGCTTCCAGGTCCAGGGGGACGAGGGTCTTGACCGGACGCTGCGCAACACCTCGCTGATTTCGGGGGCGCTGTCGGAAGGACGCACCACCGGCCAGGACGTGCTGGCCGCGGCGCGGGCCGATTACGCGCGGATCCTGGGCAACCTGTACGACCAGGGCTATTATTCCGCGATCATCAACATCACGCTCGACGGGGTCGAGGCGGCGGAAATCGCGCCCCTGGACGCGCCCGCGACCGTGGGCCAGGTCGTGGTCGCCGTCCAGACCGGTCCCCGGTTCCGCTTTTCCCGCGCGGCCATCGCCCCCCTTGCGCCCCGGACCGATCTGCCCGGCGAATACCGGCAGGGCCAGGTCGCGGGCACCGGCACGATCCGCGCCGCCGCCACCGCAGGCGTCCAGGGGTGGCGCCAGGTGGGCCATGCCAAGGCCGAGGTCGCGGGGCAAGAGATCACCGCCGACCACGTCGCCAACGCGGTGGACAGCCGCATCGACCTGGCCCCCGGTCCAGGCGTCACCTTTGGGCGGCTGAACATGCGCGGCTACGACCGCATGAAGCCCCGCCGCCTGGCCAAGATCGCCGGCCTGCCCGAAGGCGAACGCTTCGATCCCGACGAGGTCGAGGATGTGCGCAAGCGCCTGCGCCGGTCGGGTGTCTTTTCCGCCATCACGCTGGAAGAGGCCGAGACGCTCAACCCCGACGGCAGCATGGACATCAACCTGACCGTGGTCGAACAGAAGCCCCGCCGGATCGGCGCGGGGTTCGAGATCTCGACCAGCGACGGGGCGATGCTGTCGGCCTATTGGATGCACCGCAACCTGCTGGGCGGCGGCGAACGGCTGCGGGTGGATGCGCGGGTCAAGGACATGGGGTCCGACACCAGCGGCCGGGACGAGGAGGTGACGGTGCGCATCGACCGCCCCGCGACCGTCACGCCCGACACCACGGCTTACGTCCTGACAAGCCTCGCCCGGATGCGCGAGGAGGATTACGACGAGGATACCGGCGCCATCGGCCTGGGCTTCAACCACATCTTCAGCGACCGCTTCACCTTCGACACGGCGGTGCAATACCAGTTCTCGCGCGTCTATGACGAAGGCGGCGAGGAAACCGACTTCAAGGTCCTGGCCTTTCCGACCAGCGTGATGTGGGACGCCCGCGACAACGAGAACAACGCCCGGCGCGGCTATTACCTGCAGGGCGATGCCACGCCTTTCAAGGGCTTCGACGGCACTGATTCCGGCCTCCGCGTCCTGGGCGAGGGCCGCGCCTTCCATTCCCTTGGCGCCGGGGACCGCTTCACCCTGGCAGGCCGCGCCCGCATCGGCAGCGTCCTGGGCAGCGACATCGAGGACACGCCGCGCAACTACCTGTTCTTTTCGGGCGGCGGCGGCACCGTGCGCGGCCAGCCCTACGAATCCCTGGGCGTCGAGGAAATCCAGGGTCCGAACGGTCCCATCAAGACCGGCGGCATGAGCGTGGCGAGCCTGTCGGCCGAGGTCCGCTTCCAGGTCCGCGAAAGGATCGGCCTCGTGGCCTTTGCCGATTACGGCGAGGTCTGGGCCGAGGACGCGTGGTCCGGCACCAGCGAAGGACACTCGGGCGCGGGGATCGGCGTTCGCTACGATACGCCCATCGGGCCGCTGCGCTTCGACGTGGCGGGACCCACCGGCGGCGACACCGGCGAGGGCGTGCAGCTTTATCTTGGACTGGGGCAGGCTTTCTGATGCGCACACTCTGGCTGATCGTCTTCGCGATCCTGTTCCCGCTGTCGGTGATGGCGCAGACCGCCGCCGAGATTTCCGCGCAGGAAAGCGACGACCGGGGCTTCCTGACCCGACTTCTGGAACGCAACCTGTCCGGCGCGGGGCGCGAGGTCGTGATCGACGGGTTCAATGGCGCGCTGTCGTCCCGCGCGACCTTCCGCCGGATCACCATCGCCGACGGGCAGGGCGTCTGGCTGACGCTGAACGACGGCGCGATCCAGTGGAACCGCTCGGCCCTGCTGCGCGGCCGGATCGAGATCGCGGAACTGTCGGCCCGCGAGATCCTGCTGCCCCGCCTGCCCCAGGGCGAAGAGCAGGTCCCGACCGCCGAGGCGCGGGAATTCACCGGCTTTGCCTTGCCCGAACTGCCCGTGGGCATCAACATCACCCAGATCCGCGCCGACCGGGTGGAACTGGGCGAACCCGTGATCGGCCTTGCCGCCGCGATTTCCATGCAGGGCGGCATGAGCCTTGCGGGGGGCGAGGGGCAGGCCAAGCTGGCGATCCAGCGGCTGGACGGGCCGCGCGGCACCTTCAACCTGGACACGGGTTTTTCCAACGCCTCGCAGATCCTGCGGGTGAACCTGACGCTCGACGAGGCCGCCGACGGGCTGCTGGTCAACCTGATCGACCTTTACGACAAGCCCTCGATCGTGGCCGAGATCAGCGGCGAAGGCCAGATCAAGGATTTCGGCGTCGACATCAAGCTGGCGACCGACGGCCTGCCCCGCGTGACGGGGCGCGTCAGCGCATCGGGCGCACCCGATGCCGCAGGCAATCCGGGCACGAATTTCCGCCTGCAACTGGGCGGCGACGTGGCCTCGCTTCTGGCGCCGGAAAACCGCACCTTCTTCGGTCCCGACGTGCAACTGCTGGCCGAGGGCTGGCGGGGCGAGGATGGGCGTCTGGCGATCCCCACCCTGAACCTCGCGACCGAGGCGCTGACCCTGGACGGCGATCTGGCCGTCAACGCCCAGGGCGCGCCGCAGAACGCGAACCTGCTGATCACGCTGGGATCGGACGCGGGCGCGGCCCAGGTGCCGGTCCCCCTGCCCTTCGCGGGCGAGGATACGACGGTCGAATCGGGCCGTCTGGAACTGCAATACGACGCGGCCCGGGGCCAGGGCTGGACGCTGAGCGGCCGCGTGGGCGCGCTGGATCTGGGCCAGGTGTCGCTGGGCGCAGTGCAACTGGACGGATCGGGCGCGGTGGTGCTGGACGGCGGCAGCCTGCGATCCGTGAACGGCGGCATCCGCTTCGGCTCGCGGCAGATGGTGTTCACCGATGCGGGGCTGGCCCAGGCCATCGGCCCGGAAATCACCGGCAGCACCAGTTTCGACTTCACCCCCGGCAACGCGGTGGAATTTTCCGACCTGTCGCTCAGCGGTCCCGATTACGGGTTGCAGGGCATGTTGCAGCTGTCGGGCCTGAGCACCGGCTTTGTCCTGTCGGGCAACATGCAGGCGCGCTATGACGACCTGAGCCGGATGTCGACCCTCGCGGGCCGCGACCTGTCCGGGCGGGCCGATGCCAGCGCCATGGGCTATTTCAACTTTCTGGGGGGTGACTTCGCCATCACCTCGACCGTTGCGGGGACCGACATCACGGCCGATCAACCCCAGCTCGACCGTCTTCTGGCAGGCCGGTCCACCATAAACCTGCGGGCACGGCGCGACCGGACCGGGATCAGGCTGACCGAACTGTCCGTCAACGCGCAGCGCCTGACCGCGCAGGCCCAGGGCTTCGTGAACAGCCTGTCCAGCGACGTGACCGCGACGATCTCGATGCCGTCGCTGCAGGACGCCGATCCGGCCTTCTCGGGGGCGCTTGAAGCCCAGGCGAAACTGTCGGGACCGTCCGACGCCCGCCAGCTGACCGTCAGCGGAGAAGCCGCCGACCTGCGCATCGGCATCGAGACCCTGGACAACGCCCTGGAAGGCCAGACCACCCTGACGGTCCTGGCCGCCGAGAAGCCCGAGGGGTTCGCGGTCGAGGTGTTCCGCATCGCCAACCCGCAAGTCCGCGCCGAAGGCCGGGGCAGCTTCGCGGCAGGCGCGCTGGATGCATCCGTCGATCTGTCGGTGCCCGACCTGTCGGCGATCCGGCAGGGCTGGACCGGCGGGTTCGATGCCATGGCGCGGCTGTCCGAACAGGACGGCACCCGCTTCATCGACATGACCGGATCGGGGCAGAACCTGTCCCTGGGCGTCCAGAACGCGGATGCCGCCCTGACCGGCACCACCCGCCTGCGCGTCCAGGCCGAGGAAAGGGACGGCACCGTCACCCTGCGCGACGTGGAACTGGTCAACGACCAGATGAACGCCCGGGCGCGGGGGGTTTACGGTCCCGGCGTGACGGACATCTCGGGCGATGTCCGCGTGGCCTCGCTGGCCCCCTTCGGTCCCGGCTGGCGGGGCGCGCTGAACCTGACCGGCAGCTTCCGCGAGGCGGGCGACGGCGTCCGGCGGCTGGACGTGTCGGGCACCGGGCGCGACCTGGCCTTCGGGCAGGCGCAGGTGGATGGCGCGCTTGCGGGCGAAACCCGGCTGGCGGTGACGGGCACCGAGAGGGGCGGCGTCTTCACCATCGGACAGGCCCGCATCGACAACCCCCGCCTGAACGCCACGGCGACGGGAACGGTCGGCGGCGACCGGACGGACGTGACGGCGCAGGTGAACGCGCAGGACCTGCGGTTCCTGGGTAACGGCATCAGCGGCGCGCTGAACGCGAACACGCGGCTGGTCCAGCAGGCAGGCACCCGGCGCATCACCGCCACCGGAACGGCCAACGGGCTGTCCCTGGGCCAGCCGCGCGTCGATCCGCTGCTGCGGGGCCAGACCGGCTTCGATGTCGCGGCCACGCAGGGGCAGGCCGGGATCTCGTTTCAGCGGCTGAATGTCCAGAACCCGCAACTGTCGATCCAGGCGGATGGCGACACCGCCAGCGGCATGAACGTCACGGCGCGGCTGGCCGACCTGGGCCTGTTGCAGCCCGAATTCCCCGGTCCCGTGCAGGCCAGCGGAACCATCCGGGAAGACGGCGCGAATTTCGCCGTGAACCTGACCGCCACGGCACCGGGCAGCACGCGGTTGCAGGTCTCGGGTCGCGCCGCGCGCGATTTTTCCACCCTGGGCCTGCGGATCAACGGCAGCAGCGACGCCTCGATCGCCAATAGCTTCATCCGCACCCGCAGCATCGAGGGGCCGTTGTCCTTCGACCTGGCCATCGACGGCGCGCCGTCCCTGCAGGCGGTCAGCGGGCGGGTCCGGCTGACGAACGGGCGGATCGCGGATCCCGGCGTCGGCATCCGGCTGGAAGGCGTGAATGCCACCGCCGATCTGGCAGGCGGGCGCATCACGGTGGATGCCGGGGCCGATGTCGCAAGCGGTGGCCGCGTGCAGGTCAGCGGGCCGGTCGATCTGGCGGGCGGCACGCTGGATCTGGCCATCGTGCTGGACCGCGTCGTCGCGCGGGACCCGAACCTGTATCAGACCGAGATCAACGGCCGGTTGCGCATGTCGGGCCGCAATGCCGACGGCCCGCTGATTTCCGGCACCATCGACCTGGGCGAGACCGAGATCCGCATCCCCTCGACCGGGCTTGGCGGGGCCAAGGCGATCCCCGACATCAATCATGTCGGCGACACGCGGCCCGTGCGGTCCACCCGCGCCAAGGCGGGGCTGGAGCCTTATCCCAGCACCGCCTCGCGCGAGGCGGGACTGGCCGGGCCGCCCTCGACGCCGCCCGCCGCCCCGCCGCGGCTGGATCTGGTCATCAACGCGCCGAACCGGGTCTTCGTGCGCGGGCGCGGGGTGGACGCGGAACTGGGCGGATCGCTGCAGGTGCAGGGCACCACGCGCAACGCCATTCCCATCGGGCACCTGGAACTGATCCGGGGCCGCGTGGACCTGCTGGGCAAGCGGTTCGACCTGACCGAGGGGCTGGTGGAACTGCAGGGCAGCCTGATCCCCGTCATCCGGCTGGTGGCCGAAACCGAACAGGGCGGCATCACCACCCGCGTCATCATCGACGGAGAGGTCCGCGACCCCGAGATCACCTTCGAATCATCCCCCGAACTGCCCGAGGAGGAGGTGCTGTCCCAACTGCTGTTCGGTCAGGGTCTCGACAACATCAGCCCGTTGCAGGCCGCCCAGCTTGCCAATGCCATCGCCGTCCTGGCCGGGCGCGGGGGCGCGGGGATCATCGGCAACCTGCGCAACCAAGTGGGCCTGGACGACCTGGATCTGGCCACCGACGACGAAGGCAACGTGCAGGTCCGCGCGGGCAAATACCTGTCCGAGAACCTTTACACGGATGTCCAGGTCGGCGCGGACGGCAAAAGCTCGTTGAACCTGAACCTCGACGTGACGAATTCGCTGACGGCGCGCGGATCGGTGGGGACCGAAGGCGACAGCACCCTGGGGATCTATTTCGAGCGGGATTACTGACGGGGGCGGGCAATCGCGAAAGGAACTTTTCACCTTTTTCGCGTTAGGATTGCATGACCTGCCCTTTTTCGCCACCTGCCGAGGTCCGCCATGTCCCATGCCAGCGCCGACGAGCGTTACTTCGCCACCCTGGTCAACCAGGCCCGCCGGGCCGAGGGGCTGGCGCCGCTGACCCTGGAAAAGCGCCTCAACGATTCCTCGGGGGCGCATAGCCGCTGGATGCTGAACGCGGATGTCTTTTCCCACACGGGGCAGGGCGGATCCTCGGCGCGCGAACGGATCGAGGCTGCGCGCTTCGATCTGGCCGGGTCGTGGATGACGGCCGAGAACATCGCCTATGTCAGCATCCGGGGCGAGGGCGACCTGCGCGACGAAATCCGCCAGCTGCACCAGAACCTGATGAACAGCCCGGGCCATCGCGCCAACATCATGGGCGACGCGGCCTTTGTCGGCATCGGGCTGGAGGTCGGCTTCATGACCGTCGGAGGCCGCGACTACAAGGTGCTGATGGCGACGCAGAACTTTGCCGACACCGACGGGCAGCTGCGCCTGGACAACGGCAGCTTCCTGCGGGTGGCCGAGCCGCAGCCGAACACGGCCATGCAGACGCGGGCGGCCTGGGAACAGGGCTTCGACGGCCGGGCCTTTGCGGCCGACGCCCCGGGTACGGCGCGCAATGACGATTACCGGCTGGGCGCAGGGAACGATTCGGTTGCCGCCGGGGATGGCAACGACTGGGTGGCGGGCCGGGCGGGCAACGACATCCTGCGAGGTGCGGCAGGGCATGACCGGCTGATCGGCGCCGGGGGGTCCGATGTCCTGGACGGCGGCCCGGGGAACGACACCCTGCAGGGCGGCGACGGGCTTGATCGTCTTTCCGGCGGGACCGGAAACGACATGCTGTGGGGGGATGCGGGCAATGACAGCCTGTGGGCGGCGGATGGCAGCGACCGCCTGCTGGGGGGCTTGGGCAACGATGTCCTGGCCGGCGGGACCGGCAATGACTGGCTGAGCGGCGATGCGGGCCACGACACCCTGTCGGGCGGCGAGGGCAACGACATGCTGCGGGGCGGCGCGGGCCGTGACCTGCTGAACGGCGGGGCAGGGGCGGACAGCTTCGTCTTTTCCATCGGCAGCGGGGCCGACACGGTCCAGGGCTATCAGCACGGCATCGACCGGCTGATCATCGACGCCGACCGGCTGGACGCCGATCCGGCCGTCTTCATGCGCGATCACATGGCCCGGACCGCGGCAGGCATCGTTATCGACCTTGGCGGCGGCGACCGGATCCTTGTCGCGGGCCAGACCCTGACGGTGGAGGGAGTGGCCAACGACATCTTCGGGTTCTGACATCGCCCCGCTGCATGGGCGAAATGCCCGCCATGACGATGGCGGGCAGACTCGTTAAGCCGTTGCACGGAAGCGATTTCACTTCGCGCAGCCAACGTGTGACGACTTGCCGGGTTCCGGCGGATCCGGCGGGCTGACGAAAACGTCAACCCCCTGGCAACCGTCCCGCGAATTGACAAGCGCAGGCCGCCGGGGCCTGTTGCGGGCACATGCCACGACAGATCAGGACAAGCCCGATGAGCATCGAACCCGGCAGCACCGGCCACTTCGCGACCCGCAACGCCCAAGGCTACATGACGCAGCTTTGCAAGCATTTCGCCCACAAGATCCCCGCCACGGTTCAGGGGAACGAGGGCCTCATCACCTTCGAGATCGGCCAGGCGCGGCTGGTCGCTCGGGACGGGGATCTGCAATGCACCGTCGCGGGCGCGGATGCGGCGGCCGTGGAACGCCTGCAAGGCATCATCGACAGCCATCTGGCGCGCTTCGCCTTTCGCGAGGCGTTCACCCGGATGGACTGGCAGCCTGCAGCCTGAAGGCCATGTCCGGCTGCCGCCGGCCCGGTTCCCGAAAGGCAAAGGGGCACCCGGCGGGTTCTGCCGGATGCCCCTTTTGCCTGCGGGAAAGCCGCGCCTCAGCCTTGGGACAGGATCGCCTCGACCACGCGGTCGGCGGCTTCCTCGGCCGAGAGGGCCACGGTGTTGACCACCAGCTCGGCCTGTTCGGGCGCCTCGTAGGGGCTGTCGATGCCGGTGAAGTTCTTCAGCTGGCCGGACCGCGCCTTCTTGTAGAGGCCCTTCACGTCGCGCTGCTCGGCCACCTCCAGGGGCGTGTCCACATAGACTTCCAGGAATTCGCCGGGGGCCATCATGTCGCGGACCATCCGCCGTTCCGCCCGGAAGGGCGAGATGAAGGCCGTCAGCACGATCAGGCCCGCGTCCGTCATCAGCTTCGCGACCTCGCCCACGCGGCGAACGTTTTCCACCCGGTCGGCATCGGTGAAGCCCAGGTCGCGGTTCAGCCCGTGGCGCACGTTGTCGCCGTCCAGCAGGAAGGTGTGCTTGCCCATCGCGTGCAGCTTGCGTTCCACGATATTGGCGATGGTCGATTTGCCCGAACCCGACAGGCCGGTGAACCAGACGACCTTGGCGCGCTGGTTCTTCTGCGCCGCGTGGGCGTCACGGTTCACGTCGGTCGATTGCCAGTGGATGTTCTGCGACCGGCGCAGCGCGAAATGCAGCATCCCGGCGGCGATGGTGGCGTTCGTCATCCGGTCGATCAGGATGAAGCCGCCCAGGTCGGGGTTGTCGCCGTAAGCCTCGAACGGGACGGGCCGGTCGGTCGAGATGTTGACCACGCCGATGGCATTGAGGCCCAGCGTCTTGCTGGCCAGATGTTCGGTCGTGTTGACGTTCACCTCGTATTTCGGCTCGGTGATGGTGGCGCTGACGGTCTGCGTGCCGATCTTGAGCAGATAGGGACGGCCCGGCAGCATTTCGGATTCCGCCATCCAGACCAGGGTGGCCTCGAACTGGTCGGCGACCTCGCAAGGCGCGTCGGCCTGCACGATCACGTCGCCGCGCGAACAGTCGATCTCGTCCGTGAAGGTCAGGGTCACGGACTGGCCCGCGACGGCCTGGGGCAGGTCGCCGTCGAAGGTCGCGATGGACTTGACGGTCGTGACCTTGCCCGAGGGCAGGACGCGCACCGGATCGCCGGGATGGACGGCGCCCGCGCTGATCTGGCCCGCGAAGCCGCGGAAATCCAGGTGCGGGCGGTTCACCCATTGCACGGCCATGCGGAACGGGCGGTCCTGCATCGCCGTGTCGTTGACCGGCGCTTCCTCCAGATGGCCCAGCAGCGTCGGTCCCTGGTACCAGTGCATGTCCGGGCTTTTGCTGACGATGTTGTCGCCCTTCAGCCCGGAAATCGGGATCGGCAGGAAGCTGTCCATGCCGATCTGCTTGGCGAAATGGCTGTATTCGGTGACGATCTCGTAGAACCGCTCGGCCGAGTAATCGACCAGGTCCATCTTGTTGACCGCCAGCACGACATTCTTGATGCCCAGCAGGTTCACCAGATAGGAATGCCGCCGGGTCTGGGTCAGCACGCCCTGGCGCGCGTCGATCAGGATTACCGCCAGGTCGGCGGTGGATGCGCCCGTGACCATGTTGCGGGTGTATTGTTCATGGCCCGGCGTGTCGGCCACGATGAACTTGCGCTTGTCGGTGGCGAAGAAGCGATAGGCCACGTCGATGGTGATGCCCTGTTCGCGTTCCGCGGCCAGGCCGTCGACCAGCAGGGCGAAGTCGATTTCCCCGCCTTGCGTGCCCGACACCTTGCTGTCGGCTTCCAGCGAGGCCAGCTGGTCCTCGAAGATCATCTTGCTGTCGTAAAGCAGCCGGCCGATCAGCGTCGATTTGCCGTCATCGACCGACCCGCAGGTGATGAAGCGCAGCATGGTCTTGTGCTGGTGCTTCAGCAGATAGGCGTCGATGTCCTGGGCGATCAGGGCATCGGTGACGTAAACGGGATCCTGCGCGTTCATCAGAAATACCCCTCTTGCTTCTTCTTCTCCATGGACGCGGCCTGGTCCTTGTCGATGGCGCGGCCCTGGCGTTCGGACGTGGTGGTCAGCAGCATTTCCTGGATCACCTCGGGCAGGGTGCTGGCCTCGGATTCCACCGCGCCGGTCAAGGGATAGCAGCCCAGCGTGCGGAACCGGACCGACCGCATCTGCGGGGTCTCGCCGTCCTTCAGCGGGAAGCGGTCGTCATCGACCATGATCAGCAGCCCGTCGCGTTCCACCACCGGGCGGGGTTCGCTGAAATACAGCGGCACGATCTCGATGCCTTCCAGGTGGATGTATTGCCAGATGTCCAGTTCCGTCCAGTTCGACAGCGGAAAGACCCGGATCGATTCGTCCTTGGCCTTGCGGGTGTTGTAAAGCTTCCACAGCTCGGGCCGCTGGTTCTTGGGATCCCAGCGGTGGTTCGCGGACCGGAACGAGAAGATTCGTTCCTTGGCGCGGGACTTTTCCTCGTCGCGCCGCGCGCCGCCGAAGGCCACGTCGAAGTTGTATTGGGTCAGCGCCTGCTTCAGCCCCTCGGTCTTCCACATGTCGGTGTGCATGGGGCCGTGGTCGAAGGGGTTGATGCCCTGTTCCATCGCCTCTGGGTTGTGGTGGACGATCAGGTCCATGCCCGCCGCCCGGGCCGCGCGGTCGCGCAACTCGTACATCGCCCGGAACTTCCAGGTCGTGTCCACGTGCAGCAGCGGAAAGGGGGGCGGCGCGGGGTAAAAGGCCTTGCGCGCCAGGTGCAACATGCAGGCGGAATCCTTGCCCACCGAATACAGCATCACCGGGTTTTCGGCATTCGCCACCACCTCGCGCATGATGTGGATGCTTTCGGCTTCGAGACGCTGCAAATGCGTCAGGGTCGCCGGGGCAAGGCCGGTGCTGGAATGGCTGTTCATGGCATCAACTCTCTTTGCATGGCGGCACGTGCTGCCCGAGTCAGGTCGGGCCACGCTATCGGCCAGCCCCGCCCCAGATGCAAGTTTAGAGTGTATTGCAAATCAGCATTTCCTGCAGATTTGCCGTCGTCAGGAACACTGTTCTGCCGCCGTGCCCAATGCCAGACCATCGACCACGGCGGTGAAGGCCTCGGACCGGCGGATCCGGGCGCCGGGCAGGTGCCGGGCGGCCAGATCGGACACGAGTCCCATCAGGCTGGACCCGCCGACCAGCACCACGCTGTTGATGTCGCCGGGCGACAGGCCCGCGCGGGCCAGCGTGTGGGCCAGGGCCTGGTCCAGGGCGCGGCCATGGTCCTGCAAGGCGTCGCTCAGGGAGGTGCCGCTGATCGGCGCGGCCAGGCCCGGCTCGATGAAGCCCATGGCGATCCGCGTGCCGGTGCCGCCGTTGGCCGCGATCTTGCCGCGTTCCACGGCGAATGCCAGGTCATGGCCCAGCTCGTCCCGCAGCACCGCGACCAGCCGGGCCAAGGCCGCCGGATCCTCGGCCAGCCGCGCCATCTGCTGGGCCTGCCTGCGGTTTTCGGGCGTATAGGCAAAGGGGATATGCGCCCAGGACGCCAGTTCGGCATAGATCGCGTTGGGCACCGGCAGCAGGCCCGGTCCCATCTCGCGCCGCAGCTGCGATCCGTGTCCCAGAAGCGGCATGGCATGGGTCAGGGACAGGGCCTGGTCGAAATCGGTGCCGCCCAGCCGGATGCCGTGGCTGGCGAGGATCCGCACCCGCCCGCCCTCGGCCCGATAGACGGAAAAATCCGAGGTGCCGCCGCCGATGTCCACGATCAGCCCGGTTTCACCCAGGGCGCCCCCGCCGTGGCAGGCCAGCGCGGCGGCCTCGGGTTCGCGCAGGAAGGCCACGTGGTCGAAGCCCGCGGCGTGATAGCAGGCGCGCAGGTCGGATTCGGCCCGGGCGTCGCGGGCGGGGTCGGGATGGAAACGGACCGGCCTGCCGGACAGGGCATGGGTGAAGGTCCGGCCTGTCGCGGTTCCAGCCCGCTGGCGCAATTCGGCTAGAAAGGCGGTGATCACCTGCGCCAGGCTGCGCCGTTTGCCGCCGATCAGGCGGGATTCGTGCAGCAAGGGCGTGCCCAGAACGCTTTTCAGCGCGCGCATGTAGCGGCCTTCCTCGGCCCCGGTCAGGGCCTGTGCCGCGGCTTCGCCGATGCGCATCGCCCCGCCGCGTGCGGGAAAGAAGACCGCGGTGGGCAGCGTGTCCGCCCCGGCCTCGATCGGAACGCGCCGCACCGCGCCGTCCTCCAGGATCGCGGCGGCGGAATTCGAGGTTCCGAAGTCGATGGCAAGGATGGACATGCGGCGGTCCCCGGTCAAAGCCCGGTGGGCTAGCCCGTCGCACCCCTGCCTGCAAGGGCCGGCCGGTCGATTTCCCGCAAGACGGGTTGACGCGGCGATCAACAATGCAACAGTCAGGCACACAGCGGCTAACCGAAGGAACGGGCGCCAAGGCATGATCGAACCCCATCACGCAACCCCAAGGCGTGACGCGCCCGAGCCGGACGAGCCGGTGACGCCCTTTCCGCTGATCAGCGACATTTCGGCCGCGCGATGGCTGCTGGTCTTCATCATCGCCGCGGCGGCCTATTTCTTCCACGGCTTCCTGGTGCCGGTGCTGGCGGCGACGATCATCGCCTTTGCGAGCTGGCCCCTGTCGCGCAGCGTCCAGCGCGGCCTGGGCATCGACCGCACCACGACCGCGGCGCTGTTCGTCCTGGTGATCGTGCTGTTCCTGGTCGTGCCGGTCGCGATGGCGCTGCTGTACGCGTTCCGCGAATTGCAGCAATGGATCTGGTGGGTGTTCGCCGTGAACGCCAACGGCGCGCCCACGCCCTCGTGGATGGTGGACCTGCCGCAGATCGGCGACTGGATCGACGAACAATGGTCCCGCCATATCGGCCGCCCCGGCGCCATCGCCGAACTGGTGCAGCTGACCAGCGGGAACACCATCGCATCCATCTATCGCAGCGTGCTGGCGGCGGGGAACGTGGCCTTCCACCTGGCGCTGAACCTTTTGTTCATGCTGATCGCGCTGTTCGTGTTCTATCGCGACGGCCACAAGATCGCGGGCCAGATCGACATCGTGGGCGCGCGCATCCTGCCCCGCCGCTGGGAACGGCTGTCGCGGGTGGTGCCGCTGACCATCAGCGCCACCGTCACCGGCATGGCCCTGATCGCCATCGGCGAGGGGGTCGTCCTGGGCATCGCCTACTGGATCGCGGGCGTGCCCTCGCCGGTGACGCTGGGGGTGATAACCGGCGTCATGGCGCTGATCCCGGGGGGCGCGCCCTTGTGCTTCACGCTGGTGTCGATCTACCTGGCGGCCAGCGGATCGCCCCTGGCGGGCGTGTTGCTGTTCGTCTGGGGTTCGGTCGAGCTGTTCGTCGTGGACAAGACCATCCGCCCCGTGCTGGTCGGCGGCCCGGTCAAGATGCCCTTCCTGCCCACGTTCTTCGGGCTGGTGGGGGGCGTCAAGACCATGGGCATCGTGGGCCTGTTCGTGGGTCCGGTGCTGATGGCGCTGCTGGTCGCCATCTGGCGCGAATGGCTGCGCGAAATCCGCACCCCTCCGCAAGGCCCTTGATCGGCGGGCCGGGCTGAATATGATCCCGGCCATGGCGTGTGCTGCGTGCGCCCAGGGACCACCCCTGAATACGGAGACTGGTCGCAACCGTTTCTGACAAGGGGGCTTTCATGGCAGGCCGCATTCAAAACACCATCCGCAAGTTCCTGGACAACGGCACCGCCGGGGGGCTGCTGCTGATCGCGGCGGCGGTGCTGGCGCTGGTCGTCGCCAACTCGCCGCTGGCGGGCGGCTATTTCCACGCGCTGCACGCTTATGTCGGGCCGCTGTCGGTCGCGCACTGGATCAACGACGCGCTGATGGCGCTGTTCTTCCTGATGGTGGGCCTGGAGATCAAGCGAGAGATGGTGGACGGCCACCTGTCGTCCTGGCCGCGCCGCATCCTGCCCGGGGTCGCGGCGGCGGCGGGCATGGCGGTGCCGGCGCTGGTCTATCTGTTCTTCACCGCGGGGACCGAGGCCACGCGGGGTTGGGCGATCCCGTCGGCCACCGACATCGCCTTCGCGCTTGGCGTGATCTCGCTTCTGGGGTCGCGGGTGCCCACCTCGCTCAAGGTCTTCCTGGCGGCGCTGGCGATCATCGACGACCTGGGCGCGGTGGTGGTGATCGGGCTGTTCTACACCACCGGGCTGTCGCCGGTCGATCTGGGCGTGGCGGCGGCGATCTTCGCGGTCCTGGTGATCCTGAACCGCGCGGGCGTCTGCCGCCTGTGGCCCTATCTGATCCTTGGCGCGGTCCTGTGGTTCTTCGTCTGGCGGTCGGGGATCCACGCGACCATCGCGGGCGTGGCTCTGGCCCTGACCGTGCCCCTGAAGCGCACCCCCGCCACGCCCGAGGCGCGCGGGTCCGAAAGCCCGCTGCACCAGCTGGAACATGCGCTGATCGTGCCGGTGTCATTCGTCATCATCCCGGTCTTCGGCTTTGCCAATGCGGGCGTCAGCTTCGCGGGCGTGGGGGCGGACGCGCTGCTGGCGCCAGTCACGATGGGGGTGGCCGCGGGCCTGGCCCTGGGCAAGGTCGTGGGCATCTTCGGCGCGGTGGCGATCCTGGTGCGGCTGGATTGGGCGGATCTGCCCGCAGGCGCAAGCTGGCTGCAGATGCTGGGCACCGCGCTGTTGTGCGGCATCGGCTTCACCATGAGCCTGTTCATTTCGCTCCTGGCCTTTGCCGACCCGCTGTTGCAGGACGAGGCCAAGATCGGCATCCTGCTGGGATCGCTGATTTCCGGGCTTGCAGGCTATGCGGTGCTGCGCTTCGCGAAACGCGAGGCGCCGCGCCGGATGCAGCCCGCGCGCTAGGGCCGGAAGGGCAGTCACTCCAGGACAGGAACATCATCGACACGGGCGGGTGCCACCAGAGACGGTGCAGCCCGCGACCACGAGAGGCCAGCGCCCGACCTGGTGGGCGTGAAGCGCCCGCCTGGGGCGGGGCGGGCGCTGGCCGGGCTTTTGAAGCCCGGCGGTTCAGGCGGCAACGTCGCGAGGTGGCGAAGGCGATGGCCTTCGCCAATCGGGGTCGGGGTGCCGACAAGGATGTCGATCCGTCTAGACCGGCCAGACCGCCAGGATCAGCGGCACCCCGGTCAGCACCACCAGCACCGACAAGGGCAGGCCCAGCCGGGGATAGTCGCTGAAGCGGTATCCCCCCGGCCCCATCACCAGCGTGTTGCACTGGTGCCCGATGGGTGTCAGGAAATCGCAGCCCGCGCCCACGGCGACGGCCATCAGGAAGGCCTCGGGCGCATAGCCGAGCGTCCCCGCGAAGGTCACGGCGATCGGAGCCATGACCAGAACGGTGGCCGCGTTGTTCAGGAACGGCGTCACCGCCATGGCCGCCACCATGATCAGCGCGACCGCCCCCCAGACCGGCAGGCCGGTCGCCACGTCCGACAGCCAGGCGCCGATCAGGTCGGTGCCGCCGGTGGTCTGCAAGGCCCCGCTGACCGGGATCAGCGCGCCCAGCATGATCAGCAGCGGCCATTCGACGGCCTCGTAGGCGCGTTCCGGGCTGATCGCGCCGGTCACGATCATCAGCACCGCCGCGCCGAAAAAGGCGATGGCCACCGGCACGAGGCCCGCGGCGGTCAATGCCATGGCCGCGCCCAGAATGATCAAGGGCAGCAGTTCCTTGCGCACGCTGCCGATCTGCAGGCTGCGTTCCGCCAGGGGCAACAGGCCCAGCGTGCGGATGCGGTCGGGCAACAGCTCGACCGGGCCTTGCAGCAGCAGCACGTCGCCCGCCTGCAGCCGGGTCTTGGACAGCCGTTCCGTCATCCGGTGGCCCGACCGCGACACGGCCAGCAGGCTGATGCCCTGTTCGTCGAACAGCCGGATGCTGCCCACGCTTTGGCCGACCATGGACGATTGGACGGTGGTCACCGCCTCGATCACGCCGATCTTGCTGGCGGGCAGTTCCAGCTTGGACGCCGTGTCATGCCCGGTCAGTTCCAGCCCGCCCCGGGTGACGGCGCGTTCCAGCCCGTCCGGCTCTCCGCGCAACAGCAGGATGTCGCCCGATTCGATGGCGGTGTCGAACAGCACGACCTTGCGCCGCTCTCCGCCCCGGATCAGGCCGGTCACGGTGATCTCGGCATCGGCCATGCCGATCAGCGCGCCGACCGTCACGCCCACCGTGGCCGATCCTTCCGGCACCCTTGCCTCGGTGTTGTAGTCGCTGATCTTCACCGCCTCGCCCAGGGACGCGGTGGCCCGCCTGTCGGACGGCAGCAGGCGCCAGGCGAACATCAGGAAGAGGACGCCCACCGCCGACAGGCCAAGGCCCACCGGGGCGAAGTCGAACATGCGGAAGGGCTGGCCGGTCATCTCCTCGCGCACCCCCGACACGATGATGTTGGGCGACGTGCCGACCAGCGTGATGAGACCCCCCAGAAGCGAGCCGAAGGACATGGGCATCAGGTACAAGGACGGCGACTGGCCGGATTTCCGCGCCATCTTCAGCGCGGCGGGCATCATCATCGCCAGGGCGCCGATGTTCTTGACCAGCGACGACAACAGCGTGACCGTGCCCACCAGCACCAGAAGCTGCACCCCCATGGTGGTGAACTTGCGCACCAGCCAGCGCAGCACCGCCTCGATCAGGCCCGACCGCGACACGGCGGCGCTGACCACCAAGGCGCTGCCCACGATGATGACGATGTCGTCGGAAAAACCGGTAAAGGCGTCGTCGGGCGAAACCGTTCCCGCCAGCAGGGAGGCCAGCAGCGCCAGCATCGCCACCACGTCGTATCGAAGCCTGCCCCAGATGAACAAGACCATCATCACGCCGACGATGGCGAAGGCAAGCATCTGCTGTGTTGTCATGGAAAGCCCTTCCTTGCGCCCCTTGCGCAAAAGGGCCACCGCAAAACCGATCCGGGAAAGGATTGGTTGCCCCGCGGAGGGGCGCGAACGGCAAGATTTTTCTCCCGGGCGCCGGGGACCGGGAAAGACGCCGCCCCCGTTTCCAGGGGCGGCGGTCCGGCGTCATGCGACCAGGGGCTTGCGGTTCCGGTGGTGCCTGATGGCCAGCTTGCGCCCCATCCGTCCCGAGGTCAGCATCCGGGCGCCGGGCCGTTCCGTGCCTTCGCGCAGTTCGGGGAAGATCGCCAGGATCTCCTCGCGCGCGGCCGGCCCGACCGAGTCCAGCGCCTGCGCGCCGGTGTGCAGGGATTCGGTCTCGGCCCCGTTCGAGATGACGATCTGGTGGTCGTCGAACAGGAAGTGGACATAGGTGACGCGGTCCAGGTCATCGGCGATGTCGATCCCGTCCAGCGTCAGCAACTGCTTGGCCGCGACCAGCACCTCGGGGGCGCCGAACATCTTCTGCGCGATCCTGGACCGGACCAGGATGCGGTGCTGGGGCGACACGACCAGATCGGCCTGCGGGATGCCCGCGCCAAGCGCGCCCTTGCGGATGCGGACGGGCCGCAACTGGGGCCGGGCGGCCAGGTCGGCGCCGTCCAGGGTGCGCCGCCCGATCCAGCGGATCGGCTGAAGCCCGGCATCGCGCGTTTGCACCAGGGTGCCCACGGACAGATCGCCCGCGCGGACCGGCCCGCCCTGCGTCTCGATCAGGACATCGTCGGCAAAGCAGACGACGTTGACGGTTTCCAGCGTCAGTGCGGTGCCCGCGACAGCCGCGCCGCCATTCTGGATCCGCAGCGTGAAGGTGCTGCCGAACCCGTTGGCGGTGTTGATGTCGTTCAGCGTGCCGTCGGCCTGGTCCGCCCGCAACCAGCGCAGCGGCGTCTTGTAAGGCTGCTCGCCCGCCGCGGTCCGCGCCGCGTTGATGATCGCCAGGTTCGCCACGTTGTAATAGCCCGACAGATCGGCGGTGTCGGTGCCGCTGCCGGGATTGCCGCCCGTCGTGCCGAAGTCCGAGATCAGATCTCCGTTCCCGACGATGAAGCGGTCGAAGCCATCGCCGCCCGTCAGCGTGTCGGCGGTGTCGTCATCGGCAAAGGTCCCGCCCGACAGCGCGCCGCCGCCCAGCACGTCGTTTCCGGCGCCGCCATTGACCGTGTCGCTGCCCGTCCCGCCGGCCAGGCTGTCGGTCCCGAAGCCGCCGAAGACCCCATCGGCATCGGCGCCGCCGTCGATGGTGTCCGCGCCGCCTGCGGTGTTCGTGCCCAGGCTGTCATCGCCGTAAAGCGTGTCGCTGCCCGCGTCCCCGGCAATGGAGTCCGCGCCCAGGCCGCCAATGACCGTGTCGTTTCCGACACCCGCCAGCACCCTATCATCGCCCGCGCCCGCGTCGATGGTATCCGCGCCGCCCGTGGTGTCCGTGCCCAGCGTGTCGTCGCCGAAGATCCGGTCGGTCCCGTCGCCGCCGCTGATGCTGTCGCCACCCGCGCCGCCGACCAGGATGTCGGCATCGGCGCCGCCCAGAAGAACATCGGTCCCGGCGCCGCCCAAGAGCGTGTCCACACCGGTCCCTCCATCCAGCGAGTCATTGCCGGTGCCGCCATCCAGCGAGTCATCGCCTGCATCGCCCAGGATGCTGTCGTCGCCGCCGCCGCCATAGGCGGAATCGTTTCCGGCCCCGCCTTCGAGCGAGTCGTTCGCCCCGTCGTCCCCGGTCGCCTGGCCGTAGCCGTAAAGAAGGTCGTCCCCGTCACCGCCCCGCACGCTGTCGGCGCCGTTGCCGGCATAGACCGTGTCGTTGCCCAGTCCGGCGCGAATGAAGTCCTGGTTGCCGGTCGTCCCCGGCAGGATCGCGTCATTGGCGTCGATCCGGTCGCCCGAGCCGTCGATATAGCTGTCGCCGATCAGATCGTTCCCGTCGCTGCCATCGACATAGCCATCCTCGAAGGGCAGGGCGACGCGGGAGGTCGAAATGCCGGTGAAGCTCGTGTTGTATGTTCCGTTCGCGGGAATCGTGATGTTCGAGATCGGATATTCGACCAGCTGTGCCTCGCCCGGCTGCTGGTTCGTGGAAGCAGGGGGCAGCAGGAACGTGTCGCCGTTGGCCGCCTGGAAGATCCGCAACGTGACGTTGTTCAGCGTGCGGGTGCCGCCGCCGTTCAATGTCTGCACGATGCTGGCATTGGTCACGAAGAAGATCGAATCGGCCGGCTGCGTATAAGTCGTGTCGCCGATCCGATAGGTGACATCGTCGGTCGTGGCCGTATTGTTCAGGGAGACCGCGGCGTCATTGTTGTAGTCGTTCAGGGTAACCCGCGTGCTTTGTGCAAAGATCGGATTTGCCGATGTCCCGAAGGTCCTGCCGTTCATGATCGCGGCGTTTTCGGGCGCGGTGTTCGTTTCGTTGGGATCGGCATCGGGCAGCCTGCCGAGATAAAGCGCGGTGTAAGTGACGCTGGCCATTCTCTACTCCTGATCCTGGGATTGAATGAAGCTGCGATGGCCCTCGTGGCGGGGCGCAAGCACGGGGCAACCCGTTCGGTTGCCGGACTGAATGGGGTTGAATGCGTTAAGCATCGAACGATCCTTTGATGGAGGTCGAGGTGACAGATGCGGAGAATGGCGAGAGCGTGTCTGTACCATGGAAGCGGCAGAAATTAACCTTTTACACATCCTGAAGAGGAAACAAGGCAAAATTTCGCTCAAGGGTTGCGTTACTCTGCGTAAAACATGCGCTGGTCCGCCATTTTCCGGCCTGGCCCCTGCAGCTTTTCCCCTCGAACACCGCATTGATTCCCGCCCTTGCGGGTTCTATGCCGTCGCTGCAAGGACCCCTGCCGCTTGCGGAGCGCCCAAGGCCCGCCGCCACCGCGGATCCAAGGAGAATGACATGGACGACAAGACCCCCGGTGCAGGCGCGCTCTGCCCCATCCAGGCCAGCGGCAACCGCAACACGCGGGCCAAGGCGCGGTCGCATCGCGACTGGTGGCCGGAACAGCTGAACCTGAAGATCCTGCACCAGAACAACGAACAGTCCAATCCGCTGGGCGCGGATTTCAACTATGCCGAGGCGTTCCGCACGCTGGACCTGGACGCCGTCAAGGCCGACCTGCGGGCGCTGATGACCGACAGCCAGGACTGGTGGCCCGCCGACTGGGGGCACTATGGCCCCTTGTTCGTGCGCATGGCCTGGCACAGCGCGGGCACCTATCGCACCGCGGACGGGCGCGGCGGCGCGCGGTCGGGGGCGCAGCGGTTCGCGCCCTTGAACAGCTGGCCCGACAACGTGAACCTGGACAAGGCCCGCCGCCTGCTGTGGCCGATCAAGCGCAAATACGGCAATGCCCTGTCCTGGGCCGACCTGCTGATCCTGACGGGCAACGTCGCGCTGGAATCGATGGGCTTCAGGACCTTCGGGTTCGGCGGCGGGCGTCCCGATGTCTGGGAACCGGCCGAGGACATCTATTGGGGATCCGAGACCGAATGGCTGGCGACCTCGGACAAGGAAAACAGCCGCTACAAGGGCGACCGGGAACTGGACAGCCCGCTGGCCGCCGTGCAGATGGGCCTGATCTACGTGAACCCCGAAGGTCCCGACGGCAAGCCCGACCCGGTGGCCGCCGCGCGCGACATCCGCGAGACCTTCAAGCGCATGGCGATGAACGACGAGGAAACCGTGGCCCTGATCGCCGGCGGCCACACCTTCGGCAAGACCCATGGCGCGGGCGAGGCCAGCCATGTCGGCGCCGATCCCGAAGGCTCGGCCATCGAGTTGCAGGGCCTGGGCTGGACCAGCAAGCACGGCAAGGGCCATGGCGCGGATGCGATTTCCTCGGGGCTGGAGGTCGTCTGGACGCAGACCCCGACGCAGTGGAGCATGGGATTCTTCAGGAACCTGTTCGGATACGAATGGGAACTGACCAAGTCGCCCGCAGGCGCCTGGCAGTGGAAGCCCAGGGACGGCGCGGGCGAGGGCACGGTGCCTGACGCCCATGACCCGGACAAGCGCATCGCCCCGTCGATGCTGACCACCGACCTGTCGCTGCGCGAGGATCCGGTCTATCGCGAGATCTCGCTGCGCTTCTTGGACAACCCCGACCGGTTCGCCGATGCATTCGCCCGCGCCTGGTTCAAGCTGACCCATCGCGACATGGGTCCGAAGGTGCTGTACGAAGGTCCCGAGGTTCCCGCCGAAGACCTGATCTGGCAGGATCCGGTTCCCGCGCCTGACCATCCGCTGATCGACGCAGGCGACGTGGCGGCGCTCAAGGCGCAGGTGCTGGCGTCCAGCCTGACCGGGCCGGAGCTGATCGCGACGGCCTGGGCTTCGGCGTCCACCTTCCGGGGTTCGGATTATCGGGGCGGCGCCAACGGCGCGCGGATCCGGCTGGCCCCGCAAAAGGATTGGGAAGCGAACCAGCCCCAGCAGCTGGCCCGCGTTCTGGCGGTGCTGGAGGGCATCAAGGCCGGATTCGACGCCCAGGGCGCGAAGAAGGTCTCGATGGCCGACCTGATCGTGCTGGCGGGCGATGCGGCGGTCGAGGCCGCGGCCAGGGCCGCGGGCTTTGATCTGTCGCTGGACTTCATCCCCGGCCGGGGTGATGCCACGCAGGACCAGACCGACGTGGAAAGCTTCGACTGGATGGAGCCGCTGGCCGACGGGTTCCGCAACTATCAGCGCCAGCAGTTCAACGTCCCCGCGGAAGAACTGCTGGTGGATCGCGCGCAACTGCTGACCCTGACCGCGCCCGAGATGACGGTGCTGGTGGGCGGGCTGCGCGCGCTGGACGCCAACTGGGACCACACCGATCATGGCGTGCTGACGACCCGTCCGGGGCAGCTGACGAATGATTTCTTCGTCAACCTGCTGTCGATGGACACGGTTTGGAAGGCCCGGGACGACACGCAGATGGTCTTTGACGGCACCGACCGCCGGACGGGCGCGCCGCGTTGGACCGCCACGCGGGTGGACCTGATCTTCGGGTCGAATTCGCAACTGCGCGCGATTGCCGAGGTCTATGCCCAGGACGATTGCCAGGGCAAGTTCGTGCGCGATTTCGGCAAGGCCTGGTCCAAGGTGATGAACGCGGACCGCTTCGACGCACGGCGCCAGTTGGACCCGGCGTGACCGGACCGGGCGGGATCAGGAAACGCATCGCGTTTCCCCCGCCCGCTTCCCGACCTTGCCACCAAGGACGGTGCAGCCCCGCGACCACGGAAGGCCAGCGCCCGCCTCGGGGCGGGGCGGGCGCTGGCCGGGCCTTGAAGGCCCGGCGGTTCGGGTTGAAATGGCATCGCGTGGCGAAGGCGATGGCCTTCGCCAGCCAAACCTGCCCTATTCGGCCGCCATCCTGTGCCGCCCGATGGGCAGCATCATCGGCCGCCCCGAGATCGGGTCGGGAATGATCCGGCTGTCCAGCCCGAACACCGCCCGCACGTTCCCCTCGGTCAGCACGTCCTCGGGCGTGCCCTGGGCGTGCAGGGTGCCATTCGCCATCGCCACCAGATGGTCGGCATAGCGCGCGGCCAGGTTCAGGTCGTGCAGCACCATCACCACCGTGGTGCCCCGCCGGTGGTTGAGGTCGGTCAGCAGGTCCAGAACCTCGACCTGGTGGCTGATGTCGAGGAAGGTCGTCGGCTCGTCCAGCAGCAGCAGATCCGTTTCCTGCGCCAGCGCCATGGCGATCCAGACCCGCTGGCGCTGCCCGCCGGACAGTTCGTCCACGGCGCGCTCGGCCAGGTCCAGGGTCCGGGTGACCTCCAGTGCGGCGGCGACGGCCTCGTCATCCCCGCGCGACCAGCGGGACAGGAGGCCGTGATGCGGGTGGCGGCCCCGGCTGACCAGATCGGCCACGGTGATGCCTTCGGGGGCTGTGGGCGATTGCGGCAGCAGGCCCATGACCTGCGCGACCCGCCGGGGGGCCATCCTGTGGATCGCCTTGCCGTCCAGCAGCACCTGGCCCGCGCGCGGGGCCAGCAGCCGCGACATGGCGCGCAGCAGCGTCGATTTCCCGCAGGCATTGGCGCCGACGATGGCCGTGATGCGGCCCGGCAGCACCTCCAGATCCAGGCCTTGCAGGATCGTCCGGTCGCCATAGCCCGCGGTCAGGTTCCGGACGGAAAGGGTATGATGGCTCACAACGATCCTCCGGCACGGTTCGCGCGCACGATCAGGTAAAGGAGATAGGGCGCACCCAAGGCGCCGGTGACGACACCCACCGGGAACCGCGCGGGCAGCAGGAACTGGCCCGCGTAATCGCCCCCCAGCACCAGAAGCGCGCCGACCAGCCCCGCCGGGATCAGCACCGACCCGTTCGGTCCCAGGATGCGCCCGGCGATGGGACCGGACAGGAACGCCACGAAGGCCACCGGCCCGGTGATCGCGGTGGCCACCGCGATCAGCCCCACGGCGGCGATGATCACCAGCATCCGCGTCAGGGCGACATGGGTGCCAAGCGCGGCGGCGGTGTCGTCGCCCAAGCGCAGCGCCTCCAGGTCGCGGCTGCGGCTGACCAGCAGCCCGCCGAAGACGGCCAGCGACACCAGCAGGGGCAGGGCCTGCGACAGTTGCGCGCCATTGACGCTGCCGGTCAGCCAGCGCATCGCCTCGGCCAGGTCCCAGGACGGGGCGCGCGACAGGGTATAGGCGATGAAGCTGTCCAGCATCGCCGACACGCCGATGCCCACCAGGATCAGCCGCGTGCCCGCGACGCCGCCCTTGGAGGACAGGCCATGGATCGCCAGCGCCACGGCCAGTCCGGCGGCGACGGCCAGGACAGACAGCATCGGCCCGTCGATCCCCAAGACCACGATGCCGAAGACCGCCGCGGCACTGGCGCCCCGGCTGATGCCGATGATGTCGGGGCTGGCCAGCGGGTTGCGCAGCATGATCTGGAAGGCCGCGCCGCCCAGGCCGAAGGACAGCCCGGCCAGGACCGACAGCACCGCGCGCGGCAGGCGCAACTGGCCCACGGTAAAGGATGCGCCGGGTATCTCCTGACCCGCCAGCACGCGCAGCACGGTGTGCGGCGGCACGAAGGACCGGCCCAGCATCAGGGTCAGCGCGAAGCCCGCCAGCAGCAGGGCCAGCGCGCCCGCGATGGCGGCGCTGCGGCGGCGGGCGCGCTGCCTGCGGCCCGTGGCGACAAGGCCGATGGCGCTCATAGGTCCCGCACCCGGGCGCGGCGCACGATCCAGATGAAGAAGGGCGCGCCGATGAAGGCGGTGACGATGCCCACGTCAAGCTCGCCCGGGCGGGCGATGATGCGGCCCGCGATGTCGGAGCCGACCAGCAGGCAGGCCCCCGCGAGGGCCGAGAACGGCAGCAGCCAGCGGTGATCGACGCCCATCAGCAACCGGCACAGATGCGGCACGATCAGGCCCACGAAACCGATCGGCCCGCAGATCGCCGTGGTCGCCCCGCACAGCAGGACCGCCCCGACCGCCGCTATGCCCCGCGCCACGGCCACCCGTTCGCCCAGGCCCGCCGCCATCTCGTCCCCCAGGGCGAGGGAGTTCAGGGTCCTCGCGCAGCCCAGGCCGATGGCGAAGCCCACCGCCAGGAAGGGCAGGACATGGGCCATGCGCCCGAAGGTCGCCCCGCCGACGCCGCCGATCTGCCAAGCGTGCAGCCCGCCCGCGATGTCGCCGCGCGACAGCATCACCGCCAGCACCAGGGACGCGAAGGCCACCGAGGTCGCCATGCCCGCCAGCGCCAGCTTCAAGGGCGTCGGTCCCCCGCGGCCCAGCGATCCGACGGCATAGACAAAGACCGCCGTTCCCCCGGCGCCCGCGATGGCCACCCAGACATAGGCCTGCATCGAGGCGATGCCGAACCAGGCCACCGCCACGGCGACCGCCAGGGATGCGCCCAGGTTCACCCCCAGGATCCCCGGATCGGCCAGGGGATTGCGCGTGACGCCCTGCATGATCGTCCCCGCCACTCCGAGCGCCGCGCCCGCCAGAGCCGCCAGCACCGTGCGGGGGATCCGCGCGGCGACAGTGGCCTGGCCGATCGTGTCCACCTGCCCCCGCAGCGCGCCCGCGATGTCATCCCACCCCACGTCCCGCGTGCCGACGGCCACCGACAGGACGCACAGCGCCGAAAGCCCCGCCAGCATCACGGCCAGCCACAGCCAGCGGACACGCTCCGGACGCCGCGCGGAACCGGGGCTGGCCGCGGCCACCGTCACGGGGATTTCCGCGCGGCCTCGGCCAGCAGCGCGACATAGGCGTCCAGCACATAGGGCAGCGACAAGGGCGTGGGGTTGGCGGCATTGCCCAGGGGATCGTTGCCCAGCATCACGACGGCGCCGTGCGCCACGGCGGGCATGTGCGCCATCAGCGGATCGGCCTTCATCGCCGCCAGCAGGTCCGGCCCGCCATAGGTCACGACGATGTCCACGTCGTCGAAGGCGTCGATCCGCTCGGCGCTGACGGAGCCGAAGAACTGCCCCGGCCGGGTGGCCTCGGTCACGCTGCGGGGCATCGCCAGGCCCAGATCCGCGAAGAACTTCACCCGCGTGTCATGGGCGCTGTAGAAATTCACGACCGACAGGTTGGTGGTGTCCAGGTGCGTCACGAACATCGCCGTCTTGCCCCGCAACTGCGGGTGACGGGCGACGGCATCGGCGATCCGCGCTTCCATCCGGGCGACCAGGGCTTCGCCTTCGGCGGCCATGCCCATGCCGGCGCCGTTCATGCGGATCATCTGGCGCCATTCCGTCGTCCAGGCGCCATCGGGATAGGCCACCACCGGCGCGATCCGGGACAGCGTGTCGTAATCGGCCCGGGTCAGGCCGGAATAGGCGGCCAGGATCACGTCGGGTTCCGTCGCGGCCACCGCCTCGAAGTCGATGCCGTCGCCCTCGTCGAACAGCACCGGGGTGCCGGCGGCCAGTTCGGCCAGCCTTTCCTCGACCCAGGGCAGCACGCCGTCGCCGTCGTCATCGCCGTAATTCGCCGCCGCCATCCCGACCGGCACGACGCCAAGCGCCAGCGGAACCTCGTGGTTGCCGGAATTGACGGTGGCGATGCGCTGCGGCTTGTCCGCGATGGTGGTGGTGCCGAAGGCGTGGGGGATGACCAGGGGATAATCCTGGGCCAGGGCGATGCCCGCGCCAAGAAGCCAGGCCAGCAGGGCGGCAAATGGGCGAAAAGGGGTCGGCATGGGATCTCCGATCGCGGCAGGACTGCGGATTGCCCGGCGCCCCGCCGCGCCGTCAAGGCTGTCGGGCAAGGGGGCGAGGGTTGCCTGGCAGATTTCCATGGAATCTGACAAAAAACCTTGGAATATACAATACAGCCCTGGCCGCGCCGCATAAGACGCGCCTCGGCACCTCCGCCGGGCCAGTCCCGGCGGCCGTTTCCGCAAGCCATCCGCATCCCGGACAGCCAGCGTTCCGACGACATCTCAACCTTGTGGAACCAGTCCCATGTCCATCGACAAGATCGCCGATCCCGGCGCCTGCCGCACCCTGACCGCCCTGCTGCTGGGCTGCACGGCGCTGATCGCATCCCCGGCCCTTGCCCAGGACAGCGGAACCGGGGATGCCCCCTATCGCCTGTCCCCGATCCTGATCAATGCCGACGCCCCGGCGGATGACGACGCGAATTCGATCGTGGCGACCGAATTGTGGACCGGGGGCAAGGTGGCGACCAGCATCCTGGACACCCCGGCCTCGGTGTCCGTGATCACCGAAAAGGAAGTCCGCGACCGCCGCGCCACCACGCTGGAGGAGGTGCTGAGCTATTCGGCGGGCATCCATACCGACTATTACGGCACCGACGACCGCAACGAATACTTCCTGGTGCGCGGCTTCCAGGCCACGACCTATCGCGACGGGTTGACGCTGGGTTCCATGCGCAGCGCGCGCGAGGAACCCTATGCGTTCGAGCGGACCGAGGTGATCCGGGGCGGCAACTCGACCCTGTTCGGCACGTCCGATCCCGGCGGCACGATCAACTTCGTGACCAAGCAGCCGCGCTTCGAGCGGTTCGGAGAGGTTTACGGATCCGTGGGATCGCCGCGCAACGCGGAATACGGCTTCGACGCGGGCGACGTGCTGAACGCGGACGGGACGCTGGCCTATCGCCTGACGGGCAAGGTTCAGGACGGTGAACGGGATTACGACCATTCGCGCAACGATAGCCGCTTCCTGATGGGCGGGTTGTCCTGGCAGCCCACGACGGCGACCAAGCTGAGCGTGGTCGCCGATTACCTGAAACGCGAGAACACCCCCAACAGCGGCGGCTATCCCAAGGATCGCGAATACGACCGGGACGAGTTCTTTGGCGAGCCGGACTTCAATTATCAAAACGTCGAACGCGCCAGCATCACCGGCCTGCTGGAACACGACTTCGACAACGGCCTGAACCTGCGCGCGAACCTGCGCTACAGCGACCTCCAAAGCGACTTTGGCTATGTCTATCTGTCGGACACGGCCGACCGGGTCGGAACGGTCGTGGACCGCTTCTATTTCGGCGGCGACAACACTGCCGAGGAACTGATCGGCAACGTCATCCTGCAATACGACCGCAGCTTCGAGCGGTTCGACACCAGCACCCTGGCCGGGCTGGAGTTCCGCGACGCGACAACCACCAGCGCGCCGTTCTTCGGGACCTATACCCCGATCGACATCGCGAACCCGGTCTATTCCGGCGCGCCCGGCAGCCTGGCGGCGCCCTATGAACTGCGCGACAACGACTACAACACCCGATCGCTGTTCGTGCAGCAGAACCTGTCCTTCGACGACCGTTTCATCGCGACGGTGGGCCTGCGCCACGACTGGCTGGACATCACGGAAACGCTGAACGGCCTGCGCTCCAGCGACGATTTCTCGGAAACCTCGATCCGCGGCGCGCTGACCTGGAAGGTCAACACCGAGGTCTCGGCCTATGCCAGCTATGTCGAATCCGTCGCCCCTCCGGGCGTGGGGGTCGAGCCGGAACGGGGCGAGCAGTATGAACTGGGCGTGAAGTATCAGCCGCTTGGAACTGATGCGCTGCTCTCGGCCTCGGTCTATGACCTGCGCAAGAACAACGTCACCGTGGCCGTGGTCCAGCCCGACGGCACCATCACCCGCGAACTGGTGGGCGAACAGCGGGTGCGCGGCATCGACCTGGAAGCCAAGGCGGAACTGGCCAGCAATGTCGATGTGATCGCGTCCTATTCCTGGATGAAGTCCGAGGTCGTGCGGTCCGGACCCATCCGGGGCGTCGAGGTGGAAGGAAACGAGTTTTCCGAGGTGCCCCGGCACATGGCCTCGCTGTGGCTGACCTATACCCTGCCGGGCAACGAGGCGCGCGGCGACATGACCTTCGGCCTGGGCGCGCGTCATGTCGGGTCGTATTACTTCGCGATCTCGAACGACACGGGCAAGGCTGATTCGTCGGTCACCCTTGACGCGGCGTTCAACTATCAGGTGCAGGACAACACGAACCTGGCCGTGAATGTCGGCAACCTGCTGGACGAACAGCATGTCGTCGGCAGCGGCACGGCGGATTACTACAATCCGGGCCGCAGCGTCGCTGTGACCCTGCGCCACACCTTCTGAAGGCGCGCGTCACCCCGCCATCCGCATCCGCCGCCACGCGGCGGGTGTTTCGCCCGCGACCTGCCGGAAGGCGCGCGTCAGGTGCGCCTGGTCCGAAAAGCCCAGGCGGGCCGCGACTTCGGCCAGGGTCAGGCCGGTTTCCGCCAGCAGGCGTTGGGCCTGGGCGATCCGCTGGCCCCGTTGCCATTGCAGGGGCGTGTGGCCGGTCGTCTGCTTGAAGACCGCCGCGAACCAGCTTTCCGACAACCCGACCGTCGCGGCCATCTCGGCCACGGTCATGCGCCGGTCGGGCCGGGCCGTCAGCGCCGCCGTCAGCCTGCGCATCTGCGCGGGCGTCAGCCCGCCCGAGGCGCGGTCCCGGCCTTGGGCGGGGATGTCCAGAAGCCCGGTCGCGATGCTGCCCGCCAGGCTTTCGGCAAAGACCGGATGGCGCGCGGGCCGCGTCACCTCGTCCACCAGCAGCCCGGCCAAGGCCGCCAGGGCGGGAACATCCTGGACCTCGACGGGGCGGCGCAGCACGGACAGCGCGTCGGACGCGCCCAGCGACGGAGACAGCAATCGCAGCAGCCGGTCGCGGTGGACATGCAGGTCGAGATGCGAAAACCGGTGCGCCCCGGTAAAGCGCGACCATAGCGGCACGCCCGCCGGGACATACAGCGCGCGCATCATCGGCCTGCCGTGGCCCGCCATGGCGTTGTCGCGGTTCGACATCAGGATATGGGACGACACGTCGTCCAGGAAGAACACGATGCGCGGATCGGGCGACAGGTAATAGCCCCGGGCGCCCGCCTGCCCCTCGGCCTGCCAGAAGACGCCTACCATGCCGTCGAGGCCCCGCCAGCGGACCGGCACGGTCGCCCGGATGCCCTCGGTCCGGCAGGTCATCCTGTGCAGATAGCTCATGGGCGTGGACGGTTTCCGTATTGTTGACTGAATTTGTTCAGTATAAGAAAACCCCGATCATGGAAAGGCCCGTGTCATGTCGCACCTGCGCAGCCACCGCAATTTCGGCACCATCCCGCGCGCCTCGGGCGCGGCTGCGGCGGCGCTCAAGGCCCGCGCCGCCGCGTGGGAGGTGCCGCTGGTGGAATCGCCCGAGGCGCTGAGCCTGTTCGTCTGGGGCTGCGAACTGCGCCTGGTGCCGGGGGGCGACGAGGTGCGCATCGAACTGTCGGCCCCCGAGGCGCGGCTGATCGGCAATCTTCAGGACAGCGCCACCGAACTGTTCGCCGAGGCCGGGCTGGAGGTCGCCTGGGACCGCGTCGATGCGGGCGCGTTGGCGCCGGGCCTGTCGCCGATGCGCGTGCGGTCGGTGACGCAGCGGTCGCCGGGCTTCATCCGGGTGCGGCTGGCCGGGCCGGATGCGGCGCGCTTCGGAGCCGGCAGCCTGCATTTCCGCCTGCTGCTGCCCCCGGCGGGGCGACCGGCGGTCTGGCCCCGGACCGGCGCCTCGGGGCGGACGGAATGGCCGGGCGGGGCGGATGCGCTGCACCGGCCGGTCTATACGGTGGCGGCGCAGGGGGACGACTGGCTGGACTTCGACATCTTCCGCCATGCGGGCAGCCCGACCTGCGATTGGGCGCTGTCCGGGCCGGAAGGGGCCGAGGTCGCCATCATCGGTCCCGGCGGCGGCTGGTGCCCCGAGGCGGACCGGCTGCACCTGTTCGGGGACGAAACCGCGCTGCCCGCCATCGCCCGGATGCTGGATCTGGCAAGGGGCGAGGTTTCGGCCCATGTCCGTGCGGGCTTTCCCGACCTGGGACCGCTGGCCGCCGATCCGCGCGTGACCCGCTGCGACGACCTGCTGGCGGCCCTGGCCGGGGCCGACCTGGGCCAGGGAAGCTTCGTCTGGTTCGCGGCCGAGGCAGGGCAGGCCCGTCAGGCGCGCCAGCACCTGATCGCGCGCGGCATCGACCGCAAGGATTTCATGGCCGCCGCCTATTGGGGTTAGGCCGCCAGCCGGGCGTAGATGCCGCCCCGGGCGATCAGGTCGGCGTGGCTGCCCACCTCGGCAATCCGGCCCGCCTGCATGACCACGATCCGGTCCGCGTTGCGGATGGTGCCCAGCCGGTGCGCGATCACCAGCGTGGTGCGCCCCACGGCCAGCGCGTCCAGCGCCGCCTGGATCTCGCGTTCCGTCTGGCTGTCCAATGCGCTTGTCGCCTCGTCCAGGATCAGGATCGGGGGGTTCTTCAGGAAGGCCCGCGCGATCGCCACACGCTGCTTCTGCCCGCCCGACAGCATCACGCCCCGTTCGCCGACGATGGTGTCCAGCCCGTCGGGCAGGCTTTCGATCATCTGGGTCAGCTGCGCCTGCGCGGCGGCCTGGCGGATCTCGTCGTCGCTCGCGCCCAGGCGGCCATAGGCGATGTTCTCGCGCAGGGTGCCGCCGAACAGGAACACGTCCTGCGACACAAGCCCGATCTGCCGGCGCAGGCTGTTCAGCCGCATCGCGGGCAGCGCCAGCCCGTCCACGGTGATCCGGCCCCGCGTCGGTTCGTAAAACCGCGGCAGCAGCGCCAGCAGCGTGGTCTTGCCCGCGCCCGAGGGGCCGACAAAGGCCACGGTTTCGCCCGCGCGCACCTCCAGGTCGATCCCGTCCAGGATGGTGCGCCCCTCGTCATAGGCGAATCCCACGTCCTCGAACCGGATGTCGCCGCGCAGGGCCGGGGCCTCGACGGCATCCGGGGCGTCGGCGATTTCCGGCTCGGTCGCGAGCAACTCCTGATAGCGGCGGAAGCCTGCGATGCCGCGCGGATAGGTTTCGATCACGGCGGCGATCTTTTCCAGCGGGCGATAAAAGACGCCCACCAGCAGCAGGAATCCCACGAAGCCGCCGGTGGTCAGCTCGCCCCCCAGCACATAGCCCGCGCCGACCACCATCACGATCACCTGCACCAGCCGCAGGCCCATGTATTGCAGGGCGCTGGACGCGGCCATCACGCGATAGGCGTCCAGTTTGGCCTGGCGGTAACGGGCGTTGTCGGCGGCGAACAGGTGGTTCTCGTGCGCCTCGTTGCCGAAGGCCTGGACCACCCGGACGCCGCCCAGCGTTTCCTCCAGCCGGACGTTGAAATCGCCCACGCGGGCATAGATCGCGCGCCAGGTCTGGGTCATCCGCCCGCCATAGACGATCACCAGGGCCAGCATCGCGGGCACGATCAGCGCCACGATCACCGCAAGCTGGGGGTTCACCCAGAACATCAGCGCGAAGGCGCCGACAAAGGTCATGATGGCGATGAAGGCGTCCTCGGGGCCGTGATGGGCGACCTCTCCGATCTCCTCCAGATCGCGGGTCACGCGGGCTGTCAGCTTGCCGGTGCGGGCGCGGTCGTACCAGCGCCAGGACAGCCGCGTCAGGTGGTCGAAGGCGCGGGCGCGCATTTCCGTCTCGATGTTGATGCCCAGCTTGTGGCCCCAATAGATCACCACCGTCAGCAGCCCCGCGTTGATCGCATACAGGACCAGCAGCCCGATGGCGGCGGCGACCGTCAGGGTCCAGTCGCCCTGCGGCAGCAGGTGGTCGATGAAGGCGGTGACGGCCAGGGGAAAGGCCAGCTCCAGCAGGCCCGACAGGACCGCGCAGCCGAAATCCAGCCAGAACAGGCCCATGAAGGGGCGGTAATGGGAAAAGAACTGCCGCAGCATCGGGGTTTCCTTCGGGCGGGAATGGCCGGGGCCGGGCGGCCGGGATGCCGCGCGCCGCGTCATGCCACACGGTGCCGCCAAGCGCCAGACGCCTGCCCTTACGCTAGGCCGTGCAGCGCCTTGGGCCTTGGCCCGCCGGTGGCCCAGTCCAGCAGTTCGGCCGTGTGGACGACGGGAACGCCGGTGCCCGATCCGATCTGCATCATGCAGCCAATGTTCCCGGCGCTGATGACCTGGGGCTTGGTGGCCTCCAGCGTCGCCACCTTGCGGGCCTTCAGTTCGGCGCTGATGGCGGGCTGCATGAGGTTATAGGTGCCGGCCGATCCGCAGCAGATATGGCTGTCCCTGGGTTCCAGCACGGTGAAGCCCGCATCCGCCAGCAACTCCTTGGGCGCGGCCTTGATCCCTTGGCCGTGCTGCAAGGAACAGGCGGCGTGATAGCCGACGCGCAAGGGCGGGGCGTGGGTCGCATCCGTCAGGCCCAGGTCGGCCATGACCTCGGTGATGTCCTTGGCCAGGCGCGCCACGCGGGCGGCGTCGGCTTCCAGCGGGCCGCCCGCGAACATGGGACCGTAGTCCTTGACGGTCGTCCCGCAGCCCGAGGTGTTGATGACCAGGGCGTCCAGGCCGTCGCCGTTCACCTCGGCCATCACGGCGCGGATGTTGGCCGCGGCGAAGGCGTGGCTTTCGCCCGTGCGGCCCATGTGATGGGTCAGCGCGCCGCAGCAGCCCATGCCGCGCGGGATCACCACGTCGCAACCGTGGCGGCGCAGCAGGCGGACCGTGGCGTCGTTGATGTCGGTGTTCAGCGCCCGCTGCGCGCAGCCCGTCAGCAGCGCCACCCGCTTGCGGCGCGGTCCCTGGGCCGGAAAGACCTGCGGGCGGTCGTTGAGGCTGGGGGGCGGGACGCTGCGCGGGGCCATGTCGAGCATGGCCCGCAGCCGCGGGTCGGGCATCAGGCGGCGCAGGGGGCGGCCCAGCTTGGCCCCCCGCAGCGCCAGCCGGAAACGGCCGGGATAGGGCAGGATCTTCGCCAGGAGCCAGCGCAGAACGCGGTCGGGCAGGGGCCGACGATAATGGGTTTCGATGTATTCGCGCGCGTGATCGACCAGATGCATGTAATGCACGCCCGAAGGGCAGGTAGTCATGCAGGACAAACACGACAGGCAGCGGTCGATATGCTGGACGGTCTTGGGATCCGGCACCCGGGCGTTTTCCAGCATGTCCTTGATGAGGTAGATGCGCCCGCGCGGGCTGTCCAACTCGTCGCCCAGAACCTTGTAGGTCGGGCAGGTGGCCGTGCAGAAGCCGCAATGGACGCAGGTGCGCAGGATCTCGTTGGAACGGGCGGTCAGCGGGTCGGCAAGCTGTTCGGCGGTGAAGGTGGTTTGCATCTTACGCGTCCATCAGGCCGGGGTTGAGGATGCCCGCCGGATCAAACGTCCGCCGCAGCCCGTCGTGCAGGCGCGCGACGGCCCCAGTCAGCGGCGGGAAGGCCGGGCCGGTCGCGCCGTCGCGGCGGACCAGCGTGGCATGGGGGGCAAGGCCGCGCGGGTTGCCGGGGCCGCGATACCAGATCAGCCCGCCGCCCCAATCCAGCGAGCAGTCCCCGCCCATCGCCCGCAGACCCTGGCAAAGGCTAGGGGCATCGGTCGGCTTGCACAGGATCCGCCACAGCGGCCCGCCGCCCGCGAAATGCGCCACGTCGCGGATGGCGTCCCACGGGGCACCCTCCATCACCTGCGGCTGCCAGTCGGCCAGCAGCGCCAGCAACCGGTCGCGGCGATAGGCAAGCTGGCCTTCCAACCCCTCGACCCGCAGATAGGCGGTGCCGCCGACATGGGCCGCGCCCGAGACCTCGAAGGGGGTGGACAGCGCCGCCGTGAAGATGCGCAAGGCCGTGGTCTCGGTCACGCCGGGGAAAACCAGCGTGGTTCGGGCGGGAGACAGGGGCAGGGTCTTCAGCACCACCTCGGTCAGGACGGCCAGGGTGCCATGCGATCCGGCCAGCAGCTTGGACAGGTCAAGGCCGGTCACGTTCTTCATCACCCGCCCGCCGTTCTTCAGCACGCGCCCCCGCCCATCGACAAAGCGCACCCCCAGCAGGTGGTCGCGGCAGGCGCCCGTCAGCAACCGGCGCGGGCCGCTGGCATTGGCGGCGACCACGCCGCCCAGGGTGGGCGTGCCGTTGCCGCCCAGGACGCCGCGCAGGTCGGGCGGCTCGAAGGCCAGCGCCTGGCCCTCGGCGGCCAGCATTTGTCGGACTTCGGGCAAGGGGGTGCCGGGGCGGGCGATCAGGGTCATCTCGCCCGGGGAATAGGTCACGACGCCGGACAGGCGCGACAGGGACAGGGTTTCCGCGAGAAACGGATTTTCAATCCGCGTGCCGCCGCCCGCGATGCGCAAGGGGGTGCGGCGGGCGTGGCAGTCGGCCAGGATCTCCGAAACCTCGGCCTCGGACGTGGGCGCAAGATCCAAAGCGACGGTCATTCGGCGGCCCTCGCCCGGTGTGCCGCGCTGGCCTCCAGCGGAAAGACCTTGGCCGGGTTCAGCAGCCATTGTGGATCGAACACGTCCTTGACCTGCATCTGGATCGCCAGGTCGCCCGGCGCATACTGGTCGCCCATCAGGTCGCGCTTTTCGACGCCCACGCCATGTTCCCCGGTCAGGCAGCCGCCGACGGCGACGCAAAGGCGCAGGATGTCGGCCCCGAAGGCCTCGGCCCGTGCCAGATCGCCCGGCTTGTTGGCGTCGAACAGGATCAGCGGGTGCATGTTGCCGTCGCCCGCGTGAAAGACGTTCGCGACCTCCAACCCGTGCTGGCGCGACAGCTCGCCGATGCGGCGCAGGGTATGGGGCAGTTGCCCCACCGGCACGGTGCCGTCCAGGCAGATGTAATCGCCCAGCCGGCCCATCGCGCCGAAGGCCGACTTGCGGCCCTTCCAGATCGCCAGCGCCTCGTCGGCGTTGCGGCTTTCGCGGAACTCGACGGGGTGCAGCGCGTCCGCGATGGCGCGGATTCGGGCGATCTGGTCGTCGATCTCGGCGCGCGATCCCTCGACCTCGACGATCAGGACGGCGGGGCAGTCGGGATAGCCCGCCTTGGCGAAGGCCTCGACCGCGCGCAGGCAGGGTTCGTCCATGTATTCGATGGCGACCGGCAGAACGCCCGAGCGGATGATCCGGGCCACGCATTCGCCCGCCGTTTCCGCCGAATCGAAGCCGATCAGCACGGGGCGCGCGCCTTCGGGGCGGGGCAGGATGCGCAAGACGGCCTCGGTCACGACGCCAAGCTGGCCCTCGGACCCGCACAGGATGCCCAGCAGGTCCAGGCCCATCGGTCCCATCTCCGGCCCGCCCAGTTCGACGACCTCGCCCGTGGTCAGAACCACCGTCGCGCCCAGCAGGTTGTTGGTGGTGACGCCGTATTTCAGGCAATGCGCCCCGCCCGAGTTCATGGCGATATTGCCCGCGATGGTGCAGGCCAGTTGCGAGGACGGGTCGGGCGCGTAGAAGAAGCCATGCGGTTCCAGTTCCGCGCTGACCGACAGGTTGGTGACGCCCGTCTGCACGCGGATGAAACGGTTGTCCGTGTCCACCTCCAGCACCTGGCAAAGGCGCATGGTGCCCAGGATCACGCAATCGGCGGTGGGCAGCGCGCCGCCCGCCAGCGATGTCCCCGCCCCGCGCGGCACCACCGGCACGCCCATGTCGCCGCAGACGCGCATCACCGCCGCGACCTCCTCAGTGGAACGCGGCAGGACCACGGCCAGCGGCGGGCAGCGATAGGCGGTCAGCGCGTCGCATTCATAGGCGCAGGTTTCCCGGGGATCGTCGATCACCGCATCCGGAGGCAGCACCGCGCGCAGCGCCGCCACGATCTGCGAAGCCTGCGCAAGGACGCGCGGATCGGGCGCCGGCATGGCGATGGACATGTCTCGTGCCTCCCTGTTCCCCAACCGTGGTAAATTAAATTGACCAAGCCTGTCAATTGCGATGAGATGGCCGCGACAACAAGGGCACGTCCATGACCGATTTCTCCATCCGCCCCGAACGCGCGGCCGAGGCCGTGGCCCGCCATGTCGAGACGCTGATCCTGGAAGGCTCGCTTGCCCCCGGCGAAGGCTTGCTGCCGGAACGCGATCTTGCCGCGCGGCTGAACGTCTCAAGGCCCACGCTGCGAGACGGCTTGAGGCTGTTGCAGGACCGCGGGCTGCTGGTGGGCGAAAAGGGCCGGGGGTTGCGCGTGGCGGCCCTGGGGCGGGCGGCGATCACCGATCCGCTGCTGGCGCTGCTGGCCCAGCGGCCCGAGGTCGAGGACGATTACCTGGATTTCCGCGACGTGATGGAAAGTCATGCGGCGGGTCTGGCCGCCGCCCGCGCGACGCCGCTGGACCGCGACCGCATCCGTGCCGCCCTGGACGGGATCGAGGCCGCCCATGCCGCCGCCAACCCCGACGACGAGGCCGGGGCCGACGCCGCCCTGCACCAGGCCATCTACGAGGCCAGCCACAACCTGGTCCTGCTGCAGATCATGCGGGCGCTGTCGGACAGCCTGCGCAGCAACGTGGCCGCCAACCGGGCGCGGATGTTCACCCTGCCGCAGATGCGCGACCATCTGCGCGACCAGCATCGCGGCATTGCTGCGGCGATCCTGGCGGGCGATGCCGATGCGGCCCGGGCGGCGGCCCATGCGCATCTGGCCTATGTCCGCCAGGCCGCGCGCGACCTGGCCTGCGCGCAGGCGCATGGCGAAACCGCCCGCCGCCGCCAGTCGGGCGGGGGCCTGGGCCAGCGGGGTGCATGATGGAGGCGCATGACGATCCTGCCGCCTTCCTGCGCGCCCTGTTCGACCGTGCGGTCGGGGCCGCCGACCCGATGCGGATGCTGGCCGCGCATCTGCCGCCGCGCCCCGAGGGCCGGGTGGTGGTCATCGGCGCCGGCAAGGCCAGCGCCCGCATGGCCGAGGCGGTCGAGACCGCCTGGGGTCCGTGCGAAGGCCTGGTCATCACCCGATACGGCCACGCGCGCTCCTGCAAGGGCATCGAGATCGTCGAGGCTGCCCATCCGGTCCCCGATGCGGCCGGGGCCGGGGCGACGGCGCGGATGCTGTCGCTGCTCGGGGGTCTGGGGCAGGGGGACTTCGTGCTGGCGCTGATCTCGGGCGGGGCCTCGGCCTTGCTCTGCGCGCCGGTCCCGGGCGTGACGCTGGCGGAAAAGCAGGCGGTGAATGCGGGCCTTCTGGCCTCGGGGGCGCCGATCGGGCAGATGAACACGGTGCGCAAGCACCTGTCCCGCGTGAAGGGCGGTCGACTGGCGGCGGCGGCCTGGCCCGCGCGGATGCTGGCGCTGATGATTTCCGACGTGCCGGGCGACGATCCGGCCTTCATCGGGTCGGGACCGACGGTGGGCGATGCATCCATCCCCGCCGACGCGCTGGCGGTGCTGGATCGCTGGCAGGTTGCGGTGCCCCCCGGCGTGATCCGCGCGCTGCAAGGGCGCAGCGGCGTCGTCCCGCCGGGCGATCCGCGCCTGTCGCGGGTGGACAACCGCGTCATCGCCGCCCCCGCGCAGTCGCTGGCCGCCGCAGCCGAACTGGCCCGTGCGGCAGGATGCCAGGTCGAAACCCTGGGCGACGCGCTGGAGGGCGAGGCGCGCGAGGTGGCCGCCGCCCATGCCCGGCTGGCCCTTGACCGGCAGGCCGCGCGCAGGCCGGGCGATCCGCCCCTGGTGATCCTGTCGGGGGGCGAACTGACCGTGACCCGCCGGGGCGAGGGCAGCGGCGGGCCGAATGCGGAATATTGCCTGGCGCTGGCCCTGGCGCTGGACGGTGCTGCGGGGATCCATGCGCTGGCCTGCGACACCGACGGCATCGACGGCGCGGCCCCTGTCGCGGGCGCCGTGATCGGTCCCGACACGCTGGTCCGGGCCACGCGCGCCGAGGCTGCCCAAGCCCTGATCCGCAACGACGCCCACGGCCTTTTCGACCGGATTGCGGCTCAGGTCGTCACGGGACCCACCTTGACGAATGTGAATGATTTCAGGGCGATCCTGATCCTGTAATCGCCGTCTGACCGGTCAATGAAAAACTTTCGATCTTTCCTTGGGGAAATGTCGCCTGCTTGACACTTCGCCCGCGGCAAAGGGTTTATCGGTCGGGTGCGCAGTCGTGGTGCGTAAAAATCTGGGTTGAGTACGAGTTCAGGCTATCCCGCCGCATCCTTGATGCGATGGCCCTTGCAGGCTCGGGATAGCCATTTTCGTTGTTCCCTCGGCATCCTTTCTTGGTTTACTTCAGCGTAAACTGGCTGTGGATGGACCGATTTTAACGATGACCGACGTTTCGGATTATGCCCACCTGCTCGACGCGCCGATCCTGTCCGGCCTGTCGCGGGATCGGAAACACGCGCTGCTGGCATCCTGCACGGTGCGCGTCCTGAAGACCCCCGGCTATCTCCTGCGCCAGGGGGAACCCACGACCGGCAGCTATTTCATCGCCTCGGGCCGGGTCGAGGTCTGCTATGTCGATGCGTCCGGCAACCAGGTGATCGTCCACATCGCCACCGCAGGCGAGATGCTGGGCGAGGTCGAGGCCCTGTCGGGCAGGCCCTGCGCGGCCAGTTGCCTGACGCTGACCGAAACGACGGTGCTGTTCTGCCCGGCCAAGGCGCTTTATGCCCATATTCCGCCGCAGATCCTGATCCCGAACCTGTGCACGCTGCTGCATGACCGTCTGATGCGCGAGAACCGCAACCGGATGGCGGATCATTATTACAGCGCCGATCAGCGGATGCGGCTGTATCTGCGCCAGCTGACCAGCGATTCGGACAATGCCGTGCGCATCAGCCAGTCGCAGCTGGGCGTGGTCATCGGCTGTTCGCGCCAGACCGTGAACAGGATGCTGGGCGACTTGCGCGACGAGGGCATCATCGAGCTGGGCCGCAACGCCGTGCGCGTGCTGGACCGGGCGCGCCTGGCCGACGGCGCCCCGGCATTGGAGTAATCAGCGCAGGTCAGCGATGACGCGGCCATCGTTGGGCAGGCTGCCGGGCGCCACCACCTCGACCGAGCCTTTGAGGCGGGTGATCTCGGCCAGCTTGTCGGCCAGGGGGGCGGCGGCATGGCTGTCGGGGTGTTCGGCCAGCAGGTGCATCCGGTCCTGTTCGCCCGCCCGGGTGATTTCCAGCCGCAGCCTGTGGCAGCCGGGGACGGCGCGCCCGATGGCGGCAATCTGTTCGGGGCGCACGAACATGCCCTTGACCTTGGCGGCCTGGTCGGCCCGGCCCATCCAGCCCTTGATGCGGCGCGCGCCCGTGGCGCCGGGGATGATCGCCGACATGTCGCCCGTGGCGAAGCGCAGCAGCGGGTAATCGGCGTCCAGGCGCGTGACCAGGATCTCGCCCACCTCGCCGTCGGGGACGGGATCGCCGGTGCCGGGGCGCACGATTTCCACGATCGCGCCGTCGTTCAGCACCATGCCTGGCCCGCCGTCCTCGAAGGCCACGATCCCCAGGTCGGCGGTGCCGTAGCATTGGCTGACCGCCACCCCGCGCGCCGAGAGTTCCGCGCGCAGGGATTCCGGCAGGGCCGCGCCCGTGACCACCCCGACCTGCAGGCAGGAACGGTCCATCCCGCCTTCGTCCGCCTTGTCCAGGATGATCTTCAGGAAATCAGGCACGCCCACATAGACGCGCGGGCGGTATTGCCGGATCGCCACCAGCTGATCGGCGGTGTTGCCGGGACCGGCGGGAATGACGGGGCAACCCAGGGCCTCGGCCCCGGCCTCGAAGATGAAGGCGGCGGGGGTCAGGTGATAGGAGAAGGTGTTCAGGATCACGTCGCCCGCCCGCACCCCCGCCGCCGACAGCGCCGCCGCCGACCCCCACCAGTCGCGGCCCCGCCCCTCGGGGTCGAAGATCGGGCCGGGCGACACGAACAGGCGCCGCAGCCCCGAGACCTGTCCCCCGGTCAGCCCGCCGAAGGGCGGCTGCGCGGCCTGCATGGCGACCAGATCCGACTTGCGCAGCACCGGCAGGCGCGCGAGATCCGCCAGGCTGTCCAGGGGCGCGTCCGGCAGGTCCGCCCAGCGGTCTTGCGTCGCGCGCATCCGCGCCAGTTGCGCGTTCAGGCGGGCCAGCGGGCCGCCCGCGTCGGGAAGATCGGCAGTCATGGGTTTTCCTCAGGCCAGCCAGCGTTTGCGCCGGCGATAGTGTTTGACGTTGCGGTAATCGGTATGCCCCGCCCCGCCCAGATAGAAGTCCTGCACGTCGGGGTTCGATTTCAGCGTTTCGGCGGATCCCGACATCACGACCTGTCCCTGTTCGATCAGATAGGCGCGGCTGACGATGTCCAGCGTGGCCGCCGCGTTCTGTTCGACCAGCAGGACCGACATGCCCTGTTCCGCATTGATCGTGCCGATGATGCCGAAGATTTCCTGCACCAAGAGCGGCGACAGGCCCAGCGACGGCTCGTCCAGCATGATGAGCCGGGGTTCCGTCATCAGCGCCCGGCCAATGGCCAGCATCTGCTGTTCGCCGCCCGACAGGTATCCGGCCTTGGACTTGATGCGTTCCTTGAGGCGCGGGAAATAGGCATAGACCTGTTCGCGCAATTCGTTGAAGCGCGCCATGCTGCGCCCGCGATAGGCGGCGATCAGGTTCTCGTCGGGCGTCAGGTGGCCGAAGATGCGCCGGCCTTCCAGCACATGCACCAGGCCCCCCGCCACCCGTTCCGGCGCGCCCAGGGGCAGGATGGATCGGTCGCCCCAGCGGATCTCGCCCCGCGTGACCAGCCCGCGCTCGGGACCAAGCAGCCCCGAGACGGATTTCAGCGTCGTCGATTTGCCCGCGCCGTTCGATCCCAGAAGGGCGACCATCTCTCCCTCGCCCACTTCCAAGGACACGCCCTTGATGGCCAGGAAGACCTTGTCATAGATGACCTCGACGTTTTCCAGGATCAGCGCGGGCATGGCGTCAATGCTCGGCCGCGTATTTGGCGGCCGATTCCTTGATCACCTGGCGGATCAGGTCGGGGTATGACGCCTTCCATTCGCTGACCGGCACCCATTTCTCGCCGTCCCATTCCGACACGCGGCCCGCGCCGCCGCCCTGGTGATCCTCGGCCGTGTAGGTGACGGGGGGCATCAGGCCCTCGGCATCATAGCCCGCGATCTTCTCGAACCCCGCCTTCAGCGTCTCGCCCGTCAGTGGCCCGCCGCTTTCCAGGCCAAGCCGCGCGGCCTCGACCGCGACGGCCATGGTCGCCACGCCCAGGTTGTAATAGCTGTTGCCGACATTGGCCTGATCGCCCGCGCCCTTGCCCGCGTCGATGACCTTTTCCTGGATGCGCTGGATGATCGGGTGGTCGGTGCCCGCCGCCGTCGCCTCGAACCGCTTCACGCCCTTCATCTGCGGGCCGACGTTGGCGGCGTCGGTTTCGGCCAGCCAGATCACCGAATGGATCTGTTCGGGGGCGATGCCGTTCTGGATCGCGGTGCGGACCGACACGGCCTGCCCGCCGCCCGCGCCCCAGATCAGGACGTAGTCGGGGCGGTAGCGCCGCACCTCGGACCAGGCGGCGGACTGTTCGTTGCCGGGCGAGGCATAGGGGAAGGCCTGGAACTCGAACTTTTCCTGTTCGGCCAGCGCGGTCAGGATCGGGCCGGGTTCGCGTCCGAAGGGGCTGTCGATATGGACGATGGCGATCTTTTTCCCTTCCAGCCCGCCGGTGGTCTTCATGTGTTCGATCAGGGCCGCGGCCTGCGCCCAATAGGTGGGCAGCATCGGGAAGACATAGGGAAAGACCGTCCCGTCGGATGCGTCGCCGCGCCCGTGGGCGGGGGTGATGACCACGTTCCTGTCGGCCTGGGCCTGGTCCAGGATGGCGGCGGAGACCGGCGTGGACAGGAAGTCGAACAGGATCGCGCCTTCCTCCTTGGCGCGGTTATAGGCCTCGATCCCGCGCTGCGGCTGGTTGCCGGTGTCGCGCACGATGGCCGTCACCGTGTTGCCATCGCCCAAGGCGCCTTCGGCGTTCGCCAGCGCCAGGTAATCCTGCTGGCCCTGGTTGTACTGCCCGGTCACGAAGGTGTAGACCGCCGTGAAGTCCTGAAGCAGCCCGAACTTGACGTCCTCGGCCGCCACGGGGGCGGACAGGCCAGCGACCAGGGCCGTGGTCAGCGCCAGCTTGCGCAGAAAGGTCATGTGTCTTCCTCCCATCATTTTCCCCCTCCCCAGGGGTTCAGCTTCTGGCGTGGCGGAACGGCCAGACCAGGAAATACTTGCGGATGTTGTCGTAGATCTTCGCCAGGCCCAGCGGTTCCAGCAGCAGGAAGCCGATGATCATCGCGCCGTAGATCATCAGGGGCAGGTGCGACAGGAAGTTCTGGCTGACCGGCACCCATCCCCCGGCGGCCAGGCCGGACACCAGGTTCGTCAGGAAGATCGGCGCCAGCAGCACGAAGCCCGCGCCCAGCCAAGCGCCGATCACCGATCCCAGGCCCCCCACCAGCACCATGGCGACAAGCTGGATCGACACGTTGAAGCCGAACTGTTCCGGCGTCACCGCGCGATAGAAGCAGAAGGCCAGGACCGCGCCCGTCACCCCGCCCATGAACGAGGACGTGAAGAAGGCCATCAGCTTGGTCTTGAAGGGATCCACCCCGATCACGGCGGCGGCGAAGTCCTTGTCGCGGATCGCCACCAAGGCGCGGCCAAAGGACGTGCGCTTGACGTTCATGAAGAACACCGTCAGCAGCACCGCCCAGGCCAGCGCCAGCCAGTAACGCGCGGCGAGGCTTTCGATTGGCAGGAACAGGAAGCTGACGGCGGGCGTGCGCAAGGTCGCGTGCGCCCCGCCGGAAATGGCGGGGATGTTCACCACGACCCAATCGACCAGATACTGCATCGCCAGCGTCGCCATGACCAGATAGAGGCCCTTGACCCGCAGCGCCGCGCCGCCGAAGACCGCGCCGATCACCGCCGCGATCAGGCCCGACAGCAGCAGCGCGATCTCGAACGGGATGCCCGCCCGGACCAGGTGGATGGACGCATAGGCCCCGATCGCCATCACCGCGGCAAAGCCGAAATGCAACTGCCCCGCCAGTCCCATCAGAAGCGTCAGCGACAAGGCGGCGGCCGACCAGATCACCCAGGGCAGGACATAGCTGCCCAGATACAGCGGCGAGACGTAAAGCGGCGCCAGCAACGCCAGCACCAGAAGCCCGATCACCAGCCAGCGGTCCGTGGGGATCTTCCACAGCCTGCGGTCGGCTTCGTAGCTGGTGTGGTATGTCCCCGAGAGGCGATAGAACATGGCGTCAGATCCTCTCGATGTCTTCGCGGCCAAAGATGCCGAAGGGGCGGACCATGATGGTCAGCAGGATGATGAGGGACGTGACCACGTCGCGCGTCGATCCGCCCGCAATGCTGTCCAGGTATCCGGGGATCACCGTGCCCAGCACCCCCACCAGGATGCCGCCCACGATCACGCCGGGCACGGAATCCACGCCCCCCAGGATCACCACGGCCACGGCGGGGAACAGCAGCGTGGACAGCGTCCAGTCCACCCCCTGCGACGATCCCCACAGCGCCCCTGCCACCACGGCGGCGATGCCCGCAAGGCCCCAGGAAATCCCGATGGCGCGTTCCACGGAAATGCCCACCGCCCAGCTGGACACATGATCGTCGGACACCGCGCGCAGCTTGGTCCCCAGCCTGGTGCGGAAGAACAGCAGCGAGGCGCCGACCAGAGCCAGCGCGACGATGCCGCCATAGAGCGAGGTGCGGTTGATGAACACGTCGCCGATGATGATGGGCGCGAAGCCGATGCCGAGGTCGATGGGCTTCGGCGTCGATCCCAGGATGCCGGGGACAAGCCCGCGCAGCAGGATCTCCAGGCCCAGCGTCAGCATCACCACCATGATGACCGGCTGGCCCACCATCCGGCGCAAGAGCAGGCGTTCGACCACCAGGCCGAAGCCGAACATGATCGCGGCGGCCAGGGGGATGGCGATCCAGACGTTCAGGCCCCAGGACATGACCATCCAGACGGCGTAGCCGGCGGTCATCACCAGCGCGCCCTGCGCCAGGTTCGGCACGCCCGCCGACTTGTAGATCAGCACGAAGCCCAGGGCCACCAGCGCATACATCAGCCCGGTCAGCGCGCCGCTGATGAACAGTTCGATGAAATACGCCATTCAACCGGCCCCCTTCACGTCGGACAGCCGCAAGACCCGGTCCAGCGACCCGGTCTGGCCGTTCTCATAGGTGATGCGCGCCTTGAAGTCGATCTGGCCGTCGCCCCGGTTCAGCGCCTCGATGATCGGGCCGTAACGGTCGTCGATCACGTTGCGCTTGAGCTTGCGGGTGCGCGTGACTTCCCCGTCGTCGGGGTCGAATTCCTTGTGCAGGTTCACGAAGCGGTCGATGGACAGCCCGTGCGGCAGATGGGCGTTCACGTCGGCGATCTGGCGCGCGATCAAGTCATAGACGGGGGTGGCTTGGGACAGTTCGGCGTAGGAGGTATAGGACACGCCATGTTCCTGCGCCCATTGGCCCACCGCCTGGAAGTCGATGCAGACGATCGCCACCAGCATGTCGCGGCCCTGGCCCACCACGGCGGCGTCCTTGATAAAGGAACTGAACTTCAGCCGGTTCTCGATATAGGTCGGGATGAATCGGGTGCCGTCGCGCTTTTCCACCACCTCGGACACGCGGCCCAGGACGACAAGCTGCCCGTCCGGCTCGATCTGGCCCGCGTCGCCCGTGTGCAACCAGCCGTCCCGCAACGCCTCGGCGCTGGCCTTGGGGTTTTGGAAATAGCCGTCGAAGATGTTGTCGCCGCGCAGCAGGATTTCGCCCCCTTCGTCGATCTTCATCTCGACGCCGGGGAAGGGGCGGCCGACCGTGGTGAGGGATATGTCGGCGGGGTTCTGGGCCACGGCCAAGGCGCAGTTTTCCGTCTGGCCATAGAACTGGCGCAGGTTCAACCCGATGGCGCGGAACCACAGGAACACGTCCTCGCCGATGGCCTCTCCGGCGGTGTAGGCGCGTTTGACTCGGCCCAGGCCAAGCTGGTCGCGGATCGGGCCATGGATCAGCCATTCGCCCAGGAACCGCGTCAGCCCGCCGCCCGCGGGCTTGCCGTCCAGCCGCGCCCGTTCCGCGGCCATGGCGCGCGGCATGAAGTAATCATACAGCCTGCGCTTCAACCCGGTGGTTTCCGCGATCCCCACCTGCACCCGCGTCAGCATGGCCGACCAGGCGCGGGGCGAGGCGAAATAGAGCGTGGGCGCGATTTCCCGCAGGTCGTGCAGGGCGGTCTCGTTCGCCTCGGGGATGTTGACGGTAAAGCGCAACTCGGTCGCGGCGCCGACCGAGAAGATGAAATCGCCCACCCAGGCCATCGGCAGATAGGCCATGTGGACCTCGCCCGGCCCGAAATACCCGGCGGCGGCGGCATTGCGGACGCCCGACAGGACATGGCCGTGCTTCAAGGGGATGCCCTTGGGCGCGCCGGTGGTGCCGGACGAATGCATCAGAACCACGATGTCATGCACGGTCGGGCGCGCGATCAGCGACTGCGCCAGCCCGGGTTCGGCGGCCAGACGCGCCGCGCCCTCGGCCCGGATCGCGTCGAACCCCGCCACGCCTTCGGGTTCCTGCCCCGCCAAGCCGCGCGGGTCGTCATAGATCACCAGGTCCAGATGCTGCCAGCGGCCCTTGGCCTCAAGCATCTTGTCCACCTGCTCCTGATCCTCGGCCACGGCGACGCGGATGTCCTCGCGCTCCATCTGGGCGGCCAGTTCCTCGGTCGGCGCGTCGGCATAGGCGGGGGACGGGATGGCCCGCAGGCAGGCCGCGCCCAGCATCGCGAAATACAGGTTCGGGCGGTTGTCGCCGATCACCATCACCACGTCGCCGGGCTTGACGCCCCGCGCCTCAAGGCCTGCCGCAAATTCCACCACGGCGCGCAGGTAATCGGCCCAGGTGTATTCCTGCCAGATGCCATGGTCGCGTTCGCGCATCGCCACCTGGTCCGGCACCTCGGCGGCGTTCTGCGCCAGACGCGCCAGGATGGTGTCGCCCGCCCGCCAGTTCGGATGCAGGGCCTGGGCGCGGCTCATGTCCACCGGGTCATGCTGCATAGCGGGGCTTTCCGATATAGGCCTCGACCACGCGGGGATCGGCAATGGCTTCGCGCGCGGGGCCCTGGGCGATTTCCTGGCCGTTGTTCAGGACCAGCACCCGGTCGCAGAGCGCGGTGACCACATCCATGTGATGCTCGATGATCAGCACCGTCAGGCCCAACGCCTCCTGCGCGTCCAGGATGAAGCGGACCATGTATTCCTTTTCCTCCTGGTTCATCCCCGCCATCGGCTCGTCCAGCACCAGCAGCTTGGGTTCGGCGCAGAGCGCGCGGGCCAGCTCGACCCGCTTTTGCAGCCCCAGGGGGATCACGTCGACATGCTCGTCGCGCGCGGGCGCCAGTTGCAGAAGGTCGATCACCTCCTCGACATGGCGGCGGTGCGCGACTTCTTCCTTTCGCGCCCACCAGGGATAGAAGAAGGACGCCAGCGGATTGGGCTTCATGAAGATGTGCCGGCCCATCAGGATGTTGTCCAGGACCGACATCCCGTGGAACAGCGCGACGTTCTGGAAGGTGCGCGCCACGCCCATGGCGGCGATGCGGAACGGCTTCAGCCCGTTGATCTGCCGCCCGTCCAGCGTGATGCGGCCGATCTGCGGGGGATAGAAGCCGGTGATGGCGTTGACCAGCGTGGTCTTGCCCGAGCCGTTGGGACCGACCAGGCCGAAGATTTCGCCCCGCCGCACGGCCATGGACACGTTCTTCAGCGCGACCACCCCGCCGAAGCGGCGAGTGATGTCGTCGCAGACAAGGGTGTGATCGCCACTCATGCAGGCAGGCGTCCGTTCGGTCCGCGCATGACCTGTCCTCCCAAACAGTCGTGCTGGCCGGTTCCTCCTCCGGCCTTGGATCAGGAAAGGCTAGCATCAGATCGGTTTTTCGGTAAACCGAAAAGAATGGCAAAACCCTTTCGGGATTTTGGAAATGCACCCGAACCTGGTCGATCACCTGCGCGCCTTCTGCGCCATCGCCGACACGGGCAGCCTGACGGCGGCGGCCAAGGACCTGCGGCGGCCCATCTCATCCGTCAGCTATTCCCTGGCGCAACTGGAGCAACAATGCGGCTTCCCCCTGCTGGGCCGCGGCGCCAACCGGGCCGAACTGACCGAACGCGGACGCGTCCTGCTGGCCGAGGCGCGCAGCGTCGTGGACCGCGCCCGGAGTTTCGCGACCCACGCCGAATCGCTGCAAAAGGGCGAGGAAACGCGTGTGCGCGTGCTGGTGGACGTGCTGTTCCCGCGCGCCGACCTGAACGCCGCGCTGCGGGCCTTTGCGGGCGATCACCCGCACGCGCGGTTCCAGTTCTTCAACTCGTCGCTGGCGACCTTGTGGGACGACCTGCGAAACGGGAACTTCGACTTCGCCCTGACGCTGGCCGCCGCGATCCCGTCCGACATTTCCGCCCGCCACCTGGGATCCGAAACCCTGGGTCCGGTCTGCGCCGCGGGCCACCGGCTGGCCCGCCTGCCGCAGCCCCTGGCGATGCGGGTCTTCGACCGGGAACGGCAGATCTATTACGTCGGATCGCCGCAGATCGACATGGAGCGGGTGGGGCGGCTCTTTTCCACCGATGTCTGGACCGTGAACGACGTGGAATCCATCAAGTCGATGGTCGCGGCGGGGCTTGGCTGGTGCTTTTCCGCCAGCCGCACCTTCGAGGCCGAGATCGCGCGGGGCGAGATCGTGCCGCTTGTCTGCGAGGACATGCAGTTCCACCCGGTCCGCACGGTCGTGGTGGCCTGGCCCGCGCATCGCCGCCCCGGTCCCCTGGGGCGGCGGATGGTGCAGGCCCTGGCCGACCGGTTCGGCCAGGAGGAAGCGGTCAGGCCAGAAGCCCGGTAAAGCGCAGCATCGCCTTGAGGCTGTCGATGGGCCGCGAGGGCTGGAACAGATGCGGCGACCAGCGGTGCCCGGCGATCCGGGCGTTCCAATAGGAACCGGCGTCGTTGATCACCAGCCCCGCCAGGGTGTTGGCGACCAGATGGCTGCCAAGCGCGCCCAGGTGGTTGCCGCCGACCAATTCGGCTTCCCGCAGCACATAGAACCACAAGGGCGTGGCCGCATCCAGGCCGGGGGCTGTCAGGAAATCGCGCCCTTCGGCCACCTGCTCGGGCGTCAGCACCGGGATGGGGCGGTAAAGGCCGGTGGCGTTGATCGCCTCGATCACCCCCTGGGCGGACGGGATGTTCAGCCGGTATCCGCGCCGCAGGTTGCGCCCGGCCAGGCGCTTCATCACCGCGGGGTTGGCGGGCTGGTTGATCATGTCGTCCAGCGGCGGGGCCAGATGCGTGTCGATCTTGCGCGACGACCGCAGGGGCGTTTCCGCATGAACGAAGCGGTCCCATTCGATCACCCAGTTGCCGGGCAGCGAGGTCTTGGGATCCGCCGTCAGGGGCGAGGGCATCTTGCCGCTGCCGGTGAACTGGAACAGCTGCACGAAGCTGGCAAAGGGCGCCAGTTGGCCAGACCCCGCCACCGCCCTGCCGAAGAAGCGGTTGTGGTCATAGCCGCCGCGCACCATGGAATGCCCGAAGCGGAAGCCCGCGACCGAGAATTCCAGCGGCATCGGCATCCTGGCCGGATCGGCGGGCGGATGGTCGGCCAGGAATTCGGCATAAAGGGGCGCGCCGGTCGCCAAGACCTCGTCCACGACATCGTTCGCGCAGATCGCGGGCAAGAAGGCGTTCAGGACCAGCCATTGGTAATGAAAGCGGGTCAGCCGGCGGGCTTCCTCGAAGTCGTTGCCCAGGTCGACAAGGCGGTTGTGCAGGCGCAGGAAGGCCACGTGAAGCTGCGCCACCAGCAGGTTTTCGTCGTTGCGCCCGTCGCCGATGATCGCGCGCGTGCGGATCGGGCCGTCGGCATCCACGAAATTGGCGCGCAGGTCCGGGGGCAGGGCGTTCAGCTCGGCCTCGGTGATGTCGCCCCGGTCCATCAGGAAGCCAAGCCGCAAAAGGTCGGCTGCGGGATCGGCGGGCAGGGGCGGGCGGCCGTCGCCGGAATCGGCGGTCAGGCCAAGGCGCATCTTGTCGGTGAAGGTCGGATGCCGCATCAGCCCCGCGAGCTTGGTGGCAAAGGCCCCCTGGCCGGGCGAATCGCCGTAAAGGCTGTCCAACGCCAGCGTCCCTTCGCGCAGGTTGTCCAGCCCGTTCTCGACCTGCACGCGGTCCATGGGAGCGATGTCGCCCGCGATTTCCGACAGTCCTGCGACCTCCCGGTCGGTGTTGGCGGTGATGTCGTGGTCGATGAACTGGCCGAAATAGGTGACGATGGGCGCGACCGACCCGTCGCCGGGACCCGCAACCTCGGTCGCCATGCTGTCGGCCAGCTGGTCCAGCGCGGCCAGCGTGGCGGGGCCTTCGGGCAGGCCGGGTGCGTCGCGGAACAGATAGCGGAAGGTCCCCGGCGCGGTGGCCATGGCCTGTCGCGTCCTCGCATCGGGTCCGGGGGCGGGCGCGCCGTCCACCACGGCGGACAGGGGCTTGGCGTCCAGGCGGTCCAGTCGGGCGGGATTTTCCAGAACCGCCAGGGCGCGTGCCGGGGCGGCGTCCGCGGCGGGCTGCGGGACGGCGGTGTCTTGGACGATCCGCGTTCCGTGGCTGAGCGAAAACAGCATGTTCATCTCCAGGCAATCGTGATCACACCGGCGCAGGGACCCTGCGCCGAACTTGATAATCCGCGGCGATGCTGCGGGTGGGATAATCCGGCGCCGTCTTGTTTCAGCGCCGATAATCTGCCCTTTGAATGAATAACATTAAATCTTAATTAAAACCACAGTTAAATAATGCGGCATATTATGGATTTATTTTCCCAATAAGCCGCATTAAATAACAGGTAATCCGGCCCGTTTGATCACGTGCCGGATTCAGGCCGTGCGTTCGGTTCCGTCCTCGCGCCGCAGGGCGGGCAGGCCGACGCCCGTCGCGTCGAATCCGCCATCCACGGCCAGGGTCTGCCCGCTGATGAAGCTGGCCTTGTCGGAACACAGGAACACGATGGCCTCGGCGATCTCGCGCGCCTCGCCATAGCGGTTGAGCGGGATCGCGTCGTAATAGGCGCTGATGATTTCGGGCGCGTGGACGGCCATGGCGAGCTTGGTCTTGACCGGGCCGGGGGCCACGCAGTTGACGCGGATGCCCTGTTCGCCCAGTTCGGCGGCGAATTGCTTGGTCAGGTGGATCACCGCGGCCTTGGACGTGCCATAGGCCACCCGCAGCGTCGATGCCCTGAGGCCGGAAATCGAAGCGATGTTGACGATGGCGCCCCGCGTCTTCGCCAGTTCCGGGATCGCCGCCTGGGTGCACAGGAACACGCCGTCCAGGTTCGTGGCCATCACCTCTCGCCATTGCTCGAAATTGGTCTGGCCCGCGCGGGAAAACAGCGCCACGCCCGCGTTGTTGACCAGCGCATCGACGCGGCCCCACTGGCGGACGACCTGCCGGATCACGCCATCGACGGCCTGGGGGTCGGAAATGTCGGCCTCGACGGGCAGGACGTTCGCGATGGGGTCGCAGGCGCGGTGCAGTTCTTCGGTGTCGCGGTCCACGGCGGCGACGCGCCAGCCTTGTTCCAGGAAGATTTCCGTGGCGGCCAGGCCGATGCCCCGCGCGCCCCCCGTCACGATGGCAACCTTCGCGTCCGTCATGGGTCCGTCCTTTCGATGATGAGTTCCAGCGTCACGCCGACCGGGTTCGCCCCGCGTTCCAGCCTGCCGCGCATGATGGTGCCGTTGATGTCCACGGCCTCGATCGGGACCGTGGCGCGGCCTGCCGTCAGGGTCGCCCCGTCCAGCCGCAGTTCCGTGGCGTGGCAGTCCATGCGGTGGCCGTCGGTGAAGCGGATGTGGTCGATGCTGCCCACGCCGTGCAGGCGGGCGTCGGCGATGCCGTGGCGGGCGCATAGGGTTTCGATGGCCGTGACCGCATCCTCGCCGGGCAGGATCCGGACCAGCAGGCCGGGGCCGCTGCCGGTGCCTTGCGGGGTGAACAGGGTGAAGGCGGTTTCCGGGTCGGGCAGGGCCTCGAACCAGGCATCCGGCGCGCCGATGCCGGTGACGGGGGTGTCCGCCGCCAAAACGCTGTCCAGCGGCAGCAGATGGCCCATGCTGTCGCCCCAAGTGCCGTGGCAATGCAGGAACGGCGCGCCGTCCTTCCAGCCGACCGTGGCCGTCGCGCGGCGGATCGTCACCGGCCCATCCGGGGCGTGGATGTCCGAATACCAGGCCGCATGGATGCCGTCGGTCGAGGGCGCGGGCAGCACGAAGCGGATGGGATCGCAGACAACATTGTCCAGCCAGACCACGCCGCCCTTGCAGCCCGCATCCGCGAACAGCCGCGCCACCGCCGTCATCACCGTCCGCCCCGCAGGCAGCACGCCCGCGACGGGCCGCAGGGACGCGCGCACCGCCGCCGCGCGCACCGCCGCGCGCGGGCCGGGATGAATCATGCGGCGGTTCATGCGATCATGCCGCGGGCTTCCAGTTCGGCGCGGATCATCTTCTTGGTGATCTTGCCATAGGCCGATTTCGGAAGCGCGTCCCAGAACAGGAACCGCTTGGGCATCTTGTAGCGCGACAACTTGCCGTCCAGGAAGGCGGCCAGGTCTTCCTCGGCCACCGGGGCGTTCGCCACGCAGACCGCCCAGCCGATTTCCCCCCACAAGGGGTCGGGGACGCCCAGCACCGCGACCTCGGATATGGCGGGGTGGGTGAGGATCTTTTCCTCGATTTCCCGCGGATAGACGTTCGACCCGCCCGAAATGAACATGTCCGACTGCCGCCCGGTGATGTAGACGAAGCCCTGATCGTCCATGTGGCCCAGGTCGCCCGTGCGGAACCAGCCGTCGCGGAAGGATTTGGCGTTCGCCTCGGGGTTCCGGTAATAGCCCGCGAAGACGGCCGGGCCGATGCAGCAGATTTCCCCCGTCTCGCCCGGCGCGACTTCGCGGCCCTGATCGTCCTGGATCTGGATCTCGATCCCCGTGCGGGCATGGCCGCAGGTGCCGATGCGGGCCTGGGGGCTGTCCTCGGTCTGGTGCAGATGGGCGGGCAGGACGGTGATGTTGCCCGTGACCTCGCCCAGCCCGAAATACTGGACCAGCACCGGACCCAGCGTTTGCAAGGCCTTCTGCTGATCTACCCGGTACATCGGCGCGCCGGCATAGATGACGTATCGCAGCGAGGACGTGTCGGCCCGCGCGGTCGAGGGATGTTCGACCAGCAGCTTCAGGATCGTGGGCACCGTGAACATGGTCGAGACGCGCCAGTCCCGCACCAAATCCCAGACCTGCGCCACGTCGAACCGTTCGGTCGGCAGCAGGATCGTCTTCACCCCCCGCGCCACCTGGGTCAGCTGATGCACGCCTGCGCCATGCGAGAGCGGCGCGACCACCAAGGACGCGTCGTCCCCCGTCAGTCCCGGCATCAGGTCGGCCAGGTGGTTCGTCACCACGAAGGCCATCTGCCCGTGGGTCAGGACGCTGGCCTTGGGGCGCCCGGTGGTGCCCGAGGTGAAGAAGAACCAGCAGGGATCGTCACGGTCAACCGCGGCCACCTGCGGGCGCTGGCCCATGTTTTCGGCTGTGATCACATCGACCGAAGGCCCGAACTCTGCCGTTCCAAAAGCCAGCGTCGTCACGCCGCAGGCCGCCGCGTGGTCGGGGAACCCGGCGTTGCAAAACATCAGCGAGGCGCCGGACGCCTGGGTCAGATACGCGACCTCCTCGGGCGTCTGGCGGAAGTTGGCGGGCACCCAGACCCCGCCCGCGCGCCAGACGGCGAACATCGCCTGCATCATCTCGGTGCAGTTCTGCGACTGGCACATCACCCTGTCGCCCTTTTGCAACCTAAAGCGCGTTTGCAGCGCATGGGCCAGGGCGTCGGCGCGGGCGTTCCACTGGCCCCAGGTCCAGCGGACATCGCCCATGACCAGGGCGATGCCGTCCGGGTCGCGCCGGGCGGACTGCGCCAGGAATGTCGCCAGGTTCATCACGCGGGTGGACACCGGGGTCAGTCCGCCGACAGGATCGGTCATTTCTCGCGTTCCAGGATCGAGCAGTAGTTGGCGACCGCCGTGCCGCCCATGTTGAAGACGCCCGCCAGGGTGGCCCCCGGCACCTGCATCGCGCCCGCGTCCCCGGTCAGCTGCATCGCGGCCATGACGTGCTGGCTGACGCCGGTCGCACCGATGGGATGGCCGCGCGACTTCAACCCGCCCGAGGGGTTCACGGGCAGCTTGCCGTCCATGCGCGTGGTGCCCTCGCGGATCACGCGCCAGCCTTGGCCGCGCGGGGCAAGGCCCATGGCCTCGTATTCGATCATCTCGGCGGTGGTGAAGCAGTCGTGGGTTTCGACCAGCGACAGGTCGGTGATCGCCAGCCCCGCCTGGTCCAGCGCCTGCCGCCAGACCCGGTGCGCGCCCGCGAATTCGGTCGGGTCGCGGCGCGACAGGGCCAGCATGTCGCCCGCCTGGGCGCGCGCGCGGAAGCGGATGGCGCGGTTGAGCGTCTCGGCCACCTCGGGCGCGGCCAGCACGATGGCGGCGGCGCCGTCCGACACCAGCGAACAATCGGTGCGCCGCAGCGGCCCCGCCACCAGCGGGTTCTTGTCGGACGGCGTGTTGCAGAAGGCCAGATCGAAGGCCTTCTGCATGTGGGCATAAGGGTTGCGCGTGCCGTTGTCGTGGTTCTTGGCGGCGATCATCGCCAGCTCCTCGGACCGGTCGCCGTTGCGCTGGAAATAGCTGTCGGTGATGCGGCCGAAGACGCCTGCGAAGCCGCCGGGGGTGTCGCCTTCCTCGGCCACGAAGCTTGCCGACAGCAGGACGCCGCCCACGTCGCCGATGGGAATGGCCGTCATCTTCTCGGCCCCGATCACCAGGGCCACCTTGCCGCGCCCGGATGCGATGAAGTCAGCCGCCGCGTAAAGCGCCGCCGATCCGGTGGCGCAGGCGTTTTCCGTGCGCATGAAGGGCACGCCCGCCAGTTCCGGGCTGCCCATGGCGACCAGCGCGCCCTGGAAATCCTGGCGCTGGAAGCCGTTGTTGTAAACGCCCGTGAAGATGCCATCCACGGCATCGGGGGTCAGGCCCGCGTGCTCCAGCGCGGGCAGGGCCACCTCGGCCATCAAGGCGAGGGTGTCGGGCGCCTCGGAACGCCCGAACTTCGTATGCGCCCAGCCGACGATCAGGGGATCGGTCATTCGCTTTTCCTTTCAAGATCGGCAAGGCGGGCGGCGATCGCCTGCGCCTCGCGGTGCAGCGCGGCGGCGAGATCCGCTTGCCGCGCGGGGGTCATGCGGTTCTCGATGGCGGCGATGGACAACGCGCCCGCAGGCCGCCCGTCGGGCCAGAGTATCGCAACCCCAAGGCCCCAGGAACCCGCCACGACGCGGCCGGGGTTCAGGGCATGGCCATGCGTTCGGGCATAAGCCAGGTCCTCCAGCAGGCCGGGCATCAGATCGCCCACCAGCGGCACCACGCGGGCCAGCAGCGCCGCCGCTTCAGCCTCGGGCAGCGCGGCCAGGATCGCCAGCGCCCCCGCGCCGACGCCTGCGGGCTTGCGGTCGCCGCGCATCAGGGCATGGGTGCGGACGGGGAAATCGCCCTCGATCCGTTCCAGGCACAGGGTATGGTCGTCCTGCGGCACGGTCAGCAGCACCGTGTCGCCGGTCTGTTCGGCCAGCCGGACCATGGCATCGCGCGCGTGGTGTGCGATGCCGTGGCGTTCGGTAGCGAAGCCCGCCAGCAGATAGGTTTCCGGCCCTAGGTGGTATCGCCGCGTCACCCGGTCCTGTTCGACCATCCGCGCCGCCCCCAGGGCCAGCAGCAGCCGCCGCGCCGTGGGCCGGGCAAGGCCCGAGGCTTGCGCCAACTGCGCCAGCCCCAGGCCCTGCGCGCCGCCCCGCCCCACCAGCGACAACAGCGACAGCGCGCGCGCCACCGCCTGCGTGCCGCCGGTATCCAGGGGGGCGGCGTCGCGCATCAGGCAAGCTGCCTGCCGATGGCGGCTTCCAGGATGGCCCAGGCCTCGTCGCCATAGGTCTTCTTCCATTCGGCATAGAAACCCGCCTCGCGCAGCTTGTCCTCGAACGCCTTGGGATCGGCGTCGTTGAAGACGAAGCCGTTGGCCTCCAGCTCGCCGCGCAGGGTGGCGTTCATCTGGGCGATGTCGGCGCGCTGCTTGAGGGCGGCGGCGTTGAAGCTGTCGGCCACGGCCTGCTGCACGTCCTCGGGCAGGGCGTTCCAGGCCCGGCGGTTGCCCAGCATCCAGAACCCGTCCCACATGTGGTTGGTCATGGAACAGTACTTCTGCACTTCCCACAGCTTGGCGGTCTTCATGATCGCCAGCGGGTTTTCCTGCCCATCGACGATGCCGGTTTGCAGGGCGGTATAGACCTCGGCGAAGTTGATCGACGCAGGGGCGGACCCGAAGGCCGTGAACAAGGATGTCCAGAGCGGGCTGACCGGCACGCGGATCTTGAAGCCCTCCAGGTCGGCGGGCGTGGCGATGGGCTTGGTCGAGGACGTGATCTGGCGGAAGCCGTTGTCCCAGATCCTCTCCATCACCACCAGGCCCGCGCCTTCGATCTGGCCGCGTTCATAGGCGCCCAGTTCGCCGTCCATGGCCTTCCAGACGGTGTCGTAGTCGGGGAAGGCGAAGCCCACGCCGTTGATGGATGCGTTCGGGACCAGCGTGGACAGGATGATCGGCGACAGCTGGAAGAATTCGACCCCGCCCGCGCGCAGCTGGCCCAGCACGTCGGTGTCCGCGCCCAGCTGGTTCGACGGGAAGATCTGCAGGTCGAACCGGCCGCCGGTGGCCTCCAGGATGGCGGTCTGCGCCTCGGCCAGGCGGACGTTGCTGGGGTGGTCCAGCGGCTGGTTGTTCGCCACCTTGTAGCTGAACTCGGCGGCCATCGCGGGGCGCACCCGGATGAAGGGCGCGGCAAGCGCGCAGGCAGAGGCGCCCAGCAGGATGGCGCGGCGGTTGATGGTCATGGAATTCCTCCTCCCAAGGATAAGACGTGTTTACAGCAAGGCGGTCGAGAACCAGGGCACGGCGGCGATGAACAGCAGGCCCACCATCAGCGCGGCCAGATAGGGCCAGATCCTCGCCATGACCTGTTCGGCGGGCACGCCCGCGATCTTGCAGGCGATGTAGAAGCCGATGCCGATGGGGGGCGCCATCAACCCGATGTTCATCGCGGTGACGATCACCATGGCGTAATGGATGTCGTGGATCCCCAGGCCGCGCGCGATGGGGAACATGATCGGCGCCAGCAGCACGATGGCGGGCAGCCCTTCCAGCACGCAGCCCAGCACCAGGAAGATCGCGATCGAGGCCAGCATGAACACCAGCCAGCCGCCCGGCAGGCCGGTGACAAGCACCATCAGGTCGCGCGCGAAGCCCGATTGCGTCAGCGCCCAGGCCATGGACGACGCGGCCCCCAGGATCAGCAGGATCGCCCCCGACATGGCGGCGGTTTCCACCAGCATCCCACCCACGCGCTTCAAGGGGATGCCGCCGTAAAGGACCGCGCCGATGATGGAGGCGTAAAGGGTGGCGATGGTGGACACTTCCGTCGCGGTGGCGACGCCACCGCCGACCAGGCTGCGGATCATGAAGGGCAGCACCAAGGCGGGCGCGGCGATCAGGGCGGTCTTGCCGATCACCGACAGGGACGCGCGGCGCACGCCCTCCATCCGCTCGCCCCGCGCCTTCCAGCGGGCGAGGATCGCCAGCACCACCAGCAGCACCATGGCGATGGCGAAGCCGCTGGTGAACAGCCCCGCGATGGACACGCCCGCGACCGATCCCAGCACGATCAGCACGATGGAGGGCGGCACGGTGTCGGCCATGGCCGCGCCCGTCGCCAGCAGCGCGGTCATTTCCGGCGCGGAATGGCCCCGGCGGCGCATCTCGGGGAACAGCGCGGGGGCGACGGTCGCCATGTCCGACACCTTGGACCCCGAGATGCCGGACACCAGGAACATGGATCCCAGCAGCACATAGCTCATCCCCGCCTTGACGTGCCCGAACAGGGACGCCAGGAAACCCACGATGGCGCGGCCCATGCCGGTCGCGTCCAGGATGCAGCCCAGCAGCACGAAGACCGGCACCGACAGCAGGATCAGGGACGACATCCCCTCGTCGATCCGCCCCATCATCACGAAGACCGGGGCATGGGTGGCGAAGGTCAGGTATCCCAGCGTGGCAAGGGCGAAGCAGAAGGCGATGGGAACGCCGATCACCAGCAGCCCGCCCGCGAACAGGCCCAGGCCCAGGAACAGGGGCAGGTTCCAGTTGCCGAAGGCGAGGACGGCGGGCTTGGCGAACCACAAGGCGGCGGCGGCAATCCCGGCCACGGCCAGCGTGCCAAGGATCGCCCCCCATTCGCGGGTGCGCACGACCGACAGGATCATCAGCAGCGCCATCAGCCCGATCCCCGCAGGCAGGGCGGACGCGCGCCAGGACATCGGCAGCCCGAGCGCGGGCGAGGTGATGAAGGATTCCTCGTAGGCGTATTCGATGGCGACGGGCAGCAGACGCAGCAGCAGCACGCAGACCAGGACGCTGCCCGCGACTTCCACTGCGCGGGCCAGACGGTCGGGCAGCAGCGGCAGGAAGACCGTCAGCTTCATGTGCTCGTGCCGGTCAACGGCCAGGGCCGCGCCCAGCATCGCCATCCAGATGAAGGAGATCGAGGCGACCTCGTCCCCCCAGATCAGGGGCTTGGCCAGGACGTAGCGGAAAAAGACGTTCGCCAGCACGGTGACGATCATCGCCACCAGCAGGCTCGCCGCCGCGACCTCGACCGGGCGCATCCAGCGTTCGGCGCGCTTCGGTTCGGCCAGCGCCTCGATTCCGCCCAATGCCAATTCGGCACCGGCATGTGCATCCGTCTGGTGCATCCTGTCCCCCGTCAGGCAGCAGCGGCCTCCTCTTGCCGCTTTCCCCGTCCACATGGTGGATTTGGAAACTGCCCCCTCCGCCATAAGGGATAGAAGGGAAAATGCCGGATTGGCAACTGGAAACTGCAGGATCGCGCGATCAGGCCGGGAATTACGGTCAACCTGCGTTCCACATCATAGAACGCAGACAAGCCGAGAGGCAGGCTTCGCGTCTAGACCGCCGTTCCCGCCGCCAGAAGGCGCTGCTCGGCAGGCAGGGGCTGTGTCGCGGGGTCGGGCAGGCGAAAGCGGACCATCTGCCGCCCGGCGGGAAGCCGGGTCACCGACCAGCCCAGCAACTGCCCCCCCGGACCCTTGACCAGCCCGCTGTCGCGCAGGGTTTCCCCGGATCCGGCCAGCCGGGCCTGAAGCGCCTCGAGTCCCGGACCGGCCTCGGCCCCGGCCTGCCAGCAGGCCAGCGCGTCCCTCAGGCTGTCGGGAACGTCAGCCCACAGGTCGCGGTAAACCTGGTTCGTCAACGCCACCTGCCCCTCGGCGGAAAAGACCGCCACCGCCTCGCCGATATTGTCTAGGATGTTGTGGCCGAGCGACATCTCGGCCCGGAACTTGCGGGTCAGGCTCATTTCCGAGGTGATGTCCTCGAACAGGAAGGCCACGGCGCCGTCGGGATGGGGGCGGCCCGTCACGCGATAGGTCTGGCCGCCGGGCAGGGACCATTCCTCGACATGGTGGCCGGTGGCGGCGGCGCTTTCCAGGTTGCTCATCTGCTGGCGCCAGCTGCGGAAGTCCTTGGGTTCGGGGACCATCCGCAGTTCCCGCAGCTTGTCCAGCAGGTCGAACAGCGTGGGCCGCGCGGTCAGGAAACCGGTGGGCAGGTTGGTCAGGTCGATCAGCGCGGGGTTGAACAGCTGCAACTGCCGCTGGCGGTCGAAGATGGCAAGGCCGATGGGCAGGTCGGCAAAGGTCTTGGTCAGGGTCTGCACGAATTCGCGCAAGGACCGTTCGGCGCTGACGGCCGCGTCGGCGGGCAGGGCGAACATCATCACCTGGTCCCCCGCCTGGTGGCTGTGGCAATCGTACCAGGACACCGCGCCGTTCTGGTTCAAGGACGCCCGGCGCGTCCGGGTGCCTGCGCCGGGCACGGGGCGGGGCGAATCCAGCAGGCGTGGCAGGGGCCAGCCGATGGGTTCGTCCCCCTGCGCCTCGGCGCGGCGCAGATAGGCGGCATTGGCCCAGGTCACGCGTTCCTCGGCATCCTGGCGCCAGACCAGCATCGGCGTCTGGTCCAGCGAGCGGCGCAGCAGGTCCAGTTCCTCCTCCATCGCCTGCTGGGACATGGAATCGACGATGATGCCCGCATATTCCGCCTGCGGGTCGGTGATGGTGATGCGCAGAAGGCCCGCGTCGATCTGTTCGGCCACCAGCCGCAGCGCCGCGCTGCCCGATCCCGCCTGGCCCAGGAATTCGACCCGTCCGGCGCGGTCGATGCGGCCCAGGGCCTCGATCGCGTCGGGAAAGCGCGGGCCGATCCATTGCAGAAGGCGCGTCCAGTCTCCTTCGGGCGCGGAAAAGCGGTCCAGAAGCGCGCGGGCGGGCGGCGTCGCATCGACCAGCACCTGATTGCGGAACAGCATCACCATGGGCTTGAGGCTGCTTTCCAGCCCCTGCGGCAGGCGCGGCCGGTCGCGGCCCGGACCCCGGTCCCACCACCGGACCAGCACGATCGCCAGCAGGACCGAGGCGGCCCCCGTCAGGACCACCATCAGGATCAGCGCGGCGCCATGCAGGGACATCCCTTGCTCCTTCACGTTTGGCGCAACCATAGGAGGGGCGGGATTAAGGAACAGTTAAAATGTCAGGCATCCTGCGCGGGATTGTCGCCCAGTGGCGCGCGCGCGTCAGCGGCGATCCGGTCCAGCGGCCAGCGCACCGTCACCACCGCGCCCGGACCCCCGTTGGCAAAGCCGAGCCGCGCGCCGGACCGTTCCAGCAGCGTCTTGGCGATGAACAGGCCAAGGCCCATCCCCTCGTATCCCTCGCGCTGCGCGCCGCCGCGCCGGCTGGTCAGGTAGGGATCGCCGATCCGCGACAGAAGTGCTGCGGGATAGCCGGGGCCGTCGTCGCGGATCGTCACGCAAAGCCAGCCGTTGCCGATCTGCGATTCGACCACCACCTCGCTTGCCGCGAAATCGACGGCGTTCTGGATCAGGTTGCGCAGCGCGTGGATGATCGCGGGGTCGCGGCGGATGTCCAGGCTGTCGGCCTGGATGCGGACGGCGGGGCCGCGTCCGGCATGGGGTTCGGCGGCATCCTCCAGCACCGCGCGCAGGGGGGCCGCGCGCAGGTGCAGGTCGTCCTTGCCCGCCCGGCCCATCGACCGCAGGATCTGCGCGCAGCGCACCGCCGAATCGCGCAGCGCGATGGCGTCGGCCTGCAGGTCGGGGCGGTCGTCCAGTTCGTCCGCAAGCTCGGCCGCGATCAGCTTGATGGTGGCGAGCGGCGTGCCCATCTCGTGCGCGGCGGCCGCCACCACGCCGCCCAGGTGCTGGAGCCGCTGTTCGCGCGCCAAGGCCATCTGCGTGGCGAACAGCGCGTTCGAGGTCGCCTGCAATTCCGCCGTCACGCGGTGGGCATAGCCTGCAAAGAACACCACCCCGATCATCAGCGCCGTCCAGTGGCCAAGCGCCAGCGTGGGCGCCAGGGTCAGTTCCTGCCCGTCCGCGCCATGCAAGGGCAGCGCAATCAGCGCCGTGATCGAGATCAGCGCCACCGTGGCCACGCCCAGGGCCACCGTTTCCCGGGCATCCAGCGAGGTCGCGGCCACCGTCACCGGCGCCAGGACCAGCAGCGCGAAGGGGTTGGCCAGCCCCCCGGTCAGCGCCATCAGCGCGGAAATCTGGATCACGTCGAAGGTCAGCTGCACCACCGCCCCCCGGGCCGAGGTCCGGCGCGGCGGCGACACCACCTGCCACAGGTTCATGGCGATGGCCGCCGCGATCAGCGCCAGCACCGGTTCCAGCGCAAAGCCGATGCCCATGATGCGGGCCACGATCACCGCCGCCAACTGGCCTGCGATGGCGAACCAGCGCAGCAGGACCAGCGTGCGCATCCGGATCGGCTCGGCCTCGGGCGGGTCCTGGGGACCGATCGGACCGGAAGGGGGAAAGGGTGGATCGGCCATGCGTGCCCCGCTGCGACGATGCGGACCTTGATACGCGGCGCCGGATGGGCGATCAATGCGCCGCTTGCGCCCGTTGGAGGAGACGACCATGGCCGACCGGAAAATCCTGCTGATCGGATGCGTTGCCGCCGTGGCCCTGCTGGCGTCGGGCGGGGTCTACCTGGCCAGCCGCGGGGGGGACGACCAATTCGCCGGATGCGGCGGCAGCGCGGTGGCGGGCGGCATGGACGCCTTCGGCACCGATTTCACCCTGACGCGGCAGGACGGGCAGCGCGTCACGGCCCAGCAGGTCTTCGCCAAGCCCTCGCTTCTGTATTTCGGCTATACCTCCTGCCCCGATGTCTGCCCGATGGACAGCGCCCGCAACGCCGAGGCCGCCGCCCTGTTGCAGGAAGGGGGCAAGGACGTGCAGACCGTCTTCGTCACCGTCGATCCCAAGCGCGACACCCCCCAGGTCGTGGCCGATTTCACCAGCCTGTTTCCCGGCGACATGATCGGCCTGACCGGGACCGAGGAGGAGATCGCCGCCGTCAACAAGGGCTGGCGCAACTATTACAAGGCCAACGACGCGGAAGACGGGGAATACTACCTGGTCGATCACATGACCAACACCTATCTGGTCCTGCCCGGCAACAGGACGGTCGATTTCTTCAACCGCGACACCCCCCCCGAGGTGATGGCCGAGCGCGTCGGCTGCTTCGTCGATGCCCTTGGATAAGAAGTAATTGCCCCTGTCCCGCCGTTGCGGCACTGTTACCGTTCACGCAAGCTGGGACCTGCCCATGGAAGTCGAACCCCCCGTCCGCCTGTATCCGGGTCCCGATCCGTCGTTGATCCTGGTCGATGACGACGAAGTCTTCGTGACTCGGCTGGCGCGGGCCATGGAAAAGCGCGGCTTTGCCCCCCGCACCGCCGTCAGCGTCGCCGATGCCCTGGCCATGATCCGCGAGGCGCCGCCCGCCTATGCCGTGATCGACCTGCGGCTGGAGGACGGCAACGGCCTGGACGTGGTCGAGGCGCTGCGCGAGTTGCGCGCGGATGCGCGCATCATCGTCCTGACGGGATACGGCGCCATCGCCACGGCTGTCGCGGCGGTCAAGATGGGGGCGACCGATTATCTGGCGAAGCCCGCGGATGCCAATGACGTAACGTCCGCGTTGCTGTCGGATGGTGAATCGCTGCCGCCCCCGCCCGACAACCCGATGTCGGCGGACCGGGTCAGGTGGGAACATATTCAACGGGTTTACGAACAATGCGACCGCAATGTCAGTGAAACCGCCCGCCGCCTGCATATGCACCGCCGCACGCTTCAGCGCATCCTTGCCAAGCGCGGGCCGCGCTGAATAATGAAACGTCTTGTAATTCCCTTTGCGTGATATAACATTAGTTTCATCAATTCATGATGGATGAAAAAGAAATGAACTTCGACCTGGACAAGATGACGCTCAAGGAACTGCGTGATCTTCGGGGAAGACTGGACCGCGCGATCAGTTCCTATGAAGACCGCAAGCGCCGCGAAGCATTGGCCGCGATCGAGGAAGCCGCACGCGAGCATGGTTTCAACCTTGCCGACCTGACCGGGTCGAAACCGCGCCGGACGGGAACGGTCGCGCCCAAATACGCAAATCCCACGGATCCGACGATGACGTGGACAGGCCGCGGCCGCAAACCGCGGTGGGTCCAGGAAAATCTTGAAGGCGGCAAGCAGCTGGACGACCTGCTGATCTGACGGGATTTTTTGCAAGGGGCTGTCCCGTCGGGGCAGCCCTTTCCTATGCGGATCCGTCCGCAGCCTCGTTCAGCATCCTGAAGCGGTCCAGGAATGCCTCTCGTGCTTCTGCCGGGGGGCGTATTCGAATATGCAATACGGACAAAATCAATTCGTTTTGCAGCGGAAACAGGCGTTTCGCCTCGGACAGGCTGAAGCCGGCGATTTGAACGGCCTCGAGCCGCGCCGAAATCCGGTCGGCTGCCTTGATTTTAACCTTTATTGACGACGGTATTGTCGCGGGCAATCCGAAGCGGCGATGAATGGCCGCCGTCAGCCGTTCGTCCATGCGGCCGTATTCCGCGCCAAGCGCCGCCTTGACCGGGGAAATCATGTCGCCGATCACATATTCCGGCGCATCGTGCAGCAGCGCGGCCAATCGCCAGCGCGTCTCTATCCCGGGATTGAGACGGGTCAGGATATCCTCGACCAGCAGGGAATGTTCGGCCACCGAATAGGGCCAGTCCCCCCGGGTCTGGCCGTTCCAGCGGGCCACGAAGGCCAGGCCATGGGCGATGTCGGTGATCTCGATGTCCACCGGCGTCGGATCCAGCAGATCCAGACGGCGGCCCGACAGCATCCGCTGCCAGGCCCGGCGCGGTCGTGCCGCCATGGCGTGTCAGGACAGGCGCTGGTCGGCGGGCGCGCCCTGCTGCGCCTGCGCGCGGCGCGCGAGTTCCTGGCGGTACAGCGCCACGAAATCGACCGGGTCCATGTTGAAGGGCGGAAAGCCCCCGTCCCGCGTCACGTCCGAGATGATGCGCCGCACGAAGGGAAACAGCATCCGCGGGCATTCGATCATCAGGAAGGGGTGCATCTGGTCCTCGGGCACGCCCTCGATCAGGAAGACCCCGCCGTAATCCAGTTCGGCCAGGAACAGGGTGGCGTTGTCGCCCTTGTTGGTCGAGGTGACGCGGAACTTGGAAATCACCTCGTACTGGTTGTCGCCGGCGCGCTTGCGGGCGTCCAGGCTGACCTGGACGGTGATCTCGGGCTGGACCTCGCCCTGGGGGGCGCCCTTGGTGGCGACGGCGTTCTCGAACGACAGGTCGCGGATGTATTGCGCCAGGATCTGCATCCGCACGGAGGGGGCGGCAGAGGCCGCGCCGTTGGGGGTGGTTTCGTCGGCCATGGGATTTCCCTTGAAGGATGACACTTGGCCCCGGTTCTATCAGGCGCGGGTCACGGCCTCAATGGCGCGTCCAGCCCGATCCGCCGCGCCGGGCAGGCCGGTCGCCCGTCCCGTCCTCGGGCAGATCGAGCGGCGGGCGCGGACGCGGGGGCGTGTCCTCGACCACGAAATCCGCGTCGATCACCCCGTCGGCATAGGGCGGGCGATGCGACTCGCGCCGGGCGACGTGAACGGACCGGACCCGCATCCGCCGCCCCGCCTGCCGCATCACGAGATCGCGCACCGGCGGGATCAGCAGCAGCAGGCCGATGGTGTCGGTGAAAAAGCCCGGCACGATCAGCAGCGCGCCCGCGATCATCAGCATCATGCCATGCGCGAGCGGCCGCGACGGATCGCGCAACTGCGCGAGGCTCTGCTGCGCTTCCATCCAGGCATGGGCGCCCTGGCTGCGGATCACGGCCATGCCCAAGACGGCGGCCAGCACCACCAGCCCCAGCGTGGCCCAGACCCCGATCAGTCCGCCCACCTGGATGAACAGCGCGATCTCGACGATCGGCAGCGCCACGAACAGCCACAACAGTCGCATTCCCGTTCCCTTCCCGGCCAGGGGATAACTGGACTTGCCCCGGCGCAATCCCTACATAATGACGCAGATCGCAGATACCAGCCAAGACCACATGAGGCCAATCGCATGAACAACCCGTTGCTGCAGTTGCTTGTCCTGGGCGGGATCGCGATTTTCCTTATCCTCCGCCTGCGCAACGTCCTGGGCACCCGCGACGGGTTCGAGCCGCCGCAGGTCGAGGCCCCGGACCATCCCCGCCCCCGCTTCGACGTGATCGAGGGCACCGCCGGGGAACCCGACCACGACATCCTGGACCATGCCGAGGCGGGCAGCGCCACCGCGCGCGCCCTGGCCGCGATGAAGGCGGCCGAGCCGTCCTTCGGCGTGATGGATTTCCTCAACGGATCGAAATCCGCCTACGAGATGATCCTGATGGCCTTCGAGCGCGGCGACCTGTCCGAGGTCCGGCCCTTCCTGGCGGAACCCGTCGCCGCGGCCTTCCAGTCGGTCATCGACGCCCGCACGGCGAATGGCCAGACGGTCACGGCGCAGTATATCGGGACGCGCGAAACCTCCCTGGCAGGGGCGGAATTCGACCCTGCCACCGGAATGGCCGAGATTTCCGTCCGGTTCGTGGGCGAACTGATCGCGGCCACCCGCGACAGGGCGGGCCATGTGGTCGAGGGCGATCCCAAGGCCGCGCGCAAGCAGCGCGACATCTGGACCTTTGCCCGCCGCATGGGTCAGGACGACCCGAACTGGCAGCTTGTCGCGACCGGCTGAGATGGCCCGGCGACGGGACCTGACGCCCGAGGACAGGGATCTGTGGGCGCGCGTCGCCCGCACGGCGGCGCCGATGCACCCCGAACGGCCAAGGCTTGCCGATCCCGAGGCAAGCCCATCCTTCAAGCCGAAGCCAGCCCCGCCCCCGTCGCTGTCGCTGCTGGATTTCGCGATCGGCCACAAGGCGCCGCCCCGCCCCCCTGCCGCGCTGTCCGCCGCGCCCACCCCCGCGCAACGGCTTGCGCAACACCCCCTGCGCATGGATCACAAGGTTCACCGCCGCATGGCGCAGGGCAAGCTGGCGCCCGAGGCGCGGCTGGATCTGCACGGGCTGACCCTGGCCGCGGCCCACCCCGAACTGACCGGCTTCATCCTGTCCTGCCATGCCCAGGGGCGGCGGCTGGTCCTGGTCATCACCGGCAAGGGCCGGGGCGATCACGGTCCCTTGCCGACCCGTCCCGGCGCCCTGCGCCATCAGGTGCCGCACTGGCTGCACATGCCGCCGTTGTCGGCGGTCGTCCAGCAGGTCACGCCCGCCCATTACCGCCACGGCGGCGAGGGGGCCTATTACGTCTATCTGCGCCGCAGCGGCTAGAACGCCGGCGCCAGCACCACCTGCACCGCCTGCTCGACCCGGCTGACCGCGCCGCCGATCAGGCCGGGATCGGCGCCGCCTTCCTCGGGCAGGATCCGGTCCAGGTCGCGCATCCGCGTCAGGATCCGCTGCAGGGCCGGGGAATCGGCCACGTTGAAATGCCCGTAGCCGGTGTTGAAGGCGCCGGTATCGACGACAACGACATCCAGGTCCGCCACCGGCTGCGCATCGGGAATGTTGCCCAGCCGAAGCGGCTCGTCCGAGATCAGCGCCGACAGTTGCAGCGCCCGGTCGCGGGGCGAGGTGATGATCACGAAAGGCTGCGGCAGCGGCCCGATGGCGCGGACCTGCGACCGGAACAGCCGCAGGTCCAGGTCGGGCGATATCAGGATCACGCCGTCGATCTGGCCGATCAGGTCGCGCCGCCCGGACAAGGCCATCTGGCGCAACGCCTCCATCAGCAGCTGGCCGCCCATCGAATGGGCCATCAGCACGATCTTGCCCCGCCCCTTCGCCTGGGCCAGCAGGTCGATCGTCTGCACCAGCCCGTCGCGCGAATACAGCGCGCCGTCCCGGTCGCCCGAATAGGCATAGGGCTTCATCCGCGAGGGCCACGAGAAATGCGCGTGGATTCCCGGCAGTTGCAGGTCATGGGCCAGTTGCGCGGTGCGGTAAACGCCTTCGGCGAAGCTGTAGTTGTAGCCATGCACGAACAGCATGATGTCGCGGTTGCCCGGCGCGCGGCCTGCCAGGTCCCGCTCGATGGCGCGGCGGAAGGCCCCGGCATCGGCAAGCCGCCCGCCGTCTGTCACCAGGAACTCCCGGTCGGGATCGCCGCCGGGCCGGGGATAGGCCAGATCGCCCGGCGCGCGGTCGGGCGGGACCGACACGTCGATGCGCGAAAACCAGGGCTGCGGCACATGGTCGCCGGACAGGTCGCGCTGCGCGGCGACCCAGATCGGCTCGGCGATGCGGGGCCGGTATCCGGCGGGGGCCATCACCAGGGCGCCGCGCGGGCCACAAGCCGCAAGCACAAGGACGAGACAGAAAAGGAAATGCCGCAAGCGTCACCTTACAGGGAAACGGTCGCGGCAAGCCTGTCAGAGAAACCGGTCCCAGGCCAGCCCCGGCGTCAGGCCCGCCCGCCGTAATTGGCCTTGGGTCCCATGAAATACCACAGGATCAGGCCAAGCACCGGCAGGATCGCGATCAGGGCGATCCACAGGATCTTGGTGCCCGTGCTGACATTCGTGTTGATGACCGAGGCAATCGCCCAGACATCCAGCACGAAGACGATGATTCCGAAGACATAACCCATGACCAGTCCCCTTTCCTGCCAGGCCAACCCGGATGCGTGCCGGACGGTTCCTTACAGCACGTAACGCGACAGATCGGTGGACCGCGCCAGGTCGCCCAGGTGGCGTTCGACATAGGCCGCATCGACCTGCACCGTCTCGCCGTCCTTGTCGGGGGCGCTGAAGGACAACTCCTCGAAGACGCGCTCGATCACGGTATACAGGCGGCGCGCGCCGATGTTTTCGACCGATGCGTTCACCTCGGCCGCGATGCGGGCAAGCGCCGCGATGCCGTCGGCGGCAAAGCCCACGGTGACGCCCTCGGTTGCCATCAGGGCGGTGTATTGGCGGGTCAGGGCGTTGTCGGTCTCGGTCAGGATGCGGATGAAGTCGTCTTCGGTCAGGGCGCGCAGTTCCACCCGGATCGGCAACCGGCCCTGCAGTTCCGGCAAAAGGTCGCTGGGCTTGGCGACGTGGAACGCGCCCGAGGCGATGAACAGGATGTGGTCGGTCTTCACGGGGCCGTATTTGGTAGAAACCGTCGTGCCCTCGATCAGGGGCAGCAGGTCGCGCTGCACCCCCTCGCGGCTGACATCGCCGCCGCGCGCGTCGGCCCGCGCGCAAACCTTGTCGATCTCGTCGATGAAGACGATGCCGTTCTGCTGCACGGCGTCCAGGGCTGCGGCCTTGACGGCGTCGTCCTCCAGCAGCTTGTCGGCTTCCTCGGCGATCAGCAGGTCATAGCTTTCCGACACCGTCATCTTGCGGCGCACCCGCCGCCCGCCAAAGGCCTTCATCAGCCCCGACAGATCCATCATGCCGCCCAGGGACTGGCCGGGCTGGCCGGGGATTTCCATCGCGCCCAGGGGGTTGGACGTGTCCTGCACCTCAAGCTCGATGGCGGTGTCGTCCAGCTCGCCCCGCTTCAGCTTGTCGCGGAACATCTGGCGGGTGCCTTCGCGCGCGTCCTTGCCGGCCAGGGCCTCGATCACGCGGTCCTCGGCCGACTTGTGGGCGCGGGCCTTGACCGCCTCGCGCATCCGCTCGCGCGTGTCGATCATGGCGGCGTCGGTCAGGTCGCGGATGATCTGTTCCACGTCGCGGCCGACGTAACCCACCTCGGTGAACTTGGTCGCCTCGACCTTGATGAAGGGGGCGTTGGCCAGTTTCGCCAACCTGCGGCTGATCTCGGTCTTGCCGACGCCGGTCGGGCCGATCATCAGGATGTTCTTGGGATACACCTCGTCGCGCAGGTCGTCGCCCAGTTGCTTGCGGCGCCAGCGGTTGCGCAGCGCCACCGCCACGGCGCGCTTGGCGTCCTTCTGGCCGATGATGAAGCGGTCCAGTTCGGACACGATTTCGCGCGGGGTCAGGTCGGTCATGGGTCTGCCTTCTGTCGGTTCACCCGCAGATAAACAGTCGGGGCGGCGATTTGAAGGGATGTGCCGACCAGATGCTTGTCGTCTATACAACGGCGCGGATCATCACGGCACGAAAGGCGTGGCGATATGAGCGAGAAGATTTCAGGGCCTTGCACGCTGGAGGAACTCCGGCAGATGAAGGGCAGGACTGACTGGGACCGCCTTGCCCGCGAAGGCGACTTCGAGGGCGAGGATGATTTCGAGGTGGACTGGTCCACCGCGCGTCTGGTGATTCCCGAACCCAAGAAGGCGGTATCGCTTCGCATCGACCCGGACGTGCTGGATTTCTTCCCCTCGCAGGGCAAGGGCTACCAGACCCGGATGAACGCGGTCCTGCGCGCCTACATGGAGGCGAAGAAGGCGGGCTGAGGTCCGTTCGGAACAATCCGCCGGGCGCCACGTTGGCACGGGAGCCTGATATCGGAGGATTCGACATGCCCACGCCCGACGAACTGAAAGCCCGCCTGTGGAAGGCCCTGCGGTCCGACATGACCGTGATGCTGGGCCTTATCGGCGGCGAACACGGCCATACCCGGCCCATGACCTCGCAGGTCGAGGACGGGGACCACGGGCCGCTGTGGTTCTTTACGTCCAGGGACAATGCCCTTGTGGAAAGGCTGGCGGGCGGCGCGCAGGACGCCGCGGCGCAGTTCGTGTCCAAGGGCCATGACCTTTGGGCCTCGATCGAGGGGTCTCTGACCGAGGACACCGACCGGGCCGTCGTGGACCGGCTGTGGAACAGCCATGTCGCCGCCTGGTACGAACACGGCAAGGACGATCCCAAGCTGGCCTTGCTGCGCTTCGATCCGCAAAAGGCCGAGATCTGGCTGGATGCCTCCAGCATCGTCGCCGGCGCCATGGTGGCGCTTGGCATCAGCGATCCCAAGGAAAGCTACAAGGACAACGTGGCGACCGTCCGGCTGTAGCGCCTTGCCGGTGATGCCGGGCCTGTGCGGCCCGGCATCCGTGCGCGCTCAGGCGCCGATGATCTCGACCGTCAGGTTGCCGTTGGTATAGACGCAGATGTCGGCCGCGATCGCCATGGCCTTGCGGGCCACGGTTTCGGCATCCCCGTCGCCTTCCAGCAGTCCGCGCGCGGCGGCCAGGGCGAAGTTGCCGCCCGATCCGATGGCGGCCACGTCATGTTCGGGTTCCAGCACGTCGCCCGCGCCGGTCACGACATACAGTTCCCGTCCGTCGGTGACGATCAGCATGGCTTCCAGGTTGCGCAGGTACTTGTCCATGCGCCAGTCCTTGGCCAGATCGACGCAAGCGCGCTGCAACTGGCCAGGGGCAGATTCCAGTTTCTTTTCCAGCCGTTCCAGCAGGGTGAAGGCATCGGCCGTCGATCCGGCAAAGCCCACCACCACGTCGCGCCCGCCGGGGTTCAGGCGGCGCACCTTGCGGGCCGTGCCCTTCATCACCGTCTGGCCGACGCTGACCTGCCCGTCGCCCGCGACCACCACCTTGCCGCCGCGCCGCACCGCCAGGATCGTGGTGCCGTGCCAGCCGGGAAATCTGTCATCCGCCATGAGGGTCTTTCCTTCCGTTTCCGGGTTGCAGATATGGGCACGGTCCCGGCCTTGCAACCCGCAGGTCCCTTGTGCAGCGTGGCGCGCATGGACCAGCCCCGCATCCTGCGCATCTACCTGCATCCGCCGATCTTGCAGACGGCGCAGGCGGGCAAGCTGGGTTTCCTGAACCGGATGTCCCGCCTGCTGGAGGAACGCGGCTGGCAGGTCGCCGTCCAGCGGTCGGGCGAGGCCGCGCGCCAGGCCGCCCCCGGCCTTCCCGGTTACGCGCTCTATCACATGGAACGCCCCACCCATGACCGCGCGCTGACCTTCCGGCGGGCGTATCATTATCCCTTCTGGCGGCTGGAACGGCACGCCGAACGCTGGTCCTGGCCGGTCGCCCGGGCGCGCTTCGATCCCCTCGCGGTCGATGCGCAAGCGGCGCGCGATTTCGCGGACAGGCTGCGCCGGCGCGTGCTGCCGGGACCCGATCCGGTCCGCGGCGATCACGTGCTGATCCCCTTGCAGGGCCGGTTGCGCGAATGCCGGTCCTTCCAGACCATGAGTCCGGTCGACATGGTCGAGAGCGTCGCCCGCACCGGCCGCCCGGCCATTGCCACCTTCCACCCCAAGGAACCCCCTGACGCCGAAGACCGCCGCGCCCTGGACGGCCTGGCCCGGCGATACCCGAACCTGACGATCGGCGGCGACACCGCGAAACTGCTGCGCGGCTGCGCCCTTGTCGCCACGCAAAACAGCGCGGTGGGCTTCGACGGGCTGATCCTGGACAAGCCGCTGGTGCTGTTCGGGATGGCGGATTTCCACCACGTCGCGCTGAACGTGGCCGACCTGGGGGCGGACGCGGCCCTGGCCCGCGCGGACCGCCACCGCCCCGATGTCGCCGCCTATCTGGACTGGTTCCTGCGCCGGACGAGCCTGGACATGATGGCGCCCGATGCCGACGACCGGATGCTGGCCGCCATGAAGAAGGGCGGCTGGCCCGTGTAAGGCCGCCGCCCTTCGACCGTCACGAAGGACAGGTCAGATCGATTCCTCGATCCAGTTCTTCAGCGCGGCCTTGGGGGCGGCGCCCATGCGGTTCGACACGACCTCGCCGCCCTTGAACATGAACAGCGCCGGGATGCCGCGCACGCCCAAGGCCGCGGCCTGTTCCTGGTTCTCGTCGATGTTGACCTTCACGATCTTGATCTTGCCGGCATATTCCTCGGACAGTTCTTCCAGGGCGGGGCCGATCTGCTTGCAGGGACCGCACCATTCGGCCCAGAAGTCCACGATCACGGGGGTGTCGGACTGGCGGACCTCGGTGTCGAACTGGCTGTCGGTGACGGGCTGAGTGGCCATTCTATCGCTCCTTGCAAGGGACATGCCGGCGGGATGCGGCAAGGCTTCGTTCCAACAGCTATGAAGCCAGGGCCTTCGGGTCAAGGGCGGCCATGACGCGGTCCAGGATGGGATCGGGGATCGGCATCAGGCTGCGCGTGGCGGTCCACAGGACGCGGACCTCGACCGCGCGGGCGGGCCAGATCATCCGCAGCGCCGCGCGATAGGCCGCCATCTGCCGCAGGATCCCCTCGGGCGTGTCCTCGGGGCGACCGGGGACCACCGCATTCGACTTGTAGTCCACGGCGATGATCCGCGCGTCCGTGATGATCAGCCGGTCGATGGCGCCATGGACCGGACCAAGGCCCGGCAGGGGGGCGGTCAGCGCGACCTCGGTCAGCACCTGGGCCGAGGGGTCGGGCGTCATCACTTCGGCCAGGTCGGGGGCGTTGATCACCGCTGCGGCCTCGGCCAGCAGGTCGGCCAGCTCGTCGGCGCCCGGCAGGCCGCCCTCGGCCCCGGCCAGCAGGCCCCGGGCGATGCGCGGCCAGTCGGTCGCGGGCTGGCGGGGCAGGTGTTCCAGCAGCAGGTGCAGCCGCGTGCCGCGCAGCATGGCGGCGGCAGGGTCGGCGTCCTCGGTCCCTTCGCCGATGACCTTGGCGCCGCCAAGCGCGGTCGCGGCGATGGCCAGCATCTTGGGCGGCGGCGCGGGGGCGCGGCGATGCGCCCATTCGGGCGCGCGGGCAGGGGGCGCGAAGGTCGCGTCCAGCGCCACCGCCTGATCGGGCCAGGCGCCGAAGAACAGCCGTTCCGCCGTGCCGATGCCGTCGATCTCGACCGTGGTGCGTTCCAGGCTGCTGCACCGCACGGCGCCGACCGCGATCATCGAATGCCAGGATTCCAGCCCCACGCCGCAATCGCCCGCCGCGGCCACGATCAGCCAGCTTTCGGCCCGCGTCATCGCCACATACAGCAGGCGGCGGCGTTCCTCTTCTTGCCGCTGTTCGTGGTCGGCCACGGCCAGGGCCACCGGGTCCGGGCGGTCGGCGGCAAGGCCGCGCCAGGCGGGCCGGTCGTCCAGCCGGATCAGCGGCTGGCCGCGCCCGGGCTTGCGCTTCTTCGTCTCGGGCAGGATCACCACGGGGCTTTCCAAGCCTTTCGAGCCATGCACGGTCATCACCCGGATCAGCCCGCCCGCGCCGCCGGGCAACTGCCGCTTGATCTGCACGTCGTCGCTGCCCAGCCAGACCAGGAACCCCGTCAGCGAGGGCGTTTCCACCGTGTCATAGGCCAGGGCCTGCGACAGCAACTCGTCGATGCCGTCCTCGGCCTCGGGACCGAGGCGCGAGAGCAGGGCTGCGCGGCCCCCGTGGCGGACCAGCAGGCGCGAGATCAGGTCATAGGGGCGCAGGTAATCGGCCTGGTCCATGAGGTCATAGAGAACCTCGAACGCCCCGCGATAGGGCGATTCGCGCAAGCGTTCCCACAGGTATTGCCGCCCGCGCCCGGCGGCCAGGCGATACAGGTCATCCTCGGACAGGCCGAACAGGGGCGATTTCAGCACGGCGGCAAGGCACAGGTCGTCCTCGGGCGTGGACACGACCGACAGCGTCGCGGTGATGTCGCGCACGGCCAGTTCGGCGGCCAGCTTCAGCCGGTCGGCCCCGGCCACGGGCAGGCCCGCGGCCTTCAACTCGCGGATCAGGTCGTCGAACAGCCCCGCCCGCCGCTGGACGAGGATCTGGATGTCGCCCGGCCCGATGGCGCGGACCTGGCCGGTCTTGCCGTCGCGGATCGGGGTGCCGATGATCTGGCGCACCTGGCGGGCGACGGCGCGGGCCAGCTGCGTGTCGGCGGCGTTTTCCGCCGGCGCATCGACGGGCCGGGTCCAGTCGCCGTCCTCGAGCTTTTCGGGTTCGGGCAGGGGCGGCCAGATGTCGATGCGGCCGGGCATGGTGTCACGAAAGGCAATGTGGCGGGGCGGATCGCCCAACCCCTGCGCCCCGTCGCCGGAAAAGACCGTATCGACCAGCGACAGGATCGCGGGCGAGGATCGGAACGAATGAGCCAGTCCGCGCTGCTGCATGGGCTGGCGCACGGCCTCGAAATCCTGGCGGAAGCGGTCGCGCATCGCCTCGAAGACGGCGATGTCGGCGCCCTGGAAGGAATAGATCGACTGCTTGGGATCGCCCACCACGAACAGCGTGCGGGGCCGGTCATGCGCCCCCGCGCCGCTGGTGAATTCGTCGGTAAGCCGCCGGATCACGCGCCATTGGTCCGGGCTGGTGTCCTGCGCCTCATCGACCAGGATGTGGTCGATGCCGCCGTCCAGCCGCCACAGCACCCATTGCGCCATGGAGGATTCGTCCAGCAGGTCGGCGGTGCGGCGGATCAGGTCGTCGAAATCCAGCCAGCCATGGGTGGCCTTCTCGATCGCCAGCCTGCGGGTGAATTCGTGGCCGAAGCGGTGCAGCGCCAGCGTCTTTTGCGCCAGCGCCAGGCCCATGCACAGCGGGCGGGCATCGGCCACGCGTTGCATCAGCGCTTCAAGGTCCGCCATGAAGGGCGCGCAGCGACCCTCGCGCAGGGCCTTGGTGGGGATGTCGCCGATCTTGGGACCGAAGGGCACGCGGGCATCCTTGCCGAACAGCAGGCACTTGCACAGAAGATGCAGCTCGTCCGGGCCGGGATCGGCCCAGTTGCCCTGCGACAGCTGGTCGGCCAGCCTGCAGTCCTTGGGACCGCTGGCCCGCAGGATCGGCGCCAGGGCCGCGAACAGGTCGCCTTCGCCGCCCGCGAAGACCCGGGCCAGCAGCGCGGGTTCGTCCAGGCCGGGGGGCAGGCCCATGGACCCCCAGATCGGCGCGGGATCGGGTTCGCGGGGGTAATCCGCATCCGACAGCCCCGCCAGGAAGGCGTCCAGGTTGTCGCCCGACACCAGCGCCGTCAGGTCGCGGATGGCGGGCGCGCCTTCGGCGGCCATGTCCTCGACGATCTGGGCGCGCAGCGCGCGGGCGGACCGGTCGTCCAGTTCCATGAAGCCCATCGGCACCTGGGCTTCCAGCGGAAAGCGCCGCAGCAGGGCCGCGCAGAAGCTGTGGATGGTCTGGACCTTCAGCCCGCCCGGCGTCTCGATGGCGCGGGCGAACAGGCGGCGGGCCTGAGCCAGATCCGGGTCGCCCCCTTCGCCCAGTTCGGCCAGTTCGCGCCGCAACTCGGGTTCGGGCAGCATCGCCCATTGGCCCAGGCGGCGCAAAAGGCGGTTCTGCATCTCGGTCGCGGCGGCCTTGGTATAGGTCAGGCACAGGATGCGTTCGGGCGCGGTCCCCGCCAGCAGCAGGCGCGCCACGCGGTCGGTCAGCACGCGGGTCTTGCCCGACCCGGCATTGGCCGTCAGCCAGGTAGACCGGGCGGGATCGGCCGCCGCGATCTGGTTGAGGCTGGCTTCATCCATGATCACCCACCCTTTCCACGCGCGGCGCATCGGCCAGCGACCATTCGCCATAGCGCGCCAGATGATCGTAGTCGCCCGCATAGCTGGTCTGTTCGGGCGCCCGCATCGCGGTGAACCCGATCTCGCCCCCCAGATAGGCCGCGACCAGGCGCAGGAAGCCGTCCCAGTTCTCGGCCTCCAGTTGCGGGGAATAGCTGCGGGGATGCGTCTCGCCCTCGCCGCCCAGCTGGATATAGCTGATGCCCGCGACATCCGCCGGGCCAAGCGCGTCGAAACCCCCGCGCCGGACCATCGCGGCCTCCAGGATCAGCTGCTTGTCGAAGGTGGCGATCTGCTTGTCGGAGGGGGGCTTGCCGGACTTGTAGTCATAGATCATCACGGACCCGTCATGCAGCAGGTCGATCCGGTCGGGCCGGGCGGTCAGGACGAAATCCATCCCCGACAGCGCCACGCGGCCGCGCTTTTCCACGACCACCGGGCGGCCCTGCGCCAGCCGGGCCAGCTCGTCCGCGACGAGGCGGTCGGCGATCTTTTCCATCCGCGCGGCCCAGAAGGCGCGGGCGGCGGGCCAGGGCACGTCGCGCAGCAGGATCTCGGCCGTCAGGCGCAGGAACCGCGCCTTCAGCACCGCGGGGGGCGTGTCGGGCGCGGGTTTGGACGCCACCAGCGCCTCGACAATGGCGTGCAGGGTCTGGCCGCGCAGGGATGCATCCGGTTCGGGCCGCAGCGAGGGCAGCGGGCGCAGGCCCAGGACGCGCTTGGCATAGACCGCGTAAGGGTCGCGGATCAGCAGCGACACATCCGTGACCGGCAGTTCCCGGAACGGCGGCACGGGCGGGATGGGCGAGGGGCGGGCGGCGGGCCTGACCGCCACCGGGGGCCGCGACAGGGCGGCGGCGCGGGCCAGCCAGGCATTACCGCGCGCGCGCATCGCGGCCAGGGCCTGCGGGCCGTTCCGTTCGGGCAGGCCGGTCATCAGGTTGGTCAGCCGGTTCAGCCAGCGCGACGGGATCGTCTCGGCCTCGGCGTCGCGGCGGGCGCGGGTCAGGACCACCTGGTCCAGCCCCATCACCTGCTGGAAATCGTGCGCCGCCAGCCCGATCAGGGTTTCCGGCAGGGGCAGGCCCGCCGCCGCCCGCATCTGCCGCGACAGCCACGGATCGGGCGCCAGGGGCTGCGGCCAGCCGCCCTCGTTCAGGCCCGACAGGATCACCGTGCCCTCGCCCACGATGCGGGCCTCGCGCGGGCCGCGGATATGGATCAGGTGATGGGCGCCGCCCTCGATCCGCACGGATTGCTGGCGCATTTCGTCCAGCAGCAGCGAACAGAATTCGGTCGGGCCAAGGCTCGGCCCCTCGGCCGCGTGTTCGGCCAGGTGGTCGATGGTGGTGCGCAGCAGCGTGCCCGCCTTGTCCTCCCACAGCTTCGAGGCCGCGGCGCTGCCCCCCGGTCCCGCCGCCCAGGACTCGGCCAGGGCGATCAGGTCGTGCAGCCGGTCGGGCAGGGGACGCGGCGCGCGGTCGCGCGCCAGGGGCGTGATCCGGTCCAGCAGGTCGGCCAGCCATTCGGCCCAGATCTTGCGGGCGGGGTCGCCGCGCGTGGCCCAGGTGCGCAGGCAGTCGCCGTCGGGAAAGGCCGGGCCGTTGCGGCGCAGGTGCAGTTCCAGGTCGCGGGCCAGCCTGCGCGCGTCGTTCAGGGCCAGCAGCGGCGATCCCGTGACCGTCATCGGATGCTTGAGCAGGATCAGCAGGCGGTCGATGGCCAGCGCCTGTCCGAACAGCGCGGCGATCTGGCGCAGGAACAGGCCATGCGCGGTCAGCGACAAGGGCTGGCCCGCGCCTTCGTCGGGCCGCAGGTGCCAGCGGTCCAGTGCGGCGTTCACGCGCCGGATCAGGTTGCCGTCCGCCGCGATCAGCGTGGCGCGCGCCTCTCGTTCGGCGGCGTCGCGCAGGATCAGGGCGATCACTTCGGCCTCGGACCCGGGCTGGTCGGCCTCGATCAGGGTCAGGCCTTGCGTGGGGGCGATCAGGTCGGGCAGGCGCGGGCCTTCGGCGATCCACTGGTCGGTCACGGGCGCGGGCCGCAGGGCCAGGGACAGCAGCCGGTTGCGGTCGGGCACCGGCGGGGGCGTGTCGGTCCAGCGGGCGGGGCGGCCCAGGGCGCGGACCAGCGGCGCGAAGCGCGACTGCGGATGATCCTCGGCCCCCCGCTCCAGGCTTTCCCAGACCGGCAGGGGCTGGTCGAAGTCGAAGCCGGGCAGGATCACCGCGCCCTCGGGCAGGGCGGCCACGGCCTCCATGAACAGGCGCGTGGCACCGTGCGATCCAGTCGATCCCGCGACGATCACCGGCCCGGGCGGCAGGTTGATGCCCTGCGCCCAGTCCTGGACCAGGGTTTCCGCCGCAAGGCGCTGGCGCGCAGGGCGGTCCACCGGCGGGCCGTCCAGGTGGAACCGTGCAGCGATGCGCAGGAAGGCCAGGGCGTTTTGCCAATGGCGGGCGTGATCGCCGGTGTCGATGCCTTCCAGCGCCTCGGGCGTCAGGCCCTCGGTCTGCATCTCGTGCATCAGGGTGGCCAGCGACCGCGCCAGAAAGGCGATGGAATGGCCCGCCGCCAGGTCGCGCCGCGCATCCAGCAGGCGCGCCACCAGCCGGGCCAGTTGCAGCCGCCGGGCCAGGGGCGCGGATGTGGGCTGGCCCAGCAGGGCAGGCGTGTCCAGGTTCGTGACCGGCAGCAGGCGCGGCAGCAGCAAGGGGCCGCGCCGGTCGAAGCCGCATTTCAGTTCGGACAGGGTGCGCGAGGCATTGGCATAGATGGTGACGCGGGCCATCGCCTCGGGCGGCTGGCCTTTCATGCGGTCGAGGAACCCCGCCACGAATTCATGGGCGAAATCGACGCCGGGCGGCAGGGCGTAAAGGCCGCGGAACACAGGCTCAGCCATGCAGCATCCTTTCCGCCAGGGGGATCGCGTCCGGATAGCCCACGTCGCACCAGCCGCCGGGGTGGACGATGCCATGGGCGCGCCCGTCGGCGATCAGCAGATCCCACAGGTGGTTGAGGGAAAACACCCGGTCGGGAATCTGGGCCAGCCGGTCGGGGCGGATGATCTGCGCGCCGCCATAGACGTGATCGCCCCAGCGGCTGATGCGGCCTTGCGTGTCCATTGCAAAATCCCCCGCCCCCTGCCGCGCCGTGGCCCGGGCCAGCGGCACCAGCATCAGCAGCGCCTCCATGTCCTCGCGCCAGGCGGCGTTGAGCGCCGTCAGCGGGTTCGGCCCGGTCCAGACCACGTCGGGGTTCAGCGTCATCACCGGACCTTGGCCTAGCAGCGGCAGGGCCTGACGCAGCCCGCCGCCGGTGTCCAGGATCGTGCCGGGTTCGTCGCTGATGGCGACATCCTGCCCCGCCAGATGGGCGGCGATCCGGTTGCCCAGGTAATGCGTGTTGACCACGATCCGCCCCGCCCCGGCATCCCGGCCCAGATCCAGGGCGCGGTCCAGCAAGGTGCGGCCCGCCACCGGGATCAGCGGCTTGGGGCAGGTGTCGGTCAGGGGCCGCATCCGCGTGCCCAGGCCTGCGGCAAAGATCATCAGCGGGCGCATCGGGCACGGATCCTTTCGATGACGGCACCGTCGGGGGCGGGCAGGGCGGCCACCGCCCGCGCCAGGGGGACCAGCGCCGGATGGGCGAGGTTGCGCCGGACGTAACCCCAGACCCGAGGCATGAAGTCCAGGTATCGCCCCTTTCCGTCGCGCAGGCACAGCCGGGTGAAGATGCCCAGGATCCGCAGGTTCCGCTGCGCCCCGAGCAGGGCATAGGCCGCGCGGAAGCGGTCCGGGTCCAGCCCGGTCGCGGCCAGATAGCGGCTGACGCAGGCGGCCTCGATGCCGGGGTCCACGTCACGGCGCGCGTCCTGCAGGGCGGACACGAGGTCATAGGCGGGATGGCAGGCCACCGCGTCCTGATAGTCGATGAGGCCCAAGGGGGCCTCGCCCCGCCAGAGGAGGTTCTCGGCATGGAAATCGCGCAGGGCCAGGACAGGGGGGACATCGGCGGCCAGATCCGCGTGCAGCGCCGCGATCAGGGGGGCGATGTCGTAGCCGCCCGCCCCGCCTGCCGCCTGCGGATACCATTCGGCGAACAGGCCCACCTGTTCGGCCAGGGTCGGCCCGTCCAGCGGCGCCACGAAGTCGGGGACCGGATGGCGGTGCAGATCGACCAGCAGATCCGTGATCCGGTCATAGACCCCTGGCGCCATCGCAGGGTCGCGCTCCAGCACGCGGGCGACCAGATCGTCGCCCAGATCCTCGACCAGCAGCAGCCCCGCCGGATCCTGGGCCAGGATCGCGGGCGCGCCGAAGCCGTGGCCCCGCAGCCAGTCCGTCATGGCCGCGAAAGGCCCGCAGCCGCCCGAGGGATCGTCCATCAGCACCGCGCTGCCCCGCACGCCCGTCAGCCGGAAATACCGCCGCGCCGAGGCATCGCCCGCCAGGGGCAGCACCCGCGCATCCCCCCATCCCGCGCCCGCCACGAAAGCCGCCCGTGCCGCGATGCGCGCGGCGTCCGGCGCGATCAGGGTGATCTCGCGCAGATCGGGATCGGCATGACCGGCAATGCTGACGGTGATCGCGCCATTCGGCAGCCGCTCCAGCCGGTCGGGCCATTCGATCAGGCAGATGGCGTCCTGCAAGGCTTCGTCCAGGCCCAACTCGGCCAGTTCGGACGGATCGGTCAGGCGGTAAAGGTCGGCGTGCCAGATCTCGGTCCCCAGGGGGTCGTCATAGGTCTGGACCAGGGTGAAGGTCGGGCTTGGCACGTCCTCGGCCCGCTCGCCCTGCCGCGCCCGGATGAAGGCGCGGGCGAAATGGGTCTTGCCCGCCCCCACCGGCCCGTCCAGCAGCACCGTCTGGCCGGGCCGCAGGGTGGCGGCCAGCATCCGCGCCAGGGCGGCGGTCAGGGTTTCATCGGCGGTCAGGCGCGTCGTCATGGGGTGTTTCTAGCGGCTTCGTCGCGCGGGGGGAACCATCCGTGAACCGACCCGCTGGCATGTGGCGCCGAAACGGCTAGACTGAGACCAGGAGGCTACACCCATGTTCCGCACAACCCTTGCCCTTGTTCTGGCCCTGTCCAGCCCCGCCCTGGCCACGCAGGAATACATCCTGCCCACCCTGTTCGACGTTTCTGGAGTGGCCGCCAACGATGTCCTGAACATCCGTGCCGAACCGGATGCCAAGGCCGCGATCATCGGCACCCTGGCCCGCGACGCCAAGGCGATCGAGGTGGTCGAGGAACGCGAAGGCTGGGGCCGGGTGAACACCGCCGGGCAGTCAGGCTGGGTGTCGATGCGATACCTTTCCTATCGCACCGATGTCTGGCAGCCGGACGCGGTGCCCGCCGCGTTCCGCTGCCTGGGGACCGAGCCGTTCTGGGACGCCAAGCGCGAGGGCGGCGATCTGGTCCTGCGCACACCCGAGGATCAGGCGGGCGACCGCCGCCCCGTGCAGGCGGTGCTGGACACGGGCGTCTTCCGCGATCCGTCTCGGGTGGTGGTGGCGCGGGACATGACGCTGTTTGCGCATCCGCAGATCTGTTCGGACGGCATGTCGGACCGGCTGTTCGGCCTGTCCGCGACGCTGGTGATCCATGGGGACAGCCCGAGGATGCTGTCGGGCTGCTGCACGATCCAACCGTGAGGGTAAGTGGTGGGGTGGAACCCCACCCTACGGTGCCTTGTAGGGTGGGGTTCCACCCCACCACTCATCACCACATCCTCTATAGGCCGACCAAGGCATCCTTGGCGAAGGCCATCGCCTTCGCCACCCGATGCCCTATCCACCTGCACCGCCGGGCCTCAAAGGCCCGGCCAGCGCCCGCCCCGCCCCTGGCGGGCGCTTCACGCCCACCGGGTCGGGCGCTGGCCTCTCGTGGTCGTGGGATTGCGCCGTCTTTGGTTGCACTGTCGAATTGCGTGCGGGGGAAATGCAGTGCATTTCCTGATCCCGCCCGGCAAGCGTAGGGTGGGGTTTCACCCCACCATCACGCCCTCAATTCAACCCCAGCACATCCTGCATGTCGTATTCCCCCGGCCCCTTGTCCTGGCCCCAGATCGCCGCGCGGATGGCGCCGCGCGCGAAGATCGCGCGGTCCGTCGCCAGGTGGCGCAGCACGATCCGTTCGCCGGCGCCCGCGAAGATCACGTCATGCTCGCCCACCACGTCGCCGCCGCGGATGGCGGCAAAGCCGATGGACCCCGGCACCCGCGCGCCGGTGATCCCCTCGCGGGCGGGCGTGCGCACTTCGGCCAGGGTCCGACCCCGCCCTTCGGCGGCGGCCTCGCCCAGCATCAGCGCGGTCCCGGACGGCGCATCGACCTTCATGCGGTGATGGGCCTCGACCACCTCGATGTCCCAATCGGTCCCCAGGGCAGCGGCGACCTTGCGCGTCAGGCCCACCAGCAGGTTCACCCCCAGGCTCATGTTCCCCGCGCGGATGATGGGCGCATGGCGGGCGGCGGCCTTGAGGCGGTCCAGATGCGCCGCCTCCAGCCCCGTGGTGCCGATCACGTGCACGGCACGGGCCTGCGCGGTCAGTTCGGCGAAACCTACGGTCGCGGCGGGCGCGGTGAAGTCGATCACCGCCTGCGCCTGCGCGATGGCCGCCACCGCGTCGTCGCTGACCGTCACGCCCAGGGGCGCCCCGCCCATCGCCTCGCCCACGTCGCGGCCGATCCACGCATGGCCCTGCCGCTCCAGCGCACCCGCCAGCCGCACGGCGGGGTTCTCCGCGATCAGCCGCACCAGCATCCGCCCCATCCGCCCCGAGGCGCCGGTGACGACGATCCCCGGCAGGGCGGGCGCGTCGGTGTTCTGCAAGTCGCTCATGCGGGCCTCCACTCTTTGCCCGCGTCATATCCCGTTGCGGCGCGGCCCGCGACCCCCTACATCGGGACGCATGGCACAGAACCGTTATTCCCATGGCTCCGGCCCCTCGCAGCGCCAGCTCCGCGTGGGCGAGCTGATCCGCCGCACCCTGTCCGACGTGCTGGCGCGCGCCGATGTCCACGACCCGGACCTGAACCGCCATTCCATCACCGTGGGCGAGGTTCGGATGTCCACCGACCTCAAGGTCGCCACGGCCTATGTCCTGCCCCTAGGCGGCCATGGGGCCGAGGAAGCCTTGGCCGCGCTGCGCCGCAACACGCCCGAATTGCGGCATCTGGTCGCCAAGGCCATGACGCTGAAATACGCGCCGCAATTGCGGTTCCAGCAGGACGAGACCTTCGACCGCATGGACGACACCCGCCGCCTGTTCGCCGACGAGCGCGTCCGCCGCGACGTGGAAGGCGCGGACGAGGGTGACGATGCCAATTGACTGGCGCTCCTTGGGCGTGGCCCTGGGGATGCTGCTGGCCTGGGCGATCCCGGTGGCGGCGGACGGCTGCGGGCGCATGAGCCATGACGGGCAGGGCTATGTGGTGTGCGAGGTCACTGCCGCGCAGGAACCCGCGCTGCGCTTGTGGCAGGACGGGCCGGACGGCCAGCCCCTGCGCAACTTCGCCAATGTCCGCGCCACGCTGGCGCAGGGCGAAAGCCTGGCCTTCGCGATGAACGCGGGCATGTATCACGCCGACTATCGCCCCGTGGGCCTGCTGGTGATCGACGGGGTGGAACTGCAGCCCATCGTCACGGGGGCCAGCCGCGACAACTTCGGGATGTTGCCCAACGGGGTTTTCTGCACCGGTGGCGCGCGTCCCTTCCAGGTGATCGAAAGCCGCGCCTTTGCGGATGCCCGTCCCCCTTGCCGCCTGGCCACGCAATCCGGGCCGATGCTGGTGATCGACGGCGACCTGCACCCGCGCTTCCTGGTCGATTCGGACAGCCGGTACGTGCGGAACGGCGTCGGCGTCTCGCCCGACGGGCAGACGGCGTGGTTCGCGATTTCCGACCGCGCGGTGACCTTCCACGAGTTCGGGCGGCTGTTCCGCGACGGGCTTGGGGTGCGCGACGCCCTTTATTTCGACGGCTCCATCAGCAGGCTTTACGCGCCGGGGGTGAACCGGGCGGATTTCGGGCGATCCTTGGGACCGATCATCGGGCTGGTGGACGGCGCCGGTTGACGCTATGCCGCCGCCTTTGCAAGGCGAGGGTTCGACATGGCACGCAAGAAGGGCCGCGACATCAATGGCTGGCTGATCGTGGACAAGCCCGCGGGCGTCGGCTCGACGGCCGTCGTGGCCAAGGTCCGCTGGGCGCTGGACGCGAAAAAGGCGGGCCATGCGGGCACGCTGGACCCCAACGCGACGGGCGTCCTGGCCGTGGCCTTGGGCGAGGCGACCAAGACCGTCGCCACCGTGACCGACGCGCTGAAATGCTATGACTTCACGGTCAACTGGGGGGCCGAGACGGCGACCGACGATGCCTCGGGCGAGGTGCTGCGCCGGTCGGACGCTCGCCCCGACCGCGCCGCCATTCAGGCCGCATTGCCCGCCTTCACCGGCGACATCATGCAGGTTCCCCCGGCCTTTTCCGCCGTCAAGGTGGATGGCGAGCGCGCCTATGACCTGGCGCGCGAGGGCGAGGAACTGGATCTCGCCGCCCGCCCCCTGTGGGTGGAAAGCCTGACCCTGCTGGATTGCGATCGCGACACCGCGCGGCTGGAGATGGTCTGCGGCAAGGGCGGCTATGTCCGCTCCATCGCCCGCGACCTGGGGCGTGCCCTGGGCTGCCTGGGCCATGTCGCCCATCTGCGACGCACCTGGTCGGGGCCTTTTGACGCCGAGGACGCGGTGCCCTTCGACAGGATCGACCGCGAGGCGCAGGACTGGCTGGACGCGCGGCTTTTGCCGCTGGAGGTCGCGCTGGCCGACCTGCCCATGCTGCGCGCCACGCCCGAGGGCGCGGTGCGCATCCGCAACGGCAATCCGGGGCAAGTGACGGGCGCGGCGGAGTGGGGCGATCTGGTCTGGGTGTCGGACGCCAAGGGACCGGTCTGCATCGGGCGGTACCAGGGCGGGTTGGTGCAGCCGGAGCGGGTGTTCAACCTGTGATGCCGACTGGCAAAGGCCATCGCCTTTGCCACCTCGTGACCTATCCACCTGAACCGCCGGGCCTCAAAGGCCCGGCCAGCGCCCGCCCCGCCCCCAGGCGGGCGCTTCACGCCCCCCTCGGGTCGGGCGCCGGCCTCTCGTGGTCATGTGGTTGCACCGTTTCCGATTGCACCGTCACATCGCGGACGGGGGAAACGTATACGTTTCCTTTTCCCGCCCGGCAGCCGTCGGGATCACCCCAGATAAGCCCGCAATCCCGGCGGCGGGTCGTCCAGCAGCGGCCCCGTGGGCACCGGGGGATGGGCCACGCCGCCCTCGACCAGGATCGTCTGCGGCGCGAAGCTGCGGGCATCATCCGGGTCATGGGTGACCATCAGCACCGTGGCCCCGGTCTGGTCCGCAATGCGGCCCAGCAGGGCCAGCATCTCGGCCTTGAGCGCGGGGCCAAGCGCCGCGAAGGCCTCGTCCAGCAGCAGCAGGGGCCGGGCGCGCAGCAGGACGCGCGCCAGCGCCACGCGGCCCTGCTGTCCGCCCGAAAGGTTCGCGGGGCGGCGGTCCTCCATCCCTTCCAGCCCCACCTCGTCCAGAACCTGCGCCACGCGGGCGCGCTGCGGATCGGACAAGCGCCCGTCGGGGCGCAGGCCAAGGCCCACGTTCTGCGCCACCGTCAGGTGCGGAAACAGGTTCTGGTCCTGGAACAGCATCGACACCGGGCGCTGCCCCGGCGGCAGAACGGTGATGTCGCGCCCCTCCACCCGGATCCGCCCCCGGTCTGGCGCCAGGAACCCGCCCGCCAGCGACAGCAGCGTGGATTTTCCCGACCCCGACGGGCCGATCACCGCTACCCGCGCGCCCTTGGGCACGCTCAGGTCGGCGGACAGGGTGAAGGGGCCGCGCGTGACGCGGACGGCGTCGAACTCAAGCAAGGCGGCCCCCCTTGTCGAAGGCCCAGAACAGGCCGAAGCTGATCGCCATCAGCAGCACCGCGCAACCCGCGGCCTCGTCCATGCGATAGGAATTCATCAACTGATACAGCTGCAAGGGCAGCGTCGGCCGGTCGCCTCCGAACAAGGTGATCACGCCCAGATCCCCCATGGCCAGCGCCGCCGCCAGCCCGCCCGCAAAGCCCAAGGGCCGGGCCAGGCGCGGCAGGGTCAAGAGCCGCAGCCGCGCGAAGCCCCGCAGGTCCAGCGAATCGGCCAGCCGCCCGTAATCGCCGTGCAGCGTCCGCGCCGCCGGGATCAGCGCGCGCAACCCGAAGGGCAGGGCCATCACCGCATTGATCGCCACCGTCACCGGCAGGGCCAGCGCCTGCGGCCCGACCCAAGGGCGCAGGATGATGAACAGCCCCGTCCCCAGCACCAGCGGCGAGGCGATCAGCGGCAGCATCCCCGCCGTTTCCACCCACCGCATCCGCCCCCGCGCCAGCGAGAGGGCCAGGGTCAGCGACAGCACCAAGGCCAGCGTGGCCGAGATCAGCGCCATCGCCACGGACCGCGCTGCCGCCTCCCAGACCTCGGGCGGCAGGGCGGGGATTCGCGGCAGCCCGCGCAGGGTGACGGCGGCCATCGGCCAGAGGAGGAACCCGGCGGCGCCTGTGATCACAAGCGCATCGCTGACCCGGCGCCACCCCCCTGGCGCGGTAGGCCTGTGGTCCGCGTCCAGTCCCGCGCCGAACGCTGCCGGGATCGCGATCCAGCGGGCCAGCGCCATCGCCGCAACGCAGATCGCGATCTGGATCAGCCCCAGGCTCGCCGCCCGGCCCAGGTCGAAGTCGAAGCGGAAGGCCTGGTAGATCGCCAGTTCCACCGTGGTCGCGCGCGGCCCGCCGCCAAGCGCCAGGGCCACGGTGAAGCTGGTCAGGCAAACCAGGAACACCGCGAGCCACACGCCCGGCAACACCGCCCGCAGCATGGGCCGTTCCAGGTGGCGCGCCACGTCGCGGGGGCCAAAGCCCAAGGATGCGGCCAGGCGGAAGCGTTCGGCGGGGATCGCCTGCCAGCCTTGCAGAATCAGCCGCACCGACAAGGGCAGGTTGAAGAACACATGCGCCAGGATCACCCCCTGCCAGCCATAGATCGAGATCTCGGGCAGGCCCAGGGCGCGGGCTGCGTCATTCACCGCGCCATTGCGGCCAAACACCGCAACCAGCCCCATGATCGCCACGATCACCGGCAGGATGAAGGGCGCGCCCAGCAGTGTCACCAGCGCCGAGCGCCCGACAAAGCGCCGCCGTGCCAGGGCGCGGGCCACGGGAACCGCCAGCATCGCCGACAGTGTGGCCGACACCGCCGCCTGCCACAGCGTGAACCGGACCGCCCGCCAGTCCCACGGGCCAAGCCCCGCCAGACCCTGCGCCTGCCACGCCACGGCGGCCAGCGTGCCCCCGATCAGGACCGCAAGGCCGGTGGCGGCAGCCGCGCCCCCCGCCTCGGCCCGCGTCAGCCCGAGAATGCCCGCAGCCATTCGTCAAGCGCGGGTTGGCGCAGCGCCTCGGCTTCGTCCTCGGAATAGAACAGGGTCTTTTCGGGGCGCGGCAACTCGCGCATGACCTGCGGCCATTCGTCTTGCGGCAGCTTGGCGGGCAGGGACCAGTTGGCCAGGGGGATGGTCGTTTGGAACTCGGGCGTCAGGATCCAGTCCATGAACTTCTGGGCCAGCTCCGGCTGGTCGGTGGTGCGGACCTGGGCCGCGACCTCGGCCATGAAGTAATGGCCTTCGGGAAAGATCGCGGCCTTCTTGGTCGGGTCATCCTCGGCCGAGACGTGATAGGCGGGCGAGGTGGTGTAGGAGAGCACCATGTCGGCCTCGCCTTCGGTGAACATGCCGTAGGATTCGGACCAGCCCTTCGTCACGGTCAGCACCTTGGGGGCGAGCTTGGCCCAAGCCTCGGGCGCGTCGTCGCCATAGACTGATTTCACCCACAGCAGCAGCGCCAGGCCGCTGACCGAAGACCGCGAATCCTGGATCACGATCTTCAGGTCGTCGGGCGCGTCCAACAGTTCGGCAAAGCTTTTCGGCGGGTTTTCCAGGCGGGTTTCGTCATAGACAAAGGCCGTCTCGCCCCAGTTGTAGGGCAGGAAAATGTCGTCCGTCCATGCGATCGGCAGCGACAACCCGGTCGTGTCCTGCCCGTGCGGCGCGAACAGGCCGGACGCGCGGGCGCGGGCGGTCACGTCGGTGTTCAGGCCGAAGACGATGTCGGCTTCGGTCTTTTCGCCCTCCATCAGGATGCGCGACAGCTCGTCGCCGGTGACGAAGCGCAGGTCGCAGGCGCAGAAGGCCTCGAATCCTTCCTCGATCTTGGGACCCGGACCCCATTCGCTGGTGATGGATTCGCCCGCGTAGACGGTCAGGACGGGCTTGTCCTGCGCCATCACAGGGGTCGCGGCCAGCAGGGCCAGGATCAGGGGATACTTCATCGCTGTCTCCTTTCGATAAGGGTCACGAAAGAAAGGACAGCGTCACCTTCCCTCCGCCGGTGTTAGCCGGATCAGGTTCAACGGGTCCGCTTTCGCGTCTCAGCCACATGGCCCCCCGAGGTGGGGTCGAATGTAGGGATTTCGCAGGCGCGCGCAAGCGGCTAGAAACGCCGCCATGACGAAGGACATGACCGATCAGCCCACCCCGATGATGGCGCAATACCTGGCGATCCGGGACGCCAATCCCGGCGCGCTGCTGTTCTATCGGATGGGCGATTTCTACGAGATGTTCTTTGACGACGCGGTCGCCGCCGCCGCCGCGCTGGACATCGCGCTGACGAAACGCGGCACGCATGAAGGCCAGCCGATCCCGATGTGCGGCGTGCCGGTCCATTCCGCCGAATCCTATCTGCTGACGCTGATCCGCAAGGGGTTCCGCGTGGCCATCGCCGAGCAGATGGAGGATCCGGCCGAGGCCAGGAAGCGCGGGTCCAAGTCGGTGGTGGCCCGCGACGTGGTGCGGCTGGTGACGCCCGGCACCCTGACCGAGGAATCGCTGCTGGAAGCCCGGCGGCACAACTATCTGGCGGCCTTTGCGCAGGTGCGCGAGGAGTGCGCGCTGGCTTGGGTGGACATCTCCACCGGCGCTTTCCAGGTGATGGACTGTGCCCTGGCGCGGCTGTCCCCGGAACTGGCGCGCCTGGCCCCGCGAGAGGTTCTGGCGGCGGGCCACGATCTGCGCGACCTGGTCGAGGAGGCCGGGGCGGCGCTGACCGACCTGCACGCATCCGCCTTCGACAGCGCGGCGGGGGCGCGGCGGCTTTGCGCGCTTTACGGCGTGGACACGCTGGACGGGTTCGGCACGTTCACCCGCGCCGAACTGGCGGCGATGGGGGCCATTGTCGATTACCTGGACCTGACGCAGCGGGGAAAACTGCCCCTGCTGCGCCCGCCGGTGCGCGAACGCGCGGGCGGAGCGATGGGGATCGACGCGGCCACCCGGCGCAACCTGGAGCTGACGCAGGCGCTGTCGGGCGGGCGCGAGGGGTCGCTGCTGGCGGCCATCGACCGCACGGTGACGGCTGCGGGCGCGCGGCTGCTGGAACGCCGCATCAGCGCGCCCTCCCGCGATCTGGCGCTGATCCATGCGCGGCAGGACGCGGTGGCGATGCTGGTCGATGACCCGCGCCTGATGGCCGACCTGCGCAGCGCGCTGGCCCGCGTGCCCGACATGGACCGAGCGCTGTCGCGGCTGGCGCTGGACCGGGGCGGGCCGCGCGATCTGGCGGCAATCCGGGCGGGGCTGGCGCAGGGCGCGGCCATCGCGGCGCGGTTGCCGGAGGATGCCGCGCCGGTGCTGCGTGAGGCTGCGCGCGACCTGACCGGGCACGACGCCCTGATCCGCCTGCTGGACGACGCGCTGGTGGCCGAACCCCCGCTGCTGGCGCGAGACGGTGGTTTCGTGGCTGCCGGTTATGACGAGGATCTGGACCAGACCCGCCGCTTGCGCGACGAAGGCCGGGGCGTGATCGCCGGGATGCAGGCGGATTACGCCGCGCTGGCCGGCGTCCAAGGCCTGAAAATCAAGCACAACAACGTGCTGGGCTACTTCATCGAGACGACGGCCACCCATGCCGAACGCATGATGGCCCCGCCGCTGAACGCGACCTTCATCCATCGCCAGACCACCGCCAACCAGATCCGCTTCACCACGGTGGAACTGTCAGAGCTTGAGACGCGCATCCTCAACGCCCGCGACCGCGCGTTGGAGATCGAGCGCGGCATTTTCGACCGACTGCGTCTGGCCGTGCTGGACCGGGCCGCGCCCATCGGCCAGGCCGCCCGCGCCCTGGCCGAGATCGACCTGGCCACAGGTTTCGCCGACATCGCGGCGGGCGAGGGTTGGACGCGCCCCCTGGTCGATGACAGCCGTGCTTTTGTCATCGAGGGGGGCCGCCATCCGGTGGTCGAACGCGCGCTGCGGCGCAAGGCGGAAAACTTTGTCGCCAACGACTGCGCGCTGACCGAAGGCGGCACCCCCGCGATCTGGCTGCTGACCGGCCCGAACATGGCGGGCAAATCGACCTTCCTGCGCCAGAACGCGCTGATCGCGGTGCTGGCCCAGGCGGGGGCCTTCGTGCCTGCCCGCCGCGCCCATATCGGCCTGGTCAGCCAGCTTTTCTCCCGCGTGGGCGCCGCCGACGACCTGGCGCGGGGCCGGTCCACCTTCATGGTGGAAATGGTCGAAACCGCCGCGATCCTGAACCAGGCCGACGACCGCGCCCTGGTGATCCTGGACGAGATCGGGCGCGGCACCGCCACCTGGGACGGCCTCTCCATTGCCTGGGCGGTGATGGAGCATCTGCACGCTACCAACCGCTGCCGCGCGCTGTTCGCCACCCATTATCATGAAATGACGGCCCTGTCGGCCAAGCTGGACGGCGTGGAAAACGCCACCGTCGCGGTGCGCGAATGGGACGGCGAGGTGATCTTCCTGCACGAGGTGCGCAAGGGCGCCGCCGACCGCAGCTATGGCGTGCAGGTCGCGCGGCTGGCCGGGTTGCCCGCGTCCGTGGTCGAACGCGCCCGCGCCGTGCTGGACGCGCTGGAATCGGGCGAACGCGAAGGCGCGGCCCGCCCCGCCGCGCTGATCGACGACCTGCCGCTGTTCCGCGCGGTGCCGCCTGCGCCTGCCGCGCCGAAGGCCAAGCCGTCGCCGCTGGACGCGCGCATGAAGGACATCCACCCCGACGCCCTGACCCCGCGCGAGGCGCTGGATCTGATCTATGAACTCAAAGCCCTGAGCAAGGACACCGCATGAGCTTCAACACCTTCGGTCGCGCGTTCCGGTTCACCACCTGGGGCGAAAGCCACGGTCCCGCCCTGGGCGCGACCGTCGATGGCGTGCCCCCCGGCGTGGCCCTGGACGAGGCCTGGATCCAGCAATTCCTGGACCGCCGCCGCCCCGGCACGTCGAAACACACCACGCAGCGCCGCGAGGCCGACCAGGTGCGCATCCTGTCCGGCGTCTTCGAGGGGCGCACTACCGGCACGCCGGTACAATTGATGATCGAGAACACCGACCAGCGGTCCAAGGACTATGGCGAGATCGCCCAGGCCTTCCGCCCCGGCCACGCCGACATCACCTATCACCTGAAATACGGCCATCGCGATTATCGCGGCGGTGGCCGGTCAAGCGCCCGCGAAACGGCGGCGCGGGTCGCGGCGGGCGGCGTGGCGCAGGCCGTGCTGCGCGACCTGCTGCCCGATCTGCGGATCACCGGATACATGGTGCGGATGGGCGCGCTGCATCTGGACCGGGCGCGGTTCGACGCGAATGCCATCGGGGAAAACCCGTTCTTCCTGCCGGATGCGACGGCGGTGCAGGAATGGTCCGACTACCTGGACGCCATCCGCAAGGACCAGAACAGCGTCGGCGCGGCCATCGAGGTGCTGGTCGAGGGCTGCCCCCCCGGCCTCGGCGCGCCCATTTACGCGAAGCTCGACACCGACCTTGCTGCCGCGATGATGTCGATCAATGCCGTGAAGGGCGTCGAGATCGGCGAGGGGATGGGTGCCGCCGCCCTGACCGGCACCGACAACGCCGACGAGATCCGCATGGGCAACGACGGTCCCCTCTATCTGTCCAACCACGCGGGCGGCATTCTGGGCGGGATCAGCACCGGCCAGCCGATCGTGGTGCGCTTTTCCGTCAAGCCCACCAGTTCCATCACCACCCCGCGCCGCACCATCGACCGCCACGGGCAACAGATCGACCTCATCACCAAGGGCCGCCACGATCCCTGCGTGGGCATCCGCGCCGTCCCCGTGGCCGAGGCGATGGCGGCTTGCGTGATCCTCGACCACCTGCTGATGGACCGCGCCCAGACCGGGGGCCAGCGGGGCCGGATCGGCGGAGCGCCGGAAAACTGACGCGGAACTTTCAAAAAACCGCCGCTTGTCATAAAAGGGTCATGCTTCTTTCGCACAAGCGTCACCTGTGGCGCTTAGGTCACGCACAGCCCCCAGCTTGGGCGTGAAAGATTTAGGAGAGATCCATGTCCACCGTGAAATTCACCGTCTCGGCCCTGGCCGTGATCGCCGCCTCGGCCACGGCCGCTGCCGCCCGCGATCAGGTCCAGGTGTCGGGTTCGTCCACCGTGCTGCCCTATTCGACCATCGTGGCCGAAGCCTTTGGCGAAAACATGGACTTCCCGGTTCCGGTCGTGGAATCCGGCGGCACCGGCAGCGGCTTGCAGAAATTCTGCGAAGGCGTGGGCGAGAACACCATCGACATCGCCAATGCCAGCCGCCCGATGCGCGACGCCGAACGCGAGACCTGCACCGCCAACGGCGTGACCGACATCATGGAGGTGCGCATCGGCTATGACGGGATCGTCTTCGCGACCGCCGCCGCCGCGCCGGATTTCGCCTTCACCCCCGCCGACTGGTTCAATGCCCTGTCCGCGAAGGTGGTGCGTGACGGCCAGGTCGTCGATAACACGGCGGCCAACTGGAACGAGGTGAACCCAGGATTGCCCGCGCAGGAAATCCTGGCCTTCATCCCCGGCACCAAGCACGGCACCCGCGAGGTCTTCGAGGAAAAGGTCATCCTGGCCGGCTGCGAGGAATCGGGCGCCATGGAGGCCTTTGTCGCCTCGGGCATGGACGAGGACGCGGCCGAGGAAGCCTGCACCACCCTGCGCACCGACGGGAAGGCCGTGGACATCGACGGCGATTACACGGAAACGCTGTCCCGGATCGAATCCTCGCCCAACGGGATCGGCGTGTTCGGCCTGTCCTTCTATGAAAACAACACCGACAAGCTGAAGGTCGGCACCATCGGCGGCGTCACGCCGTCCACCGAGACCATCGCCTCGGGCGAATACCCGGTGTCGCGGCCGCTGTTCTTCTATGTGAAGGCCGCGCATTTCGAGGTGATCCCCGGCCTGCCCGAATTCGTGCAGTTCTTCGTGGCCGACGAGATCGCCGGTCCCGATGGCCCGCTGGCCGAATACGGCCTGGTCTCGGACCCCGAACTGGCCGCGACCCAGGAAGCCGTGGCCGCCGGGACCACCATGCAGTAATGCCAAGGGGGCGGCACGGGAAAACCGTGCCGCCCGCCGCCTTTCCGTTTCTCGCAAGGGACCGCCCGAATGCCGCTGTCATGGGCCTTTTTCGCAAGTTTCCTGCTGGCCGCCGCCGGTTACATCCTGGGCCGCAGCCGCGCCTTCGCGACTGCCGGGCCGGATGCCCGCGCGCTGCACAGCCGTCCCACCTATCACGGCACCAGCGTCGGGCTGATGGCGCTGCTGCCGTCGCTGGGGGTGCTGGCCGTCGCGGCCATCCTGCGCATGGCGGGCGTGCTGACGGACGAGACCGGCCCGGTGGTCGGCATCCTGGCCCTGGTCGCCGCCGTGATTGGCCTGGGCCTTGGCGTGACGCGCATCGGCCGGCAATACCAGGCCCGCAACGCGGTCGAGCGCATGGTGCTGGGCCTTCTGATGCTGTGTTCGCTGATCGCCATCGTCACCACGCTGGGGATCGTCCTGTCGCTGGTCTTCGAGACCGGGCGTTTCTTCCAGGTCTATGACTGGAAAACTTTCTTCTTCGGCACCGAATGGACGCCGCGCTTTCAGGGCAATTCGCAACTGGGCATCCTGCCGCTGCTGTGGGGCACGCTGTATGTCTCGGCCATCGCGCTGCTGGTGGCGGTGCCCATCGGGCTGTTCGCTGCCGTCTACATGTCGGAATACGCGTCCCGCTGGGTGCGGGGTTTCGTGAAACCGGCCATCGAGGTTCTGGCGGGCATCCCCACAATCGTCTATGGCCTGTTCGCGCTGATCACCGTGGGGCCGCTGCTGCGCGATTACTTCGCGCAGCCCTTGGGCTTGGGCAATTCGGGAACGTCCGTCCTGACGGCCGGTCTGGTGATGGGCATCATGCTGATTCCCTTCGTCAGCTCGCTGTCCGACGACATCATCAACGCGGTGCCGCAAAGCCTGCGCGACGGGGCGCTTGGCCTGGGGTCAACGCCGTCGGAAACCGTGCGCCAGGTGGTGCTGCCCGCCGCGCTTCCGGGCATCGTCGGCGCCGTCCTGCTGGCCGCCAGCCGCGCCATCGGGGAAACGATGATCGTGGTTCTGGGCGCGGGCGCGGCCGCGCAGATGAGCCTCAACCCGCTGGAGGCGATGACCACCATCACCGTCAAGATCGTCAGCCAGCTGACCGGCGACAGCGACTTCAATTCGCCCGAAACGCTGGTGGCCTTCGCCCTGGGGCTGACGCTGTTCGTCATCACCCTGGCGCTCAACGTGGTCGCGCTGATCATCGTGCGCAAATATCGCGAGCAATACGAATGACCGATGATCCCGACCACAAGCCCGCATCCCTGTTGCAGCAGGACGCGCGCACCAAGGCCCGCAACGCCGCCGAGAAACGTTTTCGCTGGTATGGGATCATCGCCATCGCGATTTCCATGATCGCGCTGGTGGTGCTGCTGGCGACCATCCTGACAGCCGGGGCGGGGGCCTTCCGCCAGACCTATCTGAACATCCCCGTGACCCTGGACCCGGCCGTGCTGGACCCCAAGGGCAACCGCGACCCGGCGGAAATGGCCAAGGTGCTGACCCTGTCCTATGGCCGCGTGCTGGATGCCGCAGTCGAGGCCACCGTCGCGCGCCACGGCATCCGGATCGAGGGGCTGTCGGACAAGGACATCGACGGCCTGATTTCCAAGGAAGCCTCGGCCCAGGTGCGCGACCGCGTGCTGGCCGAACCGGACCTGGTCGGCCAGACCGTCGAATTCGACGTGCTGACCGGGGGCCGCATCGACGGGTATTTCAAGGGCCGCGTGACGATGGACAGTGCCGCGCGCGACAGCAACACCTCGCCCGCCCAACTGCAACTGGCGCAAGAACTGGCTAATCGGGGCGAGATCGTGACCCGCTTCAACTGGAACTTCCTCAGGCTTGCCGACGCGTCCGACCAGCGCCCCGAAGCCGCGGGCGTGGGCGCGGCCATCGTGGGGTCGTTCTACATGATGCTGGTGGTGCTGTTCCTGGCGGTGCCCATCGGCGTCGCCGCCTCCATCTACCTGGAGGAATTCGCCCCCAAGAACCGCTGGACCGACATCATCGAGGTCAACATCTCGAACCTTGCCGCCGTGCCGTCCATCGTCTTCGGCATCCTGGGGCTGGCGGCCTTCATCAACTTCGCGGGCCTGCCGCAATCGGCGCCCATCGTGGGGGGCCTGGTGCTGACGCTGATGACGCTGCCGCGCATCATCATCCCGACCCGCGCCGCGCTGAAGGCGGTGCCGCCGTCGATCCGCGACGCGGCCCTGGGCGTGGGCGCGTCCAGGATGCAGTCGGTGTTCCACCACGTGCTGCCGCTGGCCACGCCCGGCATCCTGACCGGCATGATCCTGGGCCTGGCGCAGGCCCTGGGCGAAACCGCGCCCTTGCTGCTGATCGGCATGGTGGCCTTTATCCGCGACATTCCCTCGGGGCTGCCGCAGGGGTTGTTCGACCCGGCATCCGCCCTGCCGGTGCAGGTCTATAACTGGACGCAGCGGTCCGACCCGGCCTTCATCGAGCGGGCCTCGGGCGCGATCATCGTGCTGCTGGTTTTTCTTTTGTGCATGAACGTGCTGGCCATCTGGCTGCGCCGCAAGTTCGAGCGCCGGTGGTAATTGCCTCAAAGGAGTCCACATATGTACGATACGAACCGCCGCGTGGAGAATGCCGTGACCCCCAAGGACATCAAGATCCAGGCCCGCAAGGTGCAGGTCTTCTACGGCGACAAGCACGCGCTGAAGGACGTGGACGTGGACATCCTGGACAAGACCGTGACGGCCTTCATCGGCCCCTCGGGCTGCGGCAAGTCCACCTTCCTGCGCTGCATCAACCGCATGAACGACACCATCCCCATCGCGCGCGTCGAGGGCGAGATCCTGCTGGACGGCGAGGATGTCTATGACCGCCGCGTAGACCCCGTGCAGCTGCGCGCCAAGGTCGGCATGGTCTTCCAGAAGCCCAACCCCTTTCCCAAGTCGATCTATGACAACGTGGCCTATGGCCCGCGCATCCACGGACTGTCGCGCAACCGCGCGGAACTGGACGGCATCGTCGAAGGCGCCTTGCGCGGCGCGGCCCTGTGGAACGAGGTCAAGGACCGCCTGTCCGAACCGGGCACCGGCCTGTCGGGCGGCCAGCAGCAGCGGCTGTGCATCGCCCGCGCGGTTGCCACCAGCCCTGAGGTGCTGCTGATGGACGAGCCTTGCAGCGCGCTCGACCCCATCGCCACCGCCCAGGTCGAGGAGCTGATCGAGGAATTGCGCGAACAGTTTTCCGTGGTGATCGTGACCCATTCGATGCAGCAGGCGGCACGGGTCAGCCAGAAGACCGCCTTCTTCCACCTGGGCAACCTGGTCGAATACGGCGACACCGACGACATCTTCACCAGGCCGAAGGACAGCCGGACCGAGGCCTATATCTCGGGCCGGATCGGCTGAGGCAGCAAGGGGCAGCCATGATGAACCGCGAAAAGCATATCTCCTCGGCCTTCGACCGCGACCTGGAAACCATCCAGGCCCTGGCGGTCAAGATGGGCGGCATGGTCGAGGCCGCCATCAGCGACGCCGCCACCGCCCTGGAAACCCGCGACGAGGAACTGGCCGAACAGGTCCGCCGCCGCGACAAGGCCATCGACGCGCTGGAAATGCAGCTAAACGAGGACGCGGCCCGGCTGATCGCGCTCCGCGCCCCCACGGCCACCGACCTGCGCATGGTCCTGGCGGTGATGAAGATCGCTCATTCGCTGGAACGCGTGGGCGATTACGCCAAGAACATGGCCAAGCGCACCCATGTCCTGTCGCAGATGCCGCCCATCGAGGGCGCGGGCCTGGCGCTCCGCCGGATGAGCGGGGCGGTCGGCAAGATGGTCCAGGACGCGCTGGACAGCTATATCCGCCGCGATGCGCAGCTGGCCGAGGACGTGCGCCAGCGCGACCTGGAGGTGGACCAGATGTACAACGCGCTGTTCCGCGAGTTCCTGACCCACATGATGGAGGATCCGCGCAACATCACCGCCTGCATGCACCTGCATTTCATCGCCAAGAACGTGGAACGCATGGGGGATCTCGCCACCGCCATCGCCGAGCAGGTGATCTATCTGGTCACCGGCGAGATGCCTGACGAAAGCCGCCCCAAGGACAACGGCGTGCCGGGCATGGACCCGGCCGCAGGCGCAAGGGCCTAAGCGGGATGGCACGCCAATCCCCCTGCGTCCTGGTGGTCGAGGATGAGGGCGCGCAGCGCGAGGTGCTGCAATACAACCTCGAGGCCGAGGGCTTCGCCGTCGTCGTCGCCGACAACGGCGAGGATGCGCTGCTGCTGGTGCAGGAGGAACAGCCCGACCTGATGGTGCTGGACTGGATGCTGCCCAAGGTGTCGGGGATCGAGGTCTGCCGCCAGGTCAAGGCCGATCCCGCCACCCGGTCCATTCCCATCATCATGCTGTCGGCGCGCAGCGAGGAAACCGACCGCGTGCGGGGCCTGGAAACCGGGGCCGACGATTACGTTGTGAAGCCCTATTCCGTGGTGGAATTGATGGCGCGCCTGCGCACGCAGCTGCGCCGGACCCGGCCTGCCAGCATGGGCGAGCGGCTATCCTATGGCGACATCATCCTGGACGCGGCGGAACATCGCGTCTTTCGCGCGGGCCAGGCACTGCACCTGGGTCCGACCGAGTTCCGCTTGCTGTCCACGCTGATGGAAAAGCCGGGCCGGGTCTGGACGCGCGAGCAGCTGCTGGACCGGGTCTGGGGGCGCGACATCTATGTGGATACCCGCACCATCGACGTTCATGTGGGGCGCCTGCGCAAGGCCTTGATGCAGAACGGCGGCACCAACCCGGTGCGCACCGTGCGCGGAACGGGCTATTCGCTGGGCTAGCTCCGGTTGGCGATGAAGGCGATGACTTCCTCCAAGCCCGGGATGGCCTCGCCCGCGCCATGCCGCGTGACCTTCAGGGCGGCCGCGCCCGCCGCCAGCCGCAGGGCCGCCGCGATCTGGTCCCCGCGATCCAGGCTTGCCGCGAAATAGCCCGTGAAGGTATCGCCCGCGCCCGTCGTATCGGCCGGGTTCACCGCGAAGGCCGCCTGGCGATGGACGGCGCCTGTGGTCAGATCGCGATATTCGGCCCCCTCGGCCCCGCGCGTGATCAGCAGGCCCTGCACGGGCAGGTCGTCCGGGATGGCCGCGAACAGCGCCTCGGCCTCGCCCGCGTTCATGGCCAGGATCGTGGCATGGGGCAGGATGGCCCGGACCGCCGCGATGTCGAAGGGCGCGGCGGAATAGATCACGCGGGCGCCCGCGTCGCGCGCCATCCGCGCGGCCTCGACCTGGCAACTGGTCTCGTTCTGGACCAGCAGCGTGTCCCGGGGCCTGATGGCCGACAGGGGCTTTTCCAGCATGGCGGACGTGATGGCCCGGTTGGCGCCCGGGTGGATGACGATGGCGTTCTCGGCCTCGCGGTCCAGCAGGATGACGGCGTGGCCGGTGACCTCGCCCGGCAGGCGGACGATGTCGGCGGTGCAGATGCCCCGGTCCGCCAGCCGTTCAAGGATCCAGTCGTCGCCCGTGCCCATGGCCCCCAGGTGATGCGTGATGGCCCCCGCGCGGGCGGCGGCGATCGACTGGTTCGCCCCCTTGCCGCCCAGACCCTGCGCATGGCTGCGGGCGGCCAGCGTCTCGCCCGGGCGGGGCAGGTGGTCCAGCCGATAGACATGGTCGATGTTGATCGAGCCGAGATTCCAGATGGCCATGAGATGCGCGCTCCCTTTGCGGTTGCGATGTTGCCGGAAGCGGGCGGCTTGTCCAGCAATGAAAAACGCGCCCCGCAGGGGGGCGCGTCCGGTTCTGTGAAGATGTCGATCAGTGCTTTTGATGCAACTTTCGCTTGTGGGGCGCCCACAGCCGCTTGTTCGTCAGATACAAGAGCGAGGTCAGCGCGACCAGCAGCAGCACCGACACGAGGCCCACTTGCTTGCGATAGGTCAGCTTGGGTTCGGCGGTCCACATCAGGAAGGCCGACACGTCGCGGGCCATCTGATCGACCGTCGCGGGCGTGCCGTCCTCATACGTCACCAGGTCGTCCGACAAGGGCGGGGGCATGGCGATGTTGCCGCTGGCAAAGGCGGTGTTCTGGTACAGAACGGTGCCCGCCTGCTCGACCTCCTCGCCCGTGTAGCTGGTCAGGATCGCGTGGATGTATTCCGGCCCGCCGATGCCGTTCACCAGCTGGCTGATCCCGGTGCCGTAGGGACCGTGGAAGCCCGCGCGGGCCTTGGCCATCAGCGACAGATCCGGACCCATGCCCTCGCCGGTAATGGTGGGGAAGTGATCCGTCGGCAGGCGGGGGCGTTCCTCGCCGGTCTCGGGATCCAGGATCGGGTTCATGTTGGCGGCATAGGCGCGGACCTGATCCTCGGGCAGGCCGGGGCCGCCGTCGTCGTGCAGCGTGCGGATCGGCACGAACTTCATGCCGTGGCAGGCCGAGCAGACCTCGGTATAGACCTGCAACCCGCGCTGCAACTGGAACTGGTCGTACTTGCCGAAGGGACCCTCGAAGCTGAAGGCGATGTCCTCGATATGGACCGCGCCGTGGCTGTCGGCGTGTTCTTCCTCGCCCTCGATCGCGGTTTCGCCTTCGGCGGCGCTGGCATCATCCTCGGGCGTGCCCTCGATGTCGTCATGGCCTTCCTCGGCCACGACGCTGCCGGTGGTCTCGGCGGGAACGGCGGCCTCGTCGCCGGGGGTAACCTGGACGGCGTCGCCGGCAGGCTCGCCAGCGGCGTCGGCCGCAGGATCCTCGGCAGGCGCTTCCCCGGCCGGGGCCTCGGCGGCAGGCGCTTCGGCGGCCGCGGGGGCAGTCTCGGTCGTGCCTTCCGCCGTGGCGGCCCCGTTGCCCTCGGCGGGCGCGGTCGTCACGGTGGGGGCGGACGGCGCCTCCATCGGGGTCTGTTCGCCCGCGCTTTGCGGCGAGGTCGAGGTCGGCTCGGACGATTGGGTGGGCGCGGTCGCGCGCTCTCCGGTGGGGGACAGGCCCGATCCGGCCTCGACCGTGGCGTCGGGCGAGGTGGCCGGGGCGGTGGTGGCATCCGTCTGCCCGGCAGGGGCCGGGGCCGCCGCCGGTTCGGACGATTGCTGCGTCCCGGTCCCCTGGGGGGCGGGGGCAGGCGTCGCCGCGTCCTGCGCAAGGGCCGCGCCCCCGGCAGAGATCGCCAGGGCCAGGGCAGCCGAGAGCGTCTTGGTTCTGAGCATCATTCTGTGGCTCTCCTTACTCGGCCATGCGCGTGGGCGAATCGTAATGCGCAAGGTAGTCTTCCTCGATCGTGGCGGGCATCGGCTCGGGCTTCTCGATCACGCCAAGCAGCGGCAGGATGACCAGGAAATAGGCGAACCAATAGGCCGAGGCGATCAGCGAGATCGTGGCATAGGGTTCCTCGGCCGGCATGGCGCCGCACCACATCAGCAGCACGAAGTCGAAGGCCAGAAGCCAGTACCACCACTTGAACTGCGGGCGGTACCGGCCCGAGCGCACGCGGCTGGTGTCCAGCCAGGGCACCAGCGCCATGACCAGGATCGCGCCGAACATTGCCAGAACGCCGAAGAACTTGGCGTCGATGATGCCGAAGGACAGGAACTGGACGATCTGCACGATCCAGACATCGGCCGTGAAGGCGCGCAGGATCGCGTAGAAGGGCAGGAAGTACCATTCCGGCACGATATGGGCGGGCGTCGCCAGCGGGTTCGCCTCGATGTAGTTGTCGGGGTGGCCCAGGTAGTTGGGCATGAAGCCCACGACCGCGAAGAACAGGACCAGCACCACGCCCAGCGCGAACAGATCCTTCATCACGAAGTAAGGCCAGAAGGGCAGGGTGTCCCGGGCCGCTTCCTCCTTGCTGCCGCGCCGCACCTCGACCCCGGTGGGGTTGTTGTTGCCGGTGGTGTGGAAGGCCCAGATGTGGACGATCACAAGCGCCGCGATGATGAAGGGCAGCAGGTAATGCAGCGAGAAGAAGCGGTTCAGCGTGGCATTGTCCACCGCCGGCCCGCCCAGCAGCCATTGCTGGATCGCCCCGCCCACGCCCGGCACCGCGCCGAACAGGCCGGTGATCACGGTCGCGCCCCAGAAGGACATCTGGCCCCAGGGCAGCACATAGCCCATGAAGGCCGTGGCCATCATCAGGATATAGATCAGCATCCCGATGATGTAGGTGACCTCGCGCGGGGCCTTGTAGTTGCCGTAATACAGGTTGCGGAACATGTGCAGGTAAACCGCCACGAAGAACAGCGAGGCGCCGTTCGCGTGCAGATAGCGCAGCATGTAGCCGCCGTTCACGTTGCGCATGATGTGTTCGACCGAGGCGAAGGCCATGTCCACATGCGGCGTGTAGTGCATCACCAGGACGATGCCGGTGACGATCTGCAGCACCAGGCAGAACATCAGGACGATGCCCCAGATCCACATCCAGTTCAGGTTCTTGGGCGTCGGGATCATGATCGTGTCATAGATCACCCCGGCGATCGGCAGGCGGCGGTAAAGCCATTTTTCGAAGCCTGTCTTCGGCTCGTAGTGATCGTGCGGAATTCCGGCCATCGAGATCCCTCCTCAGCCCAGCTGGATGGTGGTGTCGTCGAGGAACTCGGCGACGGGGATATGCAGGTTCTGCGGGGCGGGGCCGCGGCGGATGCGCCCGGCGGTGTCGTAATGGCTGCCGTGGCAAGGGCAGAACCAGCCGCCGAAATCGCCCGCGCCGTCGCCGATGGGCACGCAGCCCAGATGGGTGCAGACGCCGATCTGGACCAGCCATTCGCCGGCCTCGTCCAGGGTGCGGTTCTGGTCGGTGGCTTCCAGCGTGGGGTCGTTGGCGTTCTGCGCGCTCTGGTCGATGAGGTCGGTCAGGGGGACGGCGCGGCCGGCCTCGATCTCCTCGGGGGTGCGGCGGCGGATGAACACGGGCTTGCCCAGCCACTTGACGGTCAACTGGGTGCCTTCCGCGACCCCGCTGACATCGACCTGGATCGAGGCCAGCGCCTGGACATCGGCCGAGGGGTTCATCTGGTTCACGAGCGTCCAGGCGGCGGCACCGGCGGCCACCGTGCCTGCGCTCGCCGTGGCATAATAGAGGAAATCCCTCCGGGTGCCTACGTGTTCGTCTGCGTGGGACACGGGTCATTCTCCAATTCGGGCCGGGGACCGGCCGATACGACAATCCGGGCCGCGCATTGTCGCAGCCTTCGCGCGGCGGTTCTAGCCTTCAATTCCCTGTCAGTCCAGCCGGTAAGCCCGCCTGCCCCGGGCCATGGCCCAACCCATGTTGGAAAATTGCCGCGGGCATTTCGTCGCAGGCGGGGGCAGGCAGGGGGCTTTCAGCCCCCTCGGTCGCTGGCGCGACCTTCACCCCCAGGGTATTTGAGCAAAGAAGAAGTCATAAAAGGCCCTGGCTGCGGAACGACAGTTCGCGCGACTTGCCGATGATCAGGTGGTCGTGGATGGTGATTCCCATGCTGTCGGCGGCCTGGGCGATGCGGGCGGTCATGGTGATGTCGGCGTCCGAGGGCGTGGGATCGCCAGACGGGTGGTTGTGGACCAGGATCAGCGCCGAGGCGTTCAGTTCCAGCGCCCGGCGGATGATCTCGCGCGGATAGACGGGGACGTGATCCACCGTGCCGCGCGCCTGTTCCTCGTCCGCGATCAGCACGTTCTTGCGGTCGAGGTAAAGGACGCGGAACTGTTCGATCTCGCGGTGCGCCATGGCGGTGTGGCAGTAATCCAGAAGCGCGTCCCAGCCGGACAGGATGGGGCGGTGCATGACCTTGGCCCGCGCCATGCGCTGCGCCGCGGCCTCGACGATCTTCAGTTCGGTCACCACGGCGGGACCGACGCCCGCGACCTGTTCCAGGCGCGCGGCGGGGGCGGTCAGGACGCGGTTGAAATCGCCGAAGGTTTCGATCAGCAGCCGTGCAAGGGGCTTCACGTCCTGGCGGGGGATGGCGCGGAACAGCACCAGTTCCAGCAGTTCGTAATCCGGCATGGCGGTGGCGCCGCCCTGCATGAAACGGTCGCGCAGCCGGGCGCGGTGATCGGCCAGATAGGACGGCGCCTTGCCCGCGGGTATCGGGATCGGCGCGGCCTCGTCGGCGGCGGGCTGGAACAGCGGCAGGGGCATTTCGCCAAAGGTGCGATTCGGGTCCATGGCGCCAGCATGGACCCGCAGGGTGAAGGAATGGTTAACGCGTGGGCGTCAGCCCCGCATCCCGTCCCAGAAACCCTTGACCTTGTTGAAGAAGCTGTCCGATTGGGGGCTGTTGTCGGCCTGTTCGGACTCGAACTCGCGCAGCAGTTCCCGCTGGCGGGCGGTCAGGTTCACGGGGGTTTCGACAACCAGCTCGATCAGCATGTCGCCCGCCTCGCCCGCGGCACCGGGACCGTGGCGCAGGGGCGGCATTCCCTTGCCGCGCAGGCGCATCTGGCGGCCGGACTGGCTGCCCGCCGGAACCTTGACGCGCGCCCGGCCGCCGTCGATGGTCGGCACCTCGACCTCGCCCCCAAGGGCGGCGGTGGCCATGCTGACCGGCACCTGGCAGGCCAGGATCTTGCCGTCGCGCAGGAAGATGGCGTGGTCCTGGACCTCGATGAAGATATAGAGATCGCCCGCAGGCCCGCCGCGCAAGCCCGCCTCGCCCTCGCCCGCCAGGCGGATGCGGGTGCCGGTTTCGACGCCTGCCGGGATGTTCACCGACAGGGTGCGTTCGCGTTCGATGCGGCCCGCGCCGTGGCAGGCCTTGCAGGGGTTCTTGACGATCTGGCCCTGGCCGCCGCAGGTGGGGCAGGTGCGTTCGACCGTGAAGAAGCCCTGCTGGGCGCGGACCTTGCCCATGCCGGCGCAGGTCGGGCAGGCGGAAGGCTGGGTCGCGCCCTCGGCCCCGGTGCCCTCGCATTCCTCGCAGGCGACCGATCCGGGAACGGTGATGGATTTCTTCAGGCCGACATAGGCCTCTTCCAGGGTGACGCGCAGGTTGTAGCGCAAGTCCTGGCCACGCTGGGCGCGGGACCGGCCGCCGCCGGCGCCGCGCCGGCCCATCATGTCGCCGAACAGATCCTCGAACACGTCGGCGAAGGCGGTGCCGAAATCGCCCGGATGGGCGCCGCGTCCGTTGAACCCGCCACCGCCGCCCTCGAAGGCCGCGTGGCCGAAGCGGTCATAGGCCGCCTTCTTCTGGTCGTCCTTGAGGCAGTCGTAAGCCTCGTTCGCTTCCTTGAAATGGGCTTCGGCCTGGGGGTTGTCCTTGTTGCGGTCGGGGTGAAGTTCCTTCGCCTTCTGGCGATAGGCCTTCTTGATTTCCTCGGCCGATGCCCCGCGCGTCACGCCCAGAACCTCGTAATAGCAACGCTTGGCCATCTTTCGTCCTGTCTGGTTCCCCAACGAAACGGCCGGCCCGCGTCATCCCGCGGACCGGCCCGAAAGGGTGCGGCCCGGATCAGCCGCGCTTCTTGTTCTCGCCGAGATCCTCGAAATCGGCATCCACGATGTCGTCATCGACGTTGCGGGGCTGATCGCCATCGTCGCTGCCTTCGGCCGTGGCCTGGGACGACTTGTAGATGGCCTCGCCCAGCTTCATCGACGCATCCATCACGTTCTGGATGCCGCCACGGATCTTGCCCGCGTCGTCGGATTTCAGCGATTCCTCCAGCGCGCCGATGGCCAACTCGATCGCCTCGACCGTCGATCCATCGACCTTGTCGCCGTGTTCCTCCAGCGACTTGCGGGTCGAATGGATCAGGCTTTCGGCCTGGTTGCGCGATTCGACCAGTTCGCGGCGCTGCTTGTCGGCGTCGGCATTGGCCTCGGCGTCCTTCACCATCCGCTCGATATCCTCGTCGGTCAGGCCGCCCGAGGCTTGGATGGTGATGTTCTGCGTCTTGCCGGTGCCCTTGTCCTTGGCGCTGACGGACACGATGCCGTTGGCGTCGATGTCGAAGGTCACCTCGATCTGCGGCAACCCGCGCGGCGCGGGCGGGATGTCTTCCAGGTTGAACTGGCCCAACAGCTTGTTGTCGGCCGCCATTTCCCGTTCGCCCTGGAACACCCGGATCGTCACGGCGTTCTGGTTGTCCTCGGCGGTCGAGAAGATCTGCGACTTCTTGGTCGGGATCGTGGTGTTGCGGTCGATGAGCCGCGTGAACACGCCGCCCAGCGTCTCGATCCCCAGCGACAAGGGCGTCACGTCCAGCAGGACCACGTCCTTGACATCGCCCTGCAGCACGCCGGCCTGGATGGCCGCGCCAAGCGCCACGACCTCGTCGGGGTTCACGCCCTTGTGGGGTTCCTTGCCGAAGAATTCGGTCACGGCCTCGATCACCTTGGGCATCCGGGTCATGCCGCCGACCAGGACCACCTCGTCGATGTCGGATTTCGACACGCCGGCGTCCTTGATCGCGTCGGCGACCGGCTTCATGGTGCGCTTGATCAGGTCGCCCACCAGGCTTTCCAGCTTGGCGCGGGTCAGCTTGATCACCAGGTGCAGCGGGGTGCCGCTGTTCTTGTCCATGCTGATGAAAGGCTGGTTGATCTCGGTCTGGGAAGACGACGACAGCTCGATCTTGGCCTTTTCCGCGGCTTCCTTCAGGCGCTGGAGCGCCATCTTGTCCTTGGTCAGATCGACCCCGTGTTCCTTCTTGAACTCGTCCGCCAGGTAATTGACGATCCGCATGTCGAAGTCTTCGCCGCCCAGGAACGTGTCGCCGTTCGTGGACTTCACCTCGAACAGGCCGTCGTCGATTTCCAGGATGGTGATGTCGAAGGTGCCGCCGCCGAGGTCATAGACGGCGATGGTCTTGCTGTCCTTCTTGTCCAGGCCGTAGGCCAGCGCGGCCGCGGTGGGTTCGTTGATGATGCGCAGGACTTCCAGGCCCGCGATCTTGCCCGCGTCCTTGGTCGCCTGACGCTGGGCGTCGTTGAAATAGGCGGGAACCGTGATGACGGCCTGCGTCACCGTCTCGCCCAGATAGGATTCGGCGGTTTCCTTCATCTTCTGAAGGATCATCGCGCTGACCTGCGCGGGGGAATACTTCTCGCCCTTCACCTCGACCCAGGCGTCGCCGTTGCCGCCGTCCACGATGTTGTAGGGGACCAGCTTGCGGTCCTTTTCGACGGCCTCGTCGCCGATGCGGCGGCCGATCAGGCGTTTCACGGCAAAGACGGTATTGGTGGGGTTCGTGACCGCCTGGCGCTTGGCCGGCTGGCCGACAAGGCGTTCGCCATCCATGAAGCCCACGATCGAGGGCGTGGTGCGGGCGCCTTCGCTGTTCTCGATGACCTTGGGCTGGCTGCCGTCCATGATCGCGACGCAGCTGTTCGTGGTGCCGAGGTCGATGCCGATGACTTTTGACATGCTTGTTTCCTTCTTGCGGCGATTACACTGGACTTCGGGTCCGTTTCGGCCCCCGAGGCCCGATCCCAAAAACACGTTTCCAGGTCCGGCTGCCCGGACGCTTCGGGGTGTATATAGGCATGGTTTCAACCCCCGCAAGCGCCCGATGCGGGCAATTTGCAGGGCTTCAGCCGGCCGCGCTCCAGCTCAGCGATTCGTACTTGCGGGTGGTGAAGTTGATCAGAAGCCCGATCATCATCGCGGCCAGCGAGAACCACAGCGCATAAAGCGGATCGGTCTTCAGGGGCGTGTAGTTGATGAACACGAACCCCCGCTGCTGGTCGATGACGTGAAACAGCGGGTTCCACAGAAACCAGGGCAGCATGGCATTGGGCACCACGTTGGCCACGAACATCTTGCCGGACGCGAACATGTTGATTCGCTGATAGGCCGTGGTCACCAGCCTGGATCCGCGCGGCGACCAGGGCCTGATGCCCAGAAAGACCAGCCCCGTGCAGCCGCCCGAAAACCAGGCCAGCAGGTACATCGCCAGGCTGCCCGGCCAGAAGTCGAAATGGATGGGCGCGATGACGACGTGATACAGCCCCAGGATCGCGATGCAGCTGACCGTCTGGCGATACAGCACCGCCAGCGCCGCCGAGGCGATCAGGATCGCGGGGTTCAGCGGTTCGTGCTTGACCAGCCCGCCCGACACCGAATGGCTGCCCGCCACCGCGCCCGAGGCCTGGGTATGGGCCATGAACATGAAGACGCCCGACAGCATGTACAGGATGAAGTCGCCCCGGATCGGAGACGTGCGCACCTTGAAGAACAGGAAGAACAACATGAAGGCGGCGACAAAGATCAGCGACTGCAGGATGGTCAGCAACAGGCCCACGATCGCGTTGCGATGGTCGTTGCGCAGGTTGTAGACCGTCTGGTGATAGATCAGGCCAAGCGTCGTTCCCGCGGCCTTGATGATCGTGTCGTTCTTCCGCTGGTTGAACACGCCCGCGCTTCCCTTTCGCCTTCCGGCCCGCGGGCGCTTGCCCAAGCCGTCAGCCCCGATCATAAGGAAGCTTCGCTCCCGTCACAATCGGCAGGGTTGCGCTGAACCGGCCGTCGCGGAAGGAAACTGGATGCAATTTGAACAACTGACCATCGAAATGCGGCGCCTGGCGTTGCAGGCCGGGGCGCGCATCATGGAGATCTACGAGGCCGAGGATTTTGATGTCCGCGCCAAGTCCGACGAATCGCCCGTCACCGCCGCGGACGAGGCGGCCGATGCCCTGATCTCGGCCGGGCTGCGCGCGGCCTTTCCCGACATTCCCCTGATCACCGAGGAACAGGCCGCCAGCCACGCGCAGACGGCACGGACCTTCCTGATCGTCGATCCGCTGGACGGCACCAAGGAATTCGTGCAGCGGCGCGGCGATTTCACCGTCAACATCGCCTATGTCGAAGACGGCGTGCCCCTGCGCGGCGTCGTCTATGCCCCCGCCAAGGGGCGGCTGTTCTATACCACCGCCGACGGGCGTTCGGTCGAGGAGCATGGTCCCTTCGGCGACACGCCCGGCCAGACCGTGCCCATCGGCGTCAACCCGATCCCCGACAACCGGGGGTTGATGGTCGTGGCGTCGAAATCGCACCGGGACGCGGCGACCGACGCCTATATCGCGCGATACGGCGTGCGCGACATGACCAGCGCCGGTTCCTCGCTGAAGTTCTGCCTGGTGGCCACCGGCGAGGCGGATCTGTACCCGCGCCTTGGCCGGACGATGGAATGGGACACGGCGGCGGGCGACGCGGTGCTGCGCGGCGCGGGCGGAGAGGTCGTGCGCTTTGACGACCACACGCCCCTGGCCTATGGCAAGCCGGGCTTCGAGAACCCCTTCTTCATCGCCTTCGCGCCGGGCGTCCTGCTGGTGAAGGGCTGATGTCGGTCCTGATCGTCATTCCCGCGCGCCATGCCTCGACCCGCTATCCGGGCAAGCCGCTGGTGGACTTGCGCGGCGCGTCCGGCCAGGGGCGCAGCCTGATCCGGCGCAGTTGGGACGCGGCGGTGGCGGTGTCGGGCGTGGACCGGGTGGTGGTGGCCACCGACGACGACCGCATCCGCGATCATGCGGCAGGCTTCGGGGCCGAGGTCGTGATGACCTCTACCGCCTGCCGCAACGGCACCGAACGCTGCGCCGAGGCGGTGGCCAACCTGGGGATCTCCCCCGAGATCGTGGTGAACCTGCAAGGCGACGCGCCCTTGACCCCCGCCTGGTTCGTCGAGGATCTGGTCGCGAACCTGCGCGCCGATCCCGCGTCGGACGTGGCGACCCCGGTGCTGCGCTGCACCGGGCGGATGCGCGCGGATCTCATCGCCGACCGCCATGCGGGCCGCGTCGGCGGGACCACGGCGGTCTTCGGCCATGACCGGCAGGGGCTGTATTTTTCCAAGGAAGTGATTCCCTTTGCGGTGGGCGATTTCGGCCCGGACGATCCAAGCCCGGTCTTCCACCATGTCGGCGTCTATGCCTATCGGCCTGCGGCGCTGGCGGAATACGCCACCTGGGACGAAGGCCCGCTGGAGCGCCTGGAAGGGCTGGAGCAGCTGCGTTTCCTGGAACGCGGCCGCCGGATCCTGTGCGTCGAGGTCCAAGCGCGCGGCCGCCGGTTCTGGGAGCTGAACAACCCCGAGGATGTCCCGCGCCTGGAAGCGATGATGAAGGACATGGGCCTGGATTGAAGGCATCTTGCCATTTGGCCTCATCTGCTGGAAATGAGGGTCGGTTTTCACGATGTGCTGGGCGTCAAATTGCCGATGCCCCCCTGATTCGGCTTGCAGAGTGAAACGTTTGCAGGTGATTTGGCGTTATGCTCCGTTCAGCCTCCGGCTGCCGCAAGGATCGAACAAAGGTGTCAATTCATGACTCGTAAGGTAACCAAGGCCATCTTCCCCGTAGCTGGTCTGGGCACGCGCTTTCTTCCAGCCACGAAAAGCATCCCGAAAGAGATCATGACGCTGATCGACCGGCCGCTGATCCAGTACGCCATCGACGAGGCGCGGGCCGCGGGCATCACCGAGTTCATCTTCGTCACCTCGCGCGGCAAGGGCGCGCTGGAAGACTATTTCGACCATGCGCACGAACTGGAAAGCAGCCTGAAGAAGTCCGGCAAGACCGATCTTCTGGAAGTCCTGCGCAGCACCAACATGGAATCGGGCGCCATCGCCTATATCCGCCAGCACAAGGCGCTTGGCCTGGGCCACGCGGTCTGGTGCGCGCGCCGGCTGGTGGCCGATGACGAACCCTTCGCCGTGGTGCTGACCGACGATGTGATCATGGGCGATCCGCCCTGCCTGCAGCAGATGATCGAGGCCTATGGCGAGACCGGCGGCAGCATGGTCGCCACCATGGAAGTCTCGCCCGAAAAGGCGCAATCCTACGGTGTCCTGGACGTGGCCGAGGACATGGGCGCCATCGTCAAGGCGCGCGGCATGGTCGAAAAGCCCAAGCTGGGCACCGCGCCGTCGAACCTGGCGGTGATCGGGCGCTATATCCTGGCGCCGACCGTCATGCGGAACCTCAACAAGCTGAAGGCCGGGTCCGGCGGGGAAATCCAGCTGACCGACGCCATCGCCGACGAGATCGAGGCCGGGCGCGGCGTTTACGGCCTGCGCTTCCGCGGCCAGCGGTTCGACTGCGGGTCCAAGGCGGGTTTCCTGCAGGCGACCGTGGCCTTCGGCCTGGAGCGGGACGAGCTGAAGGAAGAATTCGCCGAATACCTGCACGACATCATGTCGCTGCGCCGGGCGGCCGAATAAGCCCATGTCGCAGACGGTTCTGGTGACCGGGGGTGCGGGCTATATCGGCTCGCACGCCTGCAAGGCATTGGCGGCGGCGGGCTATGTGCCGGTGACGCTGGACAACCTGTCCACGGGCTGGCGCGATGCCGTCAAGTTCGGCCCCTTCGTCGGGGCCGACCTGATGGACCGCGCGGCGCTGGATGCGGCATTCGCCGAACATCGTCCGGTGGCGGTGCTGCATTTCGCCGCCCTGAGCCAGGTGGGCGAGGCCATGGCCGAACCCGGCAAGTACTGGCGCAACAATGTCGGCGGATCGCTGAACCTGATCGAGGCCGCCATCGACGCGGGCTGTCTGGATTTCGTCTTCAGTTCGACCTGCGCGACCTATGGCGACCGCGACGGCGAGGTGCTGGACGAGGAAACCCCCCAGGCCCCGCTGAACGCCTATGGCGCCTCCAAGCGCGCGATCGAGGACATGCTGGCCGATTTCGGCGCCTCGCACGGGCTGCGCTCGGTCATCTTCCGCTATTTCAACGTGGCGGGCGCCGATCCCGAGGGCGAGGTGGGCGAACACCACCGCCCCGAGACGCATCTGATCCCGCTGATCCTGGACGCGGTCGATGGCAAGCGCGCGGCGCTGACGGTGCATGGAACCGACTATCCCACGACGGACGGCACCTGCATCCGCGATTACGTTCATGTCATGGATCTGGTCGATGCCCATGTGAAGGGGCTGGAATGGCTGCGCGCGGGGCAGGGCAGCCGGGTCTTCTGCCTGGGCACGGGATCGGGCTTCTCGGTCCGCGAGGTGGTGGATGCCACGCGCCATGTCACCAACCGATCCGTGCCGATGGTCGATGGCCCGCGCCGGGGCGGCGATGCCGTCAAGCTGGTCTGCGGCAGCACGCGGGCCAAGGCGGAACTCGGCTGGCAGCCGCATCGCTCCACCATGCCCCAGATGATCGCGGATGCCTGGCGCTGGCACCAGAACGGCGCCTATCAGGCGTGAGCGGCGACGGGCCAAGCGCCATGCGGCGGGCCTGGTCGGCCTATCGCCAGCGCTGGAAGCGGCGCAAGCTGTTGTGGCGCAGCCTGCGCGCGGGCCAGGCCCTGACGCCGCTGGCGGACCGGACGGCGGCGATCCGGCCGGGCGACATCCTGTGCTTTGCCACCGTCCGCAACGAGATGCTGCGCCTGCCGCAGTTCCTGGACCATTACCGCCGCCTGGGCGTTGCCGCCTTCCTGATCGTGGACAATGCCAGCACGGACGGCACCGACGCCTTCCTGCGCGGCCAGGCGGACGTGTCGCTGTGGCGGGCGGCGGGGGGATACCGGGCCTCGCGCTTCGGGATGGACTGGCTGGGCGCGCTGCTGATGCGCCACGGCCACGGTCATTGGTGCGTGACGGTCGATGCGGACGAATTGCTGATCTATCCCGATTGGGACTGCCGCGCGCTGCCGCAGCTGGTGGCCCATCTGGATGCCGCCGGCCGCCCGGCCATGGGCGCGATGATGCTGGACCTGTATCCGCGCGGCCCCCTGGGCCAGGCCGAGGCCGGACCAGAGGCCCCGCTGACCGAACAACTGCCCTGGTTCGACGCCGCCCCTTATCGCTGCGAAGTTGTTCCCCCCAAGCGCAACCGCATCCTGCGGGGCGGGGTGCGCGAGCGGGTGTTCTTTCCCGACGCGCCCGAACGCGGACCCACGCTGAACAAGCTGCCGCTGGTGCGCTGGAACCGGCGCCATGTTTATGTCAACTCGACCCATTCCATGCTGCCGCCCCGCCTGAACGACGAATATGACGGCCCCGGCGATCCGCGCCTGTCGGGCGTCCTGCTGCACGGCAAGTTCCTGCCCGACAGCGCCGCCCGCGCGGCCGAGGAACTGCGCCGCAGCCAGCATTTCATCGACCCCAAGCCTTATCGCCCCTATCACCAGGCCATCACGCGGGCGCCGGTCCTGTGGCACGAAGGCTCGGTCCGCTATCGCGGCTGGCGGCAGTTGCTGGATCTGGGGCTGATGGGGGCGGGGGATTGGCTTGCGACCGCTGATTGACGAACACCGGACGCCCTTGCCAAATACGTGCAAGCGTAGCATTGCGGACATCATGACGGACGAAGGATGTGGTTTCGACAGGCAGGGATGGCAATGCCGGGGCTAGGCACGCACCCGATCATGAAACGTCTGCGCCGCCGCGTGGAACGCCAGCGCCTGATCGGCCGGGCGGTCCGGCGCAGGCGGGCGCTGCGGTCCCTGTCCGACCGCACCCGGCAGATCGCGCCGGGCGACATCCTGTGCTTCGTGACCCTGCGCGACGAACGCATCCGGCTGCCCTATTTCCTGGACTATTACCGTGCCCTGGGCGTGCGGCATTTCCTGATGGTGGACAATGCCAGCACGGATGGCAGCGCGGATTACCTGCGCGGTCAGCCCGACGTGTCGCTGTGGTGGTCCGACGGCAGCTACAAGGGCGCACGCTTCGGCATGGACTGGATCAACTGGCTTTTGCTGCGGCATGGCCGGGACCACTGGTGCCTGACGGTCGATCCCGACGAATTCCTGGTTTATCCCCATTGCGACCAGCGCCCCCTGGCGGCGCTGACCAGCTGGCTGGATGCCTCGGGGCGCCGGTCCTTTCCCGCCATGCTTCTGGACATGTATCCCAAGGGTCCCGTCGAGGAGGCGGTCTGCGCCGAGGGCGAGGATCCCTTCCGGGTCGCCCGCTGGTTCGATCCCGCCAACTACTCGATCCAGAAGAACCCCGTCTTCGGCAACCTGTGGATCCAGGGCGGACCCCGGACGCGGGCCTTCTTTGCCCAGGATCCGCTGTCCGGGCCGGCATTGAACAAGATCCCGCTGGTCAAGTGGCACTGGCGCTATGCCTATGTCAGTTCCACCCACATGCTGCTGCCGCGCGGGCTGAACCTGGTCTATGACGAGGACGGGGGCGAACAGGTTTCGGGCTGTCTTCTGCACGCCAAGTTCCTGTCCTCCTTCGCCACCAAGTCGGCCGAGGAACTGGACCGCCGCCAGCATTACGGCAACAGCCAGGAATACCGCGCCTATCACGCGGGCCTGCATCGCGGCGTGCAGCTGTGGTGCAGCGAATCGTGCGAATACGAGGGCTGGCAGCAGCTGGAGGATCTGGGCCTGATCTCTCGGGGAAACTGGGCATGACGGGTGCCGTGCGCCTTGGCGTGGTGCTGATGTGCCATGGGGACATGGGCATGGTGGCGCGGCTGGCGCGCATCTGGACCGATGGCGGCGCGCGGGTGGCGATCCATGTCGATGCCAAGGTGCCGGCCACGCGCGTCTCGGTGCTGCAGGAGGCGCTGAAGGACTGCGACCGCATCGTCTTCAGCAGGCGCCACCGCTGTTCCTGGGGCCGCTTCAGCCTGGTCCGCGCCACCCAGGACGCGGCGGCCGAGTTGCTGGCGCGGTTTCCCGACACCACCCATGTCTACCTGGCCTCGGGGTCCTGCCTGCCGTTGCGGCCGGTCGCGGATCTGGTCGCCTATCTGGGGGCCGATCCCGACCGCGACCATATCGAAAGCGTCAGCACTCATGATGTCGGCTGGACCGTGGGCGGGCTGAACGAGGAACGCTTCACGCTGTTCTTTCCCTTCGACTGGAAGAAGCACCGCTGGCTGTTCGACCGCTTCGTCGCCTGGCAGCGGCGGCGCGGCATCCGGCGGCGGATGCCCGGCGGGCTGTCGCCGCATCTGGGGTCGCAATGGTGGTGCCTGACCGCCCGGACCCTGCGCGCCATTCTGGAGGATCCGCGCCGGGCCGAATTCGACCGCTTCTTCCGATACGCCTGGATCCCCGACGAAAGCTATTTCCAGACGCTGGTGCGGCGCCATTCGACCCGCATCGAAAGCTGGTCGCTGACCATGGCCAAGTTCGACCATACGGGCCGGCCCTACCTGCTATATGACGACCATATCCCGATGCTGGCCGAATCGCGCTGCTTCGTGGCCCGCAAGGTCTGGCCCGGCGCCTCGCGCCTGTTGTCGCATTTCCCGCTGGCTGCCGACGGCCCTGCGCAGGTCGATCCGCCGCAGCCCGCGCGGATTTCCCGCATCATCAACCAGACCGTGCGCCGCCGGGTGCTGGGACGGCCCGGCCTTTACATGCAAAGCCGCTTTCCCCGCAAGGACGCGGAAAACGGCAAGACCTCGGCCCCCTATGCGGTCATCCAGGGCCTGAGCGACATCTTTCCGGGGTTCGAGGACTGGCTGCGCCAGCACCTGTCCTGCGATGTCCACGGCCATCTTCTGGGACCGGAAGGGGCCGAGTTCGCGGGTCGCCCGCGCACCGGGCCGGGGGCGATCTCGTCCAATCCGCAGGTGCGCGACCACGATCCGCAGGGATTCCTGACATCCCTGATCCGCATCACGAACCGGATGCAGGTGTTCCAGTTCAGCCCGCGTGACAACCAGGCGCTGAACTGGTTCATGGCGACCGATCCCAACGCGCATATGCTGGTCGTCACCGGCGCCTGGAAGCTGCCCTTGCTGCATTCCGGGATGCCCTTCGACGACGTGCGCCGGATCTTCGCGCAGTTGCAGCGGATCGAGCTTGACCATCTGGACGTGCTGAACTCGGTCTGGGTGCGCGCCCGGCTGCATCATCACGACCTGGGCGAGTTCCTGATGAACCCCAAGCCGATCCTCCAGGACTTCATGCTGCAGATCGACCCCCATTCCGCGCCCATGACCACGCTGCCCGCGATGCGCGACCTGACGGGGCTGGACCAGATGCTGCGGCGGCTGCGCAATTCCGGCCTGCGCCCGCGCCTGACGGGCGAGGATCTGCCCCCCATCGAACGTCTGACCAATGAAAGGGCGGCCGCAGAATGACGCAAGGCTTCCGCAGCTTCGTGATCTTTGCCGAGATGCGCACCGGGTCGAACCTGCTCGAGGCGACGCTGAACGCCGTCAAGGGCGTCACCTGCTTTGGCGAGGCGTTCAACCCCTACATGATGGGCTGGCCCGACAAGGACGAGATGCTGGGCATCACGCGCGCCGAACGCGAGGCCGATCCCCTGCCGCTGCTGGCGAAACTGACCGACAAGCCGGGCCATCTGCCGGGCTTCCGCTATTTCCACGACCACGATCCCCGCGTGCTGGAACCCATCGTCCAGGACCGGGCCTGCGCCAAGATCATCCTGACGCGCAACGCGCTGGACAGCTATGTCTCGACCCGGCTGGCCTGGGAAACGAACCAGTGGAAGCTGAACGAGACGGAAACCCCGATCCCCGCCCGCATCACCTATGACGGGGCCGAGTTCCGGCAGATGCTGGGCGCTGCCGAGGAATTCCGGCGCGGCCTGATCAACCGGCTGCAGGTCATGGGGCAGGCGGCCTTCTGGCTGGACTATGACGATCTGCGCGACGCCGACGTGATGACCGGGATGCTGCACTGGCTGGGCCGCCATGATCTGGAGCGGGTCGAACCCGGCCGCGACCAGGTGCCGCAGAACCCGCAGGAACTGGCGCAGAAGGTCGCGAATTTCGAGACCATGCAGGACGATCTGCGAGACATGGACCCGTTCCTGGTGCATCGCGTGCCGGTGTTCGAGCCGCGGCGCGGCCCGGCGGTGCCCAGCTTTGTCGCGGCGGATGCGGGCCGGGGCCTGCTGTTCATGCCGGTCAAGGGGGGACCGGAGCAGGCGATCCGGTCCTGGCTTGCCGGACTTGGCCCGCTGGAAACCGGCCTGACCCAATCCACCCTGCGCCAATGGAAGCGCGCCCGCCCCGGCCACCGCAGCTTTGCCGTGCTGCGCCATCCCCTGCTGCGGGCATGGGATGCCTTCGATCAGCTGCTGGCGCGCGGCAATCCCGAACAGCGCGAGGTGCTGCGCCGGCTGCACCGCGTGGCCCTGCCGCCCGAGGACGGGCTGGCCGACCTGACCGGCGACCGGCGCATCGCCGTCTTTGCCGAGTTCCTGGCCTTTTTGCGGCGCAACCTGAACGGTCAGACATCGCTGCCCACCCATCCGATATGGGCCAGCCAGACCGAGGTCCTGTCGGGCTTCGCCCGCTTCGCCGTGCCCGACCTGCTGGTGCGCGAGGATCGGCTGGCCGAGGATCTGGGCCATCTGGCCCGCGCGGCAGGGATCGAGGATGCCGGGCTGGACAAGGTGGCGGCGGTCCCGGTGCCGAACGCGCTGCGCGATCCGAAACTGGCCGAGGCCGCCCAGGCGGCATACCTGCGCGATTATGTGACCTTCGGGTTCGACCTGATGCCGTAGATTTTTGGATGCCGCTGACCGGGCGGGATCGGGAAATGCGACGAGCATTTCCCCCGACCGCCGTGCGACGGTGCCACAAGAAACGGTCCCGCCAAAGACCACGAAAGGCCAGCGCGCGGGCGCTGGCCGGGCCTTTGAGGCCCGGCGGTGTTCATGGATATGTCGCGACGTGGCGACGGCGATGGCCGTCGCCAGTCAGACCTTATCCCTGCAACAGCGCTGCCAGTTCCGCCTGCTTTTCCTTGACCAAAGCGGCATCCCCGTCCGATTCCAGGTTCAGCCGCACAACGGGTTCCGTATTCGACTTGCGCAGGTTGAAGCGCCAGTTTCCGAAATCCAGCGACACGCCGTCCAGGTCGTCGCGGCTGTTGGCCTGCGGTTCATACTTCTCGATCAGCCGGGCAATGGCCGCGTCGGGGTCGGCGATGTGATAGTTCGTCTCGCCCGAGGACGGATACAGCCGCATCCGTTCCTCCAGCAGTTCGGCCAGCGTCTTGCCCTTCCTGGACAGCAGTTCCACCATCAGCAGCCAGGGGATCATGCCGCTGTCGCAGTAATAGAAGTCGCGGAAATAGTGATGCGCCGACATCTCGCCGCCATAGATCGCGCCCACGTCGCGCATCTTGCGCTTGATGAAGGCGTGGCCGGTCTTGCTGACCACCGCCTCGCCGCCAGCCTCCTGGATCATGGCCCGGGTGTTCATGATGACGCGGGGGTCGTGGACGATCTTCTCGCCCGGGGATTTTTCCAGGAATGCCGCGCCCAGCAGGCCCACGATGTATTCGCCGGGAATGAAGCGGCCGTTCTCGTCGAAAAAGAAGCAGCGGTCGAAATCGCCGTCCCAGGCCACGCCCAGATCGGCCTTTTCCGCCTTCATGCGTGCGACGGTAGGGGGCTGGTTTTCGTCCAGAAGGGGGTTCGGGATGCCGTTGGGGAAGCTGCTGTCCACATCGTGGTGCATCCGCACGAAGGTCAGCGGTGCGCCGCGGCGTTCCAGTTCCGCCGCGATGGCGTCAAAGGTCGGGCCTGCCGTGCCATTCCCGGCATTGACTAGGATCTTCATCGGCTTCAACGCCGACACATCCACGAAATCCGCCATCGCCTTGGCGTATTCGGCGCGGGCGTGGCTGAAATCGGTCACGCTGCCCTTGGTGGCAGGCGCGAAGCGGCCCGAGGTCGCCAGTTCGATGATCGGCGGCAGCTCCGTCGCCGGATCCAGCGGCGCGGACCCCCGGCCCACGATCTTCATGCCGTTGTAGTTGATCGGGTTGTGCGACGCCGTGACCTCGATCCCGCCGTCGGTGTCGTGAAAGCCCGTGTGGAAATACACCTCCTCGGTTCCCGCCAGGCCAAGATCCAGCACGTCGGCGCCGCCATCCGTCAGCCCTTCGATCAGCGCGGCGGCCAGTTCCGGCGAGGTTTCGCGGCTGTCGCGCCCCACCACCACGCGCTTGGCCCCGCGCGCCTGCGCGAAGGCGCGGCCGATGCGATAGGCCACGTCGGCGTCCAGGTTCTTGCCCAGTTCCCCGCGCACGTCATAGGCTTTGAAGCAGGTGATCTCTCGGGGACCAAGGTTGCTGCGGTCAGACATGGGCGCGACTCCTTTATGCGCAAGGGTGGGTTCAATCGCTAACAGCTTGGCCCGGGATTTCAAGGCAATGGTCCCTTCGGACCACATGACGCCGGGCGCGTGCCGCGATAAGACAAGGCAAACGCATGTGAGGGCCAAATGGACACGAAATCCCTGATCGCCGCCTATTACGACGCCTTCAACGCGGGCCGCACCGACGACATGCTGGCCCTGCTGCATGACGAGGTCGAGCATCACGTGAACGAAGGCGGCATCCGGCGCGGCAAGGCGCTGTTTGCCCAGTTCAACGCGCACATGACGGAAAGCTATCGGGAAAACCTGACCGACATGGTGATCTTCGCCAACGAGGCGGGCGACCGCGCTGCGGCGGAATTCGTGGTGAACGGCACCTATCTGAAAACCGACGAGGGCCTGCCCGAGGCCAGGGGCCAGACCTATCGCCTGCCCGCGGGCGCCTTCTTCACAGTCCGCGACGGCAGGATCGCGCGGGTGACGACCTATTACAACCTGGCCGACTGGATGCGGCAGGTCGGCCAATGACCGTCACGACGCGCGTCCTGACAGGCGAGGCCCTTGCCGCCGTCCTGGAGGATGTCGCGCGTCTGCGCATCCGCGTATTCCGGGACTTTCCCTATCTTTACGACGGGGATGCCGATTACGAACGCGATTACCTGCGCGCCTATCAGTCGCCGGGCGCGGTGGTCGTGGCGGCGATGGACGGGGCGCGGGTGGTGGGGGCCGCCACCGGCGCGCCCATGGCCGATCACGCCGCCGATTTCGCCGCGGCCTTTGCCGACCGCCCCGAGCCGCTGGACCGGATCTTCTATTGCGCCGAATCGGTTCTGCTGCCCGACTATCGCGGCCAGGGCATCGGCCACGCCTTTTTCGACGCGCGCGAAGCCCATGCCCGCGACCTGGGGCTGACCTTCAGCGCCTTTTGCAGCGTGATCCGCCCCGCCGACCATCCGGCGCGGCCCGCCGATTACCGCCCGCTGGACGCCTTCTGGCGCAAGCGCGGATACGCGCCGCTGCCCGGCGTCATCGCGCATTTTTCCTGGAAGGATCTGGGCCAGGCGTCCGACACCGAAAAACCCCTGCAATTCTGGATGCGCCCCCTGTGAAGATCGCCGCTGCCGCCTATCCGATCGACTGGTTCGACAGCTTCGCCGAGTACGAGGCCAAGCTGTCGGCTTGGGTTGCTGACGCAGGCGCCGATCTGCTGGTGTTCCCCGAATACGGCGCGATGGAGCTTGCCTCGCTGGGCGGGCGCGACGCGGCGGGCGATCTGGAAGCGTCGCTGCACGAGGTGGCGCGGCACTGGCCGCAGGTCCAGGCGCTGCACCTGCAGCTGGCGGCGCGATACGGTTGCCACATCCTCGGCGCCTCCGGCCCGGTTTTCGATGGCGCCCGCCCGGTCAACCGCGCGGTGCTTTACGGTCCCCAAGGCATCATCGGCCATCAGGACAAGCAGATCATGACCCGGTTCGAGCGCGAGGATTGGGACGTGACGGGCAACCCTGGCCTGCGGGTCTTCGACACCGCGCTGGGCCGGATCGGGATCCTGATCTGCTATGACGGCGAATTTCCGCTGCTGGGCCGGGTGCTGGCCCAGGCGGGGGCCGAACTGCTGCTGGTGCCAAGCTGCACCGACACGGTCGCGGGCTTCAACCGCGTGCGCATCGGCGCCATGGCGCGCGCGCTGGAAAGCCAGTGCGTCGTGGTGCAGGCGCCCACGGTGGGGATCTGCGACTGGATGCCCGCGCTGGATGAAAACCGGGGCCGGGCGGCGGTCTATGGCCCGCCCGACGGCTTCTGGCCGGAAACCGGGATCATCGCGGAAGGGGACATGGACCGGCCCGGCTGGGTCGTGGCGGATGTCGATCTGTCCCGCGTGGCCGACAGCCGCCGGAACGGCGCGGTCCTGCCCTTCGCCCATTGGCCAGAAAGCGAAGGCGCAAGGCTGACGCAAGCGGAAACCATTTCTTAACCATTCCGTTTTATCACTCATCCGCGCTGTTCGCGGCGCCCTTTCGTGCCATAATCCGCGGCCATGCTGCATATCACGAACACCATCACCATCGAGGAGTGGGAGCTGACCGAACAGTTCACCAGATCCCAGGGACCGGGCGGGCAGAACGTCAACAAGGTCGAGACCGCGGTCGAGCTGCGGTTCGAGGCCGCGCGGTCCCCGACCCTGCCTGAAGCCGTGAAACGCCGCCTGGAACGGCTGGCGGGGCGGCGCTGGACGCGCGACGGCGCGGTGGTGATCCTGGCCCAGGAAACCCGCAGCCAGGCCCGCAACCGCGAGATCGCCCGCGAACGGCTGGCCGACCTGATCGGACGCGCGGCCGAACCCGTCAAGCGCCGGGTCGCGACCAAGCCCACCTGGGGCAGCCAGCAGCGCCGCCTGAAGGCCAAGTCCACGCGGGGCGAGGTCAAGGCGATGCGTGGCAGGGTGGAGGATGGCGAATGAAGCCGTGGGGCCAATCGCTGCGGCTGCTGCTGGGATGGCGCCCCGCCGCCATGCAGGTCGGCGCGGTCTGCCGCTGTCCGGAAAACGGCGATGTCCTGCTGATCACCAGCCGGGGCACCGGCCGCTGGGTGATCCCCAAGGGCTGGCCGATGGAGGGCAAGACCCTGCCCGGCGCCGCCGCCACCGAGGCCTGGGAGGAAGCGGGCGTCGAGGGCCATGTCCACGAGGCCGAGATCGGCCGCTATCGCTATGACAAGGAACAGGACCGGGGCTGGTCCGTCCCGGTCGAGGTCCGCGTCTTCCTGATGGATGCGGGTCCCCTGCGCCCCGACTTCCCCGAGGCCGGGCAGCGCAAGCGCCGCTGGTTTTCGCCGCAAGAGGCCGCGCAACGCGTGGTTGAACCCGGTTTGAAGAAGATCCTGCTTGCATTGCCGAAGGGGTCCGGCTGACATGGGCGGATGACCCGGCCCGACCGCGATTACCGCACGCTCGACAAGGATCTGGGGCGGATCACGGTTGTCGAATCCGCCCAGTTCCATGCCCTCCGCCCCGTCCTGCAACTGGGCGCGGGCATCCTGCTGGTGATTTCGCTGATCTTCCTGGCCCTGGGCGTGACCGGCCACCAGCCCGGCCTGATCGCCGTCGGCGCGGGCTTCATCGTGGCGGGCTGGCTGGGCCTGTCCATCGGGGCCAACGACATCGCGAACTCGTTGGGGCCTGCGGTCGGCGCAGGGGCCATCGCCATCGGCCCGGGCCTGGTGCTTGTGGGCCTGGCGGAAATCGCGGGCGCGGCCCTGGCGGGCCATGCCGTCACGCATCGCCTGGCCGAGGGGATCGTGGACATCGCCGTCCTGACCGGGGCGGCCGGGCAGATCGTCATGCTGGCCGCTCTGGTCGCGGCGGCGGCCTGGATCACGATCGCCACGGGGGCGAACCTGCCGGTCTCGACCTCTCATTCCATCGTGGGGGCGATTGCCGGGGCAGGGCTGGCAGCGGCGGGGTCGGCGGCCGTGTCCTGGGGGGGCATCGCCGCCATGGCCCTGGCCTGGATGCTGACGCCCCTGCTGGCGGCGGCGCTGGCCGGGGCGCTGCTGGCGCTGCTGCGGCTCAAGGTGGCCGAGGCGGCGGATCGCGGCGCTGCGGCCCGCGCCTGGCTGCCGCCGCTGATCGGCGCCATGGCCGGGCTGTTCGTCGCCTATATCGCGACCCTGCTGCCCGCGCTGCCGTTGCGCCTGCCCCTTGCCCTGCTGCCGGGCGCGGCCGCGGGGCTGGCCGTGGCGCTGCTGATGCGCTGCCGCGTCAACCGCCTTCTGGCCGAGGCCGGGGGCGACAAGCCCGGGATGAAGCGCCTGCTGCGCCAGCCCCTGCTGTTTGCCGCCGTGATGATGGCCTTTGCCCATGGCGCGGGCGACGCGGGCAATGTCGCGGGGCCATTGCTGGTGATCCTGACGCCCGGCCACCACGGCCCGCTGCCCGTGCCGCTGCTGCTGCTGACGGTGGCGGGGGCGGCCATCGCGCTTGGCGCCGTCCTGTTCGGGCGCCGCCTGGTCGGCATGGTGGGCGAGGGGATCACCCGCCTGAACCCGGCCCGCGCCTTTTGCATCACGCTGTCCACCGCGATGATCGTGCTGGTCGCCTCCGGCTGGGGATTGCCGGTCTCGTCCACCCATGTGGCGGTGGGGGGCGTCTTCGGCGTGGGCTTCGTGCGGGAACTGCTGGACCGCCGCGCCGACCGCCAGCGCGCCGAGCTGCCGGTCGAGGAACGCCGCCGCCGCCAGCTGATCCGCCGCAGCCATGTGGCGACCATCACCACCGCCTGGGTGGTCACGGTGCCGGTCACGGCGGCCTTGGGCGGATTGTGCTGCCTGGCGATGCTGCGGCTGGCGGGAATCCCGGGCGGCTAGACCACCACCTCCAGCCGCGATTGCTGGCCCGCCTCGAAGACGCGGCGATAGCGCGCGACTTCCTCGGCAGGGCCGGTGGCCTTGGCGGGGTTGTCGGACAGCTTGACGGTCGGGCGTCCGTTGGCCGACACCGCCTTGCAGACCAGGCTGAAGGGCGCCAGCCCGTCGCCCGCGACCAGCCCCCGGAAATCGTTGGTCAGCAGCGTGCCCCAGCCGAAGCTGACCTTGACCCGGCCGTGGAACTGGCGGTGCAGTTCCATGATCTTGGCGACATCCAGCCCGTCCGAGAAGATGACCAGCTTGCGGCGCGGATCCTCGCCGCGGTCTTTCCACCAGCGGATCGCGGTTTCGGCTCCGGTCGCGGGGTCGCCGCTGTCGATGCGGATGCCGGTCCAGCCCGCCAGCCAGTCGGGCGCGCCCGCCAGGAACCCCTCGGTCCCGTAGGTGTCGGGCAGGATCATGCGCAGGTTGCCGTCGTGTTCCTCGTGCCAGTCGGCCAGAACCTCGTAGGGTGCGCGGCGCAATTCCTCGTCGGTGTCGGCCAGGGCGGCATAGACCATGGGCAGTTCGTGGGCATTGGTGCCGATCGCCTCGATGTCGCGGCGCATGGCGATCAGGCAGTTCGAGGTGCCGGTGAAGCGTTCCCCCAACCCCTCGATCATGGCCTGCACCGCCCAGTCCTGCCACAGGAAGCTGTGGCGTCTGCGCGTGCCGAAATCGGCGATGCGCAGGTCGGGCAAGGTGCGCAGGGTTTCGATCTTTTCCCACAGGCGCGTCATGGCGCGGGCATACAGCACCTGCAACTCGAACCGGCCCAGGGTTTCCAGGACCGCGCGGGACCGCAATTCCATCAGGATCGCCAGCGCGGGAATTTCCCACAGCATCACCTCGGGCCATTTCCCCTCGAAGGTCAGTTCGTACTGGCCGTCGCGCTTTTCCAGGTGATAGGGGGGCAGGCGCAGGTTTTCCAAAAACTCCATGAAATCGGGGCGGAACATCTGGCGCTTGCCGTAGAACGTGTTGCCGCGCAGCCAGGTGCCCTCGCCGCGCGACAGCCGCAGGCCGCGGACATGGTCCAGCTGTTCGCGCAACTCGCCCTCGTCGATCAGGTCGGCCAGGCGGATGGATTTGGTGCGGTTGATCAGGCTGAAGCGGACCACCGTGTCGGGCCGGTTGCGGAAGATCGACTGGCACATCAGCAGCTTGTAGAAATCCGTGTCGATTAGCGACCGGACGATCGGGTCGATCTTCCATTTGTGGTTGTAGACGCGGGTGGCGATGTCGGCCATCGGCTTACTCCAGGGTGACGCCGGCGGCACGCATGGCGGCGCGGGCGCGGTCGCGGCTGCCGTCCAGGTCGATGGCGCGAGTCGCCCCTTCGATCACGGTGGCGGAAAAGCCCAGGCGGGCGGCGTCGATCGCGCTCCACGCGACGCAGAAGTCATGGGCGAGGCCCACGAAGGACAGATCCAGCAACCCGCGCTCGCGCAGGTATCCGGCAAGGCCGGTGGGGGTGGCGTGGTCGTTCTCGAAAAAGGCGGAATAGCTGTCGATCCGCGGACGGAACCCCTTGCGGATCACCAGGTCGGCGCGGGACAGATCGAGGCCCGGGTGGAAATCCGCCCCCGGCGTGCCGATCACGCAATGGGCGGGCCACAGCACCTGGGGACCATAGGGCATGTCCGTCAGGCTGAACGGTTCCGTGCCCGGATGGTTGGCGGCAAAGCTGGCGTGGTCCGCTGGATGCCAGTCCTGGGTCAGGATCACCGCGTCGAAACCGGCCATCAGCGCGTTGACGGGACCGACGATCTGATCGCCGCCCGCCACGGCCAGGGCGCCGCCGGGGCAGAAGTCGGCCTGCATGTCGATCACGATCAAGGCGCGCGGCATCCTGTCCTCCTTGTCCCCGGATGACCATGCCTAGAAACTGCCGGGCGCAGGGTCAATGCCTTGCAAGATCGGGCATTGCTGGCTAAGGCCGCGCCCATGCTGACTGTCGCCGCGCTGTATCACTTTGCCCGTCTTGACGATCCCGCCGCCCTCAAGGCGCCGCTGGCCAGGATCGCCTGCGCGAACGGCGTGCGCGGCACGCTGCTGCTGGCGGCCGAGGGGATCAACGGCACCATCGCCGGGACGCGGGCGGGGGTGGACGCGGTGCTGGCCCATATCCGCGCCCTGCCGGGATGCATGGGGCTGGAGTGGAAGGAAAGCACCGCCGAGACGATGCCCTTTGGCAAGATGAAGGTGCGCCTGAAACGCGAGATCGTGACCATGGGCCAGCCCGATGTCGATCCGACGGCATCGGTCGGCCATTACGTCGATCCCGCCCAATGGAACGCCCTGATCACCGCGCCCGATGTCGCGGTGATCGACACCCGCAACGATTATGAGGTGGCCATCGGCACCTTTGCCGGCGCGGTCGATCCCGGCACCCGCAGCTTTCGCGACTTTCCCGCCTGGTGGCAGGCCAATGCGCATCGCTTCGCGGGCAAGCGCGTGGCGATGTTCTGCACCGGCGGCATCCGCTGCGAGAAATCGACGAACTGGCTGCTGTCGCAGGGCGTCAGGAACGTGTTCCACCTAAAGGGCGGGATCCTGAAATATCTCGAGGAGGTGCCGCAGGCCGACAGCCTGTGGCAGGGCGAATGCTTCGTCTTCGACGGCCGCGTCAGCCTGACCCACGGCCTGCGCCAAGGCCGCCACGGACTGTGCCACGCCTGCCGCCGCCCCCTGGCCCCCGAGGACCGCGAAAGGCCGGAATTCGAGGACGGCGTCTGCTGCCACCGCTGCACGGGCGAGTATGACGAGGCCGACCGCGCACGGTTCCGCGAACGCCAGCGGCAGGCCGCGCGGGGCGAGTTGACGTTCCAGGAATATTCCCCCTCGTCAGAAGGGTAACGACGGGATAAACGCAAAAAGCGATTTTGCATTCGGGGTTTGCAATGGCAATTGTTTACAAGGGCACTACGGGAAACAACCGTCTCAAGGCAGACGATGTGTTTCCTTATGACGATGTCATCCAGATGCACGGCTATGCCGGCAATGACGAGCTGACAGGCGCATTTCTGCACCGCAACGAAATCTTCGGAGGTGCCGGGAATGACACGCTGTCAGGGGGAGCCGACTTTAACCTTTTGGATGGTGGAGATGGCAATGACGTCCTAGATGCTTGGATCGGCGACTATGCCATTCTTCGTGGAGGCGCCGGCAATGACCTTCTAACTGGGGGTGATGGTGGCGGCCTGCTGGATGGCGGCGTGGGTATGGACACCATGACAGGCGGCGATGGTGGCGACACTTATGTCGTCAATCATCTGCGCGATGTAGTGGCCGAGTCCTACCAGCCCTATTACGACAATGACCCGAACCCTGCCGATCAGGTGAATGCCTGGGTCACCTGGACGCTGGGCGCCAACCTGGAAAACCTTGTCCTACAGGGAAAGGCCGCGATCAACGGCACCGGCAACGGGCTGTCCAACCTGATCGTCGGCAATGCGGGCAACAACATCCTGTCCGGCGGCACCGGGGCCGACACGCTGGAAGGCGGCTTGGGCAACGATACCCTTGACGGCGGATCAGGGACGGACACGATCCGCTTCACAGCCAGCACGGCCGTTTCGGTCAATCTTTTAAAAGTTGCTGCCCAGAACACCGGCTCGGGAACGGACACGATCCGCAATGTCGAAAACGTCGTGACCGGAGCGGGCAATGACCGGATCATCGGCAGTGCCGTTGCAAATATCCTGACAGCGGGATCGGGCAACGATGCCTTGTCGGGCTTGGCGGGCAATGATCGCCTGACGGGTGAGACAGGCAATGACCGCCTGCAAGGGGGAACCGGAAACGATCTCTTGACCGGCGGGATCGGTGCGGACCAGTTCCTCTTTTCCAAGGGCGACGGCACCGACCGGATCACCGATTTCGCTGATGGCATGGACCGGATCGTCATCGACAGCGGGGTCGAGGCATTTCGCCAGATCAGGATCGCCGATCTTGGCGCCGATGCCCGGATCACCTTCGGCGACGTGACCGTCATCCTGTCGAATGTCGATCACGCCCGGCTTGATGCCGAGGATTTCATCTTCGTGTGACGGCCCTACCGGGCCGTCCCCAACCCGCCCGCCGAAATCGCCGCCATGTTGAGGATGTCGTTCACCGTCGAGGTCGTCGAGCAGATCTGGATCGACTGCGGCACGCCGGTCAGGATCGGGCCGATCACGGTCGCACCCGCCATTTCCTGCATCAGCTTCACGCTGATGGATGCCGAATGCCGCGCGGGCACCACCAGCACGTTGGCAGGCCCGGTCAGGCGGCTGAAGGGATAGCGCGCGGCCGATTCCATGTTCAGCGCCACGTCCACGGTCATCTCGCCCTCATACTCGAAATCGACACCGCGGCGGTCCAGGACCTTGGGCGCCTCGGCCATCTTGATGGCGCGTTCGCTGACCGGATAGCCGAAGTTCGAGAACGACAGGAAGGCCACGCGGGGTTCCAGGCCCAGGCCGCGGGCCACCGCCGCCCCGCGGACCGCGATGTCGGCCAGATCCTCGGCTTCGGGCCATTCGTGGACAAGGGTGTCGCCGATCAGCACGATGCGGCCCTTGTGCAGGACGGCGGTGATGCCCACCGCGCCGTCCTGCGGGCGCAGGTCGAAGACGGTGCCCAGTTGCGCCAGCACCGGGGCGTTCTTGCGGGTGGCACCCGTCACAAGCCCGTCGCCATGGCCATGCGCCAGCATCAGGGCGGCAAAGACATGGCGGTCGCGGTTGGCCAGCTTGTACGCATCCTCGCGGTCCACGCCCTTGCGCTGCAGGCGCGCGTAAAGGAATTCGTGATAGGCATCCAGGTGCCGGGAATTGGCCGCGTTCACCACGGTCAGTTCGCGCACCGCATCGGCAAGCCCTGCGGCTTCCAGCTTTTCCTTCACGTCCGCCTCGCGCCCCACAACCAGGGCCTGGCCCATGCCGCCGCGTTGCCAGGCGACGGCCGCGCGCAGCACGCGGGGATCGTCGCCCTCGGCGAAGATCATCCGGGCCTGGCTTTGGCGGGCGCGGGCGTGGATGCCCTGCAGGATGGCGGCGGTCGGATCCATGCGGTTCTTCAGCGACTGGACGTAACCCTCCATGTCGATGATCGGGCGGCGGGCGACGCCGGTGTCCATGCCCGCGCGCGCGACCGCAGGCGGGATCACGTGGATCAGGCGCGGGTCGAAGGGCGTCGGGATGATGTAGTCGCGCCCGAACTGCAGCTTGCGCCCATAGGCCACGGCGACCTCGTCAGGGACATCCTCTCGCGCCAGGGCCGCCAGGGCCTCGGCGCAGGCGATCTTCATCTCGTCGTTGATGGCGCGGGCGTGGATGTCCAGCGCGCCCCGGAACAGATAGGGAAAGCCCAGGACGTTGTTCACCTGGTTCGGGTAATCGCTGCGGCCGGTGGCCACGATGGCGTCGGGGCGGACGGCATGGGCGTCCTCGGGCGTGATCTCGGGGTCGGGGTTGGCCATGGCGAAGATCACCGGGTTGTCGGCCATGCTTTCCACCATCGCCTGCGTCACCGCGCCCTTGGCCGAGACGCCCAGGAACACGTCGGCCCCCTTCATCGCGTCCTCCAGCGTGCGGGCCTCGGTCACGACCGCATGGGCCGATTTCCACTGGTTCATCCCCTCGGTCCGGCCCTGCCAGATCACGCCCTTGGTGTCGGCCATGATGCAGTTGTCATGCCGCGCGCCCATGGATTTCAGCAGTTCCAGGCAGGCGATGCCCGCCGCGCCCGCGCCGTTCAGGACGATCCTTACATCCTCGATCCGCTTGCCCGACAGCTCCAGCGCATTGAGCAACCCCGCCGCGCAGATCACCGCCGTGCCGTGCTGGTCGTCGTGAAAGACGGGGATGTCCATCATCTCCTTCAGGCGGCTTTCGATGACGAAGCATTCGGGCGCCTTGATGTCTTCCAGGTTGATGCCGCCGAAGGTCGGTCCCATCAGGCGCACGGCATTGATGAATTCGTCCGCGTCCTCGGTGTCCAGCTCGATGTCGATGGCGTTCACGTCGGCGAAGCGCTTGAACAGCACCGCCTTGCCCTCCATCACCGGCTTCGAGGCCAGCGCGCCGAGGTTCCCCATCCCCAGGATGGCCGTGCCGTTCGAGATCACGGCGACCATGTTGCCCTTGGTGGTGTAATCATAGGCCGTCTCGGGCCGGTCGGCGATGGCCTGCACGGGGACCGCCACGCCCGGCGAATAGGCCAGCGACAGGTCGCGCTGCGTGGCCATGGGGGTCGATGCCACCACGTCGAACTTCCCCGGACGCGGCTCCATGTGATAGGCCAGGGCCTCCTCGGGGGTGATGCGGGCGCTGCGGGGGGTCTTGTCGGTCATCGCTTCCTCCGAGGATGGTGGACCCCTTTAACGTCGCGTCACGCGCGGCTCAACCGCTTTGCGGGCAAATCCGTGTTGCCGGAACGCGCGGGTCAGATCGAGATGTTGACGAAGCTGTCGCGCAGGGCGGCGGACCAGGCCGCGCTCATCCGGGCGAAATCGGCATCGCCTTCCCCGATGCGGCGGCGGGTGGTGACGGCGCAGGCATCGCGCGCGATGATCGCCAGATCCAGCGGCATCCCGACCGACAGGTTCGACCGCAGCGTCGAATCCATCGACAGCAGCACGGCCTTTTGCGCGTCGGCCAGGCTGGTCGCGGGCGTCACCACGCGGTCCAGGATGGGCTTGCCGTACTTGTGTTCGCCGATCTGCAGGAAGGGCGTGTCCTCGGTCGCCTCGATGAAGTTGCCTTCGGGATAGATCAGGTACATGCGCATGTCGCCGCCCCGGCGCTGGCCCGCGACGATCATGGAGGCCGAGGCCTGCTGGCGCAGGTCGCGGCATTGTTCGGCGATCTCGCGCCGGGTGCGCGACAGCGTGTCGCCGATGATCGTGGCGACCTGCAGCATCGTCTGGGCCTTCATGATCGAGGTCGTCTCGTCCGCCATCTCGTCATGGATCGCCTCGTTCAGGCGCGCCAGCGTCGTTTGCGTGACCGACAGCGATCCCGCCGTCATCACCACGATGGCCCGTTCGCCCCGTTCCTCGAAGAAGAACATCTTGCGATAGCAGGCGATGTTGTCCAACCCGGCATTGGTGCGCGTGTCCGACAACAGCACAAGTCCGGCATTCAGCTTCAAGCCGACGCAATAGGTCATGGCCGCGTCTTTCCCGTCAGGATCGCGCCGCAATCTAGACGGCGCACGGATCAGTCGCAATCCGTCCTTTCCATTCACCTTGGCTCAAATATCCGCCGGGGTGAATTGGCCACAGGCCAAGAGGGGGCGGCAGCCCCCTTTCTTTCAGCTTTGCGTCTGGCTCTGGCTCTGGTTCTGGAACCGCTCCACCTCCTCGACGTTCACCGCGACATGCAGGGTCTCGATTCCCTGACCCGCCGCGATCCCGCGGATCGGCGCGGCATCCGACGCATCCAGCCCCGATCCCAGCCGGACATAGCGTTCGTCGGGGCAGCAGCGGTTCGCCGGATCGAAGCCGACCCAGCCAAGCCCCTGGACATGGATTTCGGTCCAGGCATGGGCGGCCTCGTGCGCCTCTCCTTCCGCCCTGCTGTGCAGATAGCCCGACACATAGCGCGCAGGCAGGTCGCGCAGGCGGGCCACGGCGGCCAGCGCATGGGCATGGTCCTGGCAGACGCCTTGGCCCTGCGCCAGGGCCTCGGCGGCGGTGGTGTGGAATTCCGTCTGGCCGGGGGCATAGGCGATGGCATCCGACACCGCGGCCGACAGCCGATGCGCCAGATCCAGCGCATCCGCGGGATCCGTGACCGTGGCCGCCAGTTCCCGCAGCCCCGCATCGGGCTTCGTCGCCGCCGTGTCGCGCCCATAGGCAAGCGGATGGATCAGCTCGCGATGCCCGCGCAGCACGCCTGCGGCATCGCGCGTCTCGACCCGGCCGGTGACGGTGACGGTGACCTCCTCGGTCGGGCCGCGCACGGTCCAGCCCTCGATCCAGTCCCCCGCCCCGTCGCGGAAACCGGGACCGCGGATGCCGCCCGACACGTCGATCGCCCAGTCATGCGCCCGCTGCCCTTCAAAGACCGAGGGCGTCAGCCGCAGGCTTTGCACCAGGTTCCGGACCGGCCGGTCATAGCGATAAACGGTCTGATGAAAGATGCGCAGCTTCATCACGATCCCCCCAGAAGGTAGTCTTCATGCACCAGGCCCGAGATGGTGCCGATCTCGGTAATGAACCAGGTCAGGAATTCGTGCAGCCCTTCGTCGAAGATCATGTCGATGTCATGGGCCTGCAGGCGGGTCAGCACCTCGCGTGCCTTGTCGCGGGCGTTGGTCGGCACCGTGTCGCCGTAACGCTTGGCAAGCCCTTCCAGGTTCCAGACCGCCTCGTACAGGGACGTGATCAGCGACCGGGGGCTTTCGCCGTTCAGGATCAGGAAATCCGCGACCCGCCCCGCCGTGATGTCGCCACCGTAAGCCCAGTGATAGGCCCGGTGCGCCGACAGCGCCCGCAGGATCACCTGCCATTGATAGGTGTCCAGGCCCGATCCCACGAACTCGATCCGGGGCAGCAGGACGTAATACTTCACGTCCAGCAGGCGCGCGGTGGCATCCGCGCGTTCCAGGCCATAGCCCAGGTTCATGAAATGCCAGCCGTCGTTGCGCAACTGCGTGGCGTTGATCGCGCCGCGCACGGTCGAGGTGTGGCTGGTCGTGACATCCGTCAGCGAGGCCGTGTGCAACGTGTCGCGCGGCGTCCTTTCGATCCGGCGCAGATCCTGGTAGGCCACGTTCAGCGCGTCCCAGACCTGGCTGGTCAGGGCGGTGCGCACGATGCGTCCCGCCTCGCGCGCCTTTTCGATGCAGGACATCACCGACGACGGGTTCTGGCGGTCGAAGAAGATGAATTCCTCGATGTTTTCCTGGCTGATCTCGCCGTATTTCTCGGCGAACAGGTCGGCCGACCCGGAGGCCTGCAACAGCGAATTCCATTCGTTCTGATAGCCCGAGGCGGTGTTGGGCAACAGCGTGATGCGCTGGCCCACGTCCAGCAGGCGGGCGGCGGTGTCGGCGCGTTCCAGGTGGCGGCCCATCCAGAACAGGTTTGCGGCAGTGCGGCTGAGCATGAGCGTCCCCCCTTATTCCGACAAGACCCAGGTGTCCTTGACGCCCCCGCCCTGCGACGAGTTCACGACAAGGCTGCCTTCGCGCAACGCCACCCGCGTCAACCCGCCCGGCACCAGTTCGATCCGGTCGCCGCACAGGCAATAGGGCCGCAGGTCCACATGGCGCGGCGCCAGTCCTTCGGCGACGAAGGTGGGGCAGGTGGACAGCGCCAGCGTCGGCTGGGCGATGTAGTTGCCGGGATCGGTCTCGATCTTGGCGCGGAAGGCCTCGATCTCGGCCTTGGTGGATTTCGGGCCGACCAGCATCCCGTAGCCGCCCGAGCCATGGACCTCCTTCACCACCAGGTCGGCCAGGTTCTCCATGACGTACCGGTAGTCGTCGTCCTTCCACAGCGTCCAGGTCTGGACGTTCTGCAACAGCGGCTCCTCGCCCAGGTAAAAGCGGACCATCTCGGGGACGAAGGTATAGATCGCCTTGTCGTCGGCCACGCCCGCGCCCGGCGCCGAACAGATCGACACCCCGCCCGAGCGATAGACATCCATCAGCCCCGGCACGCCCAGCAGCGAATCGGGGCGGAAGCACAGGGGATCCAGGAAGGGATCGTCGATCCGGCGATAGATCACGTCCACGCGCCTTGGTCCCTGGGTGGTGCGCATGTAGACGAATTCGCCGTCCACGAACAGATCGGCGCCCTCGACCAGTTCCACGCCCATCAGATTGGCAAGGAAGCTGTGTTCGTAATAGGCGCTGTTGAAATGGCCGGGCGTCAGGATCACGCAGGTGGGCCGGTCGTGGCATTTGGCGGGGGCGACCGATTCCAGCGTGCGGCGCAGCAGGTCGGGATACTGGTCCACAGGCTCGATCCGGTTGGCGCGGAACAGGCCGGGGAACATCCGCATCATGATCTCGCGGTTTTCCAGCATGTAGCTGACGCCGGACGGGGTGCGGCAGTTGTCCTCCAGCACATAGAACTCGTCCTTGGCGGTGCGCACCAGGTCGATGCCGATGATGTGGGAATACACGCCGCGCGGCGGCACGACGCCCACCACGGCCTTTTCATAAGCCTCGTTCTGATAGATCAGGCGGGCGGGGATGCGGCCCGCGCGCACGATCTCGGCCCGGCCATAGACATCGCGCAGGAAGGCGTTCAGCGCGCGCGCCCGCTGCTTGATGCCGCGTTCCAGGCGGCGCCATTCGGCCTGCTCGAAGACGCGGGGCATCATGTCGAAGGGGATCAGCCGGTCGGGGTCGCCGCCCTCGCCATAGACGGCGAAGGTGATGCCGATGCGGCGGAACAGGGCCTCGGCCTCGGCCTGCTTCATCTGCCGGAAATCGGCGGGCATCGTCTCGACCCATTGGCTCAGCCGCGCATAGGGTTCGCGGACCCGCGATCCCTCATACATCTCGTTGTAATACGTCATAAGTCCACCCGCTGACACCGGACCCTTCACGGGCCTTCTTTCTCCGTGATGATCGGAGACGGTTTTTGCCAAGTCCACAGAGGAATGGCGGTTCTTGCGCGAAAGTTCCGCAGGGGCAGATCGGAGGATGGGCATCCCCCGGCGGCACAGGACGATTATGCCGAAGTTTTAGGCAAGACCAAGGAGACCGGCAGGGCGGGGATCGCCGGGTCATGAATCGGGGCGGCGCTTACCGGATGGTAATCTTTTTTCCCTAAGCCTGATGGCGGATGCGCAGGGGAACAGAATGCCGAAACTGACCGTCACCGATACCGAAGCCCAACTGCTTGTTGCCATCGAGGAGGCGCGCATCGACGCGGCCATCGCCACCCGGTTCAAGGACCGGTTGCGCGACATCGTGCTGCGGGGGCGCAAGCCCGTGCGGCTGGACATGCGCCGCGTCGATTTCATGGACAGTTCCGGCCTGGGCGCGATGATCGCCGTCCGCAAGGCCCTGCCCGAAGCCCTGCCGCTGGTTCTGGAAGGGCTGACCCCCAACGTGGAACGCGTGTTCCGCCTGACGCGGATGGACACGGTCTTCGACATCCCCCCCGCCGCCACGCAACAGGAGTAAAGTCACGATGCCCCATACCGAACGGCAGAATGCCGGGCCGGCTCCGCGCCGGGCAGCCCGGGTGCAACCGATGTTTCACCGCGTGCTTCAGGCCGATCCCCGGGATGTCCGGCAGGCGCTGACGGACTTGCGCGGCCGCTTTGCTGGCGCGGTCAGCGCCGATGCCATGGGCCGGCTGGAACTGGTCCTGGCCGAGGTGATGAACAACGTGGCCGAACATGCGGCCACCCAGGGCGTCGGGTCGGGCTGCATGCACCTGTGCATCGTGATGCAGGACAGCGGCCTGTCCTGCGCGATCACCGATGACGGCAGCAGGTTGCCCGCCGATTGCCTGAAGCCGCGCGGTCTGCCCGCGCTCGATCCGCTGGATCTGCCGGAAGGCGGCTTCGGCTGGTTCCTGATCCAGGGGCTGACGCAATCGCTGTGCTATTACCGCGAAGGCCACCGCAACTGCCTGGCCTTCACCGTGCCCTATACCCAGGTCAGTTGAGCACGCCCATCAGCGGATAGCGCCCGTCCTCGAAATCGCCGAACATCTCGACCACCTCGGGGTGGTCCAGGGGTTCTCCCGACTGGTCGGGCATCAGGTTCTGTTCCGAGACATAGGCGACGTAATAGGTCGCCTCGGTTTCGGCATAAAGGTGATAAAAGGGCTGGTCCTTGGCCGGGCGCGCGTCTTCGGGGATCGAATCGTACCATTCCTCGGTATTCGCGAACTCGGGGTCCACGTCGAAGATCACCCCGCGGAACGGACGGTTGCGATGACGGACGACCTGACCCAGGCCGTATTTGGCGATTCGATGATGTGCCTGCATGAATGTTCCGCTGCGCTTGGGGGACAAGGCTGACGGGCGTTCTAATCCCGCCGGGCGATTCTGTCCACCAGATCACCAGCATTTGCACGATTTCGGGAAAGGGCCGCGACTAGCGGGCCACAGCGTCTGGCCTTACCGGGCCGGCCCGCCGCCCGTGTCCTCGGCCAGCAGGGGCACGGTGGACATCGACATCTTGGCCGACCCTTCGCTCAGTTCGCTGGCATGGGCCAGATAGACCAGCACGCGGTTTTCCGCGTCATAGATGCGCTTGACCCGCAGCGACTTGAACAGAAGCGAGCGTCCTTCGCTGAACACGTCCTGGGGGCTGCCCGGTTGCAGCCTGCCCACGTCGATGGTCCCGGTGCGGGCGCACTGGATGGCGCTGTTCGAGGGATCCTCGAACCAGTTGCCCTGGCTGAGGCGATCCAGGACGGACCTTTCGAAATAGGCCAGATGGCAGGTCACGCCGCCCACGTCGGGATCGGCGATGGCCTCGATCACGATGTCGTTGCCGATCCAATCGACGCCCACCTGGGCGATCTCCTCGGCCCGGGTCGGAACGGGGACCAGGGTGGGCAGCATCAGCAGCGCGGCGGCGATCATTCGCATGGCAGGGTCTCCGGTTGCAGGGGGACGCGGCCCCCGTCGGTCAGAAGATGCACCGCGCCGTCCTCGATCACCACGGCGCAAAGGGGCCGGCCATAGGCCGCGCCGCCATCGACGTTCAGGCGGTTGCCGTAATGGGTCGCGGTCCGGATCGCGGTATGGCCATGGACGACCAGCGTGCCATGGTCCTGCGGGTTGTCGAGGAAACCCTGCCGGATCCAGACCAGATCCTCCTCGGCCTGGTCCTGCAGATCGACGCCGGGCCGGATGCCGGCATGGACCACCAGGGCCAGCGGATGCAGGAAATACAGGGGCAGCGAGGCGAGATAGGTCACATGGCTGGCAGGCACCGCACGTTTCGCCTCGGCCAGCATCCGCTCGGGCGGCAGGGCGGTATCCACGCCATAGGACCGCAGCGTCTCGGGCGCGCCCAGGCCGGAATGCAGGGTCCAGTGCAGCCTGGAACTCAGCCCCGGATCGACCCAGTCGGGTTGCAGCAGGTATTGCGGCAGGAAGCGGTCGTGGTTGCCGCGCGTCACGATCCAGGGGCGCCCCTGCGCCTGGCCGGTTATCAGGTAATCCACGACGCCGCGAGAATCCGGCCCCCGGTCGATCAGGTCGCCCACATGGGCGATCAGCGCATCGGACCCGCCGTCGCGGAAGATGCGGTCATGCGCGGCCTTCAACTGGTCCAGATGTCCGTGGACATCGCCAATGACGTAAAGCCGCATCATCGCCCCGCTGTATGGAAAAGCCGCGCCCCCTGCCTAAGGGGGCGCGGCGGGATCGTCAAACCTCGAACTGCAAGCGGCGGGCCTGCAGGAACTTGCCGGTGGCCTGCAACGCGGCCAGGGCGGCGTCGCTGATCGGCTCGTCCAGGTACAGGATCGCGATGGCGTCGTTGCCCTGCGCCGACCGGCCCAGGGTGAAGTTCGCGATGTTCACGCCCAGATCGCCCAGCGTCGTGCCAAGCGCGCCGATCACGCCCGGCACGTCCTTGTTGCGGGTATAAAGCATGTGCGCCCCCACCTCGGCATCGACGGTGATGCCGCGGATCTGGATGAAGCGCGGCTTGCCGTCGCTGAAGACCGTGCCGGCGATCGACCGTTCGCGCGTGTCGGTGACGACGGTCAGCTTGATGTAACCCTCGAACACGCCGGCCTTGTCCTGGGTGGTGGTGGCCACCTGCACGCCGCGTTCCTTGGCCATGACGGGGGCGGACACCATGTTCACGTCCGGGTTGGTGGCCTTCATCACCCCGGCAATGACAGCCGCGTTCAGCGCGTTCAGGTTCATGGTCGAGGCAACGCCGTCATACAGCACGTTGATCGCCTTGATCGGCTCGTCCGTCATCTGGCCCACGAAGGCGCCCAGGTGCCCCGCCAGCTTGATCCAGGGTCCCATGACGGCGGCTTCCTCGGCCGTGACCGAGGGCATGTTCAGCGCGTTCTGCACCGCGCCGGTCAGCAGGTAGTCCGACATCTGCTCGGCCACCTGCAGGGCCACGTTCTCCTGCGCCTCGGTGGTCGATGCGCCCAGGTGCGGGGTCACGACCACGTTGGGCAGGTTGAACAGCGGGCTGTCGGTCGCGGGTTCCACCGCGAACACGTCGAATGCGGCGCCCGCGACGCGGCCGTCCTTCAGCGCCTCGGCCAAGGCTTCTTCGTCCACCAGGCCGCCGCGGGCGCAGTTGATGATGCGCACGCCGGGCTTCAGCTTGGCGATGGCCTCGCGCGACAGGATGTTCTTCGTCTTCTCGGTCAGCGGCACGTGGAAGGTGATGAAGTCCGACTTGGCCAGCAGGTCGTCCAGTTCGACCTTGGTCACGCCGATCTCCTTGGCGCGCTCGGGCGACAGGAAGGGGTCATAGGCCAGCACCTTCATGTGCAGCCCCAAGGCGCGGTCGATCACGATGGACCCGATATTGCCTGCGCCGATCACGCCCAGGGTCTTGTTGAACAGCTCGACCCCCATGAAGCGGTTCTTTTCCCACTTGCCCGCATGGGTGGACGCGCTCGCCTCGGGCAATTGGCGGGCCACGGCGAACATCATGGCGATGGCATGTTCGGCGGTAGTGACGCTGTTGCCGAAGGGCGTGTTCATCACGATCACGCCCTTTTTCGACGCCGCCGGGATGTCCACGTTGTCCACCCCGATGCCGGCGCGGCCGATGACCTTGAGGTTGGCGGCGTTCCCCAACAGCTTTTCCGTGACCTTGGTCGCGGACCGGATGGCAAGGCCGTCATACTGCCCGATCACTTCGGCCAGCTTGTCCTTGTCCTTGCCCAGGTCGGGCAGGTAATCGACCTCGACCCCGCGGTCGCGGAAGATCTGGACGGCGGTTTCCGACAGCTTGTCGGACACGAGAACCTTCGGCATGTCAGTTCATCCTTCATGTGCGGCATCCGGGCACAGCCTCGCGGATGCCATTTCACCTTGGTTTAAATATCCCGGGGTCTGGGAGCAGCGCCCCCAGCCTTCAGCCCTGCGCGGCCAGTTCCGCGCGGTAAGCCCATTCGATCCACGGCATCAGCGCCGCGACATCAGAGGTCTCGACCGTCGAGCCGCACCAGATCCGCAGCCCCGGCGGGGCGTCGCGATAGGCGCCGGCATCCAGCGCCACGCCCTCCTTCTCCAGCCGCTTGGCGACGGCCTTGGCAAAGGCCGCGCCGTCCTTGATGGCCGGATCGGTGAAGCGCAGGCAGACGCTGGTGTTGGACGCGGTGGCCGGATCGGCGGCCAGATCGGCGATCCAGTCCTTGTCCGCGATGAAGTCGCGCACGGCGGCGGCATTGGCATCGGCCCGCGCGATCAGGGCCTTCACCCCGCCCAGGGATTGCGCCCATTTCAGCGCGACCAGGTAATCCTCGACCGCGAGCATCGAGGGCGTGTTGATCGTCTCGCCCTTGAAGATGCCCTCGATCAGCTTGCCGCCCTTGGTCATGCGGAAGATCTTGGGCAGCGGCCAGGCGGGGGTGTAGGTTTCCAGCCGTTCCACGGCGCGCGGCGACAGGATCAGCATCCCGTGCGCGCCTTCGCCGCCCAGCACCTTTTGCCAACTGAAGGTGACCACATCCAGCTTGTCGAAGGGCAGGTCCATCGCGAATGCGGCGCTGGTCGCGTCGCAGATGGTCAGGCCCGCGCGGTCCGCCGGGATCGCGTCGCCGCTGGGCACGCGCACGCCGCTGGTGGTGCCGTTCCAGGTGAACACGACATCCTTGTCGAAATCGACCTGGGCAAAGTCCACGATCTTGCCGTAATCGGCCTTGCGCACCGTGGCGTCCAGCTTCAGCTGCTTGACGGCATCCGTGACCCAGCCTTCGCCAAAGCTTTCCCAGGCCAGCATCTCGACGGGCCGTGCGCCCAGCAGCGACCACATCGCCATCTCGACCGCGCCGGTGTCGGAGCCGGGGACGATGCCGATGCGGTAACCTTCGGGAACGCCCAGGACTTCGCGCGTCAGGTCGATCGCCTCGGCCAGCTTGGCCTTGCCGACGGCGGCGCGGTGCGAGCGGCCCAAAGGGGCGTCCGACAGCATGTCCAGGGTGTAATGGGGGATCTTGGCGCAGGGGCCAGAGGAAAAGCGCGGGTTTGCCGGGCGCGCCACCGGGGTCGTCAGATCTTTCATGACTAGCCTTCCAGCTATATGGCCCTTCGTTGGGGAAGGGTGTCCCGCTGCCGGGAATACGCGGGACCGCCGCGTTTCGCAAGAAGAATCAGCCGTAATCGCGCGCGCCGAAGATGGCGGAACCCACGCGCACATGGGTCGCGCCCTCGGCGATCGCCGCCTCGAAGTCCGCGCTCATCCCCATGGACAGGTTCGGCAAGCCGTGATCGGCGGCCAGGGCGCGCAGCAGGCGGAAATGGGGCAAGGGATCGCAGTCCTCGGGCGGGATGCACATCAACCCTTGGGGCGACAGGCCCAGGTCGCGGCAGGAGGACAGGAAGACCGGCAGTTCGTCGGCCAGGATCCCGGCCTTTTGCGGCTCGTCCCCGGTGTTGACCTGGATGAACAGCTGCGGGATGCGGCCCTGTTCGGCGATCTGCTGGGCCAGCTTGCGGGCCAGGGTCATGCGGTCCAGGGTGTGGATGGCGTCGAACAGGTCCACCGCCGCGCGGGCCTTGTTCGATTGCAGCGGGCCGATCATGTGCAGCTCCACCCCCGGCCAGCGGTCGCGCCAGCCGGGCCACTTGCCCTGCGCTTCCTGCACGTAGTTTTCGCCGAAGACGCGATGGCCCGCGTCCAGCACGGCGGTCACGCGGTCCTCGGGCTGCACCTTGCTGACGGCGATCAGCGTGACGCTGCCGGGCGCGCGTCCGGCGCGGTCCTCTGCCGCGGCAATGCGGCGCTTGATGTCATCCAGTCCCATGACGCGACAAGACAAAAAGAAAAGAGCGGGCGCAAGGCCCGCTCTCCAGTTTGACATCCGATCCGGGGATCAGAAGTCGAAGCGCACGCCCATGTCGGCGGTCACGCGCTCTTGGTAGTCGCGCTGCAGCGAGGCGCCCAGGCGGGCACCGCCCAGGTCGTAGTTGACGCCGATACCGAACGAGTTGTCGGTCTGCTTCGCCGCCCAGTCACCGCTGTTGTTGGCGATATAGGCTTCGATGTTGGTCAGGCCGTCGGCCAGGGTATAGTCGCCGTACAGGGCGACGGTGCTGCCCAGGTCATCGGTGATCGGATCGAAGTCCGGATCGCTGGAGGACTGGCCTTCGTAGTCGCCGGCATCGCCGTTGTCGATCCAGTTCAGGCCGATGCGGGCATTTTCCATGACGGCATAGCGGGCACCGACGAAGTACACGTCGTGATCGTCATTGCCGGCGCCGTTCAGCGCGAAGCCGCCCGACAGTTCCAGACGCTCGTTCCAGGTGTAATCGACCGAGAAGCTGTATTCTTCTTTGACATCACCGAACAGCTCTTCGTCCTCGACAGTGCCGGTCTGGTCCGGGTCGATGTACGAAGCGCGAACTTCGAGGTTGTCGAGCGCATAGGACGCAAAGACGCCCAGGCGGTTCTCATTGGTATAGGCTTCGCTTTCGTAGGCGAAGAAGGCGCCCAGAGAGTTGCCGCCAACCGAACGGTCATAGGAGCCGAGTTCGGTCGCATAGAGCAGGCCGGCCGAGTCCAGAGCGGTTTCGGTGTTGCCGACTTCAACGGTCAGGCCGCTGGAGGTCACATACAGCTTGCCGGCGTTCAGTTCACCGTTGTTGTCGCTGTTCTGGTCCCACTGGATGCGGAAGCGGGCACCGAAGTCCACGCCCTGGTCGGTCGAGGTCGCGGCGTCGATGTTCATCCGCAGGCGCGAAATGACCTGGGTGTCGCTGCCTTCTCCGCCGAACGCATCAAGGCCGGTCTGGACCGCATCTTCGTAATAGATCACGCCGGTCCGGCCGTAACCCGAGATGGTCACGTCGGCGGCGGCGGCACCGGCGGTCAGGACCAGCGCGGTGGAGGCGATAAGAGCCTTTTTCATGGTCAAGTTCCCTCTTGTCTCTCTGATGCCCAAACCGGCATTACCGCCTTGGGTATGCTGCCTTGTTTCCCCCGTCCGCATCCACGATGCAACGGAATCGCGTAAGGCCCCCAGCCTTGGCGGATCCTGTGATGCACAAGGGCCACACCTTTGCGTGATGGCGGGAACCGCTCCCAGACCCCCCTTGGCCCAAGGCGCTTGTGGGGCGGGGGCGATCCGGGCTAAAGCTGCGACCAATGCCGAAAAACGGGGGACCGCATGAAAACCGCACACGCCGCGCGCCTTGTGATCGCAGCGACGCTTTGCGCCGGATTGGCTGGCTGCGGCGGCGGGCCGAATGCCGGGCCGAACGAAAGCCCCGACATGCGCCCCGAGGTTCGCCGCACCACCATCTGGGACGCCTTCCGCAGTTCGGAAAACCCCAACACCGCCGTGGGCGTGAACAAGTACCTGTGGAACGCCAGCCTGGAGGTGCTGAACTTCCTGCCGGTGCAGACGGTCGATCCCTTCACCGGCGTGATCCAGACGGGCTACGGCACGCCGCCGGGCGGCGGTCGGTCCTATCGCGCCACCATCAAGATCGCCGACCCCGCGCTGGACGCGCGCAGCCTCAAGCTGTCGCTGCAAGGGCCAGGGGGCGCGGCGGTGGAACCCGGCACGGTGCGCGCGGTCGAGGACGCGATCCTGACGCGGGCGCGGCAGTTGCGGATCCAGGACGGGCGGTTGTAAGGGCGGTGGGGTGAAACCCCACCCTACGGGCTGGACCCGATGGGGGGCGGCGTATAAACCCTGCGGCAAATGACGCCAAAGGTCCGCCCCGATGCCCTATGATCCCTCCAGCCTTGAACCCCGCTGGCAAGCCGCCTGGGAACAGGCGGGCAGCTTTGCCGCCGTGCGCGACGAACGCCCCAAGTATTACGTGCTGGAGATGTTCCCCTACCCCTCGGGGCGGATCCACATGGGGCATGTGCGCAACTACACGATGGGCGACGTGGTGGCCCGCTTCAAGCGCGCCCAGGGGTATTCCGTTCTGCACCCGATGGGATGGGACGCCTTCGGGATGCCTGCGGAAAACGCCGCGATGGAACAGGGCGGCCATCCGCGCGACTGGACCTATGCCAACATCGCCACGATGCGCGAGCAGCTGAAGCCGCTGGGCCTGTCGATCGACTGGTCCCGCGAATTCGCCACCTGCGACGACGATTACGTCCACCAGCAGCAGGCGATGTTCCTGGACATGCTCGATGCCGGTCTCATCACCCGCAAGTCGGCCCAGGTGAACTGGGATCCGGTGGACATGACGGTGCTTGCGAACGAGCAGGTGATCGACGGCAAGGGCTGGCGGTCGGGTGCTGTGGTCGAACGGCGCGAACTGACGCAATGGTTCTTCCGCATCTCGGATTATTCGGACGAATTGCTGTCGGCCCTGGACGGGCTGACCGGCTGGCCGGACAAGGTGCGGCTGATGCAGGCCAACTGGATCGGCAAGTCGCGCGGGTTGCAGTTCCGGTTTCAGACGGTGGACGCGCCCGAGGGGTTCGAGGCGATCGAGGTCTATACCACCCGCCCCGACACGCTGATGGGGGCGAGTTTCGTGGCGCTGTCGCCGGATCACCCGCTGGTGCGCGATCTCGCCGCCGCCGATCCGCGCGTGGCCGCATTCGTCGAGGAGTGCCGCAAGATCGGCACGACCGAGGAAGCCATCGAGACCGCGCCCAAGCTGGGCTTCGATACCGGCCTGACCGTGAAACACCCGCTGGATGCGGACTGGCACCTGCCGATCTGGATCGCGAATTTCGTGCTGATGGATTACGGCACGGGGGCGATCTTCGGGTCGCCCGCGCATGACGAGCGCGACCACGAGTTCGCCACGAAATACGGGCTGCCGATCCGCGCGACCTTCGGCGAACGCGGCATGTCGCTGGAGCAGGCCGACGCGCTGGTCGCCAAGGCGCCGTTCGTGCCGCTGAAATCGGAAACCGTCACCTATGTGCGCGGTTTCAGCGGCGCGGCGGACCAGACCGGAGAGGCCGCCGTGGACGCGGCCATCGCCCATGCGGAAAGCGCGGGCTATGGCGAGGGCGTGACGAAATTCCGGCTGCGCGATTGGGGGATTTCTCGCCAGCGTTACTGGGGCTGTCCGATCCCGGTGCTGCATTGCGACACCTGCGGCACGGTGCCCGAGGCCAAGGAGAACCTGCCGGTGCTGCTGCCGCAGGACGTCAGTTTCGACGTGCCGGGCAACCCGCTGGACCGCCACCCGACCTGGCGTCAGGCCACCTGCCCGAACTGCGGGGGCGCGGCGCTGCGCGAAACGGACACGATGGACACCTTCGTCGACTCGTCCTGGTATTACGCGCGCTTCACCTCGCCCCATGCCGCCACGCCGACCGACCGGGCGGACGCCGATTACTGGATGAACGTGGACCAGTATATCGGCGGCATCGAGCACGCGATCCTGCACCTGCTCTATTCGCGGTTCTTCGCCCGGGCGATGGTCAAGACGGGGCATCTGCCGGAATCGGCGAAAGAGCCGTTCGACGCGCTGTTCACGCAAGGGATGGTGACGCATGAGATTTACAGTAATGCTCTGGGCGGGGAGATGATAACTGGTTCAGACGCAGTTGCTGAAAATGCTTTAGAAGAAGATCGCCTTAAAAATCGCATAAAATATTACTTCCCCGAAGATGTTGTAATCTACGAACATCATGGTCGGCGCCGGGGAATTACCAAACAGCAAGTAAAAGACGCGAACCTGTATCCATTGAAGCAGGAGGACTTGTCCTTTGCACTTGTTGAAGGGAAAATAAAATTTGACGTTGTAGTTAGTTCTTCGGCCAAGATGTCGAAGTCCAAGAAGAACGTGGTCGATCCGGTCAACATCGTCGCCAACTTCGGCGCAGATACCGCCCGCTGGTTCATGCTGTCGGACTCCCCGCCCGAGCGCGACGTGGAATGGACCGCTGCCGGGGCCGAGGCCGCGAACAAGTTCCTGGCCCGCGTCTGGCGGCTGGCCGACGAGGCGGGTGAGGGCGGGGACGATCCCGACCTGACCCGCGCCGCTCATCGGGCCATCGCCGACGTGACGAAGGCCATCGAGGGCTTTGCCTTCAACAAGGCCGTCGCCAAGATTTATGAACTGGCGAACGCGGTCGGCAAGTCCAAGGCGGGCGGCGAGGCCCGCCGCGCCGTGCTGCGGATCATGGCGCAGTTGATGGGGCCGATGGTGCCGCACCTGGCCGAGGATGTCTGGGCCATGGCGGGCGGGCAGGGGCTGCTGGTCGATGCGCCCTGGCCCAAGGCGGACCCGGCGATGCTGGAGGATGACACGGTCGTCCTGCCGATCCAGATCAACGGCAAGCGCCGGGCCGAGATCAGCGTCGCCCGCGACATGCCCAAGGACCAGATCGAGGCGATGGTGCTGGCCGACGAAACCGTGCGCCGCTTCCTGGAGGGTGCTGCCCCGAAAAAGCTGATCGTCGTGCCGGGGCGGATCGTCAATGTGGTCGCCTGACCGCCGGACCGCGTTTCTGGGGCTGCTGGCGGTTTCCGCCTGCGGGCTGACGCCGGTCTATGGCCCGAACGGGGCGGGCCGGCGGCTGTTCGGCAAGGTCCGCCCGCGCGATCCCCGGACCTATCAGGACTTCGCCTTCAATCGCCGCCTGGGGGAACGCCTGGGGGGCGAGGGGACGGATTACGACCTGGATTACCGCATCACCGTGGGCGTCGTGCCGCAGGCCATCACCACGGACGAGGTGACGAACCGCTATTCCCTGAACGGCACCGCCGATTTCGCGCTGACCGACCGGGCGGGCCGGGTGCTGGCGCAGGGGCGGGTCAGCAACTTCACCTCCTATTCCACGACCGGCACGACCATCGCCACCTTGTCGGCCGAGGGCGACGCGCGGTCGCGTCTGGCGGAAATGCTGGCCGATCAGGTCGTCACGCGGCTGCTGGCGGCGTCCGCGCAATTGCCCGAATGATCCTCAAGGGCGCGGAAATCGCGCGCTATCTGGCGCGGCCCGATCCCTCGCGCCCGGCGCTGCTGATCCATGGGCAGGACGCCATGCGCGTCGCGATGAAGCGGGCCGAGGCGGTCAAGGCCTTGGTCGGCGAGAAGGCCGACGAGGAGATGCGCCTGACCCGGATGCCCGGCGCGGCCCTGCGCAAGGATCCCGCGCAGCTTCTGGATGCGGTCAAGGAGGTGGGCTTCTTCCCCGGCCCGCGCGTGGTGCTGGTCGAGGATGCGCCGGACCTTGCCGCGGATGCGATTCGCGCGGCGCTTCTGGACTGGAAGCCGGGCGATGCGGCGATGGTGGTGACGGCGGGGGCCTTGGGCAAATCGTCCGCCCTGCGCAAGCTGTTCGAGCCGCATCCCACCGCCGTGACCGCCCCCGTCTATGACGATCCGCCGGGCGAGGAGGAGGTCGCGCGCTGGCTGTCTGATGCCGGCCTGCGCCAGGTGCCGCCGCCCGCGATGAAGGACATGATGGCGCTGGCCCGCGCGCTGGATCCGGGCGACCTGCGCCAGACGATCGAGAAGATCGGGCTTTACAAGCACGGCGACGACACCCCCCTGACGGGGGACGAGATCGCCCTGATGGCCCCCGCCACCATCGAGGCCGATCTGGACGAGCTGATCCACATCGTCGCCGAACGCCGCGAAGCCGAGTTCGGCCCCATGATGCGCCGCATCGAGGGGCAGGGGGTGAACCCGGTCACGCTGTGTATCGCCGCGCTGCGCCATTTCCGCGCGCTTCATGGGGCCGCAGCCGATCCCGCCGGGCCGGGCGTCGCGCTGTCGCGGATGCGCCCGCCGGTCTTCGGTCCCAGCCGCGACCGCATGGCCCGGCAGGCGCAAGGCTGGGGCATGGGTCCGCTGGAGGACGCGGTGCGGTCGCTGCTGGATTGCGACCTGACCCTGCGCAGCGCCACCCGCGCGCCGCAGATGGCGCTGGTCGAACGCGCGCTGATCCGCCTGGCGATGACGCGGGGACGGCGGTGACGGAAACCGTCGATGCGCTGATCATCGGCGCGGGGCCTGCGGGGCTGATGGCGGCCGAGGCCCTGGCCGCGCCGGGCCGCACGGTGGTCGTGGCCGAGGCGATGCCCACGCCCGCGCGAAAATTCCTGATGGCGGGCAAGTCGGGGCTGAACCTGACCAAGGACGAGCCGTTTCCGGCGTTCGCGCAAAGGTTCACCCTTGGAACCGGGGCGCTGCCCCGGACCCCGGGATATTTGAGCAAAGGTGAAAGCCGGTTCGGGCCTGCCGAGGTGATGGCTTGGGCACAGGGGTTGGGGGTTGAACTGTTCACCGGTTCCACGGGACGGGTGTTTCCGGTGGGGATGAAGGCCTCGCCGCTGCTGCGGGCCTGGCTTTCGCGGCTGCGCGGCGCGGGGGTCGAGGTGCGGACCCACTGGCGGTGGATAGGGGAGGGGTTCCGGTTCCAGACGCCCGATGGACCGCAGGTGATCCGGCCGCGCGTGGCGGTGCTGGCGCTTGGCGGGGCGAGTTGGCCTCGGCTGGGATCGGACGGATCTTGGGTGCCGTGGCTGCGGGCCGCGGGGGTGGCGGTCGCGCCCTTCCGGCCTGCGAACATGGGGTTCCGGGTCGCCTGGTCCGAGCCGATGGCGCGGCATTTCGGATCGGCGGTGAAGGGGACCGCGCTGTCGGCGGGCGATCTGGCCAGCCGGGGCGAGTGGATCATCGGCAGGCAAGGGGTCGAGGGTGGCGGGATCTATGAGATCTCGGCCGCGCTGCGGGACGGGGCGGCGGGGTCTGTGGATCTGGCGCCCGATCTGGATCACACGGCGCTGGCTGCGCGATTTGCCAAGGCCAGGGGCAAGCTGTCGCTGGGCAACTGGCTGCGCCGGGTGCTGGACGATCCGGTCAAGGTCGCGCTGCTGCTGGAATGGGGCAGGCCCTTGCCGGACGATCCCGGTGGCTGGGCCGCGTGGGCCAAGGCCTTGCCCCTGCGCCACGACGGGCCGATGGGGCTGGAAACCGCGATCTCCAGCGCCGGCGGCGTCACCTGGGATTCGCTGACCGAGGACCAGGAACTGCGCGCCATGCCCGGCGTCTTCGCCGCGGGCGAGATGCTGGATTGGGAAGCGCCGACCGGCGGCTATCTTCTGACCGCTTGCCTGGGCAGCGGGTTGCACGCCGGACGGGCAGCCGCCGCACGGCTTGCCGCCCTGAGACCGGGTTGACCGGCTGCCACCTTTGGCGCGCTTGATGGGGCATGAGGCATGACCTATGTTGCCTGCATGGGAGGAAACCATCCGCTGTCAAGGAAAGGGTTTCCGATGGCTTACACGATCACCCATTTCGCGCCCGAGACGCGCGGCCGCATCGACGCCTTCTTCAACCGCTTCGGCCAGGGCATGAACGCCTATCTCGAATCGCGGGCACGCTGCGCCGAGATCGAGGCGCTGGAGGCGAAGACCGACGCCGAACTGGCCGGAATGGGCCTGACCCGCGACCGGATCCCCGCCCATGTGTTCCGCGACACCTACTGGCTCTGACCGCCCTTCCAGTCCATCACCATCTGCGTTTGCGTGACGATGGCCGCGACCTTGCCGTCGCCGCGGGTGATGGTGGTCTGCCAGATCTGCGTCGTCCGGCCCACATGCAGCGGCAGGCTGACCGCGCGCGCGACATCGCCCAACCGGATCGGGCGCAGGAAGTTGGTCTTGCTTTCCAGGGTCGTGGTCGAACGCCCCTCGGGCAGGTTCAGGAAGGTGCCGGTGCCGCCCGCGTTGTCGGCCAGGCCCATGATCGCGCCGCCGTGCAGCACGCCGTTGCGGTTGGCGAGCGCCTGCGTCACCGGCATCTCGAATTCGACGCGCTCGGGCGTGGCGGATACCAGGCGCGCGCCGATATGGATGGCGAATTCGGGCTGGTCGTCGGCGTCGCGCTTGATGTGGTCGTCCATGGGATGTCCCTTCCGCTGCCCGGCCATATCAGCAAAGCCGGGTGCCAAGGGCAAGCCGTCACCCCTTGCGGCAGGACACCAGTTGCGCGCGATACATCTGCGCGCGCGCGCCCACCTGGTTCGCGACCCGCACCAGCCAGGGCTTGCCCAGATAGGATTGGCGCGCGAACCCCGACCGCCCTTCGTGATAGGCCAGGTATTGCGCCGTCGCGTCCCCTTTCGAGATGCCCAACCTGCGCGAGGAATTGTGCATGTACCAGCCCATGAAATCCGTGGCATGGCGGATGTTGTCGCGCTTGGCCCGGCGGTTGCCGGTTTCCTTCTGGTATTCCTCCCACGTGCCGTCGAGCGCCTGCGAATAGCCATAGGCGCTGGACTGGCGGCCGATGGGGATCACGCCCAGGGCATATTGGTGGGGGGTGCGGGCGTCGCCGATGAACTTCGATTCCTGGTGGATGGCGGCCATCTGCACATGGATGGGGATGCCCCACCTGCGCTCGGTCGCCTTCATGGCGCGGTAATAGGCGGGCCGTTCGGCCACGATGGCGCAGGCGTTGTCCAGCTGGCGGGGCGCCGAATAGTTGCCGCCGCCGCAGGACGCGACCAGCCCGACAATCGCGAGTTTCAGAAGCCTGCTCATCCTGCCCTCTTGTCGTTTTGGGGCGATCTTACGGAAAACCGCGCGGGGGTGAAATCACAAAGCCGGAAGATCAGACCGACAGCACCGCCTGCACCGCCCGTTGCCAGGCAGCGTATCGCCGATCCCGATCCTCCTCGGACATCCGCGGCTCGAACCGGCGGTCCAGTTGCCAGGCCTTGGCGTATTCGTCGGGCGCGGGGCACAGGCCCGCGCGATAGCCTGCAAGCCAGGCCGCGCCCTGGGCCGTCGTTTCGGTGTTCCGGGGCCGGTCCACGGGAGCGCCCAGGATGTCGGCCAGGAACTGCATGGCCGGTTCGCTGGCCGTCATGCCGCCATCGACGCGCAGCACGGCGTCACCGGCCTGCGGCCAGTCGGCGCGCATGGCTTGCAGCAGGTCGCGGGTCTGGAAGCCCACGCTTTCCAGGGCGGCGCGGGCGAATTCGGCGGGACCGGTGTTGCGCGTCAGGCCGAAGACCGCGCCCCGCGCATGGGGCGCCCAATGCGGCGCGCCAAGCCCCGTGAAGGCCGGAACCATGATGACCTGCTGGCTGTCGTCGGCACGCGCGGACAGGGCCTGCGTCTCCTTGGCCTCGCGGATCAGCTTCAGCCCGTCGCGTAGCCATTGCACCACCGCGCCCGCGATGAAGATCGACCCTTCCAGCGCATAGGTCGTCCTGCCGTCCAGCCGATAGGCGATGGTGGTCAGCAGCCGGTTTTTCGACCGCACCGCCTGGTCCCCGGTGTTCAGCAGCGCGAAGCAGCCCGTGCCATAGGTCGATTTCATCATCCCCGGCGTGAAGCAGGCCTGTCCCACGGTCGCGGCCTGCTGGTCGCCCGCCACCCCGGTGATGGGGATCTCGCGCCCGAACAGATCGGGGCGGGTGGTGCCGAAATCGTCGGCGCTGTCCTTCACCTCGGGCAGCAGGGCACGGGGGATGCCGAACAGGCGGCACATGTCGTCGGACCAGTCCCCCTTGCGGATGTCGTAAAGCAGCGTGCGGCTGGCGTTGGTGGCGTCCGTCACGTGCGACCGCCCGCCGGTCAGCTTCCAGATCAGGAAGCTGTCGATGGTCCCGAAGGCCAGATCGCCCGCTTCGGCGCGGGCGCGCGCGCCCTCCACATGATCCAGCAGCCAGGCGATCTTGGTGGCGCTGAAATAGGGGTCCAGCAGCAGGCCGGTGGTGTCGGTCACTTGGTCCTCGGTCCCTTCGTCGCGCAGCCGGGCGCACAGGTTGGCGGTGCGGCGGTCCTGCCAGACAAGCGCGCGGTGGATCGGCTGGCCGGTCTTGCGGTCCCAGATCACCACGGTTTCGCGCTGGTTGGTGATGCCGATGGCGTCGATGCGGGGGGCGCCCGCCTTTTCGATGGCGGCGCGGGCGGTGCCGGCGCTGGAGGTCCAGATGTCGCCGGGATCGTGTTCGACCCAGCCGGATCGGGGGAAATGCTGCGGAAATTCATGCTGCGCGGTGGCCTGCACCGTCAGGTCGTCGCTGAACACAAGCGCCCGGGACGAGGTCGTCCCCTGGTCCATCGCCAGTATCGTCATGGTTCCCCCCTTTTCATCAGCGCCCCGATGGCGCCCAGGTCGGCCGCCCCCGTGTCGCGCAACAGCCGTTCCAGCGATTCGTAATGGCGCAGCACCGCCTGTCCCGTGGCCGTGACGGTGGCCCCGCCCCCGCCCGGCCCGCCCCGGCTGCTGTCCACCAGGGGCGTGGCGAAGGCCCCGTTCATCTCCTCGACCAGGGACCAGGCGCGCTTGTAGCTCATCCCCATCGCGCGCCCCGCGGCCGAGATGGATCCGTGCTGCCCGATCAGCCGCAACAATTGCGCCTTGCCCGGACCCAGCACCAGCGGCGTGTCGTATTCCAGCCGCAGCTTGATCCGGGGGCCGTCCCTGTCCATCGCGATTCGCTTCCTGTCCTTGCAACAGGTTAGCCCCGGTCCCCGTGCGACGCCACGGCGCGCTTGGCCCGGATGGCGTCCCGCGCCTATGCTGGCCGGGCAACCAAGGGAAGGGGTTCACCATGTCCGATATCGTCATCCTGTCCGGCGTCCGCACCGCCATCGGCACCTTCGGCGGCAGTCTGGCCGCCATTCCGCCGATCGAGCTGGCGACGGTCGTGACCCGCGCCGCGATGGAACGGGCCGGCGTGGCCCCCGAGAAGATCGGGCAGGTGGTCTTTGGCCATGTCATCAACACGGAACCCCGCGACATGTATCTGAGCCGCGTGGCGATGCTGGAGGCAGGCATTCCCGACACCACCCCCGCGATGAACGTGAACCGGCTGTGCGGATCGGGCGCGCAGGCCATCGTGTCGGCGGCGCAGGCGCTGATGCTGGGCGACGCCAATTTCGCGGTCGCCGGCGGGGCCGAGAGCATGAGCCGCGCGCCTTATGCCGTCCCGTCCGCCCGGTTCGGCGCGAAGATGGGCGACCAGAGGATGCTGGACATGATGACCGGCGCCCTGACCTGCCCGATGGGCACCGGCCACATGGGCGTGACGGCGGAAAACGTGGCGGCGGAACATGGCATCAGCCGCCAGGCCCAGGACGAGTTCGCCATGGAATCGCAGCGCCGGGCGGCGGCGGCCATTGCCGCGGGGAATTTCAAGGACCAGATCGTGCCGGTCGAGGTGAAGGGCCGCAAGGGACCGGTGGTTTTCGACACGGACGAGCATCCCAAGGACACCAGCCTGGACAAGCTGGCGGGGCTGAAGACGGCGTTCCAGAAGAACGGCACCGTCACGGCGGGCAACGCCAGCGGCATCAACGACGGCGCGGCGGCCCTGGTACTGGCGCGCGCCGATGCGGCCAAAGCAGCGGGGCTGACGCCGCGCGCGCGGATCCTGGGCTATGCCGTGGCGGGCGTGCGGCCCGAGGTGATGGGCATCGGCCCGATCCCGGCGGTGCAGAAGCTGCTGGAGAAAACGGGCCTGTCGGCAGGCGATTTCGACGTGATCGAATCGAACGAGGCCTTCGCGGCGCAGGCCCTGGCGGTGAACAAGGAACTGGGGCTGGATCCGGCCCGGGTGAACCCCAACGGCGGGGCCATCGCGCTCGGCCATCCGGTTGGCGCGACGGGGGCGATCATCACCGTCAAGGCGCTTCATGAGCTGGAACGCACCGGCGGCAGGCGCGGGCTGGTGACGATGTGCATCGGCGGGGGGCAAGGGATCGCGCTGGCGATCGAGCGGGTGTGACATCGCGGCCACCCTTCACGTCCGGCAGGAACGGCAGGTTTCGGCGCGATTGACGCAGGCGATTTCCCGAACTAGGCGGTCTGCGTCATTCATGGGATCACGCAATTGAAATCGTTCGTTTATGCCGCCGCGGTCAGCTTGTGCGCCAGCGGCTCGTTTGCCGGTGGGTATGTCAGCACGGGGGGCAAACCCCTGGCGGGGGTTTCACAGCCGAGTGCCCAGGCCTGGACCGGCTTTTATGCAGGTCTGCATTATGGTTCCGGTTCGGTCACGGCGGCGCTTGGATCCATCAGCCGCGATACCGATATGGACGCCTTCGGCCTTCATGCCGGATACCAGCACGACTTCGGCCAATATGTCCTGGGCCTGGAACTGGATCACAACCGCCTTGACGGAGATGTCGGCGAATCGGCCGATCTGACCCGGTTGCGCGCGCGTGCAGGCAAGGGCTTCGGGCGCGTGCTGCCTTATCTGACCGTGGGCGGCGCTTACTACACGGAACCCGGCTATTCGGATTTCGGCGTCACCTACGGGCTTGGCGCCGAGGTTCTGGTGACGGACCGGTTCGTGGCGGGACTGGAATACACGCGGCAAGAAGTCGCCAATGTCGATGGCACGGGCGTCGATCTGACGGCGAATATCCTTCAGGCCCGCGCCTCGTTCCGTTTCTGACGCGCTGGCCCCAAAAGGAACGGGCCGCCTAGACAGGGCGGCCCGCGAGATCCACGGAGATGGTCCGGTTAGGGATGGCGGATGTTCCGGTCCCAACCAGGGTTTACGACCCTTGGGGCTGCCCTCAGGCCACGGCCCCCCTGACTGTTCCGACACCTCTCTCCAATATCACTCTAGACACTGGACCACCTCCTTTCAATTGGTTGCCGTTGTAAGGAGGATGGTGCCACAGACCGGATTCAAGTCAATCAGATTGTTCGCTCGGCCCGCAACAAATTGCGCACGATCAGCCGGAAAGGCACAAGGGCCAGTATCGCCAGGCTCATCTTGACCATCCAGTCGGCAGTTGCCAACGAAACCCACAGGGCGGTGACCGGTCCTTGACCAAGCAGCGGAACGGGTTCGTTTGCCCAGCCGGTGTTGGCGTCGGGGGGCAGGGCGGCGGTGAAGGCCACCGCAAAGAAGATCGCCGTGTCCAGCACCGATCCGACCGAGGACGACATCAGCGGCGCGACCCACCAGCGGCGCTGCCGCAGCGCGTTGAAGACCACGATGTCCACCAGTTGCGCCACCAGGAAGGCCGCGCCGGACCCGACCGCGATTCGCACCGTGGTCTTGTCCAGACCCGCGGCGATGACGGAGCACGCAACGCCCACGACGAAGCCCGCCAGCACCACGCGACGGGCGGCTGCGGGACCATAGACGCGGTTCATCACCTCGGTGACAAGGAAGGCGAAGGGATAGGTGAAGGCGCCCCAAGTCAGCCAGGAACCGACCGTGAATTGCACGAGGATGTTCGAGGCCACGACGATGATGGCCATGGCAAGGATGCCGGGCAGATAGCGGGTCATTGATGGTTTCCGTTTTACAAGGTCGCGGAACAACTCGGCCCTGCGGCGTGCAGGACAGCGCGGCCCTTACGCGGCAGGGCGGGCGATTGTCAATCGCGCAGCCGGTATTCCACCAGTTCCGTGCGCTGCACGAACAGGAAGTTGTCGTCGGCGATCATCGTCAGCCGGATCCCCTGCCCGTCGTGCCAGACCGACAGTCCTTCCAGGTTGTCGTATTGGAGGGGACGGGTGGTCAGCAGGATTTCCTCGTTCCGGGGGCCGTCGTCGGTCAATTGCATCCGGCGCACGCGCGCGGCAAAGCCCAGGATGCCCTGGAAATCGCGTTCCAGCAGATAGAACCAGCCATCCGGGCCGAAATCGGCGCCCACCGCCAGCCACCGGGGGTCGCGCCGGATCTCTCCGGCCCGGTTCCATCGGTTGTCGCGAAAGGTCAGGATCGGGAACGGCTGGTCCTCGCCCCCCGACCGTTCCGGCACGGCGTAAAGGGTGCCGTCCCGGATCGCCAGGGCTTCCAGCCCCGAATTGATCCACATGCCCGGCACCTTGGGCGGCGGGAGCAGCGCCGCCGCCGTTGCATCGGCATCGTCATAGCGGGCGATGCGGTCCAGCCCCTCGAAGCTGACCCAGATGCGGCCATCGTCGCCGATGGCCAGGCCTTCGCTGTCGCCGGTATAGCCGGGGGGCAGGGGGATGCCCTTGCTGTCCTTCAGATGCGCGCGCCCGGCGATGTTCATGGCCCGGATCACGCCCTGCGAATCGCGGTCGATGCTGCCCCAATACAGATGCGCGCGGTCGGTCAGGGCATGGAAGCCGCTGCCGTCGGGGCTGATCTCGAGGCCGGAAAAGCCGCCGAAGCTGTCGTCGTCGCCCGACCAGACGAAGGTTCCGACATGATCCAGCGATGCGGCCGGCGCAGGGGTGCCGGCCGCGATCAGCAACAGCACGGACAGCGCGCCTAGGGCGCGCCGGCGACGGATCGGCATTGGGCGGGCAATTCGGAAAGACGGAAGGTCCGGGGATGGCGGTAATCGGGATCGGGCGGCACGGGTTCGACCCGGCCGGGGTCGATGCGGTTCCGGATCCATTCGGCGGCTTCCGCGCAGCCGTCGCCCGGCGGGGGCGCGGGCTGGCGGTCGCAGATCGACCCGCGCGGGCAGGACAGGCGGACGTGGAAGTGGTAATTGTGGGCGTTGATGGGGCGGATCTTGCGCAGCCAGGCGCGGTCGCCGCGCTCCATCTGGCACATCGCCACCTTGGCGACCGGATCGACCAGGATGCGTTCGACGCGCGGATCGCGGGCGGCGGCGCGCATGATCGCCATGTGCCCGGGGTTCCAGGCATTCGTCAGCCCGACCCCGCGCTTGTCGGTGATCGACACCGAGGACAGGTTTTCGCGTTGCTGCGGCGACAGGTTCAGCGAGGATGGCGGCAGCATCCAGATGTCCGCGTCCAGGCCCAACTGGTGGCTGGCATGGCCCGAGGTCATCGGCCCGCCGCGCGGCTGGCTCATGTCGCCGATGTAAAGGCCGCGCCAGCCCGCCTGTTGCGCGGCCTGCGACAGGCCCATCAGGAAGTTCACCAGAGCCGGGTGGCCCCAGTTGCGGTTCCTGGACAGGCGCATCGCCTGCCAGCTTGGCCCGCTTTCGGGCAGTTGCACGAAGCCCTGCCCGCAGCCCTTGGAATAAAAGCCGATGGATACCGCCGGTCCCTGGGCTGCGGCGCGGAAGCTGCCGAAGACATCCTTGGCCAGGGGGTCGGCGGATGCGGGCAGGACAAGGCCTGCCACGATGGCGGCGGCGGTCAGGATTTTGCGGATCACTGCTTTCCCTCTCCTTCCGGGTTCACCCAGACTAGCAGGATCAGCGAAAGGATGAACAGCGCGATCAGCGGGGAAATGCCAAGACGCTGGTTGCCGGAAAGGTCGGTGACAAGGGCGATCAGAAAGGGGGCCAGGAAGGCGGTGGCCTTGCCGGACAGGGCGTAAAGGCCGAAGCCCTCGGTCGCGCGCGCGGGGGTTGTGTGGCGCACCATCAGGGTGCGGCTGGCGGCCTGCATGGCGCCGCCCGCCCCGCCGATCAGCGCGCCGCACAGGAAGAACACCAGGTCGGGGACGTACAAGCGCCCGAAGACAGGGGTTTGCGGCAGGCCCAGGCCGAACAGCGTTTCCCGGTCCATGCCGACCACGACCATGCAAACGGCGGTCAGGATCAGGATGGTGGCGACGATCACGGGCTTGGGACCAAAGGCGCGGTCGGCCCGCCCGCCCGCCCAGCTGACGATGGCGGCGGCGATGGCGCTGACGACGCCGAAGACGCCCGCCAGGAACACGGGCCAGCCCAGCACGGTCCCGGCATAAACCCCGCCGAACCCGTAAAGCGCGTTCAGCGCGTCCCGCGACAGCATGGACGACGCCAGCCAGGCCGCCAGGCTTCGGCGGTGACGCAGGCTGCGGATCAGCGCCCACAGATCGGCCAGGGCCGCGCCGATGCGGAGGGGCTGGCGCGGCCCGCGCGGTTCGCGCACCCACAGGAAGAACGGAATCATGAAAAGGGCATACCACACCGCCACGAAGGGACCGACAAAGCGCGTCCCTTCCCGCGCGGCCGGGTCCAGGCCGAACAGCGGGTCCAGCCCGAACATCGTCTTGCCCGACGGCGTTTCCTGGAACAGCGCCAGCATCACGGCCAGCGAGACGACGCCGCCCAGATAGCCGAAGGCATAGCCGGACCCGGACAGCCGCCCGATCTCGTCGCGCGGGGCAAGCCCCGGCAGCAGGGCGTTGGTGAAGATGGTGGCGAATTCGACCCCGATCAGGCCGATGCCGAACAGCACCACCGCCTGCACCAGCGGCGGCTGGTCGGGCACCAGCCACCACAGGCCCGCCGAGCCTGCGACATAGAGGACCGAAAAGAACCAGATCCACGGCATCCGCCGCCCGGACGTGTCGGCGATGGCGCCCAGGACCGGCGCGCAAAGGGCGATGATGATGCCGGTGGCCGACAGCCCGTATCCCCACAAGGCCTGCGCCTGCGCGCCTGCCAGCCTCAGGTCGCCGCTGATGTTCAGGAAATGGCGCTGCGCGACCTCGGCGAAATAGACCGAGAAGATGAAGGTCAGCAGAAGCGTATGAAAAGGCTGGCTGGCCCAGTCGAAGAACCACCAGCCCCAGATCCGTTTGCGGTCCATCCGCCCCCCGAGCGCGCTTTGGCGTCATAAGGCCCAAGGGCCGTCAGGCTGGCAAGTGGGCTTTTGCGTCAGGGGAAAGCCGGGGCGGCCAGGGGCGCAGGGCATCCGCCTCGGCCCAGGCGGCGATCCAGGGGGGCAGGGGCGGGCTGTCGGGCGACGCGCCAAGCGCCGCCATCACCTGCGCGGGTGGCACGATGCCGTTCGCGGACGTGATGGCCGACCGGATCAGCGCCTGGTTGCAGCAATCCGCGCCCTTCCACATGGACTGGTCCATGTAGAGGAAGCGGCTGTCCCAGCCTGCCAGGCGCGACATCATCGTGAAACGGTCGAAGGCCCGGATGCGGCGGCGGTAGCGGACCGAACTGCCCGCCACCGTGATGCCCCATTTGCGGTCCCGCAGGACCGGGATCAGCCCGCTGCGCTGCGCCATGGGGATGCGGCCGAGGTCGAACAGGGTCAGCGTCCGGCCGTTGTTCAGCTCGATCCAGGGATCCAGATCCCAGGGCCAGCAGACATGGGTCGAGACATGCGTGTCCGTTACCCCAAGGCGCGGGGCGTTGCGGAACTTGACCATCTCCTTGGCGAAGCGGAACAGGGGATACATCGCGCCTCCTTCGGTTGCCCGGCAGGGGTGGCCGCGCCCCACGCGATCGTCAACGGGGAACGCTGCGGCAACTTGCTTGCGAAGGGGGGCGCGCATCCCCATAACAAGCCCGAACACGAGACGAGGGGCATGATGGGAACGCTTTACGAGGCCTTGCAACTGATCCTGCAAGTGGTGTGGTTCGTGATGATCGTCCACATCATCATGTCCTGGCTGATCAACTTCCAGGTCCTGAACCTGCGCCAGCCGCTGGTCGGGCAGTTGTGGGACGGTCTCAACCGCCTGCTGGAGCCGATCTATCGCCCGATCCGGGGCGTGCTGCCCAACACCGGCGGGCTGGATCTGGCGCCGCTGATCGTCTTTATCATCATCATCATCCTGCAACGCGCCTTGGCCAACAACGCCGGCTTCTTCTACGGGATGTGATGCCCACGGATTTGCTGCGACAGGTCTGGGGCTTCGACGGTTTCCGCCCCGGCCAGCAAGAGATCGTCGAAGCCGTGGCCCAGGGCCGCGAGGTGCTGGCGATCATGCCCACGGGCGGCGGCAAGTCGCTGTGCTTCCAGCTGCCCGCCTTGATGCGCGACGGGGTGACGGTGGTCATCTCGCCCCTGATCGCGCTGATGCGCGACCAAGTGCGCGCCCTGCGCGAGGCAGGGGTGGCCGCGGGCGCGCTGACCAGCGGCAACACGGACGAGGAAACGGACGCCGTCTTTCAGGCCCTGTCTCGGGGCGAGCTGAAGCTGCTCTACATGGCGCCGGAACGCCTTGCCTCGGGCGGGACGCTGACGCTGCTGCGCCGGGCGGGCGTGACGGCCATCGCGGTGGACGAGGCGCATTGCGTCAGCCAGTGGGGCCATGACTTCCGCCCCGACTACCTGCGCATCGGCGATCTGAAGCGCGCCCTGGACGTGCCGCTGGCGGCCTTCACCGCGACGGCGGATGTTGAGACGCGGGCCGAGATCGTCACGCGCCTGTTCGACGGCCAGGCCCCCGTCACCTTTTTGCGCGGCTTCGACCGGCCGAACCTGCGCCTGGCCTTCCAGCCCAAGGACAGCCCGCGCAAGCAGGTGATGGCTTTCGTTGCCGCCCGGCGCGGCCAGTCGGGCATCATCTATTGCGCCAGCCGCGCGCGCACCGAAACGCTGGCCGACGCGCTGGTGCAGGCGGGCCATGCGGCGGTGGCCTATCACGCGGGGCTGGAGGCCGAGACGCGGCGGCAGGTCGAGGCGCGGTTCCAGCGCGAGGACGGGCTGATCGTGGTCGCCACCATCGCCTTCGGCATGGGCATCGACAAGCCCGACATCCGCTGGGTGCTGCACGCCGACCTGCCGAAATCCATCGAGGGTTATTACCAGGAAATCGGCCGCGCGGGCCGCGACGGCGATCCGGCGGACACGCTGACGCTCTATGGTCCCGACGACATCCGCCTGCGCCGCACCCAGATCGACGAAGGGCTGGCCGACCCCGCCCGCAAATCCGCCGACCACGCCCGGCTGAACGCGCTTCTGGGCCTGGCCGAGGCGACCGGCTGCCGCCGCCGCCAACTGCTGGCCTATTTCGGCGAGGAATTGGCGCAGGACTGCGGCAACTGCGACCTGTGCCAGGCGCCCCCCAAACTGTTCGACGCTACGCAGGCCGTGCGCAAGGCCCTGTCGGCCATGGTGCGCACCGGCGAATGGTTCGGGGCCACGCATCTGATCGACATCCTGACCGGCACCACGACGGAAAAGGTCCGCGAACGCGGCCATGACCGCTTGCCGACCTTTGGCGTGGGCCGCGACCACAACCGGGCGCAGTGGCAGGCGATCTTCCGGCAGATGATGGGCCGCGACCTGTGCCGTCCCGATCCCGAACGGCACGGCGCCCTGCACCTGACCGAGGCCGCCCATCCCGTCCTGCGCGGCGAGGAAAGCGTGACGCTCCGCGTTGATACCACCGCGTCGAAACCCGCCACCGTGCTGCGCACCCAGGTCAGCGAGGAGGACGAGCCGCTGCTGTCCGCCCTCAAGGCCAAGCGCCGGGCGCTGGCCGAGGCCGCGCGCGTGCCCGCCTATGTCATCTTTCCCGACCGCACCCTGATCGAGATGGCCGAAAAGCGTCCCGCGACCCTGGACCAGATGGCCCAGGTCGGCGGCGTGGGCGCCAAGAAGCTGGAAAGCTATGGCCGCGCCTTCCTGGCGGTGATCGCGGGCGAGGTGCCGGACATGCACCCCCAGCGGCGCAAGCTGGCAGGCCGCCCGGAAGGCGCGCTGTTCGACCGGCTGGTCGCGGTGCAGGCCGATCTGCTGCGCGGGCCGGATGGCACGGAAAAGCCCTTGTCCTGTTCCACGGCCCAGATCCGCCGCATCGCCGAGGCGAGGCCCACCGATCAGGCAGGGCTGGCACGCCACCTGGACCAGGCGCGGCTCGACCGTTTCGGCGCCGCCTTTCTGCGGGAAATCGCGGCCGCCTGATGTCCTTCAGGCTAATGTGAACGAATATCGCGGCGCGGCGGCCCTATAGTGCGCGTTGCGCCTGTGCCTGATGGGGGAGGAAGCCATGACGCTTCGCTGGTCCGACGTGACGCCGAAGAAAGACTATCTGAACCGCCGCGCCTTCATTGCCGCCGGTGCCGCCGCGATGGCGACGCCCGGTTGGGCGCTGACCGGCAAGCCCTCGGCCCTGTCCACGGACCAGGCGCCGAACACGCTCGAGGAAATCACCAACTACAACAATTTCTACGAATTCGGCATGGACAAGACCGACCCCGCGCGCCACGCAAGCGCCCTGGTCACGGACCCTTGGGCGGTCGAGATCGGCGGCATGGTGGACCGTCCCGGCAATTACGGCGTGGACGACCTTGCCCCCGCCAACGCGCTGGAGGAACGCATCTACCGCCTGCGCTGCGTCGAGGCCTGGGGAATGGTGATCCCCTGGATCGGCGTGCCCCTGGCAGGCGTGCTGGACCGCGCGGGCGTGCAGCCCGGTGCGAAGTTCGTGGCCTTCGAGACGCTGTATCGCCCCGAACAGATGCCGGGCCAGAACCGCCCGATCCTCGACTGGCCCTACAAGGAAGGCTTGCGCCTGGACGAGGCGATGCATCCGCTGACGATCCTGGCGACCGGCCTTTACGGCGACGCTTTGCCCAACCAGAACGGCGCGCCGATCCGGCTGGTGGTGCCGTGGAAATACGGCTTCAAATCCATCAAGTCGATCGTCAGGATCACCCTGACCGACCGCCAGCCGGTGGCGACGTGGCAGGCGATGCAGCCGTCGGAATACGGCTTTTATGCCAACGTGAACCCCCGGGTCGATCACCCCCGCTGGTCCCAGGCCACCGAGCGCCGCATCGGCGCGGGCCTGTTCGGCGGGCGCGAGGAAACACTGATGTTCAACGGCTATGGCGACCAGGTGGCGCAGCTTTACGCCGGGATGGATCTGGCAAAGGACTATTGATGCGCGCGGCAGTGAACGGCTGGCTGCGCCGCATCCCCGTCTGGGCCGTGTGGCTGGGCGGGCTGGTCCCCCTGGCGCTGCTGGTGTGGGACACCCTGACGGGGGGCCTCGGGATCGACCCGATCCGCGACATCGAACACCGGCTGGGACGCACGGCGCTTTATTTCCTGATCGCCAGCCTGGCGGTGACGCCCGTGCTGCGCATCCTAGGCGTCAGCTTCATGCGCTTCCGGCGTGCCCTGGGCTTGCTGTGCTTCACCTATGCAGGGCTGCATGTGCTGGCCTGGGTGGTGATGGACATGGCGCTGCTGTGGGGCGCGATGGCGCGGGATGTCGTGAAGCGGCCCTATCTGGTGTTCGGGATGGGGGCTTTCGTGATGCTTCTGGCATTGGCGATCACGTCGAACAACGCCTCGATCCGCCGGATGGGAGGCGCTGCCTGGCGCAGGCTTCACAAGCTGGCCTATGTCGCAGCCCCCTTGGTCACGCTGCACTGGATCTGGGCGCTGAAGACCTTCCCGCTGGAGCCGGTGCTGTGGCTGACGGCGATTCTTCTGCTTCTGGCGCTGCGAGTCGTCGTTCCCCGGCCAATCCGCTGGGGCAATGCCGCGACAGCGAATTAATAAGACAACATTATCAGCATGTTGCGTAAAAAATGACGGTTCCGCGAAAAAAGTTGCGGATACCCTCTTGCCCCTGCCGTTTCTCCTCCGTAAATACCGCTTCACCGAAGGCGGGAACGCTGGAGGGGCCGGACG
>NZ_WMBT01000056.1 GCF_009708075.1 Paracoccus lichenicola | reverse complement strand
CAGGGGATGGAGGCTTTGATGGCGGTTGAGATCACGCGAACGGACATGTCGGCAAGCGAACTTCGGGCGCAGGCGGCTCGCACAAAGGATGCCAAGGCGGCGCGGCGGATGCTGGCGATCGCTCTGGTGTTGGACGGAGCGGATCGCAGGACGGCGGCGGAGACCTGCGGCATGGATCGGCAGACCCTGCGCGATTGGGTTCATCGCTACAACGCCGAGGGGATCGCCGGCCTGACGAACCGCTATGCGGCCGGTCCGACGCCGCTCCTGAACTCAGAGCAAAAGGCGGAGCTGGCCCGGATGGTTCGTGAAGGACCGGAGCTTGAAGCCGATGGGGTGGTGCGCTGGCGCTGCGTCGATCTCAAGCGCAAGATCGAGGACCGCTTTGGCGTGGTCATGCATGAGCGGACAGTCGGCAAACAGCTGGCAGCCCTCGGCTTTCGCCGCCTGTCGGTGCGCCCCCAGCACCCCAAGTCCGACCCGGTGGCACAAGAGGCATTCAAAAAAACTTTGCCTCTACGGTAAAGGCCGCCCTGCCGGAGGCAGCATACGGCAAGCCATTGGAGGTATGGTACCAGGACGAGGCCAGAGTGGGCCAGCAGGGGACGCTCACCCGGACTTGGGCCGAGCGGGGAACCCGCCCCCGCGCGCCACGCGATACCCGCTACACATGGGCCTATATCTTTGGCGCCGTCTGCCCGGCGCGCGCCACAACCGCGGCTCTGGTCATGCCGCGTGCCGACACCTCGGCCATGAACGCCCACCTGGCTGAAATCGCAAAGACTGTTGCGCCAGGCGCCCATGCCGTGCTCGTGATGGACGGCGCCGGCTGGCATGGCTCCAGCGCCCTGCGCATCCCTGACAACATCACCATTGTGACGCTCCCGCCCTATGCACCGGAGTTGAACCCGGTCGAGAACATCTGGGCCTATCTGCGGGCAAACCGCCTCGCCATCTCCGTCTTCGACACCTACGACGACATCGTTGATCGATGCTGCGATGCCTGGAATGCCTTTGCAAACGAC
>NZ_WMBT01000055.1 GCF_009708075.1 Paracoccus lichenicola | reverse complement strand
GGCAAGACGACGCTGACGGCTGCGATCACGAAGTATTTCGGCGAATTCCGCGCTTATGACCAGATCGACGGGGCACCCGAGGAGCGGGCGCGGGGGATCACCATCTCGACGGCGCATGTGGAATACGAATCGGACGCGCGCCATTACGCGCACGTGGACTGCCCGGGCCACGCCGACTACGTGAAGAACATGATCACGGGCGCGGCGCAGATGGACGGCGCCATCCTGGTGGTGAACGCCGCCGACGGCCCGATGCCGCAAACGCGCGAGCACATCCTTCTGGGCCGCCAGGTGGGCATTCCCTACATGGTCGTCTACCTGAACAAGGTCGACCAGGTCGATGACGAGGAGCTGCTGGAACTGGTCGAGATGGAGGTGCGCGAGTTGCTCAGCTCCTACGACTATCCGGGCGACGACATCCCGATCATCAAGGGCTCGGCCCTGGCGGCGATGAACGGCACCGATCCCGAGATCGGCGAGAACTCGATCCGGGCGCTGATCAAGGCGGTGGACGAGTACATCCCCACGCCCGAGCGCGCCATCGACCAGCCGTTCCTGATGCCGATCGAGGACGTGTTCTCGATCTCGGGCCGCGGCACGGTTGTGACGGGCCGGATCGAGCGCGGCGCGGTCAACGTGGGCGACGAGCTGGAGATCGTGGGCATCCGCGACACCCGCAAGACCACCTGCACGGGCGTCGAGATGTTCCGCAAGCTGTTGGACCGCGGGGAAGCCGGCGACAACGTGGGCGTGCTGCTGCGCGGCATCGACCGCGACGGGGTGGAGCGCGGCCAGGTGCTGTGCAAGCCGAAATCGGTCAATCCGCACACCACCTTCGAGGCCGAGGCCTATATCCTGACCAAGGAAGAAGGCGGTCGCCACACGCCGTTCTTCGCCAACTACCGTCCGCAGTTCTACTTCCGCACCACGGACGTGACCGGGACGGTGAAGCTGCCCGAGGGCACCGAGATGGTGATGCCGGGCGACAACCTGAAGTTCGAGGTGGAACTCATCGCGCCGATCGCGATGGAGGAAAAGCTG
>NZ_WMBT01000054.1 GCF_009708075.1 Paracoccus lichenicola | reverse complement strand
ATCGCAGCCCGGCCGGGTCAGGCGGGAAAGTGAAACAGCGATGCCGGCTTCAATCCCATAGCCAGCGTTCGATCGGAGCGGACAGCATCCTGCCTATGCAGTCGATCGCCCTGCACCGCGTCGATCTTGCGCTCAAAGGGAAGGGCAGGTCTGTCCCGCAAAGCAGAAGCTACTGCAGGCCTGAGGCCCTTGCCAGTTCTTCGCGGAAGACCTCCGCGGGTGTCCTGTAGCCCAAACATTTGCGCGGCGTGGCGTTCATGCGCTGCGCGAGGCCCCCGAACTCCTTTGGGTCTATCGTCAGCAAAATGGTGTCACGGGGAAGCCAGCGTCGGACGCGCCGGTTGGTGTTCTCGACCGTAGGCTTCTGCCAAGGTGCCTGCGGATCGCAGAACCACGCTTGCGCTCCAAGCCCTTTCTCAAGCTCGCGCCAGGAGACGAATTCCAGTCCCCGGTCGAAGGTCAGGCTCTGCCGGGCATCCCGGGGCAGGGGCGAGAGCAGGTCGATCAGCCTGTTCATGAGCGGCCTGGACCGACGGTCATTGTTGCGGAAGATAACCGTATAGCGGCTCATCCGCTCGACGACTGTGGCCACGTTGGCCGGACCATGCTCCTTGCGAAAGATCATCAGGTCAGCCTCCCAATGCCCAAAAACCTGCCGGTCCTTGACCGCCTGAGGACGGTTCCTGATCATGCAACGCTCAGGAAACACGAGGCTTCTTGGTTTGCGGGCGTAGCGCGCCTTTCGCTTGCGACGCCGCTCGGGAAGGTGGCGGCCCAGCTCCTGCGCCTGGCCTTCGGGTGAGTAGACATAGCGGTAGATGGTCTCGTGGCACACCCGGGGCCGACCACCTTCAAGACGCAAGCGTCCGGCAATCTGTTGGGGTGACCAGCCGGCCTTGAGCCCGGCGATCACGCCGTCGCGCAAGTCATTATCCTGGAGCAGCTTGGCCTGCCTTCTGCGGCGGCTGGCGGCGAGGTGCTGGGCATTCATGTGCCAGTAACCCGTCGCCATCGGCACTTCATCGTCGTGCCAGAAGTTGCGCCGGATCTCGCGATGGATGGTGGAGCGATGTCGGCCAAGTTGAACGGCGATCTGCGCCACGCTGATCTTGCGCTGCAGCATGGCCGCGACAATGCGACGCTCAGGAAGGGTCAGGTGCGGTGCCA
>NZ_WMBT01000053.1 GCF_009708075.1 Paracoccus lichenicola | reverse complement strand
CTCAACCCCTTGGATGATCTCCGGCAGGCGGTTCTGGCCGTCGAGCTTTCGCCATTTCCTCTGCGCCGACATCATGAGCTTGAAGGCCATTGCCAGTCCGGTCCTGCGACTGAGGCAACCTTTGGTGCGCTTCGTGCGGTGCCGAACGGTCGCGAAGGTGCTTTCAATTGGGTTCGATGTCCGGATGTGTTTCCAGTGTTCGGCCGGGTAGTCGTAAAAGGTCAGCAACGCCTCGCGATCCTTGACCAGCTTGGCAACAGCCTTGTCGTATTTGACCCCGTAGGTTTCGACGAAAAAGTCGAAGGCGGCACCGGCCTCGGCCTTGGTTTCGGCCTGCCAGATGTCGTGGAGATGACCCTTAGCCCTGTCCTGCAGTGACTTCGGCAGCGCGTTGAGCACATTCATTGTCTTGTGGACCCAACAGCGCTGCTCGCGCGTGGTGGCGAACACCTCCCGCAGGGCGGTCCAGAACCCGAGCGCGCCGTCGCCGATGGCCAGCTTCGGATCCTGCTTCAGGCCCCGGCGCCGGAGATCGAGCAAGAGCTCACGCCAGCTTTCAGCGCTTTCGCGAAAGCCGTCGATCATCGCCAGAAGCTCCTTGTGGCCATATTCATCGGCCCCGACGATCACCAGAACGCATTGCTTTTCCTCAGCCATGCGCGGTTTGAAATACACCCCGTCAGCCCAGATGTAGAGAAAGCGCCGATGGCTCAGGTCGCGCTTTTGCCAGGCCTCATAGTCGTTCCACCAGTCGGCCTTCAGCCGCGTGACCGTCTTGGCGGAAAGCCCATGGGCATTTGGGCCGAGAAGCGCCGCGAGCGCCTCGCTGAAGTCCCCTGTGCTGACGCCCTTGAGGTAAAGCCAGGGCAGCAGCTCTTCGACCGATTTCGCCTTGCGCACATAGCGCGGCAGGATGCTGGGCGTGAAGGTGATCTTGTCCTCACCGGGCTTTCGATCTCGCACCCGTGGCACTTTCACCGGCACTGGACCGATCCCGGTCATCACCTCGCGTTCGGGTAAGTGTCCATGGCGCACCAGGCGCGCACGCCCATCCTCAAGCTTCTCCTTGGAAAAGGCGGCCATGAGCGTAGCCAGCTCGGCGTGGATCGCCTGTTCGATCAGCTTGCGCGCGCCATTGCGGAGGACGTCGGTGAATGCATCTGCGCTAAATCCCGATGGATCGGGGAGTTGGGTGATGGTAGTCTCTGACATGTGGCATATCCCTTTCTCGGCAGAGA
>NZ_WMBT01000052.1 GCF_009708075.1 Paracoccus lichenicola | reverse complement strand
ATCTCAGGTGATGACCGATCTCAGCTTCTGCTCTTGCCAGAGTCCGTGGACGACTATGTAGCGCCGGACAATCCTGTCCGGTTCATCGAAGCATTTGTCGATAGTCTGGACCTGGAGGCGTGCGGCTTTGCACGGGTCCGCGGCAAGGCCACCGGTAGGCCAGGCTATAATCCCGCTGACCTGCTTAAGCTCTACATCTATGGGTATCTTAACAGGGTGCGGTCCAGCCGACGCCTAGAAATTGAAACACGGCGCAACATTGAGGTCATCTGGCTGATGCGCCGTCTTTCTCCCGATTTCAAAACGATCGCTGACTTCCGGCGTGACAACCGGGCCGCATTCCGACAGGTCTTCAGGGCGTTCGTTGTTCTCTGCCGGGAGCTCGATCTGTACGGCCGCGAGTTGGTTGCCGTTGATGGCACCCGCCTGAAGGCCGTAAATAGCCGGGATCGTAATTTCACAAAAGCAAAGCTGGAAAGAAGCCTCCGCGAAAGCGAAGAGAAGCTGGACCGCTATCTGAAGCAACTGGATATCGCGGACAAGGACGACGTAGACGGAGCTGATCCATCCAAAGCCAAAGATTTGCAGGCAAAGATCGCAAAGGTACGGGAACGGCGCGTTCATCTTGAAGCCTGCCAGTCCGACCTCGCAAAGAGTGCGGAGGATCAGATATCGCTGACGGACCCAGACAGCCGCGCGATGCATCCGTCGAGCCGTGTGAGCGTCGGCTACAATGTTCAGATTGCCGTTGACACCAAGCATAAGCTCATCGCCGAACAGCAAGTCCACAGCCGTGTCGCCGACCAGGGTCTGTTAGCTGAAACGGCGAACGCCGCACGCGAGAACTTGGCCGTGGACGAGATAAAGGCTGTCGCGGACCGAGGCTACTACAGCATGGAGGATATTGCTGCTTGTAATGCCGCCGCCGTCATTCCGCATGTTTGCAAGCCGAACAACAGCATCGCGGCACGCAGCGGTCATTTCACAAAAGAGATGTTCCGCTACGACGCGGTGGCCGATGTCTATATTTGCCCTGGAAGCCAAACTCTTGAACCAAGATATGTCGACAAGACACGGGGCCCGACGAAGATCGAGTATTGCAATCGTGCCGCCTGTCGGACCTGCGATCTTCGTTCCCTCTGCACCAACGGCTCATATCGCAAGATCACCCGGGCCGAGGACGAAGCCTTGCTGGAGCAAATGGCGGAGCGCTTGCGCGCAAGGCCAGAACTTCTGGATATACGTCGTGAGACCGTTGAACATCCATTCGGCACAATCAAGCAGTGGATGGGACAAGGTGCATTCCTGATGAGGCGTCTCGAAAACGTGCGGGGCGAGTTCAGCCTGACGGCGCTGGCGTACAACATCCGTCGGGCAATCACCCTGGTTGGCGTTTCCGGTCTGATTGCAGCAGCTGCCAACTGAAATCTGGTGCAGTTATGTCCGCAGCCGCAAGACGCGGCTACAACGCTCTAGGATTACAAGGTTTTTGGCTAACTAAGCACGAAATGCTGCGCAAAAG
>NZ_WMBT01000051.1 GCF_009708075.1 Paracoccus lichenicola | reverse complement strand
TCCTCGTCCTTGTTGATGGCGACGATGACCTTGCTGTCCTTCATCCCGGCCAGGTGCTGGATCGCGCCCGAGATGCCCACGGCGACATAGAGTTCCGGGGCGACCACCTTGCCGGTCTGGCCCACCTGCCAGTCGTTGGGGGCATATCCGCTGTCCACGGCCGCGCGCGAGGCGCCCACGGCCGCGCCCAGCTTGTCGGCCAGCGCCTCGATGATCGCGAACTGCTCCCTGGAGCCGACGCCGCGCCCGCCCGACACCACCCGGCCCGCCGCCGTGAGTTCGGGGCGGTCCGAGGCCGCGACCTCGTCCGAAAGCCAGGACGACAGGGCGGGATCGGCGGCCGGCGTGGCGTCCTGGACGGGGGCATTGCCGCCCGTGCCCGCCGCCTCGAAGCTGGCGGTGCGGATCGTCAGCACCTTCTTGCCGTCGCGCGAGCGCACCGTCTGGATGGCGTTGCCGGCATAAACCGGACGCTCGAAGGTCTGGGCGTCGATCACCTTCGACACCTCGGGGATCACCATCACGTCGAGCATCGCCGCCACGCGCGGCATGACGTTCTTGGCATCCGTGGTGGCGGGGGCGGCGATGTGCTCGTAATCGCCCGCAAGCCCGGCCAGCAGCGCCGCGGTGGGTTCGGCCAGACGGTGGCCATAGCGCGCGTCCTCGGCCACCAGCACCTTCGACACGCCGGCGATGGTCGCGGCCTCGGCCGCAGCATCTTTCGCGCTGGCCCCGGCACACAGCACCGTCACCTCGCCCAAGGCCTGCACGGCGCCCACCGCCTTGGCGGTGGCGTCCCGGTTCAGCACGCCGTTCGTCACCTCGCCCAACAGAAGAACCGCCATCAGATCACCCCCGCGTCCTTGAGTTTGCCCACCAGCTCGTCGACCGAGCCGACCTTGATGCCCGCCTGGCGCCCTTCCGGCTCGCGCGTGCCCACCACCTCGAGGCGCGGCGAAACGTCCACGCCGTAGTCACCTGCCGTCTTTTCCTCGAGCGGCTTCTTCTTGGCCTTCATGATGTTGGGCAGGCTCGCATAGCGCGGCTCGTTCAGCCGCAGGTCGGCGGTGACGATCGCGGGCAGCGCCACGGCGATCGTCTGCAAGCCCCCGTCCACCTCGCGGGTGACCCTTGCGCTCTCGCCCTCGATCTCCAGCTTGCTGGCGAAGGTCGCCTGGCCCCACCCCAGAAGCGCCGCCAGCATCTGCCCGGTGGCGTTCATGTCGTTGTCGATCGCCTGCTTGCCCGCGATCACCAGGCGGGGCTGTTCCTGATCGACCACCGCTTTCAGGATCTTCGCGACCGCCAGCGGCTCGATGTCCTGGTGCACGTCATCCGTTGCCACCACCAGGATCGCCCGGTCCGCGCCCATCGCCAGCGCCGTCCGCAGCGTCTCGGCCGCCTGCTTCACGCCGATCGAGACCACGATCACCTCGGAGGCCGCGCCCTTCTCCTTGAGCCGGATCGCCTCCTCCACCGCGATCTCGTCGAACGGGTTCATCGACATCTTCACGTTCGACAGATCAACGCCAGA
>NZ_WMBT01000050.1 GCF_009708075.1 Paracoccus lichenicola | reverse complement strand
CGGGGCTGGCGGTGGTGCATCTGTTCGCGCTTGGCTGGCTGTGCCAGATGATGCTGGGCGCGCTGATCCAGTTCACGCCGGTCCTGTGCGCGCGGTCCCTGGCGTGGCCCGCGCTGTCGCTGCCCGCGCTGCTGCTGACGGGCGGCGGCACGGCCATGCTGGCCGGGGGGTTCCTGGCGCTGGACGGGATGCCGGGGCAAGGGCTGCTGGCGGGGGCGCCGGTGGTGCTGGCGGGAGCCTTTGGGCTGGCCGCGGCGATGCTGGGATCGACGCTGATCGCCGCGAGGGGGTGGCGCGCGCCCGAGGGGCGGATGCTCGCCCTGGCGCTGCTGGCGCTTGGCGGGCTGTGGGCCACGGGGGCGGCGATGGCTTGCGCCCTTGCGGGATACGACCCCCTGCCCATGGCCATCTCCGAGGCCCTGCCCGTTCATGTCCTGCTGGGCGCGGGCGGCTGGCTGACGCTGGCAGCCTTCGGCGTCAGCTACAAGCTGTTCGCGATGTTTCTGCTGGCGCCCGAGCGTGACGGCCCCCTGCGCCGGGCGGTCTTTGCGGGCGCGGCGGGGGCCGGGGCGGGGGCGCTGGCCGGGGCCGGGCTGGCGCTTGCCGGACGCGGGACCGGACCCCTGGGCCTTGCCGTCGCGCTGGCGGGCGCCCTGACCGCCCTTCTGTATCTGGCCGACATCCGCCGCCTGTGGCACAGCCGCCACCGCCCCCGGACCGAGGTCAACATGCGCTGGAGCCGCGCGGCCCTGGGTTTCCTGGCCCTGGCCGCCGTCCTGCTGCCCCCCGCCGTGCTGCGCGGCGGTTCCTGGGCCGAGGCCGCCGTCTTTGCCGGTCTGGCAGGCTGGCTGTCCACCCTGACGCTGGCGCAGATGATCAAGATCGTCTCGTTCCTGACCTGGATCCAGATCTTCGCGCCGCGCATCGGACGCGCCCCGGTGCCGCTGGTCCCCGACCTCACCGATGCGCGCGCCACCGGGCGCTGGCTGGCGCTGTGGGCGGCGGGCGCGGCGGGGGGCACGCTGGCGCTGGCCTTGGGACAGGCCGGGGGCTTCCGGCTGGCGGCGCTGGCGATGCTGCTGGCCGCCGGGGGCCTTGTGCATGAGGCCTGGGCCATCCGCCGCCTGCGCCATCTCGACCCCGCCCGGCGGCCCGCCCGCCTGCCGCCTCTCGTGCTTCCCCCCTCCCCGCAAGGATCCGACCATGACCACACCCGACCCGTTCGAGCTTGATGTCCGCCCGCAACTGCAACGCGGCGAGGAACCCTTCGGGACCATCATGACCGCCGCCGACGGCCTGCAACCCGGCCAGGCGCTGCGGCTGATCGCGCCCTTCCGGCCCGCGCCCCTGTTCGGCGTGATGGCCAACCGCGGCTTCGCCGTCAGCGACCGCCGCCGTTCCGATGGCGCGTGGGAGGTCCTGTTCGCGCCCTTGGAAGACGCCCGACCGGATGCGGGCCTGGCCCCCGGATCGGCCCCCGGGGCGGCGCTGTGGCCCGACCCGGCGCAGGTGCTGGATCTGGCCGGGTTGATGCCGCCCGAGCCGATGGTGCGCATCCTGGAAGCCCTGACCGCCCTGCCCGAGGGCGCGGTGCTGTTCGCCCTGCTGGATCGCGAGCCGATGTTCCTGTTCCCGGAACTGGCGACGCGCGGGCACGAATGGGCGGGCAACCCTGCGCCCGACGGGGCGTCCTAT
>NZ_WMBT01000004.1 GCF_009708075.1 Paracoccus lichenicola | reverse complement strand
CCCGTCCGCCCGAACCCGCGCCTTCACGTTGTAGTCGATCACCCGCTTCACGGGCACGAGGATCTTCATCCGGTTCTTCCTTCTTCAGCATTGCCTGCCCGCCCTGGCGGGCCGTGGTTCCCATCGTCAGCCGGCGATGCGCCTACCGGCCGGTAAAGTCCGCCTTGCGCTTTTGCACGAAAGCCTCGATCCCCTCGCGCGCGTCCGCCAGACCGGCGACCTGCGAAAGCGATTGCGCCTCCAACTCCAGCTGTTCGTCGATGCTGCGGCCAAGCGCGCCCGAAAAGCTGCGCTTGATCATGCCGTATGCGCGCGTCGGACCCTGGGCCAGCCGCATCGCCGTCGCCTCGGCCGCCGCGCGAACCTCGGCCAGGGGATGGAGGTGATCGACCAGCCCCGCATCGCGGGCCTCGGCGGCGGTGATCGTTTCGTTGCACAGGATGAAGCGGCGCGCCCGGGCGATGCCCATCCGTTCGGACAAGGATACCGTCGTGCCGCTGTCCGCGCAAAATCCGATGGCGGGGAAGGCGGCGGTGAACCTGACCGAGTCGGCGGCGTGGATCACGTCGGCAAAGGCCATCATGGAAACCGCGCCCCCGGCGACCCCGCCCTCGACCGCGCAGACGATGGGGGCATCCATGCGGCGCAGCCGCACCAGCGCCGTGTGGAAGTCCGAGGTCCAGTCGAGAATCAGCCGGGGCAGTTCGTCGATGCGGTCCTTGAAGCTGTTCAGATCGCCGCCCACGGAAAAGAAGCGCCCTTCGGCCGTCATCAGCACCGCGCGAACCTGCGGCGAGGTAAAGAGAATGCCCGACAGTTCCAGCAGTTCGGCGCCCAGCGTCGCGTCGATCGGATTGCCGCGGTCGGGCTGGCAAAACGCCACGCGGGCAAGCCCGTCCTCCATGGTCATCCTGACAGATTGCCCGTGAAACTCCATGCTCTCCTCCGATGACCGAGCCAGGTTGCCAGAGCGACATTAAAGCGGATAGAATAGATATGCAACCATATCGTAAACTAGCAACTTAATTGACGCGGCGTTCCTTGGCCGCAAGACAGCAGGTCGCATGATGTCGGAAACGCGTTTTGAAACCTCCGCCGCGGATCGCTGGTTCGAGCATTACCGCCCCGGGGATGCCTATCGTTTCGGCCCCATCGAGGTGACCGAGCAGGAGATCATCGCCTTCGCGCGCCGCTATGATCCGCAGTCGTTCCACATCGACCCGCAGGCTGCCGCCGCCGGTCCCCATGGATGCGTGATCGCCTCGGGCTGGATGACGGCATCGTTGATGATGCGGCTGCTGGTCGATGGCTTTTTGCCGTCGCGGGCAGGCTTGGCGGCGCCCGGCTGCGACGAGTTGCGCTGGCTGCATCCGGTGCGGCCCGGCGACAGGCTGTGGCTGCGCGTGACGATCCTCTCGGCCCGGGTGTCCCGGTCGAAGCCGGATCGGGGCATCGTCTCGTTCCGGATGGAGGGCGAGAACCAGGACGGGACAGCCGTCTATGGCGCCATCGCGACCGGTATCTTCCTGCGGAACCCGGACCCGGGCTGAGCATCGACCGCGGGTCCGGCGTCGATCCCGCTTGCGGGAATTGACGGATTAGGTATGCAGGTGCATTATACAACAGCACACTATATGGGTGCCAGCGCCTTTGTCTGCCGGGGAGGACAGGACATGACCAAGCAACCGCCGGAACTTGCGGAGTTCCGTTATGACCTGATCGAGGACGGCATCGGCCATCTGATCTTCGACATGCCCGGCCGGACCATGAACGTCTTTTCCAACCGTGCCATCCACGAATCCGAGGCGGTGGCCGACTGGCTGAAGACAAGCGGCCTGAAGGGGCTGGTCGTGTCGTCGGGGAAAGGCACCGCCTTTTGCGCGGGGGCCGACCTGGGCGAACTGGCGCAGGCCTATGCGATGATCATCGCCGCCCCCGAAAGCCAACGCTGGCGGATCGGCCGCGACCATTTCTCGCCCATCGGCCGTGCCTTCCGCAAGCTGGAAACCGCCGGGGTGCCGGTCGCCTTCGCGATCAACGGGCTGGCGCTTGGCGGGGGGTGCGAATTCGCGCTGGCCGGGCATTACCGCGTTCTGGCCGACACGCCGGCGACCGCTCTGGGGTTGCCGGAATCGCTGGTCGGCCTGCTGCCCGGCGGCGGCGGCACGCAACGCCTGCCGCGCCTTGTCGGCATCGAGGCGGCCATGCCGGTGCTGCTTGACGCGGCCCGCTTCACGCCCGCCGACGCGGTGGCGGCAGGGGTCGCGCATCGCGTGGTTCCCGCGGGGCAGGAAATCGCCGCCTGCGTGGAATGGATCAAGGGCAATCCCCAGCCGAAGCAGCCTTGGGACCGGGACGATCACGTCCTTCCCACCCAGGCCGAAGTCAGCGCCCGCCTGGCCGAATTGCGCCGCGCGCGAGAGGAGGAGACGGGGGGCCATTATCCGGCGATCACGGCAATTCTCGATTGCGTGGAATTCGGCATGCCCCTGGCGATGGATGCCGCCGTCAGCAAGGAAATCGACATCTTTGCCGATCTCATCAAGCGCCCCGAGCCGCGCGACATGATCTCGAGCCTGTTTCTGGGCAAGCAGATCTGGCAAAAGCAGCGCAAGGCGGATGCCCTGCCCAAGGCCTATGACGCCATTGCCGCCGCCATCCGCAAGGCCTGGGCCGACGTGGCGGCCCGGTTCGACCCCCAAGCGGTCGAAAGCGCGGCCCGCTGGGCGCGGCTGACGGTCCCGATCCCGGCGGATGGCCAGGCCCGTCCGGTCCCGGCCGAGGTGCTGGGCCATCATCGGGGCATCGCCGCGACCGGAACCTGGATCGACGCGCCGCAAGGGCAGGACCAGATCATTGCCGGCGCCTTGCTGGGCGCCGCGGTCGTCGCCGCGCTGGAACAGGGCAGCGGCCTTGACCCCGACAGCCGCCGGGCGGCCGATTTCCACAGCATCAACGCCGCAGGTTTCCCCGCCTATCTGGGTGGCCCTTTCGCGCTTTACGATTCCATCGGCAGCGAGGGCGTCCGGCGCCTGATCGCGCCGGTCGCCACCGAAACGGCGCGATAACGCCGCCTTTCGGAAAGATCGCCCCGGGGAGGGGCGATCCTGTTGTTTCATGGGGAGGATGATGCAATGACCAAATTCGATCTTGCCACGCACAGGCGCAAGCTGCGCGAACTGGGCCACTGGACGGACGAACATTACGACGATTTCCTGCGCAAGGCGCTTCGGGATCACCCCGACAAGCTGGCGGTCGTGTCGGATCGCGCCTCGGGCGTCACCCGGCTGACCTTCCGCGAGCTGGAGGATCGCATCGCGCGTGCCGCCGGCGGATTGCGCAAGCTGGGCGTGGGCAAGGGCGACGTGGTTGCCCTGCAACTGCCCAACTGGTGGGAATTCGTGGTGGCCGTGCTGGCGTCCCAGCGGTTGGGGGCGATCACCAACCCGCTGATGCCGATCTTCCGCGAACGCGAGCTGCGCTTCATGCTGGGCTTCGCGCGGTGCAAGGTGTTCATCGTCCCCGAGGGTTTCGGGTCGCTGGATCTGGTCGGCACCGCCCGTCTGCTGCGCGACGAGCTGGGCCATCTTAAGCATGTGGTGGTGGCGAACGGCACCGGCGGCGACAGCTTCGCGGCGCTGCTGGATGCGGGCGAACGGGTGGACCTTGCGCCCGAGGGCACGCCGCCCCTCACCGATCCGGGCGAACCCTCGATGCTGATGTACACCTCGGGGACCACCGGCTCGCCCAAGGGGGTGCAGCACACCGTCAACAGCATGGTGAACGCCGCCCGCAGCATGACCCGGCGCGGCCACCTGTCCAACGACGACGTGGTGCTGGTCGGCTCGCCCGTGGGGCACATGCTGGGCCTTGCCGCGGGGGTGATCCTGGCGCTCTTCAACCGGGCCACCATGGTCTTGCAGGAAAGCTGGAACGGCCGGCACGCCCTGGAGCTGATCGACGAATACAAGGTCACCTTCAGCGGCGGCGCCACGCCCTTTCTGGCCGATCTGGTCCGCGAGGTGCAATCCGGCGCGCCGCGTCCCGAAACGCTGCGGCTGTTCCTGTGCGCCGGCGCCCCGATTCCGCCCGTGCTGGTCCGCCAGGCCGGCGAGGTCCTGGGGACGACGGTCACGTCGGTCTGGGGGATGACGGAAAGCCTGGCCTCGACCATGACCGAACCCGAGCGGGCGGGCAAGCTGTCCTCGCTTTCCGACGGCCGGCCGGTCGCCGGGATGGAGGTCAAGGTGGTCGATGACGCAGGCAGGACGCTTGCCGCGGGCGAGCGCGGGCGCCTGCTGGTGCGCGGCGCCCAGCTTCACATCGGCTACATGGGCGTCCCGCCCGAGGACACCTTCGACGCCGAAGGCTGGATGGATACCGGCGACCTGGCCTATTGCCTGGCCGACGACGATTGCGCGGACTATATCCGGATCGCCGGGCGCACCAAGGACGTGATCATCCGCGGCGGCGAGAATATCCCCGTGGTCGAGATCGAAAGCCTGCTGGTCGAGCATCCGGCGATCACCGGTGCCGCCCTGGTCGGCTATCCCGACGAACGGCTGGGCGAACGCGCCTGCGCCTTTCTGACGGTGGAAAAGGGCAGCACCGTCTTGCTGGACGACCTGCGGGTCTGGATGGACGAGAAGAAGGTCGCCAAGCAGTACTGGCCCGAACGGATCGAGATCATCGAGGCGATGCCCCGCACGCCCAGCGGCAAGATCCAGAAGTTCATGCTGCGCGACCGGCTGACACCCTGATCCGCGGGGCAGGCAGGGCGGCGACAGGGGCAGGACCGTGTTCCTGCCGGAACGGCGCCCGGTCGTTCGACAGGCTTGCGCCGCGCCACCGGGCGCGACGGTCCTGTCTTGCCATGACGGCGCGCCGGAACAGGAGGACGAGTTCAGGTGCAATCCGGACGGCAGGCGCTTGCGAAGCCGGTAGCCGCGCCGACGCCTTCGACCCGAGGGCGGGCGGCCGGGTCTGGCCAGTCGCCCTGATGCAAGGGCAGGCATCCCTGAAGGCGGACCCCGCAACCACCGAGACGTGATCCGGCACCGCCATTGTCTCCCTCGGGGGGGGGGGCGCCTTTGCATCCGGACCGTCGCGGTCCCCGCAAGGCAGCCGGCTGGCCAAGCTGCGGATCCCTCCTGCCTCTTTTTCACAAGGCCCGGCCGCCTGCGGAGGAACGTCCTGCCGCCGATGGCCTTGCCGCGGTCTTGCCCGCGGCCTCGAACCTTGCCCGGCCTCGTGATGCCCGCAAGAGCCGCCGGCATCCTCGAACTGACCAAAGCACAGGCAGGCCGCGCATTCTTTTTGCGATCGCGGCGAAAAACGGGCCGGATCGCATGGAATCGGCCTGCGGCGCTTGGATCGCCGCCATGATTCGGCACAATGCATCATGGCCCGGCGCAACGGCGCGTCAGGGGTCCGCTCGCAACGATGCGGCATTTCCTGAAAGCGTCACGGCCAACGGCAGTCCTTCGGGGCATCAATGGCCGCGCGCTTTCCGACAGCCACAGACCTCATCCCGTCTTGCCATCGGAGCATCCATGTCCCTCAATGCCAATTCCAACCGTGCCTTGGCACTGTCCACCGCAGCCTTCACCGTCTGCTTTGCGGTCTGGACGATCTTTTCCATCATCGGCATCCAGATCAAGCAGCAGCTGGACCTGACCGAAACGCAGTTCGGCCTGCTGGTCGGAATGCCGATCCTGACCGGCTCGCTGGTGCGCATCGTGCTGGGCGTCGCCACCGACCGGCTGGGCGGGCGTGCCGTCTATACGCTGACCATGCTGGCCGCCGCCGTCGCGACCTTTCTTCTGTCCTGGGCCACTACCTATCCCCAGATGCTGCTGGCGGCGCTTGGCGTGGGCCTTGCGGGCGGCTCCTTTGCCGTGGGCGTGGCCTATGTGTCGCGCTTCTTCGACGGCACCCGGCAGGGCACCGCGCTTGGCATCTTCGGCGTGGGCAATGTCGGCGCGGCCGTGACCAAGTTCGCGGCGCCCTTCGTGATGGTCGCGCTTGGCTGGCAGGCCACGGCGCAGATCTGGGCGGGCGTCCTGGCGCTGACCGCGCTGGCCTTCTGGGCGCTGTCCAAGGACGATCCCGTGACCGCCGCCCGCCGCGGCACGCGCGCGCCGCTGCGCAGCCTGCGGGCCGAATTCGCGCCGCTGAAGAACCTGCGGGTCTGGCGTTTCTCGGCCTATTACGTCTTCAGCTTCGGGGCCTTTGTCGCCCTGGCGCTGTGGCTGCCGCATTACCTGATCGGCGTCTATGGCTTTGACGTGAAGACGGCGGGCATGGTCGGGGCGGCCTATTCGATCCCCGCCTCGATCTTCCGCGCCTATGGCGGGGTGCTGTCGGACCGGATCGGCGCGCGGACGGTGCTGTATGCGACCTTCGCCGTCTCGCTGGGCGCGACCGCCATCCTGGCGCTGTCGCCGGGCCTGTCGGTCGCGGCCTTCCTGGCGGTGATCTTCGTCTTGGGCTTCGTCATGAGCCTGGGCAAGGCGGCCGTCTACAAGCATATCCCGACCTATTACCCGCAGAACGTCGGCGCGGTCGGCGGGCTGGTCGGCATGATCGGCGGCCTGGGCGGCTTCGTGCTGCCGCTGCTGTTCGGCTGGCTGAAGGACCAGACCGGCAGCTGGTCCAGCTGCTTCGTGGTGCTGTTCCTGCTGGCGGCGGGCTGCCTGGCCTGGATGCACGCCTCGATCCGCCAGACCCGCATCGCCGCGCAAGCCGCCTGAGGGGACGGGCCATGAACATGCAGTCCCCCCGCCCCGCCGTCCGCACCACCTGCCCGTATTGCGGCGTCGGCTGCGGGATCCTGGCCACGCCGGACGGGGCAGGAGGGCTGCATGTCGCGGGCGATCCCGGCCACCCGGCGAATTTCGGGCGGCTTTGCGTCAAGGGTTCGGCCCTGGGCGAGACGGTCGGGCTGAAGGGCCGCCTGCTGGCCCCCCGGATCGGCGGGCGCGAAGCCGGCTGGGACGAGGCGCTCGACCTGGTGGCGCGGCGGTTTTCCGACACCATCGCCGCGCACGGGCCGGATTCGGTGGCGATGTATGTCTCGGGGCAGTTGCTGACCGAGGATTACTATGCCGCCAACAAGCTGATGAAGGGCTTTGTCGGCAGCGCCAACATCGACACGAACTCGCGGCTGTGCATGGCCTCCAGCGTGGCGGGACACCGCCGCGCCTTCGGGTCCGACACCGTGCCCGGCCTTTACGAGGATCTGGAAGGCGCCGACACGGTGGTGCTGGTCGGCTCGAACCTCGCCTGGTGCCATCCGGTCCTGTACCAGCGCCTGGCCGCGGCGCGAGAGGCGCGGGGAACCAGGGTCGTCGTGATCGACCCGCGCCGCACCGCCACCTGCGACATCGCCGACCTGCACCTGCCCCTGGCGCCGGGATCGGACGCGGTGCTGTTCAACCTGCTGCTGGCCGAGATCGACCGCCGCGGCCTGGTCACCGAAACGCCCGACGGCCTGGCCGATGCCCTGGCCGCCGCCCGCGCCACCCTGCCCGCCGCCACCGGCCTGCCCCACAGCGCCCTGCGGCAGTTCCTGGACCTGTGGTGCGGCAGCGAACGGGTCGTCACCGTCTATTCCCAGGGCATCAACCAGTCCGACAGCGGCACCGACAAGGTGAACGCGATCCTGAACTGCCATCTGGCGACCGGCCGGATCGGCCGCCCCGGCACCGGTCCGTTCAGCGTCACCGGCCAGCCGAACGCCATGGGGGGCCGCGAAGTGGGCGGGCTGGCGAACATGCTGGCCTGCCACCTGGACATCGAAGACCCCGCGCATCGGGACGCGGTGCAGGGCTTCTGGCGCTCGCCCCGCATGGCCTCCAGGCCCGGCCTCAAGGCCGTGGACATGTTCCGCGCGGTCGAGGAGGGGCGGATCAAGGCGCTGTGGATCATCTGCACCAATCCCGCCGTGTCCATGCCCGAGGCCGATCGCGTCGCCCGCGCCATCAAGGGCTGCGATTTCGTGGTCGTGTCCGACATGATCGCCCGGACCGACACCACGCGGCTGGCCCATGTGCTGCTGCCCGCGACCGGATGGGCGGAAAAGGACGGCACGGTCACCAATTCCGAACGCCGCATCAGCCGCCAGCGCCGCACCCTTGCCCCCGCAGGCCAGGCGCGCGACGACTGGCGCATCATCGCGGACGTTGCCGCGCGCATGGGCTGGCCCGAGGCCTTTGCCTGGGACAGCCCGGCGCAGGTCTTTGCCGAACATGCGGCGCTGTCGGGCGTGGCGGGCGCGCTTGGCAGCGACTTCGACATCTCGGACCATGCCGGGATCACGCAGGCCGGATACGACGCGTTGGGACCGTTCCTGTGGCCGCAATCCTCGCGCCGCAGGGGCGGGCGCTTCTTTGGCGACGGGCGGTTCCACACGCCCTCGGGCCGGGCGCGGATGATCGCCGTGACGCCGCGCCCGCCGCAGCCGCTCAGCGAGGCCTGGCCCTTCCGCCTCAACACCGGACGGGTGCGCGACCATTGGCACACGATGACGCGCACCGGCCTGTCGCCGCGCCTGTCGCGCCACCTGGCCGAGCCGTTCCTGGAACTGCACCCCACGGATGCCGCCCGGCTGGGCCTGGTTCCCGCCACGCTGGCCGAGGTGACCAGCTCCCATGGGCGCGCCATCCTGCGGGTGCTGGTGACGGATCGCGTGGCGCCCGGCCATCCCTTCGCCCCGATCCACTGGACGGGCGAGACCGCGCCTTCCGGCCGCATCGACGCGCTGGTGGACGGACTGGCCGATCCGGTGTCGGGCCAGCCCGCGTCCAAATCCGCCCCCGTCGCGATCCGCCCCTTCGCGGCGGCGTGGTATGGCTTTGCCGTCTCGGCGCACCCGATCACGCCCGGTTGCGACTATTGGGCGCGCGCCACCCTGCCCGCCGGGCACCAGGCCGAACTGGCCGGGCGCGGCGAACCGGGGGACTGGGCCGATGCGGCCCGCAGGATGCTGGGCGTCACGGGCGATCCGCTGGTCGTCCGCGATCCCCGCAACGGCATCCTGCGCATGGCCTTCATCCAGAACGGACGCCTGTCGGCCGCCCTGTTCGTGGCGCGGGAACCCGCGGCCCTGTCGCGCAGCCATGTGGTCGCGGCCCTGGGGGGCGATTGCCGGGGCGACATCCTGGCCGGGCGTCCGGGCGCGGACCAGCCCGACCCGGGGGCGGTGGTCTGCGCCTGCTTCGGGGTGGGCGTGAACACCATCCTGGGCGCGATCGCCACGCAGGATCTGACCACGGTCGAGGCCATCGGCAAGGCCCTGGGCGCGGGAACCAACTGCGGATCCTGCCGGCCGGACCTGAAGGGCCTGCTTGTGTCCGCACGGGCGCGGGCGGTTGATCTTTGCTAAGACGGCCTGCCGTGCCGGAACATGCGCGCGTCGTCGTCGTTCGCCTTCGTCACGGCAGGAAGGAACCGCTCATGCGCCGGGTCGGCTTTTCCATCGACGGACACGGCCCCTTCGAGGGGATCATGAAGTTCGCCACCCCTGGCGAGATCCTGGTCGAGTTCATCGCGATCCCGGCCCGGGCCGAGGATTTCGCGGGCGCAAGAACCATCCGCGTCACGCCCGAGGACGAGGACCCTTTCGAGGCGCCGGTCGTCCGCGTCACCACCTATGGCGGCCAATACGACGACGCGGCCGGCACCATGACCGGCTATGTGGTCTTTCAGCGATGATGGCCGGCCTACCTAGGTCCCGAACGCGGCCTGCCGCACCAGGGCGCCGGGATGCGAGACGACCTGAAGGCTCAGCCCATGGGCGGCGCGGATCGCGGCATCGGGACCGGCGCCTTGCAGGGTCGCGGCAAGATAGCCCGCATTGAAGCTGTCGCCTGCGGCGGTGCTGTCCACGGGGGCGACGCGCGGCAGGTCTGTGACCAGCCCCTCGCCTTGCGGCCCCGCATGATGCACCGGCCCGCCGCCGTTCTTCACGACCACCTGCCCCGCACCAAGACGCAGATAGCGCGCGGCTGTCGCCTCGGGGTCCGCGTCCCCGAAATGGGCCGCCTCGTCGTCGAAGCTGGGCAGGACCAGGTCGGCGCCGCCCCCTGCGCGTTCGATCCAGTGGCGCATGTCCCCGCCGCTGTCCCACAGACGGGGGCGCAGGTTCGGGTCGAAGACGATCCGGCAGCCCGCGGCCCGCGCATTCGCCGCCGCATCCAGCAGGGCGGACCGGCCCGCCGGGGGCAGGATGGCCAGCGTGATCCCCGAGAAATAGGCGATTTGGCAGCCCCCCAACGCCCGGGCGAGGCGCTGCGGGTCGTCGGCAAGCCCACGCGCGGCGGACTGGCCGCGCCAATAGGAAAAGCTGCGCTCGCCATCCTTCAGAGAGATCGCGTAAAGTCCGATCTCCCGCTGGGGGTCTTGGGACACATGCTCGGCCTCGATCCCCTCGGCGGCCAGGAAGCGCAGCATTTTCTGCGAGAACGCGCCGGTGCCGACGCGGCTGAAATACCCCACGCGCCAGCCGGGACCCAGGCAGCGGCGCAGATACCAGGCGGTGTTCAGCGTGTCGCCCGCGATGCCAAGCGACCACAGATCGCCGCCTGCCTGGGACAGCTCCACCATCGCCTCGCCAATGGACAGGATCAGGGGGGCGGTCATGAGCGGGTTCCTTGCAGGAGGGGGTGGGACAGCGCGGTCTCGACCCCGCGCAACTCGGCCAGGCCCTTGAGGCGGCCGATGGCCGGATAGCCGGGCTGGCCGCCGCGCCCGATGTCGTCCAGGATGTCCTGGCCGTGGTCGGGGCGCATGGGGATCTGCGCGTCCTCGCGGCCTGCGGCACGGCGGCGGCTTTCCTCGCGCAGGATGGCGGCGATCAGCGCCACCATGTCGGTCTGGCCCGCCAGATGCTCGTCCTCGAAGAAGGACCCGGCGATGGCGTCACCATCGCGGCGGACATTGCGCAGGTGCAGGAAATGCACCCGGTCGCCCAGACGGGCCATCATGCCGGGCAGGTCGTTGTCGGGCCGCGCCCCCAAGGATCCCGAACACAGCGTGATGCCGTTGGCCGGCAGATCCACGGCACCCATGCGTTCCGCGTAATCGGCCTCGGTAGACATGATGCGGGGCAGGCCCAGCAGCGGGAAGGGCGGATCGTCGGGATGGCAGCACAGGCGCATCCCCAGTTCCTGCGCGACCGGGACCACCTGTTCCAGGAAGTCGTGGAAATGCCGCCGCAGCACCGCGTCACTCACGGGGGCATAGCTTGCCAGCAGCGCCCGCACGTCCGGCAGGGTGAAATGTTCCGCAGCCCCCGGCAGGCCGAAGACAACGTTCCCGGCCAGGGCCTGCCGTGTCGCATCGTCCATGGCGGCAAAGCGGCGCGCGGCCTCGTCGCGGACCGCTTCGGGGAAATCCTCGGCCGCGCCGAGGCGTTGCAGGATATGGATGTCGAAGGCGGCGAAGTCGGTGTAATCGAACCTCATGCAGCGTGCACCGGTGGGGCGACGCCAAGCCAGATCCGTGCGCGTCCAGTCCAGCACCGGCATGAAGTTGTAGCAGATCACCCGGATCCCCGCCGCGTGCAGGTTCCGCATCGACTGGATCCAAGTTGCGACATGATCCCGCCAGTCGCCGGTCTGGGTCTTGATGGCCTCGCTGACGGGCAGGCTCTCGACGACCTCCCATTCAAGCCCGGATGGCGCGCCGTCCGTCATCACCGCCAGTTCGCGCTGGCGCTTGCCGATCTCCTCGGGCGTCCAGACGGCGCCGGTGGGCACGTGGTGCAGGGCCGTCACCACGCCCCGGACCCCCGCCTGCAGCATGTCGTCGATCGAGACCCGGTCCCGCGGGCCGAACCACCGCCAGGTGTGTCGCATTCATTCCTCCCCGAATGGCATGTCGGTCATGGGTTGCCGGGCTAGTGCCCCAGCATCTCGGGCTGGTCGGCGCGCAGGCGGTCCAGCGTGTCGTTGATGCGCGACAGGTGCAGCCCGATGGCCGCCACGGCCTTGTCCTCGTCGCGTTCTCGCAGCGCGGCCAGGATCACCTTGTGTTCCTCCATCGCGTTGCGAGCGTTGTAGGACAAGGACAGCCAGCGCGCCCGGTCCATGTGGCCCTTGTTGTCCTTGACCAGCGTCCAGACGAAATCCAGCCCCGAATGGGCGCAGATGTCGTGGTGGAACCGGTCGTCCAGCGCGTGGAAGCCGCTGCGGTCATCAGCCTCGATGGCGGCCTGCTGCCGCGCGATCAGGCCGGCCAGCGCGTCGTGATGCGCGGGCGTCAGCTTGTGGACCGCCTCGCGGATGCAGGCGATTTCCAGCGCCAGGCGGATGAAGAAGGCCTGCCGGATCGCCTCCTCGGAAATGGGGGTGACCACCGTGGCCCGCTGCGGGCGGATCTGGATGAAGCCCAGTTGCGACAGCCGGTAAAAGGCGTCGCGCACCGGCTGGCGGGACACGCCCATCTGGGCCGCGACCTCGGCCTCGGACAGTTTCGCGCCGGGGGGCAGGCTCAGGTTGATGACCCGCTGATACAGCGCGTCATAGATCTGGTCGGTCACGGTGCGCGGGCGCAAGTCGTCCAGCAGGGGCAGGGCTGCTGCGGCTTCTGTCGGCATGTCGGACCCACCACGTTGACGCGTTTGCCAGACTAGCATATTAGATGACTAGAAGGCCCGCAAGGCGATTCGGGAGGAGACTTGCAGATGCCGCTTCTGGACGAGGATCGTCTGTTTCCGGTCGAGCCGGCCCTGCGCGGCCTGGCCCGCGACCTGTATGCCGGGATCCGCGATCTGCCCATCGTCAGCCCGCACGGCCATACCGATCCCCGCTGGTTCGCCGAGGACCGGCCCTTTCCCGATCCTGCGCAACTATTCGTGACGCCCGATCACTACGTCTTCCGGATGCTGGCCTCGCAGGGCGTGGCGCTGACCGACCTGGGCGTGCCGCGCGTGGACGGCGGGCCGAGCGAAACCGACGGGCGCAGGATCTGGCGGCTGTTCGCCAGCCATTACCACCTGTTCGCGGGCACGCCGTCGCGGATGTGGCTGGACCACGGCTTTCAGAACGTCTTCGGCATCGACCGCCGCCTGTCGGCGGAGACGGCGGACTGGTATTACGACCACATCGCCGATTGCCTGGCCCGCCCCGAGTTCCAGCCCCGCGCGCTTTTCAAGCGGTTCGGGATCGAGGTCATCGCCACGACCGAGGCCGCGACCGACGACCTGCGCTGGCACCGGATGATCCGCGAATCCGGTTGGAACGGCCGCGTCGTCACCGCCTATCGCCCGGACGGCGTGGTGGACCCCGAGATGGCGGGCTTTGCCGACAACGTGGCGCTGCTGGGGGAACAGACCGGGTTCGACACCGCCGCCTGGGACGGCTATCTGGACGCGCATCGGGCGCGGCGGGCGTTCTTCAAGGACCACGGCGCGACCTCGTCCGACCACGGCCACGCATCGGCCCGGACCGAGGATCTGCCGCAGGCGGACGCGGCGGCGCTGTTCGGCAAGGCCCTGCGCGGTCAATGCAGCCCGGACGAGGCAGACGCCTTCCGCGGCCAGATGCTGACCGAGATGGCGCGCATGAGCCTGGAGGACGGGCTTGTCATGCAGATCCATCCCGGCGCGCGGCGCAACCATTCCGATCCGGTGATGGCGGTCCATGGCCGCGACAAGGGCTTCGACATCCCGGGCCGCACGGATTACGTCGCGGCCCTGCGCCCGCTGCTGAACGCGGTGGGGATGCGCCCCGACCTGACGGTGATCCTGTTCACGCTGGACGAGACCAGCTATTCGCGCGAACTGGCCCCCTTGGCGGGCGCCTATCCCTGCCTGCGGCTTGGCCCGCCCTGGTGGTTCCACGACAGCCCCGAGGGGATGATGCGGTTCCGCCAGATGACGACGGAAACCGCGGGCTTTTACAACACCGTGGGCTTCAACGACGACACCCGCGCCTTTTGCTCGATCCCCGCGCGCCACGATGTCGCGCGCCGCGTGGATTGCGCCTTTCTTGCCACCCTGGTCGCGACCGGACGCCTGCTTGAGGAGGAAGCGTCCGACCTTGCGCACCAGCTGACCTACGGCCTCGTCAAGAGGGCCTACAAACTCTGAGCTTCACCAACGGGAGGATACCATGAAGTTCGTCACCACCACCCTTGCCGCCCTGCTGTGTTCGGCCGGCCTTGCCGCCGCCGCCGACTGCGAGATCACGCTGCGTTCGTCCGACACCCACCCCGACGGCTATCCGACGGTCGAGGGCGTCAAGGCCATGGCCGCCGAGGTCAAGGAAAAGACCGGGGGCCGCATCTGCATCGAGGTCTTCCCGTCGTCGCAACTGGGCGAGGAAAAGGACACCATCGAGCAGACCCAGTTCGGCGTCATCGACATGGTGCGCGCCTCCTTCGGGTCGTTCAACGACATCGTGCCGGTCACGCAGACCCTGTCGCTGCCTTATCTGTTCACCTCGCCCGAACACCAGCACGCGGTCCTGGACGGTCCCATCGGCGAGGAGATCGCCGAAGACTTCGCCGAAAAGGATCTGATCGCGCTGGCCTATTACGACGGCGGCTCGCGCAACTTCTACAACTCGCAAAAGCCGATCAGGACGGTGGAAGACCTGAAAGGCATGAAGTTCCGCGTCATGCAGAACGATGTCTTCGTGGACATGATGTCGGCCCTGGGCGCGAACGCGACGCCGATGCCTTACGGCGAGGTTTATTCCTCGATCCAGACGGGCGTGATCGACGGGGCGGAAAACAACTTCCCCTCCTATGACAGCTCGGGCCATGCCGAGGTCGCGAAATACTTCACGCAGGACCAGCACCTGATGGTGCCGGAACTGGTCGCCGTGTCGAAAACCTCGTGGGAGAAGCTGACCCCCGAGGACCAGGAGATCATGCGCGCGGCCGCCAGGAACTCGGCCACGCTTCAGCGCAAGCTGTGGGCCGAACAGGAAAAGGCCAGCGAGGAAAAGGTCGTGGCGGCGGGCGCCGAGGTCATCAAGGACGTGGACAAGACCGCCTTCATCGAGGCGATGGCCCCCGTCTATGAAAAATACGTGACCACGCCCGAGGCCCAGGATCTGGTCAAGCGCATCCGGGAAACCAAGTGACGCCCAGGCTCGCGGCGCCAGTCGCGGGCCTTTCCTTTCACGCAAACGAAAGGTGACGCCATGCACGGCAGCATCGCCCTGTTGTCACGTCTCAATGCCCGGCTTTCCCGGATCAGCCTGTGGGTGGCGGGCGCGGGGCTGGTGATCATGACGATCATCGTCTTCGCGCAGGTCTTCATGCGCTATGTCATGAACGACAGCCTGTTGTGGGTGGAACCCGTGGCGATCCTGCTGATGAGCTGGTTCATCTTCCTGGGATCCGCCGTGGGGGTCCACGAAAGCTTCCACATGGGCTTCGACGTGCTGCTGTTCTTCCTGCCGGAAGGCGCGGGAACCTGGCTGCGCGCGCTGTCCGACCTGGCGGTGCTGGGCTTCAGCATCGGCATGGCGGTCTATGGCTGGCAGTTGATGGCCAAGACCTGGGGATCGTCCTTGCCGGTGATCGGGCTGCCGGGGGGCTTCGGCTACATGCCGCTGTTCGCGGGGGGCGTCCTGATGACGCTGTTCGTGCTGGAACACCTGCTGAACCGCCTGTCGGGCCGCACGGTCGAGGTTGAACCCGACGCCCAAGACATCCTGATGACCGAGGCTTGACATGGAATACCTGATCCTCTTCGGCGTCTTCACCGCCCTGATGCTGATCGGCACGCCGATCGCCTTCTGCCTGGGCATTTCCAGCCTGGCCACCGTGGGCTATCTGGGCCTGCCGCCCCTGGTGGTGTTCCAGCGCCTGTCGGCGGGGATTTCGGTCTTCACGCTGATGGCCATCCCCTTCTTCATCTTCGCGGGCGACCTGATGGTGCGGGGCGGCATCGCGGCCCGCATCGTGGCCTTCGCCGGATCGCTGATCGGCCATGTCCGGGGCGGGTTGGGCCAGGTCAACATCGCCGCATCGACCCTGTTCGGCGGCATTTCCGGGTCGGCGGTGGCCGAGGCCGCGGCCGTGGGCGGCATCATGATCCCGCAGATGAAGGCGCGGGGATACGGGGCGGACTATGCCGTCAACGTGACCTCGATGGCGGCGCTGATCGCGCTGCTGCTGCCGCCCAGCCACAACATGATCATCTATTCGATCTCGGGCGGGGGGCGGATTTCCATCGCCGACCTGTTCACCGCAGGCATCATCCCGGGGCTGCTGCTGGCTTTGGCGCTGTCGATCACCGCCTATATCGTCGCCCGCAGGCGCGGCTATCCGACGGAACCGTTTCCGGGCTTTGCCCGCGTGGGCTATTTCTTCGTGCAATCCATCCCCGGAATGCTGCTGATCGCGATCATCTTCGGCGGCGTGCGGTCGGGCGTCTTCACGGCCACCGAAAGCAGTTGCGTCGCGGTGCTTTACGCGCTGCTGGTCACGATGGTGGTGTATCGCAGCATGTCCTGGTCGGATTTCGTCCACGCCACCCAGCAGGCGGTGCGCACGACCGCGATGGTGCTGCTGATCATCGGCATGGCGGGGGCCTTCGGCTGGCTGATGGCCTATCTGCACGTGGCGCAGATCTCGCTCAACTGGATGCAATCGGTGTCCGACAATCCGCTGGTGATCCTCTTGATGATCAACATCGTGCTGCTGGTCCTGGGCACCTTCATGGACATGTCGCCCTTGATCATCATCACCACGCCGATCTTCCTGCCGGTGGTCGCGGCCTTCGGCGTCGATCCGGTGCATTTCGGCGTCATCATGATCCTGAACCTGGGGATTGGGCTGAACACGCCGCCCCTTGGCCCGGTGCAGTTCGTCGCCGCCGCCGTGGCCCGCATTTCCATCTGGGAAGCAATGCGCAGCGTATGGCCCTTCTATGCCGCGGGCCTGATCGTGCTGCTGATGGTCACATACATCCCCGCCCTGTCGCTGTGGCTGCCGGGGGTGTTCAAATGAGCGACCCTATCCGCACCGTGCTGGCCCATGCGCCCGACCTGATGGTTGTCCGCTTCGCTTTCGATGCGGGCGACCGGGGGGCCCTGCACAGCCACCCGCATGTGCAATCGACCTATGTGCAGTCGGGCCGCTATCGCTTCTCGGTCGATGGCCGGGATTTCGAGGTCGGGCCGGGCGATGCCTTCGTGATCCCCTCGGACGCCGAACACGGCTGCACCTGCCTGGAGAGGGGCGTGCTGATCGACAGCTTCACCCCCCGCCGCGACGATTTCCTGTGAAAGGCCATCCCATGACCCATGTCGAAACCCGCCACGCGATCCATCCTGACCATGCGAAACGCATGGACACGGGCGATCTGCGCCAGCATTTCCTGGCCGAGGGGATGTTCGCCGATGCCGAAATCCGGCTGGTCTATACCCATTACGACCGCTTCGTCCTGGGAGGCGCGGTGCCGAACGGCGCAGACATCACGCTGGACAAGATCAAGGAAACGAAAACCGCGACCTTTCTGGAGCGGCGCGAGATGGGCATCGTCAATATCGGCGACGACGGCTCGGTCACGGCGGCGGGCCAGACCTGGCAGATGAAAAACGGCGACGTTCTGTACCTGGGCATGGGGTCGGGCGCGGTGACCTTCAGCGGCAACGGGCGGTTCTACATCGCGTCCTGCCCCGCGCATCGGGAACTGCCCTGCCGCCTGATTTCGGTCGAGGATGCCAAGGAGATGAAGACCGGCGCGGTCGAGACCTCGAACAAGCGCACCATCCGGCAGTTCATCCACCCGCTTGTCATGGAAAGCTGCCAGCTTGTGCTGGGCTATACCACGCTGGAGGACGGGTCGGTCTGGAACACCATCCCGTCGCACGTCCACGACCGGCGCATGGAGGCATATCTTTATCACGGCATGGCCCCCGAGGCGCGCGTCCTGCACCTGATGGGGGAACCGCAGGAGACGCGCCACCTGTTCGTGGCCAACGAACAGGCGGTGATCTCTCCGTCCTGGTCGATCCATTCCGGGGCGGGGATCGGCGGCTATACCTTCATCTGGGCCATGGCGGGCGACAACGTGGATTACACCGACATGGACTTCGTCCAGCCGGGGGATCTGCGGTGAACCCCTTTTCGCTGGAGGGCCAGACCGCCCTTGTCACCGGCGCCAATACCGGCATCGGCCAGGCCATCGCCGTCGCCATGGCGCAGGCCGGGGCCGCCGTCATCGCCGCGGGCCGCCGCGACTGCGACGAGACGCTGGCGCTGATGGGCGGTGGCAGGCAGATGCGGCTGGACTTCAGCGACCCGATGGCCGCGCGCGACGTGTTTGCCACTGAGCGCATCGACATCCTGGTCAACAATGCCGGCATCATCCGCCGGGCGGACGCGGTGGATTTCAGCGAAGCCGACTGGGACGCAGTGATGGACGTGAACCTCAAGGCGCTGTTCTTCACCTGCCAGGCCTTCGCGCGCGCCGCCCTGCCGCGCGGGCGGGGCAAGATCGTCAACATCGCGTCCCTGCTGTCCTTCCAGGGCGGCATCCGGGTGCCGTCCTATACCGCGTCGAAACATGGCGTGGCGGGCCTGACCAGGCTGATGGCGAACGAATGGGCAGCATCGGGCCTCAACGTCAACGCCATCGCGCCGGGCTATATCGAGACGAACAACACCACGGCGCTCCGCGCCGACCCTGATCGGTCCCGTTCGATCCTGGACCGCATCCCCGCAGGCCGCTGGGGCCGTCCCGAGGATATCGGCCAGACGGCGGTGTTCCTGGCCGCACCCGCGTCCGATTACGTCAACGGCGCGGTGCTGAACGTCGATGGAGGCTGGCTTGCACGATAGGCTTCACCGCGACCCCACGATCGAAGGGGGCATCGTCCACCTGGGTCTGGGCGCATTCTTCCGCGCCCATGGGGCCATCTATGTGGCCGAGGCGGGCGGTTGGGGCATCACCGGCGTGTCCTTGCAATCGCCGGGCACGCGCGACAGGCTGCGCCCGCAAGGCTGGGCCTATACGGCGGTGGAACTGGGACCGGAGGGCGAGAAGCCGCAGGTGGTGACGGTCCTGCGCGACGTGCTGGTCGCGCCCGAGGATCCGCAGGCGGTGCTGGACGCCATGGCCTCGCCTGCCACGCATATCGTCAGCCTGACAGTGACGGAAAAGGGCTATTGCCACGAACCCTCCACCGGCCGCCTGAACCGCGGCCATCCCGACATCGCGCATGACCTGGCAAACCCCTTGCCGCGTTCCGCGCCGGGCTTCCTGGTCCGCGCCCTGGCCGCCCGCCGCGACGCGGGCCTGCCGCCCTTTACGGTGCTGTGCTGCGACAACCTGCCGGAAAACGGCCGGGTGGTGCGGGGCGTGGTGGGGGAACTGGCGCGCCTGATCGACCCGGCGCTTGCCGACTGGATCGCGGCGAAGGGGGCCTTCCCCGCGACCATGGTGGACCGCATCGTCCCCGCCACCACGCCCGCCGACCTGGACCGGCTGGAGGCCACCGCGGGATACTGCGACGAGGCCCCGGTCATGCACGAACCCTTCCGCCAGTGGGTGGTCGAGGACAGCTTCTGCGGTCCCCGCCCGGCCTTCGAGACCGTGGGCGTGCAGATGGTCGCCGACGTGACGCCATACGAGCACATGAAGCTGCGGATGCTGAACGGCACGCATTCCAGCCTCGCCTATCTGGGCTATCTGGCGGGGCACGAGACCATCGCCGACACCATGGCCGATCCGGTCTTCGCGGGTTTCGTGCGCGGCTTGTGGCGAAACGAGATCATCCCGGCCCTGACGCCTCCGCCCGGGCAGGCACTGGGCGCCTATGCCGAGGCCCTGGCCGCGCGCTACGCCAACCCGGCGATCCGGCACCGGACCTGGCAGATCGCCATGGACGGCAGCCAGAAGCTGCCGCAGCGCATCCTGGGCACCATCGCGGAAAGCCGCGCGGCTGGCCGTGCCGTGCCGGGGCTGACCTTGGCGGTCGCGGCCTGGATGCGCTATGCCTCGGGGCGGGACGAAAGGGGCGCGGCCATCGAGGTCAAGGATCCGCTGGCCCCGCGCCTGGCTGCGCTGTGGCGGGACGATCCCGCCCGGACGGTCGCGGGCTTCCTGTCGCTGGCCGAGGTCTTTCCGCCCGCCTTGCGCGACGACGCGGGCTTTGCCCATGACCTGACCGCCGCCTTGTCGGCCCTGGTCCGCGACGGGGCACGGGCCTGCATGGGGGGCCGGGCCGATGCCTGAGCCTCTGGTCCTGAACCCCGCCGACACCGTGGCGATCCTGACCGAACGGGGGATCGCCCCGGCGGGCCACAAGATCGCGCGGGTGGACATCGCCCCCGGCGCGGCGGTCACCAAATACGGCCAGACCATCGGCTATGCGACCGAAAGCATCGCGGCGGGCGACCATGTCCACGGCCACAACTGCGCCTTTGGCGAGCATGGCCGCGACTATCGCCCCGGCGCGGGGCTTGCGGCGGCCCAGGCGGCGCTGGAGCGTCATCGCGGCCCCGCCCTGGTCTTCGACGGCTATCACCGCGCGGGCGGGCAGGTGGGCACGCGCAACTTCATCGCCCTTGTCGCGACGGTGAACTGTTCGGCCACCGTGATCCGCCGCGCCGCCGAGGAATTGCGGATCGAGGGCGCGCTGGTCCCATACCCCAACATCGACGGCGTGGTGGCCTTTGCCCATGGCACCGGCTGCGGCATGGCCGACACGGGGCCGGGCTGGATCGCCCTGCAACGCGTGCTGACCGGCCATGCGGGCCACCCGAACGTGGGTGCGGCGCTGTTCGTGGGCCTGGGCTGCGAGGTCATGCAGATCGCCCGCATGAAGGGGGAACTGGGGCAGGCCGCGCGCTTTCACGGGCTGACCATCCAGGACAACGGCGGCACCCGCGCCACCATCGAGGCGATCAAGGCCCGCGTCCGCGCGATGCTGCCGCAGGTCAATGACATCCGCCGCGCGCCCGCGCCCGCAAGCGCGCTGAAGATCGGGTTGCAATGCGGCGGATCGGACGGGTTTTCCGGGATCACCGCGAACCCCGCGCTTGGGGTCGCCTGCGACATGCTGGCCACGCAGGGCGCATCCGTGGTGCTGTCCGAAACGCCCGAGATCTATGGCGCGGAACGGCTGCTGCTGGACCGCGCGGCCTCGCCCGCCATCGCCGAAAAGCTGCTGGAACGCCTTCGGTGGTGGGAGGATTACGCGGCCCGCAATGGTGCCTCGCTGGACAACAATCCAAGCCCCGGCAACAAGGCGGGCGGGCTGACCACGATCCTGGAAAAATCCCTGGGCGCGGTCGCCAAGGCCGGGGCCACGCCGCTGAACGCGGTGCTGGATTACGCGGAACCGATCACCGCGCCGGGGCTGAACTTCATGGACACGCCGGGCTACGATCCGGTTTCCGCCACCGGCCAGATCGCGGGCGGCGCGCAGCTGATCGTCTTCACCACCGGGCGCGGCTCGGCCTTCGGGTCGAAACCCGCCCCGACGATCAAGCTGGCCACCAATGATGCCCTGTTCGCGGCCATGTCTGATGACATGGACCTGAACTGCGGCGACATCCTGTCGCGGGGCGTGCCGCTGGAAAGCAAGGCGCGCGAGATCGTGGACCTGATCCTCGCCACCGCCTCGGGGCGGGCCACCCGGTCCGAGGATCTGGGACTGGGGGACCACGAATTCGTCCCCTGGCAGATCGGCGCCGTGGTCTGACGCTGCGGGGTTTCACGCAGGCCTGACGGGCCGTTGCCCAACAAGGCGTTGGACCCCGCCGCCCGAACGGCTAGAACGGATGCCACCCCCTGCGGCTGGCAGCCTGTTTCCGTCTTTCCGCCGGACGGGCTTGCAGCCGGACCATCACCGGCTAAGGTCGCCCGCGACGGGCCGCCTGCCCCTGACGGAGAAGACCATGACCCGACCTGCCCCGCGCCTGGCCCGATGACCGGGATCCTGCCCCCGGATCTGGCCGGATGGCTGGCCGCCCAAGCCAAGGGGATCGACGCGGGCGACGTGCCTGCGGCCCTGATCCTACCGCGCCTGGCGGATGCGGGGCTGGCCCGGGTCGGCGTGCCCGGCGCTTTGGGCGGGCAGGGCGGCACCGCCATGGACGCCGTCGGGGCGATTGCCGCCGTGGCGCGGGAATCCCTGGCCGCCGCCTTCATGCTGTGGGGGCACCGCTGCTTTGTCGAATTCATGGTCCGAACCCCCAACCATGCCCTGCGCGACCGGCTTCTGCCCGATCTGCTGGCGGGGCGGCTGGCCGGGGCCTCGGGCCTGTCGAACGTGATGAAGTTCCTTGCGGGTCTCGAGCCGCTGGAGGTCACGGCACGGCCCGAGGGCGACGCGCTGGTCATCGACGGTATCCTGCCCTGGGTCACCAACCTGCGCGAGCAGGGCTTTGTCGTGGCAACGGCGGCCGATCCGGCCGATGGCGGGCCTGCGCTGATCCTGGCCCTGGCGCATGACGACCCGGGCGTGTCGCGCGGCGCGGATCTGGCGCTGATGGCCATGCGCTCCTCGGACACCGCCGCGCTGCGGATCGAGGGGGCGCGCGTCCCTCGCGACCGCATCATCGCCGCCGACGCCCCGGGCTGGCTGCCCGGCGTGCGCCCGGCCTTCCTGGCCATGCAATGCGGCCTGCCCCTGGGCCTGGCCCGGCGGTCCCTGGACGAAGCCGCGGGCGAGACCGGGGCAGGGCGCGGCGTGCTGGCCGCCCCCATCGCCGCCCTGCGCGCGCGGCTGGACCAGGTCGCCGCCGCGCTGGAGGCGGGCCTGGCCTCGGGCGGCTTCGTCACCCGGCCCGCCGCCCTGTTCGAGTTGCGCATCGCCCTGTCCGACATCGCCTTCGAGGCGGTGTCGCTGGAATTGCAGGCGGGGGGCGGGCGCTGCTATCTGCAGGGACCGGGCGGGGGCTTTGCCCGCCGCTGGCGCGAGGCGGCCTTTGTCCCCGTCATCACCCCCAGCACCGTGCAACTGCGCACCGCGCTGGCCGCCCTGGGCCGCGCCGCATGACCGAGCCTCGTCCCGTGCTGCGCGCCGCAGGCGTGGCGCTGCGCTATCCCGGCGCGGCGGCCCCGGTGCTGCAAGGCTTCGACCTGGATCTTGCGCCCGGAGAGATCGTCTCGGTCCTGGGACCAAGCGGGGTGGGCAAGTCCAGCCTGTTGCGCGTGCTGGCAGGATTGCAGCCGCCCGAAGCCGGCCGGATCGAGATGGAGGGCGCGCCCCTGTCGGGCGTCCACCCCCGCCTGGCCATGGCCTTCCAGCAGCCCGGCCTGCTGCCCTGGCTGGATCTGGAACGCAACGTGGCCTTCGGGCTGGATTTCAGGCGCCAGCCCCACCTGTCCCCGGACGAGCGCCGGGACCGCATCGACCGCGCCATTGCCGAGGTCGGGCTGGACCACGCCCGCCACCTGCGCCCCGCCGCCCTGTCCGGCGGCATGGCGCAGCGCGCGGCCCTGGCCCGTTGCCTCGCCCGCCAGCCGCAGGTGCTGCTGCTGGACGAACCCTTCGGTGCCCTGGACGAGGTGACGCGGGCCATGATGCAGGATCTGCTGGTCAAGGTCGTGGCCGATTACCGCACCGCCGCCGTGCTGGTGACGCACGACATCGACGAGGCGCTGCTGGTCTCGGACCGCATCATCCTGCTGGGCGGCAGCCCGGCGGGCAGCATCGGCGAATGGCCGATCGACCTGCCCGCGCCGCGCGAAGACCACCTGGCCGAGCTTGGCCGCATCCGCATCGACATCGTCGGCGCGCTGCGCCGCGCCACCCGCCGCCCGTGAAGGAGCCTTTCATGCCCACCGAAGACAGCCTGTTTTCCCGCCGCGACATCATGCGCCTGTCGGCCCTGCTGACGGCCTCGGGCGCGCTGCCCTTTCTGCGCGCCCGCGCCGCCCGCGCCGAAGGCCCGGACGAACCCGTGCGGATCGGCTATCTGCCGATCACCGACGCCACGCCCCTGCTGGTGGCCCATGGCAAGGGCTTCTTCGAGGCCGAGGGCCTGGCCGTGGAAAAGCCCGTGATGTTCCGCGGCTGGTCCCAGGTCGTCGAGGCCTTCCTGGCAGGCCAGGTCAACGTGGTCCATCTGCTGTCGCCCATCGCGATCTGGGCGCGCTATGGCAGCGGGATACCGGCCAGGGTGGTGGCCTGGAACCACACCTCGGGCTCCGGCCTAACGGCGGCGAACGACATCGCCACGGTCGCCGATCTGGGCGGCAAGACGGTGGCGGTCCCCCATTGGTATTCGATCCACAACGTCGTGCTGCAACGCCTGCTGCGCGACAACGGGCTGACCGTCATCACCACCGGCACTCCCGCTGCGAACCAGGTCGCGCTGTCCTTGATGTCGCCCGCCGACATGGTGCCCGCGCTGGCGGCGGGCCAGATCGCCGGTTACATCGTGGCGGAACCCTTCAACGCGGCGGCCGAGATCAACGGTATCGGCAAGGTGCTGCGCTTTACCGGCGACGTGTGGCGCGACCATGCCTGCTGCCTGGTCTTCATGCACGAGGATCATCTGGCGAACCGCCCCGAATGGTCGCAGAAGGTCGTGAGCGCCATGGTCAAGGCGCAGCTCTGGACCCGCGACAACCGGGCGGAAACGGCGCAACTGCTGTCCTCCGCCGATCCGCAGAAGTACACCCCCCATTCCCCCGAGGTCCTGGCCCGCGTCCTGACGCCCTCGGACGCCGACATGCAGGGCTATGCCGCCTCGGGCGTGGTCCGCCACCCGGACTGGCAGGACAGGCGCATCGACTTCCAGCCCTATCCCTTCCCGTCCTATACCGCCGAACTGGTGCGGATGCTCAAGGACACCCTTGTCCAGGGCGAGCGGGGCTTCCTGGACGCGCTGGACCCGGCCTTCGTGGCGGGCGACCTGGTGGATGACCGCTTCGTGAAGACCGCCCTGGAAGGGGTCGGCGGGTTGCCCGCCTTCGGCCTGCCCGAGGGCTGGACCCGGTCCGAGGTCATCGAGGCGTGAGCAGGGGGCCTGAGACGACGCGCGGCCCGTCGCGGCTGCGCGGCGCGGTGCTGGGGCTGGCGGGGATCGCGCTGCTGCTGCTGGCCTGGTGGCTGGCGACCGACATGATCGCGGGCGACACCAGCTTCGCCCGGCGCTTTTCGCCCACGCGGACCTTCCCGGCGCTGGCGGGCCTGCTGGCGGGGCCTGATCTGTGGCTGCATGTCGTCCAAAGCCTGCGCCGCGTCCTTGTGGGCCTTGCCGCCGCGCTGCTGGTGGGCGTGCCCTTGGGCCTTCTGGTCGGCGCGTCCCGCCTGGCCGAGGCCGCGACCACGCCCGCCTTCCAGTTCCTGCGCATGATCTCTCCGCTGTCCTGGATGCCCATTGCGGTGATGGTCTTTGGCGTGGGCGATGCGCCGATCTATTTCCTGCTGGGGTTCGCGGCCCTGTGGCCGATCCTGCTGAACACCGCCGCCGGTGTCCGCCAACTGGACCCGCAATGGCTGCTGCTGTCGCAAAGCCTGGCCGCCACCCGCTGGGAGACGCTGAGCCGCGTGATCCTGCCCGGCGTCCTGCCGCAGGTGCTGACCGGATTGCGGCTGGCCATCGGCATCACCTGGATCGTGCTGGTCCCCTGCGAGATGCTGGGCGTGCAGGCGGGGCTTGGCTACTTCATCCTCGATACCCGCGACAGGCTGGCCTATGACCAGTTGATGGCCGTGGTGCTGGTGATCGGCATCTTGGGCTATGGCCTGGACGCCCTGGCGCGCGCCGCCATCCGCCGGGTCGCCCCCGCCGCCTGACGAATCGGGTTGCCGGGGCAGGCTTGCGCGCCCTGCAAGACCAAATCTTCTGTCTGGCCCCGCCCCGGCAGGCAACGCGTTCCAAATCCCTCCGGACCTTTGGAATCGCCTGGAAAGCCGCTCTCGCCTAAAACACGACAAGACAAGTCGTTAATAGGAGAAATGCATGGCCTTCCGCATCGCCGCCTTTTCGGGCAGCCTGTCCGCCCCCTCGAAGACGCGCGCCCTGGTCGATCTGGCGCTGGACAAGCTGACGCGCCGTTTCGATGTCATCGGCGCCAGCTATGACCTGACGGACCTGCAGCCCTCGCTGGGCGGGGCGGGCCGGCTGGAGGATCTGGAGCCTTTGCCCTTGACCATCGTGCAATCGCTGGTCGGCGCCGATGCGCTGATCCTGGGGGCGCCGGTCTACAAGGGCAGCTATCCGGGGCTGTTCAAGCACCTGTTCGACCTGATCGACCCCGAGGCGCTGCGCCACAAGCCGGTGCTGCTGACCGCGACCGGCGGCGGCGACCGCCACGCCCTGGTCATCGAACACCAGTTGCGCCCGCTGATGGGCTTTTTCGAGGCCGCGACCCTGTCCACCGGCGTCTATGCCGGCGCGGCGGATTTCCGGGACGGCATCCCGGCCTCGCCCGCGCTGCTGGACCGTCTGGACCGCGCCATCGACCAGTTCGCGCCCTTCATCCCGCGCGAGAACCCGGCCCTGTCGGTCGCCGCCTGAAAGGACCCTGCCATGACCCGCCCCAAGACCTTTGCCGCGATCCCCGCAGCCGACGTGCTGCCCGTCACCCTGCTGGACGGCGACGTGCCGGTGGGCGTCGATGGACGCGCCACCGCCCTGACCGCAGCCTGAACGAGGAGAACCCCATGACCCGCAAGATCCGCCTTGGCGCCTTCCTTCCCGGCGGCGGCCAGCACATCGCCAGCTGGCGCCATCCCGACCAACCCGCAGACGGGGCCGTCAATTTCGACTTCCACGTCCAGCTTGCGCGCGAAGCCGAACGGGGCCTGTTCGACGCCTATTTCCTGGCCGACGGCCTGGCCACCGGCGGCACCTCCGAAGGCGGCCCGGCCCGCATCGCAGGGTTCGAACCCGTGACGCTGTTTGCCGCGCTGGCCACGCAGACCACGCATCTGGGCTTCATCGCCACGGCATCGACCACCTACGAGGAACCCTACAACACCGCGCGCAAGTTCGCCTCGCTGGATCTCATCTCGGGCGGGCGCGCGGGGTGGAACGTGGTGACGACCGCGACCGAGGCCGCGGCGCGCAACTTCAACCTGGACACGCAGCACCCCCATGCCTTCCGCTATGCGCGGGCGGCGGAGCATGTCGAGGTCGTCAGGAAGCTGTGGGACAGTTTCGAGGACGACATCTTCATCCGCGACAAGGAAACCGGGAATTTCCTGGACCGGACGAAGCTGCACTTCGCCCATCACAAGGGCGCGCATTTCAAGGTCGAGGGGCCGCTGAACGTGTCCCGGTCCCCGCAGGGCCATCCGGTCATCGTGCAGGCGGGCCAGTCCGAGGACGGGCGCGGCCTTGCCGCCGCCACGGCGGAAGTGATCTTCACCGCCCATCAGCGGCTGGACACCGCGCAGGAGTTCTATCGCGACATCAAGGCCCGCGCCCGCGGGTTGGGCCGCGACCCGGATCACATCCTGATCATGCCGGGCGTGTCGCCTTTCGTCGGCCGCACCGAGGATGAGGCGCGCGAGAAATACGACCGCCTGACATCCCTGATCCTCGAGGAGGACGGCATTTCCCTGGTCAAGGGCCTGACCGGCGGCACCCTGGATCTGACCGGGGCCGATCTGGACGGCCCCCTGCCGCCCGTCGCGCCGACCGAGGGGATGAAGTCGCGCCAGGCGCTGATCCGGCAGATCGCGGATGAAAACGGCTTCACCATCCGCCAGCTTTACCAATGGGTCGCCTCGGCCCGCGGGCATTACACCATCGTCGGCAGCGCCGCCCAGGTGGCCGACATGCTGGAGGAATGGTTCACGTCCGAGGCTGCCGACGGCTTCAACATCCTGCCGCCCTGGCTGCCCACGGGGCTGACCGATTTCGTCGATCTGGTGATCCCGGAACTGCAACGCCGGGGCCTGTTCCGCACCGCCTACGAAGGCCGCACCCTGCGCCAGAACCTGGGCCTGCCCTTCCCGGTCAACCGTTACGCCGCCGCCCGCAGCGCGGCCCAGGCGGCGGAGTGACAGGCCATGACGCTGCAAAACCTCGACACCGCCCCCCGCCGCGCGCGCGGCCTGCCCGCGCCGCCAATCCGGGCGTTTCTCGCGCGCTATGGCCTGGTGATCGCCTTTCTGGCCTTGTGGCAACTGTCCGGCACGCTGGGATGGATCAGCCCCGCCGTGCTGCCGCCGCTGGACGCGATCCTTGGGGCGCTGTGGACCGGCATCGCCAGCGGCGCGCTGGTCGATGACATCGCCATCAGCCTGCAACGCGCGGGCCTGGCCTTTGCCGGTGCCGTGGCCCTGGGCGTCCCCCTGGGCCTGCTGATGGGCCAGTTGCGCCCCGTGGAACGCGCGCTGGACCCGATCCTGCAACTGTTCCGCCAGACCTCGGCCCTGGCGCTTTATCCGGTGTTCATCCTGCTGCTGGGCCTGGGCGAGACATCCAAGGTCTTCGTGATCTTCTGGGCCACGCTGTTTCCCACGCTGCTGGCCACCATCGGCGGCGTCAAGCAGGTGGACCGCAAGCTGGTCGAGATGGCCGAAAGCTATGGCGCGGGGCGGGTGCAGGTGTTCCGCCGGGTGATCCTGCCCGCATCGGTGCCTGCGATCTTCGTGGGGCTGCGCCTGTCGGCCACCACCGCCCTGCTGCTGCTGATCGCGGCCGAGATGATCGGCGCCAACAAGGGCATCGGCTTTCAGGTGATGAACGCCCAGTACAATTTCCAGATCCCGCTGATGTTCGCGGCGATCCTCCTGATGGCTGGCCTGGGCCTTGCCGCCAATGCCGTCCTGGTCCTGCTGCAACGCCGGCTGTGCCGCTGGTCGCTGGACTGACGCCCATTCCCATTTCCAAAGGAACACGCCATGAAACACGTCCTGATCTCGCTTGCCCTGACCACAGCCCTGACGGTCCCCGCCTGGGCCGAGGATGTGGTGATGCGCCACATGCCCAGCCATGGCGGCGTCAGCGCCCATGACCTGGCCGCCGAACTGGGTTATTTTGACGGCACCGGCATCGTGCTGGAAAGCGCGGGCTATGCCTCGGGCGGGCCGGAATCGCTGATGGCGCTGGCGGGCGGCTCGATCGAGATCGGCAGCGCGGCCACGGCGGCGGTGCTGAATTCGATCATCGGGGGCAACGACTTCGTCGCGGCCTATCCGACCAACGGCATCAACGACCAGGTGCAGTCGATCTTCTACGTGCTGGAAGACAGCCCCATCCGGTCGGTCGAAGACATCCCCGGCAAGACCGTCGCCGTGAACACCCTGGGCGCGCATCTGGACTATACCGTGCGCGAGGCGCTGCACGCGAAGGGCCTGCCCGAGGATGCGGCCAACCTGGTGACCGTTCCGGGACCGCAACTGGAACAGGTGCTGCGGTCAGGCCAGGTCGATGTGGCGGCCTTCGGTTACTGGCAGACCACCTTCGAGGGGGCGGCGCGCAAGAACGGCGGGCTGCGGGCGATCCTGGACGACACCGACGTGTTGGGAGAGATCGCGGGCGGTTTCACCGTGCTGCGCAAGGACTGGGTCGAAAAGCACCCCGAGGCCGCCGACCAGTTCATCCGCCAATCCGCCCGCGCGCTGGACTATGCCCGCGAACACCCCGAGGAAACGCGCGAGATCCTGGCCCGCGTCTTGCAGGAACGCGGCGAGAACCCGGAGGTCGCGCAGTATTTCGCGGGCTTCGGCGTGCGCCCCGGAGGGCTTGCCGTCGAACGCGACATCCAGTTCTGGATCGACGTGCTGGTGCGCGAAGGCAAGCTGCCCCCCGGCAAGCTGACGGCGCGCGACGTGCTGCTGGTCACGGGCGAGGAGGTGGCGGCGAAATGACCCCCCAAGCCACTGGCGACACCCTGCGCGGCGCGGTCTCGCTGCGCCACCTGTCCAAGGCCTTCACCCTGAACGGCCAGCCCTTGCCGGTCCTGCGCAACCTGTCGCTGGACATCCGCGCGGGGGAATCGCTGGCCATCGTCGGCCCCTCGGGCTGCGGCAAGACCACGCTGCTGCGCATGCTGGCGGGGCTGGAGGCCGCCGACAGCGGCCAGGTGGTGATCGACGGCCGGCCCGTCGCGGGGGTCGGCACCGAACGGGCGGTGATCTATCAGGAACCGCGCCTGCTGCCCTGGCTGACGGTGCTGGAGAACGTCGCCTTCGGGCTGGAGGTGCGCGGCATCGCCCGCAGCGTGGCGCAGGATCGCGCGCGCCGCCATATCCGGCTGGTGGGCCTTTCGGATTTCGAGAACGCCTGGCCCCGGCAGCTGTCGGGCGGCATGGCGCAGCGCGTGGGCATCGCGCGCGCCCTGACGGTGCAGCCGGAAATCCTGCTGCTGGACGAGCCGCTGGGGGCGCTGGACGCGATGACCAAGCTGACCATGCAGGAGGAACTGGCCCGCATCTGGCGCGAGGAGAACGTCACCATGATCCTGGTGACCCATGACCTCGAGGAAGCGATCTTTTTGGCCGACCGGGTGCTGGTCCTGTCCGCCGACGGCACGCCCCCGGCGCTGATCCCGGTGGACCTGCCGCGCCCGCGCGACCGCAACGGAGCGGATTTCGTGCGGATGCGCCGGATGCTGATGGGCCGCTTCGGGCTGCATTAGGGCAGACCGACCTTCAATCCCTGGCCCTAGGATTGGCGAAGGCCATCGCCTTCGCCACCGCGGAACATCGCAACCAGAACCGCCGGGCCTCGAAGGCCCGGCCAGCGCCCGCCCCGCCCCCGGCGGGCGCTTCTCGCCCCCCTGGGTCGGGCGCTGGCCTTTCGTGGTCGCGGGGCTGCGCCGTCTCTGGCGGCAATGTCGGGAAGCGGGCGGGGGAAACGCTGGTCGCGTTTCCTGATCCCGCCCGGTCAGGCACGGTGTCCCATATCTGCTGGATGCCGATCCGCCCCAAGCCTGCCCCCACGCCTCGAAGGGCCGCGTTCTTCCGCCATCCTTGCGGGAACTTCCGGCCGTCCCGGGTGATTGCAGCCAGGACCAGATGGAAGGAACGGCCCCCATGACGCGCATCGGATACCATGCCTCGCACGAACAACATGCGCCCGGCACCCTGCGGGATCTGGCGATCCGGGCCGAGGCGGCGGGCTTTGCCGCGATCAAGTGCTCGGACCACATCCAGCCCTGGAGCACGCGCCAGGGCCATTCCGGCCATGCCTGGACCTGGCTGGGCGCGGCGATGCAGGCCACCAGCGTGCCCTTCGGCAACATCGCGGCCCCGGGCTATCGCTATCACCCGGCGGTGATGGCGCAGGCGGCGGCGACGCTGGAGCAGATGTTCCCCGGCCGCTTCTGGGTGGCCCTGGGCACGGGCGAGGCCTTGAACGAGGCCATGACCGGCATGACCTGGCCCGACAAGCCCGAAAGGAACGCGCGGCTGAAGGAGTGCTTTGACGTGATGCACGCCCTGTTGCGCGGCGAGACGGTCACCCATCGCGGCCGCATCACCGTCATCGAGGCGCGGCTCTGGTCGCTGCCCGACACGCCGCCGCCCCTGTTCGGCGCCGCAGCGACCCCCGAAACCGCGCGCCTTCTGGGAGGCTGGGCCGACGGCCTGCTGACCCTGGGCGGCGACCCGGCCAATGTCGGCCCGGTGATCGAGGCCTTTCGCGAAGGCGGGGGCGCGGGCAAGCCCGTCCACATCCAGCACACGATTTCCTGGGCCGGCACGCAGGACGAGGCCATGGCGAACGCGCTGGACCAATGGGCGCCGGTCGCCATCGGCGGAGAGATCAACTGGGACATCCGCCGCCCGTCCGATTTCGACCTGCTGGGGCAGTTCGTCGGACCCGATCAGATCGGCCGCTCGGTCCGCGTGTCGGCCGATCCGGGCCTGCACCGCGCGGACTTGCAGGCCATGGCCGACCTGGGCGTGGACACGATCTTCGTCCACAATGTCGGGCGCGACCAGGACGCGTTCCTGGACATGGCGGCGCGGGAGTTGGTGAACGCGGCGGGATAGGTCGCGTCGGGGGCGGTGGGGTGAAACCCCACCCTACGGGTCGGCGTGGTCGTGGGGTGGGGGTTCGCCACCGCGAAGGACCATGGCCGCGCGGAAATTGGCGGGGCGACGGATGGTGGGGTGACGGATGGTGGGGTGAAACCCCACCCTACGGGTCGGCGCGGTCGTCGGGTGGGGTGTTACCCTACCGCGAGAAATACCACAGGCCGGCAGGGTGGGGTTTCACCCCACCGCGAGACGCTGCAAGACGGCAGGCTTCCACCCCGCCATCCCCCTACAGCCTGTCCCGCCAGCGGTTCACCAGCGGATAGCGCCGGTCCAGCCAGAACGCCTTGGTCGAGATCCGCGGCCCGGGTGCCGCCTGATACCGCTTCCATTCGCTGCCATAAAGCAGCTTTTCGACCTTCCGCACCGTGTCCGCGTCAAAGCCCTGGTCCACCAGGTCGCGCAGGGACAGGTCCTGTTCCACCAGCCCTTCCAGGATCGCGTCCAGCACCTCGTAGGGGGGCAGCGAGTCCTCGTCCTTCTGGTCGGGGCGCAGTTCCGCCGAGGGCGGCTTGGCGATGATCCGGGGCGGGATCACTTCGCCCGCCGGGCCCATCATCCAGTCGCGGTGATTGGCGTTGCGCCAGCGGCAGGTCTGGAACACGCGGGTCTTGTAGAGATCCTTGATCGGGTTATACCCGCCCGCCATGTCGCCATAGATCGTGGCATAGCCCACGCCGACCTCGGACTTGTTGCCGGTGGTCAGCAGCATCCCGCCGAACTTGTTGGAAATCGCCATCAGCATCACCCCGCGCAGGCGGGACTGGATGTTTTCCTCGGTGATGTCGGGCTGCGTGCCTGCCATCAGATGCGCCAGCGCATCGCCCACGGCATCGCGCGCGCCCTCGATATGTACGGTGTCCAGCCGCACGCCAAGGCGCGCCGCGCAATCGGCGGCGTCGTCCAGGCTGGCTTGCGAGGTGTATTCGCTGGGCAGCATCACGCAATGGACGTTTTCAGGCCCGATGGCATCGGCGGCGATGGTGGCCACAAGCGCGGAATCGATCCCGCCCGACATCCCCAGCACCACCTTGGAAAACCCGGACTTGCGCAGGTATTCGCGCAGGCCCAGCGTCATCGCCTGGTAATCCTGTTCCCATGCGTCGGGCTGAGGCGCCATCAACCCCGGTTCCGCGCGCCAGCCTTCATCCGTCAGCGTGAAATCGACATGGGCCAGCATTTCTTGAAAGGGCGGCAGTTGCACGACCTTGTGCCCGCCGGGGTTCAGCACGAAGCTCGCCCCGTCGTAAAGTTGGTCGTCCTGCCCGCCCACCATGTTGACGTAAACCAGCGGCAGCCCGGTTTCCACGACGCGGCCCACCATGTGCCCCATGCGCAGGTCCAGCTTGTCCCGGTGATAGGGGCTGCCATTGGGCACCACCAGGATCTCGGCCCCCGTCTCGGCCAGGGTCTCGGCCACGTCGGGGGACCAGCCGTCCTCGCAGATGGGCGATCCGATGCGCGCCCCCGCCACCGGATAGGGACCGCTGATCGGGCCGCTGTCGAACAGGCGCAATTCGTCGAACAGCTGCTTGTGGGGCAGGCGGTGCTTCAGCACGCGGGCCACCAGCGCGCCGTCCTTGAAGACCCAGTAGGCGTTATACAGCCGCTCGCCGTCCTGCCACGGCCCGCCGATGGCAAGGGCCGGACCGCCGGTGCAAAGGGCGGCCAGTTCCGCGATCTCCTCCTCGGCCTGGCGGGTAAAGGCGGGTTTCAGCACCAGATCCTGGGTCTGGTATCCGGTGATGAACATCTCGGGCAGGGCCAGCATGTCGGCGCCTGCGTCGCGCGCCTCCTCCCACGCCCGGCGCGCCTTGTCCGCGTTGCCCTGCAGGTCGCCCACGGTGGCGTTCAGCTGGCCGATGGTCAGGCGGAAACGGTTCGTCATGGTCAGGCCCCTGGTTCTCTCGGCCCCGTGATAGGCGAGGGGACGCGAAAGGAAAAGTCGGGCTTTGCGCAAGGGGGTCCGCTGCGCTAGACCATGGGCAAAAGACGAAGGGCACGTGGTGATGAAGGCGGCAAGTTGGGCGGCTGTGCTGGCGCTGGTGGCAGGAACGGCAGCGGATGCGCAGGTCGTCACCAAGCAATACGACGACGGCGGCGTCTATGAGGGCACCTTCCGCAACGGCCGCCAGCACGGACAGGGCAGCTATGCGCTGCCGAATGGCTATCGCTACGAAGGCGATTGGGTCGAGGGCGAGATCCTGGGCCAGGGCCGCGCGACTTTTCCCAACGGCTCGGTCTATGAAGGCCAGTTCGCCGAGGGCAAGCCCAACGGCACCGGCACCATCACCTATGCCGATGGCGGCACCTATGAAGGCGACTGGGTCGCGGGGGAAATCACCGGCAAAGGCGTGGCGCGCTATGCCAATGGCTCGGTCTATACCGGCGATTTTGTCAAGGGCCTGCACCAGGGCAAGGGCGTGCTGACGCAGCCCAACGGCTATCGCTACGAAGGCGACTGGAACGCGGGCGTCAAGGAAGGCCAGGGCCGGATCACCTATCCCGACGGCGCGGTCTATGAGGGCGGGATGCTGGCGGGCCAGCGCGCGGGCAAGGGCCGGCTGACCATGGCCGACGGGCTGGTCTATGACGGCATCTGGTCGGCGGGGCAGATGTCGGGCACGGGCGTCTTGGTCCAGGGCTCGGGCGACCGCTACGAGGGCCAGATGCTGAACGGCAAGCGCGAAGGGCAGGGCGTCGCCACCTATGCCAACGGCGATGTCTATGACGGCGCCTTCAAGTCTGATCGCCGCCACGGCCAGGGCACCTTCACCGGCGCAGACGGCTATGTCTATACCGGCAGTTGGGTCGAGGGCCGGATGGAGGGCCAGGGCCAGATCACCTATCCCGACGGCTCGGTCTATACCGGCGGGATGAAGGCCGACCGCCCCGACGGCACGGGCACCATCACCTATCCCGACGGGGCCAGCTATTCCGGCCAATGGAAGGCCGGCGTGATCGAGGGCGAGGGCAAGGCCACCTATGCCAACGGCATGGTCTATGAAGGCGGCTTCCGCAACGCCCGCAACCACGGCCAGGGGCGCATGACCTATCCCGACGGTTATGTCTATACGGGGGCTTGGCAGGACGGCCAGCGCCATGGCGAGGGGCAGGCCACCTATCCCGACGGCACCGTCTATACCGGCAGCTTCGTGAACGGCTTGCGCGAAGGCCCCGGCAAGCTGACCACGCCCGACGGCTTCGTCTATGAAGGCGGCTGGAAGGCCGGGGAAATCGACGGCACGGGCGTGGCGACCTATGCCAGCGGCGACCGTTACGAGGGCAGCTTCGTCGCGGGCAAGCGCCAGGGCCAGGGCGTCATGCGCTATGCCAGCGGAGAGGTCGCGGCGGGCCAATGGGACCAGAACCGCCTGGTCGAAAGCGGCCCCGCCCCCCAGGGCCAGACGACCGAAGCCCCAACCATGCCCCCCGAGGCCCCCACCCCGTAGGGTGCGTGCTCGCACGCACCATTGCGCCCCGGCGGAACTGTAGCGTCATGCGCCATGCCAGCAGAGAGGTCACGACGGGCAATGGGACCGGAACCGCCCGGTCGAAAGCGGCCCCACGCCCAAAGCGCGCCCGCCATGCCCCCAAGGCCCCCGTAGGGTGCGTGCTCGCACGCACCACCGCGCCTCGGCCCGTGCCCGTCCCAAAAACCTTTCACCTTTGCCCAAATATCCTCGGGGGGAGTCCCGCAGGGACCGGGGGGCAGACGGCCCCCCGCCTTCTTCGACGGACCTGCACCGTCATCGCCAGCCCAGAGGCAGAGGTCCCTGCGTCACTGGATCGCAAACGGCTGGTAGAACTGGTAAGCCGCCTTCGTCAGGCTGGAAGGCGCCGCGGGGCAACGGGCGCGGCCCATGGCGCGCGAGATTTCCCGATCGACCCGGGGATCTCCCGTCGAGGCGGTCAGCGACGCGGACTGGACCCTTCCGTTGCGCGCGATGACCAGGGCCACCGTGCTTCGTGCCCCGCTTGCCCCCGAAACCCGAGAGGCTGACCGCAACAGGCAGACCCCGACCTGCTGTTTCCAGCTTGCCTCGTCTCGGGCGATCTGCTGCGCGCTGGCCCCGGTTCTGCCGGTGGCGCCCTGTTGCCCCTGTTCGACCCTGCGCGCCTGCTGTTGCTGCCGGGGCGCGGGCTGTTCCTGACGGCGGGGTTCGGCCTGGCGCTGCGGCTCGGGTTCGCGGCGTTCGCGGCGGGGTTCGGCTTGGTGCTGCGGCTCTGGTTCCGGCTCGCGTTCGGGGCGGCGCTGCGGGCGGGCGGACGTGTTCAGCACCACCTCGGGCGGGGCGTCCAGGTCCGGCGGCGCGGGCGGGAACAGGTCGGCCATGTCGTCCAGCGGTTCCAACTGCGGCAGGGGCGGCAGGTCCAGCGGTTCTGCCACCTCCTCGGGTTCCGGCTCGGGCTGCGGTTCCGGCTCCACAGGCTCCTCGGCGGCCTCCTGGACCGGCTCCTCGGTCGGGACCGCCGGTTCCTCAGCCACTTCCTCGGCGGGGGCCAGGTCGATGAAGACGGGTGCGGGCAGGCCCGGCGGGGCGGCGGCCTCGGCCTGGCGCATGATCCACAAGGCCCCGCCCAGATGCAGCGCCAGCACCAGGACCGAGGCGCCGCCCCACAGCGCGCCCTCGCGGATCAGGCGGCTGGCGCGCCCGCTCATCGGGCAGGCTCGGGGGCGGCAGGCGGCACGGCTGCCGTCGTCGATTCAAGCCCCACAAGCGCGATCTTCAGGTAACCCGCGTCGCGCAGGGTGTTCATCACGTCCATCAGGTCGCCATAGGCGACGGCGCGGTCGGCGCGCAGGAAGATGCGCTGCTCGCGGTCGCCCCCGGTCGCCGCCGCCAGGGCCGTGGCCAACCCGCCCGGCGCGATGTCGGTGTTGTCCAGGGCCAGCGTCAGGTCCGGCTTCACGGTCACATAGACCGGCTGGTCGGGACGCTGGGCGGGCGTGGCGTTCGACACAGGCAGATCGACGTTCACATCGACCGTCGCAAGCGGCGCCGCGACCATGAAGATGATCAGCAAGACCAGCATCACGTCGATGAAGGGGGTGACGTTGATCTCGTGGTTCTCGACCAGGTCGTCGCCGTTGTCGCGGATCCCGCCTGCCATGGCCTATTCCCCCGGCTTGGCGGCAAGGCCGCGGAAATCCAGGTCGCGGCTGACCAGTTGGCGCACGCCCGCCGCGGCATTGGCAAGGCGCAGGCGATAGCCGGTGATGCCGCGCGCGAAGACGTTGTAGATCACCACGGCGGGGATGGCCGCGACCAGGCCGATGGCGGTGGCCAGCAGCGCCTCGGCGATGCCGGGGGCCACGACGGCGAGGTTGGTGGTCTGGCTTTCGGAAATGCCGATGAAGCTGTTCATGATCCCCCAGACGGTGCCGAACAGCCCCACGAAGGGCGCGGTCGATCCGATGGTGGCCAGCACGCCCGTGCCCCGGCCCATGCGGCGGCCCGCGATGGCCTCGATCCGGTCAAGCTGGGAATCGACGCGTTCCTTGACGCCGCCGTCGCCCGCGATTTCCAGCGCGGGCTGCGAGCGGCGGTATTCCTCGGCGGCCTGGCGGATCATGCGCGACACCGCATCGCGCCGCCCGTTGCTGGCGGCGACGGCGGCGGCCAGGCTGTCGGCGCGCTGGATGCGGCGGATGCCGTTCTGCGCCCTGGCGCTTGCGCCCCACAGCTCCAGCGCCTTCACGACCAGCACCGTCCAGGTGATGACGGAGGCGAAGGCCAGCCCGATCATCACCGCCTTGACCACGATGTCCGCGGCCCAGAACATGCCCATCGGCGACAGGTCGTGGGGCAGGTTCGGATCGCGCGCGGGCGGCGTCAGGATCGGGGCCAGCGCGTCCTGCATGGATTGCGGCAGGAACTCGGCGACGGGTTCGGGCGCGGGTTGGGCAGGGGTCGCCGGGGCGGTTGCGGCAGGTGCAGGCGCGGGATCCGCTTCTATCGCCGTTGCGGCGGGGGCGGGGACAGCCGGGGCCGGCATTGCCGGTGCCGCAGGCTGCTGCGCGGGGGCCTCGGCCTGGGCTGGCGGGGTCGCTGCGTCCGGTGCGGTTTCCTGCGCTTGGGCCACCGGGGCCAGCAGGCAGGCCAGCGTGATGGCGACACTTGCACTGAGGCGCGGCAGGTTGGTCATGGCGTTCCTTGCTTCTTGATCCGCAAAGCGCGGACGGTTCGCGTCCGGGACCGAGTCGGCGCAAAGCCCGGGGACCGGTCCCGCAAGTTTGCGCCGGTATTCAGCACCCATGTAAAATTGTCAACTATTCAGATGCCGCCTGCCGGCCTTTCAGGCGCTCCAATAGGCGGCCAGATGGGTGCGGGCCTTGTCGATGCCCAAATTGTCGATGATCGCAGCCTTCAGGACCGCCAGACGCGACCGCTCGGTTGCCAGCCAGATTTGCCGGGCGTCCGTGCCCTCGCGGCGCAGGCGGTCAGCCAGCGCGGCCTCGCCGCCCGGCGCGTGGATCACCCGGATGCCCGGATGAGGGGGCAGGGGATAGTCCGCCCGCGCGCCGAACAGGTGGCATTTGCCGGTGGCGTCGGGCGCCGCGGCCTCCAGCGTCCGCGCCAGCGCCGGATAGGCGGTCTCGTCCCCGCCGATCAGCAGGCTGTCCCCCTGCGCCACGCCCCCGCCGCCGGGACCCGTCAGCCCGACAGCGGTTCCCGGCGCGGCGTTCTGGGCAAAGCCGCAGGCGCGCCCGCCGTCATGGATGAAGATGTCGGTTTCCAGCCAGCCCGCCACGGGGTCGATATGGCGCACCGTATAGGCGGGACGGTGCAGGGCTGCCGCGCCCTTGGGCCACAGGGTCTGGCCGTCGTTCCCGATGACCGGCCAGGCGGGGTTCGCCGTGCCGGGGGGTTGCAGGACCAGGCGGAAATGGATCAGGTCGCGGGCGAAACGCGCCAGGTCGCCCCCTTCCAGCCGCAGGCGCAGGAAATCGGTGCCGATGCGCGTCACGCCCGCCACGCGCGCCAGGCTGAAGTTCGGCGGAAAGGTCCCCGGCCGGTCCAGCGCCGACCAGGCGATTCGCTGGCCGGGCAGGTGTTCCGCAAGGTGGGCAGTCACGGTTTCCCGCAGCGCGTGCAGCCGGTCGCGGGCATGGGCGCGGACGTAAAGGATGCTGCCCGTCGGTCCCTTCCGGGCGCCGAATTCGTCGCCGCCCGGCACCTTGCACCAGGTGGACCGGCCATGCCCGTCGTGCAGGGCCAGCCCGTGTTCGGCGGCCTTGGCCCGGATCAGCGCGTCGATGGCCGCGAAGGGCAGGTCGGGCAGGCTGGCCTCGGTCTGGAAGGGGGGCAGGGGGTCGTGTCGCATGGCGGGTCTCCGGGCGCGCAGGTGTCGCCAGTCGTTTTTGTAAGTCACGCCCGGCCTTGCCGCCAAGGCCCGCCTGCGTCACAACCCTGCCATGACCCGCCCGCCCGCCATCATCCTTGCCGGAGGCCGCGCCACCCGCATGGGCGGGGGCGACAAGTGCCTGCTGGATCTGGACGGGTGCCCGATGCTGGCGCAGATCGTGGCGCGGCTGGTCCCGCAATGCGGGGCGCTGGCGCTGAACGCGAATGGCGATCCCGGGCGTTTCGCGGATTTCGGCCTGCCCGTGCTGCCCGACAGCCTGCCCGATCTGCCGGGACCGCTGGCGGGGATCCTGGCCGGGATGGACTGGGCGGCCTCGCGCGGGGACCGCGCGGTCGTCAGCGTGGCGGGCGACACGCCGTTCTTTCCGCCCGATCTGGTCCAGCGCCTGATGCAAGCGGGGGAGGGCATCGTCCTGGCCGCCAGCCGCGATGCCGAGGGCCGGGTTTGCGACCACCCGACCTTCGGGCTGTGGCCGGTGGCCCTGCGCGACGCCTTGCGCGCCTTCCTGGCCGGGGGCGGGCGGCGGGTGCGGGGCTTTGCCCTGGCCCATGCGCCCGCGCTGGCCGTCTGGGACGCCGTTCCGGTGGATCCCTTCTTCAACGTCAACACGCCCGAGGATCTGGCCCGGGCGCAGGCCCTTGCCCGCCAGGAACGCCGGGCGTGACATCGCGTTAACCCTTCAGTCCTTGGCAGTTGCAGGTCCCATGCGCCGTTTCCTTCCCGTTCTTGTGCTTCTGGCAGCCCTTGCCTTTGCCGTCTCGCCCCTGTTGTCGAACGGCTTCGGCGGCTATCGGCCCGACCAGTTCCCGATCCCGCAGGCCGATCCGCCGGTCCAGCCCGCCGGATGGGCCTTCTCGATCTGGGGGCTGATCTTTGCCTGGCTGGTCGCGGGATCGGCCTTCGGCGCCTGGAAGCGGGCCGGTGATCCCGACTGGCAGGCGATGCGGCCCGCGTTGCTGGTCAGCCTGGCCCTAGGCGCCTTCTGGATCGAGACGGCGCATTGGACCCCCATCGGCGCGACGGTCCTGATCGTGGCGATGCTGGTGCCTGCGGTGATGGCCTTTCTGCGGGCCGGGCGGCATGATCCGGTCTGGCAGGTGCGGCCCGTGGCGCTTTATGCCGGGTGGCTGACGGCGGCGACGGGGGCGTCCTTCGGGATGGTGCTGGGCGGCCACGGCGTCCTGTCCCAGCAGGCGGCGGCGATCCTGTGCCTGATCGCGGTGACGGTCGCGGCCCTGCTGGTCCAGGCCCGCAGGCCCGGCGAATGGGCCTACCCGGCGGGCGTCGTCTGGGCGCTGGTGGGCATCTTCGCGGCGAACCTGTCGCCCGCCAATCCGCCCGTGCTGATCCTTGCCGCCTTGGCCGCGCTGTTGCTGGCCTACAGGGCCGCGGCGTCCTTGCGGGCAAAGCCGCGATAGGCGGCCAGGGCGCGCTGGCGTCCCGCGTCCAGATCGACCAGCGGGGCCGGGCGGTGGTCCGGGTCGAAGCCCCAGGACCGGGGCACGGCCTTGGCAAAGTCCCGCGCGCCTTCGCCCCGCAGCCAATGGTCGCGGTAAAGCCGCCGGGCGTCGAACCGGCCGGCCTGGCCCTCGGGGTTGAAGACCCGGAAGAAGGGCGAGGCGTCCGGCCCGCAGCCCGCCACCCATTGCCAGTTCATCGCGTTGCTGGCCGCGTCCCAATCGGTCAGGCAGCGGGCGAACCAGTCAAGGCCCACGCGCCAGTCGATCATCAGGTGCTTGACCAGGAAGCTGGCCGCGATCATCCGCACGCGGTTGTGCATCCGGCCTGTCGCGAACATTTCCCGCATCCCGGCATCGACCAGGGCGATGCCGGTGCGGCCCTGCCGCCAGGCCTCGGCGTCCGCATTGTCGCCCTGCCAGGAAAAGCCGTCCCATTCCCTGCGCCAGCAGGTCCGGTCCATGTCGGGGGACGCATGGAACAGGTCGCGCGCGAAGTCCCGCCAAGCCAGTTCGCGCAGGAAATCCTCGGTGCCCCCGCGGCCCTGGTCCTGCGCGTGCAGGGTGCGGTGCCAGATGCGGCGGGCGCTGATCTCTCCGACGGCGAGGGCGTCGGACAGGCTGGATGTCGCATCGCCTTCGGCCGGAAGGTCGCGGCGTTCGGCGTATCCGGCGGTGATGCGGTCCAGGAAGGCCTCCAGCCGGTCATGGGCGGTGGCCTCGCCCGCCTGGACATGGCGAGCCATCACGGGCCAGCCCCGGTTCATCGCCGCCCGCGCCTCGGGCCACTCAAGGCCGTCGCTGTCGGGCCAGGCGTCGGGCGCGGGCAGGCGCGGGGCGGGCAGCGGCGCGGCAATGGCCGTCTGGCGCAGGACCCGCCAGAAGGGGGTGAAGACCTTGAAGGGCGTGCCGGTCCTGGTCAGCACGCTGCCGCGCGGCACCAGGTCGGCCAGCGGGTGCAGGTGCAGGGCCGCGCCCGCCGCCCGGACCGCATCGTGCAGGCCTTCGTCGCGGGCGAAGGGCATCCCTTCGCTGGCATGGACCGCCATCGCGCCGCTGTCGCGGATCACCTGCGCCAGCACCGTGGCGGGATCGCCCCGCCGCACGACCAGGCGGCTGCCCCGGGCCTGCAACGCGGCGGCCAGCCCCGGCAGCGCCATCGCCTGCCGCTGGGCCGAGGCAGGATGGGCCAGCGCCTCCAGCGGGTCCAGGATCACCAGGGGAATCACCGGGCCGCCCTGGGCGGCGGCAACCAGGGCGGGGTGGTCGTCCAGCCGCAGCACGCGGCGGAACCAGCAGATGACGGTCATTGCACAGCTTTCGTTCAACGGCCGGATCAGGCATCGGCGCGGGGAAAGTTTCAAGCCCCGGCATTGCCTGAAACGACAGGAATGGTATAGCTGGAAGCCCCGCCCGAAAGCCCTGGCCTTGCCCGATCCTGCCACACCGACCGGTTTTGTCTCGCTCGTCTCGGCCGGGCCGGGCGATCCCGAACTGCTGACGCTGAAGGCCGCGAACCGTCTGTCCCGGGCCGAGGTGGTGCTGTACGACGACCTCGCCTCCGGGCCGGTACTGGATCATGCCCATCCGCAGGCCGAACTGATCGCGGTGGGCAAGCGCGCGGGCCGCCCCTCGGCCCGGCAGGATCACGTCAATGCGCTGCTGGTCGAACAGGCCCTGGCCGGACGGCGGGTGGTGCGGCTGAAATCGGGCGATGCAGGCTTCTTCGGGCGGCTGGAGGAGGAGCTGGTGGCCCTTGCCGCCGCCGGGATCGCCTTCGAGATCGTGCCGGGCGTGACATCCGCCAGCGCGGCGGCGGCGGCGGCGGGGATCCCGCTGACCCGGCGGCTGACCGCGCGGCGGGTGCAGTTCATCACCGGCGCGGACGTGACGGGGCAACTGCCGGGCGACATCCACTGGGCGGCCATCGCCGATCCGGCGGTCACCACCGTCGTCTTCATGGGCCAGCGCAGCTTTCCCGAACTGGCCGCCGGTCTGCGCGCCCACGGAATGCCGGGCGACACGCCCGCGCTGTTCGCCGAATCCGTGGGCCATCCCCACCAGAGGCTGATCCGCACCACTATCGACGGCCTGGACCGGATGCTGCAAGGGGCCGCCGTCACGCAGCCCGGCCTGATCATCTATGGTCCCTTGGCCTTCGACATCTAAAGATTGCGTCAAATCCCCGGGAAAACCCGTCTGTTCGGACGGCGCGCGTTAGGGTTTTGTTAAGCATCGGCCCCGGCTCGGGACCATGCAGCTGAAACGCGCATTCAACGGACAAGATGATCTCTTATCGCCACGTGGCCACCTATGGGGCCGCGCACACCCGATGGTTGTCCGGCGTTGCCGATCTTGCCACCGCGCAGATCGGCGGCAGCTGGATGCTGTTCGCCGTCAGCGCGCGGGGCGGGGTCAGCAGCTATCGGATCAGCGACCCCGACGCCCCCCTGGCCCTGGTCGCCACCCAGGCCTTTCCCGCCAGCCTCACCTATCGGGCCGAGCCTGTGCTGACCGTCCTGGACATGCCGGCGGGCGATCGCCTGCTGGTCGGGGGGATGTCGGGCGGCGGCGGGACCGGGCTGTCCGTCAGCGGCTCGGGCACGCTTGGCGGCTTTGCGCCGCTGTTCCCGGCGGCCCCCATCGGTTCCCGCCTGTCCGCCAGTGGCCAGATGGTCACCGACGCGGGCCGCTTCCTGTTCTCGGCGCAGCCCGACACGCTGGTCCTGCAGGTCCACAGGATCGGCAGCGACGGCAGCCTGGCCGCCGTATCCTCGGTCAGCCTGCCCATGCCCCCCGGCGTGGCCGAGGCGTCGCTGGACAAGATCATCGCCCTGACCGTGGACGGCCAGCGCCTGCTGGTCGCCATCTCGGGCCTGGGCAACTTCATCTCGACCCATGCCATCGGCGCGACGGGCACCCTGGGCGCGGGGGCGATGCATGTCGCGGCCGAGGGGACGGGATACTATGTCCCCTCGGACATCGCGGCGCTTCAGTTCGGGGGACGCAGCTTCGTGGTGGTGGCGGGGGCGACCTCGTCGTCCTTGTCGGTGTTCCGGGTGGACAGGACCGGGGCGCTGACCACGACCGACCACATCGTGGACGAACTGACCACGCGTTTCCAGTCGGTGACGGCGCTTGCCACGGCGGTGGTGGACGGGCGCGGCCATGTGATCGCCGGGGGCGCGGACGGCGGCATCAGCATCTTCACCCTGCTGCCCGACGGCAGGCTGCTGCACCTGCAGACCATCGCCGATACCGCCGACATGACGCTGGGCAAGGTCAGCGCCATCGAGGCGCAGGTGATCGACGGCCGGATCGTGCTGCTGGTCACATCGGACGGGGAAACGGGCGTGACGCAGCTGGTGGTCGAGCCGGGCGCCATCGGCCAGACGGGCCTTGCCGGGGCCGGGGTGGTCGGTGGCTCGGACAACGACGACCTGCTGGTGGCGACCGGGACGACGACGCAGCTTAGGGGCGGGGCGGGCGACGACATCCTGGTGACGGGTCCCGCCAACATCAAGCTGACCGGCGGCGCGGGGGCCGACATCTTCGCCATCACCCGCTTTGACGGCCGCGTGGTGATCGCCGATTACGAACCGGGCGTGGACCGGTTGGACCTGTCGATGCTGGGCATGATCCGCAGCACCTGGCAGTTGAAGTTCGCGCCGCAATCCTGGGGGATGCGGATCGTTTACGGCAACTCGGTCCTCGAGGTGCGGACCCTGTCGGGCCAGGGCCTGGTGCCCACGGATTTCGGCAACGGCATGTTCCCCATCGGGCATTACTGGCTGCCCGAACTGGATCCCGTGACGGTCGGGCCGCCCCCCACCACGGTCGGCACCTGGATCTTTGGCGGCGCGGGGGCCGACCAGCTGCTGGGCGCGGGCGGGCCGGACGTGATCCAGGCGGGCACGGGCAACGACACCGTGTCCGCAGGGGCGGGGGCGGACACGGTGCACGGTCAGGGCGGCAACGACCAGTTGCGCGGCGGGGATGGATCCGACCTGCTGCTGGGCCATGCCGGCCATGACACGCTGTTCGGGGACGAGGGCAACGACGGCCTGCTGGGCCATGACAGCAATGACCTGCTGTGGGGCGGGACCGGCAACGACACCCTGCGGGGCGGGGCGGGCAACGACCTTGCCTATGGCGGGGCGGGGGCGGACCGCCTGCTGGGCGAGGACGGCAACGACACCCTGTCGGGCGAGGATGACGACGACCGGCTGGAGGACAGCGGGGGCGACAACCGCCTGATCGGCGGGCGCGGCAACGACACGCTGGTCGCGGGCGCGGGTCTCGACCGGCTGTGGGGCGGCGACGGCGGCGACCTGCTGCAGGGCGGGGCGGGCAACGACCTGCTGTACGGGCAAGAGGGGAACGATACCCTGTGGGGGGGACTCGGGTCCGACCGGTTGGAGGACGGCCTGGGCAACAACCTGCTGCAGGGCGAGGCGGGCAACGACACGCTGGTCGCGGGCACGGGTCTCGACCTGCTGCGCGGGGGGGCGGGCCATGACATCCTGCACGCGGGTGGGGGCAACGACCGCCTGTTCGGCGACGGGGACAACGATCACCTGTTTGGCGGCGGCGGGGCCGATCTGCTGGACGGGGGCCTTGGAAATGACCAGCTAGATGGCGAATCGGGGGCGGATCTTCTGAACGGCGGCCTTGGTCACGACACCTTGCAGGGGCAGGACGGCAATGACGCGCTGACCGATCTTTCGGGCAACAACCGCCTGCTGGGACAGGAGGGCGACGACAGGCTGCGGGCCGGCGCGGGCATCGACTGGCTGTCGGGCGGCCTTGGCACCGATTGGCTGTTCGGCGGGGCGGGCAACGACCGTCTGGGGGGCGACGGCGGCAATGACCGCCTGCTGGCCGAGGCGGGCAACGACATCCTGACCGACCTGCTGGGCAACAACCACATGGACGGCGGGGTGGGCAACGACCAGCTGATCGCCGGTGCGGGGTTCGATACGCTGGCGGGCGGCATCGGCAACGACCAGCTCCGCGCCGGGGCGGGGAACGACCGGCTGGATGGCGGCGCGGGCAACGACACCCTGTGGGGCGAGGGGGGCCATGACATCCTGGCCGACCTGCTGGGCAACAACCTTCTGTGGGGCGGGGCCGGCAACGATGCCCTGACCGGGGGAACCGGCACCGACCGCCTGAACGGAGAGGCCGGAAACGACGCCCTGCGGGGCGGGTCGGGGACCGATGCCCTGCGCGGCGGCGGGGGCAACGACCGCCTGTTGGGCCAGTCCGGGAACGACGGGCTGTGGGGGGACGCCGGCAACGACGTGCTGTGGGGGGATGACGGCAACGATGCCCTGGGGGGCGGGCTTGGCAATGACCTGCTGCAGGGCGGGGCGGGTCTTGACCGGCTGGTGGGGGATGGCGGGAACGATGCCCTGCGGGGCGGCCCGGGCAGGGATACGCTGGTCGGCGGGACAGGCGCCGATATGCTGGCAGGCGGGGCCGAGGCCGATGTCTTCCGCTTCCTGTCCCCGGCCGACAGCACCGCAAGGCTGGCCGATGTCATCGGGGATTTCCAGGCGGGGATCGACGATCTGGACCTGCGGTCCCTGAACCTTCGCTTCGTCGGCAGGGCCGCCTTCAGCGACGACCATCAGCTCCGCTGGCAACATGCCGGAAACGAGACACGCGTCCTGGCCGACCTGAACGGGGACGGCCATGCGGATTTCCTGCTGCGGCTGTCGGGGCACATCGCGCTTGACCGCGACGACTTCCTGCTGTGACGCCTCAGCCCTGCGCCAGGCGCTGCACGGCCCAGGCGGCCGCGTCGGCCACCGCCGGATCGGCATCCCCCGTCAGGCCGCGCGCCACCCCGGCCAGATCCGCCCGGCCCGAATTGCCGATGGCATACAGCACGTTGCGCACGAAGCGGTCGCGGCCGATGCGCTTGATCGGGCTGCCCGAGAATCGCTCCCGGAAACCCGCGTCGTCCAGCACGGCAAGCTCGGCCAAGGGCGGCGCACCGACGAGGCCGCGATAGCGCATCTCGGACCCGGCCTGGGCGAACTTGTTCCAGGGGCAGGCGGCCAGGCAATCGTCGCAGCCATAGATGCGGTTGCCCATCAGCGGGCGCAATTCGGGATCGACCGGCCCCTTGTGCTCGATCGTCAGGTAGGAAATGCAGCGCCGCGCATCCAGCCGGTAGGGTGCCGGAAAGGCCCCCGTGGGGCAGGCATCCAGGCAGGCGCGGCAGGTGCCGCAATGGGAACCCTCGGGCGCGTCAGGGGGCAGGGGGATGGTCGTGAAGATCGAACCCAGGAAGAACCAGCTTCCCAACTCGCGCGACAGCAGGTTGGTGTGCTTGCCCTGCCAGCCCATGCCCGCCGCTTGCGCCAGGGGCTTTTCCATTACGGGCGCGGTATCGACGAAGACCTTGATCTGCTCGCCCGGGGCCTGGTCCAGCAGCCAGCGGCCAAGGCGCTTCAGACGCTTCTTGACCAGGTCGTGATAATCGCGCCCCTGGGCATAGACGCTGATCGCCGCCCGGTCCGGCTGGTCCAGCACCGCCAGCGGATCGTGGCCGGGGGTGTACAACTCGGCCAGCACGATCACCGACCGGGCCTCGGGCCACAGCGCCGCCGGATCGCCGCGCCAATGGGTGCGCTCGGCCATCCAGCCCATCTGCCCGTGATGCCCGGCCTCCAGGAACTGTTGCAGGCGGTCCGCGACCTCGGGCACCGCATCCGGCACCGTGACCCGCATCCGCGAAAAGCCCACGGCTTCGGATTCGGCCGCCAGACGCTCTTTCACCTTTGCCCAAATATCCCGGGGGGCCTGGGGGGCTGGCCCCCCAGCCTTATCCGAAATCAAGCTCGGCATAATGCGGGGCCGGATGGATGCCCGGCACCTGGTCGGCCAGGATCGAGCGGAAGGCCGGGCGCGACTTGATGGTGGCATACCAGTCGCGCAGGATGTCCGAGCGGTCCCAATCCACGTCCGAGATGTAGTCGAGGCAGGAAAAATGCGCCGCTGCCGTGAAATCGGCCAGCGACAGGCTGTTTCCGGCCAGCCAGCGGCGGGTTTCCAGCAGCGTGGCCAGATAGTCGATATGCTCCTTGATGGCGCGCAGCCCGTCCTTGACCACGCGGCTGTCGGGATAGCCCTGGCGGGTGATCTTTTTCCACACGCGTTCGTTCAGGATCGGCACCGTCACCTCGGCATTGAACTTGTCGTCGAACCAGGCGCACAGGCGGCGCACCTCGTGGCGCTCCAGCGGCGTGGACGGCATCAGCGCGGGCGAGGGGATGGCCTCGTCCAGGTATTCGATGATCGCCTGGCTTTCGGCCAGCATGTTGCCGCGATGGCGCAGAACGGGCAGCTTGCCCGCCGGGTTGCGGCGTTTCAGGTCGGGCGGGCTTTCCCAGTAACGCTCCTCGACCAGCTCGACCTCGATCTTCTTTTCGGCCAGCACCAGGCGCACCTTGCGGCAAAAGGGCGACAAGGCCGTATGATAAAGCCGGGTGGTCTGGGTGTTGCTGTTCATCGCCTGCTTCTGGACCTTCTTGTCACGCTGGCGCCCTTGATAAGCCCGCAACCCCCGCTGTTCAACCGGCGCGGGGATCTAGAAGCAATCGGCCCGCCCGTCGCGGGCGATGGTCGCCGCCCCGTCGGCGATGGCGCGCGACCGCGTCGAGGCGCGGGGGCTGCGGGTCTTGGGCGCGGGCAGCACGGCGGCCAGCCGGGCGGCCTGCACGGGCGTCAGCCGGTCGGGCGTGGTGCCGAAATAGTCGCGCGCGGCGGCCTGGATGCCGAAGACCCCCGGCCCGAACTCGGCCACGTTCAGGTAAACCTCAAGGATGCGGCGCTTGGACCAGAAGGCCTCGATCATCGGCGTGAAGGCCGTTTCCAAGGCCTTGCGCGTCCAGCTGCGGCCCTGCCACAGGAACACGTTCTTGGCCGTCTGCTGCGTCAGGGTCGAGGCCCCGCGCGACGACCCCGAGGCCACGACCTTGCGGATTTCCACCATGTCGAAGCCCCAGTGCAGGCAGAAATTCGCGTCCTCGGCGGCCACGACCGACCGGCGCATGACAGGGGCCACGTCCTCGATATCGACCCATTCGCGCGGGGCGGCGGCTTCCGACACGATGGTCCAGGTGGTGGGCGGATTGATCAGGGCATAGACCATGACCAGCCCGACCATCAGCGCCAGGAACCGCAGCGCCAGCCAGCGCAGCCAGATCAGCACGCGCCGCAGGGGACGCCAGCGGAGGGCTGGCGCCGCCCCGGGTTCGGCGGGCGGAGGGCTGAACAAAAGGCGAATGACCATGGGCTGCCATGTCTCATGCAGCCCCCGCTTGCGTCAAGCGCCCGTGGCGGGCGCGGCAGGCGGCACGGGCGGGACGGCGGCGCCACCCGACAGCGCGTCGCGCAACCGGTCCTCGTCCTCGCGCGACAAGGATGTCTGCAGGACGCGGCCCCGGTGGCGGAAGGACTGCAACCGGTCCAGCACCTTGTCGGCCGTCATCTTGCGCAGCAGCACGAAGACCGCCGAGCCGCCGGGCGGCAGCGCGCGGGCCGTGTCGCGCATGAAATCGTCATTGATGCCGACATCCGACAATTGTCCCGCCAGCGCCCCCGAGGCCGCGCCGACCGCCGCCCCGATCAGCGGGTTCAGGAAGATCAGGCCGACGAAGGTGCCCCAGAAGCCGCCGCCAAGCGCGCCCGCGGCGGTCAGGTTCACCGCCTGGTGCAGCTTGATGTCGCCCTCGGACGGGCGGGTGACGACCACCGCGTCCTCCATCTCGATCAGGTAATCCCCCTGCATCTTCACCAGTTCGGCGCGCAACTCGAAGCCGGTGGCCTCGTCGTCGAAGGCGATCACGATCAGTTCCGACATGGTTTCTCCTTTTCCGGACATGCGCGCCCAACGACGATGACAGCCCGGGGGTTCACCGAACGGATTGAAAATTCCGCGTTGGCCTTGCGCCGCGGCTGCACCTTGCCGGAGATCATCAGCACTCTGGAAAGACCGGGAAGGACAACCCCTCCGGAAAACGAAGGGCAGGCCGGTGGATGCCTTCCGGTCTTCGATCGCGACCCTGTGTGACCGGGGCCTTTCATGCGCGCCCATGACCGAGCTGCCTTCGGGTTCCACTGAAGATCCGGATCGGGTGGAGGCTGGTTCCACCGCAGCCCCGCGGGAAAATCCCGGTTCTCGGCCACCAGCGCGGCATCGGGGCGCCCGGCCGCGATGTCTTGCAGAAGGGGTCCGACAGCCCCGCCGCCCGCAGCGGCCGCTCGCCCGACACGTCAGCGGGTCACACGGGCTGGAGCGCCGGGGAGCGGGCGCCAGCCGCAGCGCCGTCAGGTCGATCCTTCGCCTGCGACAGGATCGCGCAATGCAGACAGTTCGCGCGCGGCCCGGTCGATCAGGGCCACCCCTTCCGGGATCCGGTCCGCCGCGATCGACGCATAGCCCAGCCGGAACACCGGGCAAGGCGACGGGGTGTTCTCGAAGAACACCGCGCCGGGTTCGATCAGGACGCTGTCACCCTGCAGCCGCGCGGCCAGTTCGGCGCTGTCGGTTCCCGGCGCGCTGATCCACACACTTGAACCGCCCTGCGCGGCCGCCCCCTCGATCCTCAGCATGGTCCTTGAGATCGCGTCTTCCAGAACCCGCCGCCGTTCCTTCAGGGTCTGGCGCAGGCGGACGATATGCGCGTCGTAATGGCCCAGGGCCAGGAAATAGGCCGTGATCCTTTGCAGATGGCCGGGCGGATGGCGCAGCATGATCGCCCGCAAGGCGCGCGCCCGGGCGATGAAGGGCGCGGGCGCGACCATGTAGCCGATCCGCAGCCCCGGAAACAGGGACTTGGAGAAACTGCCGATATAGATGACCCGGCCCGACGCATCCAGCGACTTCAACGCGGGTGCGGGCGGGGCCAGGTAGGACATCTCGAAATCGTAATCATCCTCGATGATCAGCGCGTCCATCTGGTCCGCCCGGTGCAGCAGTTCCCGCCTTCGGGACAGGGGCATCGTCGCGCCGGTCGGAATATGGTGGCTGGGCGTGATGAGGATGAGCCGGGTATTGGCGGGCAGCATCGCCGGGTCCAGCCCCATCGAGTCCACAGGCAGGAACGTGGTGGGGCTGCGCGCCCGCCGCAGGGTTTCGGCAAAGTCGGGATAGCCCGGCTCCTCGGTGACGGCCAGGCGGTCCACGCGGGCCAGCAGTTCGATCGCCAGGAACAGGGCATTCTGCGCGCCAAGCGTGACAAGCACTTCGTCCGGCCTGGCATTGAACCCCCGCCGCGGCAGGGTGTTGGAACAGATGTAATCCAGCAGCAACGGATCGTCCGCGCCGTACCGGTCCGCGGCCAGTTCCGAAAAGTCGCGCGTCCCCAAGGCCCGGCGGGCGCAGTCGCGCCAGGCGTTGTGATCGAACAGGGTGGGGTCGGCCTGGCCGAAGATGAACGGATACCGGAAGTCGCGCCAGTTGCCCGGCTTGCGGATGACGCGCTTGGGCAGGTCGTGGTCCGACAACCATCGCGACCATTTCACCGTCTGGGATCTGGCGGCGGGCAGGGGCGTCACGTCCACGCGGCGATGCGGCACGGTCGCCGCGACCGCGGTTCCCGATCGCGGCAGCGCCTCGAGATAGCCCTGGCTGACAAGATCCTGAAAGACCAGCGTGACGGTCATCCGGGACAGTCCCAGGCCTTGCGCCAGTTGGCGGCTTGAGGGCAGCCTTGCGCCCGGGTGCGCCCGGGTTTCCAGGATGGCGCGAATGATGGCGGCGGCCAGGCGCCCTTGAAGGGTCGGCGCATCTTCGCGCAGGAAGATGGCGTCCAGGGGAATGTCGCTTGGCATCTGGACCTATATTCGGTTCCATCTGGACATATCCTTGTGGTCCGTTCCCTGCAACATTTTGTCGCACAAGCGGTCAACCGGACCCACGCACCATGCAAGGGGCTGACGACAAACGGAACGCGGCAAGGCACGGACCGGAGGCACAAGACAATCCGGCTACAAGGGTCAGAAAAGCATCTGAACCGAAAAACACGAAAACAGGGAATCGCAGAATGACCACCATCAGCCAATCCAGGGTATTTCTGGCCGCAATGACCCTTGGCGCCAGTTTCGCCGGTCACGCCCTGGCCGACACGACCGTTGTCGTCGGCTATCAGCAGATCGTCGGACCCTTCATCAACGCCATCGCCGACGGCAGCATCGACGCCGCGGCCCGAAAGGCGGGCTACACGATCGACTGGCGGCAGTTTTCCTCGGGCGGGGACATCTCGACCGCGCTTGCCTCGGGCAACGTGCCGGTCGGCGTGATCGGCTCGACCGGGATTGCCGCCGCGACGACGCGCGGCGTCGAGATGCAGTTGTTCTGGATCCTCGACAACATCGGCAAATCCGAGGCGCTGGTCGTGCGCAACGGCTCGGGGATCGAAAGCCCTGCGGATCTGACCGGCAGGAACGTCGCGGTGCCCTTTGTCTCGACATCGCATTTCCACCTGCTGGTCGGCATGGACCAGGTGTGGAAGATCGACCCGCGCGGCGTGAACATCCTGAACATGAAGCCGCCGCAGATCCTGGCCGCCTGGCAGCGCGGCGACATCGACGCCGCCTATGTCTGGCCGCCCGCGCTGACCGAACTGATGAAGGACGGCAAGGTGATCGCCGACAGCGAACAGATCGGCGCGGCCAGCGTCCCGACCTTTGACGGGCTGGTGGTGGACACGGAATTCGCCAAGGAAAACCCCGCCTTCATGCAGGCGTTCACCGATGCGCTGGCGGCCTCGTATGCCGACTACAACGCCAACAAGGCCGCCTGGACGGTGGACTCCGCCCCCGTCGCCAATATCGTCAAGACCATCGGCGGCGAACCGGCGGGCGTGGTCGAGGCACTGGGCATGTTGTCGTTCCCGGATGCCGGGGAACAGGCCTCGGAAACCTGGCTGGGCGGCGGCGCGCTGCGTGCCGTTTCCGAAAGCGCGCGGTTCCTGGTCGAGCAGAAGCAGATCGACGGCGCGCTGGACGATTATGCCCCCTTCGTGAATGCAAGCTTCGCGCAGGCAGCGGCGAAGTGATGCGCCGGATGCCCCGCGGCATGGTGCCCGGGGCCTCATCCCACGCCTTTCACCCCTTTTTCTGAAAGACCACTGAGATGCAGACCTTGACAGTATCCGATGTCGACCTGGTCTATCCCGGCCATCTGGACGGCGCCCCGATCAGCGCGCTGAAAGGCGTCAGCCTTGAAGTGAAAAGCGGCGATTTCGTCGTCGCCTTGGGCGCCTCGGGCTGCGGCAAGACCACCTTGCTGAACCTGATGGCCGGGTTCATGGCCCCTTCGGCCGGAAAGATCACCCTGGGCGGCCGCCCCGTCACGGGTCCCGGCGCCGAGCGCGGCGTGGTGTTCCAGAAACACGCCCTGCTGCCGTGGCTCAACATCATCGACAACGTCGAATTCGGACTGAAGCTTCAGGGCGTCGATGCAAGAACCCGGCGCGAGCGCGCGGTCAAGAACCTGGCGCTGGTCGGGCTTGAGGATTTCCACAAGCAGATGATCTATCACCTGTCGGGCGGGATGCAGCAGCGGGTGGGGATCGCGCGGGCGCTGACCTGCGACCCGGCCATGTTGCTGATGGACGAGCCGATGGCGGCGCTGGACGCGCTGACGCGCGAAACGGTGCAGGAACTGCTGCTGAAGATCTGGCAGCAGACCGACAAGATGTACTTCTTCATCACGCATTCGGTCGAGGAAGCCCTGTTCCTGGGATCGCGGCTGATCGTCATGTCGCCGCGCCCCGGCCGCATCACCCACACCTATGACCTGGACTTCAACCGGCGCTTCCTTGCCGAAGGCAATTCCCGCGCCATCAAGTCAAGCCGCGACTTCATCGAAATGAGGGAGGAAATCCTTGGCATCATCTATGGCGACGAACGTGCCGGCGCGAAAGAACGGCTCGATGCTTGACCGTCTGACCCGGTCCCGCCCTGCCAGGCCCGGCGTATCCTATGGCGCCCCCGGCGACGGATCCAGCGCGATGATCAGCCTGGCCACCGCGGTCGTGCTGATCGGGTTGTGGTTCCTGGTGACAAGCATGGGGTGGGTCAAGCCCCTGTTCCTGCCGGCCCCCGCCGCGGTCTGGGGCAAGTTCGTGCTGGCCGTGACCGAGGGGGTGTCGAACTCGACCCTGTTGCAGCATACGCTGGCCAGCCTTGGCCGGGTTCTGGGCGCCTTTTTCCTGGCGCTGGTCGTGGCGGTGCCGCTGGGCATCCTGATGGGCGTGAACCGTGTCATCCGCGGCGTGATGGATCCGATCATCGAATTCTATCGCCCGTTGCCGCCGCTGGCCTATCTGCCGCTGATCATCATCTGGCTGGGCATCGGCGAATTTCCCAAGGTGTTCCTGATCTTCCTGGCCATCTTCGCGCCCATGGCCATCGCCGCCCGCGCCGGTGTCCGCTCGGTCTCGATCGAACAGATCCATGCGGCCTATGCGATGGGCGCCAACAAGCTTCAGGTGATCTTCCACGTCATCCTGAAAGCGGCGCTGCCCGAGATATTCACGGGAATGCGCATCGGCATCGGCGTCGGCTGGACCACGCTTGTCGCGGCCGAGATGGTCGCGGCCAGCCGCGGCCTGGGCTTCATGGTCCTGAACTCGGCCGAGTACCTGGCCAGCGACGCGGTGATCATGGGCATCATCGTCATCGGCATCCTGGCCTTTGCCTTCGACCTGCTGATCCGCCGCATCGAAAGGGCGCTGATCCCCTGGAAGGGCAAGATCTGACCGACCGGCCCCCTTCGACCTGACCCAGAACCCCACGAACAGACCCCTGCGGTGCGCGACCCTGTCGCCACCGTGCGGGAAAGGAGTATCCGATCATGACCCCCAGCCTGACCGCCGCCGACCTGAAAGCCACCTTCGACGCCTTCAACCGCCACGACATCGACGGCGTGATGACCCATTTCGCCGAGGACTGCGTCTTCTACACCGTGGCGGGCGATGCCGAACACGGCAACCGGATCGGCGGCCGCGAGGCCATCGCCCGGGCCTTCGCGGCCGTCTGGACTGCCATGCCCGATGTCCAGTGGGCCGATCACAGCCATTTCCTGTCCCAGGACGGCACCCGCGGCGTCAGCCAGTGGACCTTCCGCGCCACCAACCCCGACGGCACCCGGACCGAGGTCCAGGGCGCCGACCTGTTCCGCTTTCGCGACGGGCAGATCATCGAAAAGCAGGCCATGCGCAAGCAGCGCCCGAACATCCCGGCCAAGTGACCATCATGCAATCCACCCGAAAACTCCGCCCGGCGCCGTTCGACCCCCTGTACGATCCCATGACGGCGCGCGCGATCGGTCCGGGCAGCGATTATGCCCCGACCTACTGGATCGGCACCGCAGGCCCCGCGCCCGAAGACGACGGTCCCGTGACGCGCGACATGGATGTCGATGTCGCGGTCATCGGCTCGGGCTACACGGGTCTGTCCACGGCCATCCACCTGGCCAAGGACCACGGCATCAAGGCCACGGTGCTGGAAGCCAACGGCGTGGCCTATGGCTGTTCCACCCGCAACGGCGGCCAGGCCCAGGTCAGCGCCGGACGGCTGAAGCGCAGCCAATGGATCGAACGCTGGGGCCTGGACGTGGCGCGCGGAATGCACGGCGAGATGGTCGAGGCGTTCGACCTGTTCCGCGGCCTGCTGCGCGATCACGACATCCGGTGCGAACCGCAGGACGGCGGGCATTACTACATTGCCCACAAGGCCAGCGTCTTGCCGGCGCTGGAATCCGAGGCCAGGCTGCTGCGCGACAGCTTCGGCTATGACGCCCGGATGCTGTCGCGGGACGAACTGTTCCGGACCGCCGTGCGCGATCACGAAGCGCAGGGCGCGATGTGGGAAGCCGACGGCGTCAGCATCCACGCGGCCAAGCTGGCCTTCGGCTATCTGCGCGTGGCGCGCGACCTGGGCGCGACGGTTCATCCCGACAGCCCCGTCCAGGGGTGGGAGCTGATCAACGGCGTCCACCACCTGCGCACGCCGGGCGGCACCGTCCGCGCCCGCCGGGTCGCCGTGGCCACCGCCGCCTATGCGACCCGCGGCCTGCACGGGCGGCTGCGCGACCGGCTGATGCCGATCATGTCGAACAGCATCGTCACGCGCGTCCTGACGCCATCGGAACTGGACGCCGTGGGGATCAGGACAATGGCGCCGCTGACCGATACGCGCACGCTGCGGCATTACTACCGGCTGCTGCCCGACAACCGGCTGCAGATCGGGTCGCGCGCGGCGATCACCGGGCGCGACGCGGCCAACCCCGCGCATCTGAACGGGTTGCGCGAAGGCATGGCCCGCAAGTTCCCCGCCCTGCGCGGGATCGAGCTGGACTACAGCTGGTGGGGTTGGGTCGATGTCAGCCACGACATGATGCCGCGCATCACCGGCCTGCCCGATACGCCGGGGCTGTTCTATGCCCTGGGCTATGGCGGCAACGGCGTCATGTATTCGGCCATGGCGGGCCGCCGGCTGGCGCAACTGGTGGCGGGCAAACCCGTCCCGGACCTGCCGATCTTCAACACCGAACTGCCCCACGAGGGCTGGAGGACGCCGTTCCGGCGGCTTGGCCAGTGGGGCCTTTATCACCTGTATCACTATCGCGACGAGCGGAAGTAAGGAGCCATCGCCATGAAAATGACCACCGAGGAAGCCTTTGTCAAAGTCCTGCAGATGCATGGGATCGAACATGCGTTCGGGATCATCGGGTCGGCGATGATGCCGGTCAGCGACCTGTTCCCCAAGGCGGGCATCACCTTCTGGGACTGCGCGCACGAAACGAACGCGGGGCTGATGGCCGACGGCTTCACGCGCTCCACCGGCAAGATGTCGATGGCGATCGCGCAGAACGGGCCGGGCGTGACCGGCTTCGTGACGCCGGTCAAGACCGCCTACTGGAACCACACGCCCTTGCTGCTGGTGACGCCGCAGGCGGCCAACAAGACCATCGGCCAGGGCGGTTTCCAGGAAATGGAGCAGATGCGCCTGTTCGCCGATTGCGTCTGCTATCAGGAGGAAGTGCGCGATCCGTCCCGCATCCCCGAGGTTCTGAACCGCGTCATCATGCAGGCCTGGCGCAACAGCGCGCCCGCGCAGATGAACATCCCGCGCGACATGTGGACCCAGGTGATCGACGTGGATCTGCCGCAGGTGGTGGCCTTCGAGCGCCCGGCGGGCGGCGAGGAAGCGGTGGCCGAGGCAGCCAGGCTTTTGTCCGAAGCGCAGTTCCCGGTGATCCTGTCGGGGGCGGGCGTAGTCCTGTCCGGCGCGATCCCGGACCTGATCCGGCTGGCCGAGCGTCTGGATGCGCCGGTCGCCTCGAACTATCAGCACAACGACAGCTTTCCCGGCTCGCACCCGCTGGCCGTGGGACCGTTGGGCTATAACGGGTCCAAGGCCGCGATGGAACTGATCGCCCAGGCCGACGTGGTGCTGGCGCTTGGCACGCGGCTCAATCCCTTCTCGACCCTGCCGGGCTATGGCATCGACTATTGGCCGAAGGACGCCCGGATCATCCAGGTGGACATCAACGCCGACCGGATCGGGCTGACCAAGAAGGTCACGGTGGGCATCCAGGGCGATGCGGGCAAGGTCGCGCGCGCCATCCTGGCGCAACTGGGGGCGGCTGCGGGCGACGCGGGGCGGCAGGCGCGCCGCGATCTGGTCGCGCAGACCAAGTCGCGTTGGGCGCAGGAACTGTCCTCGCTGGATCACGAGCAGGACGATCCCGGCACCGTCTGGAACGAGGAAGCGCGTCGGCGCGACAGCGACCTGATGTCGCCCCGCCAGGCCTGGCGCGCGATCATGCAGGCGGTTCCGCAAGAGGCCATCGTTTCTTCGGACATCGGCAACAACTGCGCCATCGGCAACGCCTACCCGACCTTCGAGGCCGGGCGGAAGTATCTGGCGCCGGGGCTGTTCGGGCCTTGCGGCTATGGCTTTCCGGCGATCCTGGGCGCCAAGATCGGCAACCCGGCCACCCCGGTGATCGGCTTCGCGGGCGACGGCGCCTTCGGCATCTCGATGAACGAGATGGTGTCGGTGGGCCGCGAGGACTGGCCGGCGATCACCATGGTGATCTTTCGCAACTATCAATGGGGTGCGGAAAAGCGCAACACGACGCTGTGGTATGACAACAACTTCGTGGGCACCGAACTGGATCGCGACACGACCTATGCGGGAATCGCCAAGGCCTGCGGCCTGGAAGGCGTGCAGGTCCGCACCCAGGAGGAACTGACCGCCGCCCTGCACGACGCGGTGGAACGCCAGATGAAGGAAAGGAAGACCACCTTCATCGAAGTGCTTCTGAACCAGGAACTGGGCGAACCCTTCCGCCGCGACGCGATGAAGAAGCCGGTCATGGTGGCCGGGATCGACAAGGCGGACATGCGCCCGCAGCAAAGCGCGGCCTGACCCGATCCCCCTATCCGACCCTGATCACCGGCGCGGCTGCTTCGCGCCGGGCGATCCCCTGCATTCTGGAAAAGCCATGATGAGCATGACCCTGACACCCGCCCGCCAGACGATCTCGGATGCCTTTCCCGGCTTTGCCGTGTCGGTCCTGGTGGCGGCGACGGCGCAGTTCCTGTCCGAACACTACGGCGCCCCGGCCATGCTGCTGGCGCTGCTTCTGGGCCTGGCGCTGAACTTCCTGGCCGAGGACGGGACCCGGACCGCGCCGGGCATCGCGCTGACGGCGCGCACGGTGCTGAGGCTGGGGGTGGCGCTGCTGGGCGCGCGCATCAGCGTGGACATGCTGGCGGTCCTGGGCGGACGGGCGATCGGGCTGGTTGTCGCGGGCGTGGTGCTGACCATCCTGTTCGGACTGATCGCCGCGCGCTTCGTGGGCCGCGACTGGCGCTTCGCGCTGCTGACCGGCGGTTCGGTGGCGATCTGCGGCGCGTCTGCCGCCATGGCCATCGCCGCGGTGCTGCCGCGCCACCCGCGGTCGGAACGCGACCTGGCCTTCACGGTGTTGTCGGTCACGGTGCTGTCCACGGTGGCGATGGTGCTTTACCCGATGCTGTCGGGCCTGTTCGGCTTTACCCCGCGCGACAGCGGCGTGTTCCTGGGCGGCACGATCCACGACGTGGCCCAGGTCGTCGGTGCGGGCTTTTCCATCGGACCCGAAACGGGCGAAACGGCAACCCTGGTCAAGCTGATCCGCGTGTCCATGCTGGCGCCGGTGGTCTTGTGCTTCTCGCTGGTGATCCGCGCGCGCGGGCTTGCGGACCAGGACGGCGGCAAGCGCCCGCCGCTGCTGCCGGGCTTCGTGCTGGGCTTTCTGGTCCTGGCCGCGATGAACAGCCTGGGGCTGATTCCAGCGGCGGTTTCGGATCTGGCCGGGCAGCTTTCCCGCTGGGCGCTGCTGATCGCCATCGCCGCCGTGGGCATCAAGACATCGCTGGCCCGGATGCTGGACGTGGGCGGTGTCGCGATCGGCCTGATCGTGGCCGAAACCGTCTTCCTGGGCGTGTTTGTCGTCGCCGGTCTCCACTTCCTCAGCTGAAAGGCCGCTTGCCGTGAAACCGCTGGAACGCATCCTGGCTGCCGCCCGCGCCAATCCGCGCCACATCATCCTGCCCGAAGGCCGCGATCCCCGCATCGCCGAGGCCGCCCGGCGCCTGACCGGCGAAGGCCTGGCCCGCATCAGCCTGATGGACGGTCCCCCCATCGGCGGCGTGACCATGATCCATCCGGCCGAGGCACCGGATCTGGACCGCCTTGCCCATCACTGGCACCGGATGCGGATGGACAGGGGGATGACCGCCGAACGCGCGGTGATCGAGATGCGCGATCCGATCCGCCAGGCCGCGATGCGGGTCCGGCTGGGCCAGGCCGACGGCACCGTCGCGGGCGCGGTCGCCACCACCGCCGACACCGTGCGCGCCGCCCTCCAGATCATCGGCCGGGCGCCGGACGCGCCCCTGGTGTCGAGCTTCTTCCTGATGCTGGCCTGCGACGCCGGTGCGCCCGTCAAGGGCGGCATGATCTTCGCCGATTGCGGCCTGGTGGTCGATCCCGACGCGGCGGGCCTGGCCGCCATCGCCCGCGCCTCGGCCGACAGTTGCCGCAGGCTTCTGGGCGAAACCCCGCGCGTGGCGATGCTGTCATTCTCCACGGCAGGATCCGCCGATCACCCCAGCCTGACCAAGATCCACGAGGCCCTGTCGCTGATCCGCGCCGCCGAACCGACGCTGGAAGTCGATGGAGAGATCCAGTTCGATGCCGCCCTCGACGATGCCATTCGTGCGAAGAAGGCCCCGGACAGCACCCTGACCGGGCGGCCGAACGTGTTCGTCTTTCCCGACCTTGCATCGGGAAACATCGGCTACAAGATCGCCCAAAGGCTGGGCGGCCTGGCGGCCATCGGACCCGTCCTGCAAGGCCTGGCGAAACCCGCCAACGACCTGTCGCGCGGATGCAGCGTCGATGACATCGTCAACGCCACGGCAGTGACCGCCGTCATGGCGGGCGGATAAGCAGCCCCCGAAAGACCCCGGATTCTGCGCAAGCCCCCCGCCTACTCCGATAGGAGTATATACTTGCAAGACCCCTCTGCGGAAACCTTGGCCAAACACACAGGAGGGTTCCATGTCGGAGACAGTCAAGCTGGACCGGTCGCTTGGTCTTTGGTCCGTCGTTCTTTTCGGATTGGCCTACATGACGCCGATGATCGTGTTCGGCACCTTCGGCGCCCTGGCGTCGGTCAGCCAGGGCACGACCGCCATGGCCTATCTGGTCGCCGCGCTGGCCATCTTCCTGACGGCGGTCAGCTATGGCGTGATGTCGCGGGTCTATCCGGTGGCGGGATCGGCCTATACCTATGTGCGCCAGTCCATCAACCCCCATGCGGGCTTCCTGGTCGGCTGGGCGGTGCTGCTGGACTATTTCTTCCTGCCGATGGTCATCTGGCTGATCGGGGCGGCCTATCTGACATCGGCCTTTCCGGGCGTTCCGCCTGCGGTCTGGATCGTGGGGTTCATCGTCACGACAACCGTTGTCAACGTCGTGGGCATCGCCTTTGCCAACCGGGTCAACCTTGTGCTGATGGTCGTCCAGCTGGGCGTGCTGGTGGCCTTCGTGGCGCTTGCGGCGCGCTACGTGGTCGCGCTGAACGGGCCGGGCGGGTTGCTGTCGGTGCGTCCGTTCTTCGAGACCGGCGTGCCGTTTTCCGCGTCCGTCGCCGGGGCGGCGATCGCGGCCTATTCGTTCCTGGGCTTCGACGCGGTGTCCACCCTGACCGAGGAAACGCGCGATCCCACGCGCACCATGCCGCGCGCGATCATGATCATCGCGGTGATCGGCGGGCTGCTGTTCACCGGATCGGCCTATGTGACGCAGCTTGCCCATCCGGGCGGGACGTTCCGGGCGGCCGACGCCGCCGCGACCGAGATCGCGCTGATGATCGGGGGCGACCTGTTCGTGACGGTCTTTCTGGCGACGCTTGTGGTGGCGCAGTTCACCTCGGGGCTGGCGGCGCAGGCCAGCGTGGGGCGGCTGCTGTTCGCCATGGGCCGCGACGGCGTGCTGCCGAAAGGTTTTTTCGGCAAGCTGTCCCCACGGTGGCGCACGCCCGTCCTGAACCTGGTCCTGGTGGGCGTCGTGGGGCTGCTTGCGCTCAACCTCGACATCACCACATCGACATCCTTCATCAATTTCGGGGCGTTCCTGGCCTTCACCGCGGTCAACCTGTCGGTCATCGCGCTTTACAGGAAGGACCATCCCGCCGTGCGCCGCCTGGGGGTGGTCGTGGGGCTGGTCGTTCCCGCAGCCGGGGCGCTGTGCGACCTGTATCTTTTGTGGGCGCTGGACCCCAGGGCGAAGACGTTCGGGATCCTCTGGCTGGGGATCGGAATCGCGTATCTGGTCTATCTCACGGGGTTCTTCCGCAAGGCCCCGCCCGAGGTCGAGTTCCGGGAACAGGTCTGAACCGGGACGGTCAGCCCAGGAACAGGTGAAACAGTTCGGCCTGGCTGGAGATCCGCAGCTTGGCATAGATCTGGCGGCGGTGGACCTTGACCGTGTTCGGCGACAGGTCCAGGACCGCCGCGATCGACAAGCTGGAATGGCCCTTCAGGATCAGGGACACGATCTCGTTTTCCCGGCGGGTCAGGGCGGGGTTGCTGAGGGACGCGGCGGCAACCGTCCGCGCCGCCCCGGGCTTGCGATGATCGGCCCAGTGCCGTTCCGCCAGGAACCGGATCAGGGGCGCGGCGTCTTCCAGCGTTCGGACATCGCGGGCCGAAAACGGGCGCTCGGCGCCCATGCGCGACAGCGAAAGGATGGCATCGACATGGCGAAGCTTCAGGATGAACCCGATTTCATCGACGATCCCCGTCGCGCCGTAATGCTGGCGGAAATATTCGGTTTCCGCGAACCGGTCGGGCGCGATCCGGCGCATCACCAGAAGCGTGTCGGCGGAAAAGCGGTGCAGGGCGTCGAAGAACGGATCGAGGACATAGGATCCCGCCAGATAGCGGTCCACGATCATCGCACGGGTGCCCACGACGCGTTCGCTGCACAGGTCCGAGGCCACGCCGTCATGCGAATACGCAAATCCGTTCATCATCTGAAAGGAAACGAGCTGGCGCAGCGCGGTTTCGAGACACAAGGGAAATTCCGGCTTGCCGATGGCATGGGCCGCTTGCGCGATGTCGCGGTGCCACAGCCGGAAACGCCGCGCCCGCCCTTCGGCAGCGCCAGCCTCGGGTTTGCCGCCGATCCCGTCGCCGATCCCGTCCACGCGTCCTCCGCAGCCTTGCCTTGCAAGATGACCCTAGCACATCGTCCGATGAAAGGGATCACGCCGTGACCCATGCCTTTCCCGCCCATCCACTTGACCTGCCTGCCGAAGAAATCGGCAACGGCATCAGGGAAGGCCGTTTCCGGGCCGAAACGGTCATCGCCGAATCCCTGCGCCGCGCCCGCATCGTCAACGACCGCCTGAACGCCTTCACCCTGCTGAGGGAGGAGGCGGCGACCCTGGCCGCACGCGACGCCGACCGCCGGGTCGCGGCGGGGGAACCCGGCCTGCCGCCATTGCTGGGCGTCCCCTTCGCGGCCAAGGATCTGACCCCGACGCGGGGCGACGTGACGACGCTTGGCTCATGGACCAGGGGCCACTGGGTGCCCGATGAAACGGCCCTGTGCATCGCACGGCTTGAGGCGGCGGGCGCGATCCTTGTCGCCAAGACGACAACCCCCGAATTCGCCTATTCCAGCTTTACGGCCAGCCCTCGCTGGGGCATCACCCGCAACCCCTGGAACCCCGAACGGACCCCCGGCGGATCCTCGGGCGGATCGGCGGTCGCGGTGGCGACGGGCGTCGTGCCCTTTGCCGAGGGGACCGACATGGGCGGATCTGTCCGCATTCCCGCAGCCCTTTCGGGTGTCGTGGGCTTCAAGCCAAGCCTGGGGCGCATCCCGATGACGATCCTGCCCAGTTGCTTCGACACCCTGTCCCACTTCGGACCCCTGGCGCGCAGCGTCGCGGATGCCGCGACGTTCCTGCGCTTCACGGCCGGGCCGGACAACGCCGACATCCTGTCGCTGCCCATGCCCTTCGTTCCCGAACGGGCGGCCCCGGCAAGCCTTGAAGGCAAGCGTTTCGCCTTCTCGCCCGATCTTGGCTATTACCACGTCGAGCCGCAGGTCCGCGATGTCCTGGACGCCGCCATCGCCTGTCTCAGGGCATCGGGCGCCGTGGTCGAGGAGGCGGATCTGACCTGGACGCGCGCGGTGAACGACGGCTGGCACGACCTGTGGTGCGTCTTCATGTCCGGGTTCTTCGGCGAAGGCATCGACACGCATCGCGGCCGCATGGATCCGAACGTGCTGGACCTGATCGACCGGGGCCTGACGCTGGACGCGACAAGCGTCAAGCGCCTGGAACTGCTTCGCACCGCGATGTGGAAGGACTTCGCGCGGGTGCTGTCCGGCTGCGATGCGGTCCTGATGCCGACATGCGCCGTGACCGCCCCGTCCGCGCTGGCCGACGACAACGATTTTGTCGCCACGCGGCCGGACGGGCGCCTTGCCGGTCTGGACATGACCTGCCCCTTCAACCTGCTGCCGCAATGTCCGGCGCTGTCCTTGCCCGCGGGTCTTGCCGCCGACGGATTGCCCGTCGGGCTTCAGATCGTGGGCCCGCGATACGCGGACGAAGATGTCCTGGCCCTGTCTGCCGGGATCGAGGCGGCGCTGGCGAGCGCCGGACTTGGGGTCGGCCCGGCGCCGGGATTCAACGTCTAGAACGTCGGCGGGGTGCAGGCGCTGACGATGACGCAGGGTTCCGGTCCGACCTGCCGGAACCGGTGGGGCTTGCGGCTGTCGAAGTAATAGGCGTCCCCGGGACCGAGGATGCGGCGTTCCTCGCCCACGGTGATCTCGATGCGGCCGGAAATGACGACGCCGCCTTCCTCTCCTTCGTGCCGATACATCACCCGGCCCGTGTCGGCGCCGGGCTCATAGCGTTCGTGCAGGATGGTCATGGCCCTGCCGAACTGGCTTTGGCCGACGCGGCGGAACGACAGCTTGCCCTTGCCGACCTCGGGCAGATCGGCGGCTTCGTAGAAGATCGTCTGCTCGGGTTCGGGTTCGAAGGCGAAGAATTCCGACAGGCTGACCGGGATGCCGTCCAGGATCCGGCGCAGCGCCCCGACGGACGGGTTCATCTTGTCCGCCTCGACCAGAGAGATGGTCGCGTTGGTCACGCTTGCCCGTTTCGCAAGCGCCCGCTGCGACAAGCCGGCGCGTTCGCGAAGAATCCGAAGCCGTTCGCCGAGGCGCAGATCCGGGTCGCTGTTTTCGGTGTTCACGATGCTTGACACTTTCTTTCCGGATTTAACGAATTCAATGGCTTGGCGACATCAAGAAACAGACTTTTCAAGGAAAAGTAAACAGGGCAGGTGTCGGGTCATCGTCCCGCCACGCCACAGGAGCGTCCCATGCTGAACACCGACCTTGCCGAACTGCGCCAGACGACCATCGCCCGCGGCGTGGGAATGCAGACCCAGATCTATGCCGCCCGCGCCCGCAACGCCGAGGTCTGGGATGTCGAGGGCACGCGCTATATCGACTTTGCCGCCGGCATCGCGGTGGTCAACACCGGCCACTGTCACCCCAGGATCATCGAGGCCGTCAAGGCGCAGGCCGAAGCCTTCACCCATACCTGCCATCAGGTGCTGCCCTATGCGAACTACCTGCGGTTGGCCGAACGCCTGAACGCCGCCGTTCCGGGCGATTTCGACAAGCGCACCCTGTTCGTCACCACCGGGGCCGAGGCCGTGGAAAACGCGGTCAAGATCGCCCGCGCCCATACCCGCCGCAACGCCGTCATCGCCTTTGGCGGCGGCTTTCACGGCCGCACCTTCATGGGCATGGCGCTGACCGGAAAGGTCCAGCCCTACAAGGCGGGCTTCGGCGCGATGATGCCCGACGTGTTCCACGTGCCCTTCCCGGTCGCCCTGCATGGCGCCACGACCGCCGACGCGATGGCGGGCATCGAAAGGCTGTTCAAGGCCGACCTCGATCCCGCCCGCGTCGCCGCCATCATCTTCGAGCCGGTGCAGGGTGAAGGCGGCTTCAACCCGGCGCCGACCGATTTCGTGCGCGCCCTTCGCGCCCTTTGCGACACGCACGGCATCGTCCTGATCGCCGACGAGGTGCAGACCGGCTTTGCCCGCACCGGCACGCTGTTCGCCATGGAACAGCACGGCATCGCGGCCGACATCACGACCATGGCCAAGGGCCTGGCGGGCGGCCTGCCCCTGGCCGCCGTGACGGGCCGCGCCGACATCATGGATGCCGCAGGTCCCGGCGGCCTGGGCGGTACCTATGGCGGCAACCCCCTGGGCATCGCCGCCGCCCATGCCGTGCTGGACGTGATCGAGGACGAAGACCTCTGCGCCCGCGCCAACACGCTGGGATCGCGCCTGCGCCAGCGGCTGGAGGCGATCCGCGCCACGACCCCCGAACTGGCCGAGGTGCGCGGTCCGGGCTTCATGGTCGCGGCGGAATTCACCACCCCCGACGGCAAGGCCCCCGACCCCGACCTGGTGAACCGCATCCGCGCCGAGGCGCTGAAGCGCAGGCTGATCCTGCTGACCTGCGGCACCTACGGCAACGTCATCCGCTTCCTGGCGCCCTTGACCATCCCCGAGGCGCATTTCGCCGAGGCGATGGACATCCTGGAAGACTCCATCGCCGCGGCAAGGGCCGCATGATGCCGGATGTCGTCGATACCCTCGGACTGGCCGATCCGTCGCTGCTGACGGGCAGCGGCTTCGTGGACGGGATGCGCTTCAAGGGCGACCGGCTGTTCAGGGTCGCCAACCCGGCGACCGGGGCCTTGCTGGCCGAGGTCGCGGACATGGGCGTGCCGGAACTGCGCAGCGCGATCGACGCGGCCCATGCGGCGCGAAAGGCCTGGGCGGCGCGCACGGCCAAGGATCGCGCCGCCATCCTGCGCCGCTGGCACGACGGGATCCTGGCCAACCGGGAGGATCTGGCCCGCATCCTGACGGCCGAGATGGGCAAGCCCCTGGCCGAGGCTCGGGGCGAGATCGCCTATGGCGCGGCCTATGTCGAATGGTTCGCCGAGGAAGCCAGGCGCGTCTATGGCGACACGATCCCCGGCCACATGCCCGACAAGCGCATCATCGTGCTGAAGCAGCCGGTGGGCGTGGTAGGCGCGATCACGCCGTGGAACTTCCCCAACGCCATGCTGGCGCGCAAGATCGCCCCGGCGCTTGCCGCGGGCTGCACGGTGGTCGCCCGCCCGTCCGAGTTCACGCCCTTGTCGGCCCTGGCGCTTGGCGTGCTGGCCGAACGCGCGGGGGTTCCGGCGGGCGTGCTGAACATCGTGCCGGGCCTTGATGCCGCCGGCATGGGGGCCGAGCTTTGCGCCAATCCCAAGGTCGCCAAGATCAGCTTCACCGGGTCCACCCGTGTGGGCAGGATCCTGATGCGCCAGGGCGCCGAGACCATCAAGAAACTGTCGCTGGAACTGGGCGGGAACGCCCCGTTCATCGTCTTCGACGACGCCGATCTGGATGCGGCGGTCGATGGCGCCATGGCCGCCAAGTTCCGCAACGCCGGCCAGACCTGCATTTGCGCCAACCGGATCTATGTGCAGGCAGGTCTGCATGACGCCTTTGTCGAAAAGCTTGCGGCCCGCGTGGCGGCACTGACGGTCGGCGAGGGGCAAGCCGAGGGCGTGGCGATCGGACCCCTGATTAACCGGGCGGCCCTGGCCAAGGTCGAGGACCACATCGCCGATGCGCGCATCCATGGCGCGACGATTGCCACCGGCGGTACGCGCCATGCGCTTGGCGGCACCTTCTTCCAGCCGACCGTCCTGTCCGGCATGACGCAGGCCATGAAGATCGCGCGCGAGGAAACCTTTGGTCCCGTCGCGCCGGTCTGGCGTTTCGAGACCGAGGACGAGGTCGTGGCACTGGCCAATGCCAGCGAATTCGGGCTGGCAGGATATTTCTATGCCCGCGACATCAGCCGTGTCTGGCGCGTGGCCGAGGCGCTGGAGGTCGGCATGGTGGGCGTGAACACCGGCCTGATCTCGACCGAGGTGGCACCCTTTGGCGGGATCAAGCAATCGGGCCTTGGCCGGGAAGGCAGCCATTACGGGATCGAGGATTACCTGGACATCAAGTACATGTGCTTGTCCGTGTAACCAGGGCCGTTCTGCGGCGGGCGGACGGGCAGAAGGGGGCAGAGCCGGCACCGAAGTCCGGTGCTGTCGGCGGCTGCCCCTGCCAGCGGACCCAATGGGCGCGCGAATCGGTTCCGATCTTGCGGTATCCACCCCATCCGAACCTTCTTCTGGCCGTCGTTTGCGACATCAAGCACTGCGTCGTCGGCCCGAAGCCAGGCACCCGCCTGGTCAAGGACATGCAGCCGTTCCGGGGGGGCCTGCCTTGGATACCTCTCCGGTTATCCAGAGTGGTTCATTGCCCGGAAGCACGGGCTGGAACCGCTTGATGCTTTCCCGGCCCCCTGAGCCAGCCCCGGTCTGCGAGCTTGGCTTTTGCTGATCCGTGGGGCAACTCCGCGCCCGCCAAACGGAAAACCCCAGGGATCTTGCGATCCCTGGGGTTTTCCATTCGACAATGGTGCCCAGAAGAGGACTCGAACCTCCACGCCTTGCGGCACACGGACCTGAACCGTGCGCGTCTACCAATTCCGCCATCTGGGCCAACTGGTGTGAGGCGGGTTCCTAAAGCCAGTCGCGGGGGGCGTCAATGGGGGTTGCACGGAAATCTTGCGAAAATCTTGTCTGGCAACCATCGCGCCCTGCGATCCCGGCCCGTGCGCCTTGTCGCGCGCCCCGCGCTTGGGTAAGGAGCGGGAGGCATCGGCATGAAGGAGGCGAGACGCCCATGGCGAAACTGGTCACGATTTTCGGCGGATCGGGCTTTCTGGGCCGGCAGGTCGCCCGCCTGATGGCCAAGCAGGGCTGGCGCGTCCGCGTGGCCGTGCGCCGCCCGGACGAGGCGCTGTTCACCCGCACCTATGGCAATGTCGGGCAGGTCCAGCCGGTCCTGTGCAACATTCGCGACGATCTGTCGGTGCGCGCGGCGATGGCCGAGGCAGACGCGGTGGTCAACTGCGTCAACATCCTGACGCCCAAGGGCAAGAGCACCTTCAAGGCCGTCTTCGAGGACGGGGCCGAGAACATCGCCCGCCTGTCCGCCGAGATGGGCGTGGCGCGGATGGTCCATGTCTCGGGGATCGGCGTCGATCCCGATTCGTCCAGCCCCTATGTCGCGGCCAAGGCGCGGGGCGAGGCTGCGGTGCTGCGCCACCGCCCCGATGCGGTGATCCTGCGTCCCTCGGTCCTGTTCGGGCCGGACGACACGTTCTACAACCGTTTTGCCGCCATGACGCGGCTTGGCCCGGTGCTGCCCATCGTGGGGGGAAAGGTGCGGATGCAGCCGGTCTTCGTCGATGACGTGGCCAGGGCCGCCGTCAAGGGCGCCACGGGCGAGGCCGCGCCCGGCATTTATGAACTGGGCGGGCCGGACGTGCTGACCATGAAGGACATCATGGGCCAGGTGCTGAAGGCCACCATGCGCCGCCGGGGCATCATCAACATGCCGTTCTGGGTGGCGGGCCTTGGCGCGCGGGTGCTGGGCTTGTTGCAATTCCTAACGGGCGGGCTGTTCACCAACTCGATTTTGACCCGCGACCAGCTGGCGCTGCTGCGTCACGACAACGTGGTGTCGCCCGGCGCGCGCGGCTTTGCCGACCTGGGCATCCAGCCCATCGCGGCGGATGCGGTGATCGAGCAGTATCTGTGGCGCTTCCGCCCCTCGGGGCAATACGAGGCGATCAAGAAGTCGGCCAAGAACCTGCGCGCCCATTGATGGAGCCGAACACCATCGTCGCAGCCATCCTCGGGGTTCTCGAGGGGCTGACCGAGTATATTCCCGTGTCATCGACCGGGCATATCCTTCTGGCGGGGCATTTCCTGGGCTTCGATTCGCCCGGCCGCAGCTTCGAGGTGCTGATCCAGTTGGGCGCGCTGCTGGCGGTCCTGGGCGTCTATGCGTCGCGGATCGTGCAGATCCTGGCGGCGGCCCCCCGTGACGCGGCCGCGCGGCGCTTTGTCGCGGCGGTGCTGCTGGCCTTCGCGCCCGCGGTGGTGGTGGGGGTGCTGGCGCATGACATCATCAAGACGGTGCTGTTCGAAACCCCGATGCTGATCGCCGTCATGCTGATCCTGGGCGGGGTGGTGCTGCTCTGGGTGGACCGGCTGGCCCGGCAGCCCGTCTATACGCGGGCCGAGGATTTTCCCCTGTCGATGGCCTTCAAGATCGGCCTGATCCAGTGCCTTGCGATGATCCCCGGCGTGTCGCGGTCGGGCGCCACCATCGTCGGCGGGCTGCTTTTGGGGGCAGACAAGCGGTCGGCTGCCGAATTTTCGTTCTTTCTGGCCATGCCCACCATGCTGGGGGCATTCGCCTATGACCTGTTCAAGAATCGTGCCATCCTGGATGCCAGCGCCATCGGCACCATCGCCGTGGGCTTTGTCGCGGCCTTTGTCAGCGCCCTGATCGTGGTGCGCTGGCTGCTGGGCTATGTGTCGAAGCACGGATATGGCCTGTTCGGATGGTGGCGCATCGTCGTGGGCGTCGTTGCCTTGGTGGCGCTTCTGGCCGGTAGGTAACGTGTGCTGACCTAAATGGCGGTGGTTCCGGGCTGAAAATATTCGCGGCAGCAAAAAATATGCCGTTTAGGTCAGTGTTGCTGACTTTTCATCGAATGTTCCTTGGTTTATTGGGTCTGCGGAAGTTCCTGTTGACTTGGAAGGTGCGCAGCGATGGCCACGCAGAAGATGCTCAAGTTCGTCTCGACCCCGCGCGAGATGCCCGAGAAACGCTCGGCCGCGGAACGCAGCGAGGACTTCCACGAGATTTACCGCGAATTCGCCAGGGCCAAGGCCGCCGAACAGGCCAGCCGGTGCAGCCAGTGCGGCGTGCCCTATTGCCAAAGCCATTGCCCGCTGCACAACAACATCCCCGACTGGCTGCGCCTGACCGCCGAGGGACGGCTGTACGAGGCCTGGCAGGTCAGCCAGGCGACCAGCACCCTGCCCGAGATTTGCGGCCGCATCTGCCCGCAGGACCGGTTGTGCGAGGGCAACTGCGTGATCGAGCAGTCGGGCCACGGCACCGTCACCATCGGCGCCATCGAGAAATACATCAACGATGTCGCCTGGGAGGAAGGCTGGATCACGGCCGTGCAGCCCGGGCAGGAACGCGCCGAGTCGATCGGCATCATCGGCGCGGGTCCCGGCGGGTTGTCGGCGGCGCACATGCTGCGCGCGCGGGGGTTCCAGGTCACGGTCTATGACCGCTATGACCGCGCGGGCGGGCTGATGACCTATGGCATCCCCGGCTTCAAGCTGGAAAAGGACGTGGTCCTGCGCCGCAACCAGTGGCTGGCCGACAGCGGGGTCGAGTTCGTGCTGAACTGCGCCGTGGGCGAGGACATCAGCTTCGACGCGATCCGGGGCAAGCACGACGCGGTGCTGATCGCCACGGGTGTCTACAAGACCCGGGATCTCGACATCGACAACGCCGATGCGGGCGGCGTGGTCCGCGCCATCGACTATCTGACGGCCTCGAACAAGGTCGATTTCGGCGACGAGGTTCCCGATTTCGCCGATGGCGAGCTGGACGCCAAGGGCAAGCGCGTGGTCGTCATCGGCGGCGGCGACACCGCCATGGATTGCGTGCGCACCGCGATCCGCCAGGGCGCGCTGTCGGTGAAATGCCTGTATCGCCGCGACCGCGCCAACATGCCCGGCTCGCAGCGCGAGGTCCAGAACGCCGAGGAAGAAGGCGTGGAATTCGTCTGGATGTCCGCGCCTGGCAAGTTCATCGGCCATGTCACCGGCGACTTCGCCGCCAGCCAGGAAGCCGACGTGGACGGGCCGGTGCGCACCGTGTCGCAGATCGCTTCGGTCAGCATCCAGAAGATGCGCCTTGGCGCGCCGGACGTGACGGGCCGCCAGGCGCCCGAGCTGATCGAGGGCGCCGATTACGACGAACCCGCCGATCTGGTGATCAAGGCCCTGGGCTTTGAACCCGAGGATCTGCCCAGGCTGTGGGGCGTCGAGGGGCTGGAGGTCACCCGCTGGGGCACCATCAAGGCCAATTTCCAGACCCACCAGACCAGCCTGCCCGGCGTCTTCGCCGTGGGCGACATCGTGCGCGGCGCCAGCCTGGTCGTCTGGGCGATCCGCGACGGGCGCGAGGCCGCCGAATCCATTGCCGGATACCTGACCGGCGAAGCCCGCATCGCGGCAGAGTAGGGGTTCGTGATGCTGCGGATCACCCTGTCCCTGGGGCTGGCCCTGGCCGCATCCGCCGGCCATGCCGCCAGCTTCACCCCGCCGCAGGGCTGCCAGCTGCAATCGACGGGGCAGAACCGCGGCTGTTCGGTCGTGCAGTATTACAGCTGCAAGGCCGACCCGGCGGGCGACCAGCGCAGCGCGGTCTTTGGCAAGGATGGCCTGCGCCACCTGTCGCGCATCGACGCCGAGACCCGCTGGGTCGAAAGCAGCGACCCGAACACCGGCCTGGCCGATTTCCTGGTCGAGCGGTCCAAGGACCACGCCAGCTTCAAGACGCTGCTGGAAACCGGCCGGGACGATTTCGACTTCTGGACCGAATCGAACACCGGCGAGCGCCTGCGCCACGTGGGCCAGGACATCCTGACCGGCGAGACGGTCGCCATCGACGGCGAGGCGCTGGAGGTCACGCGCTTTCAGCTGAAGACCTATGGCGCGGATGGCGAATTGCTGATCGAACGCACCGGCCAGCAGTTTATCAGCCGCAAGGCCGCCCGATTTTACGGCGGCATCGAGACGCAGTCCGACTGGACCGGGCAGCGCCAGGAAACCAACGACAGCCCCGTCACCTTCGCCTTTCCGGGCGAGGAAGGCTTCGGGGACACCGAACCGCAATTCGACTGCGATCAGTTGCTGACGCAGCTTCTGCACGAAAGGGCCTGACGATGAGCAAGGATTGGCAACAGGAAGAACAGGCCCGCCGCGACTGGATGGCGACCCACAGCCTGTACCGCGAGGAAGACGAGCATTCGTCCTGCGGCGTGGGGCTGGTGGTCAACATCGACGGCAAGCCCTCGCGCAAGGTGGTGCAGTCGGGGATCGACGCGCTGAAGGCGATCTGGCACCGGGGCGCGGTCGATGCCGACGGCAAGACCGGCGACGGCGCGGGCATCCATGTGCAGATCCCGGTCCCGTTCTTCTATGACCAGGTGCGCCGCACCGGCCATGAACCCGATGGCAACAAGCTGATCGCCGTGGGCCAAGTCTTCCTGCCGCGCACCAACTTTGCCGCGCAAGAGGCCTGCCGGACCATCGTGGAATCCGAAGTCCTGCGCATGGGCCATTACATCTATGGCTGGCGCCACGTTCCGGTGAACACCGCCGTCCTGGGCGAAAAGGCCAATGCCACCCGCCCCGAGATCGAGCAGATCCTGATCCGCTGCGAAAAGGACATCGACCAGGTCCGCTTCGAGCGCGAGCTTTACATCATCCGCCGCCGCATCGAAAAGGCCGCCGTCGCGGCCCAGGTCGCGGGCCTGTATTTCTGTTCGCTGTCCTGCCGCTCGATCATCTACAAGGGCATGATGCTGGCCGAGCAGGTCGCGGAATTCTATCCCGACCTCAAGGACGACCGGTTCGAATCGGCCTTCGCGATCTATCACCAGCGCTATTCGACCAACACCTTCCCGCAATGGTGGCTGGCCCAGCCGTTCCGCATGTTGGCCCATAACGGCGAGATCAACACGCTGAAGGGCAACCTCAACTGGCTGCGCAGCCACGAGATCCGCATGGCCTCCAGCGCCTTCGGCGAGGCGGCCGAGGACATCAAGCCGATCGTCCCCGCCGGGTCGTCCGACAGCGCCGCCCTGGACGCGGTGTTCGAGGTGATGGTGCGCTCGGGCCGCAGCGCGCCCATGACCAAGACCATGCTGGTCCCGGAAAGCTGGTCCAAGGCCACCACCGACATGCCCAAGGCCTGGGCGGACATGTATGCCTATTGCAACGCGGTGATGGAGCCGTGGGACGGTCCGGCGGCGCTTGCCATGACCGACGGCCGCTGGGTTTGCGGCGGCCTGGACCGCAACGGCTTGCGCCCCATGCGCTATGTCGTGACGACCGAGAACATGCTGATCGCGGGATCCGAGGTCGGCATGGTCCCGGTGGACGAGATGACCGTGCGCGAAAAGGGCGCGCTTGGGCCGGGCCAAATGATCGCCGTCGACATGTGGGACGGCAAGCTGTATCACGACGCGCAGATCAAGGACCGCCTGGCGTCCAGCCAGCCGTTCGGCGAATGGATCGAAAAGGTCGTGGACCTGAGCGATGTCATGCGCGAACTGCCCGAACAGGTGCATTTCAGCGGCGACGAGTTGCGGCGCCGCCAGACGGCTGCGGGTTACACGCTGGAGGAACTGGAACACGTCCTCTCGCCCATGGCCGAGGATGGCAAGGAATCCATCGCCTCGATGGGCGACGACACGCCGCCCGCGGTGCTGTCGAACCAGTACCGCCCGATGAGCCATTTCTTCCGCCAGAATTTCAGCCAGGTGACGAACCCGCCCATCGACTCCTTGCGCGAAACGCGGGTGATGTCGCTGAAGACGCGGTTCGGGAACCTCAAGAACGTGCTGGACGAATCGAGCACCCAGACCGAGATCCTGATCCTGGAAAGCCCCTTCGTCGCCAACGGCGAATTCGCGGAAATGTCGCGGATGTTCGGCGAAACGGTGACGCGCATCGACTGCACCTTCGCCCACGGCGCGGGAACCGAGGCCCTGGGCGAGGGCCTGGCCCGCATCCGCGCCGAGGCTGAGGATGCGGTGCGGTCCGGCGCGGGCCATCTGGTCCTGACGGACGAGGCGCAGGGACCCGACCGGGTGGCGATGCCGATGATCCTGGCGACCAGCGCGGTCCATTCCTGGTTGACCCGCAAGGGCCTGCGGACCTTCTGTTCGCTGAACGTGCGGTCCGCCGAATGCATCGACCCGCATTACTTCGCCGTGCTGATCGGCTGCGGCGCGACCACGGTGAACCCCTATCTGGCCCAGGATTCGATCCAGGACCGGATCGAACGCGGCCTTTTGCCCGGCACCCTGATCGAGAACATGCGCCGCTATCGCGACGCGGTGGACGCGGGCCTTCTCAAGATCATGGCGAAGATGGGGATCTCCGTCATCTCGTCCTATCGCGGCGGCCTGAACTTCGAGGCCGTGGGCCTGTCCCGCGCGATGGTGGCCGAATATTTCCCCGGGATGCATTCGCGCATCAGCGGCATCGGGTTGCACGGGCTGCAGGCCAAGGTCGAGGGGCTGCACCACAAGGCCTTCCACGGCGGCAATGTCGATCTGCTGCCGGTCGGCGGCTTCTACAAGATGCGGCGCACGGGCGAAAAGCACGCCTGGGAAGCCAGCACCATGAAGATGCTGCAGGTGGCCTGCGACCGCGCGTCCTATGACGTGTGGAAGCAATACAGCGCCGCCATGCGCGCCAACCCCCCGATCCACATCCGCGACCTTCTGGACATCAAGCCGCTGGGCAAGCCGGTGCCCATCGAGGAGGTGGAAAGCATCACCAGCATCCGCAAGCGGTTCGTGACGCCGGGCATGTCGCTGGGCGCGCTGTCGCCCGAGGCGCACATGACGCTGAACATCGCCATGAACCGCATCGGCGCCAAGTCCGATTCGGGCGAGGGCGGCGAGGATCCGGCGCATTCCCATCCGCTGCCCAACGGCGACAACCCTTGCGCCAAGATCAAGCAGGTGGCCTCGGGCCGGTTCGGCGTCACCGCCGAATACCTCAACGCCTGCGAGGAGTTGGAGATCAAGGTGGCCCAGGGCGCCAAGCCGGGCGAGGGCGGGCAGTTGCCCGGCATGAAGGTCACGGCCTTGATCGCCCGTCTGCGCCATTCGACGCCGGGGGTCACGCTGATCAGCCCGCCGCCGCATCACGACATCTATTCGATCGAGGATCTGGCGCAGCTGATCTATGACCTCAAGCAGATCAACCCGCGCGCCAAGATCACGGTGAAGCTGGTGGCGTCCTCGGGCGTGGGCACGATCGCGGCGGGCGTGGCCAAGGCCAAGGCCGACGTGATCCTGATCTCGGGCCACAATGGCGGCACCGGGGCCTCGCCCGCCACGTCCATCAAGTTCGCGGGCCTTCCGTGGGAAATGGGCCTGACCGAGGCGCATCAGGTGCTGGCGATGAACCGCCTGCGCGAACGGGTGACGCTGCGCACCGACGGGGGCCTGCGCACGGGCCGCGACATCGTCATGGCCGCGATGATGGGGGCCGAGGAATACGGCATCGGCACCGCCGCCCTGATCGCCATGGGCTGCATCATGGTGCGCCAGTGCCAGTCGAACACCTGCCCGGTGGGCGTCTGCACCCAGGACGAACGCCTGCGCGCCATGTTCACCGGCAGCGCCGACAAGGTGGTGAACCTGATCACCTTCTATGCCCAGGAGGTCCGGGAAATCCTGGCCTCCATCGGCGCGCGCAGCCTGGACGAGGTGATCGGGCGGGCCGACCTGCTGACCCAGGTCAGCCGGGGGGCCGCGCATCTGGACGACCTGGACCTGAACCCGCTGCTGATCACCGTCGATGGCGCGGACAAGATCGTCTATGACCGGTCCAAGCCGCGCAATGCGGTCCTGGAAACACTGGACAGCGAGATCGTCAAGGACGCCGCCCGCTTTTTCGAGGACGGCGAGAAGATGCAGCTGTCCTATGCCGTGCGCAACACCCACCGGACCATCGGCACGCGCACGTCCAGCCTGATCGTGCAGAAGTTCGGGATGCGCAACAGCCTGCAACCCGACCACCTGACGATCCGCCTGACGGGTTCCGCCGGGCAGTCGCTGGGGGCCTTTGCAGCACCCGGGCTGAAGATCGAGGTGTCGGGCGACGCCAACGATTACGTGGGCAAGGGCCTGTCGGGCGGCACCATCGTGGTGCGCCCGCCCATGGCAAGCCCCTTGGTCGCCGCGGAAAACACGATCATCGGCAATACGGTCCTGTATGGCGCGACCGACGGCTACCTGTTCGCGGCGGGCCGGGCGGGCGAACGCTTCGCCGTGCGGAACTCGGGCGCCAAGGTGGTGATCGAGGGCTGCGGGTCGAACGGCTGCGAATACATGACCGGCGGCGTGGCGGTGATCCTGGGCCGGATCGGCGCGAACTTTGGCGCAGGCATGACCGGGGGCATGGCCTATCTGTATGACCCGCAGGGCGTGGCGCGCGACTATATCAATCCGGAAACGCTGGTGATGTGCGCGGTCACCAAGGACCACTGGGAAGGCCAGCTGAAGGGCCTGGTGGAACGGCACTTCAAGGAAACCGGATCGCGCCGCGCGGGCGAGATCCTGGGGGATTGGGCAGCGGAAAAGGCCAACTTCCTGCAGGTCTGCCCCAAGGAGATGCTGATCCACCTGCCGCATCCGATCATGGACGTGGAGGAACCCCGCGCGGTTCCGGCGGAATAAGCCGGACCCTGCGGAACCCATGCCGGGCGCGCAGCGATGCGCGCCCGTTTGCATGGGGCGGGCAGGGGTCAAGCGGCTGGCAAGGGGACAAAAAGAAAGACCCGGGCTTTTCGGCCCAGGCCCTTGATTTGATGATGGTGAGCCCAACAGGATTCGAACCTGTGACCCACTGATTAAAAGTCAGTTGCTCTACCAACTGAGCTATGGGCCCAACATGGGGGGCTTACTAGGGGGGGTGGCCCGGGGCGTCAAGCGGAAAAGTCGGCGGGACTGGCGGAAATTTCCGGCAGGCCTTATAGGACGGGCATGAACAGCAATCCCGCCCCCGGCCTGCCCTTCATGAAGATGCATGGGCTTGGCAACGATTTCGTCGTCCTGGATCTGCGCGCCGGTGGCAAGCCGCCGTCCGCAGGCGTGATCGCGCGCATGGCCGACCGCCATCGCGGGGTGGGGTTCGACCAGTTGGCGACGGTCGAAACGGACGATCGCGCCGATGTGCGGCTGCGGTTCTGGAACGCGGACGGGTCGGTCAGCGCGGCTTGCGGCAACGCCACGCGCTGCATCGCGCGGTTCGTGATGGATGAAACCGGCCGCGACCGGCTGAGCCTGCGGACCGATCACGCGGTGCTGCTGGCCGAGGATGCGGGCGGTGGCCTGACGCGGATCAACATGGGACCGCCGGTGCTGGACTGGCGGGCGATTCCCCTGGCGCGGGACGTGGACATCGACCGCCTACCCATTGACGGCGATCCGGCGGCGACCGGCATGGGCAATCCGCATGTCACGTTCTTCGTGGAGGACGCGGCCTCGGTCGATCTGGCAACCTTCGGCCCCGCGATGGAGCATCACCCGCTTTACCCGCAGCGCGCCAATGTCGAGGTGGTTCAGATCGTCTCGCGTGACGAGATTATCCTGCGCATCTGGGAACGCGGGACGGGGCCGACGCTAGCCTCGGGGTCGTGTTCCTGCGCCGCTGCCGTGGCCGCGGCCCGGCGCGGGCTGACCGGGCGGCGGGTCAGGGTGAACGTGCCGGGCGGCGCGCTGCTGATCGACTGGCGCGACGATGGCGTCTGGATGGAGGGGCCGACGGCGCATGTCTTTTCGGGCGTGCTGACCCCGGAATGGCTGTCCCAATGACCGCGCCCGTCTTTTCCACGCTGGGCTGCCGCCTCAACGCCTATGAAACCGAGGCGATGCGCGAGATGGCCGAGGCCGCGGGCCTGTCCGGGGCCGTGGTCGTCAACACCTGCGCCGTCACCGCCGAGGCCGTGCGCAAGGCCCGCCAGGAAATCCGCCGCCTGGCGCGCGAAAACCCCGGCGCGCCGGTGATCGTGACCGGCTGCGCGGCCCAGACCGAGCCGGAAACCTTCGCCGCCATGCCCGAGGTGACGCGCGTCATCGGCAACCACGAGAAGATGCAGCCGGAAACCTGGGCCGGCCTGCGCGCGCCCGACTTGATCGGGGAAACCGAGAAGATCCGCGTCGATGACATCATGTCGGTGCGCGAAACGGCCGGGCACCTGATCGACGGCTTTGGCCGCCATCGCGCCTATGTCCAGGTGCAGAACGGCTGCGACCATCGCTGCACCTTCTGCATCATCCCCTATGGCCGGGGCAATTCGCGGTCGGTGCCTGCGGGCGTGGTGGTGGAACAGATCAAGCGCCTGGTGGGTCGCGGCTTCAACGAGGTCGTGCTGACCGGCGTGGACCTGACCAGCTGGGGCGCGGACCTGCCGGGGACGCCTCGGCTGGGCGATCTGGTGATGCGGATCCTGCGGCTGGTCCCGGACCTGCCGCGCCTGCGCATCAGCAGCATCGACAGCATCGAGGCGGACGAGAACCTGATGGGGGCCATCGCCACCGAACCTCGCCTGATGCCGCATCTGCACCTGTCCTTGCAGGCGGGCGACGACATGATCCTGAAGCGGATGAAGCGCCGCCACGGGCGCGACGACGCGATCCGGTTCTGCGAGGAGGCGCGGCGGCTGCGCCCCGACATCGTCTTCGGCGCCGACATAATCGCGGGCTTTCCCACGGAAACCGACGCGATGTTCGAGAACAGCGTCAGGCTGGTGGGCGATTGCGGGCTGACCTTCCTGCATGTCTTTCCGTTCTCGCCCCGCAAGGGGACGCCCGCCGCGCGGATGCCTGCGGTGAAAGGCCCGGTGATCCGCGACCGCGCCGCCCGGCTGCGTGCGGCAGGCGATGCCGCGCTGCGTGCGCATCTGGAGGGGCAGGTGGGCCGGACCCATCGCGTGCTGACCGAAGGCCCCCGCCTGGGCCGGACCGAGCAGTTCACCGAGGTGGCCTTTGCCAGCGACCAGCCGGAAGGCGCGCTGATGGACCTGCGCATCGCGGGCTATGACGGGGCGCGGCTGGTCGCCTGAGATGCGCTGCTTGAGCCGGGCGGGATCAGGAAACACATGTGTTTCCCCCGCCCGCCACGCGACGGTGCCACAAAAGACGGTAACGCCAAAGACCACGGAAGGCCGGCGCCCGACCCGAGGGGGGCGTGTAAGCGCCCGCCTGGGGGCGGGGCGGGCGCTGGCCGGGCCTTTGAGGCCCGGCGGTTCCGGTGGATAGGGCGCACCGTGGCGAAGGCGATGGCCTTCGCCAGACCACGTTCCCCGCTCACCGCGCCATGAACACCGGCACGCGCGCCTTTTCCAGCATGTTGCGCGTGGCCCCGCCCAGGATCGCCTGGCGGAAGCGGGAATGGCCATAGGCGCCCATCACCACCAGGTCGGCGGCGATTTCCGTGGCGCGGCGGTTCAACTCTTCGCTAACGGTGGCCGCCGTGCGGGCCAGCACGGCGATGTCGGCATGAACGCCGTGGCGCGTCAGCATCTGCGTCAGGGGCGCGCCGGGTTCCGATCCGTCGGCGCTGCGGCGGGGGTCGATGATGGTGATCTCGACCGATTTCGCCGCCTGCAGCAAGGGCAGGGCGCGGCGCACGGCCGCCAGGGCCTCGAGCGACTGGTTCCAGGCCACCAGCACCTTTTGCGGCGGATGGGCGGGCAGATCGGTGCCGGGCAGGACCAGAACGGGGCAGCCGCCCTCGAACAGCGCGGCCTCGACCACGGCCTCGGCCTCGCCGGGGGCGTCCTTGCCATAGGGACGGGCCAGAACGGTCAGGTCGGAAAAGCGCGCCCGCATCCCCACGAGGTTCGAGATGCCGCCGATCTGCGCCACCGCGGCCTCGGACGACCAGCGCAGGTCGGAAAAGCGCGCCAGATGCTGGCGCACCGTCTGGTCCAGCGATTCGGCCGCCTCCATCGCCATGTCGATGGCGTCCTGGAAGGCATAGGGCGTGCCGCCCGGAAAGTAATAGCCCACCTGCGTGTGGTCGAGACCCAGGCTCAGCACCGACAGGTGGCCGTCCTCGCGCGCGGCCAGCGCCGCCGCCGCGTCAAGCTGGGGCAGCTGCCGCTCGTCGGACAGGATGGTGAGGATGCTCTTGTAACCCATGACGGACTCCTCTGGTCAGGTCGGGACCAGGATGGCGGATTGGCCGCTCCCTGGCCTTGATCGGAATCAAACCCCTCGATTTGACGCAGATCAAGGTTCCGTGTGCCCGGGAACCGTATGCCCGACACCAACAAGGAGGCCTTCCTGGCGGCGATTCGTGCTGCTTGGCACCTTTGATGAAGGAACGCGGATAGAAGCCATGTGGAATTACGTGAAGCTGATCTTGCTGGGGGTCATTGCCCTGGCAGCCGCGATCGCCGCCAATCTGGCGCGCGATCCGGCCTATATGGTCAATGCCCTGGTCGTCATGCTGGTGGCGGCGGGGATGTTCGTCTGGGCCTTGCGCCGGGTCGATGAGCCGGTGCGCGCGGTCGATACCTCGCAATACATGGACGATGTGGTCCGCTTCGGGGTCGCGGCCACGGCGTTCTGGGGGGTGGTCGGTTTCCTGGTGGGCGTGGTCATCGCCTTCCAGCTGGCCTTTCCGGCGCTGAACCTGTCGGACCTGACGCAGGGCTATACCAACTTCGGCAAGCTGCGCCCGCTGCACACCAGCGCGGTGATCTTCGCCTTTGGCGGCAACGCGCTGATCGCGACCTCGTTCTATGTGGTGCAGCGCACGAGCGCGGCGCGGCTGTGGGGCGGGAACCTGGCGTGGTTCGTGTTCTGGGGCTATAACCTGTTCATCGTGCTGGCCGCGACCGGGTACATCGCGGGCGCCACGCAGTCCAAGGAATACGCCGAGCCCGAATGGTACGTGGACTGGTGGCTGACGGTCGTCTGGGTGGCCTATCTGGCCGTGTTCCTGGGCACCGTGATCAAGCGCAAGGAACCCCATATCTACGTCGCCAACTGGTTCTACCTGGCCTTCATCGTGACCATCGCGATGCTGCACATCGTCAACAACATCTCGATCCCCGTCAGCATCTTCGGATCGAAGTCGGTCCAGGTGTTCTCGGGCGTGCAGGACGCGATGGTGCAGTGGTGGTATGGCCACAACGCCGTGGGCTTCTTTCTGACCGCGGGTTTCCTGGGGATGATGTACTACTTCATCCCGAAGCAGGCCGAGCGTCCGGTTTACAGCTACAAGCTGTCGATCATCCACTTCTGGGCGCTGATCTTCCTCTATATCTGGGCCGGTCCGCACCACCTGCATTATACCGCGCTGCCCGACTGGGCCTCGACGCTGGGGATGGTCTTCTCGATCATGCTGTGGATGCCGTCCTGGGGCGGGATGATCAACGGGCTGATGACGCTGTCGGGTGCCTGGGACAAGCTGCGCACCGACCCGATCCTGCGCATGATGGTGGTGGCTGTCGGCTTCTACGGCATGGCGACATTCGAAGGCCCGATGATGTCGATCAAGGCCGTCAACTCGCTGAGCCATTATACCGACTGGACCATCGGCCACGTCCATTCCGGCGCGCTTGGCTGGAACGGCATGATCACATTCGGCGCGCTTTACTACCTGACGCCGCGCCTGTGGGGCCGGGAACGCCTTTACAGCCTGTCGCTGGTCTCGTGGCACTTCTGGCTCGCCACCATCGGCCTGGTGCTTTACGCGGCGTCCATGTGGGTGTCGGGCATCATGGAAGGCCTGATGTGGCGCGAAGTGGACAGCCAGGGCTTCCTGGTCAACGCCTTCGCCGACGCCGTGCAGGCCAAGTTCGCGATGAACGTGGTGCGTGCCCTGGGTGGGGTCCTTTACCTCGCCGGCGGGATCATCATGGCCTACAACCTCTGGGCCACCGTGGCCCGCCAGCCCAAAGCCCATTCGACGGCAATCGCCGTGCCGGCCGAATAAGGGAACGCGAGCCATGCAGATTCTTGAAAAACACAAGATCCTTGAAAAGAACGCGACGCTTCTGCTGATCCTGTCGTTCCTGGTCGTCACCATCGGCGGCCTCGTGCAGATCACCCCGCTGTTCTATCTGGAAAACACCATCGAGAAGGTGGAAGGGGTCCGCCCCTACACGCCCTTGGAACTGACCGGGCGCGACGTTTACGTCCGCGAGGGCTGCTATGTCTGCCACAGCCAGATGATCCGCCCGATGCGCGACGAGGTCGAGCGTTACGGCCATTACTCGCTGGCGGCGGAATCGATGTACGACCACCCGTTCCAGTGGGGGTCCAAGCGCACCGGGCCGGATCTGGCCCGGGTGGGCGGGCGCTATTCGGACGAATGGCACCTGGACCACCTGCGCGATCCGCAATCGGTGGTGCCGGAATCCATCATGCCGCAATACGGGCACCTGATGAACCGCATCATCGGCCCGGATTACGTCCAGGACCGCGTGGAAACCGATGCCCTGGTCGGCGTGCCCTATTCCGAGGACATGATCCTGGCCGCGGCCGAGGATTTCCGCGCCCAGGCCAACCCGAATGCCGATGCGGAAGGCTTGCAGGAACGCTATCCGGGGGCGCAGCAGCGCAACTTCGACCGCCAGCCGCAGCTGACGGAAATGGACGCGCTGATCGCCTATCTGCAGGTGCTGGGCACGATGGTCGATTTCTCGACCTTCGAACCGGACGCGTCGCGGTAAGGGGGCAGTCATGGAAACCTACAGCTTCCTGCGCGGGCTTGCCGACAGTTGGGCGCTGCTGCTGCTGGTGCTGTTCTTCGTGGGCGTGATCCTTTTCGTGTTCCGCCCCGGCGCCCGAAAGGCCCAGAAGGACGCCGCCGAGAGCATCTTCCGGCACGAGAACCGACCCGCCGATGCGGACGAGAAGGAGGGCCGGTGATGGCCGACAACGACAAGGACAAGCCCGTCGATCCGCGTCTGGATCCGGCCAATCCCGAAAACCGGCTCGAGGTCCAGCGGCACGCCGCCGACAGCGAACATGCCGCCAAGATCGCGGGCGCGATCCCCGAACGGTCCCGGCCCGACCAGCCGGTCGCCCCCCGGATGCGCAAGCAGACCCGCAAGGGCCTGGTGCAAGAGGTCGGGTCCACCGGCCACGAATGGGACGGGATCACGGAATACGACAACCCGATGCCCCGCTGGTGGCTGTGGACTTTCTACGCCACGATCATCTGGGCGGTGGGCTATGTCGTGGCCTATCCGGCGATCCCGCTGGTCAACGAGGCGACCCAGGGCCTTTTGGGCACCGACACCCGCCAGGAGGTCGCGGCCGAGATCGCGCGCTTCGACCAGGCCAATGCCCCGATCCAGGCCCGCCTGGCCGCCGTCGATCTGGCCGCCATCCCCGGCGACCCCGAACTGGTGAACTATGCCAGCAACGCGGGCGGCGCGATCTTCCGCACCTGGTGCGCGCAGTGCCACGGTTCGGGCGCGGGCGGGGCGCGCGGCTATCCCAACCTGCTGGACAACGACTGGCTGTGGGGCGGCTCGCTGGAGGATATTCACACCACCTTGCAGCACGGCATCCGCGATCCGCAGGACGGCGACACCCGCTATTCGGAAATGCCGCATTTCGGCACCGACGGGATCCTCGACCGCACGCAGATTGACCAGGTCGTGAACCACGTCCTGTCGCTGTCGGACCAGCCGCATGACGCGGGCAAGGCGGCAGCGGGCGCCCAGGTCTTTGCCGAGAACTGCGCGGCCTGCCACATGGAGGACGGCACCGGCGACCGCACGCAAGGCGCGCCGAACCTGGCCGATGCCGTCTGGCTGTATGGCAACGACCACGAGACGCTGACCCGCATCGTGACCGAGGGTCCCTATGGCGTCATGCCGTCCTGGAGCAAGCGCCTGTCCGAGGCCGAGATCCGCGCCGTCGCCACCTATGTTCACGGTCTGGGCGGCGGGGAATAACCCCCCCGCCCAGACCGCCCGGTCTTTCGCCTTGCCACGATCATGGCGAAAGAGACCGGCCCCCGTCCTGTTCGCGCGTTCCTGGGGGCCGGTCTTTAATCATAACGCCGGACCTCGCGACCGGGGTCCAGGCGGCACGAACTTTCGCATCAGCCCATCGGTGCGAAAGAGGCCGGTCCCCGCATGTTCGCGCGTTCCTGGGGACCGGCCGCTTCTTTCCCGGTGGGATCAGCCGTCGTTCCCCGGCAGCGCCACCTGCGCGTGCTGCACCACGGTCCAGTCCTCATGCCCGCGGCGCCGATAGACCGAGGTGCAGGCCGCCTGGAAGCGCGTGTCCCCCTTGGCCGCCGTGACGCGATAGCCGATGACGATCATCCCTTCCTCGGGGCGCGAGACGCTCTGGTCGGAAAACGTCACCTCGTCCCATTCGGGCGTACCGCTGACGGCTTCGATGGCGGCTTGGCCCGCGAACAGGTTGGGCGCGTGGCTCAGCGCCATGATGCATTCGGGATCGACGCGTTCGTGATAGCGCCCGTCCGAGGCGCGCCACAGGCTTTCCTCGAAGTTCCAGACCCGATTGTCGTCCATCCTGTCCTCCTTGGGTGGTGCGGTTCAGGCTTAACCGCGGGGGTGGGGGGCGGTTCCGGGGGGTGGGTGGATTTGGGCTGGCTTGGCGTTGCGGAATTGCTCCCAACGATCAAGTAGCAACGTGATGTCGTTTGAGCCCTAAGCAGACCTAAACCGACTATATCTATCCGTAGCAACCAGCTGTATTTCGGGTATTGGTTGTCTCGGTTTTAGAGTTAACCCCCAAGCGCACTAGCAACTTCGGAGACCGTCAACGGGGACAGCAAATCCTGTGCTTTTACATGTGCCCACCTGTGGCATGTTGGACAAAGGACAACCAAATCATCAGCACGGCTCTCTCGTACACCAGCGGCAAGGGGTTGGAGATGGTGCGCGTCAAACATACCATCTAACGCATCGCTGAAACGACATGCCTCGCAACACAGTATGCCGCCATTTTTTGCCCGGTTTTTGGCCTTCACCTCGCGTTTCAAATTCGGATCACGCTCGATTTCCTGCGACAGCTTCCAAATCTTTTTTCCCTCAGTCGATTTGATGTCCAATTTGGGATAAAATGTGCCGATGAGCTTCACGCCACCGGGATCGCGGAAGCCCAAAGGAAGCTGCACGTCCCATCTGCGGGAAACACTACGGTCCTTCAAAGCGTCCCACAATATTTTAATTTGGTCGTTGTAACGCATGACACGGTCGTATGCGTTCGCAAGAATGTTCATGTCGTCGAAACCTAGTTTGTCGACCAACAAAGGTTCACCGTCGATCGCATAGACTTCGGAAAGGACAATTGCGACCGGCCATTGTTCAAGGCGTTTTCTCAGCAAAGCATCAGTGACAAAGGCGGTCGTTTCGCCGTAAGCACCGGTCGCGCGGACCAACTCAATCGCTCGCCCTCGCAGTTTTTCGGGCACATGCTTTCCGCCGCCAATCGTCACGAAATAAGGCTGCTGCTGTGCATTTTCAGCTGTAACTTTCGCCTGCGAATAGTACCCTTTGTCCTTCTTAGCAGCGTCGCCTCGTGATCCGAAGCACATTACTGCTTCTTCCGATCTGCCCCAGACGGCCTTGACGCCCATAAGGTTGTTTGCACTTGGAACAACGTCGCTGAACTTGACCATTCCGGATTTACCTCGCAGTATGAAAGGATGAGAATTCCAGTCAAAAGCAATTTTGGGAACTCTTCAATTTCAATTTGGACCAGCGGAAGGCGTCACTTCCGATAACTTGTATTGGCAACGTCCGCTTGATCTGCAAAACAGACGCTCCTCACCGTCAAGCCCTTGCTTGCTTCTCCAGCCGACGATCTGCCGTCCCCAGTTGCCGTAGCATAACCCTACCCCGCCAACTCCCCCCGCAGCGAATTGCTCGCGCTTTCCACGATCCGAACGGGCACCAGATCGCCCACTTGTGCCCGGGGCGCATCGACAAAGACCGAATGCAGGTAGTCCGACTTGCCGATCATCTGCCCCGCCTGGCGGCCCGGCTTTTCGAACAGCACGCCCAGGGTGCGCCCGACCATGGCTTCCTGCGCGGCCTTCTGCTGTTTCGTCAGCAGCGCCTGGAGTTCCTGCAACCGCTGATCCGCCACCGCGCCGTCCACCTCGGGGCGGTCATGGGCCGGGGTGCCGGGGCGGGGGGAATACTTGAAGCTGAAGGCGGTGCCGAACCCCACCTCGGCCACCAGGCGCAGGGTGTCCTGGTGGTCCGCGTCGGTTTCGCCCGGAAAGCCCACGATGAAATCGCTGGTCAGCAGGATGTCGGGCCGCGCCTCGCGGATGCGGTCGATCAGGCGCAGATACTGCGCCGCCGTGTGCTTGCGGTTCATCGCCCGCAGGATCCGGTCGCTGCCCGACTGCACCGGCAGGTGCAGATAGGGCATCAGTTGGGGAATGTCGCGATGCGCGGCGATCAGGTCTTCGGCCATGTCGTTCGGATGGCTGGTGGTATAGCGGATGCGGTCCAGCCCCTCGATGTCGGCCAGCGCGCGGATCAGGCGGCCAAAGCCCCATTCGCCGTCCGACCCCGCGCCGTGCCAGCCGTTCACGTTCTGGCCCAGCAGGGTGATCTCGCGCACGCCCCGGTCCACCAGGTCGCGGGCCTCGCGCAGGATGCGGTCCACTGGGCGGCTGTTTTCAGCCCCGCGGGTATAGGGGACGACGCAGAAGGCGCAGAACTTGTCGCAGCCCTCCTGCACGGTCAGGAAGGCGGCAGGGGCGCGACGGGTGGCGCGGCGCCCAGGCAGGTGGTCGAACTTGTCCTCGGCCGGGAAATCGGTGTTGATCGCGGGCGCCTCTCCGCGCACCATCGCGGGCAGGCGGTGATAGGTCTGGGGACCGACGACCAGATCGACCAGGGGCATCCGGCGCACGATCTCGGCGCCCTCGGCCTGGGCCACGCAGCCCGCCACGCCGATCTTGAGGTCGGGACGCGCGGCCTTCAGCGGCTTCAGGCGCCCCAGGTCGGAATAAAGCTTCTCGGCCGCCTTCTCGCGGATGTGGCAGGTGTTCAGCAGCACCATGTCGGCGTCGGCCTGATCCTCGGTCAGGACATAGCCTTCGGCGCCCATGGCCTCGGCCATGCGCTGGCTGTCATAGACGTTCATCTGGCAGCCATAGGTCTTGATGAAAAGCTTTTTCACTGCCGGGGGATTGGCCTGGTCGGTCATGCCGTGCTGTCCTTTGGGGATCGCGTGCTGATACAGTAAAGACCGAGAAATGGAAAGCGGCCCATGGACAGCGACCTGACGACGATCACCAACATCGGTCCCGCCACCGCCCGGGCGCTGATCGCGGCAGGCATCCCCGACGCTGCTGCCCTGCGCCGGATCGGCGCGCACGAGGCCTATCGCGCGCTGCTGGTCGCAGGCGAGCGGCCGCATTTCATCGGCTATTACGTCCTGGCCATGGCCCTGCAGGGGCGGCCCTGGAACGACTGCCGGGGGGCGGAAAAGGCCGCGCTGCGCGAGCGGTTCGATGCCTTGGTGGCCGAAGCGCGGGGCGTGCCGCTGGCGGGGATCGAGGCGGAACTGGATCTGATCGGCCTGCGCCGTCCTTGAACGCCCTCATCCGCCCGGCTAGCCTGCAGGCAAACCGATGGAGGCCATGATGAACAAACCGCAAAGCTGGGAAGCCCGCGCCGACGCCTATTCGCTTTACGGCTTCACCGACCTGCCCAGCGTCGCCAGCCGCGGCGCGGTGGTGCTGACCCATGGCGAGGGACCCTATGTGATCGACGTGAACGGCCGCCGCTACCTGGACGCGAATTCCGGGTTGTGGAACATGGTCGCGGGCTTCGACCACAAGGGCCTGGCCGAGGCCGCCAAGGCCCAGTACGACCGCTTTCCCGGATACCACGCCTTTTTCGGGCGGCTGTCCGACCAGACCGTGATGCTGTCCGAAAAGCTGGTCGAGGTCTCGCCCTTCGAGCGCGGCAAGGTCTTCTACACCAACTCGGGGTCCGAGGCGAACGACACCATGGTCAAGATGCTGTGGTTCCTGCACGCCAGCGAAGGCAACCCGCAGCGGCGCAAGATCCTGACCCGCTGGAACGCCTATCACGGCGTGACGGTGGTGTCGGCATCCATGACCGGCAAGCCCTACAACTCGGTCTTCGGCCTGCCGCTGCCCGGCTTCATCCACCTGACCTGCCCGCATTACTGGCGATACGGCGAGGCGGGCGAGACCGAGGAGCAGTTCACCCAGCGGCTTGCCCGCGAGCTGGAGGACACGATCCAGCGCGAGGGTCCCGACACCATCGCAGGCTTCTTTGCCGAACCCGTGCAGGGGGCGGGCGGCGTGATCCCGCCGTCGCAGGGCTATTTCCAGGCGGTGCTGCCGATCCTGAAGAAATACGACATCCCGATGATCGCGGACGAGGTCATCACGGGCTTTGGCCGCACCGGCAACACTTGGGGCTGCCAGACCTACGGCTTCATGCCCGACGCCATCATCAGTTCCAAGAACCTGACGGCGGGCCTGTTCCCGATGGGCGCGGTGATCCTGGGCGGCGAGTTGTCCGACCGGGTGCAGGCGGCGGTGGACAAGATCGAGGAGTTCCCCCACGGCTTCACCGCCTCGGGCCACCCGGTCGGCTGCGCCATCGCGCTGAAGGCCATCGACGTGGTGATGAACGAAGGCCTGGCCGACAACGTGCGCCGCCTCGCCCCCCGGCTGGAGGCGGGCCTGCGCGCGATCATGGACCGCAGCGATCACATCGGCGAATTGCGCGGCGTGGGCTTCATGTGGGCGCTGGAAGCCGTGCGCGACAAGGCCACCAGGACGCCCTTCGAGAGCCACCTGTCGGTCAGCGAACGCATCGCCAACGCCTGCACCGACTTGGGGTTAATCTGCCGCCCCTTGGGCCAGTCCATCGTGCTGTGCCCGCCCTTCATCCTGACCGAGGCGCAGATGGACGAGATCTTCGACAAGCTGGAACGGGCGCTGCAGAAGGTGTTTGCGGAGGTGGCGTGACCCGTAGGGTACGTGCTTGCACGCACCGCTTGCGCAAAGGTGGTGCGTGCAAGCACGCACCCCACCGCTATTCTTGTAATGCGCCGAAAAGCTCTTAGTCATCAGATGTGGAGGATGTGAATGCTCAAGATCACGGGAACACGGGGGTCATGGATGGCCACAGTTCAAGGTTATGGCAAGCTGCCCGTCATCCACAATCATCGGATGAATTGGAATACGCAGACCTATAGCGACCCATTCAAGGATCGTGTGGTTGGCATGAAGAAAGTTGACGAGTGGCATGCGGCACTGGAAACGGGCGACCTCCTTGTTGTTCAGCGAGGCGTAAAAGATGCGACCGGCAACGAAACGACTGAACGGGACGGATACATCGGCGTTTTCCGTTATACCGGGTATCGCCGGATTGATGAAAACGGCGGTATAGAGTTGCTTATAACAGAGCGGATCAGTCGCTGACGGAAGGTCAGCATATGTCGGGTCGCATGACCCGTAGGGTGCGTGCTTGCACGCACCACGCCCGCCTCAACGCTGCGTGCAAGCACGCACCCTACCGCCGCGCCAGCTTGCGTTCGATGTAATCCCGCAACTCCTCGATCTCGGCGCGGCTTTCGCGCAGGCCCCCCATCGCGGTTTCCAGTTCCGCCTGCACCGTCGCCAGGCGGCTTTCGCGGTCCTGGATCAGGGCGATGGCCTTGTCGCGTTCGCGTTCCGTATCGCGCAGCTTTCGTTCCAGATCCTGCAGGTCGGCATGGGTGGGGCGGGTCAGCCGCCCGATCAGCCAGCAGGCGAACCAGCCCAGGACAAAGGCGCCGAACAGGACAAGGGCGGTGGCGGTGATGAATTCGGTGCGATCCATGCGGGTCCAGCTTGCGATCAGGGGGCGGATCCCTCGTCCGGCCGGGCTGCGGGGCGCGGCGTGTCCGGGTTTGGCGTCCGGACGGGAAGCCTAAGGGTTTCCTCGCGCGCGTCCAGCGTCCGGAAGACCTCGGTGGCGCCGACCGTGGCAGGGACCATCGGCCCGATGCCGGCCTGCGGCAAGGCGGGACCGAACATCTGCGGCTGTGGGGTGTCCGGCCGGACGGGACCGATCGGATCCCCGGCGGGCTGGTCGGGGGGCGCAGGCTCGGCGGTCACGCCCGACAGGGTCACGGGGGCGGGCAGGGGATCGACGCGCACCGGATAATCCGACAGCAGCCGGAACTCGATCCGGCGGTTTTCCTCGCGTCCTTCCTCGGTGTCGTTGGAGGCGATGGGCTGGCTTTCGCCATAGCCGCGCGCGGTCATGTTGGTGATGTCGATGCCCGCGCCCGCCATCGCCCCCACCAGGGCCTGCGCCCGGCCCCGCGACAGGTCGGCGTTGAAGCCTTCGGACCCCTGCGCGTCGGTATGCCCGCCCGCCTCGATCTGGAAATCGGCGCATTCGGTCATGACGGCGGCCAGCCGGTCAAGCGTGGGGGCGGGGTCGCCCGCGATGGCGGCCTTGGACGGCTCGAATCCGATTTCGGATTCCGACATCACGATGTTCAGCTGGCGCACGCATTCGGGACCATCGGGCAGGTCCAGTGCCGGGTCCAGCCGCCGGTCGTATCGGATCGCCAGCTCATAGGGGGCGCCCGGTCCCAGGCGTTCGGCCAGCCGTGCCGCCGCGGCCTCGGGTGCCGCCGGGTCGCCCGAGGTGCCGGCGATGCGGATCAGGTCGGGCGTGACCCGCAGGCTGCCCGATTGCAGGGTATCCAGCGCCTCGAGCGCGGCGATGACCCGCACCGTCCAGCCGCCAGGAACCGAGGGGTCGTTCACCAGGCTGCCCCCGACGGCGGGAAAGCGCGCCCGCGCCACGCTGTCCACCGTTTCGCGCATCCGGTCGTCGCTGATGCGCCCCGCGATGTCCAAGACCCGCGTTTCGGACAAGGTGGCGGTGAATTCGGCGGGACCCTCCAGGGCCTTGTCGGGCGCGGTTTCCAGGTCCGATTGCAATGAGAACACCGGGGGCAGGGACCGTTGCAAGCCGGCCACCGCCCGGTCGAAGGCCGCCTTGTCCACGCCGGGCGGCGCCACCAGCGACACATCGGCATCCGACAGCGTCACCGACCCCCGGCCCAGGGTCCCCACCGCCCCGATCGCCGCCGCCGCCGCTTCGGCCCAGTCGGGCGAGGGCGCGCCAAGCCCCAGGGTGCAGGCCGGAACCTCCGCCGCCCCTGCCTTGGCGGCGGCGTCCACGATGCGGTCGCGGCCTTCCTCGGTGTCGGCGGTGCAGGATTCAAGGCGCGCGCCGTTCTCGTCGATGACGAAGCGCAGGGTGAAGAGCGCGATGACCGGACGCGGGGCCGAGATGTCGGTGACAAGCTCCACCCCCGCGGGCAGGGTCCGGCGCAGCGCGGCCTCCAGCCGTCCCTTTTCGTCGCGGCTGTCGGCGATGGCCGAGATCGTGACGCGGCCCGGCTGGATCGAGATCTTGGCCTGCGTCGCCATCTGCGCGGCGCGCAACCCATAGCGGATGGAAGCGTCCCACCCCTCGGGCACGGCATGGTCGGCGGCTTCCAGCAGGTCGGTCACCCGGGGCGCGGCGGTCTCGGTCCGCAGCGTGCGCACCAGGCCCGCCCGGTCGGTCGAGGCCGGGACCATCCCGATCAGCGAGATGCCCCCGTCGTTGCGCAGCAGTTCCACCGTGAAGTCCGGCGGCGTCATGTCTGCCGCCGAGGCGACGGTCATCGCGTCCACCACGCGCGAGGGATCGACGGCGCTGCCCGCCTGCGTCACGGCGCGGAAGCGGTCCACCTCGGTCGGCGCGGTGCCGGTCAGGCGGACCTGCAAGCCGTCGGTCGCGACCCCGACCCAGTCCTGCCCCGAGGCTTGCAGCGCCTGTTCGACATCCCGCCGCGACCGCTGTTCGACAAAGCTTGCGGCGGTGTCGGCGCCCAGCCAGCACAGCCCGCCCGCGGCGGACAGGGCAAGAAGCGTGGCGATGGACGAGGCAAGCCGCCTGCGGGGCATGAGCCATGACCTTTGGCTGTTTCCGTCGCCCCCGATCTAACGGCGGGCCGGGGTCCGCGCAATCAGACGAGTCCGGCCAGGGCGAGAAACAGCGCAAGGATCAGCCCCGCGTCACGGTTCGACCGGAACAGCCGCAGGCAGACAGCGCCTTGTTCCGGCTGGAAATTCCGCAATTGCCAGGCCAGATGCGCCGCGAAACCGGCAAGGCCCGCATAGCCCATCAACAGATTGCGACCCGTCAGCGCGATGGCCACGGCCAGCAAAACGACGGTCAGCACCGCAAAGCCCGCGAGGATCCGCGGGCTGTTGTCGCCGAACAGGCGCGCGGTGGATTTCACGCCGATCAGGGCGTCATCCTCGACATCCTGGTGGGCATAGATGGTGTCATAGAAGATCGTCCAAGCGATCCCCGCCAGCCAGGCCACCGCCGGCGCGGCATCCAGCCGGCCCATATGGGCTGCATAGGCCAGCATCACGCCCCAGTTGAAGGCCAGGCCCAGGAACACCTGCGGCCACCAGGTGAACCGCTTGGCAAAGGGATAGATCGCGACCAGCGCCAGGGATGCCACGCCCATCCAGATCGCCGCCCGGTCCAGCGTCAGCAGGATCGCCAGGCCCACCAGCCCCTGCGCCACCAGCCAGCCATAGGCCCCGCGCAGCGTCACCTGGCCGCTTGGCAGGGGCCGCGACCGGGTGCGCGCCACCTTGTCGTCGATGTCGCGGTCGGTGATGTCGTTCCAGGTGCAGCCCGCCCCGCGCATCACCAGCGCGCCGATCCCGCAGGCGACGGCGATCCACAGGTCTGCCCATCGCGGCCTGTCCGCCATCATCGCCAGCCCGATCCCCCACCAGCAGGGCAAGAGCAGCAGCCATGTCCCGATGGGCCGGTCGGCGCGGGACAGGCGCAGCCACGGCCTCCAGGCCGGGGGGGCCACGGTATCGACCCAGTTTCCCTTCGGCGCGTCGACGACGGCGTCTGGTCTTTCGCTCCGGCTTTGCATAGCGTCTGGCCCCATGGCAAGGATCAGGCTGTTCATAGATCACCCGCTGGCCGCCGGACAACCCGTTCCGCTGAACGGGGATCAGGCGCATTACCTGGGCGGCGTCATGCGCCTGGCGCCCGGGGCCGTGATGGAGGTCTTCAACGGCCATGACGGCGCGTGGTCCGCGCGCCTGGTGCAGGCCACCAAGCGCGGCGGCTCGCTGGACGTGCTGGAACAGGTGGCCCCGCAGCGGAACCCGCCCGACCTGTGGCTGGTCTTCGCGCCGATCAAGAAGGCGCGCACCGACTTCATCGTGGAAAAGGCAGCCGAGATGGGCGCCGCGCGGATCCTGCCGGTGCAGACCGACCACACCAATTCGGAACGCATCCGCCAGGACCGCCTGCAGGCCCATGCCGTCGAGGCGGCGGAACAATGCGGCGGCACCTTTGTGCCCTTGGTGGCCGACCTCGTGCCGCTGGCGCGCCTTCTGGATGGCTGGGACGAATCCCGCCGCATCCTCTGGGCGGACGAGGCGATGGCGGGACCGGCAGAGACGCTGGCGGGCCTGCCGCGCGGTCCCTGGGCGATCCTGATCGGTCCCGAGGGCGGGTTTTCCGATGCCGAACGCGCCCGCCTGGCGGCGCTGCCCCATGTGAGTCGCATCAGCCTGGGACCGCGAATCCTGCGCGCCGACACGGCTGCCGTCGCGGCACTTGCGTTGTGGCAGGCGGCGTTAGGGGATTGGTAAGAAACGATTGCCGCAATGCGGCATTCCATGCCGCAAATGCGACATCCGGCGCCGCTTGACGCTTTCCAAATCTGCATGGCGCGCATAGCGGCCTTGCCGGGGCCGCGGCTACTCTTTCTTGACTGCCCAATCTATATCCTGCTGCATGAAGCGATGCCCGATGGTCGGGCACTTCTGAAACGGGTGATGAAAATGTCAACGATCGAACTGAACCGCAGCCATGCTGGCCAGGGCGTTGGCAATGTCGTTGCGAACTTTTTCTCGATGCTGTCCACGTGGAACGATGCCCGCGTGACCCGTCGGGAACTGAGCCGCCTGTCGGATCGCGAGCTGGACGATATCGGTCTGTGCCGCGGCGACATCGAGCGGATTGCGCGCGGCTTCTAAGCCATAGCCATCCCGGTTTAAGACGAACGAACCCCCAATGCCGATGCATAGGGGGTTTTTTCTTGTCTTAGTGCATGTGGAGGGATGTGAACCCGGCAGCCTGGGCCGCATCCGCGAAGGCCGCGCGCGCCGTCCCGATGGGGATCATGCAATGGGCGGCGGCATCCAGCATCCGCGCGGCATGGGCGCGGGGCGCATCATCCACCGGCCATTTGCGTCGCAGCCAATAGGCGGCCGTTTCGATGGTGGTGAAGGTCTTCACGTCGCCGTCCGGCAGGACGAACGACAGGGGGTTTCCCCAGTGTATCTCGATCAAAACTGTTCTTTCATGAAATCATCCGATCCCGCGCCCGGGTCATCCAGTGATCGGGGCGTCCGGCGATCGGAATGGACGGCGAGGCAAGCGCCGCCGTCCAGGAACGCGCAAGGGCCGTTCAGGCCAGCGCGATGTTGGTCGCCGATTCGCGGCCGTCACGGCCCTTTTCGATGTCGAAGGTGATCGCCTGGCCGTCGCGGATGTCGCGGATGCCGGCACGCTCGAGCGCCGAGATGTGAAGGAAGATGTCCTTCGAGCCATGCTCGGGCTGGATGAAGCCGAAGCCTTTGGTGGCGTTGAACCATTTCACGGTGCCGTTGGCCATCGTGATGTCTCCTAATCTTGTATCTGCCATCCGCGACATGCGATGGCCCGGCTTAGTGTCGTCGTCGGAACATCTGAAGCCGAAAGGAGACAGAAGATCGAAAGAAAGACGCTTGCCGCCCCTAGATAGCAAAACGCGCGCGCATTTTCAAGACCGGGATGGCGTCAGGCCGTTCGGGCCATCACCAGGACGGACCAGTCGGCCAGGTCGTCGCGCCGGTCCGGCGTGAAGCCCGCATCGCGATAGGTTGCGATCACCTCCTCCGCCTGCGTGGTCAGGATCCCCGACAGGATGATCCGGCCGCCCGGCGCGACCATTGCCGCCATCTGCGGCGCCAGGTCGATCAGGGGCTGCTTGAGGATGTTGGCCAGCACCAGGTCATAGGGCGCGTTGTCTTCCAGCATCGGATGCCCGAAGCCCGCGGCCTCGATGCAGATCACCCGGCCGTCAAGCCCGTTGGCGATCACGTTGGCCGCCGCCGTATCGACGGCCACCGCGTCGATGTCGCTGGCCAGCACCGTGACCGGCCACAACCGCGCCGCCGCCATCGCCAGCACGGCGGTGCCGCAGCCGATATCGACGACGCGGTGCGGCTGGAAGCCCTGTGTCGCCAGCCGGTCCAGGGCTTCCAGACAGCCCTTGGTGGTGTTGTGGTGGCCGGTGCCGAAGGCCATCGCGGCCTCGATGCACAGCGCCTCGACGCCCTCGGGAACCGTGTCGGCATCGTGGCTGCCATGGACATGGAACCGGCCGGCGCGCACGGGCGTCAGTTCGCGCTTCACATGGGCGACCCAATCGACATCCGGCACCTGAGAGATCGCGAAGGGATTGGCGCCAAAGGCTGCGGCCAGCAGGGCCAGGGCGATGTCGTCCGGGCTTTCGGTGAAATAGGCGCCGACTTCCCAGCGGTTCGATCCGTCCTCGATCTCGAAGATGCCGGTGCCGACGGGTTCGGGATCCAGATCCTCGCAAGCCTCGGCCAGGGCTTCGGCGGCCTGGCGGCCCGCGACATGGGTCAGTGCGGAATAGGTGGTCATCAGATCGGATCCGGGTTGGGCAGGCTTGCCTCTATCCCCGTGCCCTTCAGGCCACAATAGCCGTCGGGGTTCTTGTGCAGGTATTGCTGGTGCGCGTCATGCGCGGGCCAGAAGGGGGCGGGGCCGATGATCTGCGTGGTGATCTTGCCGAAGCCCGCCACGGCCAGGCGGTTGTCATAGTCGATCCTGGAGGCCTCGGCCGCCGACATCTGGCTGTCGGTGAAGGCCATGATCAGGCTGCGATACTGATGCCCCACGTCGTTTCCCTGGCGGTCGCCCTGGGTGGGGTCGTGGTTTTCCCAGAACAGTTTCAGCAGATGGTCATAGCTGATCTTGGAACTGTCATAGACGATGCGCACGACCTCGGCATGGCCGGTGGTCCCGGTCTTGACCTGGTCATAGGTGGGGTTGTCCACCGTGCCGCCGGCAAAGCCCGCCTGGGTCAGCCAGATCCCGTTCTGCTGCCAGAACAGGCGTTCCGGTCCCCAGTAGCAGCCCATGCCGAAGACCGCCTGGTCAAGGCCCTGCGGGACGGGACCGTCCAGGGGGCGGTTGAAGATCGCATGTGTGGTCATGGTGACATCCTTCTGATTTTGGCGGTCAAACGCCGGAGGACGGGGCGGGTTTCGACAGCTGTGAAGGCAGAGACGCTGGGACCTTTGCAATATCACGCTTTATGCACTCGGATGAGATGTATCACCTTGGATAGGCACTGTGGTCGCCACCAGACCACTGATGACGACCTGAAGCGGTAGAGGCGTTGCTGTTGGAACTCCCTCAATAGTCGAGAGGTCAAAGTTTTTCCGTTTTGGATCAGCAGCCTTTACTAATTCGTTTATCAATTCATAAAAACGGCCTGCGGTAAAATTGTCGCCTATTTTTCTATACAGTTCGACACAAGTTGGATGGTCAATGAATTCGACAGGAATCCGAGAAAGTGCTGCATTGAAGTTCGATACATCCTGCGGTGTGTTTTTAGTGCCTCCCGTAATCGCAAATCTATATGCTACCAAATCAGAGATAATTGACATCTTCTGGCGCATGACTAGTTCGGTTTCTCGAAGTTTTTCATCAATGCGACGCTGCCAAATTTGATATCCAACAGTAAACATGCCGACGGCAACAGCGCCTAACGCTCCAATAATTGCTCCGGTGATGGTATTGTCCATAATATTTACAGCCTCATTTTCTATGGTTTATGGACCGCTAACGTTATCTAAATCTTACCCTCTTGGATGCGCCGCCCGGTAGACCGCCATCAGATGCGCGTCGTCCACCCCGGTATAGACCTGCGTGGTGGACAGGCTGGCATGGCCCAGCAGTTCCTGGATGGTGCGCAGGTCGCCCCCCGCCGCCAGCAGATGCGTGGCAAAGGAATGGCGCAGCGCATGGGGCGTGGCGGTGGGCGGCAGGCCCAGGGACGCGCGCACCTTCTGCATCGCCCCCTCGATGATCCCGGGCAGCAGCCGTCCCCCGCGCACGCCCCGGAACAGCGGCTGGTCGGGCGCCAGCGGCCAGGGACTCTTGCGCAGGTAATCGGCCACCCCATCCCGCGCGACCGGCAGGACGGGGACATGCCGCTGCCGCCCGCCCTTGCCGGTGATGGTCAGGCTGTCGCGGAAGGGCCAGTCGGCGCCGTTCAGGTTCAGCGCTTCGGAAATGCGCAGCCCGCAGCCCCACAGCAGCGTCATCACCGCCACGTCGCGCGCCGCGACCCAGGGGGTGTCGTGCTGGGCGGCGATCATGTCCAGCGTGTCCCGGGCCTGCTCGGGCGTCAGCGGGCGGGGCAGGGACCGGGTGTATTTCGGGCTGCGGGTGGACAGGGCGGCGGACAGGTCATGGCCCTCGCGGTCCGACATCCAGCGCAGGAAGCTGCGCACCGCCGATTGCCGGCGCGCCAGCGACCGCGCCCCCAGGCCGCGCGCGCGTTCGGCGGCGGCGAATGCCCGCATGTCGGTCTGGCGCAGACAGGCCAGCGATTGCGGCGTGGCGGGTTGCCCGTGATGGCCGCCCAGGAAGGCCAGGAAGGCCAGCAGGTCCGCGCGATAGGCGGTGATCGTGTGGTCCGAACGGTCGCGGGTCGCGGCCTCGACCTCCAGCCAGCGGGCCAGAGCATCGGCCATGGCGGGCGCCAGGGCCAGCGGCGGGGTCACGGGCGCAGCCGCGACAGCAGGACCAGCCGGAAGACCTGCGCGAAGAAGCGCAACAGGTCGGTGCCATGCGCCGGCATGAAGCGTCCCTTGTCGGCGCTGCCCATCAGCAGCATGGCGCGGGGTCGGCGGGCGCCCAGGTCGATGGGCAGCAGCGCCTCGGACGCCACCGCGCGGCCATGCATCAACTGCGTGATGGGCGAGGCGGGGCGCAGCACGATGTCGTCGCCCCGGGGCGTGCGCCGCCCGGCCGCGACGATCCGGCCGATGGCGCCGTCCGGGACCAGAACCGCATCCTCGGGCAGGCCGGGGATGGCGGGGTCGGGTTCGACCACCAGGCGCAGCGTCTCGATCCGCAGCAGGGGCGCGATGTCGGATTGCAGGCTGTCCACCAGCTCCGCCAGGTCGGCCGATTCCAGCAGCCCGATCACCGCGCGGTGGATCACCGCCATGCCCGACTGGTTGTCGAAGGCCGCGGCGATCACGCTTTCATGCTGGGTTTCCAGCCGGTCGAGGCGCGTTTCCAGCGCCTCCATCGCGCGGCCGCGGATGTCGATCACGTTGTCGCCCGCCTCGGCTTCGCGGGCGGCGACAAGGGCGCGCATCAGGTCGCGGTCGGCCAGGATGACGCCGGGATCGGCCAGCAGTCTGTCGCGCGTCTCGGGGTCAAGCCCCGCCTGCCGTTCCGCCGTCATGCCTGTCCCCTTTATGTCATCCGCCGATCTTCTGACCGGTCTTGGCCCAATCGGCAGTGAACTGCTCAAGCCCCTTGTCCGTCAAGACATGCTTTGCCATGGACTTGATGACGGCGGGGGGCGCGGTGATCACGTCGGCGCCGATCTTGCCCACCTCGATGATGTGGTTCACAGACCGGATGGATGCCGCGAGGATCTGGGTTTCGTAGCCATAGTTGTCGTAAATCTCGCGGATGTCGGCGATCAGGTCCACGCCGTCCAGGCCGATGTCGTCCAGCCGCCCGACGAAGGGGCTGATGAAGGTCGCGCCCGCCTTGGCCGCCAGGATGGCTTGCGCGGGGGAAAAGCACAGCGTCACGTTGACCATGCGGCCTTCGTCGGCAAAGACGCGGCAGGCCTTCAGCCCGTCCCAGGTCAAGGGCACCTTGATGGCGATGTTGGGCGCGATCTGCGCCAGGTGGCGGCCTTCGCGGATCATGTCGGCGGCGCTTTCGGCCACGACCTCGGCACTGACGGGGCCTTGGACCATCTCGCAGATTTCGCGCGTGACCTCCTCGATGTTGCGGCCGGCCTTGAGGATCAGCGACGGGTTGGTGGTCACGCCATCGACCATGCCCAGGTCGTTCAGCTCGCGGATGGCGTCCACATCGGCGGTATCGAGGAAGAATTTCATGGCCTGGCTCCGGTGACTGGTTCAGGTCGGGTGATAGCGCAAAACCATGTCCGCCGAAAGGGGCAGGGCGGGCCTTGCAACGGGCGCGGGGCAGGGTTTTATCAAGGCGATGAAAACCTTGCCCGCCTTTTTCCCCGCACGCGCCCGGATCGCCGTCCTGACGGTCGAACCCGTGGGCGTGCTGGACTATCTGGCGCCCGAAGGCGGCGTGGCCCAGGGGCAGCTGGTGCTGGCGCCGCTGGGACCGCGCCGGGTCGTGGGCCTGGTCATGGGCGAGGGGGTGGGCGATTTCGACCTGGCCAAGCTGCGCCCGGTGGCGCGGGTGCTGGACGCCGAACCCTTTGACGCGCGGTTCCTGGAGTTCCTGACGCGCGCCGCCGATTACACGCTGACGCCCTTGCCCCTGATGCTGCGCATGGCGACGCGCGCGCCCGACCTGGACCAGCCGCCCGCCGCCCGCCGCGTGATCGTGCCGGGCGGTGCCCCGCCCACCCGCATGACCGAGGCGCGCGAACGCGTGATGCAGGTGCTGGCCGAACACGGCGGGGCCAGCTTCGCGCCGTCCGAACTGGCGCAACTGGCGGGCGTCGGCACGGCGGTGGTCAAGGGCCTGGTCGCGGCGGGAACATTGGCCGAGGTTCAGGCCCCGCGCGACCTGCCTTATCCGCGCCTCGATCCAACCCGCCCCGGCAAGCCGCTGGACGCCGACCAGCAGGCGGCGGCGGACGCGCTGCGGGCGGCCGTGCGGTTGGGCGGCTATGGCACCACCCTGCTGCGCGGCGTCACCGGATCGGGCAAGACAGAGGTTTATCTGGAAGCCGTCGCCGAATGCCTGGCGCGCGGACGCCAGGCGCTGGTGCTGCTGCCCGAAATCGCGCTGTCGGCCGAGTTCATCGACCGGGTCGAGGCACGGTTCGGCGCCCGCCCCGGCGAATGGCACAGCGGCATCACGCGGTCCGAACGCCGCCGGTTGTGGCACATGGCCGGGCGCGGCGAGGCCGGGCTGGTCGTGGGTGCAAGGTCCGCGCTGTTCCTGCCCTTCCGCGACCTGGGCCTGATCGTCGTGGATGAGGAACACGACTCCAGCTACAAGCAGGAGGACGTGGTTTATTACAGCGCCCGCGACATGGCGGTGCTGCGCGCCTCCATCAACGGGGCGCAGGTGGTGCTCGCCTCCGCCACGCCGTCGCTGGAAAGCTGGGTGAACGCGGGCATCGGCAAATACCGGCGGCTGGATCTGCGGTCACGCTATGGCGCCGCCGAACTGCCCGACATGGCCGCCATCGACCTGCGGGCCGAGGACATGCCCTCGGGCCGCTGGATTTCCCCTACGCTGGCCGGGGCGGTGGAATCGCGGATCGCCCGCGGCGAACAGTCCCTGCTGTTCCTGAACCGGCGCGGCTATGCGCCGGTGATGCTGTGCCGGGCCTGCGGCGAACAGATCGGCTGCCACCAATGCGACGCGCGGATGGTGGAGCACCGCTTCCAGAACCGCCTGATCTGCCACCAATGCGGCGAATCGCGGCCCATCCCGCTGGCCTGCCCAAGCTGCAAGGTCGAAGGCAAGCTGGCCCCCATCGGCCCCGGCGTGGAACGCATCGCCGAGGAAGTGGCAGTCCGTTTCCCCGACGCCAAGGCCACGGTGCTGTCCTCGGACCTGTTCCAGTCCGCCCGCGCGCTGAAGGACACGATTGCCGAGATCGCCAATGGCGACACGCAGATCATCATCGGCACGCAGATCGTCGCCAAGGGCCACAACTTTCCGCGCCTGACGCTGGTGGGCGTGATCGACGCCGACCTGGGCCTGCAAGGCGCCGACCTGCGCGCGGCGGAACGGTCGTTCCAGCTGATGCGGCAGGTCGCGGGCCGGGCGGGGCGGCAAGGGGGTTCCGCGCCGGGGGTGGCCTTGCTGCAAACCCACCAGCCCGACCACCCGGTGATCCGCGCCATCTTGGGGGGCGAGGACGAGGCCTTCTGGAACGCCGAGGCCGCAGGCCGCCAGGCCAACGGAATGCCCCCGTTTGGCCGGCTGGCGGGGATCATCCTGTCCCATCCCGACCTGGGGGTGGTCAGCGATTTCGCCCGCCACCTGGCCGCCCATGCCGCGCCCCTGCAACAGGCGGGCGCGCAACTGTGGGGACCGGCCCCCGCGCCCATCGCGCGGATCCGGGGGCGCCACCGGATGCGGATGCTGATCCACGCGCCCCGCCAGGCGCCCATCCAGGCCGCCATCGCCGACTGGCTGGCCCCCCACAAGCCGCCCGCGAACCTGCGGCTGTCGGTGGACATCGATCCGCAGAGCTTCCTTTAGGTGCGCGCGTCGAAATCGCGCCGCGCGGTCTCGATGCGACCAAGGTGGGTTTCGGCCCATTGCCAGACGCCGCAGAACGCCTCGGCCAGGCCAAGGCCCAGGTCGGTCAGGTGGTAATCCACGCGTGGCGGGATGACGGGATGCACGGTGCGGGTCAGAAGCCCGTCGCGTTCCATCTGCCGCAGGGTCTGGGTCAGCATCTTCTGGCTGATCCCCGGCACCGCGCGGCCCAGGGCGGAAAAGCGCATCGTGCCGCCCTCGGTCAGGGCTTCCAGGATCAGCATGGTCCATTTGTCGGCCACGCGGCCTATCAGCTCGTTAACCAGTTGGGTGACGCGAGGGTCGATGGCGGACAAGGGCGGCGCGGACATGGGGGCACTTTCCAAAAGGTAAGTATAAATCTTTCCGGTGCCTTCTTCCGAAAGGAAAGCGGTTTGCCCCATATCACCGTCAGCAACCGAAAGGACAAGCGATGCGGACCAGCGGAAACACCATCCTTCTGACCGGCGGCACCTCGGGCATCGGGCTTGCCCTGGCGCAGCGGTTCCATGCGGCGGGCAACACGGTGATCGTCACCGGGCGGCGCGCGGCGCTGCTGGAGAAGATCGCGGCGGATCATCCCGGCATGATCGGGCACGCGCTGGACGTGACCGACGCTGATGCCGTCCGCGCCTTCGGGGCGCAGGTCGTGGCGGATCACCCGGCGCTGAACGTCGTGATCCACAACGCAGGCATCATGGTGGCCGAGGACGTGCGGGGCGATTTCCTGGACACGGCCGAGGCGACGATCGCCACCAACCTGCTGGGACCGATCCGGCTGACGGCGGCGCTGATGCCGCATCTGCTGGCGCAGCCGCGCGCGACGATCATGACCGTGTCGTCCGGGCTGGCCTTCGTGCCGCTGGTGCGGACGCCGACCTACTCGGCCACCAAGGCCGCGATCCATTCCTGGTCGCAATCGCTGCGCGCCCAGTTGCGCGACACCGGCGTCGAGGTGCTGGAACTTGCGCCCCCTGCCGTGCAGACCGACCTGATGCCGGGCCATGGCACCGATCCCACCGCCATGCCGCTGGCCGATTTCATCGACGAGGTGATGGGGATCCTCGCGCAGGATCCGACCCCGCCGCTGGTCGGCGTCAAGCGGCTGGACTTCCTGTCCAGGGCCGAGGCCGAGGGGCGGTATGACCAGACCTTCGCGCGGCTGAACGGGCTGTAGGGTGCGTGCTTGCACGCACCACGCCCTAGTTCTTCAGCACGATGCACCGCCCGCCCAGCTGCCTGAAGCGCGCGCAGAAGCGGTTGGCGTCGGCCTTGCTGTCCCAGCCGACCTGCGCGGTATAAACGGCGCGCGGCATTCCCGTCAGGCGCTTGCGCACGTAACCCACCTGCTTGTCGCCCAGGATCGGGCGCAGGCTGCGGTTCAGGCGGGCCACCTGGCGGGACGCGCCCGACTGGCTGGGATGGCTGGCCACGATCACGCCCCAGGGAAAGACCTTGGGCTGGACCATGAACTCGCGCAGCTTGCGCTCGCCGGCCAGCTTCTCGCAGGCGGGGCGGAATTCCAGGCCGGGATCCAGCGCCAGCTTCAGTTCGCTGGAGGGCGGCGGGTTGTCGCGCCAGCGCAGCGCCTCGAACCCGGTGATCGAGGCGACATAGTCCTGGGTCTCATAAGGCAGGGCGCCGTTCTGGCCCACAAAGCGCGCCGCGCGGTTCTCGCCGCCGTTATAGGCCACGGCGGCAAGGCCGATATTGCCGAAGGTGTCGGTCAGATGGCGCAGATACCAGGCCGACTTGTGGATCGCCTGCGCGGGGTTGAAGGGATCCTCCAGATCGTAAAGATCGGCCGTGCCGGGCATGAACTGGGCAATCCCAAGCGCGCCCACGGGGCTGACCGCCCCCGGCTCGAACCGGCTTTCCTTCCACAGCAGGCGCGCCAGGAAATTCGGGTCCAGCTTGTGCTCAAGGGCGCTGCGCTCGATCAGCGTGCAGACATCGGCGACATAGTGATCCAGCCGGATGCAATGGCGCCCGTCATCCGTGCAGCGGACCTGTTCCGACGGCTGCGCCGGATTGGTCCCGCCCTCGGGAGAGGCCTGGGCCGCGGATGCGGCCAGCACCAGCACCAGCAGGGCAAGCGCCTGTCCGATCAGGCAGGCCAGAGTGCTGCGGGCAGAGCGGAGGAACATCATCACCGCAGGCGCTTCATTCGGGATCGGATGACTTGACCTTGTCCGCCTTGCCCTTGCCGGCCTTCTTGCCGGATTTGCCGGCTGCCTTGCGCTCGGCTTTCCGGGCGGCCTTGTCGGCATCCTTGCGGGCGGCTTTCTCGGCCTGCTTTTCGGCCTTCCGCGCGGCCTTGCGAGCCTCTTTCCCGGCCTCCCTCTCGGCCTGCTTGGCGGCTTTCCGTTCGGCTTTCCGGGCGGCCTTGGCGTCGTCCGGGGTCACGGGGACGGGGGCCAGGGGGGCGGCCGGGACGGGCGCCTGAACCGGGGGTTCCGGGACCGCCTTCGGGGCAGGTTTCGGATCTGCGGGGATCTTTGCCTCGGCCTTGTCGGCGGCGGCTTTCGCCCCGGCCTTGGCGACGCGGCGCGAGCCGGTGCGCAGGTCGGCCTTGCGCGTCTCGGCCTTTTCGCGGCCCACGGGCTTGCGGGCGGGCGAGGCGGGCGCGCGCTTGGCCGCTTTCGGCGCGGCGGGCTTGGCGGTCGCAGCCTCGGCCACGGCAGCAGGTTTGGCCGCTTCGGACTGCGGGGCGGTCCCGGACTGCGAGGCCCGGTCGCGCTTGCGCCGTTCGGCCGTCGCGCGGCGCAGCGCGGTGGACAGCAGCTCCCTTGCGGAAACCTGGCCGTCCTCGCCCGCGGGGGCGGCCTGGCCTGCCGCCGCCTCCAGCGCCGCGATCAGCGCCAGCAGCGCCGCGTCGTCCAGCTGCTTGAGGGCCGCGCCGCGGCTGTTGCCGGCCAAGGCCCGTTGTTCGTCGGTCAGCAGTTCCTGTTCCAGCATGGTATAGTTGGGCATCGCTGTTCCCTTGGGCCGCATGGCCTGATTTTTGCGGCGGATGTTGAAAGAGATTTTCCGGTTTTGCAAACGGAAAGGCCCCGGTTTCAACCGGGGCCGGACCCTGTCAGGGGCGTGCGCCTTACTGCACGGCACTTTCCACCGGCGAGACCGTCATCGCCGCATAGGGATCGCTCACCTGCGGGGTCACGCCGGGCGTGGCGGCCATCGCGGTCTGCGCCTGGTTGGCGGGAACGACATAGCCTTCCGGCGTCTCGATCATCGGGCCTTCCAGGGCAAGGCTTTCGGCCTGGCTGCGCACATGGACCGTCGTGCCGGTGTTCACCTGGGCGAACAGGTCGATGACATCCTGGTTGAACAGCCGGATGCAGCCCGCCGAGGTGGCCTTGCCGATGGACGAGGGGTCCATCGTGCCATGGATCCGGTAATAGGTGTCGCGCCCGCCTTCATACAGATACAGCGCCCGCGACCCCAGCGGGTTGTGCATCCCGCCCGACAGCCCGCCCGCGAACTGGGCATACAGGTCCGGCTGCGTACGGATCATGTTGTCGGTGGGCCGCCACGAGGGCCATGCCGCCTTGCGCGCGATGCTGGCGGTCCCGGCATAGCCGGTCCCCGCCCGGCCCACGGCCACGCCATAGCGCATCGCCTGGCCGCCCGGCTGGACGTGATACAGCACGCGCGCATAGGGATCGACCACGATCGTGCCGGGCGCCTCGGGTCCGTTGTAGGGCACCTGCTGGCGCTGGTTGCGCTCGTTCAGATAGGCGGCGCGGACGGCGGGGATCTGGATCGGCTCTCCGTTCGGGCCGGTATCCGTGCGCGCCTGGTAGGCTTCGGGCACCGTGGGGTTGGCCAGCGTGACCGGCTGGCTGCTTCCACATGCGGCAAGCCCCAGGGCAACCGCCGTGAACAGGGTAACGAGACGCATCATCATTCTTCCTTCATGGCACTGCGGCAGCACGGGCAGGTCCGGTGCCGTCAGCATGTAAATTTCGTCCTGATCGCCCCTGTGGCAGGCCCAGGGTGATTCGCGCAGAGTTCATCAGCCCGTCACAGGCACCGGGCGTCAAGCCTTGCGGCCCGGTCCGGCGGATAGCCGATCCCGCGTTGTGGCGAAAGGGCGGCAGTCCGTTCAAGATTGACTGCCGCCGGAACAACTTGTGGTCTGCTTTGGTTTCATCGTCGCCACAAGGGCCATTCCGACCGCGATTGCACCATGCCGCCCCGCTGGCTAGGCTGCACCCCAAAGCCAGAGCGACCGTTCCCGTGACCGACCAGACAGCATCCCGGCCCCCGTCCCCTTCCGCGCTTGCCCCGTTCCGCTATCCCGATTTCCGCCTGCTATGGGGCGCGACGCTGGTGTCGAACTTCGGCGGGCTGGTGCAGGCGGTGGGCGCGGCCTGGCTGATGACGCAACTGACCGACAGCGCCACGCTGATCGCGCTGGTGCAAGCGTCCAACACCCTGCCGATCATGCTGCTGGCGCTGGCATCGGGCGCGCTGGCCGACATCTTCGACCGCAAGGCGATCCTGATGTTCGCGCAATGCTTCATGGCGGCGGTGTCGCTGGCGCTTGCCATCGTCGCCTGGCAGGGCTGGCTGACGCCCTGGCTGCTGCTGGCCTTCACCTTCCTGATCGGGGCGGGGCAGGCGCTTTACAACCCGCCCTGGCAGGCCAGCATGGGCGATCTGGTGCCGCGCGCCGACCTGCCTGCCGCCGTCACGCTGAATTCGGTCGGCTTCAACCTGATGCGCAGCGTGGGACCTGCGGCGGGCGGCTTCATCGTCGCGGGCTTCGGGGCGGCGGCGGCCTTCGCGGTCAATGCGGCCAGCTATGTGCCGCTGCTGGGCGCGCTGCTGCGCTGGCGCCCGAACATCGCCCCCCGCACCGCCCCGCCCGAGGAGTTCCTGCCCGCCGTCGCCGCGGGCCTGCGCTATGTGCTGCTGTCGCCGAACCTGATGAAGGTGATGGGGCGCGGCGCGCTGTTCGGCTTTGCCGCCGTTTCGGTCCTGTCGCTGCTGCCCCTGGTCGCCAAGGCCCACCCCGAGGGCGGGTCGATGCTATTCGGAGGCCTTCTGGGCTGCTACGGCGTGGGCGCCATCGCGGGGGCGGCGCTGAACCCGCGCATCCGGGCGCGGTTCAACAACGAGAATGTCGTGCGCATGGCATTCGCCGGCTTCGCGCTGTCGGCCATCGTGCTGGGGCAGACGCAATCGGTCTGGCTGCACGCGCTGGCGCTGCTGCCTGCGGGGGCATCCTGGGTGCTGGCCTTGTCGCTGTTCAACGTCACCGTGCAGCTCTCCACCCCCCGCTGGGTCGTGGCGCGTGCGCTGGCGCTGTATCAGACGGCGACCTTCGGGGGCATGGCCGCAGGATCCTGGGTCTGGGGCAGCATCGCGGGGGCGTATGGCCTGGGCGATGCGCTGACGGCGGCGGGGGTCGTGCTGCTGGCGGGGGCGGTGATCGGCTTCTGGTTCAAGGTGCCGGAATTCGGCACCGCGGATCTGGATCCGGCGAACCGCTTTCGCGAACCGGCGCTGCGGCTGGATCTGCGCGGGCGCTCGGGACCGATCATGGTGATGGTCGATTACCGCATCGACCAGAAGGACGTGCCCGAGTTCCTGCGCCTGATGCAGAAGCGCCGCAACATCCGCCGCCGCGACGGCGCGCGGAACTGGGCGCTTTTGCGCGACCTGGAGCATCCCGACCTGTGGTCGGAAAGCTATCACATCGCCACCTGGGACGAATACGTCCGCCACAACCTGCGCCGCACGAAGGCCGACGCGGAAACCACCGTGGCCCTGCGCGCCCTGCACCGGGGCGAGGGCGATCCCCTGGTCCACCGCATGATCGAACGCCACAGCGTCGGTCCCGAGGACGACCTGCCCTTGATCGGCAAGATGGAGGTCTGATGACCACGGCCCTGTTCACCCACCCCGACGCCGAGCGCCACATCACGCCCCCCGGCCACCCCGAGCAGGTGGCCCGTTACGCCGCCGTGATCGACGCGCTGGCCGATCTGGATCTGGACCGGCGAGAGGCGCCTCGGGCCGAGGAAGCCGAGATCCTGCGCTGCCATCCCCTACGCTACCTGGACCGGATCCGGGCGGCGATCCCCGACGAAGGCTGGCAGATGCTGGACGCCGACACGCATCTGTCGCCGGGCAGCCTGGACGCCGCCTTGCGCGGGGCAGGGGGCGCGGTGGCCGCGGTCGATGCGGTGCTGTCAGGCGAGGTCGCGAATGCCTTTGTCGCCATGCGCCCGCCGGGCCATCACGCCGAACGCGAAACGCCCATGGGCTTTTGCCTGTTCGGCAACGCGGCCATCGCCGCCAAGCGCGGCTTGGATTACCACGGCCTGGACCGCGTGGCGGTTCTGGATTTCGACGTGCATCACGGCAACGGCACGCAGGATCTGCTGTGGGACGAGGGGCGCGCCTTCTTCGCATCCACCCACCAGATGCCGCTTTATCCTGGCACGGGGGCGGCGTCGGAACGGGGCGCGCATGAGCAGGTGATGAACGTGCCGCTGCGGCCCGGATCGGACGGCGAGGCGGGGCAGGCGGCGTGGCGGGACATCCTGGCGCGCGCCCGTGATTTCAGGCCGCAACTGGTGATCGTCTCGGCGGGCTTCGACGCTCATGCCGCCGATCCGCTGGCGCAACTGAACTGGGACGACGCCGATTTCGCCGCCATCACCCGGATGATCTGCGACATGGCGGCGGATTTGTCGGCCCCGGTGGTATCCTGCCTGGAAGGTGGCTATGATCTGGCGGCCCTGGGCCGGTCCGTCCGCGCCCATCTTGACGTGCTGCTGGAGGCCGGACAATGAACGACATCGCGACCATGAGCTTCGAGGAAGCCATGAAGGAACTGGAGGCCACGGTCGGCAAGCTGGAAACCGGCGACGCAAGCCTGGACGAATCCATCCGCCTTTACGAACGCGGCGCCGCCCTGCGCCAGCATTGCGAGAAACGCCTGCGCGAGGCCGAGGATCGGGTGGAAAAGATCACCCTGGCGGCCAATGGCCAGCCCACGGGAACGGAACCGGCCGAGGGGCTGTGATGCAGGCCCCCTTGCAGGCCCGCCTTGGGGACGTGAAGGCCCAGGTCCAGGCCAGGTTGGACCGGGCCATCGGCGCCCTGCCGCCAGGCGAGTTGCGCGACGCGATGGCTTACGCCTGCGCGGGCGGCAAGCGGATCCGGGCGTTCCTGGTCATGGAATCCGCCCGCCTGCACGGCGTGCCCGACGATGCCGCGCTGCCCGTGGCGGCGGCGGTCGAGGCGCTGCACGCCTATTCCCTGGTCCATGACGATCTGCCCGCGATGGACAACGACGACCTGCGGCGCGGCCTGCCCACCGTGCATGTGAAGTGGTCCGAGGCCACCGCGATCCTGGCGGGCGACGCGCTGCAATCGCTGGCCTTCGGGCTGCTGGCCGATCCCGCCATCGGCGACGGGGCGACGCGCCGGTTAGTCGCGGGTTTCGCCCAGGCCGTGGGCGGGGCAGGGATGGTCTGGGGGCAGGCGCTGGACATCGCAGCCGAGACCGCCGCCGCGCCGCTGACGCTGGACCAGATCACCCAGTTGCAAGGCGGCAAGACCGGCGCGCTGATCCGCTTTGCCGCGATAGTTGGGCCGCTGATGGCGGATGCCGATCCCGCGCCGCTCGCGGCTTACGCCGATGCGGTGGGCCTTGCCTTCCAGATCGCCGACGACATCCTGGACGTGACCGGCAACGAAGACGTGACCGGCAAGCGCGTCGGCAAGGACGTGGCGGCGGGCAAGGCCACCTTCGTGTCCCTGCTGGGCCTGGACGGCGCGCGGGATCGGGCCGCGCGGCTGGTCGATGCCGCCGGTGCGGCACTTGCGCCCTATGGCGAGGCCGCCGGAAACTTGCGCCAGCTGGCGCGTTTCGTTATCGAACGCGACACCTGAACGCCCGCCCGCAACGCCTGAAAGGGCCAGCCGATGACCGACCTGACCAAGACGCCGATCCTTGACCGGGTCAAGCTGCCCTCGGACCTCAAGGCGCTGAGCGACCGGGACCTGCGGCAACTGGCCGACGAATTGCGGTCGGAAACCATCAGCGCGGTCAGCGTCACCGGCGGGCATCTGGGCGCGGGCCTGGGCGTGGTGGAACTGACCGTGGCGCTGCACGCGGTCTTCGACACGCCGCGCGACAAGATCATCTGGGACGTGGGCCACCAATGCTATCCCCACAAGATCCTGACCGGCAGGCGCGACCGCATCCGCACCCTGCGCATGGGCGGGGGCCTCGCGGGCTTCACCAAGCGCGCGGAAAGCGCCTATGACCCATTCGGGGCGGGCCATTCCTCCACCTCGATCAGCGCGGCGTTGGGCTTTGCCGTGGCGCGGGATCTGGGCGGCGATCCGGGCGATGCCATCGCGGTGATCGGCGACGGCGCCATGAGCGCGGGCATGGCCTTCGAGGCGCTGAACAACGCGGGCCACCTGGGCAAGCGGCTGATCGTGATCCTGAACGACAACGAGATGTCCATCGCCCCGCCGGTGGGCGCGCTGTCGTCCTATCTGACCAGCCTTTACACCCGCCGCCCTTTCCAGGATCTGCGCGCCGCCGCCAAGGGCGCGGTGGGTCTGCTGCCGCCGCCCTTCCAGGAAGGCGCGCGCCGGGCCAAGGAAATGCTGAAGGGCATGACCATCGGCGGGACATTGTTCGAGGAGCTGGGCTTTTCCTACATCGGCCCTGTCGATGGCCACGACCTGGACCAGCTTCTGCCGCTGCTGCGCACGGTCAAGGCGCGCGCGACCGGGCCGGTGCTGATCCATGCCGTCACGAAAAAGGGCAAGGGCTATGCCCCGGCGGAAAACGCGGCCGACCGCGGCCATGCCACGGGCAAGTTCGACGTGATCACGGGCGAACAGGCCAAGGCCAAGTCGAACGCCCCCAGCTATACCGCTGTCTTCGCCCAGGCCCTGATCGACGAGGCCGGGCGCGACGAAAGGATCGTGGGCATCACCGCCGCGATGCCGGACGGCACGGGTTTGAAGCAATTCGCCGAACGCTTTCCGCGCCGGACCTTCGACGTGGGCATCGCCGAACAGCACGCCGTGACCTTTGCCGCAGGCCTTGCGGCGGGGGGCATGAAGCCCTTTTGCGCGATCTATTCGACCTTCTTGCAGCGCGGCTATGACCAGGTGGTCCATGACGTGGCGGTGCAGGGCTTGCCGGTGCGCTTCGCCATCGACCGCGCGGGCCTGGTGGGCCAGGACGGGCCGACCCATGCGGGCGCCTATGACATCGCCTTCCTGGCGAACCTGCCCGGCATGGTGGTGATGGCCGCCGCGGACGAGGCCGAACTGATGCACATGGTCGCCACCGCCGCCGCCCATGACGGCGGCCCCATCGCCTTCCGCTTTCCGCGCGGCGAGGGCACGGGGGTCGAGATGCCGGAACGCGGGCAGGTGCTGGAAATCGGCAAGGGCCGGATCGTCCGCGACGGCAAGGGCGTCGCCATCCTGTCCTTCGGCACCCGCCTGTCGGAGGCCGCAAAGGCCTGCGAATCGCTGGCCGCGCGCGGGATCACCCCCACCGTGGCCGATGCGCGCTTTGCCAAGCCGCTGGACCGCGACCTGATCCTGCGGCTGGCCGCCACCCATGACGCGCTGATCACGCTGGAGGAAGGCGCGGTCGGCGGCTTCGGCAGCCATGTCGCGCAGCTTCTGTCGGATGAGGGCGTCTTCGACCGGGGCCTGCGCTTCCGGTCCATGGTCCTGCCCGACCGCTTCGTGGATCACGACGCGCCCTTCGCGATGTATGACACATCGGCGCTGAATGCCGCCCATATCGAGGCCAAGGTGCTGGAGGTGATGGGCGTGGCGCAACTGGCAGGCAAGACCGCCTGATCTGAAACTGCCTGCAAAGTGGGCATAATGCGGCCGCGCAAGGCAGGCGCGGCATGTTTTCCGCATTGCGGCATGAAGTTGAACCCGCGCCACGCATACCGGACAGGATCGGGCGCATTATCGTCCCGTGGGGCAGGTGATCGCTCCATTCCCTCCGACCACGGCGGTCCGGCCCGCCGAAATCCGCCAGAGACGCGCTCCCTCCTCCCTGCGAAGTCTCTGGCGGTCCCTCGATCAAAGGAAAAGCGCGGGACTTTCCCCCGTCCCGCGCTTTTCGTGTTCAGTGAACGGTTGCCTCGGGCTTGGGGCCTTCCCCGACGGCCCCAAGCTTGTGGCCCGCCCGGCCGATGCGGTTTTCCACGATCAGCCCGTCCGGCCCGGCGCTGACATGGACGGTCTGCCCGTCCATCACCTCGCCCGACAGCAGCAGTTCGGCCAGCGGATCCTGCAAGGCGCGCTGGATCACCCGCTTCAACGGACGCGCGCCGAAGACCGGGTCATAACCCTGGTCGGCCAGCCACTTGTGCGCCGCCTCGTCCAGATCCAGCGTGATCTTGCGCGCGGCCAGCCGCTGTTCCAGACGGCGCAGCTGGATGGTGACGATCGCGTCCATGTTGGCGCGGCTCAGGCGGCGGAAGATGATGATCTCGTCCAGCCGGTTCAGGAATTCGGGCCGGAAATGCGCCCGGACCGCCTCCATCACCTGCGCCCGCGCATCGGACGAATCCGACCCCTCGGGCAGATGCGACAACGCCTGCGACCCCAGGTTCGAGGTCAGGATGATCAGCGTCTGCTTGAAGTCCACCGTCCGGCCCTGGCCGTCGGTCAGCACCCCGTCGTCCAGCACCTGCAACAGCACGTTGAACACGTCCGGGTGCGCCTTTTCGACCTCGTCGAACAGGATCACCTGATAGGGACGCCGCCGCACGGCCTCGGTCAGCACGCCGCCCTCGTCATAGCCGACATAGCCCGGAGGAGCGCCGATCAGCCGCGCCACGGAATGCTTTTCCATGAACTCGGACATGTCGATGCGGACCATCGCGGAATCGTCGTCGAACATGTATTCGGCCAGCGCCTTGGTCAGTTCGGTCTTGCCGACGCCGGTGGGGCCAAGGAACAGGAACGACCCCAGGGGACGGTTCTCGTCGTTCAGCCCCGCCCGCGCGCGGCGGACGGCGTTCGACACGGCCACCACGGCCTCTTGCTGGCCAATGACGCGGGCGCCGATCTGCTCCTCCATCTTCAACAGCTTCTCGCGCTCGCCTTCCAGCATCTTGCTGGTGGGGATGCCGGTCCAGCGTTCCACGACCTCGGCGATCTGCTCGGGGCGGACGGCTTCCTCGACCATCAGCCCGTCGGCGCCGCCATTCTCGGCCTCGGCCAGCTGCTTTTCCAGGCCGGGGATGATGCCATAAGACAGTTCCCCCGCGCGGGCGAGGTTGCCTTCGCGCTTGGCCTGGTCCAGTTCGGCGCGCGCCCGGTCAAGCTGTTCCTTGAGGTTGCGCGAACCTTCCAGCTTGTCGCGTTCGGCCTGCCAGCGGGCGGTCATTTCCGCCGATTGCTGCTGCAATTCGGACAGATCCTTTTCCAGCCGCTCCAGCCGGTCCTTGGATGCCGCGTCGTCTTCCTTTTTCAGCGCCTCGGCCTCGATCTGCAATTGCAGGATCTGGCGGTCGAGCTGGTCCAGCTCCTCGGGCTTGCTGTCCACTTCCATGCGCAGACGGCTGGCGGCCTCGTCCACCAGGTCGATGGCCTTGTCGGGCAGGAAGCGGTCGGTGATGTAGCGGTGCGACAGCGTGGCCGCGGCGACCAGGGCGGCGTCGGAAATGCGGACGCCGTGGTGCAGCTCGTACTTCTCCTTGATGCCGCGCAGGATGCTGATGGTGTCCTCGACCGTGGGTTCCTGGATCAGGACCGGCTGGAACCGCCGGGCCAGGGCCGCGTCCTTTTCGATATACTTGCGGTATTCGTCCAGCGTCGTGGCGCCGATGCAATGCAATTCCCCCCGCGCAAGCGCGGGCTTGATGAGGTTCGCGGCGTCCATCGCGCCGTCGGTCTTGCCCGCGCCCACCAGGACGTGAAGCTCGTCGATGAACAGGATGACTTCGCCCGCGGCGGTCTCGATTTCCTTCAGGATCGACTTCAGCCGTTCCTCGAACTCGCCGCGATATTTCGACCCGGCGATCAGCGCGCCCATGTCCAGCGCCATCAGCCGCTTGTCGCGCAGGGATTCGGGCACGTCGCCATCGACGATTCGCAGGGCCAGGCCCTCGGCGATCGCGGTTTTCCCCACGCCGGGTTCGCCGATCAGCACAGGGTTGTTCTTGGTGCGGCGGCTTAGCACCTGCATGGCGCGGCGGATTTCCTCGTCCCGGCCGATGATCGGGTCGATCTTGCCGTCGCGCGCGGCTGCCGTCAGGTCGCGGGCGTATTTTTCCAGCGCCTCATAGCTGTCCTCGGCAGAGGCCGAATCGGCGGTGCGGCCCTTGCGGATGTCGTTGATCGCGGCGTTCAGGTTCTGGGCATTGACGCCCCCCGCGGTCAGCGCGTCGCGGGCGTTGGTGTTGACCATGGCCAGCGCCATCAGGATGCGCTCGGCCGGGACAAAGCTATCGCCCGCCTTCTTGGCGACCTGCTCGGCCTCGTCCAGGACGCGCACCAGCGACGGGTCCACGTAGACCTGGCCATTGCCGCCCTTGACCTTGGGCAGCTTTCCCACGGCCAGATCGACGGCTTCCTTCACGCGGCGGGCATCGCCGCCCGCGCGGGTGATCAGGTTCGACGACAGCCCCTGGTCGTCGTCCATCAGGGCTTTCAAAAGATGTTCGGGAACGACCCGCTGGTTTTCCTCGCGGATCGCGATGGTCTGGGCGGCCTGCATGAAGCCGCGCGACCGCTCGGTGAACTTTTCCATGTTCATCGGCACTATACTCCTTCCACTAGCCCCCGTGTCGCGGACACCCTGTTGCGGCGCGCCCCGGTCCGGGTCTTCGACTATCATCTGGGTAGTCTTGCGGCGCTTTCAAGCCGCCTTGCGATGTGCCATAACGCCGCGATTTCAGGGACAAGGGTGGCAGCATGGATGACCGGCTGATCGTGGCGCTGGACGTGCCGGACGCTGTGGCGGGGCTGAACCTGGCCGAAAGGCTGGGCGATGCCGTGGGCTTCTACAAGATCGGCCTCGGGATGCTGACCGGCGGCGGGCTGGCGCTGGCGAACGAGTTGAAGCAGGACCACGGCAAGCGGATCTTCCTGGACATGAAGCTGTTCGACATCGGCGCCACGGTGGAATCCGCCGTGCGCGGGCTGGCCCGGTTCGATCTGGACTTCCTGACCGTGCATGGCGACCCGCACGTGATCCGCGCCGCGAAAGAGGGCGCGGCGGGATCCGGCCTGAAGATCCTGGGCGTGACCATCCTGACCTCGCTGGAGCGCGCCGACCTGGACGCGGGGATGATCCAGGCGGGCGACATCCACGACATCACCGTGGAACGCGCCGCCCGCGCCTTCGAGGCCGGCGCCGACGGCATCATCTGTTCCCCGCGCGAGGCCGCGGCGATCCGCGCCCTGCCGAATGCGCGGCTGATCGTGACCCCGGGCGTGCGTCCGGCAGGGGCGGCCCTGGGCGACCAGAAGCGGGTGGAAACCCCCGCCAGCGCCATCGCGGCAGGGGTGGATCACATCGTCGTCGGGCGCCCCGTGTGGCAGGCCGCCGATCCGCGCGCCGCGGCGCAGGCGATCCTGGCCGAGATGCGCGGCTGATTGACCCGTCCCGCCATCCGCGCCACCTTGGGCCGCAAGGGGGGCAGGATGGCGAACGAAAGCGGCATTTCCCAGAAGGCGCATAACGATCTGGTGCTGTCCTTTCTGGCCGTGCGCCGGGCGATCGGGGCGCTCGGGTTCTTCCTGCCGGTCGCCTTGCTGGCCTATGGCCTGGCCAGCGGCGGGATCCTGACCAGCATCTCGGCCGCCTATTACACGCCGATGCGCGAGGTTTTCGTGGGCACCCTGATCGCGCAGGCGGTGTTCCTGTGGAGCTACGAGGGGTTCCGCCCCGACGCGGGCGACCGGATCACGGACAAGGGCACGGCGCGGGTGGCGGCGGTGGCCATCGCGCTGGTGGCGCTGGCGCCGAGCAGTCCCGCCGCAGGGGCCGAGGCTGTTGCGGATCCCGCCTGCACGCTGCTGCAATGCGCCCTGGGACCCGGCCTGGCCTCGCTGGTGCATCTGGGCGCGGCGGCGGTCTTCTTTGCGGCGCTGGCGGTCTATTGCCTGGTGCTGTTCACGAAAGGCGCGGTCGATGGGGCCGAGAAGGACGCCTCGAACCGCATCTATCGCCTGTGCGGCTGGACCATCATCGCCAGCATCGGCCTGGTGGGGGTGCTGTTCGTCACCGGCCTGGATGACCGTCTGGCCCTGCTGCGCCCGGTCTTCTGGCTGGAAACCGCCGCCACCTTCGCCTTCGCGACAAGCTGGATGGTCAAGGGCGACGCGCTGCGCCCGCTGGTGCGCGGGGTGGCGGCGCTGCGATGATCCCTGCCACCAGATCGCGGAAATGCGGGACCGCGCGGGGATGGGCGGCAAACTCCGCCAGCGGCATCATCCGCCATGCCTGCCCCTCGTCGCCAAGGCGGATCGCGGCGATCTCTGCGGCCGTCAGGTGCCCGGTGAACAGCCAGGACCGCCAGCCAGGATGCTGGCGCGAGGCGAAGGACCGCCCCGTCAGCCGCGACACCGGCAGCGCCAGCCCGAACTCCTCGTGCAACTCGCGCAGGGCGCATTCGACGGGCGATTCGCCACCCTCGCGCCCGCCCCCGGGCAGATCCCAATGCGCCGGAAAGGGCAGGCCGGGCTTGTCGTCGCGCAGACAGGCCAGCAGCCGCCCCCCATGCGTCAGGACCAGCTTGGCGCCGTGAAACGCGGCTTCTTCCTTGCCAGGCGCCCGCGCGGCCTTTGGCCATCGCGATCCCCTCATTGCGCGGCGATCCCGGCCTCGGTCGGGCCTTCGGCCTCCAGCATGGCCAGCTTGCGGATCACCGACCCGAAGCGGGCCGCGAAACCGTCGAACCCCGCATGGGGCGCGATGGCCTTTTCGTCCATGTAGAGCGAACGGTCGATTTCCAGCTGCACGACATGGACGTTCTGGCAGGGCCGCCCATAGGCCGAACAGATATAGGCCCCCGCGAAGGGCGAATTGCGCCGGATGCGCCAGCCCTCGGCCTCGACGGCGGCGACGATGGCGTCCGAGATGCGGGCGGCGGCCGAGATGCCGTGCCGGTTGCCCAGCACCATGTCGGGGCGGGGGCCGTGCAGATGGGCCAGCGCGTCATGGGGCATGGAATGCACGTCGATCAGGATCGCCTGGCCGAAGCGCGACCGCGCCTCGGCGATCAGCCCGGTCAGCGCCCGGTGATAAGGGCGCCAATAGGCGTTGATGCGGCGCTCGGCCTCGGCCCGTTCGATCGGGCGCTCCAGGATCGCCCGCCCTTGCGAGACGACGCGCGGGATCACCCCAAGGCCCGCAAGCGTGCGCTGGTTCAGGGGATGGCGCGGGACGCCGCGCACCACCAGGGGATCGATCTCGTCAGGGGCGCGGTTCAGGTCCACGATGGCGCGCGGCACCTGGGCGCGAATCGTCACCGCGCCCTGGCCGGGCGCGCCCGCGATCAGCCGGTCCACGAAGGCGTCCTCGGACGAGCGCAGCGTTTCGGGGGGCAGCCTGGTGCCTTCCAGGAACCAGTCGGGATAGATGCAGCCCGAATGCGGCGATCCGAAGATGACGCCGCTGACCCAGCGATCAGGCCGTTCGATCAGCACAGGAAGGTCGGATTCGGTCAAGTCAGACCCCGGCAGGCGGTTTCTTCGGGGTTCATATAAGCCGGAATTTTCCTGATGCGATAGGGCTTGAAACCCCTGGTGCCCCCCTATATAGACACGCGGACCAAAGGCGGTTCGGACGTTTCCCTCGGGACATGGACGGAAGGCCCAAGGACGGGCGGTTAGCTCAGCGGTAGAGCACTACGTTGACATCGTAGTGGCCACTGGTTCGATCCCAGTACCGCCCACCATTGTTTTCGCCGCCCCCGGCCGGACCGTCGGGGGCATTTCGTTTTCCTGCGGCTGCGAGCCGCGTGATGGAGAAGACCGATGAAGGTTCGCAATTCGCTCCGCTCGCTGAAAAGCCGGCACCGCGACTGCCAGGTGGTGCGCCGCAAGGGCCGCATCTACGTGATCAACAAGACCAACCGCCGCTTCAAGGCCCGCCAGGGCTGATCGGGCACGATCACCGCGAAAACGAAACAAACCCGCCCATGGCGGGTTTTTTCATGCCGGGACGCCGGAAGTTAACCGTTTCTTAACAAAGCATTTGGTTAACACGCCTTGCGGTTGTATTGTCGCCTTCAGGTATTTTGCAACCTTTCCGCGGGGTCGTGTCATGTTCGTGCTTGCCAGTCTGATGGCGCTTGCCGCGGCGGGGGCCGCGCTGGACCTGACCTCTCCGGCCCATCGCGACGTGGATGACGACGATCCCGAGGATCTGCCCCCCACCCTGGGCGAACCCGATGGGGGCGAGGTCGGCGGCATCAGCGCCGGCGGTTCGGAGGAGGGCGGGACCGGCCCTGCGCCCGAACCGCCGCCCGAACCGCCGGTGGCCGAGGAAATCCCGGACGACGAACTGATCGAGGGCGGGCCGGAAGCCGAGGATTTGTTCGGCGGCGCGGGCAACGACACCATCGTTGCCGGGGCGGGCGACGACTGGGTGCAGGGCGACGGCAGCTATGACGCCGCGGGCGCCGACGAGATCCGCGGCGGCGCGGGTGCCGATTCGCTGGCGGGGCAGGGCGGCGACGACATCGTCTGGGGGGATGAGGGCGACGATACCGTTTATGGCGGCGAAGGCCAGGACACCCTGTTCGGCGGGACCGGGAACGACTGGCTGTCGGGCAACGATGGCGACGACCTGCTCGTCTCGGGCGGCGGGGCGGACGACCTGGACGGCGGGCGCGGCAACGACCACCTGGTCGGCGACGACGATCCCGACACGGTCTGGATGCACGGGGGCGAGGGCGCCGATACCCTGGCCGCGGGTGCGGGCGATTTCGTCGAAGGGCAGGACGGCGCCGACCAGTTCGTGCTGCAACAGGTCCCGGGCGAACTGCCCGTGATCGCCGATTTCGACGCGCGCGAGGACCAGATGGTGCTGCACCTGCCCGACAGCATGGCCCAGGACGCCCGGATCGACCTGGCCGAGGACAAGGACGGCACGGTGCTGATCACCGTCAATGGCGAGGCCATCGGCCGGATGCTGCAGACCGGCGGGCTTGTGGCCGGGGACATCGTGGTGGTCCGGCTGCCCGGCTGACAATCCCCCTTTCCTTGCGGGCGCTTTTCCCCTATAGGCGCGCATCCGTCCCGGTCTTGTCCGGGCGGACACTCCACGGGCCTGTGCTGGACGACATCCCGGCCTGCGCCATAACCCCTTTCCGAAAGGAGATCCCGATGTCGATCACCGTCGAAGAAAAAGCCCGCGTCATCCAGGAATTCGGCACCAAGGCCGGCGACACCGGCTCGCCCGAGGTGCAGGTCGCGATCCTGTCCTCGCGCATCGCCACCCTGACCGAGCATTTCAAGACCCACAAGAAGGACAACCACTCGCGCCGTGGTCTGCTGATGATGGTCGCGCAGCGTCGCAAGCTGCTGGACTATCTGAAGAAGAAGGACGAAGCCCGCTACACCGACCTGATCGGCAAGCTGGGCCTGCGCCGCTGATCGCAGCCGGTTGACGACTGGAACGCCCGTGGCATTGGCCACGGGCGTCTTGCCATGCGGATGACTAAAATCTTCGGCATTGTTTTCTGGACGGTTAAGGGAAAATTAAGAACTGTTCCCGTGTCACCACAAGGAGATGCGCGAATGCTACTTGGTACTGTCAACAGAACTTTGTCGGGCCTGCTGGGGGGCGCGAGCCTGCCGTCCACGGCGGCCGCACCGGCGCAGGCCAATGCCGCCAGTGCGGCCCAGACGGCGGCCGCGCAGGCCAGCCAGGCGGCAGCGCCCGCGTCCAGCGCCACCCCGGGCGTGGTCTTCGACCTGTCCGAGACGGCCTTGCAGGCGGTTGCGGCATCGTCCGCCGCCCCGGACAGCCAGGCCGGCACACCCCCGGACACGGCGGCGGTGCCCGAGATCCTGCCGCCGTTCCTGCCCGCGGCCCTGACCATTGCCTCCCGGATCGCCGCCGTGCAGGCCCCCGAGGCCGAGCCGGAGGCCGGGGCAGCCGGCGCGGATGCAGCCTCGCGATCCGCCGCAGCCGTCCCGACCACGGCCGGCCCGGCCTTGTCCGCTGCGGCAAGCGCGGCGGTTCCGGGGACCGTCACCACCGCTTCCCCGGCCAAGGCCGAGGAGGCAACTGATCCCGACGAGGAGGCCCGCGCCCGTGCCCTGGCCATCCAGGCGCAGGAACGCGCGCAGGTGTCGAGCCTTGTCGAGCAACTGGCCGAGGCCAAGGCCGATCCCCTGGCCGCGCTGACCGCCCCCGCCGAGGAGGCCGCAGCCGACGGCAAGGCGGCGGACCTGGCCGCCTGAGACCGGGACAGGTCCCTGCGCCTTCCCGGGGCGGCGGAGCATCGGTTCCGCCGCCCCTTGCCGATATGCCTTGCCGCTTCCCAAAGCCCTTGTTTTCCTGTAAGGCCCCGCCATCTGTGACGTGACGCCCCAAGCCCCGGGGCACATGCAAAGGATAGGGGCGGCGGCAATGGGGCCGCCATAGACACGGCCGCCGCCAGAGGGCTGGCGCGGCCCAGAGGAAACCAGATGTTTGACGAAGTGAAGAAATCAATCCAGTGGGGCCAGGAAACGCTCACGCTGGAAACGGGCAAGGTTGCCCGTCAGGCCGACGGCACGGTCATCGCCACCCTGGGCGAGACCAGCGTCATGGCCAACGTGACCTTCGCGAAGGAACCCAAGCCCGGGCAGGATTTCTTCCCGCTGACGGTTCACTATCAGGAAAAATACTATGCCGCCGGCAAGATCCCGGGCGGCTTCTTCAAGCGCGAGGCGCGCCCGACCGAAAAGGAAACGCTGACCGCGCGCCTGATCGACCGGCCCTGCCGCCCGCTGTTCGCGCCGGGCTTCAAGCACGAGACCCTGGTGATGTGCACGGTCCTGTCGCATGACCTGGTGAACGACCCCGACATCGTGGCGATGATCGCGGCATCCGCCGCGCTGACGATTTCCGGCGTGCCCTTCATGGGTCCGATCGGCGCCGCCCGCGTGGGCTTTGCCAACGGCGCCTATGTGCTGAACCCCGAGGTCCAGGACATGGACCAGCTGCGTTCCAACCCGGAACAGCGCCTGGATCTGGTCGTCGCCGGCACCAAGGACGCCGTGATGATGGTCGAATCCGAGGCCTATGAGCTGACCGAGGAAGAGATGCTGGGCGCCGTCAAGTTCGGCCACGAGCAGATGCAGCCCGTGATCGACCTGATCATCGACCTGGCCGAAGCCGCCGCCAAGGAACCCTTCGACTTCCAGTCCCCCGACTACAGCGCGCTTTCCGCCCGCGTGAAGGAACTGGGCGAAACCGGGATGCGCGCGGCCTACGGCATCATCGACAAGTCCGAACGTCGTGACGCCATCCAGGCGGTGCGCGAAAAGGTCGTGGCCGAACTGTCCGAAGCCGAACTGGCCGATCCGAACCTGGGTTCGGCGCTGAAGAAGCTGGAATCGGGCATCCTGCGCGGCGACGTGATCAACGGCGGCGCCCGCATCGACGGCCGCGATACCCGCACCGTCCGGGCCATCGAAAGCGAAGTGGGCATCCTGCCGCGCACCCACGGCAGCGCGCTGTTCACCCGGGGCGAGACGCAGGCCTTGGTCGTGACCACGCTGGGCACCGGCGACGACGAACAGATCATCGACGCGCTGCACGGCAACTTCCGGTCGAACTTCCTGCTGCACTACAACTTCCCCCCCTATTCGGTGGGCGAGGTTGGCCGTGTCGGCAGCCCCGGCCGCCGCGAGATCGGCCACGGCAAGCTGGCCTGGCGCGCGCTGCAGGCGGTTTTGCCCGCCCCGACCGACTTCCCCTATACCATCCGCGTCGTGTCCGAGATCACCGAATCGAACGGCTCGTCGTCCATGGCGTCCGTCTGCGGCGGCTCGCTGTCGATGATGGATGCGGGCGTGCCGCTGAAGGCGCCGGTTGCCGGTGTCGCCATGGGCCTGATCCTGGAAGACGACGGCAAGTATGCGGTCCTGACCGACATCTTGGGGGACGAGGATCACCTGGGCGACATGGACTTCAAGGTCGCGGGCACCGCTGAGGGCATCACGTCCCTGCAGATGGACATCAAGGTCCAGGGCATCACGCCCGCCATCATGGAACAGGCGCTGGCGCAAGCCAAGGAAGGCCGCCTGCACATCCTGGCCGAGATGTCCAAGGCCCTGACCGAGGGCCGTCGCGAGTTCAGCGCCCACGCCCCGCGCATCGAGACGATGCAGATCCCCACCGACAAGATCCGCGAAGTGATCGGCTCGGGCGGCAAGGTCATCCGCGAGATCGTCGAGGTTTCGGGCGCGAAGGTGGACATCAACGATGACGGCACCATCAAGATCGCCTCGGCCAATGCCGATTCGATCAAGAAGGCCTATGACATGATCTATTCGATCGTGGCCGAGCCGGAAGAAGGCCGGGTCTATACGGGCAAGGTCGTCAAGCTGGTCGATTTCGGCGCCTTCGTGAACTTCTTCGGCAAGCGCGACGGCCTGGTCCACGTGTCCCAGATCGCCAACAAGCGCCTGAACCATCCGAACGAGATCCTGAAGGAAGGCCAGGAGGTCAAGGTCAAGCTGCTGGGCTTCGACGATCGCGGCAAGGTTCGCCTCGGCATGAAGATGGTCGATCAGCAGACCGGCGAGGAGATCACCGAAGCCAGGGAAGAAACGGCCGAGGGCTGATCCCTTCGCGACATCGGAAAGCCCCGGCAGGTCCGGGGCTTTTTCATGCGTTCCGCTACAGGATGGTATGGTGCAGACGGACTGGCCGATCTTCGTATTGACCCTGCAAGGCGACGAGACGCGCCGCCAGCCGCTGCTGGACCAGCTTGCGGGAATGGGCTTGTCCTGACGCCTGGTCTTCGGCGTGGACGGACGAAAGGGCTTGCCGGACGAATATCTGCCGCTGATCGACCGTGACGCCGCGCGGGTTCGGCTGAGACGGCCGATGACGGATCCTGAATTTGCTTGCGCCTTGTCGCACCGTCGGATTTGCAGCCTGATCGTGAACGAGGGACTTGCCGGGGCGGTCGTGCTCGAGGACGATGCCATTCTTACCCCGGATTTTCCCGACTTCCTGAGGGCAGGGCACCACAGGACGGATACGCTGGTCCTGCTGGATTATGCTTCGGGTCGCGCGCTGCCTTGGCAACGCAAAAGGGCCGGGCGATGGCTGATGTATCGTCCGGCACGGCGGGCCTCGCTCAACACGGCTTACACGGTCTCCAGAAGGACGGCGGATGAGCTTTTGCGCGCGTCAACCCCGGTCAGCTTTCTGGCCGACTGGCCGGCTGACCTGTTCCATCTGCAGGCATGGCTGACAGAGCCTCGTGTCGTGCACCATAGCCCCGCCGGACAAGGGCCTTCCCACATCGCCGAACAACGGGACGCGGCAGAGATGCAATACCTGCGCGAAAAGAAGAATTCCGCTCGCTTCTTCAAGGCGAATTATTATCGAGGGCTTGTCCGCCGCAGGCTGGCGCGCCGCGTGGGAAGCTAGAAGACGCGCGCTCCCGACGTGTTGGGTTCCCCTGCGGGTCGATTGACAGCCATCCTTTCTGCTGCAACATCTGACCCCCAAAGCAGGGCAGGGCGCGGATGACTCCTTCAGACTACATCGCCGGGGCGGGCCTGTCCTTCCGCCCGCTGTCCGAGGCGTTGGACGATCCCCAGGGCCGGATCATCGCGCATCTGCGCCGCCCCGGGGCTGTCGATCTGGCCTGCACCGCCGATCTTCGTGGTGAAATCGCGCTTTACGAAACCCCGCAGGGCGATCCGCCGCTGTTCGTGTCCTATTACACCACCGGCACCCCCTACGAGGATCTTGCCGCCGAACTGCGCGTGTCCCTGGACCGCCACGGCCTGCCGCACCGGATCGAGCCTGTGGCCTCTCGCGGGTCATGGGTCGCCAACACCGGCCTGAAGGCGCGGGTGATCCAGACGGCCTGGCACGACAGCGACCGTCCGATCTGCTGGATCGACGCCGATGCCGCGATCCTGCGGCCGCCCACCTTCCTGATGGGCAATCCCTTCGACGTGGCCTTCGTCCGCCGCGACGGGTGGGAGGATATTTCCTATCTGATCCATCTGAACACGGCCCCGGCGGTGGGCAAGCTGCTGGCCGAATGGGTGCGGCTGTGCGACGACCATCCGCATGTCTGGGACCAGGTGCTGTTCAGCCTGGCCTGGTTCCGCACCGCCCGCGACACGGGTCTGGCAAGCCAATGGCTGAACGGCGGAATATCCCGGACGCCCCGCCCGAAGGTCCGCGACCTGAGGGACCGGATCCTTCATTACCCCTTCGGTCGCAAGATCCGGCCCTTCATCGACCAGAAGCAGGCCTCGCGCCAGCTCAAGGCCTATGTGAACGCCTCGGCCCGGCGCAAGGACGAGATCGGCACCGACGATCTGGACGCGGGCTATCGTGCCGCGCTTGCGGGGTATGACTTCGGTTTCGATCCGCGGCTTGACGCGATCATCGCGCGGCGGGCCTAGCGGATGGTCAGGCGCCGGAAATCCCGGTTCGAGCGGTTCTTCTCGCTCAACCAGCATCGCAAACGCTGGGGGGCGCGGCGGCATCTTGTCGCCGATCCCGATCTGGCCGCGATGCGCGACCGCATCGTCGCGGCGGGCGAGGCGGTGCAGACGCGCGGGTCGGACAAGTCGCTGGACCGGCATCTGGCGAACCTGAGGTCCGAGTTTTCCGGCCAGTCCGAGCTTCTTCTGCACCACGCCAGCCTGATCGTCCTGATCCGGCGCGAGGTGCGGCTGGCCGAAACCCTGGCGCGGTTCATGGCGCTTTGGACGCAAGAGGCAGGGTTCCTGTGCCGCCACCTGAACCTGCGGTGGCTGATCTCGGCCGCGGATACCTTTGCCGATCACGGTTCCGACCCGCAGGCGCGCGCCATCGGGATGATGGCGTCCTTGCTGGGCAATACCGTCAAGATCGGCGAATCCGACCGTTACATCCACGGGGGCGAGTCGCTGGCGCCGATGCCTGACCGGATCGAACGGTTGCAAACCGAACTGATCCCGCTGTTCGAGGGAACCTCGGTCTTTACCGTCGGCACGGACGACACGCTGCGCAACATGTATTGGCGGCTGGAGCCGTTCTTTGCCGCCGGACCTGCGGGGATGATCCTCAAGGCGGTCTATGACCGGATGCAGGTCAACGACACGGCCTTTGCCCGGCTGCGCGCGTTGCACCACCGCGACCGCACCGGCTGGTGGGACGATGGCGCCGGGGCGCCGTGACGTGCCGGATTCAAGCGAGGGCGTCGGATGCAGCTTCCCGTTTACCTGATCAACCTGGATGGCTCGGACGACCGGCTGCGTTCGGCCACCCGGCAGCTGGACGATGCGGGCATCCCCTTTGAACGCGTCCCGGCCTTTGACGGCAGGGCGCTGCGGGTGGACGACTTTCCCGGCTATGATCCCGCGGGGGCGATGGCCTATATGGGCCGCCCCCTGCGCGGGGGCGAGATCGGCTGCTATCTCAGCCATCTGGATTGCGCGCGGCGCTTTCTGGACAGCGGCGCGGATCGTGGCCTGGTGTTCGAGGACGACATGCAGCTGAAGCCCGGCTTTGCCGAGGGGCTGCGCATCCTTCTGGACTGGCTGGACCGGCATGACGGCTGGGATCTGGTCAACCTCGGTTCCCCCCAGCACAAGATCTATACCCCGGTCATGGGGTTCGATGTCGCGGGGCGGCACCACGACCTGACCCGCGCCCATTACTTTCCCATGACGACCACCGCGCTGATCTGGTCGCGGCAGGGGGCGGACATCTTCGTGCGCACGCATGACCGCATCACGCGCGGCGTGGACAATCACTTCCGGCACTGGCTGACCCGCAGCGACCGGGGGCTGGCGGTCTGGCCGCCCCTGGTCACGACGACCGGCGCGGAAAGCCTGATCGAAGACAACAAGGGCAAGCGATCGGCCAAGGGGCGGCATCCGCTTTACGGGCTGATCAAGCAGCGCCGCCAGATCGTCAACAAGCTGATCGCCTGGCGGCACAAGCGCGATCTGGCGCGCGGGCAGAAGGCCGCAGGCAAGGCTGCGGCCCCCGGTTCCTGATCAGGCGGGATCCCTGGCAAAGCGCAGATAGGGCAGCTTGATGTCCAGCGGGCCATAGCGTTCGGCGGCCGCCTTGTCGTCCAGCGCCAGGGCCACGATCACGTCCTGCCCCGGCACCCAGTTGGCGGGCGTGGCGATCGGCACGCCGTCGGTCTTGCGCACCGCATCCAGCGCCCGCAGGATTTCCGCGAAGTTGCGGCCGATGGACATCGGATAGGTCATGGTCAGCCGGATCTTCTTGTCAGGCCCGATGATGAACACGCTGCGCACGGTCGCCGAATGGGCGGGCGTGCGGCCTTCGGCCGGCAGATAGTATTCGGCGGGCAGCATGTCGTATGCCTTGGCCACGGTCAGGTCGCGGTCGTCGATCATCGCGAAATCGGCCGGAACGCCCGCCACCTGTTCGATGTCGCGCTTCCATTTGCCGTGATCCTCCAGCGAATCGACCGACACGCCCAGCACCTTGGTGTTGCGTTTCTCGAACTCCGGAACCAGTTGCGCGACGGCGCCGAATTCGGTCGTGCAGACCGGCGTGAAGTCGCGCGGATGGCTGAAGATGATGCCGTAGCTGTCGCCCAGCCAGTCGTGAAAGCGGATCTCTCCCTCGGTCGAGGGGGCGGTGAAATCGGGGGCGACATCGTTGATGCGCAGGGACATGAGCCGTGTCCTTTCAGAGGGTTGCCGCCGGCAGAATAGGTCAAGCAACCGGAAACGCCAGAGGTTTATCGACGGCGTTTGTCGAGATTTACAAGGCTTGCACAGGCCCGCCCGCCGCTTCACCCTGTGCAGGAAAATGGATGGAGGGAACGCGATGACCGGGCTTTTGGACAAGCGCAAGTTCTATATCGACGGGGCATGGGTGGATCCCGCGCGGGCCAGCGACCTCGAGGTGATCGACCCCTCGACCGAGGAGGCGCTGGCAGTCATCAGCCTGGGCGACGGGGCCGACACCGACCGCGCGGTGGCGGCAGCCAAGGCGGCCTTCGCATCCTGGTCGCGGACGGAACCGGCCGAGCGGCTGGCCTATGTGCAGAAGATTCTCGACATCTACCAGCGCCGGGCCGAGGAGATGGCCTGGGCGATCAGCCACGAGATGGGCGCGCCCCAGGACATGTCGCTGGACGACCAGGTCGCAGCCGGCACCTATCATACCCAGAATTTCATCAACGTATTCAAGGATTTCCGGTTCATCCGCCCGCTGGGCGATCACGCCCCCACCTCGATGGTCGCGTGGGAGCCGGTGGGCGTCGTGGGCCTGATCACGCCCTGGAACTGGCCCATGAACCAGGTCACGCTGAAGGTCATCCCGGCGATCCTGGCGGGCGACACCTGCGTGCTGAAGCCGTCCGAGATCGCGCCCTTGTCCTCGATGCTGTTCGCCGAGATCGTGGACGAGGCGGGCCTGCCCCCCGGCGTCTTCAACCTGGTGAACGGCGACGGGCCGGGGGTGGGCACGCAACTGTCCACGCATCGCGACGTGGACATGATCAGCTTCACCGGATCCACCCGGGCGGGCATCGCCATCACCAAGGCCGCGGCGGACACGCTGAAGAAGGTGGTGCTGGAACTGGGCGGCAAGGGCGCCAACATCGTCTTTGCCGATGCCGACGACAAGGCGGTGGTGCGGGGCGCGCGGCATTGCTTTTACAACAGCGGCCAATCCTGCAACGCGCCGACCCGGATGCTGGTCGAACGCTCGGTCTATGACCAGGCGGTGGAAACGGCGGCCAAGGTGGCCGAGGAAACGCCCGTCGCTAGCGCCCATCAGCCGGGCCGGCATATCGGGCCGGTGGTCAGCCGCCAGCAGTGGGACAGGATCCAGAGCCTGATCCAGAAGGGCATCGACGAAGGCGCGCGCCTTGTCGCGGGCGGTCCCGGCCTGCCCGAGGGCGTGAACCGCGGCTATTTCGTGCGCCCCACGGTATTCGCCGATGTCGGCAACGACATGACCATCGCCCAGCAGGAAATCTTTGGCCCGGTCCTGTCGATCATCCCCTTCGACACCGAGGAGGAGGCGATCGCCATCGCCAACGACACGCCCTATGGCCTGACCAACTATGTCCAGTCCCAGGACGGTCCCCGGCGCAACCGGGTGGCCCGCCGCCTGCAATCGGGCATGGTCGAGATGAACGGCCAGTCGCGCGGCGCGGGGTCCGCCTTCGGCGGCGTCAAGATGTCGGGCCGGGCGCGAGAAGGCGGGGTGATGGGACTCGAGGAGTTCATGGAGTCCAAGGCCATCAGCGGTTGGGCCACGGACTGAACCCATAATGCCTTGCATTTGAGGGGTTAACTTGTTCTTTGCCCCGCCACCCGCGACATTCCCCCTGAATGCAAAGGCGGTAGGGCAATGGCAAGGCAAAAGGGATCCGCGGGATCCACGATCATGATCAAGCGGGTGACCGCCTCGGCAGAGGGGGGGCACCATGGCGGGGCATGGAAGGTGGCCTATGCGGATTTCGTGACCGCGATGATGGCCTTTTTCCTGCTGATGTGGCTGCTGAACGCCACCACCGAACAGCAGCGGCAAGGGCTGGCCGACTATTTCAACCCGACCATCGTGCGCACGCCCGGCGCCTCGGGCGAGGGGGTCGAGAAGCAGGGCAAGGATCCTGCGGAAACGCCCCTGGAGCAGGTGGCCGAGGAGATCGAGCGCCAGATCCGCGCCACGGGGGGCGAATCGCAGCAGCTGACCAACCTGTTGCGCCATGTGGTCACCCGCATGACGGACGAAGGCCTGGTGATCGAACTGGGCGACCTGACCGACCAGCCGTTGTTCGTGGATGATACCGGCCAGCCGCAGCCGGTCCTGCGGGAACTGACGCGAATCGTCGCGCGCGTGATTGCCAAGACCCGCAACCAGATCGCGGTCACGGGCCATGTCCGGGCCTTTCCCGAAACGCTGGTGAACTCGCCGGTCTGGGCGCTGTCGGATGCCCGAGCGCACGCCGTGCGCAACCTGCTGGAGGAAGCCCGCTTGGACGAACGGCGGATCCAGCGCGTCACCGGCTATGCCGACCGCAAGGGCAAGACGGCCAACCCGATGGATCCCGCCAACAACCGGATCGAGGTGATTTTACTCAGATGAGGGGGCGCGGTTAGGCGAATCTTAAGCCCTGGCATGGATGATCGGGATCGAACCACAAGAAGGTGATGCCATGTCAATGTCTTCCGCGATGAGCGCCGGTGTCTCGGGGCTGGCGGCCAATTCCACCCGTCTTGCAACGATTTCCGACAACATCGCGAACTCGGGCACCTATGGCTACAAGCGGATGGAGACGGATTTCAACTCCTTCGTGCTGAACCAGCACCGCATCGCCGGGCTGTATTCGGCGGGCGGCGTGACCGCCACGACGCAACGGCTGATCGAGGACGACGGGGCGCTGTCCACCACCACGCATCCGCTGGACATCGCCGTGTCGGGCCGGGGGATGCTGCCGGTCACCTCGGCGGTGGATCTGGACAACGGCTATACCGACCTGCCCTTCATGATGACGCGGACAGGGTCGTTCCGCCCCGATGCGGAAGGCTATCTGAAGACCGAATCGGGCCTGGTCCTGATGGGCTGGCCCGCGCAGGCCGACGGCACGGTCCCGACGATGTCGCGCGACAGCATGGGGGGGCTGGAACCCATCCGGATCAACCCCTATCAGACCGCAGCCGATCCGACGACCGAGATTTCCCTGGGCGTGCGCCTGAGAGCGACGGAAACGCTGCCGGATGCATTAGGCGATCCCTATGACGTGAAGGTTGACTATTACGGCAACCTCGGCACGTCGGAATCGCTGAACATCAGCTTCATTCCCGACACCTCCGACGCGACGGGCATGTCCTGCACCTGGGTGATGGAGGTGCGCGACAGCGCCTCGGACCCGGCATCGAACCTTGTGGGAAGCTATCGGATCACCTTTGACGAAAGTCAGGCCAATGGCGGCAGGATCGCCAGCGTGACGACGCTCAGCGGCGGCGCCTATGACCCCGTGACCGGGGCGATCGGCCTGACCGTGGCGGGCGGGCCGATGGACCTGGTCATCGGCACCCCGGGCGGCACGACCGGGCTGAGCCAGGTTTCGACCAGCTACTCGGCCACCAACATCGCCAAGAACGGATCCCCGGTCGGCAACCTGACCACGGTCGAGGTCGATGCGGACGGTTTCCTGCAGGCCACCTATGACACGGGCTTCGTCAAGACGCTGTACCAGATCCCGCTGGTGGACGTGCCCAACCCGAACGGCCTGACCTCGGTCGATTCGCAGGCCTTCACGATCTCGTCCACCTCGGGCAACTTCTTCCTGTGGGACGCGGGCGACGGGCCGACGGGTTCTGTCCAGGGCTATGCGCTGGAGGAATCGACCACCGACGTGGCCGAGGAACTGACCCACCTGATCCAGACGCAGCGGGCCTATTCGTCCAACGCGAAGATCATCCAGACGGTGGATGAGATGCTTCAGGAAACCACCAACATCAAGCGGTAAGGGACAAGTGGGATGAGCATCGCGCGCGCCCTTGGAAATGCCATCTCGGGCCTGACCGCCACCGCGCGGGGGACCGAGGCGGTCGCGGCCAACCTGGCCAACGCCTCGACCCCCGGCTATGCGCGGCGGGATCTGGTGGTCAGCGCCCAGACGGCGGGCGGCAATGCCGGGGGCGTGCGGGTCGATGGCGTCACGCGCTCCGTCAACGCCAGCGTGCTGTCCGAATCGCGCCTGGCCGAGGCTGCGCGGGCGGACGCCGCCACGCGCCTGGATTTCGCGACAAGCATCGAGGACGCGATCGGGATCACCGGCAATACCGGCAGCTTGGGGTCTGCGCTCAGCGATTTCCAGACTGCCCTGACCTCGGCGGCCAGCCGCCCGGATGACGAGATCCGGCTGGCCCAGGTGGTGGACAAGGCCACCGCCCTGGCTACCCGGCTGAATGCCATATCGGACGAGGTCCAGGTGGCGCGCACCGCCGCGGACCAGGCCATCGCCACCGATGTCGCCACGCTGAACACGGCGCTGGCGCAGGTGGCGGATCTGAATCGCAAGATCGCGGTCCTGGAGGCGGATGGCTCGGATCCCTCGTCGCTTTACGACCAGCGCCAGGGCATCATCAGCGAGATCGCCAAGATCGTCCCGGTGCAGGAGGTGACGCGGGCCGCCGGCGCCGTTGCCCTGTTCACGGCAGAAGGCGCCGTGCTGCTGGATGGCACCACCCCGACGGAACTGTCCTTTACTGCCGCGGGGCAGGTGACGGCCGACAGGACCGCCGGGTCGGGGCTGTCGATGCTGTCCCAGAACGGCGTGGAGCTGACGCAGTCGCAGATGCGGCTTTACGCCGGCGGCTCGCTGGCCGCCAATTTCGCCATCCGCGACGAACTGGCGCCCGAGGCGCAGAACCTGCTGGACGACCTCGCGCTTGACCTGCACGACCGCTTGGCGGCTCCGGCCGTCGATCCCACGATCACCGCGGCATCGGCCGGGCTTTTCACCGATGACGGCGCACGAGCCAGTGCGGCGGAGAAGACCGGGCTTGCGGGGCGGATCAGCGTCAACGATGCCGTCGTGGAAAGCGAAGGGGGCGAGGCCTGGCGCATCCGCGCAGGCCTGGGCGCCAGCACGTCCGGGGCGGTGGGCGATTCCACGTTGCTGGTGGCCATGTCCGGCGCGCTGAGCGAGGCCTCGGCCGCGGCAACCGGAACCGCCTTCAGCGGCAGGGCCACGCTGGCCGCGCGTCTCGCATCGGTCGAATCGCAGATGGCCACCGCGCGCGTGAATGCGCAGTCCGAGGCTGCGATCCGCAACAGCCAGGCCGATACCATCACCACCCGGCTGACTGCCGACGGCGTGGACAGCGACGCCGAGATGCAGAAGCTGCTGCAATACGAACAGGCCTATGCCGCCAATGCGCGGGTGATCCAGGCCATCCAGACCATGATGGACCAGATACTGGAGATTTGAACGATGACGGTGCAATCCATCGGGGATCAGGCGCGGGCCTTTGCCATGCAGTCGGCCTCCACCCGGATCAAGACCACGCTGGCGACCCTGACCGCAGAGCTTTCCAGCGGCGAGGTTGCCGACCTGGGTGCAAGGCTGGGCGGCAACACGCAGAACCTGGCCGGGATCGAGGCGCGGCTGGCGATGCTGGCCCAGTTCAAGAGCAGCGCCGCCGAGGCTGCGGCCCATGCCCAGGGAATGCAGGACTCCCTGACGGCCATTCGGTCGGCGACCGAAAAGCTGGGCCAGGGCCTTTATATGGAGCCGGCCTCGCCCACTGACGGGCTGATCGCCGCCCGCTCGGCCGAGGCGGCCTCGACCCTGCAGACGGTGATCGGGCAGTTGAACGGCTCGGTCGGGCAGCGGTTCCTGTTCTCGGGCATGGCAAGCGATACCGCCCCGCTGGTCTCGGCCGACGCGATCCTGTCGGAACTGACGACGCTGGTTTCGGGCCTGACGACGGCCCAGGATGTGGCGCAGGCGGTGTCGGACTGGTTCGACGCGCCCTCGGGCGGTTTTGCTGACATGGCTTATCGCGGCGGGGCAGGGGGCCAACTGATGCCGATTGGCGAGGAGACGACGGTCGCCCTGACGACGACCGCCTTGTCGCCGGCGATCCGCGACAGCCTGAAGGGCCTGGCGACCGCAGCCCTGATCGACCGGGGCATCCTGGCCTCGGATTCCCTGGAAGGGCAGGAATTGCTGCAAGGCGCGGGCAAGGCCCTGCTGGACAATTCGCCCGCCCTGATCGCCGAGATGTCCCGCATCGGCTATGCCCAGCAGGTGATCGCCAGCGCACAGACCGAAGGAGACGCGGCCGCCGCCACGCTGCAAACCGCGCGAAATACCCTGCGCGAGGCCGATCCCCTTGCCACCTCGACCGCGATCAGCGATGCCGAAACCAAGCTGCAGACGCTTTACACCGTGATCGGCCGCCTGTCGCAGCTGAAGCTGGCGGATTACATCTGATGCGGCGGCTTCTCGTGATCATCCTCGTGGCCTTGCTGCCGCTTGCTGCCGCGGCCGCGCCTGTCCGCGTCAAGGACCTGGCGGAATTCGACGGGGTGCGGGGCAACGATCTTGTCGGCTATGGCCTGGTGGTCGGCCTTGACGGCACGGGCGACGGCTTTCGCAATGCCCCCTTTACCGAGGAACTGCTGGCAGGCCTCCTGGAACGGCTGGGCGTCAACGTCACGGACGAGGCGCTGCGGTCCCGCAACGTGGCGGCCGTTGTCGTCACCGCCGCCCTGCCGCCGTTTGCGCGCTCGGGCAGCCGCATCGATGTCAGCGTCTCGACCATCGGCGACGCGAAAAGCCTGCTGGGCGGGACGCTGGTGATGACGCCGCTGAAGGCCGCCGACGGCAATATCTATGCGGTGGCCCAAGGCTCGATCATCGCCAGCGGCGCCGCGGTCGAGGGTGAAGCCGCGCGCGTGGTCGAGGGGGTGCCGACCTCGGGCAAGATCCCTGTCGGCGCGCGGGTCGAGCGCGAGGTCGAGTTCGACTTTGCCGGCATCGAGAACATCCGCATCGCCCTGCGCAACGCCGATTTCACCACCGCGACCCGGATCGAGGACGCGATCAACCGCGACTTCGACCGGCGCGTGGCCGTCACCCAGGACAGCGGCACGGTGCTGGTCGAGTTCCGGGAACTGGGCGATGTCAATCCTGCCCGCGTGCTGGGCCGAATCGAAAACCTGACGGTCGAGCCGGAGGACCGGGCAAAGGTGGTCATCGACCACAAGTCGGGCACCATCGTCATCGGCGAGCGCGTCCGCATCTCTCGGGTCGCCGTGTCGCAAGGCGCCCTGACGCTGCAGGTCAGCGAGGCGCCGATGGTGTCGCAACCCAACCCCTTCGCCCGGGGCGAGACCGTCACGGTGCCGCGAACCGTTGCGGAACTGCGCAACGAGCCGGGCATAGGCTTTGCCGAGGTTGCGGGGGAAACCTCGCTCAGCGACCTGGTCGAGGGGCTGAACGCGCTTGGCGTGCGCCCGCGCGAAATGATCGACATCCTGAAATCCATCCATGCCGCGGGGGCCTTGCATGCCGATCTGATCATTGAATAAGGCGGGCATGTTCCTTGGTTGGGCGAGTGACACTGCCGGGGGCATCGCATAGAGGATATGCGACGTTTCCAGACTTGGGTTGATCTCATGAAGATAGAAGCCACCGCCTTGCCAGATGTTCTGGTGATCACGCCCTCCCGCTTCGGCGACGAACGCGGCTTTTTCTCGGAAAGCTGGAACAGGAAAACCTTGTCCGATGCCGGCATCAGCCTGCCGGACTTCGTTCAGGACAACCATTCGATGTCGCGCCGCGCGGGGACCGTCCGGGGGCTTCATTATCAGGCGCCGCCCTTCGCGCAGGGCAAGCTGGTGCGCTGCGGGCGCGGGGCCTTGTGGGATGTCGCGGTTGATGGGCGCCGCGGCAGCCCGACCTATGGCCAGTGGGTCGGGGTCGAGCTGTCCCATGAAAACGGCCGGCAGCTTTGGGTGCCGCCCGGCTTCCTGCACGGTTTCGTCACGCGGGAACCGGATACCGAGATCGTTTATAAATGCACCGCCCATTACGACAAGGCCAGCGACGGCGCGGTCCGGTGGGACAGCCTCGGCATCGACTGGGGGGTCGATGATCCCCTGCTGTCCGACAAGGACCGGGACGCCACGGCTTTCGCCGACTGGCAATCTCCTTTTCAGTACGGGGGTGCCGCATGAAGATCCTCGTCACCGGCGGCGCCGGGTTCATCGGGTCGGCCGTGGTCCGGCTGGCCGTCAGGCGCGGGCACGAGGTCGTCAATGTCGATGCCCTGACCTATGCCGCCAATCCCGCGAACGTGGCCGAGGCAGCCGACAGCCCGCTTTACCGTTTCGAGCATGTCGATATCCGCGACCGTGCCGCGCTGGACCGGGTCTTTGCCACGCACCGGCCCGACGCCGTGATGCACCTGGCCGCCGAAAGCCATGTGGACCGCTCGATCGACGGACCCGCCGCCTTCATCGAGACCAACGTGATCGGCACCTTCAACATGCTGGAGGCCGCGCGCAGCCACTGGACCGACCAGGGCCGCCCCGAAGGCTTCCGCTTTCATCACATCTCGACCGACGAGGTCTTCGGTTCGCTGGGCGAGACCGGGCAGTTCACCGAAACCACGCCCTATGATCCGCGCAGCCCCTATTCCGCCAGCAAGGCGGGATCGGACCACCTGGTGCGCGCCTGGCACGAGACCTATGGCCTGCCGGTCGTGCTGACCAACTGTTCCAACAACTACGGTCCCTATCACTTCCCCGAGAAGCTGGTCCCGGTGGTCATCCTCAAGGCCTTGGCGGGCGAGCCGATCCCCGTCTATGGCGACGGCGGCAACGTGCGCGACTGGCTGTATGTCGAGGATCATGCCGACGCGCTGCTGCTGGTCGTCGAAAAGGGCGCGGTCGGCCGCAGCTACAACATCGGCGGCGAGAACGAGGCCAAAAACATCGACCTGGTGCGCACCATCTGCGCCCATATGGACGACCTGCATCCCGAAGGCGCGCCCCATGCCGACCTGATCACCTTTGTGACGGACCGCCCGGGCCATGACCGCCGCTATGCGATCGACCCCGCGCGCATCCGCACGGAACTGGGCTGGCGTCCCTCGGTCACGGTCGAGGAAGGGCTGCGGCGCACCGTCGAATGGTATCTGCAGAACCGCGACTGGTGGCAGCCGCTTTTGTCGCGCGACGGGGTCGGCCAGCGTTTGGGGCAGGCCCGATGAACGGCCTGCTGATCTTGGGAAAATCCGGGCAGCTTGCGCAGGCGCTGGCCCGCCAGGCGCCGGAGGCCACCGTCTGGGGCCGGGCCGAGGCCGACCTGTCCGATCCCCATCCCGTCGCCGCCCGGATCCGCGCGCTGCGGCCCACGGCCATCATCAACGCCTCGGCCTATACCGCCGTGGACAAGGCCGAAACGGATGCCGCGGCGGCCGCGATGCTGAACGCGACAGTGCCGGGCCTGCTGGCCCGGGCCGCGGCCGAGTTGGGCATCCCCTTCCTGCATGTCTCGACCGACTATGTCTTCGACGGGTCGGGAGAGGCCGCGCGGACCGAGGATGCCCCGACCGCGCCCCTGGGCGTCTATGGCCGGACCAAGCTGGACGGCGAAGGGCAGGTGGCGGCGGCAGGCGGGCAATGGGCGGTGATGCGCACCTCCTGGGTGTTCTCCCCCGATGGCGCGAATTTCGTCAAGACGATGCTGCGCCTTGGGGCCGAGCGGGACAGGCTCAACGTCGTGGCCGACCAGATCGGCGGCCCGACCGAGGCGGGCCGGATCGCCGCCGCGCTGCTGGAGATGGCGCGCCAGATGCGGGACGATCCGCAAAAGGGCGGCCTTTATCACTTTGCCGGGGCGCCCGACATCAGCTGGGCCAGTTTCGCGCGCGAGATCTTCGCGCAGGCGGGCCTTGCCTGCCAGGTGCGCGACATTCCGGCCAGCGACTATCCGACGCCTGCGCGCCGCCCGGCCAATTCGCGGCTGGATTGCACCCGCATCGCGCGGGATTTCGGCATCACCCGGCCCGACTGGCGGGACGACCTGGGCCTTGTTCTGAAGCATCTGGGATACACGACATGACCGCACGCAAGGGCATCATTCTGGCAGGGGGATCCGGGACGCGGCTTTATCCCATCACCATGGGCGTCTCGAAGCAGCTTCTGCCGCTTTACGACAAGCCGATGATCTATTACCCGATCAGCGTGCTGATGCTGGCGGGTATCAGGGACATCGCGATCATCACCACCCCCGACGACCAGCTTCAGTTCCAGCGCCTTCTGGGGGACGGCGCGCAATGGGGCCTGCGGTTTGAATGGATCGTCCAGCCCTCGCCCGACGGGCTGGCGCAGGCCTATCTGCTGGCCGAGGATTTCCTGGCGGGCGCGCCATCCGCCATGGTGCTGGGCGACAACATCTTCTTCGGCCACGGCCTGCCCGAACTGCTGAAGGCGGCCGACGGGCGCGACAGCGGCGGCACGGTCTTCGGCTATCGCGTGTCCGATCCCGAACGCTATGGCGTTGTCGATTTCCAGTCGGACGGACGGGTGCGCGCGATCATCGAGAAGCCGGAACTGCCGCCCTCGAACTTCGCGGTCACGGGGCTTTATTTCCTGGACGGCACCGCGTCCGAGCGGGCCAGGCAGGTCAAGCCCTCGGACCGGGGCGAGCTTGAGATCACGACGCTTCTGGAAAGCTATCTGCATGACGGCAGCCTGACGGTCGAAAAGATGGGCCGCGGCTTTGCCTGGCTGGATACCGGCACCCATGGCAGCCTGCTGGATGCGGGCAACTTCGTGCGGACGCTGGAAAAGCGGCAGGGCTTGCAGACCGGCTGCCCCGAGGAGATCGCCTTCGAGGCCGGCTGGATTTCCGAGGATACCTTGCGCGAACAGGCGCAGAAGTTTTCCAAGAACGCCTATGGCCGCTATCTAATGAGCCTTCTGGGACCGCATTGACGCAAGCGGCCCATCAGGGCCGCCGCATAGAAAGCCGCCGTCCCGGCCCGTGTCTGGCGATAAAGCCCGGCGCGGGCCAGGGTCAGGGCCGCACCTGGTCCGGCCTGGTGCAGCGCCGCGCCAAGGTGATCGAGAATGGCGCGGTTTTCGGCCCGAAGCTCTGACCGGACGGCCTCCAGCGCGGCGTGGTTGGCCGCCAGCCAGCCGCCATAGTCGCCCGCCAGCAGCATCCCGGCCCGTTGCGACATGGCGCGGAGCGTGTCGTTCCGGCCCATCTCGCTTCGGGCGTGCTGGCGATAGAACAGTGCGGGCCGGGGGTCATGGATCAGCGCGGCCCCCGCGCCCGCCATGACCTGATAGGCCCACCAGTCATGCGACGGGATGTCCTGGTGCTGCGCCGGTCCGATGCAGCGCCGCAGGATCGCCGCGGCGGGCGCGTTGAAGACCGAGGTGTTGCCCGCCATGATCGCCTGGACCAGCGCATTGCGAAAGCCCAGGGGGCGGCGGAAATGACGCGACTCGGTCACGGGGACCAGGGCCGCGTCGGTGATGACCGTGCGGGCGGCGTAATGGGCCGGGCCGTCCTGCACCGACAGCGCCGCCACCGCGCGGGCCAGCTTGTCGGGGAACCAGACATCGTCCTGGTCGCAAAAGGCGACCATCCCCTCGGGCGCGAGCGACAGCAGGTGCAGGAAGTTCTGCGTGGCCCCCCGTCCAGGCCCGCGGGTCAGCTGCACCTGGTCCCCGGGACGAGAGGCCGCGAAGTCCGCGACGATCTCGCGCGTGCCGTCGTCCGAGTTGTCATCCGACACGATCAGCCGCCAGTCCCGATGGCTTTGCGCGGCGATGCTGTCCAGTTGCGCGCCGATGAAGGCGGCACCGCGATAGCTGGCCAGCAGGATCGTGACGCGATCGTCGGAAAGGGGGCGGTCCACCGGCATGTCCTTGAAGGGGCAGGGCCGGTTTCTGCCCTGCCGCCTTGGCCGATGCAACCGTCAGCCGGCCTGGCGCGCGATATCCTCGATCAGCACGGCCTTGACGGTCAGGTCGGTGGAGGCCTGCGCGGCCTTTTGCAGCCTTTCGCGCAGGGGGGCCAGCCGCGCCTCGGACGTGAAGTTGCCGTCGAAGCCGCCGGTATTGGCGTGGATCAGCAATTCCCGCAGCAGCGCGTCGCGCAGGCGGTGTTCCTGCTGTTCCATGGCCTGGAGGTCGGCGCCGGGCGTCTCGATGGTCAGGGTCAGGATCATCACCGCGCCCATGTCGCCGTTGCGCATCAGGGGGACGAAGAACTGGGTCGGAAAGGTGAACCAGCCTTCGGCGGGAACGGACCCGCCGCCATGGCCATCGCCGCCCCCGCCGCCGTGCCCGCCCCCATGATCGTTCGCGGCGGCATGATCGTCGGCCGGGGCGGAGGCCGCGTGATCCGACGCGTCCTCGGCCGCGTGATCGTCGCTGGCGTGGTCTTCCTCGGGTGCCGCGCCGTGGTCCTCATCGGCGGGGGCCTCGGCTGCGGCGTGGTCGGTCCCGGCGGGGGCGGGGCGCAGCATCTCTCCGGCGGCGACGCCGCCGACAAGGGCCAGGACGGGAACCAGCAAGGCCAGGATCTTCTTCATCGGGAACCTCAGTAGGGCAGGATCACGTCGGCCAGTTGCTGGCCGAAGCGGGGTTGCTGGACATCGGTGATCTGCCCGCGCCCGCCATAGGAGATGCGCGCCCCCGCGATGCGGTCATAGGCGATCTCGTTGCTGCGGTCGATGTCGGCGGGGCGCACGAAGCCGCTGACGGTCAGTTCGCGCAGCTCGTAGTTCACGCGCACCTCCTGCGTGCCCTCGATCTGCAGGGTGCCGTTGGGCAGCGTGTCGATCACGGTGGCGGCCACGCGCAGGGTCAGCTTGTCGCGCCGGGTGATGTTGCCGCTGCCCTTGTAGGACGACGAGGCCTCGGCCTCGGCCAGGTTGTCGAAGCTGGCGCCGTCGGGCAGCCTTTCGTTCAGCCGCTGCGGGATGCCCACCATCTGCGGGATCGACACGCTTTCGTCCGAGGACCGGCTGCGCCCCGAGCTGTTGGTCATCTGCGCCTCGTCGTCGATCTCGATCACCACGGTCAGGATGTCGCCGCGCGTGGCCGCCCGCCGGTCGCTGATCAAGGACGAGGTGGTTCCGGCCCACAGCGACGCCGCGGCCTCGGGGCGGCCGGAATCGACGGGGATTTCCAGCGGCGGGTTGGTCATGGCGATGAATTCCTCGCTGTTGCGGGGCGAGGTGAGGCTGGGCGGCTTGCCCATGTGGTCGGTCCGCGCGCAGGCGGTCAGGGCCAAGGCCAGGCACAGGAAATGGGTTGGTTTCATGGGAAATCCTTGGGGTCTATTTCATCGCCAGCAGGCTGCCGTCGGGCTGGACCACGGCGCTGATGGTGGCCCGCGATTCGAGGTTCATGACGCGGATCACATCGCCTGCCGCACCATCGGACAGGGTGCGCGCCGTGGTCACGATGCGCAGCGCGCCGCGCTGGAAGACCAGCGGGTGCATCTGGTTGCGGGAAATCAGCTTGGGCGCCTGCAGCAGGGATGCCTGCAAGGGGCGGCCTTCGTGGATGGTGATGCGGGTCTGCAGCCCGATCGCCTCGGACGGATCGGACAGGCCGGGCCGGTCGCCGTCGATGGCACGCAGGTCGGCCGCAGTGATGACCGTGCCCGCGGGCAGGGTGCGCGCCGCCGCCAGCACCGCCGCCTGGGCGGGCAGGGGCGACAGCGCCAGAAGAAGCACCAGCCAGCGCATCAGCGCACCTGGGTGGTGGCCGCCAGCATCTGGTCGGCGGCGGTGATGACCTTGGCGTTCAGCTCGTAGCCGCGCTGCGCCTTGATCAGTTCGGTGATCTCGCGCACCGAATCGACCGAGCTGTCCTCCAGATAGCCCTGGCGCAGCGTGCCCAGGCCTTCGTGGCCGGGCGTCGTCACCTGCGGCGTGCCGGACGCGGCGGTTTCCAGGAACAGGTTCGAGCCGATCGCCTCCAGCCCCTTTTCGTTGGAAAATCCCGCCAGCGTCAGTTGCCCCAGCATCTCGGGTTCGACCTGGTCGCTGAAATAGGCGTAAACCTCGCCCGCCGCGTTGATGGAAATCGTGCTGGCATCGTCGGGGATGGTGATGCCGGGCGCCACCGGATAGCCGTCCGAGGTGACGATCAGCCCGTCGGGCGACCGCTTCAGCCCGCCGTCGCGCGTATAGGCCGAAATGCCGGACGGCAGCGTCACCTCGATATAACCCTCGCCGTCGATGGCCAGATCCAGGTCGCCCCCGGTCTGAGTCAGCGAACCCTGTTGCAGGTTGATGCTGACCGCCGTGGGGCGCACGCCCAGGCCCAGCTGGACGCCCGCCGGGATGACGGTGCCGTCGGCGGCGGTGACGGTGCCGGGGCGGGTCGCCTGCTGATAGGTCAGGTCGGCGAATTCCGCGCGGCGGGCGTTGTAGCCGGTGGTGGACATGTTGGCCAGGTTGTTCGAGATGACCTCGACCCGGGTTTGCTGCGCGCTCATGCCGGTGGCGGCGATCTGCAAGGCTCTCATGGGGGTGGTCCTTTCAGCGGGTCATGCCGGTGATCGCGCTGCGGATGCGCTGATCTTCGCGGTCAAGGAAGGATTGGCCCAGTTCGTAGGCGCGCTGGACTTCGATCATGCGGGTGATCTCGAACACGGAGTCGACGTTCGATTCTTCCAGGAAGCCCTGGCGGATGCGGGCGTCATCGACGGGTTCGGGCTGTGCGTCGGTGGTGAAGGCGGTGCCGCCCTGGTGGGTCAGCTGCGCGTCGTCGGGGGCGGTGAAGACGCCGATCTTGCCGAAGGCCACGCCGTTGGCGGACAAGGTGCCGTCGGCGCCGACCGCCACGCCGCTGGCGCCGGCAGGGACGATGATCGGGGCCATTCCTTCGTCCAGCAGGCGAAAGCCGTCGGCGGTCATCAATTCGCCCTCGGCGGATGGCAGGAAGGCCCCGGCGCGGGTCAGGCGGTTGCCGTCCGGGGTTTCGACCAGGAAGAAGCCCTCGCCCTCGATCGCCAGGTCATAGTTGCCGTTGGTCTGGGTCAGCACGCCCTGGTCCAGATCCAGCGTCCGGCCGCGCGCATGGGCCATGGACAGCGTGTCGCCATGGCGGTCCAGCGCCGACAGGTGTTCGGCGAAGATCACGCCCTCGCGCCGGAAGCCGGTGGTGTTGGCGTTGGCGATGTTGTTGGCTACCACCCGCATTTCCGCCATCAGCCCCGATTGCCGGGTCAGGGTCGCATAGATCGCGTTGTCCATGTCAGCTTCCCGCGATCAGGGGAATGATCTGCCCCAGATAGAAATCGGACAACGCCGTGGTCATGAAGCTCATGGTGACCCAGAAGACGGCCAGCATCAGCCCGACCTTGGGCACGAAGGTCAGCGTCATCTCTTGGACCGAGGTCAGCGCCTGGAACAGCCCGATCACCACCCCCGCGATCAGCGCCACCGCCAGCATCGGGGCCGAGATGCGGACCGAGATCAAGAGCGCCTGGCGCAGCATGTCGAAGAGCAGCGTCTCGCTCATGGCCTACACCGGCATCCGCAGGATTTCCTGATAGGCCTCGACCACCTTGTCGCGGATGGCGACCACGGTCTCCATCGCCATCTCGGCCTCGGCCAGGGTCTGGACCAGGCGGTGGGTTTCGACCTGGCCGGTCATGGCGCCGGTCGCCACCTGGTCGACCTGGCCCATCTGGGCCGCGAAATCCTCGGCGGCGTCGGACAGCGCTTGGACGGCGGGGGCGGGTTGGCCGGGCGCCACGGCGGTGCGGGCGGCGGAATAGGCACTGGCTGCATTCAAACTGGTAAACATGGGCGACCTTTCTAGCGGCGCAGAAGTTCCAGAAGCGACGCGCCCATCTGGCGCGTCTGCTCGAACATTTTCAGGTTGGCTTCGTAGGAGCGGCCCGCCTCGCGGGAATCGGCGATCTCGATCACCAGATCGACGTTGGATCCCAGGTAATAGCCGTCCTCGTCCGCCAGGGGGTGCGAGGGGTCGTAGATGCGCGGCAGCTCCTTCTGGTCCAGCCGCAGCTTCGATGCCTCGACCTCGCCCGTGGGGCGGCCGAAGACGGTCGCCTCCTCGAAGGTGACAAGCTTGCGGCGATAGCCGGGCGTGTCGGCATTGGCGATGTTCTCGGCGGTGTGGCGCAGGCGTTCGCTTTGCGCGCGCATCCCGGATGCTGCCAGGTGCAGGGCGGAAACGGGACGGTCCATCACGCCCTCCGCCCGATGCTGGTGCGCATCAGATCCAGCGCCGAGCGATAGATGCCCAGCGACAGGTCGTGGCCGCGCTTGACCTCGGCCGCCTTCAGCATCTCCTCCTCCAAGGATACGGAGTTGCCGTTGGGCGAGACGCCGGTTTCCTCGACCGTCTGGCGCGTCAGGGGCGACCAGTCGGGCGTGTCCAGGTGGCGCGGGTCGGTGGTCCGCATCGGCGCCAGGGACGATGCGCGATAGCTGTCGGCAAAGGACGCCGTGTCGGCGGCCTTGAAGCCGGGGGTGTCGGCATTGGCGATGTTGCGGGCGACGACAAGATGCCGCTCGCTGGCATGGGCGCCCAGGGCACGGGCCATGCGCATCATTTCGATCTTTTCAAACATGAGGCTTCTCCTCATTGGCGATAACCCGGTCTTAACCCCGATTCGTTTAGAAACCGTTTGCGGCTTGAAAAAACCGGAGGGTGGACATGGATCAACTGACCTCGATCGCGGCGCGGATCGCGGATTTGCGGATGACGCGGCACTTTGGCCGGGTGCATTCGATGCAAGGGGGGCTGATCCGGGCCGAGGGGCTGAACAGCCACGCCTCGGTGGGCGACAGGGTGCTGATTTCGCTGCAGAAAGGCCAGGTCGCGGGCGAGGTTGTCGGGCTTGGCCCGCGCCATGCCGACGTGCTGCCCGAAGGCGATGCCGAAGGCCTGTCGGTGGGGGCCGCCGTCGAACTGCTGTTTGCCCCCACCATCGCCCCCTGCGACGCCTGGATCGGGCGAATCATCGACCCCCTGGGCCAGCCGCTGGACGGCCGCCCCTTGCCCCAGGGCCTCGAACCGCGCCCTTACCGCCGCGAAGCCCCGCCCGCCGTCCGCCGCAAAAGGCTGGGCGCGCGCCTGCCCACGGGATTCGCGGTCTTCGACACGCTGCTGCCCCTGGTCACGGGCCAGCGGATCGGGCTGTTCGCGGGATCGGGCGTGGGCAAGTCCACACTGCTGTCGGGCCTGGCCCGGGGCGTGCAGGCCGATGTGGTGGTCATCGCCATGATCGGCGAACGCGGGCGCGAGTTGCGCGAATTCGTGGAAAAGACCCTGGGACCGGAGGGCATGGCGCGGGCGGTGATCGTGGCCGCGACATCCGACCGCTCGCCGCTGATCCGGCGGCGCTGTGCCTGGGCCGCCATGGCGGTGGCCGAGCATTTCCGCGACGGGGGGCGCCATGTGCTGTTTCTGGCCGACTCGATCACCCGCTTCGCCGAGGCGCATCGCGAGATCGCCCTGGCCGCCGGGGAACCCCCCAGCTATCGCGGCTTTCCGCCCTCGGTGTCGAACCTGATCATGGCTCTGGCCGAGCGGTCGGGACCGGGGCTGGAAGGGACGGGCGACATCACCGGCATCTTCAGCGTGCTGGTGGCGGGGTCCGACATGGAGGAGCCGGTGGCCGACATCCTGCGCGGCACGCTGGACGGGCATGTGGTGCTGGACCGGACGATTGCGGAACGTGGTCGTTTTCCGGCCATCGATGTGGTAAGGTCGGTGTCGCGGTCCTTGCCCGATGCCGCCACCGCTGACGAGAACAGGATGATCGGCAAGGCCCGGGCCGCCCTTGGCGCCTATGCGGAATCCGAGTTGATGATTCGCGCGGGCCTTTACGCGCCCGGATCGGACGCCCGCCTGGACGAGGCTGTAAAGCTCTTTCCACAGCTTGACGACCTTGTGACCCGCAAGACGAACGGGGTCGCCGAAAGCTTTGCGGAACTTGCCGCGGCGCTTCGGGTCCAGGCCAGCCCGCGGCACGGTGCGCGAACGTGATCATCGAATGCAAGCGATTGAGATCGCTTAATGAATGTTAGATCGGGGGGCCGGCCCATTGCGCAGTGCAGCACGATTTGCAACTGTCCTCTGCCAGAGCAAGGGGACGGAATTGGCAATCACCGAGTACTTTGTCCGTTATCTTCAAAGGCGCGACACTCTGGCCCCGAAAGACCTGGAACGCCTGCGCGCGATCAGGATCGAACATGCGAGCTATGGCGCGGGCGAGGTGATCGTTCCGGCGGGCAGCAGTCCGACCCGCAGCTGCATGATGCTGCGCGGGTTGTCCGCGCGGTCCAACAGGCTGGTGGGCCGTCCCGACGACTGCGTGATCACGGCCTTGCACGTCCCGGGCGACTTTGTCGATCTTCACGCCTTTGTCCTGGCCAAGCTGGATCATTCCATCGTCGCGGTCGGTCCCGTCGAGGTCGAGTTCATCGACCATTCCGAACTGACCGAGATCACCGAGAACTTTCCCCACCTGACCCGGCTTTTGTGGATGGCCACGCTGATCGAGTCGGCGATCCACCGGCAATGGCTGGTCGCGGCGGCCTCGCTGCGGTCCAGCGCGCATCTGGCGCATCTGCTGTGCGAGATCTACACGCGCCTGAATGCCGTGGGCGCGGCCTCGGACGGGCAGTTCCAGCTGCCGCTGCTGCAACGCGAACTGGCGGACATCCTGGGCTATTCCCCGATCCATGTGAACCGCGCCGTCCGCGACCTGCGCGACCGCGGCCTGATCCGCTGGTCGGGACCGGACATCACCATCATCGACTGGAAGGGGCTGGTGCTGTTGTCGCGCTTCGACCCGTCCTATCTGGATCTGGAGCGCGTCCGGCGCTGAGTGCCGCCAGGGTCACTGGCACAGCCGCCAGCCGCCGCGCCGGGCGGCGATGTCCAGGTGCAGGTGGTCCTCGTGGGCCTCGTTCGCGCCGGGACCAAGCACCGTGGTGAAGAACAGGCAACCGGCCGCGCGGATGGTGCGCTGGAACGCCTCGGCCAGGTCGCCCGTGTCGGTGCGCGGCTGGATCGCCAGCGGTTCGGCCCCGTCGAACAGGATGGCGGCGATGTCGATGGCATTGCCGAGCGCGTGTTCCGACAGCTTGGGCCGCGCCTCGCCCGTGCCGATGCGCGGGCGGCAGTCATAAGTCGTGCCCAGTTGCAACCCGGTGACGCGGGGCGCGCCCGGCAGCATGGCCGCCGCCGGGCGCAGGAAGTCGCGCGCCCACAGGCCAAGCCCCCGCGCCGTGTCGCAGCGCATCACCGCGCCGCCTTCCAGCACCAGGTCGGGCAGGATCCTGTCCACCCTGACCGGACGGGCGATGCCGCAATCGGGATCCTGCGGATCGGTGAGGGGGGGCTGTTCGGCATGGACCGTGCCCAGGTAGGACAGCGCCAGCTTGCAGGCGGCAAAGTCCTCGTCGGTTTCGCGCAGCATCCACCAGGCCGGGGGCGGGGGCGGGCCGAACATCTCGGGCGGCTCGGGCGCGGCGATGTCCGCTGCGGGCGCAGGCGTGGCATCCCCGGGCGGTTCGAGGGGCCGTTCGGGGGGCCGGTCCTGCGCAGCGGCGGGGGTCAGCGACACCAGCACCGCCAGCAGGATCGCGCCCGACCGGATCATGGCTGGCCGGCGACCGGCGGCACGACGAAGCTGTCGCGCAGCGCCCCGCTGAGGGCATCGCTGAGCGGATCGGCGGGCGGCGCCAGCGTGTCGGCCTCCTCCTCGGAGGTGTTTTCGTACACCGCCTCGGCCGGGGCGCGCTTGGCGGCCAGCGGGTCCGTGTAATCCAGCGGCTCGGCCGGGGCAGGGGCGGCGGGGGTCGCGGCGGCGGGGGTTTCCAGCGGCTCGGCCGGGGCGGATGCCGCATCCGCAGCCCCCGTGGCATCGGCGATGGTGACGCCCGCGGGCAGGAATTCGACGGCGGTGGTGTTGACGCGGACCATGTGGGCCAGTTCCTCGGCGTCCCAGTTGGTCAGCCGCACGCAGCCCATCGACTGGTTGCGGAACAGTTGCGACGGCGTGGGCGTGCCGTGGATGCCGTAGGTGGGCTTGGACAACCCGATCCAGACCGTGCCCACCGGCGCGTTCGGTCCCGGCGGCACCACCAGCACCTTGTCGTTGTCGCCCTGCTGGAAGTTCTTCCTGGGATCGTAGGTATAGTTCGGGTTCAGCGCCACCTTGGCCACATGGTGACTGCCCGAGGGCGAGGGCGTGGCCGACGATCCGATCGTCGCCGGATAGTCCACCAGCAGCTTGCCGTCCGCATCGAACCCGGCCACCCGGCGCGTGTTCACGTCCACCAGGATGCGCGCCACGGTGCCGCGCATCCGGCTGCCGGTATTGATGACCTTGATCGTGGCGCCAGGCACCAGATCCGTGCCGGGGTTCAGGAAGGCGATGAACTTCTCGTCCATGTGGAACCGCTCGCCCAGGCGTTCGGCGACGCTGGTATGGGCCATGGCAGGCATCTGCGCCTTTTCGGCGTAATCGGTCGGGATCGCGTCCACCAGGCCCTGCGCGTCCTCGGCCGTGATGGTATAGTCCTGGGTAGCAGACTGCGCGGCAAAGGATTGCAGCAGGTTCCAGACATGCGGGTCCATCACCCCGTCGATGGGCAGGCCCGACCGGCGTTCAAAGGCCATGAGCGCGCTCTGGCTCATGCCGCCCTTGAAGCCGTCGATCACGCCCGGAGAGATCCCCGAGCGGTCCAGAAGCACCTGCACCTTGGTCGTCAGGGCCGACCGCCCCGAAGGCAGGTCGCCGCCGTCATAGCTTGCGGCCTCCACATCGGCCGCCAGGAAAGGCGTGTCGGTCTGGGCCTGCACGGGCAGGGCACAGAGCGAGGCAAGCGCCAGGGCAAGCAGGGTGGAGGTCGAAGGGCGCGACATGGGGGTCTCCGTCGGATGGGCGCAGCATCGGGGGTCCTGCGCGGAATCGCCAGATAGACCGGCGGTCACATTCCGGTCAATTCCCGTTTGAGTTCGCTGCCGCCGCGGCATAGCCTGCCCCGTGCTGCAGCATGTCGGGGACAGGGTGACGGGCGAGGGAATGGGGATGGCGGGCCTTGCCGCGATCGCGGCGGCCGTCACGCTGACGGCCCTGCGGATGCCGGTCGCCCTGGCGCTGATGGGGGCGGGCGCGGCCGGGCTGGCCTGGACGGGAACGCTGGACCGCGCGTGGGATCCGGTGGCGGCGCTGCTGTCCCGGCCCGACCTGTGGCTGGTGCCGCTGGTGCTGGTGCTGGGCAACACCGCCTTTTACGCGGGCTTTGCCACGCGCGTGCATGACGCGGCGGCCGTCATCCTGCAAGGCAGGCGCGGCGGGCTGGCGCTGGCGGCGATCGGGGGATGCGCGGGTTTTTCCGCCACGTCGGGATCCTCGCTGGGCTGCGCCGCCACCATGTCTCGCATCGCGGTGCCGCCCATGCTGCAGGCCCGTCATGATCCGCGCCTGGCCGGGGCTTCGGTCGCCATGGGCAGCACGCTGGGCGCGCTCATGCCGCCGTCCATGCTGCTGATCGTCTGGGGGCTGCTGTCGGGAACGCCCGTGGGCGCGATGTTCCTGGCCGGGCTGCTGCCCGCGCTTCTGTCGCTGGCGGGGATGATCGCGACCGTCCTGTGGTGGGTCCGGCGCGACCCGCAGGCCGCACCCCTGCCGCAGTCGCTGGCGATCACGCCGGGCGCGGCCCTGCGCGCGGTCTGGCCCGCGCCGGTGCTGTTCGCGATCATCGTGGGCGGGATCGCCTCGGGCCTTCTGACGCCGGTCGCCGCCGTGGCGATCTGCTTGGCGCTGACGCTGGCCTTCGGGCTGATCCAGCACCGCCTGCCACCCGAAACGCTGTGGTGCGCCCTGCGCGAAAGCCTGCGCCAGACGGCCGCGATCCTGCTGGTGCTGGCCGCGGCGGCGCTGTTCCTGTCCTTTCTGGACCAGACAGGCGTCCCGGCCGCGCTGGCGGACTGGACGGCTGCCAGCCTGCCGCGCCTGGCCGCCATGGCCCTGATGGGCCTTGCCTGCGCCGCCCTGGCCCTGGTGGCCGAGCCTATGGCGATGCTGGTCCTGCTGCTGCCCTTCGCGACGGCCCTGGCCCAGGCCTGGGGGCTGGATGCCGTCTGGGCCGGGATCGTCGTGGTCAAGCTGGTGGAGATCGCCCTGGTCCTGCCGCCCCTGGGGCTGACCGCGATCGTCGTGGCGGCGGCCATCAAGACCGTTCCGCCTGCCGTGATCCTGTCGGGCATCGCGCGGTTCCTGTTCGCGGACCTTCTGGTCCTGGCCGCGATCGTGCTGTTCCCGGCCCTGTCCGGCTGGCCCTAGTCCTCAGACACCAGCCGGTGCTGGGGGGGATAGAACTGGCGGGCGAAGGACACGGGGGTCGTGTCGCTCCAGTTGGTGCGCTCGATGGTCAGGACGGGCGTGCCTTCGGCGATCTTCAGGTGGCGCGCGCAATCGCCGGTGGCGGCATCCGCCAGGATCGAGAACCGGCCATGCGTCAGGGCCACCTGGCTGGCCAGCCATTCGTGGGCGGATCGGTTCTCCACGTCCTGGCGGGTCAGGGGCGGCAGAATGCGCGGGTTCAGCCAGATCGACTCGCAGCAATGGGGCTGGCCGTCGGCGGTATAGGTCGCCTTGACCAGCACCAGTTCCTCGCCCGGGGGAACCTGCAGGGCGCGGGCGGCGGCCTCGGTCGGCAGGCGGGTCAGGAAGTTCGCCAGGCGATAGGCGTAAAGCGCGCCCATGCCCTCGATCTCGGTGCGCATCGCGGGCATGTCCAGCACCGTGCGCCGGGCCGAGGTCGCGGCCACGCGCGTGCCCACCTTGCGGCGGCGTTCGATGATGCCGCTGTCGGCCAGTTCGCGCAGCGCCCGGTTCACGGTGGCACGCGCGCAGCCCAGGCTGACGGCCAGTTCGTGTTCGGTCGGGATCAGTTCGCCGGGCGGCCATTCCCGGCTTCGGATCCGTTCCAGGACATCGGCGCGCACCGATTGCCAGGTGTTCATGCGCCTGCCTCCGCCCGCCGCGCCGGATGCACGCAGCGACCGGACAAGGTTGCCGGGTATCTTTGCCATGTCTTTTACTATGAAACTCGAACAATATAACCTGCCCAATGTCGGGAAGAGTTGACGCAAAAGGAAGCTGTCCAAATCGACAGTGGCGCCGAACCGGCGACGGCTTGCCCATGCGGGGCGCGACAGTCCGCTTGCGCCGGGCGTTGCGGCTGCTATTGCATGATCTGCAGCAGATCGCAGGGGGAACGATGCGCGCCGAAGCCACCACCGCCAATCCTGTCGCCGTCGCAGGCACCGCCTGGGGCATCCTGACCGCCATCAGCCTGTGCCACATGATCAACGACGTGATGCAGTCCATGCTGGCGGCGATCTATCCGCTGCTGCGGGCCGAGTTCTCGTTGTCTTACGCGCAGATCGGGGTGATGACCTTCGCCTTCCAGGTCACGGCATCGCTGTTGCAGCCCTTGATCGGCATGGCCACGGACAGGCACCCGCAGCCCCGATCGCTGCCCTTCGGCATGGTCTCGACCTTTTGCGGGGTGCTGCTGCTGGCCTTCGCGCATCGCTATGAAATGCTGCTGGCCGGGGCGATGCTGATCGGGGTCGGGTCGGCGGTGTTCCATCCCGAAAGCTCGCGCGTGGCGCGGCTGGCATCCGGCGGGCGGTTCGGGACGGCGCAGTCGCTGTTCCAGATGGGCGGCAATTTCGGGCAGTCGCTGGGACCCTTGCTGGCGGCCTTCATCGTGGTGCCGCTGGGCCGTCCGGCGGTCGCCTGGTTCGCCGTGGCCGCGGCCCTGGGCGGGGCGCTGCTGTGGCATGTGGGGTCCTGGGCCGAGGGGCGGCGCCGCGCCGCCACCGCCAAGGCCGACACCGCGCTGCGCCTGACCCGGGGCATCGTGACCCGGTCCATCGTCGTGCTGGCGGTGCTGACCTTCACGAAGAACATCTACACCGCCTCGATGAGCAGCTATTTCACCTTTTTCACCATCGACAAGTTCGGCCTGGGTCCGCAGGGCGCGCAGCTCATGCTGTTCCTGTTCCTGGGCGGCATGGCCGGGGGCGTGATCCTGGGCGGGGTCATCGGCGACCGCATCGGGCCGCTGCGGGTGATCTGGTTTTCCATCCTGGGCGTGCTGCCCTTCACGCTGCTGCTGCCCCATGTCGGGCTGGCGGCGACGGGGGTGCTTGCCGTCATCATCGGGCTGATCCTGGCGTCCGCCTTCCCGGCCATCGTGGTCTTTGCCCAGGAACTGGTGCCGGGCCGCACCGGCACCATCGCCGGGCTGTTCTTCGGATTCAGCTTCGGCATGGGCGGCATCGCCGCCGCTGCCCTGGGCGTGCTGGCCGATGCGCAGGGGATCGAGCGGGTGTTCGTCCTTTGCTCGTTCCTGCCGATCCTGGGGGTCCTGACGATCTTCCTGCCGCGGCCGGGGCGGCTGATCGGCGGATGACGGCTGCGCCGCTGTTCTTCCACATCAGCCCCGACAATTGCGGCGAGGGGCGGCTGGCCCGGCTGTTCCGCCGCAACGGCCACCCCGCCGTCTGCCACGACAAGGGGCGGCTGGCCGAGGACATCCTGTTCGCCCGCGCCACCGGCGGCGCGCCCCTGACCCTGTGGCCGGGCACGGTCCTGTTCGCGGGCCTTTACCGCCACGCCCCGCATTGGCGCCCGCCGCTGGAGGCCTGGCGGCAGTTCGCCTGGCTGGCCGGGCGTTTCCCGCAGGCGCGCTTCATCCTGACCACGCGGCCGCCCGAGGACTGGATCCTCGACCGCCTGACCCGCGACGGGGGCGCCGCGCGCTGCCATGCCCATCATCGCGGCTGCGGCACGGCCGACCTGCCCGACCTGTGGGAGGCGGATTGGCACGCCCACCTGGCGGCGGTGGAGGCCTTCTTCGGCACCGATCCCCGCCTGATCCGCGTCGATCTGGACCGCGACACGCCCGCCGATCTGGCCGCACGGCTTGACCCGCTGCTGCCGATGCGGCACCCCGGCTGGCAGCAAGGCTGGTTCCCCGAAGCCGAGGGCGCGCCCCCCGATCTGGCCCGGCTGCTGACCCCGCCGCCTGCCGAACAGGTGGATGAAACCTATGTCGAGGACGTGGCCACCTTCTGCCTGCGCGGGCTTGAATCCGGCGCGGGTCAGGACGGCGGGTTGTCGGAATATTTTTCCATCTGGGACGGCGCCGCCTCCGTGACCAGCCGCCACGGCGCCCCGCGCCGCATCGCGGTCGCGGACGGCATCGCCCTGTCGGCGCCGGGCCGGCATTTCAAGCTGATCCGGGCCGAGGGGGTGATCAACGACGCCCTGCGCCTGGACCGCCCCATGCCCCTGCGCATCGACATGGAGGATTCGCGCTGGTTCGGATCCCCCCAGGGGGAACCGCTGGCGGCCCCGGTCCTTTGCCACAACCGCCGGGCAGGCGCGCGCAATGCCGTGCTGTGGCCGCTGCCCGACCAGCACGCTATCGGCCTGCCGGGCTTCGACCCCGATGCCGCACCCGATCCGGTCCCGTGGGAGGACAAGCTGGACCGGGTCGTCTGGCGCGGCATGATCTCGGGCAGCGGGATGGGAGAGGGGGTCAGGACCGGCCCGGCCTCGCATGTGCTGCTGCGCCAACTGGCCGAGGCGGGGGACGATCCGGCCGCGCGGCAGGCGGCCTGGGACCGGCTGTGCAACACCAACCGGCTGGCCTTCGTGCGGCGTTGGTGGGGGCATCCCGACTTCGACCTGGGCGTGGTCATGGCCTGGGGTTTTCGCGACTTTGCCCGCGATCCGTGGCTTGCGCCCTATTGCACGCCGCGTCAGGACCGGGCCTTCTTCCGCCGCTTCCGGTATCAATTGTGCCTGACGGGCTATGACCACGGCTCGAACTTCATCGGGGCCATCGACAGCCGATCCGTGCTGCTGGCCGAGCAGGACGGGTGGGAGGTCTTCTATTCCGGCCGCTTCCATCCGTGGAAACACTATATCCCGCTGGAGCGGTATGGCACCGACATCGCCGAAAAACTGGCTTGGGCGCGGGAAAATCCCGACGACTGCAAGGCCATGGCGGCTGCGGCCCGGGCCGAGGCCGCGATGCTGCGCAAGCCTGCCACGCGCCGCGCGATCATGGCGCGGATCCTCGACGGGCTGGCGGCGGCAGGGTAAGCCAAGCGGCAGGAGGACCCCATGACCACGATCCGCATCGAACCCCTGACGCCGGACGCCTTCGCCCCCTTCGGCGAGGTGCTGGCCCCGCGCGCCACGCCCGACCGCATGATCAACGCGGGCCGCTGCGAACGCCACCACGCGTTGGCCACGGTGGAACGCGCGGGGGGAGAGGCGATCATCTCGATCTTCCGCAGCGAGGCCGTCAGCCTGCCCTATGCCTGCACGCTGCTGGAACGCCACCCCCTGGGCAGCCAGGCCTTCATGCCGCTGGGACCGGATGCCTGGCTGTCGGTCGTGGCCCCGGACGCGGGCGGCAGGCCGGGGGCACCGCGCGCCTTCCTGGTGCCCGCGGGCACCGGCGTGAACCTGCGCGCAGGCGTCTGGCACGGCGTGCTGACGCCCCTGGACCGGCCCGCCGATTTCCTGGTCGTGGACCGCGAAGGCGAGGGCGTGAACCTTGAAGAAGCCACCATCGCCGCTGTAACCGTCACCGCATGAGTCTGCCCGATTACAGCTTTGAACGCCTCGCCCTGATCCGGGGCGCCCGCCGCGTGGCGGGCGTGGACGAGGTCGGGCGCGGTCCCTTGGCCGGTCCCGTCACCGCCTGCGCCGTGGTGCTGGACCCGGACAACATCCCCGGCGGGCTGAACGATTCCAAGAAGCTGACCGCGAAACGGCGCGAGGCCCTGGCCGAATGGCTGGCCGTCCATTGCGACCATTGCATCATCCATGTCGGCGTCGAGGAGATCGACCGCCTGAACATCCACCACGCCGCGCATCTGGCGATGTGCCTGGCCGTGGCGGGCCTGCGGGAAAAGCCCTGCCATGTGCTGGTGGACGGCAACCGCGTCCCCTGCGACCTGTCCTGCCCCGGCGAGGCCATCGTGGGGGGCGACGCGCGCTGCATGACGATCGCCGCGGCATCCATCCTGGCCAAGGTGGCGCGCGACCGGCTTATGGTGGATTTGGCGCAACAACATCCCGGCTATGGCTGGGAATCCAACGCGGGCTACGGCACGCCTGCGCACAGGCAGGCGCTTCTAGATTTGGGCGTGACCCCCTGCCATAGGCGTTCGTTCGGGCCGGTCCACAACATCTTGTGTAAACCCCTGGTAGCAACCCCTTGATTCAAAAAAGAAATTGACGCCGATTCGGGTCTGAATCATGTTAACGGGATACCAGACCGGGACAAACCGGCACTTCCCCCCGAGGCAAAGATGATCAAGACCAAGGACCAGCGCATGGCAGCCGCGCGACCGCTTCCCCTCAACCAGATCCTGGCAGGCGACTGCATCGCCGCCATGAACGCGCTTCCCGAAGCCAGCGTGGACCTGATCTTTGCCGACCCGCCCTATAACCTGCAACTGCGCGGCGACCTGCACCGGCCCGACCATTCCAAGGTCGATGCCGTGGACGACCACTGGGACCAATTCTCCAGCTTCGCCAGCTATGACGCCTTTACCCGCGACTGGCTGGCCGCCGCGCGCCGCCTTCTGAAGCCCAACGGCGCGATCTGGGTCATCGGCAGCTATCACAACATCTTCCGGGTGGGGGCCGAGATTCAGAACCAAGGCTTCTGGATCATGAACGACGTGATCTGGCGCAAGGCGAACCCGATGCCGAATTTCCGCGGCAAGCGGCTGACCAACGCGCACGAGACGCTGATCTGGGCGGCGAAATCCGAATCGGCGAAATACACCTTCAACTACGAGGCGCTGAAATCGCTGAACGAAGGCACGCAGATGCGGTCGGACTGGGTGCTGCCCATCTGCAACGGCGGCGAACGCTTGAAGGACGCGGCGGGCGACAAGGCGCACCCGACGCAAAAACCGGAATCGCTGCTGCACCGCGTGATCATCGGCACGACCAATCCCGGCGACGTGGTGCTGGACCCGTTCTTCGGCACCGGCACGACGGGCGCGGTCGCCAAGATGCTGGGCCGCGACTTCATCGGGATCGAGCGCGAGGAAGCCTATCGTGAGGTCGCCGAGCGTCGCATCAGCCGCATCCGCCGCCTGGACGCCGAGGCCCTGGCCACGACGAAAGCCAAGCGGGCGGAACCCCGCATCCCCTTCGGCCAGGTGATCGAGCGCGGGATGCTGCGCCCGGGCGAGGAGCTGTTTTCCATGAACAACCGCCACAAGGCCAAGGTCCGCGCCGATGGCAGCCTGATCGGCAATGACGTGAAGGGGTCGATCCACCAGGTCGGGGCCGCGCTGGAAGGCGCGCCCTCCTGCAACGGCTGGACCTATTGGCATTACCGGCGCGAGGGCCGGATGATCCCCATCGACATCCTGCGCCAGCAGATCCGCGCCGAGATGGAGGGCGAGGTGTCCCGCCCCAACTGAATCCACAGGGTTCGCCACGTTCCCCCGGCTGCCGCCATCAGGGGAACCGCCTTGCCCCGCCATCTTGCATGGCGGGGCTTTTTCGTTCGATCAGACCCAGGGGCGGGACTGCGCCATCCGCGTTTCATAGGTCTGGATGGCGGGGGCCTTTTCCATGGTCAGCCCGATGTCGTCCAATCCGTTCAGCAGGCAATGCTTGCGGAAGGGATCCACCTCGAAGGCGAAGGACACCCCGTCCGAGGTGGTGACGGTCTGGTTTTCCAGATCCACCGTCATGCGGGCATTGGCGCCCTTGCGGGCATCCTCCATCAGCACATCGACGGCCTCGGGCGGCAGCACCACGGGCAGGATGCCGTTCTTGAAGCAGTTGTTGAAGAAGATGTCCGCGAAGCTGGTGGAAATCACGCAGCGGATCCCGAAGTCCAAGAGCGCCCAGGGCGCGTGTTCGCGCGAGGATCCGCAGCCGAAGTTGTCGCCCGCCACGATGATCTCGGCCTGCCGATACGCGGGCTGGTTCAGCACGAAATCCGGCAACTCGTTGCCGTTGCGGTCATAGCGCATCTCGTCGAACAGGTTGACCCCAAGGCCCGACCGCTTGATCGTCTTGAGGAACTGCTTGGGGATGATCATGTCGGTGTCGATATTGACCAGCGGCATGGGCGCCGCGATGCCGGTCAGGGTGGTGAACTTGTCCATTATTGCAGTGCGCCTTTCCAATGATTTGCTTCCTTAGCCTTAAGCAGCCAAGCAGTCGCTTGAGGGCCCCTATCACGCTGCAAAGGTTTATCCCAACCAGAGTTTGCCTCACCAAAAGTAAGGCTCTTGCTTGCATTGTTTTTATTTAACAAGGGCAAGGATTGGTCTGTGTCAGATGAAAATTTTGCTAGGAGAGATTGTTCAAGCGCCACATGGTTCTTTTTTTCTACTAGGGATGTTGTAAGATCTGCAAAGTAAAATCTAAACGGAACCACACGCAAATCATATGCAAAATCGAATAACTTTCCTTCTAGGTGGGATGATATTCTTGTGCAAATATTTCCACTTCCGATGTGCAATATTCTAGAAGGTCGCTTTTCATAATCAAACTCAAACTCTTCATCTAGAGCTATGCAGTATACTCCTTTAGTTGCAGATCGTAAGTCGAAGTCAAATTCGCCTTTGCATTCTATTGCAAGTTTCTTTACTAGACGACTAGCCATCTTCTTGCGAATCTTCCGAACTGCATCTTCTTTAAGTATTTCTGAAATTGCATCGATTGCTTCAAATGCCAAACCTTCTTCCTTAAGATGCTCATTTATTGAATAGCCTTTAACGCACACCCAGTTTACCACATTAATCTCCAAACACTTCCCGCACATCGACCAGATGCCCCGCGACCCCCGCCGCCGCAGCCATCGCGGGCGACATCAGGTGGGTGCGGCCCTTGTAGCCCTGGCGGCCCTCGAAGTTGCGGTTGCTGGTGGCGGCGCAGCGTTCGCCCGGCGCCAGCTGGTCGGGGTTCATCCCCAGGCACATGGAACAGCCCGCAAGCCGCCATTCAAAGCCCGCGTCCTTGAAGACCTGGTCCAGGCCCTCCTCCTCGGCCTGGGCGCGCACGAGGCCGGATCCCGGCACGACCATGCCCCGCACGCCGGGGGCCAGGGTGCGGCCGCGCAGGATTTGGGCTGCGGCACGCAGATCCTCGATCCGGCCGTTGGTGCAGCTGCCGATGAAGACCGCGTCGATGGCGATGTCGGTCAGGGGGGTGCCGGGCGTCAGGCCCATGTAGTCGAGCGAGCGGCGCGCGGCCTCGACCTTGCCGCCGGAAAAGTCCGAAGGCGCGGGGACGGTCGCGGTAATGGGCAGAGCATCCTCGGGGGACGTGCCCCAGGTGACGGTGGGGGCAATGTCCTCGCCGCGCAGGGTGACGACCTTGTCCCAGTGGGCGCCGTCGTCGCTGAAAAGCGTCTTCCACCAGGCGACGGCGGCTTCCCATTGCGCCCCCTTCGGCGCATGGGGACGGCCCTTGACGTAATTGAAGGTCGTCTGGTCCGGCGCGATCAGGCCCGCGCGGGCGCCGCCCTCGATGGCCATGTTGCAGATGGTCATCCGGCCTTCCATGGACAGGCCGCGAATCGCCTCGCCGCAGTATTCGATGACATGGCCGGTGCCGCCCGCCGTGCCGGTGTGACCGATAATCGCCAGCACCACGTCCTTGGCGGTGACGCCGGGGGCCAGGCGGCCCGTCACCTCGACCTTCATGTTCCTGGACTTCTTCTGGATCAGGGTCTGCGTGGCCAGCACGTGTTCCACCTCGGAGGTGCCGATGCCGTGGGCCAGCGCGCCGAAGGCCCCGTGCGTGGCGGTGTGGCTGTCGCCGCAGACCACCGTCATGCCGGGCAGGGTCCAGCCCTGTTCGGGACCGACGATGTGCACGATGCCCTGGCGGATGTCGTTGACCGGGTAATAGACCACGCCGAATTCGCGGGCGTTCTTGTCCAGCGCATCGACCTGGATGCGCGATTCCTCGTTCACGATGCCGTTCTCGCGGTCCCAGGTGGTGGGCACGTTGTGGTCGGGCACGGCGATGGTGCGTTCGGGGGCGCGGACGGAACGGCCGGTCATGCGCAGCCCCTCGAAGGCCTGGGGGCTGGTCACTTCGTGGACCAGATGGCGGTCGATATACAGAAGGCAGGTGCCGTCGTCCTGGCGGTCCACCACATGGGCGTCCCAGATCTTGTCGTAAAGCGTGCGTGCGGATTCGGTGGTCATGGCTGTTGGCTTTCGGCTGTGATGGGGTCGTGGCGAAGGGATCGGCTGCGGCAGAAACCGCAGCCCGTCACAGTCGCGCCGTCACGCCGCGCGTTTCGCCGAAGAACCGCGACGGCAGGCGGGCGCGGTCATGGATGTCGAAATAGATGAACCCGGACATGGCCGATCTTTTAGGCCCCTTTCGGCGTTGACGCAATATTGTCGGAAAGGCGGAGCGATGGAGCCAATCGGACCGGACATCGTGGATGCTGCCCAAGGCTTGTGGTCGCGCATTTCCCTGTTCTTCGAGATCATGATCCTGCCCCAGCGGCTGTATCAGCTGGCCGCCATTGCCGGGCTGGCCGTGCTGTCCTGGCTGCTGGGACGGCTTGCCGCGCGGGCCTGGACGGCCTGGCTGCACCACCGCGACGACTGGCCGAAAGGACGGCTGCGGATCGGGGTGCTGATCGGCCGCCGGATGGGCCTGATCATCTTCGCGGCTCTGGCCTGGGCGGTGGTCCTGGTGATGCGGGAAATGACATGGCCGTCCCGCAGCGCGCTGATCGCGCTGGCCGCCTCGATCGCGACGGCCTGGCTGGCGATCTTCTTCGTGGCGCGGCTGATCGCCAACCGCCTGCTGCGCCGCATCGTCAGCTGGGCCGCCTGGATCTGGGTCACGCTGTTCCTGCTGGATCTGACCGAACCGGCGGGCCAATTCCTGGACAGCTTCGCCATCACCCTGGGCGAGTTGCGGCTGTCGGTGCTGACGGTCGTCAAGGCGCTGGTCGTGACCGGGCTGCTGATCGGCGGCGCGCGGGCGCTGTCGCGGCTGATCACCGGCAGGCTGGCCCGGAACGAGGACATCTCGCCCACGATGCGGGTGCTGACGGCCAAGCTGTTGCAAATCGTGCTGTTCAGCCTGGCGGTCGTGGTGGGGCTGAAGGCAGTGGGGTTCGATTTGACGGGATTGGCGGTCTTTTCCGGCGCGATCGGCCTGGGCCTGGGCTTCGGGCTGCAGAAGGTCGTCTCGAACCTGGTGTCCGGGGTCATCATCCTGCTGGACAAGTCCGTGAAGCCCGGCGACGTGATCAGCCTGGGCGACACCTTCGGCTGGATCGAGGAACTGGGCGCGCGCTATGTCAGCGTGGTCACGCGCGACGGCAAGGAATACCTGATCCCGAACGAGGATCTGGTGACGGGCCAGGTGGTGAACTGGTCCCACACCAACAGCTTCGTGCGGCTGGATCTGAAATTCGGCGCCTCTTATGACGACGACCCCCACAAGGTCAGCGCCACGGCCATCGCCGCCGTCAAGACGGTCAAGCGGGTCCTGTCGCACCGTCAGGCGGTCTGCTGGGTGACGGGTTTCGGCGACAGTTCCATCGACTACGTGCTGCGCTTCTGGATCGACGATGCGGCGGGCGGGCTGACCAATGTGCGGGGCCAGGTCTATCTGGCGCTGTGGGACGCCTTCAAGGAACAGGGCATCACCATCCCCTTCCCGCAGCGCGAGGTCCGGGTTGTGAATGCCGCGCTGCCGATCCATATGGGCGATCCCCGGCCGGACAGAACGGAATCGGACCGGGAACATTGAGATGGCCGGAAAAGATGCTATCTTTATCCTATCCCCTGCGCCGGGGGCGATCGGCGCGCTGACCGGAGGATTAGACCCTGTCACAACACGTCTCGCCGGCCACGGGGCCGGCTGCGACCCCTGGCGGTCACGATCTGACCAGCGACCAGATCCTGGACCGCATCCTGTCCTCGCTTGACGACGACAAGGCCGAGGACATCGTCACGATCGACCTGCGCGGACGGTCGGCCATGGCGGATCACATGGTGATCGCATCGGGCCGCAGCGCGCGCCAGGTGGGCGCCATCGCCGAAAAGCTGGCCGACCGGATGAAGCAACTGACCGGCCGCACCCCCCGGATCGAGGGCAAGGACACAGGCGATTGGGTGCTGATCGACACCGACGATGTCATTGTCCATGTCTTCCGCCCCGAGGTGCGGGAATTCTATCAGCTTGAAAAGATGTGGATGCCCGCCGACGCGCTGAGCCGCGTGCGCGAGGGAACCCGCCCGGCGATGTAGTCGGGCAGCGTGCGCATCGACATCGCCGCGGTCGGGCGGCTGCGCAAGGGTCCCGAGGCGATGATGGTGGAAGACTACCTCGACCGCTTCGCCAAGGCCGGGCGCAGCCTTGGCCTGCCGCCCGTCACCCTCCACGAGGTCGAGGACAAGCGCGGCGGCGGCATGGCGGCCGAGGCCGAGCTTTTGCTGCGCGCCATCCCGCCCGGCGCGGCCCTGGTGATGATGGACGAACGGGGCGAGCAGCCGACTTCGCCCGAGTTTGCCCGGCGGCTGGCGGATTGGCGGGACCAGGCCCGCGACCTGTGCTTCGTGATCGGCGGCGCGGACGGCCTGGACCCGTCCCTGCGCGCGCGGGCCGACTGGCAGATCAGCCTGGGCCGCATGGTCTGGCCGCACATGCTGGTCCGCGTGATGCTGGCCGAACAGCTTTACCGTGCCGCGACGATTCTGGCGGGATCCCCTTATCACCGGGAATGACTGCGGCAGCGTGGCAGGGGGCTGCCGCCCCCTCTTGGCCTGCGGCCAATTCACCCCTGCGGATATTTAAGCAAAGGTGAAAATGAGAGTGGCTTTCACCTTTGTCTAAATATCCCGGGGGTCCGGGGGCTGGCCCCCGGCCTTGCGGTTGCCGCAACCGCCGCGCCAGCGTAACAAGGCGCAAATCAACCCGAGGGGCGATATGACGAAACCTGTGGTCCTGTGCATTCTTGACGGTTGGGGCATCTCGGACCGGCCCGAGCAAAGCGCGCCGGACCAGGCGGCGACGCCGAACTTCGACCGGCTGATGCGCGACTGCCCCCATGCGACGCTGACGACCTTCGGTCCCGACGTGGGCCTGCCGCGCGGGCAGATGGGCAATTCCGAGGTGGGCCACACCAATATCGGCGCGGGCCGCGTGGTCGCCATGGACCTGGGCCAGATCGACCTGGCGATCGAGGATGGCAGCTTCGTGGGCAACGAAGGCCTGGTCCGATTCGTCGAACGCCTGCGCGCCACGGGCGGGACGGCGCATCTGATGGGCATCGTCTCGGACGGCGGCGTGCATGGCCATGTGGTCCATGTCCAGGCCGCCATCCGCGCCATCGCCGGGGCGGGCGTTCCGGTCGTGGTCCATGCCATCACCGACGGGCGCGACGTGCCCCCGCAATCGGCCATGGGCTTCATCACCGAATTGCAGGGCACCCTGCCCGAAGGCGCGCGCATCGGCACGGTGATCGGCCGCTACTTCGCGATGGACCGCGACAACCGCTGGGAACGGGTCGAGCGCGCCTATCGCGCCATCGTCGCGGGGCAGGGCGAACCCGCGCTGTCGGCCGACCTGGCCGTGACCACGGCTTACGGGCGCGGCGAAACGGACGAGTTCATCGCGCCCTTCATCATCGACGGCTATAACGGCGCGATGGACGGGGACGGGTTCTTCTGCCTCAACTTCCGGGCCGACCGGGCGCGGGAAATCCTGGCCGCCCTGGCCGATCCGGGCTTCGATCACTTCGACACGTCCGACCGCCCGGAATGGGCGGCGTTGCTGGGCATGGTCGATTACAGCGCCCGGCACAACGAATACATGACCGCCGCATACCCGAAGCGGCAGGTGGTCAACACGCTGGGGGCCTGGGTGGCGGCCAAGGGCCTGCGCCAGTTCCGCCTGGCCGAGACGGAAAAGTACCCCCATGTCACCTTCTTCCTGAACGGCGGGAAGGAAACCCCCGAACCCGGCGAGGACCGCTTCATGCCCTCCAGCCCCAAGGTCGCGACCTATGACCTGGCGCCCGAAATGGCCGCCGACGAGGTCGCGGCAAAGCTGGTCGAGGTGATCGGCGCGGGCTATGACCTGATCGTGGTGAACTTCGCCAATCCCGACATGGTGGGCCATACCGGCAGCCTGCCTGCCGCTATCCTGGCCTGCGAGGCCGTGGACCGCGGCCTGGGCCGGATGCTCGATGCGCTGGACCGCGCGGGCGGCGCGGCGGTGATCTGCGCCGACCATGGCAATTGCGAGACGATGATCGACCCCGTGACCGGCGGGCCGCATACCGCGCACACCACCAACCCGGTGCCGGTGATCGTTTATGGCGGCCCGGCGGGCGCAAGGCTGCGCAAGGGGCGGCTGGCCGATCTGGCGCCGACGGTGCTGGCGCTGATGGGCCTTGACCGGCCTGCCGAGATGACGGGCGAAAGCCTGATCGTGACCGCATGAAGTTCCTTCTTCCCCTGGCCCTGGCTGCCCTGGTCGCCATCGCGCCCGTTCAGGCGCAGGAACCCTCGGTCAGCGCCGCCGTGGCCGAGGCGCAGGACGCCGCCGCCCAGTTGCGCGCCGCGGTGGCCAAGCTGGCCGATGCGCTGACCGCCGACGACCAGGTGGTCGCCCTGACCGAGGTGATCCGGGGTTACGAACAGGGCCTCGCCGCCCTGCGCGAGGGGTTGCGCCAAGCCAGCGCGCGCGAGGCGGAACTGCGCGCGCGCTTCGAATCGCAGCGGGTGCAGCTGGCCTCGGTCCTGGGCGCGATGACGGCGCTGCAGCAATCGCCCGAAACCACGATGCTGCTGCATCCGGCGGGCGCGCTGGCCAATGCCCGGTTCGGCATGGTGCTGGCCGATGTTACCCCCGGCCTGCGGTCCGAGGCCGAGCGGTTGCAGGACGACCTGCGCGAAATCGCCACCGTGCGCGACTTGCAGGCGGGCGCGGCGCAGATGCTGGGCGCGGGGCTGGCCTCTGTCCAGGAGGCGCGCCGGCTTCTGGCCAGCGCCGTCACCGACCGTTCCAGCCTGCCGGTCCGCTTTGCCGATGCGCCGGCGGAGCTGCAAAAGCTGCGCGATGCGGCGCAGTCGCTTGACGAATTCGCGGCAGGCGTCGCCAAGGTGCAGATGGATGTGGGTCCCCCCCTGGAGGATTTCGAGGGTGCCCGGGGCAGCCTGCCCCTGCCGGTCGTCGGCACCATCCTGCGGCTTTACGACCAGCCCGATGCGGCGGGCGTCGAACGCCCCGGCTGGGTGATCGCCACGCCCCCGGCCGCCCTGGTGACGACCCCCTGGCCCGCGACGATCCGTTATCGCGGTCCGCTGCTGGATTACGGCAATGTGATGATCGTCGAGCCTGCGCGCGGTTATCTTCTGGTCTTCGCGGGCATGTCGCAGGTGTTCGGAGAAGTGGGCGACGTGCTGGGGGCGGGCGATCCCCTGGGCCTGATGGGCGGGTCCGAGGCGTCGGCCCAGGAATTCGGCGCGCAATTCGTGACCGATGCCGCCATTGGCGGCAGTGCAGGGCAGACCGAATCCCTGTATCTTGAATTGCGCAAGGGACAGGAAACTCTGGACCCGGCGGACTGGTTCATGCTGAATCGCGTCGTGGAGCCTGAACAGGATTGAAGGCAGGAAAGGCCGTCATGAAACATTATCTGATCGCAGGCGTGGGCGGCGTTCTGGCCGGCGCCTTGCTGACCACCCAGATCGCCGGGCCGCTGGTGGCGCAGGAAACCGGCAGCAATGCCTCGATCTATGAACAGCTGGAACTGTTCGGCAACGTTTTTGAACGGGTGCGCGCCGATTATGTCGAGGCGCCCGACGACAAGGAACTGATCGAGGCCGCGATCAACGGGATGCTGACCTCGCTTGACCCGCATTCCTCGTTCCTGTCGGCCAGCGACTACGAGGACATGCAGACCCAGACCCGCGGCAGCTTCGGCGGCCTGGGGATCGAGGTCAGCCAGGAGGAAGGGCTGGTCAAGGTCGTGTCCCCCATCGACGACACGCCCGCCGCGACGGCGGGGGTCAAGACGGGCGACTTCATCACCCATGTGAACGGCGAATCGCTGATGGGGCTGACGCTGGACCAGGCGGTTGACATGATGCGCGGTCCCATCGGGTCGGAAATCACCGTCACCATCCTGCGCGAGGGCGAGACGGAACCCTTCGACCTGACCATGACGCGCGACACGATCAAGCTGACGGTGGTCAAGACGCGGGTGGAAGGCCATTCGGTCGTGCTGCGCGTGTCCACCTTCAACGACGAGACCTATGACACGCTGAAGGCGGAACTGGACAAGGCGGTCAAGGACGCGGGCGGGATCGACAAGGTGACGGGCTTCGTGCTGGATCTGCGCAACAACCCGGGCGGCCTGCTGAACCAGGCGATCAGCGTGTCCGACGCCTTCTTGGACGCGGGCGAGATCGTCAGCACCCGCGGCCGCAACCCCGAGGAAAGCGAACGCTGGAACGCCGAATCCGGCGATCTGGCCCAGGGCAAGCCGATGGTCGTGCTGACCAATGGCGGATCGGCCAGCGCGTCGGAAATCGTCGCGGGCGCGTTGCAGGACCACCGCCGGGCCATCGTCGTGGGCGAAAAGACCTTCGGCAAGGGATCGGTCCAGACGGTGATGCCGGTCACGGCCGACAGCGCCATCCGGCTGACGACCGCGCGCTATTACACGCCGTCCGGCCGCTCGATCCAGTCGCTGGGCATCCAGCCCGACATCCTGGTGGCCCAGCCTGCGCCCCCCGCGAAGGCCGGTGACGAGGAGGAAGGCCCCCGCACCCAGTCGAACTTCGGCCGGTCCGAGGCCGACCTACGCGGCGCGCTGAACAACGATTCCGTCAGCGACGACGAGAAGAAGCAGATCGAGGACGAGGCCGCCGAGGTCGAGGCTACCGCCAAGCTGCGCGAGGAGGACTACCAGCTGGCCTATGCCGTGGACATCCTCAAGGGCCTGGCCGCCGTCGATTTCAAGGCGGACCAGGTGCCCACTGCTTCCACCCCCGCCATGACGGGCGAGGGGTCGGGGACCGAAGGAACCGGAGCCGCCAAGACGAATGGCTGACGGGGACCGGAAAGGGCCGGGCGGGCTGCCCTATCGCCCCTGCGCGGGCGTGGTGCTGATCAACGCGGATGGCCTGGTCTTCGCGGGCCGACGCATCGACATGCCCGGCGCCTGGCAGATGCCGCAAGGGGGGATTGATGCGGGCGAGGATCCGCGCCAGGCCGCCTTGCGCGAGTTGGTCGAGGAAACCGGCGTTCCTTCGGACAAGGTCGAGGTGGTGGGGGAAACCCCGGACTGGGTTTACTACGACCTGCCGCCCGAACTGCTGGGCAAGGTCTGGAAGGGCCGGTATGGCGGGCAGCGCCAGAAATGGGTGCTGATGCGGTTTCTGGGTGATGATGCAGACATCCGCATCGACACCGACCACCCCGAGTTCCAGGAATGGCGCTGGATGCCGGCGGCGGCGCTGCTGGAAAACATCGTGCCGTTCAAGCGGGGGGTTTACGAGGAGGTGCTGGGGGCGTTTGAGAGATGGCTTCGATAGCAACCTCTATGCGTTGTTATCCGCGCATTGCGCCTTACCACTGTGGTCCTTATCGCGTTGCGTGGATTTTGCAGGATCCGGGCACTATTCATGGGGCGGGATGCGGTGCTCAAAGGTCTGGTGAACTCGGGGTGCTGAACGATGATCCAACCGCAGAAGTCATGCGAGAGGCGTTAGAGAAAAACGGAATTCCATTGTCCGCTGGACTGCCCCTCAACGCTGTGCCTTGGTACGATCGGCAACGGAACGTCAGTGCAACCATCCTTCGGGAAGGCGCGGACTATAATAGGCCGCTGATCTTGGACGCAGGGGTTAGACTGGTTCTTCTTATGGGACAAGCCGCTTGGCGCAGCGAAATTTTTTTAAATCTGCCCTCCGACATTTCCATTCGTCGGCTACCCCATCCATCTCGCCGCGGCCTGTTAGCCTATCGTGAAAATGGCGTCAGGCTGGGACACGTTGTGGCGCGACAGCGCGTAATCGATGGGTTTTCAATGTCCGTTTGATCGTATTGCGAGGCAGTGATGGGCTGCCTCGCAACATTGTTCTTACCGCCGCAACTGCCCCAACAGGATCGAGGTCGGATACCCGTCCGGCGTGACCCCAATGGACCGCTGATAGGCCGCGACCGATTCCATCGTGGCGGCGCCGAACAGTCCGTCGATCTCGCCTTGGTAGAACCCCTTGGCGCGCAGGCGCTGCTGGATTTCCTGGCGTTCGCCGGTGGTCAGGGTGCGGTCGTTCCTCGGCCACGATCCCTGCACCCCCGCGCGTCCCGCGATGCGTTCGCCCAGAAACGCCACGCCAAGCGCATAGTTGTCCGAGTTGTTGTAGCGCAGGATCGAGCGGAAGTTGTCCAGAATCAGGAAGGCCGGGCCGTTCGCCCCCGCCGGCATGATGATCGACCCGTTGCCGCCCGGCAGCGCGCCGCCGCCGATCCGGCGCACGCCCTGCGCGGCCCAGTCCGACCGCCGCGTGCCCTTGCCGACCAGGCCCATATTGAAGCCCTGTGGCAGTTGCACCTCGGCCCCCCAGGCCTGGCCCGGCACCCAGCCGTTGCGGCGCAGGTAGTTGGCGGTGGATGCCAGCGAATCGGTCGGATCGTCCGACCAGATGTCGCGCCGGCCGTCGCCGGTGAAATCGACGGCGTAGTCCAGATACGAGGTCGGCATGAACTGCGTGTGGCCCATGGCCCCCGCCCAGCTTCCCAGCATGTGTTCGGGATCGGTGTCGCCCGCCTGAAGGATCCGCAGCGAGGCGATCAGCTGGTTCTGGAACATCTCGCCCCGCCGGCCGTCATAGGCGAGCGTCGCCAGCGACGGGATGATCTGCATCTTGCCCCGGTTCGCGCCGAAGTTCGATTCCATCCCCCAGACGGCCAGCACGATTTCGCGCGGGACGCCGTAACGGGCCTCGATCTGGGACAGCACGCCCCCCAGTTGCGCGGCCTTTTGCCGCCCGGTGGTGACGCGCACGTCCGACACGGCGCTGTCCAGATACAGCCAGACCGGGCGGCTGAACTCGGCCTGCTTGCGGTCCAGGCGGATCACCTCGGGGTTGTAGCGGGCGATGCGCATGGCGCGGTCATAGGTGGCGGGCGACACGCCGGATGCCAGGGCGCGCGGCCGGAAGGACTGGACGAAGTTCTGCAAGCCCGCCTCGTCCCCCGCCGAGGCCGCGGGGATCGGCGCGGGCGTCACCGGGCCGCTGCCGGTCATCGCGCCCGGCGCACGGTTCATCGGACCGCCACAGGACGCCAGAGCGCCCACCAGGGCGGTGGTCAGGAAGATGCGGGTGATGGTCATGGGGATCGCCTGTCCGTGTAACTGCTGCTGTTCTTGTTGGGCGCAGTCTAGCGAATGCGATTTGGCTTGAATAGGCCGGTCGGGCCGCTTCAATGCAGCGTTTCGTCCTCGTCCCCCGCGCCCTCGCAGCCTTTGAAGAAAGGCTGCAACTGCGCGATGATGACCGAGTTCTCGTCCAGCGCCCGTTGCATCAGGGCGCGTTCCTCGTCGTCGATCTCGTGGCCCTCGGCCAGGCGTTCGTCCAGGGATCCGTATCCGGTCACGTCCAGGGGCGACAGGTCGGCCTGCTTCAGGATGGCCACGGTTTCGCGCACCGCCTCGGGTTCGTCATGGCCCGCGGCATAGCAGATCAGAGCGGCGCCGGTCGATCCGTCTGGCAACCCGTCGTCCTTGGTCCGGCCCACCTCCACCAGCAGGGTATAGACGTTCATGGCGGCCTCCGTGATGATCCCCTTGCAACAGCACGATTGGCGCCGGGGCGCAAGACGCAGGAGGATGACATGAGCAAAAGCGTGGCGCGGGTCAGGGCGGCCCTGGATGCGGCGGGGGTGCAGACCGAGATCCTGGAAATGGCCGACGGCACCCGCACCGCCGAAGAGGCCGCGCGGGCGGCGGGCTGCGCGGTCGATCAGATCGCCAAGTCGATCATCTTCCGGGGCGAGGCGACGGGCCATGTCGTCCTGTTCCTGACCGCTGGCGGCAACCGCGTCGATCCCGCCAGGGCGGCGGCGGTGGCGGGGCAGCCCTTGGGCAAGGCCGACGCCGCGCTGATCCGCGAGGAAACCGGCTTCGCCATCGGCGGCGTGGCCCCGGTCGGGCACCTGAAGCTGGTGACGGCCTTTTTCGATCCGCGCCTGTTGGACTTTAACCGCGTCTGGGCGGCGGCAGGCACGCCCCGGCATGTGTTTTCGATCGCGCCGGGGGTGCTGCTGGATGTGACGGGGGCGAAGGTGGCGGATTTTACCGGCTGACCAGCACCCGTTCCATCAACGGACTGTCCGCCCGTTCCAACCCCTCGATCACGTCGAAATGGTGGCGGCCGGGGTCGATCACGCAATCGGTGGGTGCGCCGAGGCCCGCCCACATGTCGGCCAGCAGCCGGGCCTGGCGGATGAACTCGGGCCGTTCCATCCCGCCGACCCAGGTGGTCACGGGGATGCCCGGGCGCGGAGACAGCAGGGCGGGGCTTTCCGCCATGGCCTCGGACCCGTCCAGCCGCAGCGTGGCGTTCTTGGCGGTGCGCAGCAAGGGGCGCAGGTCGGCCAAGGGCGAGATCGGGACGCAGGCCGTCACGCGCGCGGCCACCGCGTCAGGCAGGGTGCCGTCGTTGCAGATCATCCGCGCGGCCAGATGCCCGCCCGCCGAATGGCCCGTCAGGGCAACCGGGCCATCCACGCGGCCCGCAGCCTCGGCAACCGCCAGGGCGACCTCGCAGGTCATCTGCGCGATCCGCGCCTGCGGGGCCAGGGTATAGGCGGGCATCGCCACCGCCCAGTCCTGCCCCAGCGCGCCCGCCGCCAGATGCGACCAGGTGCCGGGATCGAAGGCCATCCAGTAGCCGCCATGGACAAAGACCATCAGCCCCCGCGCGCGGCCTGCCGGGCGGAACAGGTGGCCGCGCCCCAGCGGCTCGGGCGGGTGGGCCTTGCGGAACCGGGCGGCGGCATCCTGCCAGCGGGGCACGAAGCCCTCGGCCTGCGGGATATGCGCGCCGTTGGCATAGGCGTCGTCCCAGTCGGTGACGTGATACAGCATCCTGTCCCTCTCTTTCCGGCAGGAAAGGCCGGTGCTAGCCTGCGGTCAAGAGAGGGAACCGCCATGACCGATTTCGCCGCCACCCGCCGCGCCTTTCACCTGCCCCCGGGCATCACCTATCTGGACGGCAATTCGCTGGGACCGATGCCTGTCGCCGCGCGGGACCGCGTGGCGCGGATGATGGCGGACGAATGGTCGGACATGCTGATCGCCGGCTGGAACAAGGCGGGCTGGTATGTCCAGCCGCGCAAGGTTGGCGACCGCATCGCCCCCCTGATCGGCGCGGGTCCGGGGCAGGTGGTGATGGGCGACACCCTGTCGATCAAGGTGTTCCAGGCCCTCAGCGCCGCGCTGCGCCTGCGCCCCGGCCGCCGGGTGATCCTGTCCGACAGCGGCAACTTTCCGTCGGACCTGTACGTGGCCCAGGGCCTGGCCCGGGCGGTCGGCGCCGAATTGCGCGTGGTCGCCCCCGAGGCGGTCGAGGACGCCATCACCCCGGATCTGGCCGTCCTGATGCTGACCGAGGTCGATTACCGCACCGGCCGCCGCCACGACATGGCCGCGCTGACGGCAAGGGCGCATGACGCGGGCGCACTGGCCTTGTGGGACCTGGCCCATTCGGCGGGGGCGGTCGATGTGGACCTGACCGGGGCGGATGCCGATTTCGCGGTCGGCTGCACCTACAAGTATCTCAACGGCGGGCCGGGCGCGCCGGCCTTCATCTGGACCCATCCGCGCCATGCCGATGCCGCCCAGCCGATCCTGCAAGGCTGGATGGGGCACGACGCGCCCTTCGCCTTCGAGGAAGGTTATCGCCCCGCCGCCGGGGTCGAGCGGATGCGCGTCGGCACGCCGCCGGTGATCGCCCTGACCGCGCTGGACGCCGCGCTGGATGTCTGGGACGGCGTCGCGCTGTCCGACCTGCGCGCCCGGTCGATCGAATTGACCCAGGCCTTCATCGCGGGCGTCGAGGCGCAATGCCCCGGCCTGACACTGAACTCGCCCCGCGATCCGGCGCGGCGCGGGTCGCAAGTCGGGTTCCGCCATCCGCAGGCCTATGCGGTCATGCAGGCGCTGATCGCGGCGGGCGTGGTGGGCGATTTCCGCGCGCCCGACGTGCTGCGCTTCGGCTTCGCGCCGCTTTACAACGACGGTGACGATGTCGGCCGCGCGGTCGAAACGCTGGCCCGGATCCTGCGCGACGGGTCCTGGGATGCCGAAAAGTTTCATCACAAGGCCGCGGTGACGTGAAGGCAGGGCCTTTTCTCGGCTCCGATTATGACGCACACAAATACGACATTTGATGGGACGTGTTTATGCGCGTGTTTCGATTTGCCTGGTTCATTGCTGCTGTGGGTGCAAGCGCGTCCCCGGCGTTGCCGCAGGGCGAGCCGTTGCGCGTCGAACTGGTCGCGGCCCGGGAAAGGGCGGTCCGGCTTGACCTGCAGCTTTCGGGCAGCATCGCCGCCACCGACAGCGTCGAGATGAGCTTTCGCCAGGCCGGGCGCGTGACGGGCGTCCTGGTCGATGAAGGCGACCGGGTGAGGCAGGGGCAGGAACTCGCGCGGCTGGATTCGGTCCAGCAGGACCAGGCCCTGCGCGTGGCCGAGGCCGGGCTGGCCGCGGCGCGCGCCGGTCTGGCGCAGGCCCGCCAGGCCGCCGACCGGGCCGAGGCGCTGCTGGCGCGGGGCGTCGGCACCCGCGCCGCCCGCGACGAGGCCCTGCAAGCCCTGTCCGAGGCACAGGGCGCCACCGAGCGCGCCGAAAGCACGCTGGACCAGGCCCGCCGGGCGGTCGGGGACACGATCCTGCGCGCGCCCACGGATGCCGTGGTGACCGCCCGCGACATGGCGCCCGGCCAGATCGTCGGCGCGGCGCAGGCGGTGCTGACCATCGCCACGCTGGAAGGGCTGGAGGCCGTGTTCGACGCCCCCGATCATCCCGGCCTGGACAGCGCCTTGGGCGCCCCGGTGCGGCTGGAGACCATCGACATCGACCGCCCCCCGATGCGGGGAACGGTGACGGAAATCTCGCCCCTGGTCGATCCGGCCACGGGAACCGTGACCCTGCGCGTCGGCATCGACGATGGGGACGGCGACACCGCCCTGCTGGGGGCTGCCGTGCGCGGCCATGTGGACATCGCCGCGAACGCGGGGATCGCCGTGCCCTGGACGGCGCTGATGCGCGATGGCGACCGGCCCGCCGTGTGGCGTCTGGACGGGGAAAACCGGGTCAGCCTGGTGCCGGTGACCATCGGCCATTTCGCCAATGACGTGGTCTATCTGTCCGGCGGCATCCGGGCGGGCGATGTCGTGGTGGGCGCAGGCTCTCAGCTTCTTTATCCGGGCCGGCAGGTGCGGCAGGCCGAGGCGCTGCCATGAAGGTCCTGCCGATCGCCCTGCTGGCCGCGCTGACCTGCGCCGCGCCGGTCCGCGCCCTGGACCTGCCCGCATGGCTCGACTTCAGCTCCCATGCCCAGGGCGACATCCCGATCCGCCCCGTCGTGTCCGAGATCGTCGAGGACCGGGGCGAGGATGCGCGCTGGATCCCCGGGGTCGTGGCCTCGCGCACGCAGGTGACGATGGCCTTCCAGACGCTGGGCCGGATGGTGTCGCGCCCCGTGGATCTGGGCGACCGGGTCCGGCAGGGCGACGTGCTGGCCAACCTGGCCGCCGAGGATCTGGAGGCGACCACCCGCGCCGCCGAAGCCGCCCTTGCCGCGGCCGAGGTGCAGCGCGACACCGCCCGCCTGACGCTGGAACGGACAAGGGCGCTGGCCGCCCGCAACGTCGCGTCTGCGGCGCAACTGGAACAAGCGCAGCGCGCCGCCGCCGCGGCCGAGGCCGGGGCCGAACAGGCCCGGTCCGCGCTGGTGCAGGCGCAGGATGCCCAGGGCTATGCCCGCATGACCGCGCCCTTTTCGGGGGTGGTCAGCGCGGTCTATGAAGCGCCCGGCAGCGTGCTGGGGGCGGGCACGCCGGTCCTGCAGCTGTCGGCCGAGGATCGGCGCGAAGCCGTGATCGACCTGCCCGAATCCGCCCTGGCGGGCCTGCCCCGCGATGCCGCCTTCACCGTCTGGCAGCGCACCGATCCGGCCCGGCAGGTCCGCGCGGTGCTGGACCGGATCGACCCGATCGCCGATGCCGCGACCCGGACGCGGCGGCTGTATCTGACCCTGCCGCCCGATTCCCCCTTCCGCCTTGGCGCGCTGATCCGCGCCCGGCTTGGCACCGCCAGCGAACCCGCGCTGATGCTGTCGGCTGCCGCGATCTTCCGGCGCGACGGCGCCCCCCATGTCTGGCGCGTCCGGCGCGAAGGCGAGGGGGCGCGGGTCGAGGCCGTGCCCGTCACGCCGACCGCCGAATTCCACGACCGCGTGCTGATCGGCGAAGGGCTTGAACCCGGGGACGAGGTGGTGATCCGCGGCGTCCATTCGCTGTCCGACGGTCAACCCGTGGGACCGAGGGTCCGGCCATGAAACGTTTCAACCTGTCCGACTGGGCGCTGAACCACCGCAGCTTCGTGTGGTTCCTGCTGATCGTCTCGCTGCTGGCGGGGACGATCAGCTACAACAACCTCGGCCGCGAGGAGGACCCGAACTTCACCATCAAGATCATGGTGATCAGCGCCTCGCTGCCTGGCGCCACGGTCGAGGAGACGCTGAACCAGGTCACCGCCCGGATCGAGAAGAAGCTGGAGGAACTGGACGAGCTTTACTTCACCCGGTCGGTCACCATGCCGGGCCAGGCGGTCGTCTATCTGGAACTGCTGCCCACCACGCGCGGTCCCCAGGTTCCCGACATCTGGAAGCGCGTGCGCGAGATGATGTCCGACATCCGCCCGGATTTCCCCGAGGAATTCGCGGGCTTCCAGTTCAACGACGATTTCGGCGACGTGTACGGCAACATCTATGCCTTCACCGCCGACGGATACAGCCCGCGCGAATTGCGCGACCGGGTCGAACGCATCCGCAAGCAGGTCGCAGCCCTTGACGCCGCCGGCAAGACCGAGCTTCTGGGCGAGCAGGCCGAACAGATCTATCTGGAATTCTCGGCCGCCCGCCTGGCGGCGCTTGGGCTGAACCAGCAGCAGGTGGTCGCGACCCTGGCCCAGCAGAACGCGATCCAGCCCTCGGGCGTGATCCAGGCCGGGCCGGAACAGGTGCTGGTCCGCGTGGGCGGGCAGTTCGACGACGCCGAATCCATCGCCGCCGTCAACCTGCGCGTGGGAGAGCGGTTCTTCAACCTGGGCGATGTCGCGACCGTCACCCGCGGTTACCAGGACCCGCCGCAATCGCTGTTCCGCTATAACGGCAAGCCCGCCATCGGCCTGCAGATCGGGATGCGCGACGGCGAGAACATCCTGGAATTCGGCAAGGAACTGGACGCGCTGATGGGACGCGTGGCGGCCGAACTGCCCGTGGGCATCGAGATGGCCAAGATCGCCGACCAGCCCCATGTGGTCGATTACGCTGTGGACCACTTCGTGAAGGCCCTGGCCGAAGCCGTGCTGATCGTGCTGGTCGTCAGCTTCATCAGCCTGGGCTTCCGCGCGGGCTTTGTCGTGACGCTGACCATTCCGCTGGTGCTGGCCATCACCTTCGTGATCCTGGATTTGTATGGCATCACGTTGCAGCGCATCTCGCTGGGCGCGCTGATCATCGCGCTCGGGCTTCTGGTCGATGACGCGATGATCGCCATCGAGACGATGATCTCGCGGCTGGAGATCGGCGAGTCGCTGGAAAGTGCCGCCAGCTATGCCTGGACCTCGATCGCCTTCCCGATGCTGACCGGCACGCTGGTCACGGTGGCGGGCTTCATCCCCATCGGGCTGAACAGTTCGGCGGCGGGCGAATTCACCTTTTCGCTGTTCGTGGTGATCGCCGTGTCGCTGGTGATTTCCTGGATCGTCGCGGTGCTGTTCGCGCCATTGCTGGGCGTGGCCTTCCTGCGGACCTATCACGCCCACGAACACAAGCCCGGCTGGCTGCGGCGCCGGTTCCACGGGCTGCTGCTGTGGTCGATGCGCTTTTGGTGGATCGTGATCGCCGTCACGCTGGCGCTGTTCGCCGTCTCGGTCTGGGGGATGCGCTTCGTGGAACAGCAGTTCTTCCCCACATCCGACCGGACCGAGGTTCTGGTCGATGTCGTCGAACGCCAGAACACGTCGATCGCCAGGACGCGCGCGGACATGGACCGGCTGGAGGCGATGCTGGCGGGCAACGAGGACGTGCTGTTCTGGACATCCTATGTCGGCCGCGGCGCGCCGCGCTTCGTGCTGGCCATGGATGTGCCGACGCCGGGACCCTACATGGGCCAGATCGTCATCCAGACGCCCAACCTGGCCGCACGCGACCGGCTGAAGGCGCAGATCATGGACCGGGCCGCGCGCGAATTCGCGGGCGTGGACATCTATGTCAAGAACCTGGAAATCGGCCCGCCGGTCGGCAAGCCCGTGCAGTACCGCGTCAGCGCGCCCGATGCCGACGCCGCCCGCGACGCCGCGCGCGACCTGGCGGCCGTGCTGGCGCAAGAGCCGCGGCTGCGCGACATCTCGATGGACTGGAACGAGCCTGCGCGCGTCGTCCGGCTGGAGATCGACCAGGATCAGGCACGCCGGCTGGGCGTGACCACGCAAGAGATCGCCGATACCCTGTCGGCGCTGTTTTCCGGCAAGACCGTCACGCAGCTTCGCGACGGCATCTTCCTGATCGACGTTGTCGGGCGCGGCGAGGCCGAGGACCGGACCTCCCTGGATTCGATCCGCAACCTGCAACTGAGATTGGCCAGCGGACATGCGACGCCGCTGTCGTCGATCATGTCGCTGGACTATGCGACCGAACAGCCGTTGATCGCGCAGCGCGACGGGCTGCCGACGGTGACGGTCAAGGCGGCCATCGCCACCAGGGACCAGCCCGCCACGCTGGTCGATGCGCTAGCGCCCGCCGTGGCCGAATTCCAGACGGGCCTGCCCACCGACGTGACGATCACCGTGGGCGGCACCGTCGAAACCTCGGCCGACAGCCAGGAGCCGATCGCGGCCGTGGTGCCCGTCATGCTGCTGATCATGGCGCTGCTGGTGATGGCGCAGATGCAAAGCTTCCGCTTGTCGCTGATCGTCTTTGCGGCGGCGCCCCTGGGCCTGATCGGGGTGGTCGCCGTGCTGGTGCCCTTTGGCGTGCCGATGGGCTTTGTCGCGATCCTGGGGATCCTGGCGCTGATCGGCATCCTGATCCGCAACTCGGTCATCCTGGTCAACGAGATCCAGGAACTGCTGCACAAGGGCCGCAGCCCCTGGCAGGCCGTGTTCGAGGCGTCCGACAGCCGCGCCCGTCCGATCCTGCTGACGGCGGCGGCGGCGTCGCTGGCGCTGATCCCCATCGCGCGGCAGGTGTTCTGGGGACCGATGGCCTTTGCCATGATGGGCGGCATCATCGCCGGCACGCTGATCACGCTGGTCTTCGTGCCGGCACTCTATTGCGCGGTGATGCGGGTCAGGCCGCCCGAGGGACAGGCCTGAAGACGGCGGTCAGCCCAGTTCGGGAAAGAACTTGTCCGACCCGGTGAAGATCTCGCAGCCGTCCGCGGTGACGCCGATGGAATGCTCGAACTGCGCGGACAGCGACTTGTCGCGAGTCACGGCGGTCCAGTCGTCGGCCAGCACCTTGGTCTCGGGGCGGCCCAGGTTGATCATCGGCTCGATGGTGAAGAACATGCCTTCTTCCAGCACCGGGCCTTTGCCGGGGCGACCGAAATGCAGGACGTTGGGCGGGGCGTGGAAGACGCGGCCAAGCCCGTGGCCGCAAAAGTCGCGCACCACCGACATGCCATGCCCCTCGGCATAGGTCTGGATCGCCGCGCCGATGTCGCCGAAGGTGGCGCCGGGGCGCACCGCGTCGATCCCCTTCATCAGCGCGTCATGCGTCACCTGGATCAGGCGGCGTGCCTTGATGGATGCGCGGCCCGCCACATACATGCGGCTGGAATCGCCATACCAGCCATCGACGATCACGGTCACGTCGATGTTCAGGATGTCGCCGTCGGCCAGGACCTTGTCGCCCGGGATGCCGTGGCAGACGACATGGTTCACGCTGATGCAGCTGGCATGTTCATAGCCGCGATAGCCGATGGTGGCCGAGGTCACGCCCAGGTCCTGGACCCGGCGGGTGATGAAGTCGTCCAGCGCGCCGGTGGTGACGCCCGGCTGCACCAGCGGTCCCACCTCGTCCAGGATCTGCGACGCCACGGCCCCCGCCTTGTGCATCCCGGCGAAATCCTCGCGCGCATGGATGCGGATGCCTTCCTTGGTGATATGGCTCTGGTCCATCGGAGATCCTTTCGTCTGGGCCAGATAGATAGACTCGGATGGTCCCTTGTTCCAGCCCCGCGCGTGGGCATAGAACCATGCCAGCACAGGTTTTCAGGGGGCGATGCAATGCAATCCGACAATCCGACGGCGGCGATCCTGGTGATCGGGGACGAGATCCTGTCGGGCCGCACGCGGGAAGGCAACGCGCATCATCTGGCGCAGGTGCTGTCCGCGACCGGCTTCGACCTGCGCGAAATCCGCGTGGTGGCCGATGACCACGACCGGATCGTGGCGGCGATCCGCGCCCTGGACCGAAGCCTGGGCGGGGATTACGACCTGCTGTTCACCAGCGGCGGCATCGGGCCGACCCATGACGACATCACCGCCGACGCGGTCGCCGACGCCCATGGCACCACGGTCGAGATCCACCCCGGCGCCCGCGCCATCATGCAGGCCCGCTGCGACCGGCTGGGGATGGAATTGACCGAGAACCGGTTGCGCATGGCCCGCATCCCGGTGGGCGCGACGCTGATCGACAATGCCGTGTCGGCCGCGCCGGGCTTTTCCATCGGCAACACCCATGTGATGGCGGGCGTCCCCGAGGTGTTCCGCGGCATGGTCGATTGGCTGATCCCGCGCCTGCCCGGCGGCCGCCCTGTCCAATCCCAAAGCGTCGAGGTGCGGCGCGGCGAAAGCGACGTGGCCGAGGGGTTGAAGGCCGTGGCGGGCGATTACCCCGACCTGTCGCTGGGATCCTATCCCTTCCAGGACGGGACCGGCTGGGGCACGAACCTGGTGGTGCGGGGCCTGGACGCGGACCGTGTGGCCCAGGCGATGGCCGCGCTGAAGCAGCGCCTGTCGCTGTGATGGACGCCGCCCTGGCCTTGGCCTTCGAGGACACCTGGCCTGCCGCCGAATACGCGGATGCGGGCGGTTTCCGGGTGGGCCGGGGTCTTGGCGCAGGCGGGCGGGTCAGTTCGGCGCGGACGGTGGGGGCTTGGGTGCCCGAGGATATTGCGGCGGTCGAGGGGGTCCATCGCGCATGGAACCAGCAGCCGATGTTCCGCGTGCTGGATGCCGACACCGCCCTGGTCGCCGCGCTGACCGCCGCCGGATACCGGCGCGACACGCCCACCGCGATTATGCAGGCGCCGGTTTCCGCCTTGACCGGCCAGCCGATCCCGCGTCTCGCCAGCTTCGCGATCTGGCCGCCCTTGGCGATCCAGCGCGACATCTGGTCGGCAGGCAGCATCACCCCGGCGCGGCAGGCGGTGATGGACCGCGTGAGGGGACCGAAGATCGCCATCCTGGGCCGCCTCGACGACCGTGCGGCGGGGGCGGCCTTCGCCGCGATCCATGGCAAGGTGGCGATGGTCCACGCGGTCGAGGTCCTGCCCGCCTTTCGCCGCCGGGGGCTGGCGGGCTGGATGATGCGGCAGGCGGCGTTTTGGGCGCAGGACCAGGGCGCGACCAGGATCGGGCTGGCGGTCAGCCGCGCCAATGCGGGGGCGCGGGCCGCCTATGATCGCCTGGGGTTTGTCGAGGCTGCGGGATACGCCTATTACGCCAAGCCGTCATAGCGCCGCGCGGATGCTGGCGGCGATCAGGGCGGGCACCTCGGGCGCAAGGCCGATGGGATCGAGGCGCGGGCCGGTGAAGCCCGCCTGGTCCAGGGCCTCGGGCAGGTCGTCCAGGACATGTTCCGCCCGCAAGGCGAAGAAGGGCAGGCTGACGGCGCGTTCCAATCCGCGCGCCGCATCGGCGAGGAAGGGTTCCTGTTCGACAAAGCCCGTGACGACGCGGGCGAACTGCGGGGCGATGCCTTCCGCAAGCGCCGTGGTGATGGTGAAGGACGCCTGCGACCGCTGCGAGCCATGGGCGGACAGCAGCAGCGTGGTGTCCTGCGGCGCCCAGCCTTGGGCTGCGGCCGCCGCATGGGCCTGCGCCACGATCAGGCCGGGCAGGGCCGGATCGGTGCCGAAGGGCCGCAGCACCCGCGCCCCGCCCGCGCCCGCCTGCGTTAGGCGGCGGGGCAGTTCGGTCCGGGTGAACCATCCCTCGGCCATGAACATCGGATAGATCAGGCTGTCGCCGTCCGCCACCGCAGCCAGCGCGCCGGGCATGGCCAGCGTCGCGCCCGCGACCGGGCAGCCGGGATCGCAGGCTTGGATGCGGGCGGCCAGATCCTCGATGGCCTGCTGCTGGGGACCGGGGTCGCCGGGTTGCCCGTGCGAGACGATGACGGCCCGCGTCATTGGCGGAAATGCCGGGCCAGGGCCTCTGGCATGGGAAATTCTTCCAGCGCCCGCGCGCGGCCTTCGGGGGACATCTTGGCGGCGGTCTTTTCGATGATGCGGTCCATCTTCTCGTCCGGGATCGCGGCCATGAAGTCGCCCAGATACCAGCGGATGAAGGTGAAGCAGATCACGTCCTCCAGCGCCTGCACCTCGGGGTCGCGCTTGAGGCCCTGCTTGGTCAGCATCTTGCGGGCCTGGGCGATGTCGTCTTCGCCGTAGCCCGCATCCGCCATGATGCCCGCGATGCGATCCGCGTGGCGGCGGGCCTGTTCCTGACGCCATTGCAGATAGCCCGCCCGGTCCATGGGATAGGCGTCGCGCGGCAGAAGCCAGCGTTCGATGTGCTGGCCCCGACAGGCGATCCGCAGTGCGTCCGAGGCCTGGGGGAACAGATGCTGCTGCTGTTCGGTCATCCGCTGGCCGTAAAGCAGGTTGGCGGGCTTGCCCTCCTCCAGGTTCGGATCGAGGGCATTGGCGGCGTCGATGGCCTGGAAGGCGTGGTCAAGGCGGGTGGTCATGGTGCAGCGTCCTTTTTGACGCAGTTTCACCCGCTGGCGGTTCCGGCTGCAAGCGGCTAGAGGGGGGCATGACCGGATGGACCGAATATCTGCTTGCCTGGGCCTGCTTTTTGGGCGCGCACATGATCCCGGCGCTGCCCGGGCCGCGCGGCTGGCTGGTGGCAAGGTTGGGGCGGCGGGGATACCTGGCGGGTTTCAGCCTGCTGTCGATCGGGCTTTTGTATTGGCTGATCGTGGCGGCGGGGCGCGCGCCCTATGTGCATCTGTGGGACCAGCCGTTGTGGAGCCGCTGGCTGGTCAACATCGCCATGCCGCTGGCGATCCTGGTGGGCGCGCTTGGCGCGGGCCTGTCGGGGCTGGTCGCGGCCTTTGCCCTGTGGGCAGGGGCGCATCTGGTCGCCAATGGCGATCTGGCGCACGCGATCCTGTTTGGCGGGATGGGGGTCTTTGCGCTGTCGGGCTTGGCACGGTCGGGGCTGCCCCGGGCGTTCCGGGTGACATGGCGGCGGGTCTTGCTGGCGGTGGTGATCTGGGCGGCGCTGCTGCATCTGCATCCGCTGGTGATCGGGGTGTCGCCTTTGCCCTTGTGAAGGCCGGGGGTTTCACACCCCCGGACCCCCGTGGGATATTTGGGGTCCAATGCAGGTTACAGGCGGAAGCCGTCGGGGATGGCGTCATGGCCGTCCAGGATCAGGTCGGCCATGACCTGCGCGATCTTCGGCGCCATGCCGAAGCCGATCTTGAAACCGCCATTGGCGACATGGTGGCCGGGGCGGCCAGGCCATGGTCCCAGGATCGGAGCGCGGGTCCGGGCGCGGGGGCGGGCGCCGGCCCAGCGGTCGATCACGGGGGCGCCGCGCAGTTGCGGGCAGGTGGCCCGGGCCTTGGCGATCAGGGCGTCGATCCGGTCGTCGGGGTCCAGGTGATCGTAGTCGTTTTCCGAGGTCGAGCCGATCGCCACCGTTCCGTCGCCGTGGGGCACGATGTGCAGGCCGTCGGCAAAGACCTGTGGCGCATCGGGGGCGGCGTGGCGCAGCAGCGCCGACTGGCCCTTGACGCCCTTGCCGATGGGGCGGCCCAGGTCGCGGGACAGATCCTCCAGCCCCGGCGTGCCGGTGGCCCAGAGGACCGGGCCGGCAAGGGGACCGGGGGTCTGGCCCTCGATGATCTCTCCGCCCCGGTTGCGGATGGCTTGGGCCAGCGCCGCGCCCGCCGCGCGGGGGGACAGGCGGGCGGTCAGAGTGTCGAACAGCCACAGGCCCGAAGGGCTGTCGGGCACCAGATCGCCCGGCGGGGTGTCGGTCAGGCGCATCGCGCAGTCCTGGGGCCAACGGTCGGCGGCGGCGGCGATGCGGTCGCGCAGGCGGTCCGCATCCCCTGCGGGTTGCAGCCGCCCGGTGCGGGCATAGCCAGAGGGCAGGTTGGATGCGGCCTCGACCCCTGCCCAGAAGGCCGGGGCCATCAGCAGGCTGTCCAGCTGGAAGGCCTTCTTCGGGTTCCAGTTGTCCGGCGCGTGGGGGGCCAATGCGCCGACATGGCCGCCGGACGATCCCGCGCCGATCCGAACGGCCTCGATCAGGCGGACAGGGGCGCCGCGCCGGGTCATTTCCCAAGCGCAGGCCAGCCCGAAGATGCCGCCGCCGATGATCGTGACGCTTGTCAAGGCCCGCGCCTTTCCCCTAGCTGCCGTTCATGAGCGCACTATCCGATCACGACCCCGCCCGCCACCCGCAGCTTGACTGGCGGGATGGCGGCGTGCCGGTGTCCACCCGCTTCGACGATCCTTATTTCAGCCTGGGCGGGGGCTTGGATGAGGCGCGGCACGTGTTCCTGGACGGCAACGACCTGCCTGCGCGGCTGCGGGCGGGCTTTCATGTGGCGGAGCTGGGGTTCGGGACCGGGCTGAACTGCCTGGCCCTGGCGCAGGTGGCGGCGGTGCCGGTCGTGATGACCAGCTTCGAGGGTTGGCCGATGAGCCTGCCGCAGCTTGAACAGGCCCATGCGGCCTTCCCGGAACTGGCGGATCTGTCGGCGCAGTTGCGGGCAGGCTGGGGCGGCAGCGTGATCCGGGTGGGGCAGGTCGCCTTACGGCTGGTAATCGGTGACGTGGCGCAAACGCTGCCCGCGTGGCAGGGGCAGGCCGATGCCTGGTTCCTCGACGGCTTTTCCCCGGCCAAGAACCCCGGGATGTGGGGGCCGGAGATCATGGCCCATGTCGGGCGCTGCACCGCGCCGGGCGGCACCTTCGCCACCTATACGGCGGCAGGCGCGGTGCGGCGCGCCCTGAGCGAGGCGGGCTTCCACGTCGCCCGCCGCCCCGGCTTTGGCCGCAAGCGGCACATGAGCGCCGGGATCAAGCCCTAGCGGCCCACGGGCGGGATGCGGGTTGGCGCATAGACCACCTCGGGATGCGGCGGGTGGCCGTGGGTGCGCGCCCAGAAGCCCGTCCCGCCAAGCCGCAGGAATCGCGGCAGGGTCAGCACCGCCCCGGCCAGGAAGCCCCCGGCATGGGCCCAATAGGCGACGCCGCCCCCATCCGTGGGCGTGGCGAAGCCGCCGAAGACCTGGATCGCCAGCCAGACGCCCAGCACGGCCCAGGCGGGCAGGGTGAAGACCTTGAAGAAGATGATGAAGATCGCGACGATGTCCACGCGCGCACGCGGAAACAGCAGCAGATAGCCGCCCATCACGCCCGCGATCGCGCCCGAGGCGCCGACCATCGGGATGGCCGACAGCGGATCGGCCGCCATCTGCGCCGCGGCCGCCGCAAGCCCGGCCAGCAGATAGAAACCCAGGAACCCCAGGCGGCCCAGCTGCTCCTCCAGATTGTCGCCGAAGATGTACAGGAACAGCAGGTTGCCCGCGACGTGCAGGATCCCGGCGTGCAGGAACATGTGGGTCAGCAGGCCCCACAGCATGTCCCCCTGCGTCACCGCCAGGGGGTACAGCGCCAACCGCACCCACAACCATTCGCCGCCCGCGAAGAACGGCAGGGTCAGCAGATACATCGCGATGTTGACGGCGATCAGGCCATAGGTGATCCAGGGCCGCTGGTTGGACGGGTTGTGGTCCCGGATCGGGAACACCGGCCTATTGCCCGCCCGCGGGGACCAGGCCCAGGCGCTCTCGCCCCTCGGGGTCGGTCAGCGCGATGCCCTCGCCCGTTCGGCGGGCCGCGGTGACGCTGCCCAGGGCGATGCCAAAGCGCGTTTCGGCCATCATGCGGTCCGCTTCCCCGCAGGCCATGCGGGTCATCACCGTGCCGCTGACCGTCATGGCGCCGCCGCTTTCGGTCAGCTGCCCGCTGTAGCGGTTGCAGGGCGCGCGGCCCGTGACGCGGCTGCCCTCGCCCACCTCGAAGGTGACGCCGGCGGGGGCGGGGGCGCCGTCGATGCGGGCCACGGTGAAGCTGCTGCCCGGCCGCAGCATCGCCACCGACCTTTCGCCCGCGTCTTGGCAGGCGGCGAGGGCGGCTGCGGCTGCAAGCGCGGCAAGGGTGCGGGTCAGGGTCATGCGGTCCTCGGGGCGGTCTTCCCGGCCAGCATCGCGCGGCGGGACGGGCTGTGCAAGGGCGGGCCTGTTCGGCGCATCGGGGCTGCGCTAGCATCCGCCAAGTCCGACAAGGAGCGATTCCGATGACCACCATGACCGACCGCAAGAACGCCGCCATTTCCCGGGGCGTCGGCATGACCACGCAAATCTATGCCGAACGCGCCGAAAATGCCGAGATCTGGGACCGCGACGGCAACCGCTATATCGACTTTGCCGCCGGAATCGCGGTCGTGAACACCGGCCACCGCCATCCCCGCGTGGTCGAGGCGGTCAAGGCGCAGCTGGACCGCTTTACCCATACCTGCCATCAGGTCGTGCCGTATGAGAGCTATGTCTCGCTGGCCGAACGGCTGAACGCGCTGGTGCCCGGCGATTTCGACAAGAAGACCATCTTCGCTACCACCGGGGCCGAGGCGGTGGAGAATGCCGTCAAGATCGCCCGCCATTACACGGGCCGTCCTGGCGTCGTGGCCTTTGGCGGCGGTTTCCACGGGCGCACCTTCATGGGCATGGCGCTGACGGGCAAGGTCCAGCCCTACAAGGCGGGCTTCGGGCCGATGATGCCCGATGTCTGGCACCTGCCCTTCCCGAACCCGCTGCACGGCGTTTCCAAGGAGGACGCGCTGAAGGCCTTGCAGCAACTGTTCAAGGCCGATCTGGAACCCGCCCGCGTGGCCGCGATCATCGTCGAACCCGTGCAGGGCGAGGGCGGCTTTTACGAGGTGCCGGCGGGCTTCATGGCGGAACTGCGCGCGCTGTGCGACCATCACGGGATGCTGCTGATCGCGGACGAGGTGCAGACGGGCTTTGCCCGCACCGGCAAGCTGTTCGCGATGGAGCATCACGGCGTCGCCGCCGACCTGACGGCCATGGCCAAGGGGCTTGGCGGCGGCTTGCCGATCAGCGCGGTCACGGGCCGGGCCGAGGTGATGGACAGCCCCAATCCCGGCGGACTGGGCGGCACCTATGCGGGCAACCCGCTGGGCGTGGCCGCGGCCCATGCCGTTCTGGACGTGATCGCCGACGAGGGCCTCTGCGACCGCGCCACCCGCCTGGGCCAGCGCCTGAAGCAGCGGCTGGCGGCGGCGCGCGACCATGTCCCCCAGATCGCCGACATCCGCGGCCCCGGCTTCATGAACGCGGTCGAGTTCAACCACCCCGGCACCGACAGCCCCAACCCCGACTTCACCAACCGCGTCCGCGAGGAGGCGCTGAAGCGCAACCTGATCCTGCTGACCTGCGGGGTTTACGGCAACGTGATCCGGTTCCTGGCGCCGCTGACGATCCCGGACGCGGTGTTCGAGGAAGCACTGGACATCCTGGACGAAAGCCTGCTGGCCGCGCGGGGTTAGGGGTAGCGCGGGCGGAACCCTGGCCCGATGGTCCGCCTTGTTGATCGGCAGCGGGGTGGCTATCGCCCCGGCTGACGCTTATGCCTTGTCCTGCCGACAGGAACGGGGTTTGACGTTCAATCCGGCGGACTCGACAAGGAACAGGCAATGGCGGAACGCAAGTGCATCGGGGTGATCCTGGGATCGATCCGGGAAGGGCGGATCAATGACCGGGTGGCATTCTGGGTGATCCGCCAACTGGAAGGCCACGGCTTTGCCACGCGCACCATCGATCCGGCCGATCCCGATCTTCTGCCGGTGCAGACCGGCAATGCCGCAGCCATCGACCGCCTGCGCGAACGGATGGCCAACCTCGACGGCTTCGTCATCGTGACGCCCGAATACAACCACGCCGAACCCGGCCACCTGAAGACGCTGATCGATTTCGTCACCGCCGAATGGTGGGCGCGGCCCGTGGGGCTGATCGGCTATGGCGGCATCTCGGGCGGCTTGCGCGCGGTGGAAGCCCTGCGCATCATCCTGGCCGAACTGCACACCGTCACGCTGCGCGACACGGTCAGCTTCGCCTCGCCCTGGCGCAAGTTCGACGCGTTGGGGCACATGACCGACCCCAACGACGCCGCTGCGGCCGAGGCGGCGATGGCGGTCTTTGCGCACAGGCTGGACTGGTGGGTCGAGGCCCTGGCCCATGCGCGCCATGCCCGGCCCTATCACCCCGGGACCGAGTGAAAAGGACGACACGATGACCGCGATCATCCGCATCGAGAACCTGTCCAAGCAATACGGCAGCGGCACCAAGGCGCTCAGCGGCGTGTCGCTGGACATCCACGAGGGCGAGATCATCGCCCTGCTTGGCCCGAACGGGGCGGGCAAGACCACGCTGATTTCCATCATCTGCGGGCTGGTGGTGCCCACGGGCGGCACGGTCCGCGTGGGCGGCCACGACATCGCTACCCAATGGCGCGCGGCGCGCAAGCTGATCGGCCTGGTGCCGCAGGAAATCGCGCTGGAGCCGTTCGAGACGGTGATCAACGCGGTCCGCTTCACGCGCGGCCTTTACGGAGAGGGTCCCGACGACGCCTATATCGAACGGGTGCTGCGCAGCCTGGCGCTGTGGGACAAGCGCGACGCCATGACGCGCGAGCTGTCCGGCGGCATGAAGCGCCGCGTGCTGATCGCCAAGGCCCTGTCGCACCGGCCCAAGGTCCTGTTCCTGGACGAACCCACCGCGGGCGTGGACGTGGCGCTGCGCCGCGAGATGTGGGAGGTCGTGGACCAGTTGCGCCGCGACGGCGTGACCATCATCCTGACCACCCATTACCTGGAGGAAGCCGAGGAGATGGCCGACCGCATCGGCGTCATCAACCACGGGGAACTGCTGCTGGTCCGGCCCACGGCGGATCTGATGGGCGAATTCGGCAAGAAGACCCTCACCATCGAGCTGATGGAACCGCTGGCCGCCATTCCCGATGCCCTGTCGGACCGCGCGCTGCGCCTGTCGGACGACGGGCGGTCGCTGGCCTATGAATACGACACGCGGGCCGACCGGACCGGCATCGCGCATCTGCTGGGCGATCTGGCCCGCAAGGGAATCATGGTGCGCGACGTGTCCACCCGGCAATCCAGCCTGGAGGAGGTGTTCATGACGCTGGTCGCGGAACCGCGTCAGGAGGTGACGGCATGAGCGGCGTCAACTGGCCCGGCGTGGGGGCGATCTTCCAGCACGAGATGTCGCGCTTTTTCCGCACCGTCATGCAGTCGCTTCTGTCGCCGGTCCTGTCCACGGTGCTGTATTTCGTGGTCTTCGGGGCGGCCATCGGCGGGCGCATCCAGTCGGTCGAGGGCGTGGAATACGGCGCCTTCATCGTGCCCGGCCTGATGATGCTGACGATCCTGCAGCAATCGGTCAGCAACGCCAGCTTCGGGATCTATTTCCCGAAGTTCAGCGGCACGATCTATGAATACCTGGTCTCGCCCGTGGGCTGGATCGAGGTCACGCTGGGCTTCGTGGGCGCCGCCGCGACCAAGGCCGTGCTGATCGCCCTGGTGATCCTGCTGACCTCGTTCTTCTTCGTGGGCGTCCATATCCTGCACCCGGTCTGGATGCTGGCCTTCCTGGTCCTGACGGCCACGGGCTTCAGCCTGCTGGGCTTCATCATCGGGCTATGGGCGAAGTCCTTCGAGCAGTTGCAGATCGTGCCGATGATGGTGATCACGCCCCTGGTTTTCCTGGGCGGCGCGTTCTATTCGGCGGACATGCTGCCGCCCTTCTGGGAAGGCGTGGCCAAGCTGAACCCGGTGCTTTACCTCGTGTCGGGCTTTCGCTGGGCGTTCTTCGGGATTGCCGACGTGCCGGTGGGCGTGTCGCTGGTCGCGGTCGGCCTGATGATCGCGGCCTGCTGTCTGGCGATCCGCTGGATCTTCGCGACGGGCTGGCGGCTGCGAGAGTGAGCCTTGCCGGTCCGCGGCGCAGATCCGCGCCTGCGGGTCCATGCGCACATATTGCCGCGCGGTGATCACCTGCATCTCCAGCGACCGGTTCCAGCCGCCGAACCAGCGGTCGCGGATGCCGTTCCGGTAATAGTTGCCCATGATCTCGTCCACCAGGGGCGGGATGATCTGCGTGTTCGGGATGCGCGGCGCGTGAAAGCCGATCCTCGCGCCCCCGCCCAGGCAGGCATTGGGCAGCGTGGTCAGGATCGTGCAGGCCGACCGGCAGTATCCCCGGATCCGCACCGTCTTGCCCGACCGGGCCAGACGTTCGCGCAACTGCACCATTTGCAGGACGTTGCCGCCGCGATGGTTTTCCACGTCGATGAAGCGGCCGCGTTCCACGATGTCGGCCTGGCTGGCGGCGGGAAGGGCGGCCAGCAGGGCGGCGGCAAGGATCAGGCGTATTTTGCTCATGCGGTTTATCTTGCCGATCGGGGCGCTTTCGGGAAATCACGTTCCGGCGAAGGCGCATCCCCCTTTTCCGGCGGCGGCGAATCACCTATCTGCGGCGGATGCACATGAACCCGCCCGACCTGCGCCCCGACCTGGCCCGCGCCCGGATCCCCGATGAACAGCCTGGCGAACGCCGCGACGGCCAGCCGACCATCGGCATGGTCTCGCTCGGCTGTCCCAAGGCGCTCGTGGACAGCGAACGCATCCTGACCCGCCTGCGGGCCGAAGGGTACGCGATCAGCCCCGATTACAAGGGCGCGGACGCGGTGATCGTGAACACCTGCGGGTTCCTCGACAGCGCCAAGGCCGAATCGCTGGACGCCATCGGCGAGGCGCTGCGCGAGAACGGCAAGGTGCTGGTCACGGGCTGCCTGGGGGCGGAACCCGACTACATCACCGGCGCGCATCCCCGGGTGCTGGCCGTCACCGGCCCGCATCAATACGAGGCCGTGCTGGACGCCGTTCACAAGGCGGTGCCGCCGCAGCCCGATCCCTTCATCGACCTGTTGCCCGCATCCGGCGTCAGCCTGACCCCGCGCCATTACAGCTATCTGAAGATTTCCGAGGGCTGCAACCACCGCTGCAAGTTCTGCATCATCCCCGACATGCGCGGGCGCCTGGTCAGCCGCCCCGCCCATGCCGTCGTGCGAGAGGCCGAAAAGCTGGTGCAGGCGGGGGTGCGCGAACTGCTGGTGATTTCGCAGGACACCTCGGCCTATGGCCTGGACCGCCGGTTTGAGACCGAACGCGGCCACCGCGCGCACATCACCGACCTGGCCCGCGACCTGGGCGGCTTGGGGGCTTGGGTGCGGCTGCATTACGTTTATCCCTATCCGCATGTCCGCGACCTGATCCCGCTGATGGCCGAGGGGCTGGTGCTGCCCTATCTGGACATCCCCTTCCAGCACGCCCACCCCGACACCCTGCGCCGCATGGCCCGCCCGGCGGCTGCGGCGCGCACCCTGGACGAGATCGCCGCCTGGCGCGCTATCTGCCCCGAGATCACCCTGCGATCGACCTTCATCGTGGGCTATCCCGGCGAGACCGAGGCCGAGTTCCAGACCCTGCTCGACTGGCTGGACGAGGCGCAACTGGACCGCGTGGGCGCGTTTCAGTACGAAAACGTCAAGGGCGCGCGGGCCAACGACCTGCCAGATCATGTCGCGCCCGAAGTGAAGCAGGACCGTTTTGACCGCTTCATGGAAAAGGCCCAGGCCATTTCCGAGGCCAAGCTGGCCGCCAAGGTGGGCAGCCGGATCCAGGTCATCGTGGACAGCGTGGACGAAGACGGCGCCACCTGCCGCACCAAGGCCGACGCGCCCGAGATCGACGGCAACCTGTTCATCGACGAGGGGTTTGAAACCCTGACCCCCGGCGACATCGTGACGGTGACGGTGGACGAGGCGGGCGAATACGACCTTTGGGGCCGCTTGTGACGCAGCCAGGCCGGATGTCCCGAATTGACGGTGGCAGCCCGGCAGGCCCTCCGTTATGGGTAACCCTGGATAACCGAACCAGGACACCGGAGGCCCCGTTGAGCAGCGCGTCTGACGATCTTCTGGCCACCGCGGGCGCGGTCAGGTTCGGCACCGTCCTGGCCGACCCGCCCTGGCAGTTCCAGAACCGCACCGGCAAGATGGCGCCCGAACACAAGCGCCTGTCGCGTTATCCGACGATGACGCTGGACGAGATTTGCGACCTGCCGGTCGAGGCCGTGGCCGACGCCCGCGCGCACCTGTATCTGTGGGTGCCCAACGCCCTTCTGCCCGAGGGGCTGAAGGTGATGGAACATTGGGGGTTCGCCTACAAGTCGAACCTGATCTGGTACAAGACCCGCAAGGACGGCGGTCCCGACCGGCGCGGCGTGGGGTTCTATTTCCGCAACGTGACCGAGATCCTTCTGTTCGGCGTGAGGGGCCGCGACGTGCGCACTCTGGATCCCGGCCGCAGCCAGGAAAACATCATCGCCACGCAGAAACGCGAACACTCGCGCAAGCCCGACGAGCAATACGACCTGATCGAGGCGTGCAGCTGGGGTCCGCGCCTGGAAATGTTCGCGCGCGGCCCGCGCAAGGGCTGGACCGTCTGGGGCAACCAGGCTGCCGATTACCAGCCCGACTGGCCCACCTATTCCAACCATTCCCAAAGCAACGTGGTGAAGCTGCGTTGAGCAGTCTGGGCACGGTCATGGATCCCGCGGGCCAGCCGCGCAAGCCCGCTGCCCTGTGCATCGGCGCGCAGAAGGCGGGCACGAGCTGGCTGGCGCAGATGCTGGGCCAGCACCCGCAGATCTGGATCCCTCCCTTCAAGGAGGTCCAGTATTTCAACCACCTGTTCATCCCCGGCCATCGCAAGTGGATCGGCTGGCATTACCGCCAGAAGCCCCAGGAAATCCGCGACCGCCATGCGAAGCGCGGCATCCCCGTGCCGCCGGAACTGGACGCCTATCTGGACGGCGTCACGCGCGGCAAGATGTTCCACAACCAGTGGTACAAGCGCGTCTTCGCCCCCGCGCCGCCTGTCGCCCTGCCGATGGATTTCACTCCGGAATATTCGACCCTGCCGGACGAAGGCGTCGATTACGTCGCGGGTTTCCTGCCCAAGGCCCGCGTCATCTACCTGATCCGCCACCCGGTCGATCGCGCCGTGTCGCAACTGCGCATGAACCTGGCGCGCGAGAAGCGCCGCCCCGAGACGCTGGCGGACTGGATGGCGGAAATCGACAACCCGGTCCTTTATGACCGCGGCGATTACGCAGCCTACCTGCCCCGTTGGCAGGCCCGTTTCCCCGACATGCTGGTCCTGCCCTTCGGCCGCATCGCCCGCGATCCGCAAGGGGTGATGGACCAGGTCGAAGCCTATCTGGGCATCGGTCCCTGGGTTTATTCGCATATGACCGACAAGGTCTTTGCCAACCGCAACCCGCTGCGCCCCCCGCCCGAGGCCGTGGCCGCCTTGGTCCGCCGCATGGCCCCGCAACTGGCCTTCCTGGAAGACCACCTCGGCCCCGATTTCCTGGCCGAGACGCGCTGACCTTTCGCCCGGCCCCGCTTTCGCCTACATAGCACCCAAAGTTTGCAGGAGATTCCGATGGCGTCCTATCAGTTCGTCTACCACATGGACGGCGTGTCCAAGACCTATCCCGGCGGCAAGAAGGTGTTTCAGGACATCCACCTCAACTTCCTGCCGGGCGTCAAGATCGGCGTCGTCGGCGTCAACGGCGCCGGCAAATCGACGCTGCTCAAGGTGATGGCCGGTCTCGACAAGGATTTCCAGGGCGAGGCCTGGGCCGCCAAGGGCGCCAAGGTCGGCTATCTGTCGCAGGAACCGTGGCTCGATCCGCAACTGAACGTACGCGGCAACGTCATGGAAGGCGTCAAGGCCAAGCAGGCCAAGCTGGACCGCTACAACGAACTGGCGATGAACTATTCCGACGAGACCGCCGACGAGATGGCGCGCCTTCAGGACGAGATCGACGCCGAGAACCTGTGGGATCTGGACAACCAGGTCGATATCGCGATGGAGGCGCTGCGCTGCCCGCCGGACGACGCCGACGTGGAAACGCTGTCGGGGGGCGAACGCCGCCGCGTGGCCTTGTGCAAGCTGCTGCTGGAAGCCCCCGACATGCTGCTGCTGGACGAACCCACCAACCACCTGGACGCGGAAACCATCGCCTGGCTGCAAAAGCACCTGATCGAATACAAGGGCACGATCCTGACCGTGACCCACGACCGCTATTTCCTGGACGACATCACAAGCTGGATCCTGGAACTGGAACGCGGCCGGGGCCTGCCGCACGAGGGCAACTATTCCTCGTGGCTGGAAGCCAAGGCCAAGCGGGTCGCCCAGGAAGCGCGCGAGGACAAGTCCAAGCAGAAGGCCATGGAAAAGGAGCTGGAATGGATCCGCGCGGGCGCCAAGGCCCGGCAGGCCAAATCCAAGGCCCGGATTTCCGCCTATAACAAGATGGCCGACGAATCGGTCAAGGAACTGGTCGGCAAGGCGCAGATCGTCATCCCCCACGGCCCGCGCCTGGGCGGCAAGGTGGTCGAGGTCGAGGGCTTGAAAAAGCACATGGGCGACAAGCTGCTGATCGAGGATCTGTCCTTCAGCCTGCCGCCCGGCGGCATCATCGGCGTGATCGGCCCCAACGGCGCGGGCAAATCGACCCTGTTCAAGATGATCACCGGGCAAGAGGCCCCCGACGAAGGCACCATCACCATCGGCGAGACGGTGAAGATGTCCTATGTCGACCAGTCCCGCGACAGCCTGGATCCCGACAAGACCGTGTGGGAGGAAATCTCGGGCGGGGCCGAGGTGATCGAACTGGGCGACGCGCAGGTGAACAGCCGCAACTATGTGGGTTCCTTCAACTTCAAGGGCGGCGACCAGCAGAAAAAGGTGGGCCTGCTGTCGGGCGGCGAACGCAACCGCGTTCACATGGCCAAGCTTTTGAAATCGGGCGGCAACCTGCTGCTGCTGGACGAACCGACCAACGACCTGGACGTGGAAACCCTGCAGGCCCTGGAAGCCGCGATCGAGAATTTCGCGGGCTGCGCGATCATCATCTCGCACGACCGGTTCTTCCTGGACCGGCTTTGCACGCATATCCTGGCGTTCGAGGGCGACGCCCATGTCGAGTTCTTCGAGGGGAACTTCGAGGATTACGAAAAGGACAAGGTGCGGCGGTTGGGACCGGACTCGATCGAGCCGAAGCGGGTGAAATACAAGAAGTTCACGCGGTGAGCGAAGGGTAGGGGTTTCCCCACCAACCTTGCCGGTTGGCAGCGTAGGGTGCCGTGCTCTGCACGCACCACCATCACGCAAGAAAATGGTGCGTGAAATCACGCACCCTACAGATCGAGTTGCCTTTTTCTTTCAAGCCGGAAATTGGGGTGTGACCCCACTCTGCAAGAACGCAACACCCGCAGCAAGCGTAGGGTGCGTGCTTTGCACGCACCATCGTCACACGAAAAGAGGTGCGTGAAATCACCCACCCTACCTGTAGGGTGGGTTCCACCCCACCATTCCCGGCGCAGATCGGCGGGGTCCAAACCCCCTTCAAACACGCAACGCCCGCAGGCGTTGCGCTGATTTCAGGCGTTCACCGGCGGCTTGCCGGGGCAGTTGGCCGCGATCACCGTGGGCGTCGGGCTTGCTGCGGTGTCCGTCGCGGTCGGGCCGTCAAAGGCCAGGACCGGGGCGGCCAGCAGGCAAGCGGTCAGAGTGGCAAGGGAAAGTCGCGTCATGAAGGCTCCTGTCTCTTGTTGCAATGGTTCAGCCTGCCCCGAATCGCGCCGTCGCCCAAGACACAGGCGCGTTACCGGGCCACTCCTGCCTGGCCAGGCGGCACTTGTCCGTGCGGGAAAAGCCGCAAGATCAGGCTGATGCGGGACAGGCCGGATCGGATCGTCGCCATCATCCGGTCAGAACCGCCGCCTTGGGTGCTATCCCCACTCCCACGGCCGCGTGAATTCGCCCAGCTTGGCCTTCACTGCCGCTTCATCCACATCCCCGTCGCGGGCAAGCCGTGCCACCAGGCCGCGCTTCTTGTCCTCGACCACTTCGGCCACATGGGCGCCGGTGCCCGCCAGCGCCTTGTCATAGACCCGCTTGATCGCCAGGCGGCGCAGGTCGGGCTTGAAGATCTTGCCCACCGCGGTTTTCGGCAGCTCGGGCAGGATTTCCACATGCTTGGGATAGGCCGCCCGTTCGTGGATGTGATCGCGCGCATGGGCCAGAAGCTCGTGCGTGGTGACCTGGGCGCCCGCGACCAGTTCCACGTAAACGCAGGGCAACTCGCCCGCGAAGCTGTCGGGCTGGCCGATGGCGCCCGCGAAGGCCACGGCGGGGTGGGACAGCATCGCTTCCTCGATCTCGGCGGGGTCGATGTTGTGGCCGCCGCGGATGATCAGATCCTTGGCCCGGCCCGTGATCCACAGATAGCCGTCCGCGTCCAGCCGCCCCAGGTCGCCCGTGCGCAGATAGATGTCGTCGGCGAACAGGTCGTGGTTCTTGTCGGCCTCGGTATAGGTGGATCCGGGGAAGACGCCGGGATTGGCCACGCAGATCTCGCCCACTTCGTCGGTCGGGCATTCATGCGCGCGGCCCGCGTCGTCGTGGCGCAGGATGCGGACCTGGGTATAGGGCAGGGGGATGCCCACGGAACCCACCTTCTTCACGCCATCCACGGGGTTGCAGCTGACCAGGCAGGTGGCCTCGGTCAGGCCATAGCCCTCGGCGATCTCGACCCCGGTGGCGGACTTGAAGCGGTTGTACAATTCAATCGGCAGGGGGGCGGAACCGGAAATGGCGGTTTTCAGCGACGACACGTCGGCATTCACGGGCCGCTGCATCAGCGCGGAAATCGCGGTCGGCACGGTGATCAGGAAGGTGGCCTGCCAGCGTTCGATCAGCTTCCAGAAGTTCTCGAAGACCCCCTCGCCCCGGTATCCGGCCGGGGTGGGCATCACGACATGCGCGCCCGACGCAAGGCAGGACATCAGGATCGGATAAGCGGCGAAGACGTGAAACATCGGCAGCGGGCACATCAGCACGTCGTTTTCATCGAACAGCAGCGATCCCCCCAGCCAGCCGTTGTAGATCATGCCGGAATACTTGTGCTGGGCCACCTTGGGCGTGCCGGTGGTGCCGCCGGTGTGGAAATAGGCCGCGACCCGGTCCTGCTGGATGTCCTCGAAATCCAGGCGCGTGTGGCGTTCGCCGCTGGTCGCGGCCTCGAAGTTCAGGACCCTGGCCTTGCCGCGGCGCTTCACGCGGGGGCGGATCAGCGGCACGATCCAGCGTTTCAACCCGCGCAGGTGGCGGTTCAGGTCCACCTCGACCACATGGGTGACGCCGGGGGCCAGGGCCACGGCCTCGGCGGCCTTCTGGGCCACGTCGGTCTTGGGAAAGGCGCGCAGCGTGACCAGCACCTTGGCGCGGGTTTCGCGCAGGATGCCCGCGATCTGCTGGGCATCCAGCAGCGGATTGATGGGGTTCACGATCCCCGCCGTCGCGCCCGCCAGCAGAACCACGGGCGTCTCGATGCTGTTGGGCAGCAGATAGGCCACGGTGTCGGTCGGGCCGACGCCCAGCTTGCGCAGCAGGTTGGCGGTCTCGGTGACGCGTTCCAGCAGATCCTTCCAGGTCAGGGTCGTCGCATGGCCGCGCGGGTCCGAGAGAAGCTGGAAGCTGATCGCGGGCCGGTCGGGAACCCGCTGGGCGGTGCGGGCCAGAAAGCCGTAGATCGTGACGGGAAGATCGCGCGCCGCATAGGGCATCTCGGCTTCCAGGGCGTTGCGGTCGTCATAGCTGATGAAGCGGTTCATCCATCCTCCCCCCGGGACCATCCTCCTGATCCCTCTCGGGAAACACAATGGGCCATCGGCGGGAAGGGGGGCAAGGGGCTTGGCCGCGCGCCAGGGCGGAGACGCGGCGTCAGGTCGCGCGGACGCCGCGTCGGCGGGTCACGCCTGCGGGATGCGCAGGGTCTGGCCGGGATAGATCCTGTCGGGATCGGACAGCATCGGACGGTTCGCCTCGAAGATGGCGTTGTACTTGCCGGCGCTGCCCAGATAGGCCTTGGCGATCTCGGACAGGGTTTCGCCCTTCTTGACGGTGTGGAAGACGGGGGCCTTGCCTGCCTCGGGTCCGGCATCCGGCAGGTCGGCCTCGACCTTGGCGATGCCCTCGATGTTGCCCAGGGCCAGGATCAGCTTTTCCAGCGTCTCGCGGTTGGCGCCCTTGCTTTCGACCTTGACGGTATCGCCGCGCAGGGTCAAGTGGACATCGTCCTTGTCCAGGTTCAGCGCCTTCAACTCGGCCTTCAGCGCCGCGACCTTGCGGGTGGTGTCGGGATCATGCGCGGGCTTTGCCGCCGCCGGGGCAGGGGCTTGCGGCTTGGCGGGTTCGGCCGCCTCGGCCTTGCCGAAGACCGATTTCCCGGCGTCCTTCACGAAATCCCAGATGGCCATCATGCATCCTTTCGGCTGTGTTTCGTCGTGATCTGACGAAAAACGCGGGGTTGAAGCAAGCGTTCCATCTGGTTATCGCATGGCCCGTCCCCTAAATTGCAACCGTGCATTGTTACTTCATTCATGCTTTCACCCGTAGAGTGCACTTTGCTTCACAAGGTGAAATCATGACACATCCCATGCGATTGTCCGCCCTTCTGGTCTGTGCCGTCCTGTCGGGCTGCGCGCAGTCCACAACGGGCATCAAGGCCGGGGGCGGCGACCCCCATGCCATGCAACTGATGTCGGCGGGCAAGGCCACCTGCCTTGCCACCAGTTCCAGCCAGAACAGCCACGGCGCGGCGGCCACGAATGCCGTGCGCCGCAAGGCAGGCCTGCAGCCCGTGCAGCCCGATCCGGTGCTGGCGCAGGTGGCGGCCCGGCACGCCTGCGACATGGCGCAGCGCGGGCGGATGACGCATATCGGCAGCAGGACCAGCGGTCCCGGCCCGCGCGTCAAGGCCGCAGGCTATGCGCCCACCGTCACGGCCGAGAATATCGCCGCCGGACCGTTTTCCCAGGACCGCGTGCTGGCGGAATGGAATGCATCCAGCGGCCATCTGGCGAACATGCTGATCCCGCAGGTCCGCGATTACGGCATCGGGCAGGCCATCGGGCCGGACGGCAGGACGCGGTTCTGGGCGGCGGTCTATGCCGCGCCGAAATGATCAGGCGGGTTCGGGGGCGGCCAGGTCGGTGAACTGCATCCGCGCCAGCCGGGCGTAAAGCCCGCCCTCGGCCACCAGGGCGTCATGGGTGCCCTGGGCGACGATCCGGCCCGCGTCGAAGACCACGATGCGGTCGGCCTTCTTCACCGTCGCCAGACGGTGCGCCACGACAACGGTGGTGCGGCCTTCGGACAGGCGCTGGACGGCGGCCTGGACCAGCGATTCGGATTCGGCGTCCAGCGCGCTTGTCGCCTCGTCCAGCAGCAGGACGGGGGCGTCGCGCAGGATCGCGCGGGCGATGGCGATGCGCTGGCGCTGGCCGCCCGACAGCATCACGCCGCGTTCGCCCAAGGGGGTGTCATAGCCTTGCGGCAGGGTGCTGATGAAGTCATGGGCGTGGGCGGCGCGGGCGGCATCCTCGACCTCGGACGCCGGGGCGTCGGGGCGGCCCAGGCGGATGTTGTCCAGCGCGGTCGCGGCGAAGATCACCGGATCCTGCGGGACCAGCGCCATGGCCTGCCGGAAATCGGCGCGCGCCATGTCGCGCAGGTCGATGCCGTCCAGTGTGACGCGCCCCATTGCCGGATCCCAGAACCGCTGGATCAGCTGGATCACGGTCGTCTTGCCCGCGCCGGACGGCCCGACCAGGGCCACCGTCTCGCCCGGCCGGATGGTCAGGCTGACCCCTTCCAGGGCCGAGACATCGGGCCGCGTGGGATAGCGGAAGCTGACGCCTTCCAGCACGATCTGGCCGCGCACGGGGCGGGGCAGGGGGACGGGATGGGCGGGATCGGTCAGCGCATCCTCGGCCGCCAGCAACTCGCCCAGGCGTTCGGTGGCGCCCGCCGCGCGCTGCAATTCGCCCCAGATTTCCGACAAGGCCCCGGTCGATCCCGCGACCAGGATCGCATAGATCACGAACTGCACCAGTTGGCCTGCGGTCATGACCCCCGCCTGCACGTCGCGCGCGCCGACCCACAAGACGCCGATCACCCCCGCGAAGATCAGGAAGATCACGATGGCCGTCATCACCGCCCGCGTGCGGATCCGCGTCAGCGCCACGTCGAAGGACCGTTCGGTCACGTCGTCGAAGCGCGCGATGCTGCGCCCTTCGTGCGTATAGGCCTGCACCGTCTGCGCGGCCAGCAGGGTTTCGGACGCCGCACCGGATGAAGCCGCGATCCAGTCCTGGCCCACGCGCGACAGGCCGCGCAAGCGTCGGCCCAGCACGATGATCGGCACCATGATCACCGGGATGATCAGCAGCACCAAGCCCATCAGCTTGAACGAGGTGAAGGCCAGCATCGCCATCCCGCCCGCCAGGATGATCATGTTGCGCAGCGCGATCGACAGCGACGATCCGATCACCGACTGGATCAGCGTGGTGTCCGTGGTGATGCGCGACAGGATCTCGCCCGTCATCACCCGCTCGAAAAAGGCGGGGGACAGGGTGATGACGCGGGCAAAGACCGCCTTGCGGATGTCGGCCACGACCCGTTCGCCCAGGCGGGTGACGAAGTAATACCGCGCCGCCGTGCCCAGGGCCAGCAGGGCCACGATCAGCAGCGCCGCGCCGAAATATTTGTCCAGCAGGCCTGCGCCGTCGTCGAAATTGTCCACCACCCGGCGCGCGGCCAGGGGCAGGATCAGGCTGATGGCCGATGTGGCCGCCAGCGCGACCAGCGCCAGCACCACCTGCACGCGATAGGGCCTCAGGAACGGTCCCAAGGCGCGCAGCGCGCCCACGCGCTTGCTGGTGGGCCGGTCGTGGATGATCGTCGTGCCGCGTGCCATGTCTGCCTTGTCCGGTCGATGTGCCCCCAGGGGGTTTAGGGGCTGGCGGCCCTCAGGACAAGCGCGGGGCGCCGGGGATCAGCCTTCCGTCGGCCAGTTGGTCGGCGATCCGGTCCACGGCCCCCGCCAGCTTTTCGTCGATGATGTGCAGGTATTGCGTCCAGTCCGACAGGTGCTGCAATTCCGCCACGCCGTCGGAAATGCCGCGCAACCCAATCAGCGGAACCCCGAAATGCTGGGCCGCGCGCAGATGGGCGAAGGTTTCCATGTCCACCATGTCCTCGGCCACGGCGTCATAGCCCGCGCCGCTGACGATGTTGGCGCCGGTGGAGAGGGTCGCGCCCGTGATGCCTTCGACCCGGTGGGGCAATTCGACGCGGACCGGCAGGTCCAGCAGCGGCGTGCGCCCCTTCTCGAACCCCAGGGGGGATGCGTCCATGTCGCGATAGGCGACCGCCGTGACCTGATACACCTCGGCCTGTTCCAGCCGCGCCGAACCCGCCGACCCCAGCGACACGATCAACCGGGGCAGGTCCGCCATTCCGGCCAGGGCGGCGGTCAGCTGCACCGCGCCCTCGACCGGGCCGATGCCGGTGATGAGGGGGTCGATGCGGGCGCGCAGGGCGGGACCGTATTCGGCGGCGGCCGCCATGACGAACAGGACGGGAATGCCCGCGATGCGGGTGGGGGACTTGGTCATGGATCCTCGCGGCTCTGGCCTTCGCAGGGGTGGCACGAGGCGGGGCCGCGGGTCAAGCATTGGCCCTTGCGGGACGCGCGGCATCCGTGGCAAGGGCGCGCCCATGGGCAAGGTCGGCGATCTTTATCGGCAGCGCGTGGCGGATGGGCGGATCGAGGCGGATCCGGCGCAGCTTTCCGTGCTGCCGCATCTGGACCGGGTGCTGGACGACATCTCTGCCGCGCCCCCGCCGGAAAAGCGGTCGGCCTGGCGCGCCTTTCTGGGCGTGGGCAGCCCGCCGCCCGTTGCCGCGCCGAAGGGGCTTTACCTGTGGGGCGGGGTCGGGCGCGGCAAGTCGATGTTGATGGACCTGATGGCCGAGGCCGCGACCGTGCCCGCGCGGCGCGTGCATTTTCATGAATTCATGCAGGAAATCCAGGCCGGGCTGAACCGCGCCCGCCAGCGGGGCGATCAGGACACCGTGCGCCCCGTGGCGCTGGAGGTCGCGGCCGCCGTGCGCCTGCTGTGCTTCGACGAGATGCAGATCACCGACATCGCCGACGCGATGATCGTGGGGCGGCTGTTCCAGGTGCTGCTGGAACAGGGCGTGGTGATCGTCACGACATCGAACCGCGCGCCCGAGGATCTGTACAAGCACGGGCTGAACCGGCAATTGTTCCTGCCCTTCATCGCCCTGATCCGCCAGCGGATGGAGGTCGTGTGCCTGGACAGCCCCGTGGACCACCGGCAGGGGCGGGCGTCGGGCGGACAGGTCTGGTTCTGCCCGGCGGATGCGGCCGCCAAGGCGGCAATGGACGCGATCTGGTCTGACCTGACCGGGGATGCTGCGGGCGAGCCGCGCCGGATCGAGGTCGGCGGGCGCAGCTTTACCCTGCCTTTGTTTGCCGATGGCGTGGGCCGGTCGGGTTTCTGGGATCTGTGCGGCAAGCCCCTGGGTCCGGCGGATTACCTGGCCCTGTCGCGGACGGTCCGGGTGCTGATGATCGACGGGATCCCCCGGCTGTCGGCGTCGAACTACAACGAGGCCAAGCGGTTCGTGACGCTGATCGACGCGCTGTACGAGGCCAAGGTCCGCCTGATTGCCAGCGGCGCGGACCAGCCCGAGCAGCTTTACAACGAGGGCGAGGGCAGCTTCGAGTTCGAGCGCACCGCCAGCCGTTTGCGCGAGATGCAGGACGCGGATTGGGGACAGGACAAGGGGTGAAGGGCCTTGCCGGATTTGTCCCGCGACAAATCCGGCCGCGCCTGCCTGCCCCTTGGCAGGCGCGATAAACGCGCCCGCCCAGTCAGGCGCGGCCGGATTGCTGGCGTCCGGTCCGGTTGCACGCCCCTTGCCCTGCGGCCTACGGCCTTCGGGCAATCGGTCCGGGCGAATGTCCACTGGACATTCACCTGCCGGACCTCTCACAGCTTAGCCGTTTTCCCGCAGCACCCGCCCCGCCAGATAGAGCGACCCGCAGATCAGGATCCGCGCCTTGGGGTCGCGGGCGATGATCTGCGTGATGGCTTCCGCCGCATCCGTGGCGGTGGTCGCGGTCATGCCGACGCTGGCGGCTAGCCCTGCCGTCGTTTCGGCGGGCAGGGTGTTCGGCTCACCGGGGATGTCGATGGCGGTCAGGGACCGGGCGTGGGCCGCAAGCGGGCGCAGATAGCCCGCGATGTCCTTGGTGTTCAGCATCCCGCAGACCAGATGCGTCGGCCGCGGCGGCATGGCGGCCAGCGTCGCGGCCACCGCCTCGCCCCCCGCCGGGTTGTGGCCGCCGTCCAGCCACAACTCGGCCTGCGGACCGGCCAGATCGACCAGAGGGCCGCGGCGAAGGCGCTGCATCCGGGCGGGCCATTGGGCCTGCGTGACCGCCGCGCGGGCCTGGGCGTCCGTCGCGCCCAACTGGCGCAGGGCGGCAAGGGCGGTGCCGGCGTTCTGGATCTGGTGCGGGCCGATCAGGTTCGGCAGCGGCAGATCCCACAACCCGTGGTCGTCCTGATAGACCATGCCGCCCCTGTCGGGCGCGATCATCCAGTGCTGGCCATGGGCAAGGACCGGCGCGGTCAGGCCGGATGCCTTGGCCTCGATCACGCGCAGGGCCTCGTCGTCTTGGGGGCCGACGACCACCGGCACGCCGCGCTTGATGATCCCGGCCTTTTCCGCCGCGATCAGGGGCAGCGTCTCGCCCAGGTATTGCGTGTGGTCGATGCTGACGGGGGTGATGACGGTCAGGCGGGGGCTGTCGATCACGTTCGTCGCGTCCAGCCTGCCGCCGAGGCCCACCTCGAGCAGCGTGTAATCGGCGGGGGTGCGGGAAAAGGCCAGGAAGGCGGCGGCGGTGGTGATCTCGAAGAAGGTGATGGGCTGGCCGGCGTTCGCGGCCTCGCATTCTTCCAGCGTTGCCGCCAGATCGGCCTCGGCAATCAGATCGCCCGCCACGCGGATGCGTTCGTGGAACCGCGCCAGATGCGGCGAGGTATAGGCGTGGACGCGGCAGCCACCCGCCTCAAGCCCCGCACGGATCATGGCCTGGGTGCTGCCCTTGCCGTTGGTGCCCGCGATGTGGATCGCCGGGGGGATGCAGCGTTCGGGGTGGCCCAGGGCCGCCAGCAACCGGTGCATCCGGTCCAGCGACAGGTCGATGACCTTGGGGTGGAGCGACATCAGGCGGTCCAGGACGGCGTCGGAATGGCTCATGCTGTTGCAGCCGGGGGCCAGCCCCCGGACCCCCGGGATATTTGGGCGAAGATGAAATCAGTCGGCGGGCGCCGGTTCGGGCTGGACAGACGGGGCCACCGGCGCGGGCAGGTCGGCGCGGGTGGGCGCGGGCATCCGGCCCAGCAGGCGCAGGATCGAGACCAGCTCGTCGCGCAACTGCTTGCGGTGCGTCACCCGGTCCAGCATCCCGTGTTCCAGCAGGTATTCGGCGCGCTGGAAGCCTTCGGGCAGTTTTTCGCGGATGGTCTGTTCGATCACGCGGGGACCGGCAAAGCAGATGAGCGCATTGGGTTCCGCGATCTGGATGTCGCCCAGCATGGCATAGCTGGCGGTGACGCCGCCGGTAGTCGGGTGGGTCAGCACGACGATATAGGGCAGGCCGGCTTCGCGCAGCATCTCGACCGCCACCGTGGTGCGGGGCATCTGCATCAGCGACAGGATGCCTTCCTGCATCCGCGCGCCGCCCGCCGCCGAAAACAGCACCAGCGGGCGTTTCGTCTTCACCGCCCGTTCGGCGGCGGCGATGATGGCGTTGCCCACATACATGCCCATGGACCCGCCCATGAAGCTGAAGTCCTGGGCGGCGGCGATGATGGGGGTGCGGCCGATCTCTCCCTCGGCCACCAGCATGGCTTCCTTTTCGCCGGTGGCCTTTTGCGCGGCCTTCATGCGGTCGGGGTATTTCTTCTGGTCGCGGAATTGCAGCGGGTCGGCGATGGGTTCGGGCACCTTCACGTCCAGGAACACGCCGCCGTCGAACAGCGCCGCGAAACGGTCGCGCGGGCTGATCGCCAGGTGATGGTCGCAACTGGTGCAGACGTTCAGGTTGTCCGACAGTTCGCGGTGAAACAGCATCGTTCCGCATTCGGGGCACTTGGTCCACAGGTTCTCGGGCACCTCGCGGCGCGAGAACAGCGAATTGATGCGCGGACGGACATAGTTGGTGATCCAGTTCATTCGCGGGCGGTCCCTGCTGTTTTCAAGCCCCCGAGATAGGCCGCGACGGGGGGAATTGCAATTGCCGTGGCGGGCGGGAATGATGCGGGCCATGTGGGCCTCATTCCTTGTCATGCTGCATACGACGGTCACGCTTGCCCTGATCGCGCGCGTCCTGATCCGCCCGCGGCTGGACCCGTCCGTCCGCCTGGCCTGGATCATGGTGATCGAGGCGCTGCCCCTGGTCGGCATCCTGGCCTATGTCCTGTTCGGAGAGGTGCGGCTGAACCAGGCCGAGGTGCAGCGCATGGCCGACGTGCGCGACCGGCTGACCAACCTGCGCGTCCCCAACCCCGCCGTGATCGCGGAACCCCCTCATTACGCGCTGCCCGTGGTGGCGGCGAATGCGGCCGTGGGCGGCATGTCGGCGCTGTCGGGCAACCGCATCCGCCTGCTGGAGGAGGGCGACGAATCCATCGACCGGATGATCGACGCGATCGACCGGGCCGTGGATCACGTCCATGTCCTGTTCTACATCTGGCTGCCCGACCATTCCGGCCGGAAGGTCGCCGAGGCCGTGGCCCGCGCCGCCGCGCGCGGCGTCGAATGCCGGGTGATCGTCGATGCCCTGGGGTCGCGCCTGCTGGTGCGGTCGGCGCTGTGGACCCGGATGCAGGAAGCCGGGGCCGAATGCGTCACGGCATTCCCCTGGGGCCTACCCTTCATCAGCGTGCTGTTCCGGCGGCTGGACCTGCGCAACCACCGCAAGATCCTGGTGGTGGACAACCGCGTGGCCTTTTCCGGCAGCCGCAACTGCGCCGACATGGCCTTTGCCATCAAGCCGCGCTTCGCCCCCTGGGTGGACATCCTGATGTCGGTCGAGGGTCCGGTCGTGCGGCAGTTCCAGTCGGTCTTCCTGGGCGACTGGATGAGCTATACCGGCAAGGATCTGGGCGACATGCTGTTGCCCGTCGCGCCCGTCGCCGATCCCGGAGAGGTCGCGCAGGTCATTCCCACCGGGCCGGACCGGCGGCAGGGGTCGATTTCCGATTGCCTGACCGGGATGCTGCACGCGGCGCGCGACCGGGTGGTGATCACCACGCCCTATTACGTGCCCGACACCGCCCTGGACGCCGCCGTCCGCGCCGCCGCCCGCAGGGGGGTCGAGGTGACGATGATCCTGCCCGCCCGCAACGATTCCTTTGTCGTCGGCGCGACCAGCCAGGGCTTCTATTACGGGTTGCTGTCGGCGGGCGCGCGGATCCTGCTGTTCCAGGACGGGCTTTTGCATTCCAAGATCATGACCGTGGACGGCCGCATGGGCATGGTCGGCAGCGCCAACCTGGACCGCCGCAGCTTCGAGCTGAACTACGAGGTGAACATGGCGGTCTTCGATCACGAATTCGTGGCCGAACTGGATGCGCGCCAGGACAGCTATGCCGAGCGGTCGCGCGAGATCACGCTGGAGGAGGTGCGCGGCTGGTCCATCCTGCGCCGGCTGCGCAACAACCTGTTGGCGCTGGCCTCGCCGTTGTTGTGAAGGGGATCGGCATGGAGGCCGGGGACATCGCGGCGCGGCTGGCGGACCTGGACGGCTGGCAGCTGTCGCCGGACGGGAAGGCGATCTTGCGGCGCTTCCCCTTCAAGGGCTTTGCCAAGGCCGTCGAGATGGCGAATCTGGCGGCCTGGCTGGGCAACCGGCAGAACCATCATCCCGACGTGCGCTTCGGCTGGGGCTATTGCGAGGTGGCCTTCACCACCCATGACGCGGGCGGGTTGACGGATGCGGATTTCGCCTGCGCCGCCCGGCTGAACGAATTGGTCGCGTAACGCTTGTTCACGTCATGGTTGCAGTTTATCCACACGGGGAACGGACAAGGGACCCCCGAATGGTCAAGCAACTGCTGCAAATCCTGGGGCGCCATCGGGATCGCATTGATTGGCCCCGCCTGGCTGACAAACAGGACCGCACGCCGCGTCCTGTCGATCCCGAACTGCGGGAACGGGCACAAATCCTGCATCGGCAACTGTCGCGGTTCCTGCAGGCTTCGGACCCGTGGATGCTGCGCAAGAACGAGGTGTCGGAAGGCGACCTGCCCCCCGGCACGGACTGGTTCTGGCGACCGCACCTGCTGCGGGGCCAGATCAGCCCGCAGGCCGTCGCCTCGCCCGGGAACGGGCAACGGCTGGGCGAGGATGCGGCCTTGTGGCACGACTGCCCCCACGGCGCGATGATCCTGCGCCAGTCGCTGCGGCCGCAGCCGGGGCAGGGCGCAAGCTATGGCCTGCGGATCGAGATGCTGGGCACCACCTGCAGCTTCCTGGCGCTGGCGCTGGAACTGCCGGGCGATGCGCTGGAACGCCTCGGCCCGGACCGGGTGCTGCTGCTGGACACGGTGATGGATGCGGAACGCCCGATCACGATGTATGCCCGCATCAACCTGGTGCAGGGGCCGAACACCGAAACCATGCTGCGCCAGCTTGGCCATCCGGTCGAAGGGCAGGGCGCCGCGCGCCGCGCCGAGTTCGACCTGGCCTATGCCGACCTGGCGAACCGGCCGATCGAACGGGCCTGGCTGGACCTGATCTTCGAGCAGCCGCGCATGAATGCGGTCAGCATCAACGACGCGGTGGTGTCGCACCATCCGCGCGCGCAGACCTGAAGGGGGCGGCGATGAAGTTTGAAAGCCATGGCGTCGTGGCCGGTTGCTGGAACGGCGCATTGCAGGCAACCAATCCGCCCGCCGACCTGTCGGTGGTTCATCGCGGCCAGGTCGTCGCCAGGGCCGCCTTGCGCGATGCCGGTCCGGGCGTCTGGTCGGTGGCGGCCGATCTTCCCGCCACCGTCATCGACAACGGGGTGAATGGCCTGCTGCTGGTGGCGGGCGATCCCGACAGCCCCAGATCGCAGGTGCTGTGCAGCCTGACCCTGGTCGCGGGAACGGTCGCGGGCGACGACCTGCTGGCCGAGGTGGCGCAGCTGCGCGCGGAACTGGAACTGCTCAAGCGCGAATTCCGCCGCTTTGCCGCGGGCGGCTGACCCGCCGTCATCCGCGCGTCACGCTTTCTTGCGAAAACCCCGGGCGGTGGCTATATCGGTCCTTTCGCCTTGAACGACAAAGGTTTCGCATGGCCGGAATTCAGACGCCCTTTTATCTGATCGACAAGCCGGCGCTTCGCCGCAACATGGAAAGGGTGGCCTGGCTGCGCGAGGCGTCGGGGGCCAGGGCGCTGCTGGCGCTGAAATGCTTTGCCACCTGGTCGGTGTTCGATGTCATGCGCGACCACATGGACGGCACCACGTCGTCGTCCTTGTTCGAGCTGCGGTTGGGGCATGAGGAGTTCGGCAAGGAAACCCATGCCTATTCCGTGGCCTGGGCCGACCACGAGATCGACGAGGCGGTGTCCTATGCCGACAAGATCATCTTCAACAGCCTGTCCCAGCTGGACCGATACGACAACAAGACGGCAGGGATCGCGCGCGGCTTGCGCCTGAACCCGCGCTTTTCCACCAGCGGCTTCGATCTGGCCGACCCGGCGCGGCCCTTCAGCCGGTTGGGGGAATGGGACATGGCGCGGCTGGATGCGGCGATGGACCGCATCAGCGGGGTGATGATCCATTATAATTGCGAAAACCGCGACTTCGACCTGTTCGACAGCCAGCTGACCCGGATCGAGACCGAATTCGGCGCGATCCTCAAGCGCCTGGACTGGGTGTCCCTGGGCGGCGGCATCCATTTCACCGGCGACGGCTATCCGCTGGACCGCCTGGCCGACCGGCTCAAGGCCTTCCAGGACCGCTGGGGCGTCCAGGCCTATCTGGAGCCGGGCGAGGCCAGCATCACCGGCACCGCCACGCTGGAGGTGAGCGTCCTGGACATCATTGACAACGGCAAGCAGGTCGCCATCGTGGACAGCAGCATCGAGGCGCACATGCTGGACCTGCTGATCTATCGCGAAACGGCCAAGCTGCCGCAGGCGGGCGATCACGCATACCAGATCGCGGGCAAGACCTGCCTTGCAGGCGACATCTTCGGGGACGCGCGTTTCCCGCAGCCCCTGGCGATCGGCGACCGGATCAGCATCGCGGACGCGGCGGGCTATACAATGGTCAAGAAGAACTGGTTCAACGGCGTCGCCATGCCCGCCATCGCCATCCGCGAGGACGACGGGACCATCCGCACCGTCCGCAGCTTTCCTTATGAAGAGTATAAATCCAGCCTGTCGTAAGGCTGCCTTCCTGCAACCCCGGAAAGGATCCGTAATTGGTCAAGAAGAACGTCCTCATCATCGGCGCGGGTGGCGTCGCGCAAGTCGTGGCGCACAAGGCGGCGCAATGGGCCGCCGAATTCGGCGACCTGCACATCGCCAACCGCACCCAAGGCCGGGCCGACGCGATCATCGACGGCTTGCGCGCCAAGGGGCACCAGATGCCCTTCACCAGCCATGCGCTGGACGCGATGAACGCGGGTGAGGTCGAGGCCCTGATCCGCAAGGTGGACGCGGGCATCGTCATCAACGTGGGCACGGCCTTCGTCAACATGACCGTCCTGGAAGGCTGCATCCGCGCGGGCGCCGCCTATATCGACACGGCCATCCACGAGGATCCGGCCAAGATCTGCGAAACGCCGCCCTGGTACGGCAACTACGAATGGAAGCGGCGCGAGGATGTGGCGCAGGCCGGCATCACCGCGATCCTGGGCGCGGGCTTCGATCCCGGCGTGGTCAACGCCTATGCCCGCCTGGCCGAGGACGAGTATTTCGACAGCATCGACTCGATCGACATCGTGGACATCAATGCCGGTTCCCACGGCCGCTGGTTCGCCACCAACTTCGACCCCGAGATCAACTTCCGCGAATTCACGGGCCAGGTCTATTCCTGGCAGAATGGCGAATGGCGGACGAACAGGATGTTCGAGGTGGGCCGCGAATGGGATCTGCCCGTGGTGGGCAAGCGCAAGGCCTATCTGTCCGGCCATGACGAGGTGCACAGCCTGTCCGCCCGCTATCCCGACGCCGACGTGCGCTTCTGGATGGGCTTCGGGGACCATTACATCAATGTCTTCACGGTGCTGAAGAACCTGGGCCTGCTGTCCGAGCAGCCCGTGAGGACCGCCGAGGGGCAGGAGGTCGTGCCCCTGAAGGTCGTCAAGGCCGTGCTGCCCGATCCTGCCAGCCTTGCCCCCGATTACGAGGGCAAGACCTGCATCGGCGACCTGGTCAAGGGCCGCCTGGACGGCAAGCCGGGCGAGGTCTTCATCTACAACGTCGCCGACCACAAGGAAGCGTTCCTTGAGGTCGGCAGCCAGGGCATCAGCTATACCGCGGGCGTGCCCCCGGTCGCGGCGGCGATCCTGGTCGCACGCGGCACCTGGGACGTGCGCAAGATGGCCAATGTCGAGGATCTGCCCGCCCGCCCCTTCCTGGACCTGCTGGGGCAGATGGGCCTGCCCACCCGCGTGATCGACGCCGCGGGCGACCATCCCATCTGACGCACCCGCGCTGCGGGCATTCGGCGGCGGCCCGGAACGACCGGGCCGCCGTTCGCGTTCGGGACCCGTGGCGTTGACGCGGGGGGCAAGGGGCGTGGCCGACAAGTTCAGCTTTCCGCGGTTCGGATCGGCAGGCAGCGGCGCCAGCGGGCGCGCGGCCAACTGGGCCGTCGTCGGCATCTTCCTGATCATGGCCTTTGCCGCCATCGCCGCCGGGCGTGACTTCCTGATGCCGGTGACGCTGGCCGCGCTGTTGTTCTTTGTCTTCACGCCCCTGCGCCGCCTCGCGCGCCGCCGCGGCATCCCCGATGCGCTGACCGCCACGGTCGTGACCCTGGGCCTTGTGGTGGCGGCGGCGCTGATCGGCCTGGGCGCCAGCGGCCCGATCAACCAGGCGGCCCAGAACCTGCCCACGATCAAGGTCCGCCTGGAACAGAAGTTCAGCGAATTGCGCGAATCCTTCGAGGAATTGCAGCAGGCCGCCCAGCAGATCGAGGAGGTCCAGAACGGCAGCGGGGATGGCGAGGCAACCCCCACCGTCATGGTCGAGGAAGCCCGCGACAGCACCCTGACCTCGCTGATGAAGTTCACCCCCGCCATCGCGGGCCAGGTGGTCTTCACGCTGTTCTTGCTGTTCTTCATGCTGGCCTCGGGCGATCTTCTGTATCTCAAGATCGTGCAAAGCTTCGATTCCCTTGGCGAAAAGCGCAGCGCCTATCTGGCCCTGCGGCAGATCGAGGATTCGCTGGGCAATTACCTGGGCGCGATCACCATCATCAATGCGGGGCTTGGGCTGGCGATCGGGCTTGCGATGTTCGCCTGGGGGATGCCCGGCGCGATCCTGTTCGGGATCGGCGCCTTCGTGCTGAACTATATCCCCTATCTGGGCGCGATCACGGGCGTCGCGGTGTCCGGCATCGTGGCCCTTGTCGTCATGCCGGGCGTCTTCTGGCCGATGATGGTGGCGGGAACCTACATGTTCCTGACCTCGCTGGAGGGGCAGGTGATCACGCCCTATTTCGTGTCGCGCCGGTTGCAGATGAACACGGTGGTGGTGTTCCTGGCCGTCGCGCTGTGGGCCTGGCTGTGGTCGGTGATCGGCATGATCATCGCCGTGCCGGTGCTGGTCGTGCTGCGGGTGCTGGCCGATTACATCCCCGGCTGGGAAAAGTTCGGCAACTTCCTGGCGGGCGAGGAACCCCCCGCCATCGAGGACGAGGACGAGGAGGAAGCCCGCGACATCGTCGAGGCCGGCGCCCAGGCCGAGGACGAAAGCGCCGCGCGCCAAGCGACGGCAGCCGTGGTGGCCGAGGAGAAGGCCGGGGACTAGCCGCCTTTTCCGAAGGCCAGAAAAACTTTTCATTCCGGCTTGGAAAGGCGCGGGGCGTGACGTAAGGGATGCGAAAGTGCACGATGGTATGCCGCCGCACGAGTCACAAAGGAGCAGCGCGATGACCCCCACCCGCTATATCCAGAGGCACGGCCTTGACGTGGCCGAGGACCTGGCCGCCTTCGTGGAAACCCGGGTGCTGCCCGGCACGGGCGTGGATGCGGATCGCTTCTGGTCGGGCTATGCCGGGCTGCTGGCCGATCTTGCGGCCGAGAACCGTGCCCTGCTGGACCGCCGGGCCGAGTTGCAGGGCCGGATCGACGCCTGGCACAAGGCGCGCGGCAACCAGCCCTGGGACGTGTCGGCCTATCGCGCCTTCCTGGCCGAGATCGGCTATCTTGTGCCCGAACCCGCGCCCTTCGCCATCGACAATGGCCGCATCGACCCCGAGATCGCGCAGGTCGCCGGGCCGCAGCTGGTGGTGCCGGTCAGCAATGCCCGTTTCGCGCTGAACGCCGCCAATGCCCGCTGGGGGTCGCTTTACGATGCGCTTTATGGCTCCGACGTGATGGGACCGCCGCCCGCACCCGGTCCCATCGACCCGGCCCGCCGGGATGCGGTCGTGGCCCGCGCGGCGCAATTTCTGGACGAAACCTTCCCGCTGGCCGGCGGCAGCCATGCCGATGTTTTGGCCTATCGCGCCGATGAAAGGGGGCTGACGGCCACCCTCGGAACGTCCGATGTCGCGCTGCGCGATCCGTCCGCCTTTGTCGGCACCCATGTGGCGGGCAAGGACACGGGCCTTGTGCTGCGCCACCACGGGCTGCATGTCGAACTGGTCATCAACCCCGGCCACCCCATCGGCGCGGCCTCTGCGTCAGGCCTGCGCGACGTGGTGCTGGAAGCCGCGCTGACCGCCATCCAGGATTGCGAGGACAGCGTGGCCGCCGTCGATGCCGCCGACAAGGTCGATGTCTATGCCAACTGGCTGGGCCTGATGACGGGTGATCTGACCGACAGCTTTGAAAAGAACGGCAAGCCCATGACCCGCCGCCTGGCCCCTGACCGCCAGGTGACGCGCCCCGACGGCAGCACCCTCACCCTGCCGGGCCGCGCGCTGCTGCTGGTGCGCAACGTGGGCCATCTGATGACCACGGATGCGGTGCGCCTGGACGGGCAGGACACGCCCGAGGGGCTGATGGACGCCATGGTGACGGTCGCCTGCGCCATCCACGATCTGCGCAAGACGGAAGGGCCAAGGAACAGCCGCGCGGGCGCGATCTATGTGGTGAAGCCCAAGATGCACGGTCCCGACGAGGCCGCCTTCGCCGACCGCACCTTTACCCGGGTCGAGGAAATCCTGGGCCTGCCCGCCAACACGGTCAAGCTGGGCCTGATGGACGAGGAAAGGCGCACCAGCGCCAACCTTGCCGCCTCGATCCACGCGATCCGCAACCGGGTATTCTTCATCAACACCGGCTTTTTGGACCGCACGGGGGACGAGATCCATACGGCGATGCAGGCGGGCGCCTTTGCGGGCCGCGATGCCACGCGCCGGTCGGGCTGGCTCAAGGCATACGAGGATCGCAACGTGCTGATCGGCCTGGCCTGCGGGCTGCGGGGGCGCGCGCAGATCGGCAAGGGCATGTGGGCGAAACCCGATGCCCTGGCCGAGATGCTGGCGACGAAGATCGCCCATCCGCAATCGGGCGCCAATACCGCCTGGGTGCCCAGTCCGACGGCCGCCACGCTGCACGCGCTGCATTACCACGCCGTCGATGTCGCCGCGCGCCAGGACGAACTGGCGGGCCAACCGGTCCCCGACCTGGACGCCCTGCTGACGCCTGCGCTGATGGGCGACACGCCCTTGCCGCAGGACCAGATCCTGCGCGAACTGGACAACAGCGCGCAGGGGATCCTGGGCTATGTGGTCCGCTGGGTCGATCAGGGGGTGGGCTGTTCCAAGGTGCCCGACATCGACGACGTGCCGTTGATGGAAGACCGCGCCACCTGCCGCATCAGCGCGCAACTGCTGGCGAACTGGCTGGAACAGCGCCTGATCACCCGCGACCAGGTCGAGGACGCCCTGCGCCGCATGGCGGTGAAGGTGGACGAACAGAACGCGGGCGATCCGGCCTATGTCCCGATGGCCCCCGGCTTCGACGGCCCTGCCTTCGAGGCCGCGCGCGATCTGGTGCTGACGGGGGCCACGCAGCCCTCGGGCTATACCGAACCGGCGCTGCACGCCCGGCGCAGGCAGGCCAAGGCATTGCGGCGCGCATGAGACCGGGAAAACCGCCGTTGCCAAAGCGGCGGTTTTCCCGTTTCGCCAGGGCCGATCAGCCCTGCTTCTGAAACTCCATCTGCCGCACGAACCACAGCGCGACCGCCGTCGCCACCGCGCCCGACAGCAGATACAGCCCCGCCGCGAACAGGCCCAGCGTGGTGGACAGGAACAGTGCCGTCAGTGGCGCCAGGCCCGCGCCGAACAGCCAGCCGAGCGCCGAGGCAAAGGCGGAATCGGTGTAACGGTTGCGGCTGTTGAACATCGACGCCACCGCGCCCGAGGATTGGCCGAAGCTGATCCCCAGGATCAGGAAGCCCCCGATCATGTAGACGGATTCGCCCGTCTTGCCGCCTTGCAGCAGCAGGGGCGCCAGCAGGCTGAAGGCGCCGATGGCCAGCGCGCCCCACAGCAGCACGCGCCGCCGCCCGAACCAGTCCGCCAGGTAACCCGACAGCAGGACCGACGCCAGGCCGAAGGCCGCGGCAAGCGCCGTCAGGTTCAGGAAGAAGGTCAGCGTCTCGTCGGTGTAGAGATAAACCCAGGACAGCGGGAACACCGTCACCATGTGGAACATGGCAAAGCTTGCCAGCGGCACGAAGGACGCCAGCCAGATCGCGCGCCAGTCGGACCGGAACGCGGTGCGGATGGGCGTGGGCTGCAATTCCCGCGTCTCGAAGGCCTCCTGGAACTCGGGCGAGGCGATGATGCGCAACCGCGCGAACAGCGCCACCACGTTGACCGAAAAGGCCACGAAGAACGGATAACGCCAGCCCCAGTCCAGAAAGTCCTGTTCGGACATGTTGGACACGAGATAGGAAAACAGCAGCGCCGCCACGATCAGCCCGATGGGCGCGCCAAGCTGCGGCACCATCGCATAAAAGCCGCGCTTGCGCTTGGGCGCGCTCAGCGCCAGCAGGGATGCCAGCCCGTCCCAGCTGCCGCCGATGGCCAGGCCCTGGCCGATGCGCAAAAGCGCCATCACCACGATCGCCCATTCGCCCAGCACCGCATAGGACGGCACCAGCCCCATCGCGACCGTGGACGTGCCCAGCAGGAACAAGGCCAGCGTCAGCTTGGCCACGCGCCCCTGCTCGCGGTCGATATACATGAAGATCGCCGTGCCGATGGGCCGCGCGACAAAGGCCAGAGCCACCAGCACGAAGGACAAGAGCGTCCCGGTCAGCGGATCCACGAAGGGAAACAGCCGCGCCGGGAACACGATCACCGAGGCGATGGCGAAGACGAAGAAGTCGAAGAACTCGGACGTGCGCCCGATCACCACGCCCACCGCGATGTCCGAAGGCGAGACGTGGATGTCGTCGGCATCCTTGCCGGGACTTTGACGAGAAGGGATTTCGGCAGATGTCGCCATTGCGTGAACCAATCCGGGTTGGGCAGGACAGCATGAAACGGGCACGCGACATCCCCGGGGGATTCGCGCGGTTCAGGCATCCATGCACCGGAACGGCGGAAATGAATACGCGACAAATTGTCTTATGTTTGACCCAAGTCATGGCGACTATCTGAACGGCAATCTCAGGGCGTCGTCGTCTGAACAGCCGCGTGATTCGCGCGGTCAACGGGGTCATTACCGACATGGCACATCTTCTCAAACGTCTTTCCTGGCTTGCGCCTCTTTTGCTGGTGCCGGCGTGCAAGCCCGTGGTGCTGTCGCCCTCGGGCGACATCGCGGCGCGCCAGGCCGACCTGCTGGTGCAATCGACCCTGCTGATGCTGATCATCATCGTTCCGGTGATGGCGCTGACGGTGTTCTTCGCCTGGCGCTATCGGGCCACGAACACGCAGGCCAGCTATGATCCCGACTGGGACCATTCGACCAAGCTGGAGCTGGTGATCTGGGCGATCCCGCTGCTGATCATCGTGTCCTTGGGCGCGCTGACCTGGGTCGGCACGCATCTGCTGGACCCGTATCGCCCGCTGGACCGGATCGACGCCGAAACGCCGGTCGCGAACCGGCAGCCCTTGCAGGTGCAGGTCGTGGCGCTGGACTGGAAATGGCTGTTCATCTATCCCGAGCAGGGCGTGGCATCCGTCAACCGGATGGCCGTGCCGGTGGACCGGCCGGTGGAATTCACGCTGACCTCGACATCCGTCATGAACGCCTTCTACATCCCGGCGATGGCGGGGATGATCTATGCCATGCCGGGGATGCAGACCACGCTGCACGGCGTCTTCAACCAGGCGGGGGAATACCAGGGGCTTGCCTCGCATTATTCCGGCCACGGATTCTCCGGGATGCGGTTCAAGGCCCATGCCCTGGACGGCGCGGGCTTTGACGAATGGGTGGCGCAGGCGCAGGCTAGCGGCGAAACCCTGGACCGCGCCCGCTATCTGGAGCTGGAAAAGCCCAGCGAGAACGTGCCGCCCATGGCCTTTGCCCAGGTGGACCCGCAGCTCTTCAGCCGCGTCGTGAACATGTGCGTCGAGGAAGGCCGCATGTGCATGGCCGAGATGATGGCCCTGGACGCGCAGGGCGGGATGGGCCTGCCCGGCATCGCAAACGTGGCGGCGCTGGCCGATGCCGACGCACCCGGCACCGCGCGGCCCATCCTCGGCCTGCCGCCCTTCCAGGTCAGCGGCATCTGCAGCGTCGAGGAACTGAACGACATGCTGGCCAGCGCCGCCCCCAGCGACAGCGCGCCGCGCGAGCTGGCGCCCCTGCGCGGGCGGGGGCTGGACGCGCCGCAAGGCATCCTGGGCCTGAACCTGCTGCCCAACCGACTGACGCAATCCGTGCCGCCCCGCGGCGCGGACCAGAACCTGTAGGCGGATCCGACGATGGCAATTCCTTCCGAAATCCCGACCACCTTCCTGCTGGGCCGCCTGGACTGGCACGCCGTTCCCCAGGATCCGATCGTCTGGGCCACCGGCGTCGTCGTCGCCATCGGCGGCGTGGCGATGCTGTGGATGCTGCACAAGTACCGGCTGTGGTCATACCTGTGGACCGAATGGTTCACGTCCGTCGATCACAAGAAGATCGGCATCATGTATATCGTGCTGGCCCTGGTCATGTTCGTGCGCGGATTCGCCGACGCGATCATGATGCGGCTGCAGCAGGCCATGGCCTTCAACGGGTCCGAGGGCTATCTGAACGCTCACCACTACGACCAGGTGTTTTCCGCCCACGGCGTCATCATGATCTTCTTCGTGGCAATGCCCTTCGTCACGGGGCTGATGAACTTCGTGGTGCCCCTGCAGATCGGCGCGCGCGACGTGTCCTTTCCGTTCCTGAACAACTTTTCGTTCTGGATGACGGTCGGCGGCGCGGTCCTGACGATGATGTCGCTGTTCGTGGGCGAGTTCGCGCAGACCGGCTGGCTGGCCTTTCCGCCGCTGTCGGGCCTGGGCTACAGCCCCTATGTGGGCGTGGATTACTACATCTGGGGCCTTCAGGTCGCGGGGGTGGGGACCACGCTGTCGGGCATCAACCTGCTGGTGACGATCATCAAGATGCGCGCGCCCGGCATGACCATGATGCGGATGCCGATCTTCACCTGGACGGCGCTGTGCACGAACATCCTGATCGTGGCGTCCTTCCCGGTGCTGACCGCGACGCTGGTGCTGCTGACGCTGGACCGTTACGTCGGCACCAACTTCTTCACCAACGATCTTGGCGGCAACGCCATGATGTACGTGAACCTGATCTGGATATGGGGCCACCCCGAGGTCTATATCCTGATCCTGCCGCTGTTCGGCGTCTATTCCGAGGTGGTGGCGACCTTCACCGGCAAGCGGCTGTTCGGATACACCTCGATGGTCTATGCGACGGTCTGCATCACCATCCTGTCCTATCTGGTCTGGCTGCACCACTTCTTCACGATGGGGTCGGGGGCGTCCGTCAACTCGTTCTTCGGGATCACCACGATGATCATCTCGGTTCCCACGGGGGCCAAGATCTTCAACTGGCTGTTCACCATGTATCGCAGCCGCATCCGGTTCGAGCTGCCGATGATGTGGACCGTGGCCTTCATGCTGACCTTCGTGATCGGCGGCATGACGGGCGTCTTGCTGGCCGTGCCTCCCGCCGATTTCGTGCTGCACAACTCGCTGTTCCTGGTGGCGCATTTCCACAACGTCATCATCGGCGGCGTGCTGTTCGGCCTGTTCGCGGCAGTCAACTACTGGTGGCCCAAGGCCTTCGGCTTCCGGCTGGATGCCTTCTGGGGCAAGGTCAGCTTCTGGTTCTGGGTGGTGGGCTTCTGGACCGCCTTTGCGCCGCTGTACATCCTGGGCCTGATGGGCGTGACGCGGCGGGTGCGGGTGTTCGACGACCCCAGCCTGCAGATCTGGTTCGTCATTGCCGCCTTCGGCGCGGCCCTGATCGCCGTCGGCATCGCCGCGATGTTCGTCCAGTTCGCCGTGTCGATCAGGAACCGCGACACGCTGCGGGATGTGACCGGCGATCCCTGGGACGGGCGCACGCTGGAATGGGCGACCTCCTCGCCCCCGCCCGCCTACAACTTCGCCTTCACCCCGGTCAGCCACGGGCTGGACACCTGGTGGGACATGAAGCGGTTCGGCCAGACCCGCCCGCGCGCGGAATACCTGCCGATCCACATGCCCAGGAACACCGGGGCAGGGGTGATCATTGCGGGCCTTGCTACCGTCTGCGGCTTTGCGCTGGTCTGGTACATCTGGTGGCTGGCGGCGCTGTCCTTCGCGGGCGTGGTGATCGCTTCGATCGTCCATACCTTCAACTACGGGCGCGATTATCACATCCCGGCCGCCGAGGTCCGGGCGACGGAAGCCGCCCGCGACCGCCAGCTTTCCGCGCAGGGGGCCTGATCCATGAGCACCGTTTCGCAGACACCCCCCGGCGATTTCTGGGAGGTCGAGCCGCACCACCACCACGAGGGCGCATCCACCAGCATCGGCTTCTGGGTCTACCTGATGAGCGACTGCCTGATGTTCGCGATCCTGTTCGCGGTCTTCGGGGTGCTGGGCACCAGCTATGCCGCCGGGCCGGGACCGAAGGATCTGTTCGACCTTGAACTGGTGGCGCTGAACACGGCATTCCTGCTGCTGTCCTCGATCACCTACGGCTTTGCCATGCTGGCGATGGTCAAGGGCAGCAGGAACGGCACGCTGGCCTGGCTGGCGGTGACGCTGGTCTTCGGCCTGTCGTTCCTGGCGGTCGAGCTTTACGAGTTCAACCACCTGATCCACCTGGGCGCCGGGCCGCAGCGGTCGGCCTTTTTGTCGTCCTTCTTCGCGCTGGTCGGCACCCACGGGCTGCACGTGGCCTTCGGCTGTTTGTGGCTGGTCACGCTGATGATCCAGGTCGGCCAGCGCGGGCTGATCGACGCGAACCGCCGCCGCCTGTCCTGCCTGTCGATGTTCTGGCATTTCCTGGACGTGATCTGGATCGGCGTCTTCACCTTCGTCTATCTGCTGGGGATGATCTGATGAGTTCGATTGAAGCCCAGGGCGACAAGCACCGCGCCACCCGCCAGGCCGAAGGGCAGGGCGACCATCACGACGACGGCCAGGATCACGGCAGCGTCCGGTCCTACATGACCGGCTTCATCCTGTCGGTGATCCTGACGGCGATCCCCTTTGCCGTGGTCATGGGCGGCGGGTTTGAAAGCCGGTTGCTGACGGCGGCGGTGGTGGTCGGGCTGGCGGTGGTGCAGATCCTGGTCCACATGGTCTATTTCCTGCACATGAACACCCGCAGCGACGAGGGCTGGACGATGATGGCCCTGATCTTCACGGTCGTCATTCTGGTCATCGTGCTGGCCGGGTCCCTGTGGGTCATGTATCACATGAACACCAACATGATGCCGCAGATGGATCACGAGGCCCTGGGCCTGGGGTCGTGACCCCCCGCCGCCGCCCCGTCGCGCTGCTGGTGGCGGCGGGGATCGCCTTCGTGGTGCTGATGGGGCTTGGCCTCTGGCAGGTGCAGCGGCTGGCCTGGAAGTCTGATCTGATCGCCCGGGTGGATGCCCGCGTGGCGGCAGCGCCCGTGCCCGCGCCGGGACCTGCCGACTGGGCAGGGCTGACGGCCGACAATGCCGAATACCGCCGGGTGAGCGTGACGGGGGACTATGTCCCCGACAGCGACGTGCTGGTGCAGGCCGTGACCGAGCGCGGGGCGGGCTTCTGGGTGATGACGCCACTTGTCACCCGGCAAGGCTGGCCCGTGCTGGTCAACCGGGGCTTCGTGGCCGCCGACCGCCGCGACGACCGCCCCTTGCCTGCCGGTCCGCAGACCGTGACGGGCTTGTTGCGCCTGTCCCAACCGGACGGCGCCTTCCTGCGCGCCAACGATCCCGAGGCAGGCCGCTGGTATTCCCGCGACACCCAGGCTATCGCGGCGACGCTGGGCCTGACGGACGCCGCGCCCTATTTCATCGACGCCGACCGCGCGGGCGAGGGCCAGCCCATCGGCGGCCTGACCGTGACCGCCTTCCGCAACAGCCACCTGTCCTATGCGCTGACCTGGTTCGCCATGGCGGGCGGGCTGGTGGTGCTGACGGCTTACGCGCTGCGGGGCTAGGTTTCAGACCAAAGTGGCAGGACGAATTGCCCTTTAACGCTGGAACCCGTTCCCGCGCGGTTGCACACTGGTCCCGTTCAGCGCGAGGGGAGGAAGCGATGGACGATCACCGCGAACCGGCCCATGCCGTCCGCCGCCTTGGCGCGGAAATCGGCGCGACTCTGATCGGCCATGACGTTCTGGTCGAACGCCTGCTGATCGCGCTGCTGGCGGGCGGCCACGTCCTGATCGAAGGACCGCCGGGCATCGCCAAGACCCGCGCCGTCAAGGCGCTGGCGGCACACCTGCCGGGCAGCCATGCCCGCATCCAGTGCACGCCCGACCTGCTGCCCTCGGACCTCACGGGCACGCAGGTGTTCCGCCCGGAAACCGGCGGCTTCGACTTCATCCCCGGCCCGATCTTCCACAGCCTGGTGCTGGTGGACGAGATCAACCGCGCGCCCCCCAAGGTGCAGTCCGCCCTGCTGGAGGCGATGGCCGAAGGGCAGGTCACGACCGGCGGCGTGACGCGGCCCTTGCCCGATCCCTTCATGGTCGTGGCGACCCAGAACCCCATCGAACACGAGGGCACATTCCCGCTGCCCGAGGCGCAGCTTGACCGCTTCCTGCTGCACCTGCGCCTGGACCTGCCGGGGGCCGAGGCCGAACGCGCGATCCTGGATCTGGTCGAGGCCGAGGCGGTCTCGCCCGCCCCGCTTCGCGGCACCGCCGTCACCGCCGCCGATCTTGCAAAGGCCCGCGCCGAGGTCGCGCGGATCCACCTGGCCCCCGCCCTCAAGGACTTCATCGTCCGGCTGGTCATGGCGACCCGGCCCGGCGGCGCGGTGGCGGAATGGGTGGAACATCCCGTGTCCCCGCGCGGCACGCTGGCCCTGGCGGCAGGGGTCCGCGCGCGGGCCTGGCTGCACGGCCGCGACCACGGCCTGCCCGAGGATGCCGAGGCATTGGCCGCCGATGCCCTGTCCCACCGCCTGATCCCCGCCTGGTCGGCCAGCGGCGAAGGCCGCACCAGTCGTAGCCTGGTCGCCGACATCCTGGCCCAGGTGCGCCCGTGGTAGCCTTGCCCGCAGGCCTGCCCGACGCGCCGGGCATTCGCCTGACCGCGGCCGAGCTGCTGGCCCTGCGCGACCAGGCCCCCGCCCGGGGCAGGCACCGGCCCCTGACCCGGCGCGCGGGGGCGGTTCCCGCGCGGATGCCGGGCGCGGGCATGGACCTGCGCGAAATCCGCGCCTATGTCCCGGGCGACGATCCCCGCCGCCTGGACCCGGCGGCGACCGCGCGCACCGGACAGCCGCATATCCGCAGCCTGCACGAGGATCGCGACGACACGATCCTGCTGCTGGCCGATTTCCGTGCGCCGATGCTGTGGGGCACGGGGGCCGCGCTGCGGTCTGTCCGCGCGGCCCGGCATCTGGCGCAGGCGGGCTGGCGCGTGGCGGGGCGCGGGGGATCGGTGGCCGCGCTGATGGCGGGCGCGCGTCTGGCGGAACTGCGCGGATCGGGCGGCGACGGGCACATGGCCGCGATCTGCGCCGCCCTGGCGCGCCAGCACGACCTGGCCCTGTCGTCCCCCGGTCCCGGGCCGCTGTCCGAGGCCCTGGCCCGCGCCATGCGCCTGTCCCCGCCGGGCGGGCGGGTGCTGGTCGCGACCTGCCTGGACGGCCTGGCAGGCGCGGAACCCGCCCTGGCCGAACTGGCCCGGCGCCGGTCGGTCACGCTGGCCCTGATGCTGGACGATGCCGAGATGCAGCCCCCGTCCGGTCCCCTTGCGGTCAGCGACGGCCGCCGCAGCCGCATCGCCCGGCTGTCGCCCCCGGACACGGCCGCCGATCTGGCGCGGTTGCGCGCGCTTGGCGTCACCCTGGCCGAGGTCGCGCCATGACGCGCGACGACTTGCTGGCCCAACTGTCCCCTCCGCGCCTGCCCCTGGGCATGGCGGCGCCTGGCTGGCCGGAAATGCTGGCCCTGGCGGGGATCGGCCTGCTGGCGGGGTTGGTCGCCGCGTGGCTGTTGCGCCTGGTCATGGCGCGCAGGCCGTCGCGGCGCGCCCTGATCCGGGCCACCCGCGGGATGCCGGCGCAGGACCGGATCCTGGCTGTCGCGCGCATCCTGGGGCGATTGCCGGATCCCTTGCGCGCCGCCGCCTATGGCGCGGCCCCCGCGCCCGGCGACGAGGCGATCGAACGCATCGCCCTGCGCGGGGTCCGCCGGGGATGAGCCTCGCCTGGCCCTGGCTGCTGCTGCTTCTGCCCTTGCCGCTGCTGGTGCGGCGCCTGCTGCCGCCGATGGCCGTGCCCCGGCCCGCCCTGACGGTGCCCGCGCATCTTCTGCGCGCCGCCCGCCCCGCCGGCGCGGCCCGGGGCCGGGGACCATGGCTGGCGGCGCTGGCCTGGACCGCCCTGGTCATCGCCCTGGCCGGTCCGCGCGTCGAGGTCGCCAGCGACGTGATCCCGGCCTCGGGGCGCGACATCGTGCTGGTGATGGACCTCTCGGGCAGCATGTTGAAGGAGGACTTCTTTCTGGACGACCAGCCCGTCACCCGGCTGGAGGCGGTCAAGCGCACCGCATCGGCCTTTGTCGCGGCCCGGCGCGGCGACCGGATCGGGCTGGTGATCTTTGGCGAGCGCGCCTATTTCGCGGCCCCCCTGACCTTCGACGTGGAGGCCGTGGCCCGCGCCATTGCCGAAGCGCAGATCGGCATCTCCGGGCGCGGCACCGCCATTTCGGACGGCCTTGGCCTTGCCGCCAAGCGCCTGTCGCGCAGCGATGCGCCAAGCCGGGTGATCGTGCTGATGTCGGACGGCGTGGACACCTCGGGCACCGTCCCGGCGGTCGAGGCCGCGCGCCTGGCCCAGGGCCACGGCATCCGCGTCCATTCCATCGCCCTGGGTCCCGAGGATCTGGAAAACCAGCCGGATTCCCGCGACGCCGTGGACGTGGCGACCCTGCGCGCCGTGGCCCGGGTGGCGGGGGGCGAAAGCTTCCGCGTCCGCGACACCGCCGACCTGCAGGCCGTGGCTGAAAGCCTGGACCGGCTGGAGCCGAACCCCTCGGCCCGCCCGCCCATGCGGTTGTGGCAGCCCCTGTGGGTCTGGCCTGCCGGCGTGGCCGCCTTGTGCCTGTTCGGGATCGCCGGGCGGAGGCGCGGATGGACGGGCTGATCCTGCTGCGCCCCTTGTGGCTGCTGGCGCTGCTGCCGCTGGCGGGGCTGGCCGGGCTGCGCCTGATGCGGCCCCCCGATGCCGGGGGGTGGGAACGGGTGATGGGGCGCGACATGCTGCGCGCGATGGGGGCCTTGGGCCATCTGGGCGGGCGGCAGCCCCTGTGGATGCGGCTGCTGGCGCCGCTGGCGCTGGCGGTGCTGACCCTGGGCCTGGCGGGGCCGGCCTTGCCGCGCAGCGATGCGCCGGTGCTGGCGCAGGCCGATGCGGTGGTGCTGGCGGTGGACCTGTCGCCCTCGGTCGCGGCGGGGGCGGGGCTGGATCAGGCCAAGCTGGCTGCGGCGGGACTGGCCCAAGCCCTGTCCGGGCGCCCGGTCGGGCTGATCCTGTACGGGGGCGAGGCCTTCACCGCATCCGCGCCGACGCTGGACATCGCGACATTGCAGACCCAGATCGGCGTTCTGGACGGCGGGACGATGCCGGGCAAGGGCAGCCGTCCGGCCGCCGCCATCGGCATGGCCGCGCAGATGCTGGCCGGACTGCCCCGCGCCGATCTGGTGCTGATCTCGGACGGGGGCGGCGTGGACCGGCAGGCTGTGGCCGAGGCCGACCGGCTGGCGGCGCAGGGCGCGCGGATTTCCGCGCTGCGGCTGGATGGGCGCGCGCCGGGTGCCCCCGCCGCGCCCGCCGATGCCCTGGACCGCCTGGCGCGCGGCGGGGCGGCGATGGCCTGGGGCGACATGGACGCGCTGGCCGCCCGCCTGGCCCGCAGCGGCGGATCGACCCGCGACCCCGTGCTGCGGGCGCTGCAATACCGCGACCTTGGTCCCTGGCTGGCGCTGCTGGCGCTGCCGCCGCTGCTGGTCATGCTGCGGAGACAGGAATGAGACCTGTGCTGATCGCCCTGGCAGGCCTTGCCGCCTTGGCCGTGGCCGGTCCCGAGGCGCTTGGCCGCCTGGCCCTGCGCGCCGGGCTGGACCGGGCGGCGGCGTGGCTGCTGGACGATCCGGCGGCGCGGGGCGTGGCGCTGTATCGCCTTGGCGACTACCCGGCTGCCGATGCGGCCTTCGCCAAGGCGGGGCGGTCGCAGACCTATAACCGAGGCCTGTCGCTGGCGGCGACGGGCGATTACCCCCTGTCGGTCGCCTATTTCGACGCGATGCTGTTCGCCAATCCCGCCGACGAACAGGCGCGGCGGAACCGCGACCTGGTCGCGGCCATGGTTCCGCCCCATCAGGGGGAATCCACGGTGCCAGGCCGGATCAAGGGGGCATGGGGGATGGAGGCGGGGGACATCCCGATCTCGGACCTGCTGGCCAACGCATCCGGGCCGGACTGGGAACGGCGGCTGGACGCCAAGGGCCTGGCCGCGACCGACCAATGGCTGGACACCATCATCGACGACCCCGGCGAGTTCCTGAAGCTGCGCATCCGCGCCGAGTTCGACCGCCGCGCGCAGATGGGCCTGATCCGCCCCGAGGAGGGCGATCCATGGTGATGCGCGCGTTCCTTGCCTGGCTGATGCTGGCCTCTGTCGCCCTGGCCCAGGGCGACACGCGGCTGATGATCCTGCACGACCACGGCAACCCGGTCGTGTCGGAAATGGTCGAGCTGACCATCCGGGGCGAATACGATCTGACGGTCTCTCTGGAGGACATGGAGTTCCCGAATTCCCCGGACTACGACTGGATCCAGGTCGCGCGGGACGATTGGCACAAGGAACGCGTGAACGGGCGGCTGTTGCAGATCTTTGAACGCAAGGTGGCGCTGTTTCCCCGGCGCGAGGGCGCGCTGACAGTCGGTCCCATCGACCACAAGCTGACCTTTGTCCAGGACAACGGCCAGCGGGCGGAAACCACCGTCACCGCCGCGCCGATCACCCTGGGCGTGAAACCTTTTCCCACGGATGCCCCGCCTTTGTCGGCAAGCCAGTTGACCCTGACGGACGAATTGTCGGCCGACCCCGGCCGCCTGCAAAAGAACGAGATCCTGACCCGCCGCGTCACGGTCGAGGCGCTTGGCGCGCTGGCCCACCACCTGCCCGTGCGCCCCGACCTGTCCGAGCCCTGGCTGATCCTGTTCAGCCAGCCGGAACACCGCGAAACCGTCCTGACCGAGGCGGGGCCTGTCGCGCGCGTGGTCTGGGAATGGCAGTTGCGCCCCCGCACCGGCGAACCCGCCATCCTTCATGCCGAGGCGTTTTCCTGGTTCGACACCGACAGCCGCCAGATCGAGGTGGCGCCGCTGAAGCCGATCCCCTTCGGTTTCGCGGGGTTCGGATCGAACTTCGGTGCGTCCGACCAAGGGACGTGGCGCGGCTGGCCGCTTGCAGTTTTGGCCTTGGGCGGGGGCATTGCGGCATCGCTTGGCTTGATGCTGCAAGGCCGGGGGCTGCTGCCCGCGGCCGCGATCCGGGCGCGCATCCGTCGCCTGCTGCCCGGGCCCCATGCGCGGGCCATGCGCCGGGCGGCTGCGGAGGGGGACCTGCCCGCCCTGCGCGACGCCGTGGACCGGCACCTGCGCTGGCGCGATCAGCGCCCGCCGGCCCTGCTGGCCGATCTGGACCGCCAGCTTTATGCCCCGGATCCCCCGCCGGGATTCGACGCACCCCGCTGGCTGGCCGCGTTCCGGCGGACATTGCGGCAGGCTTGATCGTCAAGGGCTTGCCAGCCGCGCAGCCTTGGGCCACGCTGCCTGTCATGCAACCCCGCCCTGATGCGGGGACCAAGGAAACAGGGAAACCACCATGAACCACCTGCTGACCCCGCGTGCGATCCTGCTGGCCTCGGCCCTGGCCATCGCGCCCGCCGCGTATGCGGAAACCCCCGCCGACACCCTGGTCGTGGCCGCCGCCATCGACGACATCATCAGCCTGGATCCGGCGCAAAGCTTCGAATTTTCCGGCAACGACGTGAACCAGAACACCTATGACCGGCTGGTCGATTTCGACCCGCTGGACATGGCGGCGGGCTTCAAGCCCTCGCTTGCCGACAGTTGGGAGGTCAGCGGGGACGGGCTGTCCATCACCTTCACCATGCGCCCCGGCGTGACCTTCCATTCCGGCAACCCGGTCCGGGCCGAGGATGCCGCCTGGTCGCTGCAACGCGCGGTCAAGCTGGACAAGACCCCGGCCTTCATCCTGACGCAGTTCGGATTTACCGCCGACAACGTCGAGGAAAAGATCACCTTCGACGACACCACCCTGACGCTGCACCTGGACAAGCCCTATGCGCCGACCTTCGTGCTGAACTGCCTGACCGCCAACATCGCCAGCGTGGTGGACAAGGAAACGGTGATGGCCAATGCGGAAGGCGAGGACCTGGGCAACACCTGGCTGAACACCAACGAGGCCGGGTCCGGTCCCTTCGTGCTGGCCGGCTGGCGCCCGAACGAGGCCGTGCAGTTCACCGCCTATGAGGATTATTTCCAAGGCGCCTCCGCGATGAAGCGGGTGGTGGTGCGCAATGTGGCCGAATCCAGCGCGCAGCGCCTGCTGCTGGAACAGGGCGACATCGACGCCGCCCGCAACCTGTCGCCGACCGATGTGGAATCCATCGCCGCGGTCGAGGGCGTGAAGATCCAGGACGAACCGCGCGGCCGGATCCTCTACATGGGCCTGAACCAGAAAGATCCGGTGCTGTCGAACCCCAAGGTGGTCGAGGCGATGAAATACCTGGTCGATTATGACGGGATCGCGAACAGCTTCCTCAAGGGCATGTTCGTGCCGCACCAGTCGATCCTGCCGAAAGGTTATCTGGGCGCCCTGGAGGACCTGCCCTGGACCCATGACGTGGCCCGCGCCAAGGCCCTGATCGACGAGGCCGGCATGTCCGGCAAGACCATCACCACCAAGGTCCGCGACCTGCGCGAATACGTGGACGTGGCCCAAGCCCTTCAGGCGTCCATGGCCGAGGCCGGGCTGACCCTGGAAATCCAGCAGATGACCGGCGCGCAGGTGCTGGATGCCTATCGCGCCCGCGACGTGCCGATCTTCCTGGGCGAATGGGGACCGGATTATTCGGACCCGAACACCAACGTCGCGACCTTCGCCTATAACCCCGACAACAGCGACGAGGCGCAGGCCACCGGCCTTCTGGCCTGGCGCAACGCCTATGCCGTCCCTGAGGCGATGAACCAGGCCACCGTGGCCGCGACCCTGGAACAGGACGCCGACAAGCGCGCGCAGATGTATCTGGACATCCAGAAACAGTACCAGGCCGAGGCGCCCATCGTGCCGCTGTTCCAGCGGGTCGAGAACACCGGCCTGCGCGACAACGTGGAGAACTGGAACTCGGGCGGGTCCGTGACCTCGGTCATGTATCGGCAGGTGACGAAGGGCGAATAGGCCTTGGCCGCGACCGACATCGCCAAGGGGCAGGGCGACGGCCGTTCTGCGGCCCGCCGCCGCCGCGCCCGCAGCGTCAGTGGCACGCTGTTGTCGCTGGCCCTGACCATGCTGGGCCTGCTGCTGATCACCTTCATCATCGGCCGGGTGATGCCCATCGACCCGGTGCTGAAGGTGGTGGGCGACCGCGCCAGCCAGGCGCAATACGACGCGGCCTATCAGGCGATGGGCCTGGACCGGCCCTTGTATGTGCAGTTCGCGCGCTACCTGGGCGACGTGCTGACCGGCGATTTCGGGCGCTCGATCTCCACCGGCCAACTGGTCGTGGACGACATCCTGCGGGTGTTCCCGGCGACGGTGGAACTGGCGACGCTGGGCACCCTGATCGGCGTCTTGATCGGCGTGCCCTTGGGCGTGATCGCCGCCGCGCGCCGGGGCGGGATCGTGGATCAGGTGGCGCGCGTGGTGGCGCTGGTCGGATATTCCATGCCGATCTTCTGGCTGGGGCTGATGGGGCTGCTGGTCTTCTACGGCATCCTCGGCTGGGTCGGGGGACCGGGGCGGCAGGGCATCATCTATGACGGCATGATCCCCACCGTGACCGGGCTGATCCTGGTCGATTCCCTGATCGCGGGGGATTGGGGCGCGTTCCAGGACGCGTTCAGCCACATCATCCTGCCCGCCAGCCTGCTTGGCTATTTCAGCCTCGCCTATATCAGCCGCATGACCCGCAGCTTCATGCTGGAGCAGCTGTCCGCCGAATACATCACCACCGCCCGCGTCAAGGGCCTGTCCGAACGCGCGGTGATCTGGCGCCACGCCTTCCGCAACATCTCGATCCCGCTGGTGACGGTGATCGCCCTGTCCTTCGGGTCGCTGCTGGAAGGATCGGTCCTGACCGAGATCATCTTCAGCTGGCCGGGCCTTGGCCAATACATCACCAAGGCGCTGCTGTCGGGCGACATGAACGCGGTCCTGGGCGGCACGGTGGTCGTCGGCACCTGCTTCGTGCTTCTGAACATCCTCAGCGACATCCTGTATCGCGTGCTGGACCCGAGGTCGAAATGAACCAGACCAGACGCGATTGGCTGTTAAGCGACGCGCCCCAGACTCGCGCGCAGGCCCGCTGGGGGTCGCTCTATCAAGGCTGGCTGACCTTCCGGGGCAACACGCTGGCGATGCTGGGGCTGATCGTCTTGGTGCTGCTGATCGGCATGGCGATCTTCGCGCCATGGCTCGCGCCGCAAAGCCCCTTCACACAGGATCTGGCGGGCCGCCTGCAACCGCCATCCGCCGAACACTGGCTGGGCACCGACGCTCTTGGCCGGGACATCCTGTCGCGGCTGATCCATGGATCGCGGATCACGCTGTTCATCGTGGGCACCGTGGCGCTGATCGCGCCGGTCATCGGGCTGTTCATCGGCACGGTGGCGGGCTTCGCGGGGGGATGGGTGGACCAGGTGCTGATGCGGATCACCGACATCTTCCTGGCCTTCCCCAAGCTGATCCTGGCCCTGGCCTTCGTCGCGGCCCTGGGCGCCAGCATCACCAACGCCGTGCTGGCGCTGGCCCTGACCGCCTGGCCCCCCTATGCGCGCCTGGCGCGGGCGGAAACGCTGACCATCCGCCACGCCGACTTCATCGCCGCCGCGCGCCTGCAAGGGGCGGGACCGCTGCGGCTGCTGGTCAAGCACATCTGGCCGCTGTGCGTCAGTTCGCTGATCGTGCGGGTGGCGCTGGACATGGCGGGGATCATCCTGTCGGCGGCGGGCCTGGGCTTTCTGGGTCTTGGCGCGCAGCCGCCGATGCCGGAATGGGGGGCGATGATTTCCGACGGGCGGACCTATATCCTGGATTTCTGGTGGGTGGCCGCCATGCCGGGGATCGCGATCTTCATCGTCTCGATGGCCTTCAACCTGCTGGGCGACGGCTTGCGCGACGTGCTGGATCCGAAAGGGGCCAAGGAATGACGCTGCTGTCCGTCCGCAACCTGCGCGTCACCTTCCCCACCCGCCAGGGCACCTTCGAGGCCGTGCGCGGCGTCAGCTTCGACCTGGGCCGCGAACGCCTGGGGGTCGTGGGCGAATCCGGGTCGGGGAAGTCGATGACCGGCCGCGCGATCCTGGGGCTGGTGCGCCCGCCCGGGCGTGTGACCGCCGACCGGATGGAGCTGGACGGCCAGTCGATCCTGAACCTGCCGGAACGCCGGATGCGCCGGATCCGGGGCAGGCGGATCAGCATGGTCATGCAGGATCCCAAGTTCAGCCTGAACCCGGTGATGACGGTCGGCGACCAGATCATGGAAGCCTATCGCCTCCACGCGGGCGGAGCGAAGCACGCAGCCCGCGACAAGGCGTTGGAGATGCTGCGCGCCGTCCAGATCCGAGACCCGGAACGGGTCATGGCCGCCTATCCGCACGAGGTGTCGGGCGGCATGGGCCAGCGCATCATGATCGCGATGATGCTGGCCCCCGACCCGGAAATCCTGATCGCCGACGAACCCACCTCGGCCCTGGACGTGTCCGTCCGAACCGAGGTTCTGAACATCATGGACCGCCTGGTCCGCGATCGGGGCATGGGCCTGATCTTCATCAGCCACGACCTGAACCTTGTCGCGCAGTTCTGCGACCGGGTGCTGATCATGTATGCGGGCCGGATCGTGGAAACCCTGGCCGCCAAGGATCTGCACCAGGCCCGCCATCCCTATACCCAGGGCCTTCTGAACAGCCTGCCGCGCCTGGATGCGCCCCAAGACCGCCTGCCGGTGCTGCAACGCCAGGACGCCTGGCGCGAGGGCGACACGATCACCCAAAGCCTGGATACTGAATTTCCGGGGGGCCTTTGATGCTTCTTCTTCACGCAAATATCCCACGGGGGCGCGGGGGTGTGAAACCCCCGCAGCAACGGTGCCGCCCATGCTGACGGTCGAAAACCTGAACGTCTGGTTCGGCCATCCGCCCGACCGCGTGGACGCGGTGCAGGACGCCAGCTTCACCGTCCCTCAAGGCGAAAGCTTCGGCCTCGTGGGCGAATCCGGGTCCGGCAAGTCCACCATCCTGCGCGCCATCGCGGGCCTGATCGACACCTGGTCCGGGACCATCGCCGTGGCGGGCAAGCCGCAAAGCGCCCGCAAGCGCGACCGGGCCTTCTTCAAGACCGTGCAGATGGTCTTCCAGGATCCCTATGCCAGCCTGCATCCTCGCCATTCGGTCGATGCGGTCCTGTCGGAAACCCTGCGCCTGCAAGGCATGGACGACATCGACCGCCGCATCGCGCGCCTGCTGGACGACGTTGGCCTGGGCCGCGGCTTCTGCTTCCGCTATCCGCACCAACTCTCGGGCGGGCAGCGCCAGCGGGTCGCCATTGCGCGCGCTCTGGCGGCGGAACCGCGCCTGCTGCTGCTGGACGAGCCGACCAGCGCGCTGGATGTCAGCGTGCAGGCGGAAATCCTGAACCTGCTGGCCGACCTGCGCGCCGAACACGGGCTGACCTACGTGATGGTCAGCCACGACCTGGCGGTGGTGGGCCACATGTGCGACCGGCTGGCCGTCATGCAGGCGGGCCGCATCGTCGAGGTGATGGGCGTCACCGCCCTGCGCCAAGGCACCGCGCAGCAGGAATACACCCGCCAACTGATCGCGGCCTCGCGCGGTTACGCCCGCGCCTGACGGCCTTGCGCCCCGCCGCCCCATCGCTAACCTGCGCGCGAACGGACGAAAGGAACCCCCATGAAGCGCGTCACCCTGGGCGGCAGCGATGTCGCCGTCAGCGAGATCTGCCTTGGCACCATGACCTTCGGCAACCAGACGCCCAAGGCCGAGGGCCACGCCCAGATCGACCGCGCGCTGGATGCGGGCATCACCTTCCTGGACACGGCCGAGATGTATCCCGTGAACCCCGTCCGCCGCGAAACCATCGGGTTGACGGAAACCATCCTCGGCACCTGGCTGGCGCGCACGGGCAATCGCGACCGGGTCGAGATCGCCACCAAGATCACCGGTCCCAGCCAGATGGTCCGCAATGGTGCGCCCTATGACGGGGCGATCATCGCCGGGGCCATCGACGGATCGCTGAAGCGGCTGCAAACGGACCACATCGACCTGTATCAGCTGCACTGGCCCGTGCGGGGCAGCTATGCCTTCCGGCAGAACTGGACCTATGATCCCTCGAAGCAGTCGAAACAGCAGACGCTGGACCACATGGCCGACGTGCTGGGCGCGCTGGACGCTGCGAAAAAGGCGGGCAAGATCCGCGCCGTGGGCCTGTCCAACGAATCCGCCTGGGGCCTGACCCAGTGGTGCGCCGTGGCCGACCACATCGGCGCCCCGCGCATGGCCGCGATCCAGAACGAATATTCGCTGCTTTATCGCCTTTTCGACACCGACGGGGCCGAGGTCGCGGTGAACGAGAACGTGACGCTGCTCTCCTATTCCCCCCTGGCGGCGGGCCTGCTGTCGGGCAAGTATGCGGGCGGGGCCATGCCCGAAGGCAGCCGGGCGGCGGTGGACAAGGCCGGCGGCGGCCTGGGCAACCTGGGCGGGCGCAAGACGCCGCAGGGCATCGCCGCGACCGAGGCGTATCGCAAGCTGGCCGCCGATCATGGCTGGGACGCCATCCACATGGCGATCGCCTGGCAACTGACCCGGCCCTTCAAGGTCGTGCCCATTATCGGCGCCACGCGGACGGACCAGCTGGACCACCTGATCGCGGGACTGGGCAAGCCCCTGCCCGACGATTTGAGGAAAGCCATCGACCGGATGCACAAGCAGTATCCGCTGCCCTATTGATGAACGGCGAAGCGCGCCTATCTTGTTGATAGCAAGTGATGAAATGGGGGATTGTAATGGCGGGCGATCCGTATGAAGCCTTGGGACTGACGAAATCGGCCACGGATGCCGAGATCAAGAAGGCTTATCGCAAGATCGCCAAGTCGGATCATCCCGACCTGAACCCCGACCCTGCGGCGATGGCGCGGTTCAAGGCGGCCTCCGCCGCCTATGACCTGCTGAAGGACCCCGAACAGCGGCGCCGGTTCGACGCGGGCGAGATCGACGCCCAGGGCCAGGAACGCCCGCAGCGCCGCCCCTGGCGCGACCATGCCGAGGCCGCGGGCAACCCATACGCGCGCAGCTATGGCTTTGACGGCGATCCCGACCTGTCGGATGTCTTTTCGGACCTGTTCGGCAGGCGCGGCGGTTTTGGCGGCTTCGGGCGCGGCCCCGAGGATCCGCGCGACTTCCATGTCCGGGGCCAGGATTACCGCTTTTCCTTGCAGGTCGATTTCCTGACCGCCGCGCGGGGCGGCAAGACCCGCATCACCCTGCCCGAGGGCGGCGACCTGGAGGTGACGATCCCCAAGGGCACCCGCGACGGCCAGACCATCCGGCTGAAAGGCAAGGGTGGGCAAGGCCTGGGCCAGGGCGGGCCGGGCGACGCCTATTTGACGGTCAGCGTGGCCCCCCATCCCGATTTCCGGCGCGAGGGCGACGACATCCTGCTGACCCTGCCCATCACCCTGGACGAGGCCGTGCTGGGCGGCAAGGTGGCCGTCCCCACCATCGACGGCCCGGTCAACCTGACCATCCCCAGGGGCGCCACCACCGGGCAAAAGCTGCGCCTGCGCGGGCGCGGCATCAACGGCGGCGACCAGCAGGTGGAATTGAAGATCGTGATGCCGCCCAAGGTGGACGACAACCTGGCCCGCTTCTTCGAGGAATGGCGCAAGGATCACCGCTATGATCCGCGCGCGGGAATGAAAACGGGGGGGTAAGGGGATGGCCCGGCATTATTCCGAAACCGAGGTCGTGGCGATCCTTGAGGATCTGGACCCCGCGCGCCTGCATTCCTTCATCGCCGCGCATGTGGTGACGCCCGTCGTCACGCCGGACGGTCCTGCCTTTACCGACGCGGACGTGGCGCGGCTGCAACTGCTCTGCGATCTGAGCGAGGTTTATGACCTGCCCGACGACGCCCTGGCCATGGTGATGTCGCTGATCGACCAGCTGAACACCGCCCGAGGCGACATGCGCGCGCTGATCCAGGCCGTCGCTAGTGAACCCGACGAGGTGCGGGGGCGGATCCAGAAGTCGGTGCACAGGCTGCGGATCGTGACCACCGGCCGGGGCTGACAGCGGCGGCGGAGGCGTCTATGCGCCACAGCCGATAAGCGCCGGTTTCAGCCGATCAGTCTGGTGGAACTGATCATCGAACGATTGCCTTGCGGGACGAAGAGGACGAGCAGCTGTCGCTGAAGCCTTTCAGAACCGCCGCCACAAGAACCTCGGGGCGATCCTCTTGCACCAGATGCCCGGCCTCAGGGACTGGGACCACGGGACGCCCCGAGATCAAGGCGGCAAGTGCTGTGCCTTTCTCATAGGGAATCCAATCGTCCTTCATCCCCCAAAGAACGGTGACAGGGCAGTCCAGACGGTCGTAGAGCGCTTCGACCTCATCCGTGAAACGCTGGTCCATCTGGGCAATTTGCCGATAGAATGCTGCCTGACCAACTGGCCCGAGCCACGGAGCGCTGTAAATTTCCAGCGCATCCTCCGACAACGGGTTGTGCGCTGCCGTCTGCAAATAGGCCCGCAGCAGCGCGCGGTGCATATAGTCCGGCATCCCGGTAAAGGCCGCTTCGTGGCGTCGCACGTGCTGAACGAAGGGCGACCCCCAGGGTGCAAGGGCAACAGCATCGAAGATCGTCAGCGAGGCATAGCGAAGCCCGTCCAGATACCATGCGCGCAAGGCGGTGGCACCGCCAAAGTCATGGGCCAGAACGTCGGGACGTTCGACGCCCCACTCCGCAAACAGGGCGGCAAGAACCTTGTTTTGCACGCCGAGGGAAACATCCTGCCCTTCACGCATTTCGGAAAGACCGTAGCCTACCAGATCGAAGTAATAGACCGTTCTGCGGTCGGCAAACTCCGGCACGATCCTGCGCCAGACCTGCGAGGAAAACGGGGTGCCGTGGATCGCGACAAGCGGTGGCCCCTTCCCGATCCTGCCCCAGCGGACTGCACTGCCCTCGATAATAGCGGTGTTCGGAAGGTTCAGCATCGTGGCGACTCGTATTGTCATTTAGCTAAATGACGATATGATTGAAAGTATGAACAGATCAATACAAATCCGGGCCATGGCAAGCGAGCCGCGACTGCGCATCCTTCGGCTGTTGGCAGAGCCGGGGAAGCAGTTTGGCCACCAGTGGTCCGCCGATCCGGTGGAGTTCGGTGTCTGCATGACGCTGATTGCCGAGGCGCTGACTGTCGCCCAACCCACCGCCAGCAGGCATCTGGACATTCTCCGGCAGGCGGGCTTCATCTCGGTGCGAAAGCACCTGAAGTGGTCCTATTGCAAACGGGACGAAGCTGCGATCAGCGGTTATTTGGATTGGTTGGGCCGCGAAATTTCTGCGGCTTCGACCGGCAGTTAAGGTCTCGAAATCAGGCCTGTCGGGTTCAAGGGTGACAACGTATTTGCGCTATGTTCCGGCAAGGGCGCCTCCTACCCAGCAGCCTATGTCCCAAAGAAGATCCCTCCGCTTTCAACATTCCCGATAAACTGCCCGCCCGCCTTGCAGATTGTGCAGCGCCCCTTGCCGCGCTAAGCCCGCCCCATGACCCGCTACCTTCCCCATGTCGCCGCGACGCTCTCGCTGGGCCTGCCGCTGATCGGCAGCCATCTGGCGCGCATGGGCATCCATGTCAGCGACACGGTGATGCTGGGCTGGTACGGGGTCGATGCGCTGGCGGCCCTGGTCATCGCGACCTCGATGATCCACATCCTGTTCTTCCTGGGCATGGGCTACGGCACCGGCGTCATGGGCCTGATCGCCACCGCCATCGCCCGCGGGGATGAGACCGAGGTCCGCCGCGCCGCCCGCATGGCGCTGTGGCTGTCGGCGATCCATGCGGTCCTGTGCCAGCCGCTGTTCTGGTTTTCCGGCCCGATCCTGCTGGCGCTTGGCCAGACGGAAACGGTGGCCGCGCTGGCGCAGGATTTCCTGCGCATCGCCGGCTGGGGCCTGCTGCCGATGCTGGGGGCGCTGGCGCTCAATTCCTATCTGGCGGCGCTGGAGCGGGCGCAGGTCGTGATGTGGGTGACGCTGGCCGGGCTGCCGGTGAACATCGGGCTGATCTGGCTTCTGACCTTCGGAAACGCGGGCTTTCCCGAACTGGGCGTGCGGGGCGCGGCTATCTCCAGCGTGATCGTGCAGACCCTGCAATTGGCCGTGCTGGCGCTTTATGCCCATTGGCTGCCCGCGACGCGCAAGTATCACCTGTTCCAGCGGTTCTGGAAGCCCGACACCGCTGCCCTGGGCCAAGTGTTCCGCCTGGGCTGGCCCATCGGCCTGACCATGGTGGCCGAGGGCGGGCTGTTCGTGGGTTCCAACGTCATGATGGGCTGGATCGGTACGCAGGAACTGGCGGCCCACGGGATCGCGCTGCAGATCACGTCGATCACCTTCATGGTGCATCTGGGCCTGTCGAATGCCGCGACGGTCCGGGTGGGCCAGGCCAAGGGCCGGGGCGACGCCGCCTGGATGCGCGACGCCGCCGTTACGGTGATCGCCATGTCGCTGGTCTTCGCCGCGCTGGCGATCAGCATCTATCTGCTGGCGGGCGATTGGTTGGTGCGGCTCTACCTCGACCCCACGGACGCGCGCGGGCCGGCCATCGTGGCGCTTGGCGCGGCGCTGCTGGTCTATGCGGCGCTGTTCCAATTGACCGATGCCTTCCAGGTGATCGCGCTTGGCTTCCTGCGCGGTGTCCATGACACGCGCGTGCCCATGTGGATCGCGGGCTTCAGCTATTGGGTGGTGGGGATGCCCGTGGCCTGGGGCCTGGCCTTTCCGGGGGGCCTCGGTCCCGCCGGGCTGTGGCTGGGGCTGTGCGTCGGGCTAACGGTGGCGGCCGCGCTGCTGATGGCGCGCTTCTGGCGGGGCCACGCGCGCGGGGTCTGGACCCGTCCCGCGCCGGCGGTCTAACCTGCGCCCGACCCAAGCAGGAGGCCACCATGCGACCCGTCTTCGTTCAGTTCCGCTGCGCGCCTGGCAAGACCTATCAGGTCGCCCAAGCCATCTATGACCGCGAGGTCGTGAGCGAGCTTTACTCGACATCCGGCGACTACGACCTGATCGCCAAGGTCTATATCCCCGAAGACGAGGATGTCGGCCGGTATCTCTCCGAACGCCTGTTCGACATCCCCCATATCAGCCGCACGCTGACCACCATGACCTTTCGCGCCTTCTGATGGTCCGCCTTGCCCCGATCGCCGCAGGCCTGCCCGCGACCGTGCCCTTCGTCGGGCCGGAAACGCTGGAACGCCAGGCGGGCCGCCCCTTCGCCGCGCGTCTTGGCGCCAACGAGAACGGCTTCGGCCCCAGTCCGCGCGCGGTGGCCGCGATGCAGGCGGCGGCGGGCGAGGTCTGGAAATACGGCGATCCGGCCAGCCATGACCTGACGCAGGCGCTGGCCGCGCATCATGGCGTCCGGGCCGACAACATCATCGTGGGCGAGGGGATCGACGGCTTGCTGGGCCTGCTGGTGCGCCTGACGGTCGCGCCGGGGGATGTCGTGGTGACCTCGGACGGGGCCTATCCGACCTTCAACTTCCATGTGACCGGCTTCGGGGGCAGCCTGGACAAGGTGCCCTATCGCCATGACGCCGAGGACCCGCAGGCGCTGCTGGATCGCGCCCGCCAGACCGGGGCGGGGCTGGTCTATCTCGCCAACCCGGACAACCCGATGGGAAGCTGGCACGACGGCGCGGTGATCGAGGCGATGCTGGACCAGCTTCCCGAGGGCACGCTGCTGGTCCTGGACGAGGCCTATGCCGAATTCGCCTCCGCAAGCGCCATCCCGGCCATCGCCGCCGACGATCCCCGGGTCATTCGGATGCGCACCTTTTCCAAGGCCTACGGCATGGCAGGCGCGCGCGTGGGTTACGCCATCGGCCACCCCGACCTGATCGCGGCCTTCGACCGGGTGCGCAACCATTTCGGCATGAACCGCATCAGCCAGATCGGCGCGCTTGCCGCATTGCAGGATCAGGACTGGCTGGCGCAGGTCGTGGCGCGGGTGGATGGGGCGCGCCAGCGCATCGCCGCCATCGGCGCGGAAAACCAGCTGACCGCCCTGCCATCCGCCACCAACTTCGTGGCGCTCGACACGCATCGCGATGGCGCCTTCGCCCGCCGCCTGGTCGATGCGCTGGCAAGTGAAGGCGTCTTCATCCGAATGCCCGGCGCGGCGCCGCTCAACCGCTGCATCCGCATCAGTTGCGCGCCCGACCCGGAACTGGACATCCTGGCCGAGGCGCTCCCCCGCGCGCTGTCCACGCTCCAAGGCTTCTTCTTCACTTAAATATCCCCGCCGGAGGCACCTGCGATCCCCGCAAGCGCCCCCGACGGCAGCGGCTCACATCGCCGCCAATTGCGCCAGGGCCGCGCGCAGGCGCGTCAGGTCGTCGTCCAGCGCGGCCAGCTTGTCGCGGGTTTCCTCGATCACCTCGGGTTCCGCGTTTTCCACGAAGCGCGGGTTCGACAGCCGCTTGCGCAAGCCCTCGGCGTCTTTCTCGGACTTGCCTACCGCCTTCTGCAACCGGGCGGTTTCCGCCGCCACGTCGATCACGTCGCCGATGGGCAGGGCGAAGCTCGCCCCCGGCACCGCCACCGTGATGGTGCCGCGCGCAGTCACGTGGCTGGTTGAGGTCACATGCGCCGACCGCTCGTTTACCCGCGCCAGCCGCTCGATCAGCGGGCTGTTGGCGGTCAGGGCCGCGCGGGCCGCTGCTTCCGCCTCGGTCGCGATCAGGTCCAGCTTGGCACCTGCCGGAACGCCCATCTGGGCGCGGGCGGACCGGACCTCTTCGATCAGCGAAATCACCCAGTTCATCTGGCGGTCGGCCTCCGCGTCGATCAGTTCCGCCCCATAGGTCGGCCAGTCGCCGTGGACCAGCATCTTGGCGCGGTCGCCGGTCAGCCGCCACAACTCCTCGGTCACGAAGGGCATGATCGGGTGCAGCAGCAGATAGCACTGGTCCAGAACCCAACCCATCGTGGCCCGCGTTTCATCGGCATGGTCGCCGTCGAACAGGGGCTTGGCGAATTCGACATACCAGTCGCAGACCTTGCCCCAGACAAAGGCGTAAAGGCCGTTCGCCGCGTCGTTGAAGCGATAGGAGGCCAGCGCCTCGTCCGTGGCGATGCGGATCCGCGCGACCTCGCCTATGATCCAGCGGTTCACCGTATGGCTGGGCGCGGGCATCGCGCCGCCGCCACGCACGCCGTTCATCTCGGCAAAGCGGGTGGCGTTCCAGATCTTGGTGACGAAGTTCCGCGCGCCCTCGACATGCTTCGGCCCCAGCTTGGGGTCGCGGCCCATCGCGGCCATGCCGGTCAGCGTCATGCGCAGCGCGTCGGCGCCGTATTCGTCGATCAGCGACAGGGGGTCGATGACGTTGCCTTTCGACTTCGACATCTTCGCGCCCTTTTCGTCGCGCACCAGGCCATGGACATAGACCGTGCGGAACGGCACGTCGCCCGCGACCTCAAGCTGCATCATCATCATCCGGGCGACCCAGAAGAAGATGATGTCGAAGCCCGTGACCAGCACGTCGGTCGGGAAATACTTGCGCAGTTCCGGCGTGTCCTCGGGCCAGCCAAGCGTGCCCAGGGGCCAGAGGCCCGAGGAAAACCAGGTGTCCAGCACGTCCGGGTCGCGCCAGACGGGATAGACCAGCCGGGTGGGATCCTGGCTCAGGTTGTAATCGGCCAGGCCTTGGGCAAAGGCGTCGATGGCGGCCTCGCGGTCCGCGACCTCGACGATGCGGGCGATTTCCAGGGGGGCGGGCAGCCCAGCGATGGCGTCGCGGAACCGCTCGGCCACCTCGGCGAAGCTGGCGGCGGCGTGGTGGATCTCGTCGCGGTGGACCAGGCCTTCCTCCAGCAGCGCGAAGATTTCCACGTCGTCCAGTTCGCCGTCGCCATCGTCATCGACCTGGCCTTCGGGCGCGAGGTCCAATCCATACCAGACCGGAATCTGGTGCCCCCACCACAGTTGGCGGCTGATGGTCCAGGGCTCGATGTTCTCGAGCCAGTTGAAATACACCTTCTTGTGCTGCTCGGGCAGGATTTCGGTCCGGCCTGACCGCACGGCCTCCAAGGCAGGGCCGACGATCCGCTTCGTGTCCACGAACCACTGGTCGGTCAGCATCGGCTCGATCACCACGCCCGAGCGGTCGCCGAAGGGCTGCATGATCGGCTTGGCCTCCACGACCGGGCGGCGTTCCAGATGCTCGGCCCCGGTGTCCTCGTCGATTTCCTTGTGCAGGTATGTGACGGCCAGGCCCTCGGCATTGATCTGGGCAATGACCAGCCGCCGCGCCTCCAGCCGGTCGAGACCCCGCAGATCCTCGGGGACCAGGTTCACGTCCGACACGTCGCCCACGTCCTCGCCCCGTGCCGCGCGGGTCGCGATGGCGGCGGACTCGGCATAGGAGAGGCCGTCCGACCGCATCGCCCCCTTGCTGTCCATCAGCGCATAAAGCGGGATGCCGTTGCGCATCGCCACGCCGTAGTCGTTGAAGTCATGCGCCCCGGTGATCTTGACCGCGCCGCTGCCGAAGTTCGGGTCCGGGTATTCGTCGGCGATGATCGGGATCAGGCGGCGGTGTTCGCGCGGCCCCACGGGGATCTCGCACAGCTTGCCCACGATGGGGGCATAGCGCGCGTCCGACGGATGAACCGCCACCGCGCCGTCGCCCAGCATGGTTTCGGGGCGCGTGGTGGCGATGGAGATATAATCGCGGACCTCGCGCAGCGTGACGGTGCCGTCCGCGTCGCGTTCGACGTATTCATAAGTCTCGCCGCCCGCCAGCGGGTATTTGAAATGCCACATGTGGCCGGGAACCTCGCGGTTCTCGACCTCGAGATCGCTGATCGCCGTCTCGAAATGCGGATCCCAGTTCACCAGGCGCTTGCCGCGATAGATGATGCCCTTGTTATAAAGGTCCACGAAGACCCGGATCACCGCGTCGTGGAAATTCCCCTCCTCGCCCGCAGGGGCACCAGGCGCCCCCGACATGGTGAAGGCGTTGCGCGACCAGTCGCACGAGGCGCCAAGCCGCTTCAGCTGGTTGATGATCGTATCGCCGGATTCCTGTTTCCACCGCCAGATCTCGTCGGTAAAATCCTTGCGGTTCCAGTCGCGGCGCGGCGGCTTGCCCTCGGACGCAAGCTTGCGCTCCACGACCATCTGCGTGGCGATGCCCGCATGGTCCTGGCCGGGCTGCCACAGCGTGTCGAAGCCGCGCATCCGGTGCCAGCGGACCAGGATGTCTTGCAGCGTGTTGTTGAAGGCGTGGCCGATATGCAGGCTGCCGGTGACGTTCGGGGGCGGGATCATCACGGTGAAGGTCTCGGCCCGCGAGGCGTTGGCCCCGGCGGCGAACGCGCCCAGGCGTTCCCATTCCGCGCCGATCCGCGCCTCGGCGGCGGTGGCGTCAAAGCTTTTGTCCATGCTCATGTCGGCAGATCCCCTTCGCTTGGGGGATGGATTAGCGAAAGAGGGGGGAAAGGCCAAGTGCCACGGGCGCTTCACCCCAGCTTGGGTAGCCGCTGGCTGGTATGGGCAATCGTGATGATCTGAACGGTGTCGCCCACGATACGATAGTGCAGGCGGTATGGCAGGCCCGACACCACCAGGGTGCGCGTGGATCCGCCTTGCCACCGCGTGCCAAGGTCCGGGAAGTCGGCCAGCATTTCAGCCGCATAGAGGATGCGGTCTGCGACCTGGGTCGCGGCCCTGGCATTGTGGAAGGCGATATAGGACTGGATTTCATGAAGCCGTCGGCGGCTCAGGTCCGAAAGGACGATCCTCATTCCTGCCCGAATTCGCGCTTCATGTCCTCCAGCGTCATGAACTTTCCGGCGTCGAGTTCGGCGATGCCTGCGGCGATCTCGGCTTTCAGCCATTCGTCATAACCCGGCGCGGCCTGTTGACCCGGCGGGCCGGATTTGATCCAGCGTTGAATATCGGCACGGCTGTCAGTTCGCATCCGAGGCCTTTCGATCTACAGTTTCAAGGATAACGCCCGAAGGCTGGATCGACAATGGCCTGCAGCTAGGCCGCCCCCCGCCTTTCATCCGCCGCGCGCCAATGCGCCATCTGGTCGGCCAGCGCCTTGCGGAAGGCGGGGCGGTCGGTGGCGCGTTCGGCGTAGGCCGCAAGCCCGTGCAGGTCGTCCAGCAACCCGTTCCGCGCGGGCAGGCGCAGGATGTCGGCCATCAGCAGGTCGGCCACGGTGAAGCCTTCGCCCATCAGCCAGGGGCGGTCGCCCAAGGCCGTCTGCAATTGCGCAAGCCGTTGCCGCAGCAGGGGTTCGCGCTTGGCGGCCCCTGCCTCGTCCTGGTCGAAGAACTTGGGGATGACCCAGGCCATGCTGAACGGCTCGACGCTGTTCAGCGCCGCGATCAGCCATTGCTGGACATGGGGGCGCTGCGCAGGGGGCATCAGGGGGGTGCCCTCGGCCAGGTGCAGCAGGATGGCACCCGATTCGAACAGCGTCAGGTCGCCGTCGCGGATGAAGGGCACCTGGTGGAACGGCTGGTGCGCCAGATGATCGGCCGTCCGGTCCCGCAGCGGCACGGTCTCGATCCGGTAGGGCCGCCCGAGTTCCTCGAGCAGCCAGCGCACCCGGATGTCGCGCACGAAGCCGCGCGCGAATTCGGGCACCCAGTCATAGGTGGTCAGGACCAGGGTCATGCTGTCACCTCCAAAGGGCCGACCAGGGCGAACGGGGCGCCCTGCGGATCGGTCGCGACGGCGATATGCGCCCCGCCCGGAACCGGGGTCGGGCCGTGCTGCACGGTGCCGCCCGCCTCCGTGATGCGCCCCACCGCGTCCTTGACGCCGTTGACGCCGAAATAGGCCAGCCAGCAGGGCCGGGGCGCCTGGCCCAGACCCATCATGCCGCCGATGTCCGCGCCGTCATGGCGGAACAGCCGGTAGGTGCCCATGCCGCCCATGTCCATCGCCTCGCCCGCGGTCCAGCCGAACAGGGCCGCATAGAAGCGGAGACCCGCGCCGGGATCGGTGGTCATCAGTTCGATCCAGTTGCCATGCGCGGCCCTTGCCTGGTCGAAGGCCTGGCCGCCCGTGCCGTCCTCCATCGGCAGCGGCGCGAGGATTCCGAAGGGCGCGCCCTGCGGGTCGGCGGCGACGGCAAAGCGGCCGGTGCCGGGAATGTCGGCCGGTTCGCGAAAGACCTGACCGCCCGCGGCCCGGATACCGGCGGCCGCGCGGTCGGCGTCGTCCACGCCGAAATAGACCGTCCAGGCGGGCGGCATGTCCGCGACATCGCCCGGCATCTCCATCAGCCCGGCCACCCTGTCGCCGTCGGCGGTGGCGAGGTGATAGCGGAACCCCTCCATCCCGCTGTCGCCGATCTGCCAGCCGATCACCTTGCGATAGAAATCGCCTGCCGCATCCAGATGGCCCTTGCCGGTCGCAAGCTCGAACCAGAGGGGGCGTCCGTGAACCTTCATCCCTGCACCTCGGCCTTGCTGTCGAAGACTGGCGTGAAGCCGCCCCAGAACATGCGCATCCCGTCGAAGGGCATGTCGGGCATCTCCATCCCCTCCATCTCGGCCTCCATCTGGCGGGCGGCTTCGTCGCAGGTCGCGCGGTCGGGCCATTCGATCCAGGAGAACAGCGGCACCTCGCCCTCCTTGGCGTCCGTGGCGCGGTAAAAGTCGGTCTGCTTGCCATGGGGCACGTCCTCGCCCCAGCATTCGATCTGGAAGGTTGCGCCCATGCGCCGGAACATGTCCGTCGCGCTGCGGGCCATGTCGATATAGGCCTGCTTCCTGTCCTCGGGCGCGGCCAGCACGAAGCCCTGGATATAGCTTCCGGGCCTGCTTTCGCCCACCTGGACGATGGGGTTGAAGCCGCCCCAGAACATGCGCGCGCCGTCAAAGGGCGGTTCGGGCATGTCTGGCAAATCCTCGCCATTTGCCATGCCGGCCCAGGCCGCGTCGGCGGTGGCGCGGTCGGGCCATTCGACCCAGGAAAACAGCGGCACCTCGTCGTCCCTGGCCTGGGTCGCGCGATAAAAGTCGGTCTGCCTGCCGTGCTTCACGTCCGCGCCCAGGCATTCGACCATGCGCAGCGCGCCGCGCTGCTGGAACCAGGGCCAGCCGGCCCTGGCATGGGCGATGAACGCGTCCCTGTTGGCACTGGGCACGGCGGCGACGAAACCGGAAACATAGGTCATGAGAATCCCCCCTTCCTGGATCACAAAAGGAAGGGTGCCCGTTGCAGTATGAAAAAGCAACTGATACCCTGTGCCATGTCACAGACCCGCCATGATCCGCGCATCCGCTATGACGAGGGATGCCTTGCCGCCCATGCCCTGAACATCATCGGCGACCGCTGGGCGCTGCTGGTGGTGCGCGAACTGATGCTGGCCCCCAAGCGGTTCCAGGCGATCCGCCACGGGCTGCCCGGGGTCACGGCGGCGGTGCTGACGCAGCGGCTGGCGCAACTGGCGCAGGCAGGCGTGGTGACGCACGAGGCGGGGCAGTACGCGCTGACGCCTTCGGGACAGGACCTGATGCCGGTCCTGCAGGCGATGTGCCGCTGGGGGGCGCTGCATCCGGGCCATGATCCAAGGCGGTTCATCAGCCCGGCGGCGCTGGTGATCTCCATGACCGCGATGATCGGGGGGGCCGAGGGGCGGCAGGTGACGGCGGCGATGCGGATGGGGGCTGAGTCCTTCGTGCTGCGCCTGACGGGCGACGGCATTCTGCGCCCCAAGGCAGGCGTGGAGCCGGCGGATTTCACCCTGTCGGGCAATGGCAACAGCCTGGCGCGCGCGGTCTATGGCCGGGTGCCGCTGGCCGATCTGGCAAGCGACGGGATGATCGGGTTATCGGGCGATGCGGGGGCGGCGCAGGATTTCGTGGACCTGTTCCGGCTGCGCTAGACTGCCCCCGTCAGACCGCGCGGTCGAGCTTGGTAGACAGGTGGATCAGGCTTTCCGAGGATCGCACGCCGTCGATGGCGCCGATGCGGTCCAGCGCCTCGTCCAGTTCCGTGGTCGATCCGCTGGCGATCTGGACCAGCAGATCGACGCGCCCGCTGGTCGTGTGGATGCGTTCGACCTGCGGCATGGCCTTCAGGCGCGTCAGGACGGCGGGCTGGCTGCGCGGCTCGATGGCCAGCAGGACGGCGGCGCGGATGCGGCCGGGCCGTGCCGCCTCGCCAAGCCGCAGCGTATAGCCGGCGATCGCGCCCGAGCGTTCCAGCCGTTCCAGCCGCGCCTGCAGGGTGGACCGGGCAACCTTCAACCGCCGCGCCAGCACCGCGACGGATGTGCGGGCATCCTGCGACAGCAGCGCGATGATGTTGCGATCCAGTTCGTCCATTCCGGTCCCGCAGATCGTCGAAAAGCCATGATGGCCGTCATTATGACCGGCAGGGGCGGCAAATCCATCCCTTTCGCCGGTGAAATCGCCGGCCCGAGGCGTCATTCTGGACCCGAGGGCCGCAACCCCGCGAACGCGAAAGGATCCGCCGATGAGGACACAGAAGACCGTCTGGGACAATCCGGCCGACCTGATCCGCCATCTTCAGCCCGACCATCCGGTGATGGCCTTCGCGCCCACGGTGTTGCAGGACCGCGCACGGCAGTTCCTGGCGGGCTTTCCGGGCCTTGTCACCTATGCCGTGAAGTCGAACCCGGACGAGACCGTGATCCAGAACCTCGTCACGGCGGGGATCCAGGGCTTCGACGTGGCCTCGCCGTACGAGATCGACCTGATCGGCCGCCTGGCCCCGGGCACGGCGCGCCATTACCACAACCCCGTCCGCTCGCGCCGGGAAATCGCCCATGGCGTGCGCGAAGGGATCCTTGCTTGGTCGGTGGACAGCGGCAGCGAGCTGGACAAGCTGTTCGAGCAGGTGCCGGTTTCGGTCGAAGGGCAGGGGGTCGAGATCTCGCCCCGCTTCAAGCTGCCGGTGCCGGGCGCGGCCTATGACTTCGGGTCCAAGTTCGGGGCCACGCCGGATCTGGCGGCCGATCTGCTGCGGCGGGTGGCGGATCGGGGTCATGTCGCCTCGCTGACCTTCCATCCGGGCACGCAATGCACCGACCCGATGGCTTGGGAAAGCTATATCCGCGTGGCGCGCGAGATCTGCTACATGGCGGGTGTCCGGGCGCATCGGCTGAACGTGGGCGGCGGCTTCCCCTCGCACCGCCTGGCGGGGGTGGCGCCCGACCTGCCGTCGATCTTCACCAAGATCGGCGACACGGTGGCCGAATGCTTCGGCACGGACGCCCCCGCGCTTGTCTGCGAACCGGGCCGGGGCCTGTGCGCCGACGCCTATGCGCTGATCGCCCGCGTCAAGGGCCTGCGCGACGGCGCAAACGTGTTCCTGAACGACGGCGTCTATGGCAACCTGGCCGAACTGCCGGTCATCGGCAATCTCGACCGCATCGAGGTCCTGACCCCGCAAGGCAGGCCGCGCAGCGGCGAACGGACGGGCCGCGTGATCTTCGGCCCGACCTGCGATTCGGTGGACCGCCTGCCGGGCGAGCTGGCCCTGCCAGACGACATCGCCGAGGACGACTATGTCATCTTCCACGGCGCAGGCGCCTATTCGGTCGTGACCAACACCCGCTTCAACGGCTTTGGCGCGATGACGCGGGCCACGGTGATGGGCTTTGAATAACGAACCCTTTGCCTTGGCCTAAATATCCCACGGGGGTCCGGGGGTGTGAAACCCCCGGCTTACGCCACCGCGCCCAGGTCGCGCACCGGCTCGACCCCAAGCGCCGCACAGACGGCCAGCGTCAGGTCGGGCTTGTTCAGCGTATAGAAATGCAACCGGTCCACGCCACCGTCCAGCAGGTCGCGGCACAGCTTGACGCAGGTGCGTTCCGACAGCGCGCGTTCCGCCGCCGGACCCTCGGCTGCGGCCTTCGAGAACGCCTCCTCGGCCCAACCCGGCACGCTGGTCCCGCAGGTCGCGGCGAACCGCTTGGCCCCGGCCCACCCCTGGATCGGCAGGATGCCGGGGATGATCGGGGCGTCGATGCCTGTTGCGGCGCATTTGTCGCGGAAGCGGAAGAAGGTGTCGGCCTCGAAGAAGAACTGCGTGATCGCGCTGGTCGCGCCCGCGTCGATCTTGCGCTTCAGCCAGGCCACGTCGGCATCCGTGCCGCTGCTGTCGGGGTGCGGCTCGGGGTATGCACCGACGCGGATCGTCATGTCGCCGCGCGCGGCAATCGCCTCGATCAGCTCGACCGTGTCGGCAAAGCCCTCGGGATGGGGAGTGAAGCGGTCCTGGCCCTTGGGCGCGTCGCCGCGCAGGGCCACGATTTCGCGGATCCCGGCATCGGCATAGGCCTGCACGATCTCCATCGTTTCGGCGCGCGTGGCCTCGACGCAGGTCAGGTGGGCGGCGACGGGGATGCCGTAATGGCGGTGGATGGTCGTCACCGCCTCGTGCGTCAGCTTGCGGGTGGTGCCGCCCGCGCCATAGGTGACGGACACGAAATCAGGCGCCAGCGGCGCCAAGGCCCGCGCGGTTTCCCACAGCCGGAAGGACGCGTCCAGCGTCTTCGGCGGAAAGAACTCGAAGCTGATGGTGGGGCGGGACATGAACGATTCCTTTGGCTTTCGCCGCTTGTGCCATGCGTCAGGGCGTGAGACAAATTCATAATCCTCAAGATCAACATGAGCCTGCCTCACCATGCATCTGGAACTGCGCCACCTGCGCACCGTCCGCGCCATCCACGAACAAGGCGGCCTAGCCCGCGCGGCCGAGGTGCTGAACATCACCCAGTCGGCCCTGTCCCACCAGGTCAAGGCGCTGGAGGAACAGGCCGGGGTGGACCTGTTCGTCCGCCGCGCCAAGCCCATGCGCCTGTCCCCCGCGGGGATGCGGCTCTTGCGCCTGGCCGAACAGGTGCTGCCGATGGTCGCCGCCACCGAGGCGGAGTTCAAGGGCGTCGAGGCAGGCCGCATCGGGCGGCTGCACATCGCCATGGAATGCCACGCCTGCTTCGACTGGCTGCTGCCGGTCCTGGACATCTTCCGCCGCGCCTGGCCCGAGGTGGACCTGGACATCCGCCAGCGCCTGGCCTTCGGCGCCTTGCCCGCGCTGGCCCGGCAAGAGGTCGATCTGGTGATCTCGTCCGACCCCGAGGAGATGGCGGGCATCGCCTTCCAGCCGCTGTTCGATTATTCCCCCACGCTGGTCGTGCCCGCCGATCACCCGCTGGTGGCCAAGGGTTACGCCGATCCCGCCGATCTGGCAGGGGAAACCCTCATCACCTATCCCATGGACCGCGCGCGTCTGGACGTGTTCAGCCAGTTCCTGACGCCTGCCGGGGTGGAACCCGCCTTGCAGCGCACGGTCGAACTGACCGCCGTAGCCTTGATGCTGGTGGCGTCGGGGCGGGGCGTGGCGGTGATGCCCGACTGGGTGCTGCGCCGCGAAACCGCCAACGCGGAAATCGCCATGCTGCCCCTGACGCGCGGCGGGATCATCCGGCGGCTTTACGCGGCGGTGCGGTCCGAGGATCTGGGCCAGCCCTACATGGCCCACATCTTGCGCCTGTCGCGAACGGAACCCCTGCGGATGCTGCGCGGGGCGGCGGCCTGACTGACCCTTGCCTGGGCGGGAAAAGGAAATGCACTGCATTTCCTCCGCCCTTTGCGCAAGGCTGCCACCAAGGACGGTGCCACCCCGCGACCACGAGAGGCCAGCGCCCGACCCGAGGGGGCATGAAGCGCCCGCCTGGGGGCGGGGCGGGCGCTGGCCGGGCCTTTGAGGCCCGGCGGTTCAGGTTGCGATGTTGTGACGTGGCGAAGGCGATGGCCTTCGCCAGATCAAGGGCAGGACAGCCCATGCTTCACATTCCCCCCGCTTGCCCCTATGACGCCCCAACCCCTGTTCCCGGAGCATCCCATGGCAAGCGCCAATCTCAACGTCATGATCAAGGCCGCCCGCAAGGCCGGGCGCAGCCTCGTCAAGGATTTCCGCGAGGTCGAGAACCTTCAGGTCAGCGTCAAGGGCGCGGGCGATTTCGTCACCAAGGCCGACCAGGAAGCCGAGCGGATCATCAAGGAAGAACTGCGCAGCGCGCGCCCGAACTATGGCTGGTTGGGCGAGGAAACGGGCGAGGAAGCGGGCGAGGATCCGACGCGGCGCTGGATCGTCGATCCCCTGGACGGGACCACCAACTTCCTGCACGGGCTGCCGCATTGGGCCATCAGCATCGCGCTGGAGCATAAAAGGGAAATCGTCGCCGCCGTGATCTTCGACGCCGCCAAGGACGAGATGTTCGTGGCCGAGAAGGGCGGCGGCGCCTTCATGAACGACCAGCGGATGCGCGTCTCGGGGCGGCGCCGCCTGGACGAATCGCTGTTCGCCACCGGCATTCCCTTTGCAGGCCGCGGCCCGCTGCCCGCCGCCTTGCAGGATCTGGCGCGGCTGATGCCGGTGACGGCAGGCGTGCGGCGGATGGGCGCGGCGGCACTGGATCTGGCCTATGTCGCGGCGGGGCGATATGACGGATACTGGGAACGCGGCAACAAGCCCTGGGACGTGGCGGCAGGCATCCTGCTGGTGCGCGAGGCGGGCGGTTTCGTCGAAGGCATTCGCGACGGCGACGACCCGCTGGAATCGGGCCGCCTGATCGCGGCGAACACGCAGGTCTTCGAGCCGCTGGCCAGGATCATCCGCACGCGGGACTGACTTGCACGATGCGCAAGGCAGGCTTGCCTTGACCTTGCGGCGGAAACAGGCGCATGGCGGGACCGACCGGGGACCGCGCCATGCCGAAAGACCAGAACCACCCGCCCTATGCCGCATCGGCGGCCACCGCCTCGGCGCCGCCTCCGGTTCCGCCCAGGACCGGCGCGCTGCCCGACCGCACCGGGCTTGCGATCCTGCTGATGTGCGCGACCAGCTTCATCTTCGCGATGCAGGACGCCTTTTCGCGGATGCTGGGATCGGAATACCCGCCGGTCCTGGTCGTCATGCTGCGATACTGGGTCTTTGCGCTGTTCGTGACAGCCATGGTCTCGCGCCAGCCGGGCGGCCTGCGCCGTGCCATCCGCACCAAGCGGCCCAGAACGCAGATCCTGCGCGGCGCGATCCTGGTGGTCGAGACCACGCTGATGGTCGAGGCCTTCGTGCGCCTTGGCCTGGTCGGCACGCACGCGATCTTCACCGCCTATCCGCTGCTGGTCGCGGCGCTGTCCGGCCCGATCCTGGGCGAAAAGGTCGGCTGGCGGCGCTGGACGGCGATCGGCGTGGGCTTTGTCGGCATCCTGATCATCCTGCGCCCCGGCAGCACGGTGCTGAACCTGGGGGCGGGGCTGGCCCTGGCCTCGGCGCTGCTGTTCGCGCTTTACGGGCTGCTGACGCGGCACGTGTCGCGCGACGATCCGGCCGAGGTGAGCTTTTTCTGGACCGGCATCGCCGGGGCCGTCACGGCGACGGCCCTGGGCATCCGGCAATGGGAATGGCTGGCCCCTTCCGACTGGGCCTGGATGGGGATGCTGTGCGCCCTTGGCACCCTGTCGCACTGGCTGCTGATCCGCGCCTATGAACTGGCCGAGGCCTCGGCCCTGCAACCCTTCGCCTATACGCAACTGGCCTGGGTCAGCGTCATCGGCGTCCTGGTCTTTGGCGAGGTGCTGCACATGAACGTCGTCATCGGCACGGCGATCGTGGTCGCGGCGGGGCTGTTCACGCTGTGGCGGGCGCGGATGCGGGGCGGGTAGGGTGCGTGCTTGCCGCGCACCATGGCCCGCAGGCTTGCGGTGCGTGCAAGCACGCACCCTACGATCCGTTCGCAAGGGGTAGGGTGCGTGCTTGCACGCACCATCATCACCGCCCCCCGACGCCTCGACCGCCACCGGCTGCCATCCCGCAGGCAGCCTCGGCCTTGGATTCGGCGTTCGTCTGGTTAGCGGTCGGCTCAGGCGATGTCGTCCACCAGTGCCGCAAAGTCCGGCCTGGTAAAGAAATCGAGATTGCGCTCGATCTTCTCGTCCGGCCAGTCCCACCATTTCAGCGCCAGCAGGGTCTGCACGACATCGGGGGTGAACCGGCTGCGGAGGCGCCTTGCGGGAACACCTCCGACGATGTCATAGGCGGGCACGTCCTTCGACACGACAGCCCGCGCGGCGATGACCGCCCCGTCGCCGATGGTCACGCCTGCCAGAACCATCGCTCCGCGTCCGATCCAGACATCGTTGCCGATGCGCACGCTCAGGTTCCCTTTTTCATAGGCCGAGGGGATTCTGTTCCTGGCATTTCCGAACACCATGTTCATCGGATAGGACGACACATAGTCGATGTTGTGCCGGCCGTGACGCCCCACGAAGATGCTCACATCCTCTGCGATCGAACAGAACGATCCGATCACCAGCCTGTGTGAAAAGTCTCCTCGGGTCCAATGGAGATTGGGCGCGCCATAGGTGTGACGGCCGATGCTGATCGGAAACCCGTCCGCCAGATGCCTGGCCAGACGACGTTCCGTATGGGCGTTTCCAAGCGGGTTCGGCTTGATCACGTTTCCGGCCCTTCGTTCACGGCGTGCCATCCTTGTGGCTGCCCGGTTCCATGGGTCTTGCCGATAAGCAGAAGGCTTGGTCCCCGTCAATCCGGGATCCCGTCCCTATCGTGCGACCTCGGCCTTGACCGCCACCGGCTGCCACCCTTCGGGCAGCCTTGGCCCGATAAAGGGCTTTTCGACCGGCCGCCGGGACAGGGCCAGCGTCAGCCGCGCCACGGGGGGCGGCATCAGCCCGCCGCCGGTCAGATCCCAGGTGGGCACGATGGGCGCGGGTTTCCCAAGGATGCGGGCGCGATAGACGGGCATCGCCTCGGTCACGCGCATGACGTAATTGCGGGTTTCGTCAAAGGGGATCATCTCGACCCACTCCACCGGATCCGCGTCCCGGCGCAGGTCGCCGAAATCGCGCAGCCATCGCGCCGGACGCCCCGGCCCGGCGTTGTAGCCCGAGGCCGTCAGCGCCGTGGATGCCCCGAACCGCTCGCGCAGCCCTGCCAGATAGGCCGCGCCGAGACGCGCATTATAGGCCCCGTCCGTGGTCAGCCGCGCCAGATCGAAGGGTTCGCGGATCTGGCGGGCCATCTGCCGGGCCGTGTCGGGCATCACCTGCATCAGCCCCCGCGCGCCCACGGGGCTTTGGGCGGCGGGGTTGAATTCGGATTCCTGCCGCGCGATGGACAGGACCAGTTCGGGCGGAATGTCGAAATCCGTTTCGTGCAGCCCGGTCAGCGGAAAATGCGCGGCGGGGTGGATGAGGCCCTTGTCGGCGGCGCGTTTCGACAGGCGCAGCCCGTGCCAGGGCATCCCGGCCTGATACATCAGGCGGGCCATCCGCAGCGTGTCCCGGGGATCAGCGGTTTCCGACAGGTGCAGGAAGAACCGCTGCGCCTCGTCCGGCCGTCCCGTCGCCAGCAGCCACAGCCCGGCCTGGAAGACGCTGCTGCCGCCCAAGGGCGCGCCGCGCCAGTCGGGCAGGGGACCGGGGGCGGCATAATCGGCGGGCATGGCCGCGCCGATCCGTTCGGCGGCAAGCTGGCCGTAATAGGTGCCGGGCATCAGTGCCGCCTGAGCATAGGCCGCCTCCGCCGCCGCCCCGTCGCCAAGCGTCCCGTGCGCGCGGCCCTGCCAGTAAAGGGCGCGCGAGGTGCTGATCTGGCTGCCCACTACGGTTTCCAGGTGCCGGAAATGCGCCAGCGCCCGGTCCGCCGCCCCCTGCTTGAACGCGGCAAAGCCCGCCAGCCATTCCAGATCGGCGTAATGGCGGTTTTCGGGGGGCAGGAAATGCGGCCGCGCCAAGGCCTCGGCCCGCGCCCAATCGCCCCGGCGCATCGCCATGCGCGCGTAATCCACCCGCATGGGTGCCCAGACCGCCGGGTCGCGCAGGGCGTCGGCACTGGTGGACGCCTCGAGCATCAGCGCCTGCGCGCCGTCGTGCTGCTTGGCGCCGACCCGCCACAGGTAACGGTCCATGGTCAGGCCGGGATCGGCGCGGACATCAGGGGGCAGGGCGAGGATCAGGTCGTCCACGCCCGCCCGCCCGGCCTGCAGGGCGATGCGCGCGGCCAGCAGGGGACGGTCCGGTTCGGGCAATTTCGGCATCAGGCGGTCGGCCTGCGCCCAGTCCTGCCGGTCCAGCATCGCGACGGCCCGCGCGGTCATCAGGGGTGCCAGCTCGGCACCGTGGGCCGTCAGGAAGGCCGCTTCCTCGGGCGCGGTCAGCGGGACCGTGGTCCAGAAGCGCGCGCGTTCCACCTTCGCGGCGGCGGGGTCCAGCGTGACAAGGAAAGCGTTTTCAGCAGCCAGCGTATCCGGCAAGCGATCCCCGAACCAGTCGCGGATGTCCTGCGGGGGCAGGTCGGGGCGCAGCTTGGCGTCGCCGCGTTCCCGCAGCATCGCCAGGCCCGGCCAGTCCCCGTAAGCGCGCACGAAGTCGATGTAATCGCCAGCCTCGCCATGTCCGCCGCGCAGGGCCTGCCAGCCGACCAGGGCCTCGGCCATGGGACCGGACCGGCGGGCGGCATCGCGGGCCGTCACCCAGTCCTTCGTCTCGGCCGCGGACAGGGCCAACGCCATCGCGCCCGCATCCTCGGCCCGGGCGGGGGCAAGGGGGACCAGCATCAGCAGCCCGGCGGCCAGCATGTCGCGCAGAAGTCGCATCACCACCCTGTGTCACCGTGCGGCGCCGGGGACGCAATTCACAACCTTGGCAAGTGCCGCTTGCCCCGCTATCAGGCGCGCAATCCATACCATCTGCAAGGAAGCGTGTCATGTTCAAGGGATCCCTGCCCGCACTGGTCACGCCGTTCACCCCGGACGGCGAGCTGGACCTGGACACGCTGAAAAAGCTGGTGGACTGGCACATCGACCAGGGCAGCCACGGCCTTGTCCCGGTCGGCACCACCGGCGAAAGCCCGACCCTGACCCATGACGAACACCGCCTGGTGATCGAGGAGGTCGTGCGCGCCGTGGACGGCCGCATCCCCGTCATCGCGGGCGCGGGGTCGAACAGCACCCGCGAAGGCATCGGCCTGATCCGCCACGCGGCCGAAGTGGGGGCGGACGCGGCCCTGGTCGTGACGCCCTATTACAACAAGCCCACCCAGGCCGGCCTGATCGCCCATTACACCGCCCTGGCCCAGGCGTCGGACCTGCCCATCGTCATCTACAACATCCCGGGCCGCTCGGTCGTGGACATGACGCCGGAAACCATGGGCGAACTGGCGAAACTGCCCACGATCATCGGCGTCAAGGACGCCACCGGCAAGCTGGAGCGCGTCAGCCAGCAGCGCATCGCCTGCGGTCCCGATTTCGTGCAGCTGTCGGGCGAGGACGGCACGGCGCTCGGCTTCAACGCCCATGGCGGCGTGGGCTGCATCAGCGTGACGGCCAACGTGGCCCCGAAGCTCTGCGCCGAGTTCCAGGAGGCCACCCTGGCGGGCGATTATGCCAAGGCCCTGGAATACCAGGACCGGCTGATGCCCCTGCACATCGCCATCTTCGTCGAGCCGGGCCTTGTCGGCGCGAAATACGCGATGTCCCGGCTGGGCCTGTGCGACGAACGGGTGCGCCTGCCGCTGGTGCCGCTGACCGACCCGACCCGCCGCCTGATCGACGCGGCGCTGGACCACGCGGGCCTGCTCTGACGCCTGTCCGGGAGGCATGTGGCAATTTCGCGCGCATTTTCCGCATCGTCTTTTCAAAGCGGATTCTTCGCCCCATATTGAGGGGGAGGAGACGACCCGCCATGCCCTTGCCGCACTTTCTGGTCCTGATCGCCGCAGTCATCCTTGTCGCCGCGCTGACGCTGTGGGCGGCGTTTTCAGCCGAGGCGCCGATGGTGGTGCTGGCGATGATCACGCTGTCGGCGGCCGCCGCGCTGCATCTGGCCCATGGCGACCGCCACGACCACGACGCCTGAGCGTTCAGCTTTCCAGTTCGGCGTCCCAATACAGGAAATCCATCCAGCTGTCGTGCAGGTGATTCGGCGGGAATCGCCGGCCTGCCGCGTGCATTTCCTCGGGGGACGGCTGGCGGGGCTTGCGGCGCAGGCTCATCCCCGAATGGCGCAGGCTGCGGTTGGCCTTGCGCAGGTTGCAGGGCGAACAGGCGGCCACCACGTTTTCCCAGCTGGTGACGCCGCCGCGCGACCGGGGCACGACATGATCGAAGGTCAGGTCGCCCTTGTGCCCGCAATACTGGCAGCAGAATTCGTCGCGCAGAAAAAGATTGAAGCGCGTGAAGGCCACGCGCTTCTGGGGTTTGACGTAATCCTTCAGGACGACGACCGAGGGCAGCCTGAACGCCTGCCGCTGACTTCGGACGACCGTGTCGTATTCGGCGATGATGTCCACGCGGTCCAGAAAGGCGGCCTTGATCGCCTCCTGCCAGGGCCAGAGCGACAGCGGGTAATAGGACAAGGGCCGGTAATCGGCATTCAGCACCAGGGCGGGATAATGGCGCAGGCTCGCAGGCTCGCGCACGAACTGGGTCCGAAAATCCGCCTGATGTCGCTGATCCAGCATAAACGCCTTCCCGCCTGCCCCCATGGGTGGCCGGGGGCGCCCCGTCAGATCCTTCAGCCCGACTATATATCGCGTCAGGCATCTGGCAAGCCCCCCGATCTATCCTGCCGATGGATAATCCGGATCGGTGACAAGGCGGTGACAGTTGCCCCTTGCCCTTGCCCATGGCAGGCTGCGGGCCATGGCCGCAACAACGCCCCCTGTCCTTGGCACGCTCGAATCCGCGCTTTATGCAGAGGATCTGGACGCGGCCACGATCTTCTGGCGCGACGTGATGGGATTGCAGCCGTTCCAGACCGTGCCGGGACGGCACGTGTTCTTTCGCGTGGCGCCCGCGCAGGTGCTGCTGGTCTTCAACCCGGCGGCCACCGAGCAGCCGCCGAAACCCGACGCCCGCCTGCCCGTCCCCCCGCACGGCGCGCGCGGGCCGGGCCATTTCTGCCTGGCCGTCGCGCCCGGCCACCTGGACGCCTGGCGCGAACACCTGGCTGCCCGGGGCATCGCCATCGAGGCCGATTTCCGCTGGCCCAACGGCGCCCGGTCGATCTATCTGCGCGATCCGGCGGGCAATTCGATCGAACTGGCCGACCCGGCAATCTGGGGATAGGCTCTTTGCCTTGGTCCAAATATCCTCTGGGGGTCCGGGGGGCGAAGCGCCCCCGGCTTTATTTCCCCAACCGATCCTTCACGAAGCTCAGCGCCACCGACAGCCCGTCGGGCGAGATCCCGTGCCCGGTGCCCTTCATCACATGGCCATAGACCGTGAAGCCCGCCGCCTCCAGCGCCTCGCCCGCCAGCTGCATGTCCTGGAACGGCACCATCGGATCCTGGTCGCCATGCAGCAGCAGGACCGGCGGCTTGACCTTCGCTTCCGTTCCCAGCAGTTCGGGGGCCAGCAACCGGCCCGAAAATCCGATGATCCCCGCCACCGCCTGATCCCGGCGCGGCAGGACGTGCAGCGCCATCATCGTGCCCTGGGAAAAGCCCACCACGACCATGCGGTCCGGCGTCAGCCCCTCGTCGGCCAGAACCTTGTCCAGCCAGGCGTTCAGCAGGTCCACGGACCGGGCCATCGACTCGCGCGCCTGCGCCTCGGTCGATCCGTCCAGCCAGGGGATCGGAAACCACTGGTATCCGAAAGGGTTGTTGACGCTGCGTTCCGGCGCGTCGGGAGCATGAAAGGCCACCCCCGGCAGATGCGGCGACAGGGGATCGGCCAGACCCAGCAGGTCGGCGCCGTCCGCGCCGTATCCGTGCAGGAAGACCACGACAGCATCGGCCTTGGTTGGTCCCTTGCGGGCTGATTTCAGAACGGTCATCGGATTCCCTCGCGGCCCTTGGCCCGCAGGTAATAAGCCCACAGCCCCCGGGCCGCAACCGCGCGCCAGGGGCGCCAGGGTTCCGCCATCCGGCGCAGGGCGGCGGCGGTGGGGCGGGCGTCCAGGCCATACATCATCCGCGCGGCCTCTTGCAGGGCCAGATCGCCCGCCGCGAAGGCATCGGCCCGGCCAAGCGCCATCTTCAGGTAAATCTCGGCGGTCCAGGCGCCGATGCCGGGCAGGGCGGTCAGGGTGGCCACGGCCCGGTCGTCGGGCATCGCGCGCAAGCCGTCCCAGTCCAGCCCCGCTGCCGCGATGCCCTTCAGATAGCGCGCCTTGGGCCGCGACAGGCCCGCCGCGCGCAAGGCGTCCTCGGACGCGGCAAGGATCGCCTCGGGCGTCATCAGCCCCGCCGCCTTCAGGCGGGCAAAGATCGCGTCCGCCGCCGCGACAGAGATCAGTTGCGCGATGACCGCGCCCGCAAGCGCCTCGAACCCCTCGGCGCGGCGCAGCAAGGGCAGGGGGCCAAGATCCGGCGCGACCCGCGCCCAGACCGGGCAAACGGCGACCAGATGCGCCATGCCTTGGGCCAGATCCGCATCGGACCGGATCAGGCGCGGGGCCTCAGTCACGATCCGCCGCCGCTTCCAGCTTCAGCCGCGTTTCCCAGGCCATCGAGATGTGCTGGCGCAGCGCGCGGTCCGCCGCCGCCCCGTCGCCCGCCGCGATGGCATCGACGATGCGCTTGTGTTCGGCCAAGGCGGTCTCGCTGCGCCCTTCGGCGGCCAGCGAGGTGCGCGCCATCAGCGCCATGGACCGATGCACTAGGTCAAGCTGCTGGACCAGGTAGCGGTTGTGGGACGCCAGGTGGATCTGGTGGTGGAACCGCTTGTTGGCCCGCGCCAGGGCCTCGGGGTTGCCCACCGCCTTCTGGTCGTCGGCGACCATCTGGGCCAGCACGCGCACCTCCTCGGGGGTGGCGTGGCGGGCGGCCAGGCGGGCGGCCAGGGCCTCCAGCTCGGCCCGCACCGTGTAAAGCTCGGCCAGCTGGTTGTGGTCCAGGGATGCGACGATCAGGCTGCGTCCGTCGCGGACCAGCATCTGTTGCGTTTCCAGCCGCTGCAAGGCCTCGCGGACCGGGGTGCGCGACACGCCGAAGCGTTCGGCCAGTTCCGATTCCACCAGCCGGTCGCCGGGGCGATAGGTGCCGGATTCGATGGCGGCGAGGATCAGGGAATATGCGTCCTTCATGGGCCGCACGATTGGCCGCGCAGGGGGCGATTGCAAGCACGCTGTTCAAGGGCTAGGCAGCGGGGATGGATTTTGCGCATGTCGATACCTGGATCTTCGATCTGGACAACACGCTCTACCCGCCGGACATGGCGCTGTTCCCGCAGATCGAATCGCGGATGACGGATTACGTCATGCGCACGCTGGCCGTGGAACGCGACGCCGCCGACCGGATGCGGCGCGACTGGTGGGCGCGCCACGGCACCACCCTGGCGGGGCTGATGGCCGAACATGCCATCGACCCCGTAGCCTATCTGGACGAGGTCCACGACATCGACTTCGCCCCCCTGCGGCCCGCGCCCGACCTGGCGGCGGCCATCGCCGCGCTGCCGGGGCGCAAGCTGATCCATACCAATGCCGACGCCGCCTATGCCGCCAAGGTGCTGCGGGCGCGGGGGATGGGCACGATCGGCACGGATACCCCCGCCCCCATCTTCGAGGCGATCCACGGCATCGCCGAGACGCATTTCCACCCCAAGCCCCGCCCCGAGGCGTTCCACGCGGTGATCGAGGCCGCCCGCATCGACCCCACCCGCGCCGCCTTCTTCGAGGACGACCCCCGCAACCTGGCCGTCCCGCATGACCTGGGGATGCGCACGATCCTGGTCGGACCGGGGCGGCACGGGCCGGACGCGATGACGGGTGCGGTGCCCGCCCATGTCGATCACCATGTCCACGACCTCCCTGCGTTCCTGCGTCGCATTGCGGGCCAGGGGTGATTGCGCCACAATGCCGGACGTGCATCCATCCCATAGGTGTCCCATGACCCATACCGCCGACAAAAGCGGACATCGCGTGAATGTCCTTGTCATCGCCCTGCTGCTGGTCGTCGTCGCGATCGTCGTCCTGGCCGTCGTCCAGTTCGGCCTGCCCGTGCTTGGCCTGCTTGGCGTGGTCCTGACGGTGGTCGTCTTCACGATCATGCTGCTGTTCACCGCCGGGAACTAGGCTGCGGCATATGAGCGCAGCCGAGATTGAGCGCATCGACATCCTGGTGTCCGGCGGCGGCATCGCCGGGCTGATCACGGCGGCCGCCTTCGGGGCGCAGGGCTTTTCGACCCTGTGCGTCGATCCCGCCCCGCCCGTGACGGAGGAAGGGGCCGAGGGCGCCGACTTGCGCACCACCGCCTTCCTGACGCCCTCGGTTGCGCTGCTGCGGCGCATCGGCTTGTGGGACCGCCTGCTGCCCCATGCGACACCCTTGCAGGTCATGCGCATCGTCGATGCGGGCGGCGCGCAGCCGGTGGCCCGGCTGATCCGCGATTTCGATGCCTCCGAGATCGGCGACCAGCCCTTCGGCTGGAACCTGCCCAACTGGCTGCTGCGGCGAGAAATCACCGTCCGGCTGGCCGGGATGGAGAATGTCCGCTTCGACCCCGGCACCGGCACGGCGGGCGTCCTGGCCCGCGACGAAGGCGCCCTTGTCACGCTGACCGACGGACGCCGCGTCCAGCCGCGGCTGCTGGTGGGCGCGGACGGTCGCGATTCGCCCGTGCGCCAGGCGCTTGGTATCGGCGTGCGGACCTTTCGATACGGCCAGAAGGCGCTGGCCTTCGCCGTCACGCATGACGTGCCGCATGGCAATGTCTCGACCGAGATCCACCGATCCGGCGGGCCGTTCACGCTGGTGCCCTTGCCCGACCGGGACGGCAAGCCTTGTTCTGCGGTGGTCTGGATGGAGAATGGCCGAGAGGTCGCGCGCCTTGCCGCCCTGCCGCGTGATGCCTTCGAGGCGGAGCTGAACGCCCGCTCGGCAGGCGTCCTGGGTCGCCTGACGCTGGCCACGCGCCTGACGCAATGGCCGATCATCAGCCAGATCGCCCATCGCTTCACCGGTCCCGGCACGGCCCTCATCGCCGAGGCCGCCCATGTCGTCCCGCCCATCGGCGCGCAGGGCCTGAACATGAGCTTGGCCGACCTGTCGGCGCTGATCGACCTGTCGGGCGACGAGCCGGGCGATGCGGGGGGCCTTGCCGCCTATGACCGCGCCCGCCGCCCCGAGGCCTATGCCCGCCTGCTGGGCATCGACGCGCTGAACCGCGCGAGCCAGGCCAACGCCCGCCCCCTGCGCGACCTGCGCGCGGCGGCGCTTGGCGGGCTTTACGGCATCGCGCCGGTGCGGCGGCTGATGATGCGGGCCGGGTTGGGGATGCGGTAAGATCTTTGAATGCTGCCGGGCGGGGGAAACGCGACTAGCGTTTCCCCCGCTCGTTGCGCCACGCGCCACTTAGAGCGCCTGACAAAACCGCTGCTCATACGTTGGTGGGCCATGAGCAAGCCCCT
>NZ_WMBT01000049.1 GCF_009708075.1 Paracoccus lichenicola | reverse complement strand
TCGGACTTTGTCGCAGCCCAGACATCATGAAAGTCACGACGCAGATGCGCCCAGCAGGCGGCCTCGCGGAACTGGCTCTTGCCCTCCAGATCGGTGGCATAGAGCTTGGCATAGCCCTTGTAGCCATCGGCTTGAAGAATGCCGCCGGCCTGGCCCAGATGGCCGAGGACATGTTCTTCCTTCCAGTCTGGGGCGAACTGATAGACCGCGCCGGGCGGGGCCTTGCCTGCCCAAGGGCGCTGATCGCGCACGTAAGCCCAGATCCGGCCCTTTCTGACACCCTTGCCGAGCCCCTTGTCGCTCTTGCTGCGATCGAGAACCCGGATGGGCGTGTCATCGGCATGAAGCAGATCGCTGGCCATGATCTCGGCCTCGATCTTTTCGATCAGGGGCGCCAGGGTTTTCATTGCCCCGCCGCACCAGTCCACGAGCGTCGTGTCGGCAATATCGGCGCCCATCCGGGCAAAGATCTCGTTCTGCCTGTAGAGCGGCACATGGTCGTCGAACTTCGAGACCAGGACATAGGCGAGCAGGTTCGGTCCCGCCATGCTGCGGGGGATCGGTCGGCTGGGTGCCGGGGCCTGGACGATCTTCTCGCAGCGTCGGCAGGACTTCTTGATGCGCGCGATCTCGATAACCTTCAACTGCGCGGCGATCATGTCGATCAATTCGCTGACATCCTCACCGATCACCCGCAGATCGCCGCCGCAGTCGGGGCAATTCTCGCCGGGATCATACGTGCGACGTTCGCGCGGCGTGTCCTTCGAGACTTTCGGGCGGCGGCGGTTGGTTTCCTGGGGTTCAGCCGGCTCCGGAGCCTGTGCTTCCGTATCCGGCCCCTCCTCGGCAGCGGGCACCAGGTCATTCACCTCGGCCAGGGCCAGCTGCAGGTCTTCCAACGCCAGCTCCAGTTGCTCGAGCTCTCGTTCGATCCTTTCCGAACTGGCTCCGAACTTCTGCTTCTGCAATTTGGCAATCCGGACGCGCAGCGCCTGAACCAGCAGATCATGCGCGCGCAAGCTGGCCGTCATCTTCTGGTTTTCTGCCTGCAAAGCGGCAATGATCGCCTTCAAGGCGTCGGGATCATTGGGCAGTGGCGTGGTCGTTCCGGACATGGCGATGGATACCATATCCCCATGTCTAACGCTACAAAAAGACGCAATTACAGAAAGATAGATCAGCCGACCCGGGCCGGTGGCGCACCCCAGTCCGGTCGCCTCCAGTCAATCCCTTCCCACAGCATGGCGAGCTGCGCCGATGTCAGGCGCGCAGTCCCGTCCTTGCTGCTCGGCCAGGGAAAGCGCCCGCGTTCCAGCACCTTGTAGTAAAGGCAGAAGCCCTGGCCGTCCCAATGCAAGAGCTTCAATCTGTCGCCACGCCGACCGCGGAACGCAAACACCGCACCGCCTGCCGGCTTCTGGCGCAACTGATCCTGCGCCAGTGCCGCCAAACCCCCGATGCCCTTGCGCATGTCGGTCACCCCGCAGGCCAGATAAACCCGGACACCGGTGCCGGGCCCGATCATGCCGCCTCCACCACCCGGATCAACCCGGTCAGCGCGGCCGCATCCAGCATCGGGTCGAAGCGCAGGCAACGGCCATTGGCCAGCTGAAGCTCGATCAGGGCAGGGCGCTGCGGCACCGGATCTTCAGCCGATGGATGCACCGTCAATTCGGCGGGCGCGCTCAATTCCACAGGCAGGAACAGGGTGTCCGGAAGCGGCGAAAGCAGCCCCTTCTTCTTCAGTTCATGCCGCCAGGCATAGAGCTGCTGTCGGGTCACCTCGTGGCGCTGCGCCACTTGCGTCACTGTCGCGCCCTCCACCCCGACCGACAGCACGATCCCGAGCTTCTCCTCGTCGCTCCACCGACGCCGCCGTTCCAGACCCAGAATGTCACCACGCATCGAAAGCCCCGCATAAGACACGTCGTTAAC
>NZ_WMBT01000048.1 GCF_009708075.1 Paracoccus lichenicola | reverse complement strand
CGACCCCATGTCCTCCAGACGCCCGCCAACCTGCGCCCCGTAAAGGTCAACGCCAGCACGGCCGATGGTGAGGAGATCGAGGGGCTTGGGCATGGGGTCGGTCCTTGTCTCGGGGTCAGGCTTGCGCGGAAACGAAGGCCATGCTGGCCTTCAGCGCGCCCTTGGGGTCTGCGGCGTCATGCACTTCGGGGGCGAAAGGCTCGAAGCTGAAGGGGCCGTCATAGCCCGCGTCCAGCAGCGCGCGGATCTGGGCCAGGTTTTCCACCCGGTCCGCGCCGTCCACCAGCACCCGGTGCGCGTCCAGCATGTCGGCCACCGACACGGCGGGATCGGTCACGCCCGAGATGTGGACAAGGCCGGTCCAGTCCGGGAAGACCTCGGTCTCGCCCGCCAGATGGTGGTGGAAGGTGTCGTGCATCACCTTGTAGGTTCCCTCGCCCCCCGCCGCCTCGATGGCGCGGATCGCCTCGGCCTTGGTGCGCAGGGACGAGACGGGGAAGCCCAGAGGTTCGACCAGCCCGGTCAGCCCGCGCGTGTCGAGGATCGTCTTCATGGCCGTCAGCGCGCCCACCAGGCTGTCGAAGGTAACCTTCGTGCCGTCGTTCAGCGGGCACATCACCAGGGCCTTGGCCCCGCAGGCGGCGGCGTAATCGGCCATGTCCTCGGCCCGCGCGGGCAGGTCGCCCCCCCAGACGTTGAAGGGATACAGCGCGTTGATCGAGACGATGGTCACGCCCGCCTTTTCGGCCTCGGCCTTCACGTCCTCGGGGCGCCATGCGGACAGCACGTCGGGCAGGTCGTTGCGGATCTCGACTTCGGTGACGCCCAGCTCGCGCGCGGCGGCGAAGAAGTCGGGCAGCGGCAGCTTGGGCGCGGCGATGTGGTTCAGGGCAAAGCGCATGGAAACCTCAGGCGTAAAGGGCGGGGCGGTCGGGACAGGGGATGGCGACGCTTTCGCCCTCGGCTTCCTGCGCCTGGACGCAGGCGTCCGAGGCGACGGCGGCCATGTAGCCGTCCCACGAGGTCGGGCCTGATGCGGTGCCAAGCGCGGCCGCCTTCAGGAAGTCCTGCAACTCCACGTCATAGGACGCGACGAAGCGGTCCTTCCAGTCGGTCAGGATCGGGTTTTGCAGGCTGGCGTTCAGGCGCATCCTGATCGCCATCGGTTCGGGCAGCGATGCCACGCCGTCCTCGCCCACGACCTCGCACTGGATGTCGTAGCCGTAATGGCAGTTCACGAAAATTTCCGTGTTGATGACCACGCCCTTGGCGGTGGTCAGCGTCACGATCTGCGGGTCGCGCAGTTTCGCGTGGGTGCGCGCGCAGGAGCGGGGAAACGTCACGCGGGCCGAGACGTAATCGTCGTCCAGCAGCCAGCGGAACACGTCGATTTCGTGAATCAGCGTGTCGTGGATCGCCATGGGGGTGGTATAGGCTTCCGGCACGGTCGGGTTGCGATGCGCGGCATGGACCATGATCGGCGCGCCGGTTTGGGCCAGCGCGGCCTTCAGCGCGACATAGCCCTCGTCATAGCGGCGCATGAAGCCGACCTGGACCAGACGCTTGCCGTGCGCCACCTCGGCATCGACGATGCGCCTGGCGCCCTCGGCGGTCGTGGCCAGCGGCTTTTCGCAGAAGCAGGGCTTGCCGGCGGCGATGGCGGCCAGGACGTATTGTTCATGCGTCGCGCCCCAGGACGTGACCAGCACGGCGTTCACCTGATCCGAGGCGATCAGTTCCTCGCCCGTGGCGAAGACCGTGGCATCCGGGGCGATGTCGGCCTTGACGGCTTCGGCGGATGCGCGGTTCACGTCCGACAGCGCGGTGATGGTGCCGCCCGACAGCACCTGGTTGATGCGGCGGGCATGGTCGCGGCCGATGGCTCCGGTGCCGATGACACCAATTCTGACAGTCATTTTGTGGATCTCACTTCCAATACTGGTCGATGTATTTCTGCATTTCGGCGCGCATGAAGCGGCCCGAGTGGTCGGCGCGGTCTTCCCAGGCGAAGACGCAGGCGGTCATGATGCCGTCAAAGCCGATGGCCGCCAGGGTGCCGAAGAAGTCGTCCCAGGGCACCTCGCCCTGGCCGATGTCCAGGTGCTGGTGCACGCGCGCCTGCGTGCCCGGCGGGTTCAGGATGTAGCGCAGGCCCGAGGAGGCCTTGTGGTTGAAGGTGTCGCCCACATGCACATGGGCCAGCACGTCGGCGGCCTCGCGCAGCATCGCGGCCGTGTCGTCGCCGAAATAGAAGGTGTGCGGCGCGCAGTAGAGGAACTTGACGGACTTGCTGTTGACGGTGCGGATGATGTCCAGCGCGGGCTGGATC
>NZ_WMBT01000047.1 GCF_009708075.1 Paracoccus lichenicola | reverse complement strand
GACGTCGCTATGCACGTCTCTTAGCCGATCACCCCACGCTCAGGCAGGCGGTGGAAATCGGGCGGTTACCACCTTGGGAAAGAAGGGCTGCATGCGTCGCATCTGCTCCGCGCTCAGCCAAAAGTATCTTGTATTGCTCTGGCTCATGGCCAGTGTGAATCAGTCAACACGCTGGCGTGCAAGCAAGATTTATAGGGACTGACCCTAAAGTCCGCCGTATGTTAATCATGTATCAGAGTCCATTCATGCCGCTGCAGTGAATGATCGAAAATCCCAAAAGCTGCCGCAGCTCACAGCCAGCTTTCAGCGATGTTCCCCAGCGGCTTCTGCAGCACGGACATAGGCATAAAGCGTCGGCTTGGAGATGCCGAGCATCGTGCAGATCCGGGCGATGGGTGTTTTCTTCTCCTGATAAAGTCGGACGGCCAAGTCACGCTTGTCCTTGTCGAGCACCTGGGGACGCCCGCCCCTGCGGCCGCGGGCACGCGCAGCCGTCAGACCAGCTTGGGTACGTTCCCGGATTAGGTTGCGCTCAAACTCTGCCAAGGCTCCAAACAGATGGAAGGTAAGCTTGCCCGAGGTCGTATTGGTATCGATCGACTCTTGCAGGCTCAACAACCCAACCTTCTGCTCTTCAAGCCAGGTCATCCAGCCGATGAGATCGCGCAACGACCGGCCGAGACGGTCGAGCCGCCAGACCACCAGGGTGTCACCGGCACGCAGTTGCTCTTTGACCTTTTCGAGCCCGGGCCGGGAAGCCACTGCCCCGGATGCTGTATCGGCAATGACCCTTTCGCAGCCCGCCGCTAGGAGGGCATCCCTCTGGAGATCCAGGTTCTGTTCGATGGTGGAGACCCGCGCGTAACCGATCTTCATGGTTAAAGACCAAGTTTAGTAAGAAAACTCGTCATCACCGGGAATAAACTACCTTAGTTTTTCTTACCGAATAGATTTACTCGGAACTAGTATGTTCTGCAACGAAGAGGATGGCTGCAGCCAGGGGAAAGAAAACCTCCGTTTTCTTTACTCTGCTTTCCGCGCAACATCCGCCCTGCAATGGTATGAAAGGAGAGTCAGGAAAGTCAGTTGCGTTCTAGGGCGCGTATTGACGAGTCCTTGGCGGACGGTCACCGGGCTTAGCGATGTGCCCCATAACATCCCTGGGCAAGATCGAGCGGCGCGTTGAAATGGGCGGATGGTTGTGGTTCGCCGGCAATCCCTGCCGAAGCGGTATTATGGTTGAGGTGTTGAACTGTGTCTTCGTCTCCATCGTTCACTCCTTCCAATCTGGCGAAGGATGATGCCGGCGGCGGCTGGATTTGCCGCCACCAGCACCTGACATGCGTCAACTCTTGATGGCGATGCGCTTGACCTGCGACTGGTCCTGCTCGCTCTTGGGCAGGCTCACCGTCAGGACCCCGTTTCGGAACTGCGCATCGACCTTGTCTTCCTGGACCTCGCAGCCGAGCGGGATGCGCCGTTCGAAACGGCCATAGAAGCGTTCAGAGAACTGCTTGTCCTTGTCCTCGGTCTCGGAACGTTTCTCGCCCTTCAGCGTCAATACGCCGTCACCAAGCAGCACTTCGACGTCTTTTTCTTCGAGACCGGGAACCTCGGCAGTCACCCTGATCTCTTTCTCATCATCGGAGATCTCGACACTCGGCCAGCTCCCTGCAAACGTCATCCCGTTGAATGACGGCAAATCTGATCCGAAGCCGCGGAAGACATCGTCGAAGAGCCGGTTGACCTCGCGATGCAGCGACAAGAACGGATCACGGGCGCTGTCGTGGAAGACACCGGGAACCTGCTGGGCATTGCCCCTGCCCCAAGGGATCAGATCACGGACACTCATGGTTCGTCTCCTTTCACTTGTCCGGTTGAACATGCATCACCAGGGGCGCCGGACAGCCCGTCCGGCGCCCGCGTGACATCAGTTCGGGAGATCAGGCGGCCTGCTCGGCCTCGATCTGCTTCGTCTCGGGCTTGGGCAGCGCCTCGCCTGCAGCAATCTCGATCCGGCGCGGCTTCATTCCCTCGGGGATCTCTCTCCGCAGATCGATCGTCAGCATTCCGTCAGCAAGGCTGGCACCCACGACCTTCACATGATCGGCGAGTTCGAAACGCCGCTGGAAATCGCGCCCGGCGATGCCGCGATGCAGATACTGGCCGCCGTCCTCGCCAGCCTTCTGGCCGGAGACCATCAGCATGTTCCGCTCTTGGGTGATGGTCAGATCGTCTTGGCTGAAGCCCGCCACCGCCATAGTGATGCGGTAGTCGTTCTCGTCCAGCTTGGCGATGTCATAAGGTGGCCAGTTGTCGATCGTCTCAACCCGGCTGGCCGCTTCGAGCGCGTGAAGCATTCGGTCGAAGCCGACGCTCGACCTGAACAGGGGAGTAAAGTCGAAAGTGGTTCTCATAGCCACATCCTCTTTTGAGCAACATGGAAACAAGGGTTTCTACCGCCGGATTTAGCATCCGCCCGGCAGGCTGACCCCTTTTGGGCGTCTGGCAGAAGCCGATTTAGTTCAGCGGCTTAGGAGTTCAAGAGGACGAAATCTTCAAACGGTTGTGAGGCGACCTCTCTCATTCCGCTGTCTGCTCCATCTATTTTCCAATAGCTGCCGCTTGGCGTTGACCACGCCACGACACAAGGAGAGTGGACGGACTGTCCGTTGAGCCATCCAGACCGTGTGAAAACACCTGTAGGATTCCCTGACATCCATGCGGGTGATATGCTCAGTCATGGCACAT
>NZ_WMBT01000046.1 GCF_009708075.1 Paracoccus lichenicola | reverse complement strand
TGCGACGCCTCGGACCGCACCAGATCGCTTCTAGCGTTCCAGCAACTCGTCTCGCCGGTTATTTCGTTCTATTTCGCCTCGCTTCGTCCCATTTCGGGCCAATGTCGCCACGAGGGGCGCTTCCCACGCCGCTTTTTGGCCGCTCAAACGCCCGAAAATCGCCGATTTTGGTGTAACGCTCCCCCAGAGCCTCCAAACCACCCAAATTGCCAGCGTTCACTGGGGTCTGCGGCGCGGACCAGAGTGTAACGCTGCCAAGTTACATTTCCTGCTACAGTCCCTCCCTCAAGGCCGAGGCGGGATGCACGGCGCGGCAGAACATGGCATAGGTGTTCAAACCTGCTCACGGTGGACCATGCCCAGACTGACCCCCAATGCCGCCGCCGAACGCTCCGGCCAGAGCCGCGCCACGATCACCCGGGCCATTGCCGCCGGGGAGCTCGAAGCCACGAAGCACCGTAACCGATGGTCCATCGACCTGGACGACCTCGACCGCTGGACGGCCCAGAGGCCGCTCAGCGCGGGCAGGGGCGCCAATGGGCGATTTCAAAGGGGCGAGGTGCCGGAACCCTCCCAGATGCCTCTCAGAAGCTCTCAGAGCGCCGCTGAGGGGCCTCATGGGTCTGAAGCTACCCACGCCCGCCTAGAGGCTCTTGAGGCTCTGTGCGGCGCTCTGAGGGCCGAGATTGAGGATCTCCGGGGACAGGTCCGGGAACTGGCAGGAACCGGAACGGCTTCCTCCCCGGCTCCTGCCCCAGAAGCCAAGCGCCGCTTGTGGCCCTTCTCGGCCAAGTCCTGATCTGCTGCCATGCGGGGCGCTGCGGGAGCCAAGCCACCCCCCTATTCCCCAGCAAAATCCAACCGTTCCAAAGGCGCAAACGGCCAAGTTTTCCACAAGAGGGTAAGGGAGATATATCTATCTCTTATCTAGGTGAGCCGGATCCTGCTTTTCCGCCCGTAGCTTAGGCTTGCAATAAGTCGCACAACATGCGACCACTAGGTCGCACAACATGCGACCTATCGAGGGACAGATGAAGCCAGCGAAAGATGCCTTCGCGGCGGCGATCGAGAGGGCCGAAAAGAGCCTGAAACGCCGCGCCCGCGGACCCGCCCGGGAGACCCCGCAGGAGCGGGGCCACACAGTCACCAAGCTATCCGATGAACGGGCCAAGAAGCGGCGCGAGGAAGCCCGCCAGATCGTTGCTCAAGCCCGCCGCCTCGGCCTCGATCCCGACACCCTCGCCAAGATCGACAGCGCCGCCAAAGCCCATGCCAAAAGCTCTGAAAACTGGATTTTCGTGATGCTAGGACCGAAAGAAAACGCTGCCGTGGTCCGCTGGATCAACCAGCACTCCAAGCGCCCGCACAAGGCACAAGAGCTTTGGGCCACCCTGCTCGAACATCTCCGCATGGATACCGGCGAGATCATGGCCACGCGGCAGCAGCTGGCGGAGCGTGTCGGAATTACCCCCCGCGATCTCTCCAGCACGATGAGCGAGCTTGCCTCGATCAACGCGATCCGCCGCGAGAAGGAAGGCCGGACCGTCCGCTACTTCCTAAATCCCGGCATTGCCACGCACATTCCGAACGCCTCGGCCCGCAAGGCCGCCCGAGAAGGCGCCGGCCCCCTCCTGCGGATCATGGAAGGCGGAAAGCCGTAGCGCCTGGAACCTTGGCCATCCGGCCCGGTTCAGGTGCGGTGAGGACTCCTCGAACATCCTTCATGGGAGGCCCTTGCACCCAGCCTGGTTGTGAGGGCCTTTCGCGTCCTGGAACCTTTGCCCCTGTGCCTGGTTTAGCGCGCCATGAACAAACCACCGCGCCGCCGCCTGTCCCGTCCGAAGGCCCCGCCCGCCCTGCCGCCGCGCTTGCAGGAACTGGCCCGGCAGCTTGCGGAAGCCCTGCGCGAGGCGCGGCGCAAGGCGTCCAAGAAGCCCTAGACCGCACAACCCCGGCGCGATCTCTCGGGCCGGGGTTTGCCGTGTCATAAAACCCATTCTTTCCCGCAGCGCAGCCGCAGGTTGATCTGGCCCGACTCAAATCGGGGCAGACAAGCGTGATCTGAATGGCTTCTGATTGTGCAACTGGGCGCACTTTGCCGCCTTTCCGAGCGGCCCGAAGGGGAGAAATGCTGCAATGCAGCGTAAATCCGTGACAAGTACCGGCAGGGTGTGCATTCTGAAGGTGAAGCCAAGCCGCTTCACTCCTTCGCCAGGCCCGCCCTCCTCCTCCCTGCGGGCCTGGTAACGAACCATCGAAGGCCACCGGACCTGCCGCCCCTCCTCCTCCCTGCGGTCAGGCCCGGTGGTCTTTCGCTTCTGCCGGTTGCTATTGCGCTATCTTGCTAGCCCGCTAGCGCGCAACCTTTGCTATCTGGCCCGGTTCAGGTGCGGTGAGGACTCGTCGAACATCCTTTATGGGAGGCCCTTGCACCTGGCATGGTTGCGAGGGCCTTTCGCGTCCTGGAACCTTTGCCGCATTGCACGGTTCACCGCGCCATGACCGAGCCGCCGCCGCCTCGTTTTCCACCTTCCGCACCCTCCCTGCCGCCCCGCCTGAAGGCGCTGGCCTGGCAGCTTGCGGAAGTCCTGCGCCTGGCGCAGCGCGAGGCGGCGGCGAACCCCTGAACCGCAAAACCCCGACGACATCGCCCCCCAAGAGGCAGGGGAGGAGGGGTTTTGCCCGCCCGATCAGGGCGGATCTCGTTCTTCACGCCGAAACGGCCTCTAAGCCCTGAAAACATGGGGTGAAGTGGGTGCGCGGGAGCACTGAACATAGGCTCCCTATTTCCTGCCAACTTCACTTCACCACTGGGCTCACACTCAACACTCAACACGAAACACAGCCATCTGCGACGCCTCGGACCGCACCAGATCGCTTCTAGCGTTCCAGCAACTCGTCTCGCCGGTTATTTCGTTCTATTTCGCCTCGCTTCGTCCCATTTCGGGCCAATGTCGCCACGAGGGGCGCTTCCCACGCCGCTTTTT
>NZ_WMBT01000045.1 GCF_009708075.1 Paracoccus lichenicola | reverse complement strand
TCGCCCTGATGCACCCTGGCCCCCACTGTGGCCGCGACCGAGGCCACGACGCCCGGCATCGGCGCGCCGACATGGCCGGGGTTCGCGGCGTCCGCCTTGGGACGGGCGGCGGCGGCGTTCGTGGCCTTGCGGTTGGGGACGCGGACCTGGCGCGGCTGGCCGTTCAGCTCGAAGAAGACCTTGACCTGGCCGTTCTCGTCGGTCTCGCCCAGGGTCAGGAAGCGGATCTCCAGCGTCTTGCCGGGGTCGATCTCGACGCTGATCTCGTCCCCCTGCTCCATGCCGTAGAAGAAGTTGCGCGTGGGCAGCGCACGGACCGGGCCATAGGTCTCGTGCCGCGCCATGTAGTCGCAAAAGACCTTGGGATACATCAGCCAGCCGTTCAGATCCTCGTCGTCGATGGCGACGCCCAGATCCTTGGACAGTTTCGCCCGCGCGGCTTCAAGATCGACAGGGGGCAGGTGCGCGCCGGGGCGGTCAGTGATCGGCGCCTCGCCCTTCAGCACCTTGCGTTGCAGCGCCTCGGGCCAGCCGCCGGGGGGTTGGCCGAGGTTCCCTTTCAGCATGTCGATCACGCTGTCGGGGAAGCTGACCTCGACGCTTGGGTCCAGCACCTGCCGGGGCGTCAGGTGCTGGGCCACCATCATCAGCGCCATGTCGCCCACCACCTTGGAGGACGGCGTGACCTTGACGATGTCGCCGAACATCCGGTTCACGTCCGCGTAGGCCTGGGCCACCTCGTGCCAGCGGTCCTCAAGCCCCATGGAGCGCGCCTGCGCCTTGAGGTTGGTGAATTGCCCGCCCGGCATCTCGTGCAGATAGACCTCGGACGCGGGGGATTGCAGGCCGCTCTCGAACGCGGCGTAGGTCTCGCGCACGCGTTCCCAATAGTTGCTGATCTGGCGGATCGCGGCGATGTCCAGGCCGGTGTCGCGGTCCGTGCCCTTCAGCGCCGCCACGATGGAGCCGAGGCAAGGCTGCGAGGTGCCGCCGCTGAACGCGTCCATCGCCGCATCGACCGCATCGACGCCCGCATCCGCCGCAGCGAGGATCGTCGCCCCGGCCAGGCCCGAGGTGTCGTGGGTGTGGAAGTGGACGGGCAGGCCCACCTCCTCCTTCAGCGTCTTGATGAGGATGCGGGCGGCTGCGGGCTTCAGAAGGCCCGCCATGTCCTTCAGGCCCAGCACATGCGCGCCCGCAGCCTTCAGATCCTTTGCTGTGCGGACATAATAGGTCAGGTCATACTTGGACCGATCGGGGTCCAGCATGTCGCCGGTATAGCAGACCGTGCCCTCGCAGATCTTGCCCGTGGCGATCACCGCGTCCATGGCGACGCGCATGTTTTCCACCCAGTTGAGACTGTCGAAGACGCGGAACACGTCGACGCCGCTTTCCGCCGCTTGCCGGACGAAGGACTGGACCACGTTGTCGGGATAGTTGGTGTAGCCTACGCCGTTCGACGCGCGCAGCAGCATCTGCGTCATCAGGTTGGGCATCCGTTCCCGGATGTCGCGCAGCCGCTGCCAGGGGCATTCCTGCAAGAAGCGATAGGCCACGTCGAAGGTCGCCCCACCCCAGCATTCCACGCTGAACAGCTGCGGCAGGTTCGCGGCGTAGGAGGGCGCCACGCGGATCATGTCGATGGACCGCATCCGGGTGGCCAGCAGCGACTGGTGGCCGTCGCGCATGGTGGTGTCGGTCATCAGCAGGCGGGTTTGCGCGCCCATCCAGTCGGCCACGGCCTGCGCGCCCTTTTCCTCCAGCAACTGCCGCGTGCCGGGCGCGGGGTCCGCCTTTGGCGCGGGCGGCACGGGCGGGCGGGCCTGCGCGGGGGGCATGGGCCGGCCCGCGGTTTCCGGGTGCCCGTTCACGCTGATGTCGGCCAGATAGGTCAGGATGCGCGTGGCCCGGTCCTGGCGCTTGTCGAACTGGAACAGCTCGGGCGTCGTGTCGATGAACTTGGTCGTATAGGTGTCGTCCAGGAAGGTCGGGTGTTTCAGCAGGTTGATGACGAAGTCGATGTTTGTGCTGACGCCGCGCACCCGGAACTCGCGCAGCGCCCGGTCCATGCGGCGGATCGCGCCGTCCGGCGTCTGCGCCCAGGCCGTGACCTTGACCAGCAGGCTGTCGTAATAGCGCGTGATGACCCCGCCCGAATAGGCGGTGCCGCCGTCGAGGCGGATGCCGTTGCCGGTGGCGCTGCGATAGGCGGTGATCCGGCCGTAGTCGGGGATGAAGTTGTTCAGCGGATCTTCGGTCGTCACCCGGCATTGCAGCGCGTGGCCCGACAGGGTGATCTGGTCCTGGCTGGGCACGCCGGTGGCCTCGGCCAGGGTCGCGCCCTCGGCGATGCGGATCTGCGACTGGACGATGTCGATGCCGGTGACCTCCTCGGTCACGGTGTGTTCGACCTGGACGCGCGGGTTCACCTCGATGAAGTAGAACCGCTGGCTGTCCATGTCCATCAGGAACTCGACGGTGCCGGCGTTCTGGTATCCCACGGCGCGGCCGATCTTCAGCGCCAGTTCGCAGACCTCGGCGCGCTGTTCGGCGGTCAGATAGGGCGCGGGCGCGCGTTCCACGACTTTCTGGTTGCGCCGCTGCACGGTGCAGTCGCGTTCATACAGGTGATACAGGCCGCCATGCGTGTCGCCCAGCAGCTGCACCTCGACGTGGCGTGCCCTCAGGATCATCTTTTCCAGATAGCCCTCGCCATTGCCGAAGGCGGCCTCGGCCTCGCGTCGGCCCTCGCGGACCTTGTCCGCCAGTTCGTCCGGCCCGTTGATCGGCCGCATCCCGCGCCCGCCCCCGCCCCAGGACGCCTTGAGCATCAGGGGATAGCCAACGGCCTCGGCCTCGGCCTTGATCGCCTCGAAATCCTCGCCCAGCACCTCGGTGGCGGGGATCACCGGCACGCCTGCGGCAATCGCCACGCGCCGGGCGCTGGCCTTGTCGCCAAGCGCGCGCATGGTGTCCGCGCGCGGGCCGATGAAGGTGATGCCCGCGGCCACGCAGGCATCGACGAAGTCGGGGTTTTCCGACAACAGGCCATAGCCCGGATGGATCGCGTCCGCGCCGCTTTCCTTGGCCACCCGGATGATCTCGGGGATGGACAGATAGGCCGCGACCGGGCCAAGCCCTTCGCCGATGCGATACGCCTCGTCCGCCTTGAAGCGGTGCAGGCCCAGCTTGTCCTCCTCGGCATAAACCGCGACCGTCTTCTTGCCCATCT
>NZ_WMBT01000044.1 GCF_009708075.1 Paracoccus lichenicola | reverse complement strand
CGACCCCATGTCCTCCAGACGCCCGCCAACCTGCGCCCCGTAAAGGTCAACGCCAGCACGGCCGATGGTCAGAAGGTCAAGGGGCTTGTCGGACATGGTTTCGCTCTCCAAGCCATCAATGTCGGGTTTTGTTGTCACGATCCTGGTCCGCCGGGTTGATCGTCTCGAAGCTGATCGAGACATGTTTCGGTTCATGAAAGGCGATGAACGCCTTGGTGTGCTCTTGCGCCATGTGGAAGTCGTGCGCGGCCTTGTCCCGCCAGCTTTCGACGAAGACCAACCGGTCGGGGTCGTCCGTGCAGGTGTAGAAGTCGTAGCCGATGCAGCCGGGTTCGGCCCGCGTCGCCGCCTGCACCTCGGGCGCGCGGGCGAGGATCGCGTCGCGCGTTCCGGGCAGCAGTTGCAGCGTGATGATGAACTTGTCCATGCCCGTCACGCCCTTTCGACCCGGACCGTCCGGCCCTCGGACGCGCTGATCCGCGCGGCGTCAAGCACGGCCAGGGTTGCGATGGCCTCCTTGGCCGTGACCGGAGGCACGCCGCCGGTCCGCACGGCCTCGGCAAAGGCTTCGTAATAGGCGTGATAGCGGCCCTGTTCCGAAGGGACGGGTTCCTCGCCGGCGGCTGTGCGCAGCGTGCCCCAGTGGTCCTCCGGCTCGTATCCCCAGCCTGCCGGATCGTCCGCCGGACGCCGCCCTGCAAAGATTTCCTTCGCCTGCACATCGGTCCCCTGCGAGACATAGCTGCCCGCCGCGCCATAGGCGCGCAGTTCGCGGGCTGCAAGGCGGTTCAGCTTGCTGGCCGAGATGTGGGAATGGACGCCGCCTTCGTGGCGCAGCGTCAGAACGAAGCCCGCATCCGTGGGTCCCTGCGGCAGATCGACCACGTCAAGCTGCGCATCGACCGACAGTGCCGGTCCCAGAAGCCACAGCATCTGATCGACCAGGTGGCTGCCCAGGTCGCGCAGCAGCCCGCCCGTTGGACCAGCCTCGAGCGTGGCGGGGTCGTCGAAATCCATGCGCGAATGCACCCGCCAGACGGGGCCGATCCGGCCGTCATCAAGAACCTTGCGCAGGGTGCGCAGGTCGGCATCCCAGCGGCGGTTGTGAAAGACGCCCAGCGTGACGCCCTTTTCCCTCGCCGCGCGGGCCAGCGCGCGGCCGCCCTCGGCATCGGGCGCGAAGGGCTTGTCGGCGATCACATGCACCCCGGCGGCAATCGCTTCCAGCACCAGGTCGCGGCGGGTCTGCGGCGGGGTGGTGATCGTCACGGCATCGACACCGGCGGCCAGCATCGCCGTCAGGTCCGGATAGATCGGCGTGCCGGGCAGGTCGGCATGCACCCGTGCGACCGTCCGGGGCGCCCGCGCCACGACGCCCGCAAGCGTGACCCCACGGGCCGCGGCGATGAACGGCACGTGAAAGTGCCGCCCGCCCGTTCCGTATCCGACGACCCCGACGCGCATGATGTCCCTCAGCGGCTGATCGTCGCTTGCAGGGCGTCGATGGACGACTGGATGCCCGCGTCGGTGGACATGGTGAAATCCTCCATCTCGAGCGAGACCCAGTCGTTGTAGCCGACCATGCGCACGACCGAGAAGAACTCCTTCCACCATTGCAGGTCGTGGCCCGCGCCGACGGCGACATAGTTCCAGGCGCGGTTGGCCACGTCGGTCACGTCCTTGAGTTCCAGCAGCCCGTTCACGTCGGCCAGGCCGCGTTCGATGCGGGTGTCCTTGCCGTGGCAATGGTGGATGGCATCGCCCAGGGCGCGCGCGGCGGCGATGGGGCAGGCGCCCTTCCAGAACAGGTGGCTGGGATCCAGGTTCATGCCGACCTTGGGACCGACCTCGTTGCGCAGGCGGAACAGGGTTTCCGGGTTCCAGACCAGCATGGCCGAGAAGTTTTCAAGCGCGATCTTCTCGACGCCCACTTCGTCGCACAGCCTGACCAGATCGTGCCACAACGGGAAGGCGCGGTCCTCCCACTGGTAACGGTCGCGTTCGGGCATCTCGTCGGGCCAGGACTTGGTATAGACCAGCCAGTTCGGCACCGTGTCGCCGGGTGCTGCCTCGGGCAGGCCGGACATGGTGACGATCTTGGTCACGCCGATCTCGCCGGCCAAGCGGATGGTGTCCTCCATCTCCTTGCGGTGGCGCTTGCCCATCGCGCCGGGATCCAGCGGGTTGGCCGAACAGTTCAGCGCGGCGATTTGCAGGCCGCGCGCCTCGAGTTCCGCCAGCTTTTGCTTCAACAGGCCCTTGTCGGCCAGAAGTTCGTCGGCGCGGAAATGCGGGCCTTTGGACCAGCCGCCGCCGGTCATCTCGACTCCTTCGACGCCCAGCTTGACGCATTTGTCCAGCATGTCCGTGAAGGACAGGTCGGCCATGACATCGGTGCAGATCGACAGTTTCATCGGATGGTCTTTCGTTGAGAATGGTGCCGCTGGCGCGGGATCAGGAATAAAGCGCAGGCTTGGCGATCATGCCGACCGCTTCCAGCCTGCCCGAATCGACCGCCCGCAGGGCCGCGTCCGCCACCAGCGTCGCGGCATAACCGTCCCAGGCACTGGGTCCGGTCGCGGTTCCCTGTCCGGCCGCGACGATCCATTCGCGGAATTCCTGGTCATAGGCCTCGATGAAGCGTTCGCGCCAATCCTCGGGGATGGCCTGGCGGATGCCGTGGGCGTCGGTGACGACCGCCGCCGGGCGGTTCGGCAGCGCGGCCACGCCCGCCTCGCAGCTGACCTCGCCCCGGATGTCGTAGCCATAGCCGATGTTGACCGATATCTCGACATCGACCAGCGCGCCGGATGCCATGTGCAGCAGCACCAGCACCGGATCGCGCAGATCCTTGCCGCGCGACGACCGCCGGGGCACGCGCACCTCGACCCCCGTCACCTCGTCCGACAAAAGCCAGCGAGAGATGTCGGCGTCATGGACCAGCGTGTCGTTCAGCGGCATGTCCGAGGTGTAAAGCCCCTCGGGCACGCTGGCGTTGCGGTGCTTGGAATAATACATCAGGGGGGCGCCCAGGGTGCCTGTGTCGATCACGGCCTTGAGGCGGCGGTAATCGGCGTCGAAGCGGCGCATGAAGCCCACCTGCACCAGGCGGCGGCCAAAGGCCACTTCCGCCTCGATGATGCGCAGGGCGGCGGCTTCGGACGTGACCATCGGCTTTTCGCAAAAGACCGGCTTGCCGGCCGCGATGCAGGCCAGAAGCTGTTCCTCGTGCGCCGGACCCCAGGAACAGATCACCACCGCCTGAACGTCGGGATCGGCAACCAAGGCATCGGGCGTCGGATGGACCTTGGCCCCGGCGGGGGCGGCGGCCTGGGCGCGGGCCTGGTCCATGTCGTTGACGGCCACCACCGTGACCCCGGACAGCACCCGGGTCAGGCGGCGGATATGGTCCTGGCCGATCATGCCGGTGCCGATGACCCCTACGTTCAGGCTCATTTCGTTCCCCAATACTGGTCGATGTATTTCTGCATTTCGGCGCGCATGAAGCGGCCCGAGTGGTCGGCGCGGTCTTCCCAGGCGAAGACGCAGGCGGTCATGATGCCGTCAAAGCCGATGGCGGCCAGCGTGCCGAAGAAGTCGTCCCAGGGCACCTCGCCCTGGCCGATGTCCAGATGCTGGTGCACGCGCGCCTGCGTGCCCGGCGGGTTCAGGATGTAGCGCAGGCCCGAGGAGGCCTTGTGGTTGAAGGTGTCGCCCACGTGGACATGGGCCAGCACGTCGGCCGCCTCGCGCAGCATCGCGGCCGTGTCGTCGCCGAAATAGAAGGTGTGGGGCGCGCAGTAGAGGAACTTGACGGACTTGCTGTTGACGGTGCGGATGATGTCCAGCGCGGGCTGGATC
>NZ_WMBT01000043.1 GCF_009708075.1 Paracoccus lichenicola | reverse complement strand
TAATAATCCCTGCGTCACGCAGCATTGAGCGTGTCCGCAGATATACTTCCTTTGAGGGATGTGATCCCCGCAAGTTTTTTGCAGTACGTTGGCTATAAATGGACCAGATAACACGAAAAATTTCGTAGTCAGACATCAAGATGCGGCCACTTTGATCCAGTTGACCAGCAGCAGCCTCAGCAAGCTGCGTCCAAGACCTACGCCTTTGAAAATACGTAATATTTTCCAAAATTCACCCGAGTGGCCTATTATAGATGTCCTTAGGACATCTATAATAGGCCACTGGTGTCCATTCTATCAAGCTTCTAACGTTCGTCAACCTTAGCAGAGGCTGTTTTCAGCACTTTCACAACCTCCTCGATATGCGCTCGCTGCTGCTGCGCCCGGCGGAGCATCAGGCTGCGGGCCTGGTCGTTGTGCCGGGCGATCTCGTGGAGCTGCTGGGCCAATTGGTCCAGGTGCAGACGGGAGATCTTCTGGCCGCGCAGCACGGCTGTGTTCATGGCGCGCACCGCCTGGTTCACGTTCTGCCCGATCGCAGACACCTCCTTGGTCAGCGCTGCGATCTCGCCGGCTTCCGGCGGCTCGATGTGATAGACGCCCGCCGCATAGAGCAGCACCCGCCGCGCCGTGTCGGCCCGGCTCAGGTCCAGTTCCTTCGCCAGGGCGTCCAGCCGCTCCATGTCCTCGGCGCTGACCCGCACCGTCAGCACCTTGCTCCGGGATTGCGGCAGGCGCTCGTCCCAGCGGTTCTTAAGGTTGTAGATCGTCCGGCGGCTGACCCCATATTTCTTCGCAAGGTCCGTGACTGGCACCTTCGCGTCCAACTCACCACGCAATGCCTGCTTCTGGTCGTTCGTTAGACGGCTGAACTTGCGCTTTGGCATGTGTAAAGTATCCAACTTTAAAACTGTGAAGTATTCAAGTTACATTTCCTGCCATTTACACATGCCGAAAACTAGTCTTCACAAGTCACAAGACCAGAAACCGTTCTGTGTTCGGTTCTGAGCCTGGTAGGACTGCGATTTTCCGTTCTGGGATTAGCTTTGCTGTTTTGCAGAGGACGGTGAAAGTCACGGCACCAACATCCTCTCAGAGGCGCGGAGAAGCTTTCTGGAGGCCCATCTGGGGTTCTTGGGTGGAAACTCCCTGACAAGGTCAGGCCTGCCTCCAGAGGCTCTTACAGGGCCTCCCAGTGCATCCAGCTTTTCTCGCGATCTTCCCTTGCCACCAGAAAGGCCGCTGCGGAGCGAAGCATTCTCCTTGCCGCATGCGCTGCCGCGAGGCGCCCCGCCGATCCAAAGAGCTGGCAAGCCTCGGGGCAGGCGGCGCCAAGCCGCCAGTTTCATCGCAGTGTCGGGTGTCGCGTGTCGCGTGTCGCTTCGCTCCAGCGACACCCGACACTGACACTATAAGACCTTTAAAACTAGGTGCCGGAGGGCAAAAGACTAGGGCCCGGAGGGTTTGAGACTAGGGCCCGGAGGGTTTGAGACTAGGGCCCGGAGGGTTTGAGACTAGGGCCCGGAGGGCAAAAGATAGAGGTTGCAGACTAGTTAGCAGTTATTTAGTCTAGGCAAATGCGGGAAATCACAGTGCCTAGCAGTGCCGTTGCGCTCCGATCCGACAAGCCGCTGACCCCAGCCATGGTTTCGGCCATCTGGGAACTGGCCTCGGCGCTCGATGCCGCTCGTATCCCCGCCGAGGTGGACAACAGCGTCTGGCTGGAAGTGCCTTCGCGGCTGCTGCGCGGCGAGGATGGACGTGACGACAATATCTGGCTGCGCGAGTGCCTGACCCGCCTGACCGGGGTGCAGCTCAGCGGCGAGTGGCGCGGCGATCCTTGGGGCGCGGTCCTACTGGCCGAATGGAAGATCACCCAAGGCGGTTCGATGGTGCGGGCGCTGATCCCGCCTGCTGGTATCCACGCCCTGCGCAGCCCACAAAACTTCGCCAAGATCGAGGCCCGCGCCGCCCACAGCCTGACCGGTCATGGCCGCCAGCTTTATGTGCTACTCGCCGATAAGAAGCGCTTGGGGCGGCCGTACTGGACCTTCACCGTGGATGAACTGCGGTCGCTCATGGGCGTGGCCGACAAGAAGTCCTACGAGCGTTGGAACAACTTTCGTCAATGGGTTCTCGATCCTGCCCTGGTGGCAGTGAACGACTACGGCACGGTCGAGGTCAGCATGACCCCCGAAAAGCGGGGGCGATCGGTCCATGCTGTCACCTTCCGCTGGCACTGGAAGGATCCCCACAATGCAGCCGAGATGGCGGCCGAGAATGAGCGCCACAAAAGCGCTCGCCGTCGCCAACAAGATACGGACGACGCCCCGCCCCTCATCGTAGCAGAACCCAAAGCGGAACCGGCTTTGGAGTGGTGGCATGGACTTACCCAGACGGAGCGTGCGACCTGGGCCGATCAGGTCGGACGCACCTTTAAAGCCGGAGCACTTACTGTGCCGCGACGCGAAACCGACCTTGCTCGCGCAGCCTTCTCAGCTCATGAACAAAGGGTTCTATCTGGAACCCCTAAATGAAGCGGTGCGAAACCATGCCGGAACTGTCCCTCTCTCAGGCTGCAAAGCTAACGGGCAAGAGCAAATCCACTATCAACAGAGCCATAAAAACCGGGAAAATCAGTGCAACTCGGCACGAAGATGGTAGCTATTCTCTTGATCCATCAGAGCTCTCACGGATGTTCAACATAGAACCCCAAGAGGGTTCGAAACGGCGTGATGCGGAACCAGAGGAGAACCGGCTTCTGGAACGCATTGAGGCACTGGAAGCTATGCTAAGTCGAGAGCGTGAGATCTCGGATGATCTGAAAGAGGACCGAGATCGCTGGAGGCAGCAGGCGACGGCTTTGCTGACTGACCAACGACCTACTACCTCTAAGTGGTGGCCTTGGCGAAGAAGCTCCTGACCTCGGTACTTTCTACATGTTAAAAGTGCCCCGCGGCACTTATTACGTTACTTTTCCAAAGCTGCGGCTTTGAAGTTAGTAATGACCACTTTCTTGATTCATCATTCACCAGGGCAAGGACTTATACAGTGCATTAGCGGCTTGGAAGCAAGTATCGAACTCTGGAAGTTCTCCAACTTCCAATTCAAGCGTATGCCAATCTGCTTTTGCTCTCTCTATTATTTCAGGCTGCTCCAAAGATTCTTTATTAGGCTCAATTCCTCTGGCCGCACACTTTTCACGGAAAATTTCTATAAGCTGCTGCCGTTCATCTTCGTCTAGCGAAAACCTCTGACATAAGGAATGAAGATCATAAACATCCTGACGTCGATGCCTATTTCTCTTCTCCTGCTGAAGAAGAGCTCTGAACTTCTCAGCCATTAACGCAATTAAAGAGTAAGCCTTTACCTTCTGTTCAGTGTCAGAAAAATTCAATATTTGAATAGCTCCGATAGGCTCCTTAAAGCTGATGTCCACCTCAAGCGCAGTGGGACTTTTCCTTTCATTGAAATGTTTTTCTTGAGGGGAATTTCGTTCTGCGTATCCAATTCTAAGCTTGATAGCTGGGCCTTCATTTTTCGGAAAATTATCTCCCTTGGGAAAATATTTATATGACTGCACACAGCACATGAGATCGGGGTACCCCAACTCGGCACACATTGCGGGGAATGCAGCATCTAATGCTTGCTGAATCTCCTCCGCAATTCCCTCTCTAGGATCGGCAACTGTACTGAGATCAATGTCACCTGTATTGCGCCAGCTACCATAAGCAACTGCCATCAAGATGCCTCCTTTCAAGAACATCTGATGCTTGTATGGCTCTATGCTACCAAGAGTAGAGAGAAAAACTTCAGTGGCCTGGCGCTCTAAGTATGTAACAGGATTATCTTTAGCTTTCTCTACCCAAGTTGCAATTGAGACTACAGTTTCCTGAAGCTCTTCGTCTTCATCCAACATTTACTGACATCATCCATTTTTCCGAGAAAGGTTCAGTATAGCCTCGTCCAGCCTCTAGAACACGGCTTCCGCCACGCTCTGCATATTTCAGCCATGAAGACACTTTACTATTAGAAATGCCTAGGTATTCATCTAAAATATATCCAGCTCTAACTTTGCAAATCTTCTGCTCAGAAGCATCAACCGCTTTAACTATTTGATCCAAATATTTAGTTGCATGCTCTTTCCAAACTCCAAGAACATGGCGCATGCCTCCGCACCGAGCAGGATCATCAACCATATCTAAAAAGACCTGCCCAATTGACGCTACCCTCGTATCTTGCCCGCGAACAGTCCGCCAGTCTCCATAGAACTTTGTTTTTAGCTGATTGATTGGACGGCGCCGAACGTTTTTAGGATGATGTGTAAGCAGTAAAGGCTCTATATAAATATCTTCGTTGGAAAGAACGCTTCCAAAATCATCTATTACACGATTTTTATTCCAAGATCGAACTGTTGCATCTGGAGGACTGGTTATAAAGAGAAACGTAGGACGCCGATTGGTTAATCCATATCTCTGCATTGCCGATAAGTGGGAAATATAGCAATATGGATCGGCTTGACACACTACAATATCTGCTGGTGCATCAGAAACAGACATTATACGCCAAAACATTGAGTAACTATCGTCCTGCCTAATAATCCCTGCGTCACGCAGCATTGAGCGTGTCCGCAGATATACTTCCTTTGAGGGATGTGATCCCCGCAAGTTTTTT
>NZ_WMBT01000042.1 GCF_009708075.1 Paracoccus lichenicola | reverse complement strand
ATCGAGCAAGGGCCTGTGGTCAACCGGGCGGGCAGTTGCAGACTGCCGGTGAAGCCCGGAGATAGCTGCCTTCCCGTCTGACCGCTGCGGCAGGAAGAAGACACGGGAGAGGCCCGCGCGCGGCGCGGGCCAAGATGATCCTTTCGTCGTTCCGGGGGATCGACGGGCTTTCGCCCGCTCACCCCCGTCCGCAGCCTTTTTGTTTCCTGTCCGCCACGCATCCCCGCCCGAGCCGGTCAAGGGGCAAGCGCCGCCCGTTGCCGGGCGTCGTCGTCCAGGCGGGCCGTGTCCTCGCCCGTTCCGGGCTGCGGGCCGCACCACCCCGCCTTCCCGACCCCGTGACAGTCTCGGCCGGGGTCACGGGCAGGGCTGCGCCCTCCCCGCTCTGCTTTCCGAAAGGCATGGGCCTTTCGAGATAGCAGATCAGGAAGGCTCGCCCATCGGCGGAACGGGCAGAAGACCCGGCCGCCCCGTCGCTAAGGAGAGCCACAAATGGCACATCTCAATGCCGCCCCGGCAGACACGAACACCGGCGTTTATCGCTGCGGTTCCTGCCGCGATCACTACGAGTCCGAGGATGCAGGCCCCGGCCTCTGCCCGATCTGCAACCCCGCCGAGCAGGCCCGTGACCACATGCTGCGGCTGATGATCGCAGAACAGAACGATGCCTTCCGTCGCGCCCTGGGCTTCGCGGCCCTGTGGCGCGGCCAGCATCTGAAAGGCCGCACCGTCGCCACGCCGGGCTTCCTCGCCATTCCCGAGCGGACCCAAGCCGCGCTGATGAACGCGGTTATCACCTTCACGGACTGGACCGAGGACAACGACCCTTACGAGGATCATTCCTTTGGCCGCGTCGAGGCGCATGGCACCGCGATCTTCTGGAAGATCGACCTTTACGACACCGCCTATCACTTCGGCGCTGAAACCCCCTCCGACCCCGAGCAGACGCGCCGTGTTCTGACGCTCTACCTGCCGTCCGAACACTGACCCGCAATCGGCCTGCTGTGGCTCCGTCAGCAGGCCGAACCGTCCCGCACAGTCAGCCTGAAAGGGGGTGAACTCATGAGCAGTGAAACCTTGCAGCGCCGTCTCGCAGAAGCGTGGGCGCTTGTCAGGAAGGGCGACACCTTCGGTATCGGCCGCCGCTTCCTGATCCAGCACGGCGCACTTTGAAAAAGCCCGCCCTGCCCCCACGGCCATGAGGGCAGGGCACCCATAGCAACAAACCATCCGTCGCAAAAGGATCATTCCCATGAAACGCGAAACCATCGCCCCGGCCTCCATCCAGTTTTTTTCCTTGGCCCAACTCTATCTGTCCGATCTGAACCCGCGTCAGGACGCCGACCCGGAGGGGATCGACCTGCTGGCCGACAGCCTTGCCATGATCGGCCTGATCCAGAACCTGTCCGGCCTCCTCGATGCGGAGGGCCGCGTGGGCATCGTTGCCGGAGGCCGCAGGCTGCGCGCCATCGCCCGCGCCATCGAGCGTGACGTCACCGTCATCGAACGCCACCCGGAACTGGCCTCCATCCCGGTTCGCATCGCCCCCGACGAGGCCACCGCCCGCGCATGGGCCAATGCCGAGAACGCGGCGCGCCAAGACCTCGCGCCCGTTGAGGAAATCCGCGCCTATGGCCGGATGAAGGAAGCAGGCGCGGACGTGTCGGCTATTGCCCGCAGCTTCGGCAAGACCGAGGCCCATGTCTATCGCCGCCTTGCCTTGGCAGCCCTGCCCGCCCCGGTTCTGGACGCGCTGAAAGAGGGCGAAATCAGCCTTGGCATGGCAAAAGCCTTTACCGTGTCGCAGGACGAGGCATTGACCCTGACCGTTCTGGCCGAGGTGAAAGGCCGCGACGTGTCAGAACACCGCATCAAGCAGGCATTGCAGCCCGCAGCCGTCAGCGCCACCGACCGCCGCGCCCGCTTTGTCAGACTGGACGCCTACGAGGCCGCAGGCGGCAGCGTGAGCCGCGACCTGTTCAGCGACACCGTGGCGCTGCACGATGCTGACCTGTTGCAGGACCTGTTCACCGAGCGGCTGAACGCCGAGGCCGGAACGCTGGCCGCAGGCTGGAAGTGGGTTGAAGTCATGGCCGACGAGTATGTTTCCTATTCCGTCACCGAGAAGCTGGCACGCCTTTACCCGGTCGAGGGGGTTCTGACGGAGGAACAGGCCGAGCGGTATGACGAACTGGCCGAACTGGCGAACGCCGATGCACTGGACGGGGCCGGGCAGGCCGAACTTGAGGCTCTGGACGCGATCATCAAGGGCGACTTCACCGACGCGCAACGCGCCGTGGCGGGCTACTATGTCTATGTCAGCCACAGCGGGACCGTGCAGTTGAGCGGCCCGTGGGTGCGGGCCGAGGACCGGGCCGCAGCCATCGAGGCCGGGACTCTCGCCGGCCATGCCGCCGGTGCGACCGGGAGCGATGCCGCGCCCGCGCCAAAGTCGCCCTATACCGGCGCACTGGTCGAGGACATGAAGGCGATCCGGCTTGCCGCGATCCAGACCGCCCTGCTGGACAAGCCGGAAATGGTGTTCGATCTGCTGGCCTTCGGTTTGTCTCTGGCGTCTGGCGTCAGCACGAGCGTTTTTGACCTGTCGCCGGGACGCCCCAACAACTGCCCGAGCAAGACGGAAGGTCTGGAATGGTCCGACCGGCTGGTCCATCCCCCGGCAGGACATGAGGCATGGAGCCGCCCGGAGTTGCGGGTCGAGGATCTGGCCCAAGCCTTCCGCGACTTCACGGCGGCAGGCAAGAAGGCCCGCAATGCCGCACTGGTGGAAGGCATGGCGCGCACCCTGCCCTATGGCGCAGGCAATGCCGATTTCTTTGCGCTGATCGAGGCCGACAGCGGGGCCAGCATCCGCAAGGTCTGGACGCCAACCGCCGAGAACTTTTTCAACCGTGTCAGTGCCGACACTCTGGACAGCCTGCATCTGGACCTGACCGGCTGCGATCCCGAGGGCAACGGCTTCAAGGCTCACAAGGCCCAGAAGAAAGCGGAAAAGGCCCGCTGCATGGAACGGCTCTTCAGCGATGCCGAGTATCAGAAGGCTTGGCGCATCACAGCGGAGGCAAAGGCCCGGATCGACGCATGGGTGCCGGATTGCTTCTGACCTGAAAAGCCGGGGGCGGCACCGCCTTGCCACCCCCGGCCCAACAACAGGGAGAGTTCCATCATGAACACGCAACCGATAGGTGATCAAGGCCCGAGCGCGGAACAGATCGAAGCCTTGCGGGCCTATCGAGACCGGCATGGCAGACGCTGGAAAAGCCGCCTGCTGGCCGAATGGCTATCCTCGACGGGCGGCGAAGGGCCGGATCTTCGCCAGGTCCGCAATACCTTTGGCCCGTCCTGGCTGCTGAACTATCGCCTGCCCGACTGACATTCTCATTCCTTCAGCGACGAAGGTTCACTTGGCCCCGCCCCGTGCGGGGCTTCTTTTATGCCTCTGCTGGCTCAGGTTTCCTCTGTCCTGTCACCGGCAGGCCGGCGTCAGGACAGGGGCGGCGCTCAGGCCGCGCCGGGCCGCCGCTGCGCGGCCACGACATGCCCCGCTGATTCAAGCCACTGTTGGCCCTGCAACAGGATCATATATCCCGAACCCCTAAATCCACCGCCGACTGATGAGCCAGTGAAGTAATCAGCGAACCCGCCTTTCCGTAGGCTGTGGCATGCAGATCGAACTTCATCTCGCGTAAGGCAAACACTCTTTGAAATCACATCAAAGCTAAAAATCGCGTTTGGCTTCTCTGCGAGAAAGGTCAGGACGAGGATTTCATTTTCCGTCATGCTGGTTTGGTCCTTTGCCCTTTGTCAGAGATCGCGCGACCCATCACGCCAGATCAGTTTTCGAAAAATCATCGCCCTTGTAGAGCAACGGAACATGGAAGGCTTTGGCACAGGCATAGGACAAAGCATCGCCCATGTTGAGTTGGGCCGGGTGCCCGACAACCTTGCCATAGACAGACAGCGCGCGGATCGCCTCGGCGCCCATGCTGCCCGTGATGTGCATCTCCTTGGCTTCAAGTTCCTTCAGCAGCTCATCGACAAGCTCCATCGCGGCGGCAAAGTCCTCGGCTGTTGCAGGGCCTTTGCCGCGCCGCTCAACCCGCTTGCGTACAAGGGCAAGTGTCGCCTCCAGGCGCACGATGGGCGAATAGCGCAGCGTGCCCCGCGCGGCTTCCATCGCCTTCAGGAATGCAGGGCCATCCTCTTCCTGCAAAAGTACGGCGGCGACAACGCTGGCGTCGAGAAACATCAGTCCTCGCCCCACTGTTCGTCCATGAACGTCTTGTCTGCCGCAATGTCGCTGCCGGTGGAGACAAAGCCAGCCTCGGCCGCACGGTGCTGTATCCGCGCAACCCGATCCGTAAGGGTTTCCTTGTCAGCCAGGGCCTTCAACTGGTCGGACAGGGCGCGGCGAACAGCCTCCGTCTTGTTCGTCATACCGGTGGCCGCAAGATACTGATCGACAAGCGTATCCACCGCAGGATCTTTGATGTAGAGGGGCATTGTATATCCTCGGTTTAATCAGAGTATATCCTTTGCGGATATATGGGCAACCTAAGATTGGATATACCATCGGGCGTCCCCCTTCGGGTCGCGTCCCCGGTTCCGGCCGGCAAGCCGGCCTTCACCCGAGCTGGTCAGGGCGATGCTCCCGGTTGCGGCGGGCGGATGCCTGTCTCGTCCCGAGCCAGTCCCTCGCCCGCCGGTCCTGGTCGCCCTGCCCTG
>NZ_WMBT01000041.1 GCF_009708075.1 Paracoccus lichenicola | reverse complement strand
AAGCCAGGTTCCTCGAACTGCAAAAAGCCAGCAAATCATGGCTTGTCGCATCTCGAAATAGAACCCACCAGGATGATCCCTGCCACCCAGATAATCGTGGCATAGGCAACGATGTCATCGACCTGCGCCAGCTTGCCCAAGGCACCAAAACCGAAGGCCAGGGCGATCACGGCAACGCCCGGCCAGCGATCCGGCACCGGGCCGTCCTGAGGGGGGTATTGTTTCAATTCGCGCAGGAACATCAGCGCCGACAGGGCCGGGATCAGCGGGCCATGGCTGTATTCCGGGGTCTGCCATGCCAACAGCAGGGCATCCAGCCCGTCGATGAAGAACCAGCCTGCGGCGACGGTTGCCAAGGCCAGCAGAAAGACACCGGCCCCGTTGAACGATGTCCGGTCCCGGATGGCTGTGATATTTTCACTGGAGGCCATGACATAATTACCCTTGCAAATCGCTGACACAAACGGCCGACCCTCTTATAAAGCGACCTTAGCGCGTCAGGATAACGGATTCATGTTGTCCATGAAGACAAGTCAGTCAAATTTTTGCAATGATCGAACAGCAAGGCCAAGCCAGAGGAGAGGTAGCAAAAAGCCCGCATTGGAAGGAAATCCGTAACATGTCCTATATTTGGACCTACACACTCGTGCCGGTCGGGATGGCCATGATCGCGGCAGTTGTCGCGGTCAACCTAAGTCCCGGACCTGTGCTCGTCAGTGCGATCCAGCATTTTGCGGCCGGCGTTGTCTTTGCCGCAGCCGCGGGCGAACTCTTGCCCGACGTGATGCATGGCAATTCTCCCGCGGCAACTTTCGTAGGCGGGTCGATCGGCGTTGGCGTGATGCTTCTTGTCCGGCAGCTTGAAGCCGTCATCAAGGGTCCAGCCGGACTGATAACGATGATCGGCATAGACGTTCTGGTGGATGGACTTGTGCTCGGGATCGCCTTCGTCGCGGGCGCCCAGGCCGGTCTGCTCCTGACCGTCGCACTGACGCTCGAGGTCGTGTTCCTGGGTCTGGCTCTCGTGACCGAGCTAACCGACGCGAACTGGGGGCGCTTCCGGATCGTTGCCGTCACAGGGGCGCTCATGCTCCTGCTTCCCGTCGGCGCTGTCCTCGCCACGCCGATTGCGACAATGCCGGATGTGATCGTCACAGGCTTTCTGGCTTTCGGGCTGATTGCGCTGCTTTACCTCGTGACCGAGGAGTTGCTGGTCGAGGCGCATGAGACACCGGACCGCCCTTGGGTCACGGCGATGTTCTTTGCAGGCTTCCTGCTGCTCCTGTTGCTCGAAGAGGCTCTTGCCTGAACGACCGGTTCCAAGTCCTCCAAGGAGACCAACATGCCCCACGACCATCTCGATCCCGCCTCCGGCGACAAGCGGGTCGCGCTCGCCATCTGGGCGAACAGCATTCTAACGGTCGCACAGATAGCCGGAGGCATCCTTGCGGGCAGCCTCGCGCTGATCGCAGACGCCCTGCACAACTTTTCTGATATGGCATCGCTGGCGATCGCCTTCGCCGCGCGCAAGATCGCCCGGCGTCCGGCCGACGCCCGCATGACTTTTGGTTACGGTCGGATCGAGATCGTGGCCGCCCTGATCAACTACACAACTCTCATCCTCGTCGGCCTCTACCTGATCTACGAAGGTGGCATGCGGATGATCGACCCGCCTGAGGTCCAAGGTTGGTGGGTGGTGATCCTGGGTGGGTTGGCGCTGGCCGTGGATACCTTGACCGCGTTGCTGACCTATTCGATGCAGAAGGGCAGCGTAAACATCCGCGCATTGTTCCTGCATAATCTCAGTGACGCTCTCGCCTCGGTCGCCGTCATTGTCGGCGGCGCGCTGATCATCCTTTATGACATCCGTTGGGTTGATCCTGCGATCACAATCCTGATCGCGCTCTATATCCTCTACCTCGCCCTGACCGAAATCGGCGGTCCGATCCGCACGATGATGCTGGGCAGCCCGCCAGACCTCGACTGCCAGAACGTCATCGACGCGATGCGGGAGGTCGACGGTGTGGCGGATGTCCATCACGTGCATCTGTGGCAGATGCAGGAGCACGAGACGGCGCTAGACTGCCACGTCGTCCTGACTGAGGCGGGATGGTGCGACATGGAAGCCGTGAAAGCGGCGATCAAGGCCATGCTGAAGAATCGCTTCGACATTGGCCATTCCAGCTTGGAATTTGAGCACGAGGACCGCGCTCACGCGGACGCCGATCTCTACGGACATGGCTCGACGGCAGAAGCGAGCAAGCATGCTCACGATGGTGCCCACCCGGCATGAGGACATCATCAGGAGGCTGAGATGGGTCCTCTGGTCATCACGCTGATGGTCATCGGAATGGCGATTGCCGGGTCAGCGCTGGCGGTCGTCCTTTGGTCCATTGCGAACACCGACCGCCGCATCTGGCCACCTCAGACCTTCGGGCCAGTAAAGTTGGCCGTGGGCTGGGGCGGTACGTTCGTCTTTTTTGCGGCGGTCATCGCACTCGGGATGTTGAGCTGGGGCAGCGTCCAACTGCCTATCTGGCTTCGCTACGGTCTTGGGCCGATCCTGATCCTTGCCGGAAACGCAGGCGTCTGGGTCGCGGTGATCGGCTTAGGAGCGAACCAGACAATGGGCGCCCAAGGTCGGCTCAAGACGAGCGGCCTATATCGTTTCTCCCGGAATCCTCAATATGTCGCCGATATCGCGATCCTGATTGGATGGACCCTGCTCAGCGCATCCATCGTCGCCATCCCTGTGATCACCTTGGGCATCGCGGTCTTCACAGCTTTTCCCTTTGCCGAGGAAAGTTGGCTCGAAGAGCGGTATGGCACCGCATATCTCCGCTACAAAGCTGCGGCGCGGCGGTTCCTGTGAGATGTCCCGAGAACGATTGCGGCAGGCCTTAGAAACAGGTTCTCCTGGAAGCTGACCTTCGATCCATGTTCAGCCAGGCGCGTGTCCCAAACGGGAGAGGCAAGCTCTCGACAGGATGACCGCCAAGACGAAGTTGATCAGCCCGAGTGCCACGATGATCACGAGGCCCTGCCCGGTCCGAGCAAACTCATCGTCGCGCCACTAAGGACTGGCGCGCCGGCCTGCGCCAGAAACCCCGGGCGTGGCAATCAGCCCATCAAGGCTGGATAGCGATCCGGGATAAACAATGCCAAGAGCAAGCGCCGCGCGCGATCGAAAAGATGCCGTTGCCTGCGCCGTAGAAGATCACGGCCAGTGCAGGCAGCTCATATCCAGTGCCAGTAGCATGAGCCCGGCTGAAACGCTGCCACAGGCAAAAAGCAGGGACCGAACAGCACCCCGACTGCTGCCGCGTCGGCAAGCGAGAGCCCTTGCGCTTGAAGCAGCGCAGCAGATGCACCGAGATCATGGTGACGGCCAGGCCAGAGGCGACGAGGGCAGATTGTCGCACCCGTTCGGCGGATTGCGTGAGAATAACATATGCGGGCGCCAGAGAAGGCTGATGCTTACCATAGGTCAAGAGGAAAGGAAGGCACCGACCCTAGGGTTACAGGGGTGCGATGGCACAAGCATATTTGATCTCAACAACTCGAAATGCCGGGCTGAGCAGGTTGCATCGGAGGCATGGTCGTGAGGGTATCGAAGGATAATAGGAGCGTAACAGATGCTGACCAGACGACACTTCATCCACACAACCACGGCGCTGTTTTCGGCAACTATTTCTGGTCCTCTGTTTGCGGCATCATGGCCGACTGAAGCACAGAAGGCTGCTTGGGATGCACAGGTCACCCCTGCCGGTTATAATCCCGCCAGCTCGAACCCGTGGGGATTGCACCCGCGCTTCCTACCCCAAAGGGTAAGGGCCAACGACGGCCTGGTGCCGGGTGACATTCATGTGGATGCTGTGGCGAAGTATCTTTACCACATCGAGGCTGGCGGAACCGCAATGCGTTATGGCGTAGCCATCGGACGAGGGGACCTATACGAGCCAGGGGTTTATACGATCAAGCAAAAGGTCGAATGGCCTCACTGGACACCAACTCAGAACATGATTGAGCGTGAGCCGGAGATCTATGCGCAGTTTGAAGGTGGAATGGAGCCCGGTCCCGAAAACGCCCTTGGCTCACGGGCTCTCTATCTCTATGTTGGCGACAAGGATACTTACTTGCGCATCCATGGAACCCCGTTTCCCAAAAGCATCGGCACTAGCGCCAGTTCTGGCTGCGTGCGAATGGTCATGACGCATATCAACGATCTCTTTCCGAAGGTAGAACTCGGCTCCACCGCGTTTCTATATTCGGCCGCGGATAGTGTGACTACGCGTAGCTAGGCCAATGCCTTTTTTGGAGTTGCAGGCCTAACCATATGCCCGAGCGGCTTCAGGCTTTCGACTGCATGCAAATTGGACGGCCCTCAGGCGTGGTAAGCGGAAGAAGTGTTGTTTCCACCTGCCCCCGATGCTCGTACCAATAGCAATTATCCTCTGAAAGAAGACGGGCCGATGCAACGTCCTGCCCCGGCGCAGCTAGCGCGAACAGGTCTGGAGGAAGACTTTCGGAACCGGCTTCTGTCGTTTCTGTCCTTGGTGCCATGTTTCCGCAACCGGCATTGATCAGGACAACTGCCAAGATGATGAGAGATCTGTTTTTCATTTTTGTCTCCTCGTATGGTTTTGCCTTATCAAGCTCCCTTGCACTCAATAGCGTGGCGCACAAGCTCGACAGGAGTAATGAGCGAAAGTTGGTGATGCCCTGAGGGGCGGCATATCATGGCGGTGTTCACGCGCCGTCAAT
>NZ_WMBT01000040.1 GCF_009708075.1 Paracoccus lichenicola | reverse complement strand
GCCCATTGCATTCCGCCTAATGGTGTACTGATCCCTGTGATCCGACGTGCCGTGCTTGCAGTGACCTTTTTGCTTTTTTTGAACCAGTTCATTTTATCTCTAATACAGTGTGATTAGCCGTAATACCTTCTCAGAAGGCTGGTATGCGAGAGAAGCAAGAAGGCGAGTTGAACCACTATCTTGGTCAGCGCCAATTTCTAATATAATATTGAATTTTATTACATTATAATCTTTGTTGTATGACAGATTGTAGATGTAGCTACTGTTGACTTTGGCGCGAATGATTGCAGCAAGTTCACTGTTTTCAACAGACGCGAGACCAGCCCGAGACATTGAACCTGCCTTTTCCCTTTTAAGGTAATCAAGCTTCGCATCATCAATCTTGATTTCAAAATTATCGATAGGTAACGGATTAACCGTTAATGAATTTAAAGAGAAATGCGTATCAGACTCAAAGCCAGAAAAAACAGGCCTTTCTATTTTATATGAGAGCAGAACTCCCATAAGATCATCTGATAAGCTACAACATTTAAACCCATTTTCTTCAAAAGGGTAGCCAATCATGTTGACATTCTCGCTATTGTCTCGATCTGGTTCGTGGCCCTGTAAGATAATTTTTTTATGCTTTACACATAAATTTACCAGCATTGTTGATAGGTAAACTTTGAAGCGAGAAGAATAAGTCATATCAGCTAAGCCAACATAGCCCTTGTATTCGCTTAGCCCTTCATCAATTTTCTCAACCATCGCATCGCTGAGATTGTTTATATAAACAATGTAAAACTGAGTAGGGTGTTGAAATTCAACATTCCTGTTCAAAAGGACTGATTCTTCAAAAGCTTCAAAAACTTCTTCTATTTGTCCAGGCCGGTCCAGGTAGTCACCAACAAGAATGCTGTGACTACTTTCTTTTTCAAGTAATGGAATTAGATGCTTAAAAACATCGTTTCCATACCAATCCGATTCAATTTCTAAGGTGTCGAAAACAAAAGCAATCTCTCTACGCTGACGATCGGGAACAAGTGCGCTCTTAAGTGCATCATAACTTATGCCCTTAATGGACAGCACATCTTCAACGCTCTGTCTTAATCTTTGAATCTCCTGGAACATATGTTCCGGGGAAAGCTTGAAGTAGTCCTGCATGACTTCAAGCATTATATTATTTCTGGCGTTTAAAGTGTGAATAGATTTTGTTTCCATAAGACACCAACCTAATTTTACTGGAAAAGTCTAGTGAAGCTTACGAGTTCTTTCTTTGCCAAGGCCACCATTTAGAAGAAGGGCGGGGTAGGCGCTGATCGGGCAACAATGCTGTGGCCTGCTGCCGCCAACGATCCCGGTCTTCTTTCAGGTCTGCCGCAATCTCGCGCTCACGGTTTAGCATGACCTCCAGAGCTTCAATGCGTTCGAGGAGGCGGGTTCCACCCGGTTCTGCATCGCTTCTTTTGGAACCTTCCTGGGGTTCCAAGCCGAACACTCGTGAGAGTTCTGCTGGGTCAATTGAATAGCTGCCATCCTCATGTCGATTCGCGCTAATCTTCCCGGTTTTAATGGCTCTATTGATGGTAGACTTGCTTTTGCCTGTCAGCTTCGCAGCCTGTGAAAGGGACAGTTCCGTCATAGTTGCGTACTGCGTCATTTAGGAGTTCTCGATGGAACCGATTCTTCATGAACGGAAAAGGCGGCACGGGCAAGATCCGCGTCACGCCGAGTCACGGTGTAACCTCCGGCCGTGAAGGTGCGGCCGACACGATCCGCCCATTCCTTGCGTTCGGCTGGGGGTAGGCCATACCACCAGGCCAAGGCCGGTTCCGCCTGGGGTTCGTCGGCGATGAGGGGCGGGGCATCGTCCATGTCCTGCTGGCGGCGGCGGGCGTTCCGATGGCGTTCGTTCTCGGCCACCGTTTCAGCGGCGTCATGGGGATCCTTCCACTGCCACCGGAAGGTGACGGCATGGACCGACCGCCCCCGTTTTTCTAGGGACATGCTGACCTCGACCGTGCCGTAATCGTTCACCGCCACCAAGGCTGGGTCGAGAACCCAACGCCGAAATTGTCCCCAAACTTCGTAGGACTTTTTGTCGGCCACTCCCATCAGCGAGCGCAGTTCATCCACGGTGAAGGTCCAGAACGGCCGCCCCAGGCGCTTCTTGTCGGCCAGCAGCACATAGAGCTGGCGGCCGTGGCCGGTCAGGCTGTGGGCGGCGCGGGCCTCGATCTTGGCAAAATTCTGCGGGCTGCGCAGGGCGTGTACGCCTGCGGGGGGAATCAGCGCCCGCACCATTGAACCGCCCTGGGTGATCTTCCATTCGGCCAACAGAACCGCGCCCCAAGGGTCGCCGCGCCACTCCCCGCTGAGCTGCACCCCGGTCAGGCGCGTCAGGCACTCGCGCAGCCAGATGTTATCGTTGCGCCCGTCTTCGCCGCGCAACAGTCGAGAGGGCACTTCCAGCCAGACGCTGTTGTCCACCTCGGCGGGGATCCGGGCAGCGTCGAGAGCCGAGGCCAGCTCCCAAACTGCGGAGACCATGGCTGGGGTTAGCGGTTTGTCAGATCGAAGCGCAACAGCGCTGCTTGGCACAGTAATTTCCCTCATAAATGGAGATTATATTTGAGTCATCTCCAGTTCAACGTCTCATTTTTACCCTCCGGCACCTCCATTCAAACCCTCCGGCACCTCCATTCAAACCCTCCGGCACCTCCATTCAAACCCTCCGGCACCTCCACTTTTACCCTCCGGCGCCTCCATTTTTAGCCTTCTAGTGTCAGTGTCGGGTGTCGTGGGGAGCGAAGCGACACGCGACACGCGACACCCGACACTGCATCGAAACTAGCGGCGTGGCACCGCCCGCCCCGAGGCTTGCCAGCCCTTTGGATCGGCGCAGCGCCTCGGGGTGGCACAGGTGGCGAGGGTCAGTTTCTCAATCCCACTACGTCCGGCCTGATGGTTGAAAGATCTGCTGAGAAAATCAGAAAGGCGCTCAGAAGCTCTAGAAGGCCCTCTGGAGGCCGAAGCGCAGAAAGAGCAGAAAGCTCTACCCAAGAACCCGGAACGGGCCTCTAGGGGGTCTCTCCGTGGCTCAGAGAGGGTATCCTTGACCTGTTACTGCCTGTGAACTGCAAAGCGACGATCCTGTCATCTGGCTCTGTCTCGCGGTCTCACGGACCACTGAATCAGACTCGAGATCAGCCTTAAATGTCCCCTTTTTGTGAAGGGTAGTTTTAGGGGTTGTGTAAATGGCAGGAAATGTAACTTGAATACTTCACAATCTCAATTTCGGATACTTCACACATGCCAAAGCGCAAGTTCAGCCGCCTGACCAACGACCAAAAGCAGGCGCTGCGGGGCGAGCTGGACGCGAAGATCCCGGTCACGAATCTGGCAAAGAAATACGGGGTCAGCCGCCGGACGATCTACAACCTCAAGAACCGCTGGGAGGAGCGCCTGCCGCAGTCCCGCAGCAAGGTGTTGACGGTGCGGGTCAGCGCCGAGGACATGGAGCGTCTTGACACCCTGGCGAAGGAGCTGGACCTGAGCCGGGCCGACATGGCGCGGCGGGTGCTGCTCTATGCGGCGGGCGTGTATCACATCGAGCCCCCCGAGGCTGGCGAGATCGCGGCGCTGACCAAGGAGGTGTCCGCGATCGGGCAGAACGTGAACCAGGCCGTGAGGGCCATGAACACGGCCGTTCTGCGTGGCCAGAAGATCTCGCGCCTGCACCTGGACCAGTTGGCCCAGCAGCTGCACGAGATCGCCCGTCACAATGACCAGGCCCGCAGCCTGATGGTCCGCCGCGCCCGGCAGCAGCGGACACATGTCGATCAGATCGTGGAGGCGATGAAGGGCGGGGAAGAAGCACCAGGTTGAACAATTACATTTTTGTAATTACATCTACTTTATGAGAATGCGGTTTGTCTGGGATCCGGCTAAGGCGGAATCGAACCAGCGCAAGCACGGTGTCCGGTTCGAGGACGCCGTGTATGTGTTTTTCGATCCGCTGCACCTGACGGTGCAGGACCGGGTTGAAGGCGGCGAGTATCGCTGGCAGACCATCGGCCAGGTCGGCGGTGCCGCCGTTCTACTGGTGGCTCATACTGTCACCGAGGATGGTCCCGAACCTGTCGAGGTAATCCGCATCATCTCTGCCCGCCGTGCCACCCCGCAGGAAAGGAAGCGATATGCCAATGGTTGAATACACCCTCGACACGCTGCCCCAGCTGACCAATAAACGGCGCGAGGAACTTGCTAAATTAGACGCGCTGCCCGTTGATCAGATCGACACCAGCGACATTCCCGAACTGACCGACGAGCAATGGGCCGGCGCGGTTCGGGGCGGGTTCTATCGCCCCATCAAGCAACAGATAACAGCGAGACTAGACGCCGATGTATTGGCTTGGCTGAAGGCCGGGGGACAAGGCTATCAAACACGTATGAATGCGATTTTGCGGCGTGCCATGATGGCTGAACTCGGTCGCCGCGCCTAAGCAAGCTCCAAACTTAATTTAGGTCTGCTCAGGAGAGACGCCAGGAATAACACTCGCTAGGTCACCTTCAACATCAATGTCGTAGTGAGCTGCTAACAATGCTACCTGATATCCAACCGTAGCGCGATACGACCCGAGAGCAGTAAAAAATCCTGGTCCAAAACGGTTCCGGTCATGTCTGTCAGGGTCCCAGTCATGTACCATATTATGAAAAGCTTCGTTGCAGTTGTCGTGATAACGGCGGCTTTCTTCCCGAATAGTACGAATAGGAATTGTTGCGAAAGCATTGACACCAAGGCGTTGCAGATTACGCGTACATTCTTCTCGTATCTCGTGAACAGACCGTTCAACTTGCTGGGGTACTTCTAATTGCATTGAGTTATATAAAATACGACGATCTTCTAAAAATACAAGAAAAGCTCGCACAATATCTTTTTCTGAAGGGCCTGGATCAGCCCATTGCATTCCGCCTAATGGTGTACTGATCCCTGTGATCCGACGTGCCGTGCTTGCAGTGACCTTTTTGCTTTTTTT
>NZ_WMBT01000003.1 GCF_009708075.1 Paracoccus lichenicola | reverse complement strand
CCCGAGCGCATCCGATCAATTGCCACGCGTGAGTATGCAAAAGCGGTCAATGGTTAAGGCGGTTGGTATCAGAGGCTCCTTCACTTCGGAAGTTTCAATCACAGCGCGAATCGCAGGACAGATGAACGCATAACGGCAACGCGCCATTCCGGCAATTGCAGATCGGCCCTCGACGGGCTTGCCGCGGCAGATTTGCCACATGTTGCATCAGGTATCCAGGTTCTCGACGCTCAGCGCGTTCTGCTGGATGAATTCGCGGCGGGGTTCGACCACGTCGCCCATCAGCTTGGTGAACAGATCCTCGGCCTCGGCCACGTCCTCGACGCGGACCTGCAACAGGGTGCGCGCGCCGGGATCCAGCGTGGTTTCCCACAACTGTTCGGGGTTCATCTCGCCCAGGCCCTTGTAGCGTTGCAGCGACAGGCCCTTTTCGCCTTCCAGGAAGATCGCCTGCAACAGGCCCAGCGGCCCGAAGATCGGCTGGTCGCGGTCCTTGCGCACCAGCCGCGCGCCCTGCGCATAGACATCCTGCAAGGCCTGCGTCATCTCGCCCAGGCGGCGGCTTTCGGCGCTGCGCAGCATCTGGCCGTCCAGGGTCCGCGATTCCTCGACCCCGCGCAGGGTGCGGGTCAGGCGGATGCCCCCGTCCTGGGTCGGACGGCCGGTCCAGCCACGTTCGTATTCCTCGGCGATCATGTCGAGGCGGGCGGCGACGGCATCGGCGGCCCCCTGGGCATCCTCGTCGATCCGGCCCGGCATCAGGGCGCCCGCGATGGCCGCCTGTTCGGTGATATGGGGCGGATAATGCGTCGGATAGGCGCGCAGCAGGCGGCGGGCGATGCGTGCCTCGCCCACGACGCGGGCCAGATCCGCGCCCACGATCTCCTCGCCGGAGGCCAGCTTCAGCGCGGCGCCCTCGACGCCCTGCTGGATCAGGTAATCCTCGAGCGCGGGTTCGTCCTTCAGGTAAACCTCGGACCGGCCGCGGCTGACCTTGTACAACGGCGGTTGCGCGATATAGAGGTGCCCCGCGTCGATCAGGTCCGGCATCTGCCGGAAGAAGAAGGTCAGCAGAAGCGTGCGGATATGCGCGCCGTCCACGTCGGCGTCCGTCATGATGACGATCTTGTGGTAGCGCAGCTTGTTCAGGTTGAACTCGTCCCGCCCGATCCCGGTGCCAAGCGCGGTGATCAGCGTGCCGATCATCTCGGACGACAGCATCCGGTCGAAGCGCGCCCGTTCCACGTTCAGGATCTTGCCGCGCAGGGGCAGCACCGCCTGGTTCTGGCGCGACCGGCCCTGCTTGGCGGACCCGCCCGCGCTGTCACCCTCGACGATGAACAGCTCCGACAGGGCCGGATCCTTTTCCTGACAATCGGCCAGCTTGCCGGGCAGCGAGGCCACATCCATCGCCGTCTTGCGGCGCGTCAACTCGCGGGCCTTGCGCGCGGCTTCGCGGGCCAGGGCGGCCTCGATGATCTTGCCGGTGATGGCGCGGGCCTCGGTGGGGTTTTCCTCGAACCATTCGGCCAGCTTTTCGCCCACCAGGTTTTCCACCGCCGGACGGACTTCCGAGGAGACAAGCTTGTCCTTGGTCTGGCTGGAGAATTTCGGATCGGGCACCTTCACGGACAGCACGCAGGTCAGCCCTTCGCGCGCGTCGTCGCCGGTGAAATCGACCTTTTCCTTTTTCGCGATGCCGCTGTCCTGGGCGTATTTGCCGATCACGCGGGTCAGCGCGCCGCGAAAGCCCGCCAGATGCGTGCCGCCATCGCGCTGCGGGATGTTGTTGGTGAAGGGCAGCACGGTTTCGTGGTAGCTGTCGTTCCACCACATCGCGACCTCGACCCCGATGCCGTTGCGCTCGCCGGTCATGAAGATCGGCTCGGGCATCACCGAGGCCTTGGAGCGGTCGAGGTATTTCACGAATTCCCGCACGCCGCCTTCGTAGAACAGTTCGGTCCGCTGCACCTCAGCATGACGCTCGTCCTCGAGGATGATGCGGACGCCGCTGTTCAGGAAGGCCAGTTCGCGCAGGCGGTTTTCCAGCGTCTTGTAGACGTAATCGAGGTTCGAGAACGTCCCGTCCGGGTGGTTGGTCTTGGCCGAGGCGAGAAAGCGCACCTCGGTTCCCGTTTCGCCGGGTTCCGCATCGTCCACGACGCGCAGGTGTTCCACCGTGTCGCCCCCCTCGAACCGGGCGTAATGTTCCTTGCCGTTCCGCCAGACGCGCAGGTCGAGCCAGTCGGACAGGGCGTTCACCACCGACACGCCCACGCCGTGCAGGCCGCCCGACACCTTGTAGCTGTTCTGGTCGAATTTCCCGCCCGCGTGCAGCTGGGTCATGATGACCTCGGCCGCGGACACGCCTTCGCCCGTGTGAATATCGGTGGGGATGCCGCGGCCATTGTCGCGGACGCTGACGCTGTTGTCGGCGTGGATTTTCACCTTCACATAGTCGGCGTGACCGGCCAGCGCCTCGTCGATGCCGTTGTCCACGACCTCGTAAACCATGTGGTGCAGGCCGGACCCGTCGTCGGTGTCGCCGATATACATGCCGGGCCGCTTCCTGACGGCTTCCAATCCCTTGAGAACCTTGATGGAATCGGCACCGTATTCGGCGGTCTGCGGGGCTGCTGCGGTCATGGGTGATGCTGTCCTGTTCCTGTGGTCCCGATATAAGCGTTCCGGCAGCCAAAGTCACGGGAAAGACGGGATTTTTCTGCGTTTTTGGCAGGGTTCAGCCGGTGGTTTCGGCAGCCTGCGACAGCCCGTCCGTTTTCGTCACCGACAGGCGCCGCGCGCGGGGGCCGAGGCTGTCGAACAGTTCCGGTCCCGTGCCGGTCAGCAGGCTTTGCGCGGGCAGGCCGCAGATGCGGTCGTAAAGCGCCGCGCGGCGATCGGCGTCCAGATGGGCCGCGACCTCGTCCAGCAGCAGGACGACCGGCTGGCCGGACAGCGCGCGGGCATTGGCCAGGATCAACGACAGCAACAGCGCCTTTTGCTCGCCGGTCGAGGACAGCGCGGCGGGCATGTCCTGCGGTCCCCAATGCGCGCCCAGGTCGGCGCGGTGCGGGCCGGTCAGGGTGCGTCCGGCGGCCAGGTCGCGCGGGCGCATCGTGGCCAGGCGCGCACTGATGCTGTCCGGATCGGGATCGTCGGCCTGGCCTTCTCCGGGCAGCAGCGCCAGGGTGGCTGCGGGAAAGTCGCCGCCGTCCTGCGCGGCCATGATGGCCGTCAGCGCGTCCCGGCGGTTGCGGGTCAGGGCCGCGCCCGCATCCCCCATCTGCGCCTCCAGCGCGCGATACCAGCCGGGGTCGTGGATGCCGTCCTTGAGCAGGCGGTTCCTTTCCCGCATCGCCTTCTCATAGGTCAGCGCCAGGTCGGCGTGATCGGGATAAAGGCTCAGCGTCACGCGGTCCAGGAAGCGGCGGCGCGCCTCGGGCGGGTCGGACCACAGCCGGTCCATGGCGGGCACCAGCCAGAGGATGCGCAAAAGGCGACCAAGCGCGGTCTGCGCCACCGGCTTGTCGTCTATCAGGACCGTGCGGGGCTGGCCGGGCAGGGCGGCGGTTTCGACCGTGTGGCCGTCAAGGGCGGCCCGGATGCGCCAGCCGGCCTCCAGCCCCTGCCGGGCCTGCTCGGGTGCAGGGGCCGCCCGCAGCCCGCGCCCCGGCGCCAGCATCGACAGGGCTTCCAGGATATTGGTCTTGCCCGATCCATTGGGACCGAAGATCGCCAGCGGCCGCCCGTCCAGGTCCAGATCCAGCCGGGACCAGGACCGGAACTGCGCCAGCGAAAGACGGCTAAGCGTCACACCCGCATCGGCATGACGACATAAACCGCCGTCTGGTCGGATCCTTCCCGGATCAGCGCCGCGTCGCCCGAGCCGTTGAACATGAACACGGCGTTGTCGCGGTCCACCTGGGACGCGATTTCCTGCAGGTACTTGGCGTTGAAGCCGATTTCCAGCGGGTCGTCGGCATAGGCCACGATCAGCTCCTCCTCGGCCGCGCCCGCGTCGGGGGCGTTGACCGACAGGACCAGCCGGTCCTGGTCCAAGGACAGCTTGACCGCGCGCGAGCGTTCGCTGCTGACGGTGGCCACGCGGTCCACGGCGCGGGCGAAATCGGCGGCGTCAACCTCGAGCTTGCGGGCGTTGCCCAGCGGGATCACCCGCGAATAGTCCGGGAACGTCCCGTCGATCACCTTCGAGGTCAGCGTCAGCGTGGGCGTGGCGAAACGCACCTTGGTTTCGCTGACGGATACCGCGATGTCGGTGTCGTCGTCGTCCAGAAGCTTGCGCAGTTCCGCGACCGTCTTGCGCGGCACGATCACGCCGGGCATGTCGTCCGCACCCACCGGCAGCGGCGCGTCGATGCGCGCCAGGCGGTGCCCGTCGGTCGCCACGCAGCGCAGCATGGGCATCCCGTCGGCCTGGGCCACGTGCATGTAGACGCCATTCAGGTAATAGCGCGTCTCCTCGGTGGAAATCGCGAACTTGGCCTTGTCGAACAGGCGGCGCAGCATGTCGGCCTTGGCCTTGAAGTTGGCGCTGTATTCGCTGGAGGCCATGACCGGGAAATCCTCGCGCGGCAGCGTGGCCAGGCTGAAGGACGACCGCCCCGCCTGCACGGCCAGCCGCCCCGCCGCGTCGTCGGAACTGATCTGCACCAGGGCGCCGTCGGGCAGTTTCCTCGCGATCTCGTTCAGCATGACGGCGCTGACGGTGGTGGCGCCGGGGCGTTCGACCTGGGCCGCGGCGCGGTCCACGACCTCGGTATCCAGGTCGGTGGCGCGGAAGCTGACGCCGTCCCCCGTTGCCTCGATCAGGACGTTGGCCAGGATCGGGATGGTGTTGCGGCGTTCCACAACCGACTGGGCCTGAGAGACGGCCTTCACCAGAACGGCGCGCTCGATCGAGAATTTCATCGCTTTTCCCTGTGCCTGCGGCCATCCCGGCCCGTAAACGGACCTGATTTGTAACGGCCCGCGCGGATGCTCACAAGGGTTTCGTGCGTCAGGCTTCCAGCAGGCGGCGCAGCATGTTCACATCCTCGGCCAGGGCGTGATCCTCGATGACCAGTTCCTCGATCTTGCGGATGCCGTGCATGATCGTGGTGTGGTCGCGCCCGCCGAAGCGGCGGCCGATTTCCGGCAGGCTGCGGCTGGTCAGCTGCTTGGACAGGTACATGGCGATCTGGCGGGGCCGGGCGACGTTGCGGGCGCGCTTGGGTCCCACCATGTCGGCCAGGCGGATGTTGTAGTGTTCCGCCACCTTGCGCTGGATGTCGTCGATGGAGATCTTGCGGTCGTTGGTGCGCAGGATGTCGGCCAGGCATTCCTGGGCCACCTCCAGCGTGATCTCGCGGCGAAGCAAGCTCGCATGGGCGAACAGCCGCTGCAACGCGCCTTCCAGAACGCGGACGTTGGTGGTGATGCGATGGGCCAGGAACTCCAGCACGCCGGTGCCGATCTGCAGGTCCAGCTGCTGGGCGCGGAACACCTCAGTCTTGGATTGCAGGATGCCGAGGCGCAGCTCGTAGGTCGTGGGATGCAGGTCCACGATCAGCCCGCAGGACAGGCGCGACTTGATGCGTTCCTCAAGCCCCTTGATCTCGGCGGGCGCGCGGTCGGCGGAAATGACGATCTGCTTGCCCTGATCGACCAGGGCGTTGAAGGTGTGGAAGAATTCTTCCTGGGTGCTGTCCTTGCCGGCGATGAACTGCACGTCATCGACCATCAGCATGTTCACGTTGCGGAACATGCCCTTGAAATCCATGATGGTGCTTTCGCGCAAGGCCTGGACGAAACGGTACATGAACTGCTCGGCCGACAGGTACAGGACCTGGGCCAGGGGATGGCGCGCCTGATAGTCATGCGCGATGGCGTGCATCAGGTGCGTCTTGCCCAGGCCCACGCCGCCATAGAGGAACAGCGGGTTGAAGCCCACCGGCCCGCCCTCGGCCACGCGGCGGGCGGCGGCATGGGCCAGTTCGTTGGGCTTGCCCACCACGAAATTGCCGAAGGTATAGCGCGGATCCAGCGGCGCGCCCAGGTCGGCACGCGCCACGCGGGCGGTGGCGGGCGCGGCAACGGATGCCACCGGGCGCGCGGGCCTTGCGGGCGCGGCGGCAGCGGCGGGGCGGGCACGGCCGGGGGCGGCCTGCGGGACCACGTCGAAGCGCAGCCGTTCGACGGGCTGGCCGTGGCGGCTCAGCTCTCCCATGATGTCCTTGGCGAAATGCCGGTTCACCCAGTCCGAGATGAAGCGCGTCGGACTGGCGAAATGCGCGATCCCGGAGTCGAGTCCGGTCAGGCGCAAGGGCTTGATCCAATGGTTGAAGTTGTTCGGTCCCACGCTTGTTTCCAGCGCGGCACATGCCTGACCCCAGATGTCATCCATCGTTTTGCCCTATCTATCCTGTCCCCAGCCTTCGCCGGACATCCGGCGAAACAGGATTCGCGACGCGCGTCGGGAATGGCAAAACCGCGCCAACACCCCACCCTGCGGCCCGGACAGGGTCGCATGACGGGGCTTTCGCCCGATTCCAGATCCAAGACACGGGCTTCGGCGCATCCGGTGGCAGCCGTCTGCAAGAAACCCGAGGGCGGCATGAAGCGCCTGTTGCTTCGCCGACCCGACCTGCCGCCCGTGGATCCGATGGATCCGCCGCCGACCGGCCCGTCCCCCAACACTGCGACGTGAATCGCCCCATCAGGTTAGCCACGGCCCCCGGCTCGCCGCAACCGAACTATGCGCTTGACAGGTCCTTTGCCAAAGCGAATCTGCGAGGCCCTTGACTCAAAAGGAAAGAATCCGGAAGGCGTTGATATGTAGGCATTTTTGCAACATTCGCAGATGCAGAAACGCAAAATCGGGCGCGGATTTGCATCCACGCCCGATCCCGTTCGAAGGCCCCCCGGGGCCGCGATTTCAAGGCAATCCGGGCCAAGGCCCGCGCGCGGATCAGACCGCCGACAGCGCGTTCACGCGGGCCGCCAGGCGCGAGATTTTCCGCGACGCAGTATTCTTGTGGACCACGCCCTTGGTCACGCCGCGCATCAGTTCGGGCTGCGCCGCCTGCAGCGCCGCCTTGGCCGCGTCGGCATTGCCCGAGGCGATGGCTTCTTCTACCTTGCGGATGAAGGTGCGGATGCGCGAGCGGCGGGCCTTGTTGATGTCGGTGCGGCGCTCGATCTGGCGGGCGCGTTTCTTGGACTGGGGCGTGTTGGCCATGGGTCTTTATCCTATCGGTCTTTTCTGCGTTTCGATCGCGCAAAAGACCCAAGGCATCCGCTTTCCGAGGAAAGCGGCCATGATTCTTGCCTAAGCGGGCCCACGCGCATGTAAGCCGGGGCGTATAGGGGAAATGCCCCGCAAGGGAAAGGGGGAATCAGCGGTCGCGGAATTGCGGTTCGCGCTTTTCCAGGAAGGCGGCCATGCCTTCCTTCTGGTCCTCGGTCGAAAACAGCGCCTGGAAATTGCGCCGCTCGAACAGGATGCCTTCGGTCATGGTGGTCTCGTAGGCGCGGTTGACGGCCTCCTTCGCGGCCTTGACGGACACTTGCGACTTTTCGGCGATCTTGCGGGCCGCCGCCATGGCCTCGGGGATCAGCTTGGCGGCGGGCACCACGCGGCTGACGAGGCCCGAGCGTTCCGCCTCGGCCGCATCCATGAAGCGGCCGGTCAGGTGCATGTCCATGGCCTTGGACTTGCCCACGAAGCGCGTCAGCCGCTGCGTGCCGCCGATGCCCGCGATGACGCCCAGGTTGATTTCCGGCTGGCCGAACTTGGCGGTGTCGGCGGCGATGATGAAATCGCAGATCATCGCCAGCTCGCAGCCGCCCCCCAGGGCATAGCCGGAAACGGCGGCGATGATCGGCTTGCGGATGCGGGTGATCGCGTCGATCCTGGCGCCGAACAGGTCTTCGTCATAGACATCGACAAAGCTCTTGGTGGACATTTCCTTGATGTCGGCGCCCGCGGCAAAGGCCTTTTCGCTGCCGGTCAGGACCACGCAGCGGATCTTGTCGTTGCGGTCGGCATCCGCCAAGGCATGGCCCAGTTCGGTGATCAGCGCGGTGTTCAGCGCGTTCAGCGCCTCGGGGCGGTTCAGGCGGATCAGGGCGACGCTGTCCTCGATCTCGACGATGATGGTGTCATAGGCCATGGCGGCGTCCCCGTTGCGATGCTGCGTTGGGCGGACCCTATCAAAAGGCGGGGCGGAAAGCCAAGGTGGACGCTGCCGCCTGTCTGGCGAAGGCCATCGCCTTCGCCACGCGATGCCCTTTCAACCGGAACCGCCGAGCCTCAAAGGCCCGGCCAGCGCCCGCCCCGCCCCCAGGCGGGCGCTTCACGCCCACCAGGGTCGGGCGCTGGCCTCATGTGGTCGCGGGGCTGCACCGTCTCTGATGGCATCGTCGCGTGGCGGGCGGGGGAAACACATGTGTTTCCTGATCCCGCCCGGCGACCGGCATCACCTTTGGCACACCGGGCAGAAGAAGCTCGACCGTCCCCCCTGCACGATCCGGCGGATGGCGCCCGCGCAGCCGGGGGTGGGGCAGGGCGCACCCTCGCGGTCATAAACGCGGAAGCTGTGCTGGAAATAGCCCAGTTCCCCGGTCGCCTGCCGGTGGTCGCGCAGACTGGATCCGCCCGCCGCGATGGCATCCGTCAGCACGTCGCGGACATGGCCCACCAGCGCCGCGATGCGCCCGGCCCCGATGCGCCCGGCCGCCCGGCGCGGGTCGATGCCCGCGCGGTGAAGCGCCTCGGAGACGTAGATGTTGCCCAGGCCCGCGACGATGCGCTGGTCCAGCAACGCCTGCTTGACCGGCACCTTCCGTCCCGCGAAGGCCCCCGCCAGATAGGCGGGCGTGAAGGCATTGTCGAAGGGTTCCGGTCCCAGATGATCCAGCAGCGGGTGCGACACCCCTTCGCGGATCAGATCCACCATGCCGAAGCGGCGGGCGTCGTTGAAGGTGATCGTGGCCCCTGCCTCCGTCACCAGCACCACATGATCGTGGCGCGGCAGGATCGCCGGGTCGCGGTGGAAATCGCCCAAGCTGCCCCCCTGGACCAGCATCCGCCCCGACATGCCCAGATGCATCAGCAGCGTGCCGCCCCGGTCCAGATCCGCCAGCAGGTATTTCGACCGCCGCCGCAGCGCCGTGACCCTGGCCCCGGTCAGCACCTGCACCAGATCGACCGGCAGGGGCCAGCGCAGGTCGGGGCGGCGAACCTCGGCCCGCGCGATGCGTTGGCCTTCCAGGTGCGGCAACAGGCCGCGGCGGACGGTTTCGACTTCGGGGAGTTCTGGCAAACGGGGCCTGCCCATGCATTGTGTGTCGGGGACTTCAGGCTTATCTGGCGATGAAACAGCGGATCGGCAAGCGGCATGAGCGACAAGACCCAGACCCATTTCGGTTTCCGGACCGTGGACGAGGATGCCAAGGCCGGCATGGTCCACGGGGTCTTTTCATCCGTCGCCAGCCGCTATGACCTGATGAACGACCTGATGAGCGCGGGCGTCCACCGCGTCTGGAAGAACGCGATGATGGACTGGCTGGCACCCCGCGACGGCCAGCACCTGCTGGACGTGGCGGGCGGCACGGGCGACATCGCCTTCCGCTTTCTGGACCGCGCCCCTGGCGCCCGCGTCACCGTCTGCGACATGACCGAATCCATGCTGGTCGAAGGGCGAAAGCGCGCCGATGCGGTCGAGAAATCCGACCGGCTGGCCTGGGTCACGGGCGATGCGATGGCGCTGCCTTTCGCGGACGCCAGCTTCGACCGCTACACGATCAGCTTCGGCATCCGCAACGTCACCCGCATCCCCGACGCCCTGGCGGAGGCCTATCGCGTGCTGAAGCCCGGCGGGCGGCTGATGGTGCTGGAATTCAGCCAGATCCCGGTGCCTGCGATGCAATGGGCCTATGACCGCTACAGCTTCAACGTCATCCCGGCGATGGGCCAGGCGGTGACGGGGGATCGCGACAGCTATCAGTATCTGGTCGAGTCCATCCGCAAGTTCCCCGACCAGGACAGCTTCGCCGACATGATCCGGGCTGCGGGTTTCGACCGGGTGCAATACCGCAACCTGTCGATGGGCATTGCCGCCCTGCATTCGGGCTGGAAGCTTTGAGGGGGCCGCACAACCTGTTGCGCCTGATCCGCACGGGCGCCACGTTCGAGCGCACGGGCGCCATGCGCGCGGTCCTGGACGCGGTCGATGCGCCGCCCCGGTTGCGCATCGCCGCCCGCGTGCTGGGCTGGCCGTTCCGCTGGCTGGGCTACAATGGCGATCCGAACCTGCCGCCGATCACGCGGGCGATCACCGCGCTTGGCCCGGCCTACATCAAGTTCGGCCAGATCCTGTCCACGCGCGCCGATGTGGTGGGCGTCGAGATGGCCCAGCAGCTGCGGATGCTGCAGGACCGTTTGCCGCCCTTTCCCACTCATCAGGCGAAGGAGATCATCCAGGCCGACCTGCGCCAGCCGGTGGACCAGCTGTTTTCCGAATTTTCCGAACCCGTGGCCGCGGCCTCCATCGCCCAGGTCCACCGCGCCCGCATCCGCGAAACGGGACGCGAGGTCGCGGTCAAGGTGCTGCGCCCCGGCATCGCAAGCGCCTTCCGCCGCGACATCGACGCGTTCCACTTCGCCGCAGGCATCATCGAGTTCCTCTCGCCCGGCAGCCGCCGGTTGCGCCCGCGCGACGTGGTGCGGCATTTCGAATCCACCGTCACCGGCGAACAGGACATGCGGCTGGAGGCGGCCAACGCATCCGAATTCGGCGAGAACACCAAGGGCGATGCGGGCTTTGCCATTCCCCACCCGCATTGGCACCTGTCCTCGCGCCGGGTCCTGACCTCGGACTGGGCCGAGGGGCTGCCGATGGGCGACCGCGCGGCGCTGGTGGCGGCGGGCCACGACACGGCCCGCATTGCCACGCGCGTGATCCAGCTGTTCTTGCAGCACGCCCTGCGCGACGGGTTCTTTCACGCGGACATGCATCACGGCAACCTCAAGGTCGCGGCGAATGGCGACGTTCTGGCCTATGATTTCGGTATCATGGGCGAGATCGACGAATACACCCGCCGCATCTATGCCGAGATCCTGTACGGCTTCATCCAGCGCGACTACCGCCGCGTGGCCCGCGTCCATTTCGAGGCGGGATACGTCCCCCGCGACCGGGACGAGGCGCAGTTCGCCCGCGCCCTGCGCGCCGTGGGCGAGCCGATCTTCGGCGCCAGTGCGAACCAGATCTCGATGGCGAACCTGCTGGCCTATCTGTTCGAGGTGACGGAACGCTTCGGGATGCAGACCCAGACCCAGCTGATCCTGCTGCAGCGCACCATGGTCGTGGTCGAGGGCGTGGCCCGGTCGGTCGATCCGCAGCTGAACATCTGGGACGCGGCCAAGCCCGTGGTGTCCGATTACATCCGGTCGAACATCGGACCCAAGGCGCTGGCGGGCGACATGGCGCGGGTGGCGCAGACCGTGGGGCGTTATGGCCCGCTGCTGCCGCGCATCGTCGAGCAGGCGCTGTGGGACCGCGCCCACCCCGAGGAGGCCCGCCGGGTGCAGCCGGTGCTGGTCAGGCGCGGCGCGCCGGTCTGGCTGGCGGTGGTGCTGGCGCTTGGGGCAGGGGCGGCCTTGGGGATGGCGCTGGTGTAAGGGGGTCTTGCCGGATTTGTCCCGCGACAAATCCGGCCGCGCCTGCCTGCCCCTTGGCAGGCGCGATAAACGCGCCCGCCCAGTCAGGCGCGGCCGGATTGCGGATGTCTGGTCTGGCGGCGCGCCCCTTGCCCTGCGGCTTGCGCCTCCGGGCAATCGGTCCGGGCGAATGTCCACTGGACATTCGCCTGCCGGACCTCTGGCCTCAGAAACACAGGATCTCCGCCTCGGCCTCGGCGCGCTTCAGTCCTGCCACGATGGCGGTCATCTGGGCCATGCTCTTGAACATGCCCGCGCGGTCGCCGGTCGTCTGCTGCATCCGCAACACGGTTTCGGCCCCCACATAGTCGTCATAGGGCAGGATCCCGGCGATCTGGTCGATGGCGCAGGAACAGCGGTCCAGCATGTCGCGGGTCTGGCCGTTGGTCGCCATGCAGGCAAAGACATATTCGGCCCGCGCATTGGTCGGATAATCGTTGACCGCCTGGGCATGGACCGGGGCCGCCGCCAGCATCCCGGCCATCGCGGCCATCCGCCCCATCATTGCAGCGCCATCCGGTTCACATAGCCGGGCGTCTCGCCTTGGGTTTCGGCGCGCAACTCGCGGATCGGCTGGGCCGGATCGCCCAGCACGAAGGTCAGCGTCAGCGTCTGGAAGCCGCCCATGCGGGCCGCGTTCGGATCCCGGGCGAAGGGCTGGAAGCTGGCGACCGATTCGTCGTCTTGCGGAACGATCTGCCCGCCCTGGAACAGCGCCTCCTTGATGCGGTTGCGGATATAGAAGGGGCTGCCGCCGGTCAGCCGCGCCATGTCGCGGGTGGTCTGTTCCAGAAAGAAGGTCAGCACCGGATCCCCGCCCGAGATCGGGAACGGCCCGATCCGGCGGGTCCGCGCGTCGGTCTTCTGCACCAGTTGCAGGACCGGCTGCTTGTCCGAGGGATCCGTCGCCTGCGTCAGGGTCACGCTGCCGTCGTCGATGGGCAGGAAACCCGGGACCTGCGGTCCCTCGACATGCATGGTCCAGTTCAGATCCCTGCCTTCCAGCGACCAGGGGCCGCGTTCGGCAAAGACGGCGTCGCCAGCCTCGCCCGCCAGGACGGGGCTGGCGGTCAGCGCGGACAGGCCCAGCCAGAGGGCTGCGGCAATGGCACGGTTCATGGTCATCCTCCCAAATGCAGTTCCAGATTTGCGCCGCCCGGGCCGAAGGACAAGCCCCGCCGGGCGTCCTCTCGGCCTTTGGTCGCAGGTCATGCCAGGATCCCGCCCAGCATCTCGGCCAGTTCCGCCGGGCGGATGGGCTTTTCCATCAGATGCACCTGCATGGCCGCGCAACTGCGCGCGATCTGCGGGTCGCGATGGGCGGTGATCATCACCGCCGGAATCGCCTGGCCCGCCGATCCGCGCAGCGCCCGGATCGCGTCCACGCCGGTGTCGCCGTTTTCCAGGTTGTAGTCGGCCAGGATCACGTCGGGCGGGTCGTCGCCCATGGTGGCCAGGGCCTCGGCGGTGCCGCCGGTCACGCGGGCGATCATGCCCAGCCGGTCGCGCAGGATCATCTCGTATCCGCGCCGCATCCCGGGATCGTTTTCCACCACCAGCGCCACGCGCCCGCGCAAGGGCAGGGCCGCCGGGTCGGACCGGGCGGGCGGGCCGATGGGGTCGCGCTCCACCACGGGCAGGCCCACGCGGAAGACGGTGCCGCGCATGGCCTCGGAATCCAGGCGGATCGGGTGGTCCAGCTTGGCGCAGGCGCGGCGCACGATGGACAGGCCCAAGCCCATGCCGGGGGTCGCCGCGTCATGGGACAGGCGCTGGAATTCGTCGAAGATGCGGTTGCGGTCCACCGCCGGGATGCCCACGCCCGTGTCATAGACGCACAGCCAGCACAGGCCCCCCCGCTTGCGCGCGCCCACGGCCACGCCGCCCTTGTGCGTGTACTTGATCGCGTTCGACACCAGGTTCTGCGCGATCCGGCGCAGGAAGACCGGGTCGCTTTCCACCACCGCATCGGTCGGCACGAAGGACAGGCGCAGCCCCTTGGCCTCGGCCAGGGGGGCATATTCGATGGCCAGCTTGCGGAACAATTCGCCCAAGGGGACGGGCTGGCGATGGAACTCGATCCGCTGGCTGTCCAGGCGCGAGATGTCCAGGACCGCGTGCATCAACTGTTCCACGGATTCGAAGGCGCCCGACAGCCGGCCCGTCAGTTCGGTCTGAAGCTCGCTCATCGGGGTGTCGGTCAGCATCGACAAAAACAGCCGCGCCGCCGAGAGGGGTTGCAGCAGGTCGTGGCTGGCCGCGCGCAGGAAGCGGGTCTTGGACCGGTTCGCCTCCTCGGCGCTGGCCCGCGCCACGGCCAGTTCCCGGTTTCTTTGCGACAGGTCGGCCAGCGCCCGTTCCAGGTCGCGGGTCCGCGCCATCACCTCTTGCTCCAGCGCCACGGCGGCCTGGAACATCGACCAGGCCGAGCCGCGCGATTCCTCCAGCCGGTCGATGCGGTCGATCAGGACCTGGTTGATGCGCTGCAACTTCTCGACCCGGCGTTCGGGCGTGTCGTCGTCACGCAACATGGGGGGGCGCCGCATCCGTGTTGGACATGAAGGCCAGCCCCACGAAGGTCTGGTTCACATGCATCCCGCTGTGCTGTTCGCCATAGGTGTTGAAGCCCGCCACGCGATAACGCGCCAGCAGTTCCGACATCTGGTCGCGCAGGCCCTCGCGTTCCAGGGCAAGCCTGCGCAGGATGCAGTCGAAGCCCAGCACCATCAGCGGCGGGCGGGGCAGCGAGGCCAGCGCCTCGGCGAACCCTTGCGTCATGTCCTCGGCCCGGCCCAGGGTCAGGACCGTGCCGGTGTCGATGGCCGACAGCAGGGACAGCCCGCCGTCGCCGGTCTGGGCGCTGATGGCGCGGACATGATGGTGGCGCCCCATCCGCAGCAGCAGGGGATGGCGCGCGAAGTCCGTGGGCGTCAGCGCGTCCGTGGCGATGCCGGTCAGGCGGGCGTATTCGGCGGCCGCGGGTTCGGCGTTCAGTTCCAGGATGCGGCGTTTTTCGGGAATGGCGGCGGTCACCACGACGCGCGTGGCGGTCGGGCTGAAATGGGCGAAGGTGATCTCGCTGACGGCCAGATCGGTTTCCACCAGCAGGAAGACGGCGACGTTGGTCACGACCTTGCCCCCCGCCAGCAGCCAGGTCTGGCGGAAGAACAGCCCGTCGCCCGCCGATCCGCCCAGGGTGGGAACCGAGGGCAGGGCCGCGTCGATGGTGGCGACCAGCGCGTCTTCCTGGCCCGCCAGCCCATCGACCAGCAGCAGCCCGAACAGCGACCGCTGGGGATCGGGACCGAAACCCGCTTGCAGGCGGCGCAGCGCGGCCATCCAGTCCGACACCGGCAACGCGTCCAGATGCGGCAGCACCAGGGCCGAGGCGCGGAAATGGGCCGCAGGGAACCCGATCGCCACGATGCTGTCGCTGGCATAGCCGTCCGGGCCGATCTCGCCCGCCGAGGAACAGCCGGCGATCACGCAGCCCTCGGGCAGGCCCGCCCGCAGCACGGCGTCCAGCGTGGCCAGGTCGGGACCATGCGCGCCGAAGATCAGGACAAGGCCCGGGTTGGCTCCGCGCAGGCCGTCCAGCAGGACCTGGCCGTGATCGGCCCGTCCGCGGTCGGCCTGCACGGCCACCGGCCCGGCGGCGCCCTCCTTCGCAGCCGGGCCGGTATCCATCAGCCCGCCTCGAACAGGCGGACCGTGTTGGCAAGCAGCACCGCCTGGGTCCGGCGGCGCGCGTTGATCTTGGACATGATCGCGGTGATGTGGGTCTTCACCGTGGCCTCGGCGATGGACAGGTCATAGCTGATTTCCTTGTTGGCCTTGCCCTGGCAGATCAGCCGCAGGATCTTCATCTGCTGCGGCGTCAGCGTGGCGAAGCGGCGGGCGAGTTCCGCCTTGGCCTCGTCCTCGGCGCAGGCCTGGTCGGGGGCATAGCCTTCGGGGGTGACGTGTTCGCCTTCCCACATGCGGCGCAGGCTGTCCACCAGCGCCTCGCGGCTCAGTGACTTGCTGATATAGCCCTGCGCGCCCGCCGCCATCGCGGCGCTGATCATGGCCGCGTCCAGGTCGGCGGAAATCATCGTGATGGGCACGTCGGGCAACTGCCGGCGCAGGGTCACGATCCCTTCGGCCCCGCGCGCGTCGGGCAGGTTCAGGTCCAGGATCACCGCGTCGGGGGCGCCCTGCGCCTTGATCCCGTCAAGCGCGGCGCCCAGGCTGCGCGCGGTCCTGACGTTCTTCAGCCCGAAGCTGATCTTCAGGGTCAGCGCCAGGGCGTCGCACATCAAGGGATGATCGTCCACGATCAGGATTTCCCGGACCTGATCGGCGCTTTGCCGTGGCGTCTGCGGCGCTTTGGCCTGCATGGCTGCGGCTGTCATGCCATTCCTCCCTTGCGTGACCGCGCGGTCTCCCCTCCGCGCGGTTCCGATCTTAGGGCAGTGTTGCAACAAAGCAACCCCGCATCTGCGACAAAGGTCTGATGGAACCGGCGGTCATCCGCCCGCGGCGAATTCCCGGTCCCAGACATTGCCGTCGGTGTCCTCGACATGGACGCGGATCGGCTGGCCGTTGGGGCGATAGGCAAAGCGGAACACCGGATCCTCGCTGATCGAGATGCCGGCCTGCAGGGCGAACAGCAGCTCCTCGCCCTGGCGCACGTCCAGGCGGTCGATGAAATGGGCGGGGATGTTCAGAAGCGTGACCTGGTCGCGCTGCAGGCCGGAAAAGTTCGGGTGGCGGATCATCAGCGTGCCGACCTGCTGGCCATCCTCTGGCGCGCTGCGCCAGCGCATCTGGCCCATGGTCGCCTCGACCGCGGCCATGTCCTTGCCCGCCGGGGCCGAGCATCCGCCCGAGGCCTTGACGAAGCGCCCCGCCATGACCCGGTTGCCGTTGCCCGTGTCGGCGATGGCGCGCACGTCGGAATAGCTGTCCACGCGGACGCGGAACTCGAAATCCAGCGGCATCATCGCGGGACCGAAGCTGTATTCGGCGGCGACGGGGGCGGGGTTCTCGTCGATGACCAGGGTCGCGGCGGTGATGGCGGGCGCCCCGTGCGGCTGCGTCAGGCGGATGGGGACGATGGCGGCCTCGTGCGCGCGCACCGGGGCCTCCAGGTCCAGCACGCCCAGGTCCTGCGGCACGTCCGAGGCCAGGCCCAGGGCCGATTCCCGCAGGTCGTCCCAGGTGGCCGAGTCCTGCAGGGGGTTGTCCTGCGCCATCGCCGGTCCGGCCAGCAGCAGAACGGCAAGGATATGCGCTTTCATCGCTTAGTCTCCTTTCCTCATGCGGCGATAGATCAGATCGGCGGTGTCCGCGCCCGCGTCGGATTCGGCGCGGGCCACCACTTGCGCGTGCAGGGGCGACAGCGAACAGACCGGATCGGTCGCCCGCGCGTCGCCCGCAAGCGCCATGGCCTGGCAGCGGCAGCCGCCGAAATCGACGGTCTTGCGGTCGCAGGACTGGCAAGGCTCGGGCATCCAGGCCGTGCCGCGGAACGCGTTGAAGCTGTCCGAGTCGCGCCAGATCTCGCCCAGGTCGCGGTCGCGGACGTTCTCGAACCGCATCCACGCGATCGTCTGCGCTGCGTGGCAGGGCAGGACCGTGCCGTCGGGCGCGACGTTCAGGCCGGTCGATCCCCAACCGCCCATGCAGGCCTTGGGGAAAACGGCGTGATGGTCGGCGGGGACATAGTCGATGACCATGCGCCCGCGCAGCCGGATGCGGGCGTCGTTCACCACGGCCCGCGCGAAGGCGGCCTGTTCCCGCGTGGGCATCAGGGCCTTGCGGTTGAGATCGGCCCAGCCGTGGAACTGCACGGTCGCGACCTCGATCCGCCGGGCGCCCAGGGTTTCGGCCAGCGCGATCATGTCGGGCAGGCGTTCCAGGTTCTGGCGGTGGACCACGGCGTTGATCGTCAGGGGGAAGCCGATGTCGCGGACCCATTCGGCGAAACCCATCTTCTTGTCCCAGGATCCCGGATGGCCGCTGATCCGGTCGGCCATGTCGGGCCGGATGCCCTGCAACGAAAGCTGCACGTGATCCACGCCCGCGCGGTCCAGTTCCTCCAGCCGCTCGCGCGTGATGCCGATGCCCGAGGTGATGAGGTTCACATAAAGGCCCGCATCGCGCGCGCGCGCCACGATCTGCGCCAGATCGCGCCGTGCGCCGGGTTCCCCGCCCGAGATGTGGACCTGCAACACGCCCAGGTCGGCGGCCTGCCGGAAGACGCGGCCCCAGTCGTCGGCGGTCAGTTCCGCATTCGCGCGGGTCAGTTCGACGGGGTTGCTGCAATAAGGACAGGCGAGGGGGCAGCGATGCGTGACCTCGGCCAGCATGGCCATGGGCAGGCCGGGGGTGACGGGGTTGCCGTCGAGGTCGCGGGGTTGGCTTTGCTGGTCCTTCATGGCGTCCTCACGAAAACCATCCGCCGTTCGATCAGGCCGGTCAAGAAATCGCGCACGTCGCCCGCGATCTGGTCTTCGGGGGCATTATAGCGCGCGGCAAGGCCGCTGACGATGGCCGACATGCTGCGCTGCCCATCCAGTTCCCCCAGGATCGCGTCGCCAATGGCGTCCAGCTGCATGGCCCGTTCGGGGGCCTGAAGAACGCGGATGCCGCGCACCCGGTCATCGGCCAGCCGCACCCCGCGCGGCAGATAGGGAATGTCGTCGGGCAGGATCAGGGGGGCTGGCGTGATGGAGGCTGGCTGGGCGGTCATGTCGCCATCCCCTCGCCCGGCCGCCAGGCGCCCGGCGGGATGTTGCCTTCCACATAGCCGTGCCACAGCGCGTCAAGCTGCGCCCACAGCACGTCGGTCTTGAAGACCAGCGCCGCCGCCGCCGCGTCCTGTTTTTCCTTCGTGTCGGCATGGGTCAGGACATAGTCCAGGCCGAACTTCACGTCCTCGGGCGCCTCGGTCAGGCGTTTCCTGAAATAGGACAGGCTGGAATCATCCGCGAAATCGTAATGCGCGAGCAACCCCTCGATCCGCTGGGCATGGATTTTCGGCGCGAACAGTTCCGTCAGGCTGGCCGCCACCGCGTCCAGCAAGGGCATGTCGCGCACGAAGCGGACATAGGCGTCCACCGCGAATCGCGTGGCGGGCATGATCCCTGCGCCGGATGCGACGTAATCGGGATCCAGTCCCACCGCCCGCGCCAGGGCCAGCCAGCGGCGGATGCCGCCGCCTTCGGTGATGCCCCCGTCGTGATCCTCGATCCGCTTGCGCCAATGGCGGCGCAGGTCCGCATCCTCGACCCGGCTCATGAAGGCCGCGTCCTTCATGGGGATGCGGGACTGGTACATCCAGCGGTTGATGACCCAGGCACGCACCTCGTCGGGGGTGCAATGGCCGCCGTGCAGGCGTTCGTGGAACGGGTGGCGGTCGTGGTAACGCCTGGCGCCGATGGCCCGCAGCCGGGCCTCGAAATCCTCGCGCGATTGCGCTTGGTCCTGAATATCCTTCACAACGTGATCTCCATTCCGTCGCGGCCGATCTGCCAGCCGCTGGCTTTTGCTTCGCGCGTCTCGATGCTGGCAGGATCGGCCAGCGGATTGGAATTGTTCATGTGGACGAAAACCCGCCGCCCGACGGGCACGTCCTTCAACTCGGCAAGGGTCCGGACCACCGGCATGTGGCCCATGCGCCGCCCGGTCTTTTGCCCAAGGCCCAGGCGGATCATCTCGTCATCGTCCCACAGGGTGCCGTCGAACATCAGCAGGTCCGCGCCCGCGATGCGGTCCGTCAGCCAACCGGGCAGATCCGCGCAGCCGGGGATATACAGCGCGCGCCGCCCGTTGGCGGTCAGTTCGACCCCTACGGTCGTCTCGCCCACCAGCCCCGTCTCGACCACGGCGCCTTCCTGATAAAGCGGCACCTTGCCCGGCACCGCGAACAGCGTGGCCGTCAGCCCGGGCGCGATGGCGACCGCCTGGTCCAGCGCCACGGGTTGCCGCGCCACCAGATCGGCGCGCAGGGCGCCCAGCATCGGGTTGGCGGCAAGCACGTCGTGGATCGCAGGCGTCGCATACAGCGCGAAGGCCTGGCTTTCCCGCAGCGTCAGCAGCCCCGCCACATGGTCGATGTCGCCGTTTGTCACCAGCACGGATCGCAGCGGCATGTCCCGCAGCCCCGTCGGATGCAGCGCGGGCGTGGCCGCCAGTTGCGCGCGGATGTCGGGCGAGGCGTTCAGGATCGCCCAGGACCGCCCGTCCGCGCTGACCGCGACCGAGCTTTGCGTCATCGCCGGGATGCGTCCGGCCCGCGCGGCGTTGCAGTTGTCGCAGCCGCAGTTCCATTGCGGCAGGCCCCCGCCCGCCGCCGCGCCCAGCACGATGATCCGCATGATCCCCCTGACGAAAAGACCCCGCCCGATTTGCGTCGGACGGGGCCGTTCATGATGCCTGAAGCTTGTGCCTCAGAACAGGACCGGTTCGTCCTCGGCCGGTGCGTACGTGTTGATTTCCATGCCGCAGGCGATTTCTTTCAGGGTGGGTTTCGTCCAAGCCATGCATTTCCTCCAAATCCACGGCCGCCGATCTGGCGACTGTGTGTCATGTTAGAGCAGAGACAACGCGATTCAACACGACTAAGGTCGCAGGTCACGGAAAGTTAACGCCTTGCGGCCCCTGCCGGGAAGATGTGGCAATGTTCTTCGCCGTTTTATCCGCCTGCCTTGCAGGAGAGGTTCCCGCCTGCGGACCCGTGACGCTGGCCGGCCAGCCCTTTTCCAGCATGGAGCAATGCACGACCGGGGCGCCGCGAATCGCCGGGACCTGGCTGGCGGCGCATCCCGATCTGACAAGGGGCGGCCTGTCCTGCGTCCCCTTGTCCGATCTGCCGGTGCTGCCGGTCCGGGAAGTCGCCCCGGGCGTTCATGTCCATCTGGGCCAGATCGCCCAGTTCGAGGACAGCCCGGACGGCTGGATCGCCAATCTGGGCTTCGTCGTGGGGAGCGACAGCATCGCGGTGATCGACGCGGGCGCATCCCGCGCGCAGGGGCAGGCGCTGTTCGCGGCGATCCGGGCCGTCAGCGACAAGCCCATCAGCCACCTGGTCGTCACCCACATGCATCCCGACCACGCCTTCGGGGCCGAGGTGTTCCGCGAGGCGGGCGCCACCATCGTCGGGCACGCCCGGTTGGCCGATGCCCTGCAATCGCGCGGGCCGGTCTATCTGGACAACCTGACCCGGCTTTACGGTTCCGGCCCGATGATCGGCACGCGGGTGGTGCTGCCGGATGTGGCGGTCGGGGACAGCCTGGACATCGACCTGGGCGGGCGCGTCCTGACATTGACGGCCACCGGTCCCGCCCACAGCGACAACGACCTGACGGTGCTGGACCGGGCCACCGGCACGCTGTTCGCGGGCGATCTGGTGTTTCGCGGCCTGACGCCCATCGTCGATGGATCCCTGCCCGGCTGGATCGGCTGGATGGACGGCGCGCGGGATGGCGGTCCCGTCGTGCCCGGCCATGGTCCCGTGGCCCGGGACTGGTCCGAGGCGGTCGGCGCGCAGCGCGATTTCCTGACGGCGCTGGATCACGCCACCCGCGATGCGCTGGATGCGGGCCTGCCCCTGTCCCAGGCCGTTCCGGCCATCGTCGAGGCCTTGCAACCCCTTGCCGGGGATTGGGCTTCCTTTCCCGACTCGGTCGCGCGCGATGCGACCGCGGCCTTCAAGGAACTGGAATGGGAGTAAGGATTTGACATGACGGGTCGCTTCAAGTGACCATCACGGCGGCGGCCTGCGCAAGGCTTGCGCGCCAGGGGAGGGGGAAAGACGTGAAAAAATCGTTCTGCATCACCGTGGCCATCGCCGCGCTGGCGGCCGGGGGCGCGCAGGCGCAACTGGTCATCGAGAAGGGCGGCGACGACCGCATCAACTGGAAAAGCCTGGAGGACTTCGGCGCGGCCCATGCGGATCTCAAGGGCCAAAGCGTGTCGATCCTGGCGCCCTGGATGGGACCCGACCAGGAGCTGTTCACCTCGATCGCCGCCTATTTCGAGGACGCGACGGGGGCAAAGGTCAATTATTCCGGCTCGACCAGCTTCGAGCAGCAGATCGTCATCGACAGCGAGGCAGGCTCGCCCCCCGACATCGCGGTGCTGCCGCAGCCGGGACTGGCCGCCGAACTGGCCGCCAAGGGATACCTCAAGGATCTGGGCGATCAGACCGCGCAATGGGTGCGCGACAATTATGCCGCGGGCGACAGCTGGGCCGCGCTTGGCACCTATGCGGGCAAGGACGGGGCGGAAAAGATGTTCGCCTTTCCCTACAAGGCCGACGTGAAGTCGCTGGTCTGGTATGTCCCCGAGAACTTCGAGGACGCGGGCTACGAGATCCCCGAAACCTACGAGGATCTGAAGGCGCTGACAGAACGGATCGCCGCGGACGGGGAAACCCCCTGGTGCATCGGCCTGGCCTCGGGCGGCGCGACCGGCTGGCCCGCGACCGACTGGGTCGAGGATCTGATGCTGCGCCTGAACACCCCCGAGGATTACGACGCCTGGACCACCAACGCGCTGCCCTTCAACGATCCCAAGGTCGTCAAGGCCATCGAGGAATTCGGCTGGTACGCCAAGAACGATGACTTCGTGGCAGGCGGTGCGGCGTCCGTCGCGTCCAACGATTTCCGCGAAAGCCCCAGTGGCCTTTTCCAAAGCCCGCCCGCCTGCTACATGCACCGGCAGGCGAGCTTCATCCCGTCCTTCTTCCCCGACGGCACGGTCGAGGGCGAGGATTACGATTTCTTCTATTTCCCCGCCCCTGCCGACGGCAGCCTGGGCCAGCCGGTGCTGGGCGGCGGCACGCTGTTCGGGGTGTTTTCCGACAACCCGGTCGCCCGGGCCTTCATCGAGTTCCTGAAGACCCCCGCCGCCCATGAATTGTGGATGGCGCAGTCGGGCTTCACCACGCCCTATACCGCCGTCAACATGGACGCCTATGCCAGCGAGACGCAGCGCAAGATGGGCCAGATCCTGCTGGACGCCACCACCTTCCGGTTCGACGGGTCGGACCTGATGCCGGGATCGGTGGGCGCAGGAGCCTTCTGGACGGGGATGGTGGACTTCGTGGGCGGGGCCTCCGCGCAGGACGCGGCGGACCGCATCCAGCAGACCTGGGCCACGCTGAAGTAACGCCTGGGGCGCGGCGGATCATCGCCGCGCCCGCCTGACGACCGGAGGAATGGGATGGAACTGTTCTGGCTGGCGATCAGCACGATCGCGATCGGCGTCTTCGGCTGCGTGGCCTGGTTCTGGGGATCGAACTGGATCCTGGACCGCATCTATCCCCCGCGCGGGCCGAACGCGGGCGACAACATCCGCAAGGCGGGCCAGATCCGGCCCTGGCTGTTCCTGGGACCGGCGCTTCTGTTTCTGGGCGTCTATCTGGTCTATCCGATCTTCGACAGCCTGTGGCGGTCGTTCCACAATGCGCGGGGCACGGATTTCGTCGGCGGATCGAATTACGCCTGGTTGATGAACGACGGAAAGTTCCGCGAATCCATGCGCAACAACCTGGTCTGGCTGCTGGTGGTGCCGGCGCTGTCCACGGTGTTCGGGCTGATCGCGGCGCAGCTGACCGACCGGCTGAAATGGGGCAACATCGGCAAGTCGCTGATCTTCATGCCGATGGCCATCAGCTTTGTCGGCGCGGGCGTGATCTGGAAGTTCATCTATGAATACCGCGCGCCCGGCGAAAACCAGATCGGGCTGCTCAATGCCATCGTCACGGCGCTTGGCGGCGATCCGCAACTGTGGCTGACGCTGATCCCGTGGAACAACTTCCTCCTGATGGTGGTGCTGGTCTGGATCCAGACGGGCTTCGCCATGGTGATCCTGTCCGCCGCCCTGCGCGGCATCCCCGAGGAAACCATCGAGGCCGCGATCCTAGACGGCGCCTCGCCCTGGCAGGTGTTCTTCAAGATCAAGGTGCCGCAGATCATGGGCACCATCGCGGTCGTGTGGACCACCATCACCATCGTGGTCCTGAAGGTCTTCGACATCGTGTTTGTCATGACCAACGGGCAATGGGGCACGCAGGTGCTGGCGAACCTGATGTATGACTGGATGTTCCGCGGCACGCCCGATTACGGGCGCGGATCGGCCATCGCCATCATCCTGATGCTGCTGGTCACGCCCATCATGATCTGGAACATCGTCAACGCCCGCAGGGAGGTTCGCTGATGGAAGGCATGGCCGGACAGAAATCGAGCCTGGTCTGGACGGTCAACATCGCGGCCTTCCTGCTGGTGCTGCTGTGGACGATCCCGACGCTGGGGCTGCTGGTGTCGTCCTTCCGCGACCGCGACCAGATCCTGACCTCGGGCTGGTGGCAGTCGTTCTCGCCCTCGACCGCGACGGGCTTCGTGCGCACCGGCACGGGCGACGACGCCGTCCAGCGGGACGGGGTTTATGTCATCGAGGGCAATGTCCTGGCCGAGGGCCAGAGCCTGATCGGCTGGGGCACCCGCGCCAGGGAACCCGCGGCTTACGAACCCGGCGACACGGCGGAAATCGGCGACGGCTGGCAGGTCACCGTGGCCGCGGACGGCACCTATCGCATGACCTCGGACGCGCCGTTCGAGATGCGGCGGGGCGAGCGGATCTTCGTCACCACCGGCGCGCCCGCCCGGCTGACCACGGAAAACTACAACCGCGTCCTGACCGCCGAAGGGTTGGGCCGCGCCTTCATGAACACCCTGACCGTGACCATCCCCGCCACCGTGATCCCGATCCTGATCGCGGCCTTCGCGGCCTATGCCCTGGCCTGGATGGAGTTTCCGGGCCGCGCCATCCTGACCGCCGCCGTGGTGGGCCTGCTGGTCGTGCCCTTGCAGGTGGCGCTGATCCCGCTGTTGCGCCTGCACAACGACCTGGGCATCGGCAAGGGCTACCTGGGGATCTGGCTCGCCCATACCGGCTTCGGGTTGCCCCTGGCGATATACCTGCTGCGCAACTACATGATCGGCCTGCCGCGCGAGGTGATCGAGAGCGCGCGCGTGGACGGCGCCACCGAATTCCAGATCTTCCGCAAGATCATCCTGCCGCTGTCCTTTCCGGCCTTGGCGTCCTTCGCGATCTTCCAGTTCCTGTGGGTCTGGAACGACCTGCTTGTGGCCACCGTCTTCCTTGGCAATACACGCGAACAGTTGGTCATGACCGGCGTGCTGCGCGAATTGATGGGATCCAAGGGCGGCGAATGGGAAATCCTCGCCACCTCGGCCTTCATCTCGATCGCGGTGCCGCTGCTCGTGTTCTTCGCGATGCAGAAATATCTGGTCCGCGGCCTTCTGGCCGGGTCCGTGAAAGGTGGATGAGACTTGACGGCAACGAAAATCGACTGGTGGAAGGGTGGAGTCATCTATCAGATCTATCCGCGCAGTTTCCAGGACACGACGGGCGACGGCATCGGCGATCTTGCGGGCATCACGCAGCGCCTGCCCTATGTCGCCTCGCTGGGCGTGGATGCGGTCTGGATCTCGCCCTTCTTCACCTCGCCCATGAAGGATTTCGGCTATGATGTCAGCGATTACCGCGGCATCGACCCGCTGTTCGGCAGGATGGAGGATTTCGACGTTCTGATCGAACGCGCGCACGAGCTGGGCCTGAAGGTGATGATCGACCTGGTGATGTCGCATACCTCGGACCAGCACCCCTGGTTCGCCGAAAGCCGCGCCAGCCGGGACAACCCGCACGCCGACTGGTATGTCTGGGCCGATCCGAAACCCGACGGCACGCCGCCCAACAACTGGCTGTCGATCTTCGGCGGTCCTGCCTGGCATTGGGACGCCCGGCGCGAGCAGTATTACCTTCACAACTTCCTGGTCTCGCAGCCCGACCTGAACTTCCACAACCCCGCCGTCCAGGACGAGCTTCTGGACATGGCGCGGTTCTGGCTGGACCGGGGCGTGGACGGCTTCCGGCTGGATACCGTCAACTTCTATTTCCACGACGCGCAATTGCGCGACAACCCGCCGCTGGCCCGCGAACTGCGCAAGTCGGACACCGCGCCTGCGGTCAACCCCTACAACCACCAGAGCCACCGCTTCGACAAGTCGCAGCCCGAGAACGTGGCCTTCCTGGAACGCTTCGCGGCGCTTCTGCGCGGCTATGGCGCCGCCGTGATCGGCGAGATCGGCGACAGCGAACGCGCGCTGGAACTGCTGGAGGAATATACCGGCGTCGCGGGGCGGATGCAGATGTCCTATGTCTTCGACTTCCTGTCCGGCCAGGATCTGGCCGCGACCCGGATCAGCGAGGTCTTTGACACCCTGCACAGCGTGGCGCCCAATTCCTGGCCCTGCTGGGCCATGTCGAACCACGATGTTGTCCGCCACATCAGCCGCTGGGGCCTGTCCGACCCCGCCGCCAAGGCCTATGCCACGGTGCTGTTGTGCCTGAAGGGGTCCGTCTGCCTTTACCAGGGCGAGGAACTGGGCCTGCCCGAGGCCGACATCGCCTTTGACGACCTGCAGGACCCTTACGGCAAGGAATTCTGGCCCGAGTTCAAGGGCCGCGACGGCTGCCGCACGCCGATGGTCTGGGACATGGGCGTGAACGGCGGCTTTTCGACGGCCAAGCCGTGGTTGCCCATTCCCCATGCGCATCTGCAACGCACCGTGGTCGCGCAGGAAGCCGATGCCCAGTCGATGCTGCACCATTACCGCTGGGTCATCGGCCTGCGACGCAGGCATTCGGCGCTGCGGGGCGGGGACATGACCGACATGTGTGCCCAAGGCCCGGTCCTGACCTTCAACCGGGCCGACGACCGGCAAACGCTGCACATCCGCGCCAACCTGTCGGCGGACGAGGCGGGGGGCCTTCGACCCTGGCAGGTCCAGATCATCGAGGGATAGGATTCACGAGGGAGGGGAACGCCGATGGCCGATCTGACACTGACCGATGTCGCCAAGTCCTATGGCGACGTGCATGTCCTCAGGGGCATCAACCTCGACATCGCGTCGGGCGAGTTCATCGTCTTCGTCGGCCCCTCGGGCTGCGGGAAATCGACGCTCTTGCGCATGATCGCGGGGCTGGAGCGGATCAGCGCCGGCACGCTGGCCATCGACGGGCAGCGGATGAACGACATCCCGCCCAGCCAGCGCGGCATCGCCATGGTGTTCCAGTCCTATGCGCTTTATCCGCACATGACGGTGCGCGACAACATGGCCTTTGCCCTGAAGATCGCCGGAAAGTCCCGGGCCGAGGTGCAGGAGGCCACCGACCGCGCGGGACGGATGCTGCAACTGACCCCCTATCTGGACCGCCTGCCCAAGGCCCTGTCGGGCGGGCAGCGCCAGCGGGTGGCCATCGGGCGCGCTATCGTGCGCGACCCCAAGGTCTATCTGTTCGACGAACCCCTGTCGAACTTGGACGCCGCCCTGCGGGTGGCGACGCGCATCGAGATCGCGCAACTCAAGGCGTCGATGCCCGACCGCACCATGATCTATGTCACCCACGACCAGACCGAGGCGATGACGCTGGCCGACCGCATCGTGGTGCTGGCGGGCGGCGGCATCGCCCAGGTCGGCGCGCCGCTGGAGCTGTACGAGCGCCCCGTGAACGAATTCGTCGCGGGGTTCATCGGCAGCCCGGCGATGAACCTGCTGCCCGGGCGAGTCGCCGCCACCGGTCCCGTGACCACCGTGAAACTGGACGGCGGCGGCACCGCGCTTGTCGCCATCCCTACGCGGGCGGGCGACGAGGGGATGCCCGTCAACCTGGGCGTCCGCCCCGAGGACATGGCCGAGACCGACGGTCCCCCGATCTTCCAGGGCACGGTGGACCTGACCGAGGCCCTGGGCGAGGTGACGCTGCTGTATTTCGGCACGCGCGGCGACACCGTTCCGGTCATCGCCAAGCTGCCCGGCATCCATCCCGGCCTGAACGGCCGGACCGTGCGCCTGACCGCGGATCCGGCGGCGCTGCACCTGTTCCACGACGGGCGGTCGCTGCTTTACCGCGACGGCATGGATCCGCCGCCCTACCGGCCGCGCGTGTCGGCGGGGGCAAGGGCGCATCTTCAGGCCTGAAGGCAAGGCGGCCATAGCTCTGCACGGGGCGCATGGCCGATCTTCGCGATTTCCCTGGAACCCCGGGCGGCCGACACGGTTCGGGTTCCAAAGGGGACATCTATGCGCATCATCATCACCTTGGCCTTTGCCCTGATCGGCGCCGTTCTTCTGGCGGGGGGCGTTTATCTGGCAACCCTGGGCGGCAGCCCGTTCATCGCCGTCTCGGGCGCGGCGCTGCTGCTTGTGGCGGTCTTGGTCGTGGCCCGCAGCCCCTGGTCCCGATGGTTTTATGCGGCATTCCTGATCGCGCTGGCGGTCTGGTCCTGGCGCGATTCGGGCTATGACTGGTGGGCGCTGGCCTCGCGGATGGGGATGTTCCTGATCCTGGGGCTGCTTTTGCTGCTGCCCATCGGCGCGCGCGGGAACCGGCCCGGCCGGATCGCCCTGTTCACTGTCACCGCCATCACCGGCATCGCCCTGCTGGGCAGCCTTGCCACCGACCCGCACGAGGTCAAGGGCGCGCTTTCCGACCAGGTCGCCAACGCCGACCCCGCCATGGGTCCGCCCGGCGGTCCCCAGGACTGGCTGGCCTATGGGCGAACCAGCTTCGGCCAGCGGTTCTCTCCCCTCGACCAGATCACCGCCGAAAACGTCGCCTCGCTGGACACCGCCTGGACCTACCGGACCGGCGACGTGCGCCTGCCGGAAGACACGGACGAGACGACCTATCAGGCGACCCCGATCAAGGTGGGCAACACGCTGTATCTGTGCACGCCGCACAACTGGCTGGTGGCGCTGGATGCCGACACCGGGGCCGAACGCTGGGTTTACAAGGCCGCCATCGGTCCGCTGAGCCAGCGCCAGCACCAGACCTGCCGGGGCGTCAGCTATTGGCCGGGCGAGGGGGCTGCGGCCACTGCCACCGCCCCTGCGCCCGCCGTTCTGCCCGCCGCGACCGACCATCCGCAAGGCCCCGCCGTCAGCGCCGACGCGCAGTCGTCCGGTCCCTGCACGGACCGGCTGTTCATGCCGACCTCGGACGCGCACATGCTGGCGCTGAACCCGCAAACCGGGCAGCTGTGCAGCGATTTCGCCGACAACGGCGCGCTGAACCTGATCCACAACATGCCCTTCAAGCAGGCGGGGTTTTACTATTCCACCTCGCCCCCGGTCATCATCGGCAATGCCCTGGTGGTGGGCGGGGCTGTCAACGACAACTATGACGTGAACGCGCCGTCGGGGGTGATCCGGGCCTATGACGTGCGCGACGGGCGGCTGCTCTGGAACTGGGATTCGGGCAATCCCGACGCGACCGCGCCTTTTGACGTGAACGACCCGGACCAGACCTATACGCCGTCCTCGCCCAACAGCTGGGCGCCCTTGTCGGCGGACCCGGAACTGGGACTGGTCTATGTGCCGATGGGCAACCGCACGCCCGACCAGCTGGGCATGTTCCGCAACGAGGCCGAGGAAACCTATTCCTCCTCGGTCGTGGCGCTGGATGCGGCCACGGGCCAGGCCCGCTGGGTGCAGCAGTTCGTGCATCACGACCTGTGGGACATGGACACGCCCGCGCAGCCCACGCTGCTGGACCTGGACATGCCGGGGGGCCGGGTGCCCGCCCTGGTGGTGCCGACCAAGCAGGGCGACGTTTACGTCCTGAACCGCCAGACCGGTGCGCCGATCCTGCCCGTCACCGAACGCCCCGCCCCGCAGGGCACGGTCCCCGAGGATTTCGCGGCCCCGACCCAGCCGGTCTCGGCCCTGTCCTTCGAGCCGGAACCCCTGACCGAATCGTCGATGTGGGGCGCCACGCTGATCGACCAGCTGCTGTGCCGGATCGAGTTCCGCAAGCTGCGCTACGAAGGCCGCTATACGCCGCCGTCGCTGCAAGGCACGCTGGTCCATCCCGGCAACTTCGGCGTCTTCAACTGGGGCGGCATCGCCGTCGATCCGCGCCGCCAGGTGATGTTCGGGATGCCGCTGCAACTGGCCTTCACCTCGCGCCTGGTGCCCGCGGAACAGGCGGAAGGGGCCACCAATTCCGGCGAACAGGGGCTGAATTCCAACATGGGCGCGCCTTACGCGGTGGAAATGGGGCCGTTCCTGTCGCCCCTGGGCGTGCCCTGCCAGCAGCCGCCCTGGGGGTTCGTCGCGGGCGCCGACCTGCGCACGGGCGAGATCGCCTGGAAGCACCGAAACGGCACGACCCTGGACATGACGCCGCTGCCCTTGGCCCTGCCCCTGGGGATGCCGGGCATTGGCGGGCCAATCATCACCGGGTCGGGCGTGGTCTTCATGGCCGCCGCAGTGGACAACTATCTGCGCGCCTATGACCTGACCACGGGGCGGGAATTGTGGCGCGGGCGTCTGCCCGCGGGCGGGCAGGCCACGCCCATGACCTATCTGGACAGCCAGGGGCGGCAGATGGTGGTGCTGGTCGCGGGCGGGCACGGGTCCATCGGCACCGATCTGGGCGATCACGTGCTGGCCTGGCGGCTGCCTGCCGCCACCACCGGCAATTAACGCTTGGTCGGATTGCCGCCTGGCGTGCTATACTGTCCGCTACCGACCGAGGAGGAGCCGGCCCGGTATGCGTCACGCCGATCATGTCGCGAAAGAGTCGCAGTCGAATTCCGCGACTTCCGCCCTTGCCGCGTCCTGGCGGCGGTCGTTGCTGAAGCACGGGCTGGACCCGTCCGACGCGCGCCGCCCCGAACGCCTGACCCTTGACGAACTGGCCCGCCGCCGGCAGGCGATGGAGCATTTCCTGCGCGTGGCCAGCCCGCAGCTGGACCAGTTGTTCAACCTGGTGGGGCTGTCGGGCTGCAATGTCCTGCTGACCGACGCGGATGGCGTGGTGCTGGACCAGCGGGTGAACGGGGCGGATGCCGAGCAGTTCCGGGACTGGGGCCTGTGGCAGGGCGCCGACTGGTCCGAGGCCGCGCAGGGCACCAATGGCATCGGCACCTGCCTGGCCGAAGGGCGGCCCATCACGATCCACCGCGACGAACATTTCCGCACCCGCAACACCGCCATGTCCTGCATGGACGCGCCGATCTGGGGACCGGACGGGCGGTTGCTGGCGGCGCTGGATGTCAGTTCCGCCCGCGCCGACCAGACGGAACGATACAACCGGCTGATCGGCGCGCAGGTGGCCCAGACGGCGCGGGCCATCGAGGCGATGTTCTTCCGCGCGAGCTTCCCCGGCGCCCGGATCGTCGCGCCCGGCGATTCGGTCGATGCGGCGGTGCTGCTGGCGGTGGACAAGGACGACCTGGCCATCGGCGCGACCCGCGCCGCTCGCCGCGCCCTGGGACTGGAACGCGAAGGCGCGATCCGCCCGCGCCCGGCCGCCGACCTGCTGGGCCGCGACGACGATCTACGCGGCTTCGACAAGGCCGAACGCGCGGCCGTGGCGCGGGCGCTTGCGCGGGCCGAGGGCAACGTGTCCGCCGCCGCGCGCGCCTTGGGCGTGGGGCGGGCCACGCTCTATCGCCGCATGGCGCGGTTGGGCCTGGGCGAAAGATCTGGCTGACTGTCTCATCCATGAGACAGGGTCGGGGCTGCGGCGCGGGATCGGCGGTTGCAACGAATCGCGCGACCCCCAAGCTGTCACCGATACCTGGAGAGGGAGAGACTCCGGGCCAATCCTGAGGAGGAAGATATGCCGAACGACCAGACGCACGAGTTCAAGGGCGTGGGCGTGATGCCCTTTGCCAAGCGTTACGACAACTTTATCGGCGGCCAGTGGGTCGCGCCGAAGGGGGGCCGGTATTTCACCAACACCACCCCCATCACCGGCGCCGCCATCGGCGAGATCGCCCGGTCAGGCCCCGAGGACATCGAGGCAGCACTGGACGCCGCCCACGCCGCCAAGGACAAGTGGGGCCAGACCTCGGTCGCGGAACGCTCGCTGGTGCTGCTGCGCATCGCCGACCGGATGGAACAGAACCTGGAACTGCTGGCCACGGCGGAAACCTGGGACAACGGCAAGCCCATCCGTGAAACCATGGCCGCCGACCTGCCGCTGGGCATCGACCATTTCCGTTACTTCGCCGGTGTCCTGCGCGCGCAGGAAGGCGGCATCTCGGAAATCGACAACGACACGGTCGCCTATCACTTCCACGAACCCCTGGGCGTGGTGGGCCAGATCATCCCCTGGAACTTTCCGCTGCTGATGGCGGTGTGGAAGCTGGCGCCCGCGCTGGCCGGGGGCAACTGCGTGGTGCTGAAGCCCGCCGAACAGACCCCCGCCAGCATCATGGTGTTCATGGATCTGATCGCCGACCTGCTGCCGCCGGGCGTGCTGAACGTCGTGAACGGCTTCGGGCTTGAGGCCGGCAAGCCGCTGGCCTCGAACCCGCGCATCGCCAAGATCGCCTTTACCGGGGAAACCACCACCGGGCGGCTGATCATGCAATACGCGTCCGAAAACCTGATCCCGGTCACGCTGGAACTGGGCGGCAAGTCGCCCAACATCTTCTTCGAGGACGTGCTGCGCCAGGAAGACGACTTCTTCGACAAGGCCCTGGAAGGCTTCGCGATGTTCGCGCTGAACCAAGGCGAGGTCTGCACCTGCCCGTCGCGCGTGCTGATCCAGGAATCGATCTATGACCGCTTCATGGAACGGGCGCTCAAGCGTGTCGAGGCGATCAAGCAGGGCGACCCGCGCGACAGCGCCACGATGATCGGCGCGCAGGCATCCAGCGAGCAGAAGGAGAAGATCCTTTCCTACTTCGACATCGGCCGCAAGGAAGGCGCCGAGGTGCTGATCGGCGGCGAGGCGGCCGACCTGGGCGGAGAGCTGTCCAGCGGATACTACATCAAGCCGACCGTGTTCCGCGGCAACAACAAGATGCGCATCTTCCAGGAGGAGATCTTCGGCCCCGTGGTGTCCGTGACCACCTTCAAGGACCAGGACGAGGCGCTGTCGATCGCCAACGACACGCTCTACGGCCTGGGCGCGGGCATCTGGTCGCGCGACGCCACCACCTGCTACCGCTTCGGCCGCGCGATCAAGGCGGGCCGGGTCTGGACCAACTGCTATCACGCCTATCCGGCGCACGCGGCCTTTGGCGGCTACAAGCAGTCGGGCATCGGGCGCGAGAACCACAAGATGATGCTGGACCATTACCAGCAGACCAAGAACATGCTGGTCAGCTATTCGCCCAAGAAGCTGGGCTTCTTCTGAAACGGGCGGGCCGGGGCGAACCCGGCCCGTCCTGCCGCGCCCGGGCCATGCGCCTGTCCTTCCCGCCCGGGCGCAACCATCCGCCGGGCGCGGCGTTGAACCGGAAGCCATCCGCTTCCGGTTCTTCACATGCCCAAGGACGCCGTCATTTCCGATCCCCGCGATGCCGCGAAAGAGGCGGGGCTGGTCTATGTCAACGACGACATGCCCGGGATCACCCGGAAACGGTCCGGCAAGGGGTTCAGCTATCGCGGCCCGGACGGCAAGCCGGTCACCGACAAGGCGGAACGGGCGCGGCTGGCATCGCTCGCGATCCCGCCCGCCTATACCGATGTCTGGATCTGCCCCGATCCGCGCGGCCATATCCAGGCCACGGGGCGCGACGACAAGGGCCGCAAGCAATACCGCTATCACCCCGATTTCCGCGCGGTCCGCGACAGCGCCAAATACGACCACATGCTGGACTTCGCCCATGCCCTGCCGCAGATCCGCGAACGGGTGGACCAGGACATGTCGCGGCGCGGGATGCCCGCCGAAAAGGTGCTGGCGACCGTGGTGCATCTGCTGGAAAACACCATGATCCGGGTGGGCAACCTGGATTACGCCAGGCAGAACAAGTCCCACGGCCTGACCACCCTGCGCGACCGGCACGTGAAGATCGACGGGAACGAGATCCGCTTCCGCTTCAAGGGCAAGTCGGGCAAGGAATGGAACCTGGGCCTGAAGGACCGCCGCGTGGCCCGCATCGTGCGCGCCGCCCAGGACATCCCCGGCCAGCACCTGTTCCAGTATCTGGACGAGAATGGCGAACGGCAGAAGGTCACCTCGACCGAGGTGAACGCCTACCTGCGCGAGATTTCCGGCCGGAACGTCACCGCCAAGGATTTCCGCACCTGGACCGGCACCGTCCTGGCCGCCCTGGCGCTGATGGAATACGAATCCTGCGACAGCCCCGCCGCCGCCAAGCGCAACATCCGCGAGGCGATCGAACGCGTGGCGGCCCGGCTGGGCAACACCCCCACGATCTGCCGCAAGTGCTATATCCACCCCCAGGTGATCGATTCCTATCTGGCTGATGATCTGAAGCTGGAATTGCAGGAGGAAATCGCCGAGGATCTGCAACAACCCGGCCTGCGTCCCGAAGAGCGGCAGGTGCTGGAGTTCCTGAAGAAAAGGTTGAAGACATGAGCACGGTTTCCGCAACCCCCGCCGCCCTTGACCTGATCGCCGAGATCGTGGCCGACCACGGTCCCGTCCTGTTCCATCAGTCGGGCGGCTGCTGCGACGGGTCGTCCCCCATGTGCTATCCCCAGGGGGATTTCCGCGTGGGCGAACGCGACGTGAAGCTGGGAGAGATCGGCGGCGCGCCCTTCTATATCAGCGCGTCGCAAGCCGAGGCCTGGGCGCATACGGATCTCATCATCGACGTGGTGCCCGGGCGCGGCGGCATGTTCAGCCTGGACAACGGGCGCGAGAAGCGATTTCTCACTCGGTCGGAAATCTGTTCGATCTGATTGGCAGGGGGCTGGCGGTCCCCTATAACGCCCCGACATCATCGGGGACCCCATCATGGCATACAGCGTTTTCATCGACGGCGAGGCAGGCACCACCGGCCTGCAAATCCGCGAGCGGATCGAGACGCGCGATGACATCCGCCTGATCGCCATCGACCCCGACCGCCGCAAGGACGCCACCGCCCGGCGCGAGGCGTTCCAACAGGCCGACGTGGCGATCCTGTGCCTGCCCGACGATGCGGCCCGGCAGGCGGTGGATCTCGCGCGCGATCTGGACGTGCGGATCATCGACGCATCGACCGCGCATCGGGTGGACGACCGCTGGGCCTTCGGCTTCCCGGAACTGAACGCGGGCGCGCGCCACCGGATCGCGGACGCCCGGCTGGTCAGCAATCCCGGCTGCTATTCCACCGGCGCCATCGCCATCCTGGCGCCCCTGGTCGCGGCGGGGCTGATCGCGCCCGATGAACCCCTGACCATCAACGCCGTCAGCGGCTATACCGGCGGCGGCAAGGCGCTGATCGCGGAATACGAGGACGGCGCGGCGCCCGCGCACTTTGTCTATGGCCTGAACCAGCGCCACAAGCACATCCCGGAAATCATGGCCCATGCAGGCCTGTCGCGCCAGCCGATCTTCGCGCCGGCGGTCGGCAACTTCGCCCAGGGCATGGCGGTGCAGGTGCCGCTGTTCCTGGACGACCGCCGCACCTTGGACAGCTTGACCGCCGCCCTGGCCGATCATTACGCGGGCCAACGCTTCATCGAGGTCGCCCAAGGCACGGGTTCCCGCATCGTGCCGACGGACCTGAACGACACCAACAGGCTGCGCATCACCGTCCAGGGCGATCCTGACAACGGCTGCGCCACGGTGGTGGCGGTTCTGGACAACCTGGGCAAGGGCGCGTCGGGCGCGGCGGTCCAGAACCTCAACATCATGCTGGGCGTGGACGAGGGGTCGGGCCTTTAGGCCCGACCCTTATTCCGCCGCCTCGGCATAGGCCTCCAGCGGCGGGCAGGTGCAGACCAGATTGCGGTCGCCATAGGCATTGTCCACCCGGCCCACCGGCGGCCAGTACTTGTCCACCCGGAACGCGCCCGGCGGGAAGCAGCCCTGTTCGCGGCTGTAGGCGCGGTCCCAGTCGGCCACCAGATCCTCGACCGTGTGGGGGGCATGGCGCAGCGGGCTTTGGTCCGCCGCGATGCGGCCCTCGGCCACGTCCGTGATCTCGTCCCGGATGGCCAGCAGGGCGGTGATGAAGCGGTCGATCTCGGCCTTGGTCTCGGACTCGGTCGGTTCCACCATCAGCGTGCCCGCGACAGGCCAGCTCATGGTCGGCGCATGGAAGCCGTTGTCGATCAGCCGCTTGGCGATGTCGTCCACCGTGACGCCATGTTCGGCGAAGGGCCGCGTGTCGATGATGCATTCGTGGGCGACCCGTCCCCGGTTGCCCATGAACAGGATCGGATAGGCCCCGGCCAGGCGGCTGGCGATATAGTTCGCGTTCAGGATTGCCACGCGGGTCGCCTGCGTCAGCCCGGCCCCGCCCATCATCAAACAATAGGCCCAGGAAATCAGCAGGATCGACGCGCTGCCATAGGGTGCCGCGCTGACCGCGCCGCTGTCGTCGTCGCGCGGATCGCCGGGCAGGAAGGGCGCCAGATGCGCCTTGACCCCGATCGGCCCCATGCCCGGCCCGCCGCCGCCATGCGGGATGGCAAAGGTCTTGTGCAGGTTCAGGTGGCTGACATCGCCGCCGATCTCGCCCGGCTTCACCAGGCCCACCAGGGCGTTCATGTTCGCCCCGTCGATATAGACCTGGCCGCCGTGCCTGTGGGTGATGTCGCAAACCTCGCGCAGGGTGTCCTCGAACACGCCGTGGGTCGAGGGATAGGTGATCATCACCGCCGCCAGCCTGTCCCCGGCCTTCGCCGCCTTGTCGGCAAAGTCCTCCAGGTCGATGTCGCCGTTCGGCGCGGATTTCACCACCACGACCTTCATGCCGCACATCTGCGCGGATGCCGGGTTGGTGCCATGGGCCGACACGGGGATCAGGCAGACATCCCGATCCTCGCCGCGCGAGCGGTGATAGGCGGCGATGGTCAGCAGCCCCGCATATTCCCCCTGCGCGCCGCTGTTGGGCTGCATGGAAAACGCGTCGTATCCCGTGATCGCGCACAGCTTGTCGGTCAGATCGGCAATGGCCTCGGCATAGCCGGCCGCCTGGTCGGCGGGGGCAAAGGGATGTAGGGCGCCGAATTCCGGCCAGGTGATCGGCATCATCTCGGCCGCGGCGTTCAGCTTCATGGTGCATGACCCCAGCGGGATCATCGCCCGGTCCAAGGCCAGGTCGCGGTCCGACAAGCGGCGCATGTAGCGCATCATCTCGGATTCCGCACGGTTCATGTGGAAGACCGGATGGGTCAGATAGTCGGACTCGCGCAGCAGCGCCTCGGGGATCGCCGGAGCGGTGGCCTGCGTGGCGGGATCGGTGATGCCGAAGGCGTCCAGCAGCCGCGCGATCACGCCCGCATCGGTCGTCTCGTCCACGCTGATGCCCACGCGGTCCCGGCCCACCTTGCGCAGGTTGATGCCGCGATGCCGCGCGGCGGCCAGGATCCCCGCCTGCCCCACGCCCACCTTGACGGTGATCGTGTCGAAAAAGGCATCCGGCGCGACCTCGGCCCCCGCCGCGCGCAAGGCGTCGGCCACCGTGACCGCGTGCAGATGCACCCGCTGGGCGATGGCGCGCAGGCCCACCGGCCCGTGGAAGACGGCATAAAAGGACGCCATCACCGCCAGCAACGCCTGCGCGGTGCAGACGTTGGACGTGGCCTTCTCGCGCCGGATATGCTGCTCGCGGGTTTGCAGCGACAGGCGATAGGCCTGGTTGCCCTTGGCGTCGATGCTGACGCCCACGATCCGCCCCGGCATGGCGCGCTTCAGGTCGTCCCGGCAGGACATGAAGGCCGCATGCGGCCCGCCATAGCCCATCGGCACCCCGAACCGCTGCGCGGACCCCACGGCGATGTCGGCCCCCATGGCGCCCGGTTCGCGCAGCAGGCACAGCGCCAGCAGGTCCGTCGCCACCACCGCCAGGGCGCCTGTCGCGTGCAGCGCCTCGATTTCCGGGGTCAGGTCGCGGATGTGCCCATAAGTGCCGGGATACTGGAAGATCGCGCCGAAGACCTGGGTCGCGTCCAGATCGTCGATCGAGGCTTTGACGATGCGGATGCCCAGCGGCGCGGCCCGCGTCTCGATCACCGCAATCGTCTGCGGATGCAGGTCATGGGCCACGAAAAAGGCATCCGCCCTGGACTTCGACTGCCGCCGGGCCATGGCCATCGCCTCGGCCGCCGCCGTCGCCTCGTCCAGCAGCGACGCGTTGGCGACCGGCAGCCCGGTCAGATCGGCCACCATGGTCTGATAATTCAGCAGCGCCTCCAGCCGCCCTTGGGCGATCTCGGGCTGATAGGGGGTATAGGCCGTATACCAGGCCGGGTTTTCCAGGATGTTGCGCTGGATCGCGGGCGGCGTGACGGTGCCGTAGTATCCCTGGCCGATCAGGCTGGTCATCACCGTGTTCTTCGCCGCGACCTGCCGCATCCGGTCCAGCAGCGCGGCCTCGGACAGGGCGGGCCAGTCCAGCGCCGCGTCCTGCCGGATCGCCGCGGGGATGGTCTGGTCGATCAGCGCGTCCAGGCTGTCGGCGCCCACGGCCTTCAGCATCTCGGCCATCTCGGCAGGCGAAGGCCCGATATGGCGGCGGTTCGCGAAATCGTCGGGGTTGTAGTCGGTCGGGGTCCAGCGGGTCATGATCGCCTTCTTTTCCAAGGCGGCTTTTGCCTTGGCCTAAATATCCTCGGGGGGTCCGGGGGGCGAAGCGCCCCCGGCAGCATCAGCCGATCAGCGCCTGATAGGCGGCCTCGTCCATGAAGCCGTCCATGGCACCCGCATCCGTGGGCTTGATGCGGAAGAACCAGGCCGACAGCGCGTCGTCGTTCACCTGGCCCGGCGCGTCCGCCAGCGCGCCGTTGACCGCCGTGATGACGCCCGAAACCGGGGCCGCGATGTCGGACGCCGCCTTGACGGATTCGATCACCACGACCTCGTCGCCCGCCTGGACCTCGCGGCCTTCCTCGGGCAGTTCGATGAAGACGACATCGCCCAGCTGCTCGCTGGCGTGGGGGGTGATGCCCACGACGATCTCGTCCCCTTCGGCGCGCAGCCATTCGTGGTCTTCGGTGTATTTCAGCATGGGATCCTCAGCGTTTGTAGGACGGGGTGATGAAGGGCAGGGGGGCGATGGCCACGGGGATGCGCTTGCCGCGCAGTTCCGCGTGGACCGTCGCGCCGTCGGGCAGGCCAGCGGGCAGGCGCGCCATGGCGACGGGACCGCCCACCGACGGGCCGAAGCCGCCCGATGAGACATGGCCGATGGCCTCGCCCCCCTCGGCGTCCGCAAAGATTGCCACGCCCTCGCGGATCGGCGCGCGGCCCTCGGGGCGCAGCCCGCGGCGCACCGCCGCCGGGCCTTGGGCCAGTTCGGCCAGAACCGCATCCGCACCCGGAAAGCCGCCCGCCCGCGCGCCGCCCGCGCGGCGGACCTTGGGGATCGACCAGCCAAGCGCCGCCTGCCCGGGCGTCACGCCCGCGTCCATGTCATGCCCGTAAAGCGGCATCCCCGCCTCCAGCCGCAGACTGTCGCGGGCACCAAGGCCGATAGGGGCCACCTCGGGCTGATCCAGCAAGCCTTGCGCGAAATCACGCAGCCGGGCTTCGGGAACCGAAACCTCGAACCCGTCCTCGCCGGTATAGCCCGACCGGGACACCCACAACTCCACCCCGTTCCACGCGTGAACCTGGCTGTCCATGAAGCGCATGGCGGCCACGGCGGGGACCAGCCGGGCCAGCACCTCGGCGGCCAGCGGCCCTTGCAGCGCCAGCAGGCCCCGGTCGGTGACAGGCGTCACCTGAACCCCCTCCAGGGTTCGCAGATGCGCGATGTCCTGCGCGGCGCAGGCGGCGTTCACCACCAGCAGGAAATGATCGCCCCGATTGGCGAACATCAGGTCGTCCCCGATCCCTCCCGCGTGATTCGTGAACAGCCCATACCGCTGCCGCCCCGGCGCGAGGCCCAGCACATCCGCCGGGATGAGGCGTTCCAGGGCCAGCGCAGCCGCCGCCATGTCGCCTTCCCGCGGCGTGACCAGAACCTGGCCCATGTGGCTGACATCGAACAGCCCCGCCTTGGCGCGCGTGTGCAGATGCTCGGCCATCACGCCCATCGGGTATTGCACCGGCATCTCCCACCCCGCGAAGGGGACCATGCGGGCGCCCAGCGACAGATGCAGGTCGTAAAGTCCGGTCCGGCGCGGATCGTCGGTCATGCGACCTTCCTCTCTCAAACAGCCGGGCAGCCGGCATCGGTTGGCGGGCGCTATGCCCGAAACGATGCCCCCTCTGTCCCTGCCCCAATGGGGCGCCTGAGATCGTTATCCCTTCGGCGGGCCTTGCGGCCACTCTCCAGAGCTTCTGGCGGAAAACGGTCCTTTTGCCTGAGAGTTCGCCGGGGCGGCTGCTCCTTCGGCACTGGCGCGGGCCAGCTTCTCCCGAGTTCCGATGGCGTCAGAGCTAGCCGGGCGGCAGGCGCAAGGCAAGCCTTTTGTCGCAGTCCGCAACCCCGACGCGATTGACAGCGGCCCCCACCCGCAGCAAGGGTCGCGCGGCATCAACGGGGTGCATCGAAACAGGGGGCGGCGTGGCGCGGAAATTCTTTCAGATCGGCTTCAACAAATGCGGCACGACCTTCATCGCCAAGCTGTTTGAAATGAACGGCTATCCGACCGTCCACTGGGCCGAGGGCGCCCTGGCCGAGGATATCGCGTATTCCAAGCTCGCCGGAAGCACACCCTTGCAGCCCTGGCCCGACACGGTGGCCTTCACCGACATGGAATCGGTGCGCTACCTGAACATGCCGATCATCGAGGCCTTCAAGGAGTTCCGCTTCCTTGACGAAAGCCATCCCGGCTCGGTCTTCCTGCTGAACACCCGCCGGGTCGAGGATTGGGTCGTCAGCCGCTACATGCACCGGGGCGGCAGCTATGCCCGCGCAACCGCCCAGATCCGGGGCGTGGCGGTGGGCGACCTGGCCGACCTGTGGGCCGCCGAATGGGACGCCCATCTGGCCGATTGCCGCGCCTATTTCGCAGGCCGGGCCGAGTTCGTGGAGATCGACATCGACCATGCCGCGCCCGGCGATTACCGCGACGCCCTGGCGCCCTGGTTCGACCTGAAGGACTGCCCGCCCCGCCCCGGCGCGGGGGTGAAATCGCGGCGCGAAGGCTATCTGGCCCCCCTGTCGCGGATGCTGGAGGCCCCCCCGGCAGGGACGGGCATTGCCCCCGCCGACCGCGACCGGATCAGCGCCGCCATCGCCGCCGCCGCGCGACCCGCCACAGTCGTTCCGGCGGGTTATCCGGCGGGGTCGAACCATCAGGCCGTGGTCGATCTGGACAGGAACGAGGTCCGCGACAGCCGGGGCGAGGTCCTGCCCCTGCGCCGCAGCCCGGACAGGGTCTTCTACGCCAAGCCGGGGATAGCGCAGCTGCTGCGCATCGCCACCACGGCCAACGACATCGCCCAGGCGGCGGATCGCGGCGTTTATCGCATCGACATGCAGCCCGGCCATGCGGGCGGGCAGGGCGGGGCGGTCCTGGCCGCTTGCCGCAGGAAAGGGGCGGCCAATGCCTTTTTGTGGCCGATGCCCTGGATCCACCGGCTGGGCAACGACGGCTATCTGGGCCGTCCCGACCGCGTCGATCCGCCCTTTGGCCAAAAGCTGGACCGCACGGTCTGGCGCGGCGATCTGTCGGGCCATGTCCTGGACGGGGACGGCCAGCCCCGCCGCCCCGTGCATCAGGCCGTAAGCGATCTGCTGGCGGGCAACCCGGACGCCGCGGCTGACCTGCGCGCCGCCACCCGGGTCGCCCTGGTCCTGGACCACCTGGGATCGCCCGACGTGGATGCCGCCCTGACCCCCGACGCGCGCGGGCAGCGGGCGCTGGAGCGCGCGGGCCTGTCGCATCTGACCGCGCCCCGGAAGGGCGACGACTTCCTGCTGTCGCACCGCTACCTGATCTGCCTGGGCGCGACCTCGGGGGCCGAGGAGTTCCTGCCGCTCGCCAACAGCCATTCGGTCGTGCTGCTGGAAGAAGACGGCTGGGACATCTTCGCGCGCGCCATCTTCCAGCCCTGGCAGCATTACATCCCCCTGCGTCCCGGCGCGGGCGACCTGGCGGACAGGCTGGCCTGGGCACGCGCCAACCCCGAGGCTTGCCGGCAGATCTCGGCCCGCGCCCGCGCCCTCTGCGCCGTGCTGGCCGACCCCGAGGCCCGGCGCATCCAGCTTGCCGCCATCCTGCGCGATTACCGCGCCGCCACGGGACAGCCCGCCTAGATCGTGACGTTCAGCGCGCCGCCGTCCAGCAGGATGTTCTGGCCCACGATGAAGCGCGCCTGTTGGCTGCACAGGAACGCGCAGGCCGCGCCGAAATCTTCAGGCGTGCCATAGGTGCCGGTGGGGATGCCCGCCTGCCGCTGCGCCCGCGCCTCCTCCAGGGTGATGCCCTGCTTGTCGCTGACGCCCTTGTCCAGGCTGACGGCCCGGTCGGTCGCATGGATGCCGGGCAGGATGTTGTTCACGCAAACCCCGTGCCCCGCCACCTGCCGCGACATGCCCGCGACGAACCCGGTCAGCCCGGCCCGCGCCGTGTTCGACAGCCCCAGCACCGATACGGGAGAGCGCACCGAGGCCGAGGTGATGTTGACCACCCGGCCCCATCCCCGCTCCATCATGGGGGGCACAAGCGCCTGCATCAGCGCCACGGCCGACAGCATGTTGGCGTCGATGGCGCGGATGAAGTCCTCGCGGCTCCAGTCCCGCCAGTCGCCGGGCGGCGGGCCGCCTGCATTCGTGACCAGAATGTCGGCCTGTCCGACGGCGGCCAGCACCTTGGCGCGGCCTTCGTCCGTGGTGATGTCGGCGGCGACGGGGGTGACGCTGACGCCATGTTTCCGCGCGATTTCCTTGGCCGTCCGGGTTATCTCGGATTCGGTGCGGCTGTTGATGACCAGATCCACGCCCGCCTCGGCCAAGGCCTCGGCGCAGCCGCGCCCCAGTCCCTTCGATGCCGCGCAGACAAGCCCGCGCTTTCCCCTGATGCCCAGATCCATTGCCTGTCCCCTTCTGTCCTGCGCCGCAGGGAAGCGCGGGTCGGGCGGATTGTCAAATCGCTTGGGCAAGCCCCCGCGCCGCGTCCCGGATCGCCCGGATGTTCTGCCCATAGACCTGCGGCTGACCCACCGAGCCGCCCTTGAAGACCGCCGATCCCGCCACCAGCACGTCGGCCCCGGCCTTGGCGACCAGGGGCGCGGTGACGGGATCGACGCCGCCGTCCACCTGGATGTGGATGGGCCGGTCGCCGATGGTGCCGCGCAACCGGGCGATCTTGTCGATCTGCGAATGGATGAACTTCTGCCCGCCGAAACCGGGGTTCACGGTCATCACCAGCACCATGTCGGCCAGATCCAGCAGGTATTCCACCGCCTCGACCGGGGTGCCGGGATTGAGCGCGATCCCCGCCTTTTTTCCCGTGGCGCGGATGGCTTGCAGGGTGCGGTGGGGGTGCGGCCCCGCCTCGACATGGGCGGTGATCATGTCGGCGCCGGCTTCGGCATAAGCCTCGATATAGGGGTCCACCGGGGCGATCATCAGGTGAACGTCCATGAGGGTCTTCACATGCGGGCGGAAGGCCTTCACGGCGGGCGGGCCGAAGGTCAGGTTCGGCACGAAATGCCCGTCCATCACGTCCACATGGACCCAGTCGGCGCCCTGCGCCTCGATGGCGCGGATCTCGGCGCCGAAGTTGGCGAAATCGGCGGACAGGATGGACGGCGCGATCTTGACGGTGCGGTCGAATGTCATGGCGGATTTCCCTATTCGGCGGCCTGCCGCATCGCCTGCCCGGTCTTGCGGTCCACGTCAAGCCCGCCCCGAAAGACGCGGCTGGCGCGGATGTCGGGTTCCGTGATCAGCGACAGGCGGTCGGCGCCGATGGGACCGCTCGCCTCGGTGAACAGCCGGTTCGCCTGCCGCAGGCGGGCGCGGTCCAGGGCGTTTCGGACCGACCGGGCATTGGCGAAATGCGGCTGGCCGCGCCGCGCGGCGATGTATTCCTCCATCGCCGCCCGCGCCCCGTCGTCCAGGCGATAGTTCTGCCGGGCCAGCATGGTTTGTGCGATGTGCAGCAGTTCGCCGTCCGAATAATCGGGAAACTCGATGTGATGGGCGATGCGCGACCGGAACCCGGGGTTCGAGGCGAAGAAGCGGTCCATCCGGTCGCCATAGCCTGCCAGAATCACCACCAGGTCGTCGCGGTTGTTTTCCATCACCTGGAGCAGGATCTCGATGGCCTCCTGGCCATAGTCGCGTTCGTTGTCGGGCCGGTACAGGTAATAGGCCTCGTCGATGAACAGCACGCCGCCCATGGCCTTTTTCAGCACCTCCTTGGTCTTGGGGGCGGTGTGGCCGATGTATTGGCCGACCAGGTCGTCGCGCGTGACCGTCACCAGGTGGCCCTTGCGGACATAGCCCAGGCGGTGCAGCAGGTCGGCCATCTTCAGCGCGACCGTGGTCTTGCCGGTGCCGGGATTGCCGGTGAAGGACATGTGCAGCGTGGGCGTTTCCGTGGCCAGGCCCAGTTGGCGGCGGGCCTGATCGACCAGCAGCAGGGCGGCGGTTTCGCGGATGCGGGACTTGACGGGTTCAAGACCGATCAGCGTCTCGTCCAGTTCGCGCAGCACGTCGCGCACGCCGCTGTCCTCGAACGCGGCGGTCAGATCGACATGGGTGGGGCGGGACTCGTCCATCGTTCACCTCCAAGGACCGACGCGGCAGGAAACCGCGCCTTCACCTTTGCCTAAATATCCTCTGGGGGTCCGGGGGGCGAAGCGCCCCCGGCCTTGATCAATAGCGCATCCCTTCGGGTTCGCGCACCGCATAGCTTTCGATCGTGTATCGGACGCTGCGGCCCTCGGCTTCCTGGCGGATCAGGCGGAACCCGGGTTCGGTCGCAGGGCGGTTCACGATGAAGCTCATGCGGATGGATTCCCACCCGGGGGACGCGTCAAAGGCGATGACGCGGATGTATGTGCCGCCATGTTCCTTGCGGCATTCGTTGACCTCGAAGACCACGGCGGCGGCGTCCGGGTTGTCGAACATGGGATGGCCCCACATTTCCCAATAGGTGTTCCGGGGATGCGGGTCGTCGGTGTATTCGACCGACACGGCCCAGCCGTTGTCGATGGCGTATTGGGCCTGCACGCGGATGTCGTCGTCCGACAGGTCGGGCAGGAAGCTGAACTGACCTTGGCGCAGTTTCATCGGTTGGCTCCTTTGTGGCGGGGGAGGTGCGTGCAGAGCACGCACCCTACGGAAGGTGCGTGTTCACGCGCACCGGTGCGGGTCACATCGACACTTCGGGCGTGGGCGCGAAGTCCGGCGCGTCGGTCGAGGCATAGTTGAAGGACACGTCCTTCCACACGTCCAGCGCCTGCTTCAGCGGCGTGCAGGTGCGGGCGGCATCGCGCAGGATGTCCTCGCCCTCGTTCCAGATGTCGCGGCCGGCGTTGCGGGCGAAGACCATGGCCTCCAGCGCCACGCGGTTGGCGGTCGCGCCCGCCTCGATGCCCTGAGGATGGCCGATGGTGCCGCCGCCGAATTGCAGCACCACGTCCTCGCCCAGATAGGTCAGCAGCTGGTGCATCTGGCCCGCATGGATCCCGCCCGACGCCACCGGCATCATCTTGTTGAGCGATGCCCAGTCCTGGTCGAAGAAGATGCCGTTTTCCAGCGCCATCGGGTTCCGCTCCTCGCGGAAGATGTCGTAATAACCCTTGGTCGTGGCCGGATCGCCTTCCAGCTTGCCCACGACGGTGCCCGCGTGCAGGTGATCGACGCCTGCAAGCCGCATCCATTTGGCGATGACGCGGAAGCTGACGCCGTGGCTGCGCTGGCGGGTATAGGTCGAATGCCCCGCCCGATGCAGGTGCAGGATCATGTCGTTGTCGCGCGCCCATTTCGCCATCGACTGAATGGCGGTATAGCCGATCACCAGGTCGATCATCACGATCACGGAACCCAGCGATTTCGCGAATTCCGCGCGGGCATACATTTCCTCCATCGTCCCGGCGGTGACGTTCAGATAGGTGCCCTTGACCTCGCCCGTTGCGGCGGATGCGCGGTTCACCGCCTCCATGCAGTACAGGAACCTGTCGCGCCAATGCATGAAAGGCTGGCTGTTGATGTTCTCGTCATCCTTGGTGAAGTCGAGGCCCCCCTTCAGCGCCTCATAGACGACGCGGCCATAATTGCGGCCCGACAGGCCCAGCTTGGGCTTGACCGTGGCGCCCAGCAGCGGGCGGCCATAGACGTTCAGCCGCTCGCGTTCCACGACGATGCCGGTCGCCGGTCCCTGGAAGGTCTTGACGTAGGCCACGGGCAGGCGCATGTCCTCCAGCCGCAGGGCCTTCAAGGGCTTGAAGCCGAAGACGTTCCCGATGATGGATGCGGTCAGGTTGGCGATGGAGCCGCCCTCGAACAGGTCCAGGTCATAGGCGATATAGGCGAAGTATTCGCCCGCGCTGTTCGGCACCGGATCCACGCGATAGGCCTTGGCGCGGTATTTCTCGCAAGCCGTCAGGCGGTCGGTCCAGACCACGGTCCAGGTCGCGGTGCTGCTTTCGCCCGCCACCGCCGCTGCAGCCTCGATGGCGTCCACCCCGTCCTGCGGCGTGATGCGGAACAGCGCGATCACGTCGGTGTCCTTGGGGACATAGTCGGGTTCCCAATAGCCCATCTGGGCGTATTTCAGCACGCCCGCGGCGTAACGCTTTTGCGCGTCCAGCTTGGTCGGCATCTCGTTCATGGTGTGTCTCCTCCTCAGGCGGCGCGCGCGCCGGTGATGGCCGGGTCCAGTGCCCCCGACGCATAACGTTTGGCCATCTCGTCCATCGAGACGGCCTTGATCTTGTGGGCCTGCCCCGCCGTGCCGAAGCGTTCGAACCGGTCGCGGCAGAGCGCGGTCAGTTCCGCCATGGCAGGGATCATGAACTTGCGGGGATCGAATTCGTCCGGGCGCTCGCGGGCGACCTTGCGGAAATGCCCGGTCATCGCCATGCGGCAGTCGGTGTCGATGTTGACCTTGCGCACGCCCATGCGGATGCCGCGCTCGATTTCTTCCACGGGGACGCCCCAGGTCTGCGGCATCTGCCCGCCGGAGTCGTTGATGAGATCCTGCAGGTGCTGGGGGACTGAGCTTGAGCCGTGCATCACCAGATGCGTGCCGGGCAGGCGGTCGTGGATCGCCTGGATGACGTGCATCGCCAGGATCTCGCCATCGGGTTTGCGGGTGAACTTGTAGGCGCCGTGCGAGGTGCCGCAGGCGATCGCCAGCGCGTCGCAGCGGGTGCGCAGGACGAAATCGACGGCCTGATCGGGATCGGTCAGAAGCTGGCTGTGGTCCAGCTTGCCTTCGGCGCCCGAGCCGTCCTCGGCGGCGGCTTCCCCGGTCTCCAGGCTGCCCAGCACGCCTAGCTCGCCCTCGACGCTGGCGCCGACCGCGTGCGCCGCCTCGGCCACCTTGGCCGTCACCGCGACGTTGTAGGCGTAATCGGCGGGCGTCTTCATGTCCTCGTGCAGCGACCCGTCCATCATCACGCTGGTAAAACCGTGGCGGATCGCGGACATGCAGGTGGCCAGGTCGTTGCCGTGGTCTTGGTGCAGGCAGATGGGCACGCCCGGGTTCATCTCGGCCAGGGCCTCGACCATGCGGCGCAGCATGATGTCGCCCGCATAGGACCGCGCCCCGCGACTGGCTTGCAGGATCACCGGGGCATCGACCGCCGCCGCGGCCTTCAGGATCGCCAGGCCCTGTTCCATGTTGTTGATGTTGAAGGCGGGCACGCCATAGCCATGCTCGGCGGCGTGGTCCAGAAGCTGTCTCAGCGTGATCAGCGCCATTCGTCCTCTCCCTTGATGAGTTTTCGGGCCAAGGCGGCGACCGCCTCGGGCGTGATGCCGAAATGGCGGTAAAGCGCGGGGGCGGGGGCGGATGCGCCGAAACCCGTCATGCCGACGAAGCCGTCCTCGGGGCGCAGGAACAAATCCCATCCCTGGCGAATCGCGGCCTCGATCCCGATGCGGGGGGCGTCGCACAGCACGCCCTGCCGATAGGCGCGGTCCTGGGCCGCGAACAGCTCGAAGCACGGGGCGGATACGACGGCGGCGTTGATCCGGTCCGCCCGCAGCAGGTCGGCGGCGGCCAAGGCGATCTCGACCTCGGACCCGGTGGCGATCAGGGTCACGTCGCGGGCCGTGGGCGTGGCGCGCAGGACATAGGCGCCGCGGCGCGAGCGGTTAGTGTCCTCATCCTCGATCCGCACCGTGGGCAGGTTCTGGCGTGACAGGGCCAGGACCGAGGGGTCGGGGCTGGTCAGCGCGATCTCCCAGGCCTCGGCGGTTTCCACGGCATCGGCGGGGCGGAAGACCTGGAGGTTCGGGATGGCGCGCAGGGATGCCAGATGCTCGACCGGCTGGTGGGTCGGGCCGTCCTCTCCTAACCCGATGCTGTCATGGGTCATCACATGGACGACGCGGACGCCCATCAGCGCGCCGAGGCGGATGGCGGGCCGCGAGTAATCGGCAAAGGCCAGGAAGGTGCCGCCATAGGGGATGAAGCCCCCGTGCAGCGCGATGCCGTTCATCACCGCGGCCATGGCGTGTTCGCGGATGCCGTAGTGGATGTAGCGGCCCGCATAGTTGCCGGGGCGGATGGCAGTCATTCCCGTGCTGCGGGTCAGGTTCGATCCGGTCAGATCCGCGCTGCCGCCGATGGTCCGGGGCAGGGCGGCGTTGATGACCTCCAAAGCCATCTCGCTGGCCTTGCGGGTTGCCACCTTCGGGCGATCCGCGGCAAGCCCTTGGCAATGATCGGCAATCGCCTTGCGCAGCGCGGATGCATCGGGCGCACCCTGGGCGGCCAGAAAGGCGGCACGGTCGGGGGAGGTTTCCAGCCGTGCCGCCCAGTCCGCCCGCGCCTGCGCCCCGCGTGCCGCGATGGCGGCCCAGGCGGTGGTGACATCGGCGGGCAGGATGAAGGGGTCGTGCGGCCAGTCCAGCACCTTGCGGGCGGCGGCGATCTCCTCGGCCCCCAGCGGCGCGCCGTGGACATCATGGCCGCCCTGCTTGTTCGGCGCGCCAAAGCCGATGACGGTCCTGCACGCGATCATGGACGGGCGGTCGTCGGCCCGCGCGGCCTCGATGGCGGCGGCCACCGCCTCGCGGTCGTGCCCGTTCACCGCCTGCACATGCCAGCCTGCGGCGGCAAAGCGCGCCCCCTGGTCAGTGCTGGTGGACAGGTCCGTGCCGCCGTCGATGGTGATGCCGTTGTCGTCCCACAGCACGATCAGGCGGCCAAGGCGCAGGTGGCCCGCAAGGTCGATGGCCTCGTGGCTGATCCCCTCCATCAGGCAGCCGTCGCCCGCGATCACATAGGTCCAGTGGTCCGTCAGATCCGGCCAGCGGGCATGGGCCATGCGCTCGGCCAAGGCCATGCCCACGGCGCTGGCGATGCCCTGGCCCAAGGGACCGGTGGTCATCTCGATCCCCTGGACATGGCCGTATTCCGGGTGGCCCGCCGTGCGCGATCCCATCTGCCGGAACGCGCGGATCTGGTCGGTGCCCATATCAGAATAGCCCAGCAGGTGGTGGATCGCATAGACCAGCATGGAGCCATGCCCCGCCGACATCACGAAGCGGTCGCGGTCGGGCCAGCGGGGGTCGGCCGGGTCCACCCGCATGAAGCGGTTGAACAGCACGGTGGCCACATCCGCCATGCCCATCGGCGCGCCGGGATGGCCGGATTTCGCGGCCTCGACCGCGTCCATGGCCAGGGCGCGGATCGCGTTTGCCATCCGGGTTTCCAAGGCGGGGTCTATGCGGGTCATCTGGTTCATGGCGGTTCCCTCAGGCGCGCTTGGCGTCGTCGATCAGGCGCAGGATCATCGGCGTCAGGATCAGCTGCATCGCAAGGTCGGTCTTCGGTCCCGGGATGACGATGGAATTGGCCCGCGTCATCCACGACCCGTCGATCATCTGGGCCAGATAGGGAAAGTCGATGCCGCGCGGGTTGCGGAACCGGATCACCACCAGGCTTTCGTCGGGCGTGGGGATCCAGCGGGCAACGAAGGGGTTCGAGGTATCGACCACCGGCACCCGCTGGAAGTTGATGTCGGTCTGGGTGAACTGCGGGCAGATGCAATGCACATAGGCGTGCATCCGGCGCAGGATCGTGTCGGTCACGGCCTCGGTCGAATAGCCCCGGCTGGCCTTGTCGCGGTGGATCTTCTGGATCCATTCCAGGTTGATGACCGGCACCACGCCGATCTTCAGATCGGCCAGCTTGGCCAGGTTCACGGTGTCGTTGGCGACCGCGCCGTGCAGGCCTTCGTAGAACAGCAGGTCCGACCCTTCCTCGAAGGGCGCCCAGGGGGTGAAGGTGCCGGGGGCGGCGCCCCAGCGTTCGGCCTCGCGGTCATCGTGGACATAGTGGCGCGTTTCCCCGCTGCCGGTTTCGCCATAGACGCGGAAGATGTCTTCCAGCTTTTCCAGCTCGTTGGCGTCGAAACTGAAATGGCTGAAGGTCTGGTCGCCTGCGGCTTGGCGGCGCGTCAGTTCGTCCTTCATCGCCTGGCGATCGAAGCGGTGAAAGGCATCGCCCTCGATGCTGACGGCGGTGATGCCCTCGCGGCGGAAGATCTGGTCGAAGGTCGTCTTGACCGTGGTCGTGCCCGCGCCGGAACTGCCCGTGACGGAAATGATGGGATGCTTCTTGCTCATGGTTCCCTCAGGCCCGGAACAGGCCGCGATGGCCGAACAGGGCGGACACCTCGGCCGGGGGCAGGTCGTGATAGGCGGCGACGCGGTCCACCTTTTCGGCCGATCCGAACACCAGCGGCGTGCGCCCGTGCAGGTCGGTGATGGCCCCGTCCAGGATCGGCAGCGCGCCATCGGTCGCCCGCCCGCCCGCCTGTTCGATGACAAAGGCGATCGGCGCGCATTCATACAGCATCCGCAGCCGGCCGCGTTCGTATCCCTTCCGCGCGTCCGCCGGATACAGGAAGATGCCGCCCCGCATCAGGATCCGGTGCGCCTCGGCCACCAGCGACGCGATCCAGCGCATGTTGAAGTTGCGCTCGCGCGGGCCGTCGATCCCGGCCAGGCAGTCGTCGATATAGGCGCGGATCGGGCGCGGCCAGTGGCGATAGTTCGAGGCGTTGATCGCGAATTCGAAGAAGCAGTCCGGCAGGGTCACGCGCGGATCGGTCAGGTCGAAGCCGTCGGTGTCGGGGTTCAGCGTATAGATCTGCGTGCCCTCGCCAAAGCTGACCACCAGGCAGCAGCGCGGGCCATAGATGACGTAGCCCCCGGCGATCAGGTCGCGGGCCGGGCGCAGGAAGCTGGCATCAGACCGGTCGGCTGCGGGATAGACCGCGAAGATCGTGCCGACCGACACGTTGGTGTCGATGTTGGACGACCCGTCCAGCGGGTCGATGGCCAGGGCAAAGGCGCCGCCGGGCTGCATGGCGATGGGCGCGTCCTGTTCCTCGCTGGCATACCAGCGCAGCCCGGCATCCCGCAGCGCATCGCGGAACAGCGCGTCGGCCTGGATGTCCAGCCGCTTCTGCCCGTCGCCGCCGCTGTTGGTGCCGACTGGGGCCGACAGGCTGGTATCGCCGCGCCGGATGACGCCTGCCAGGGCCGCCGCCCCCCGCGCCAGGGCCAGCATCAGCGGCCGGAACCGGGGCGGAACATGCGTGGTGTCGATGCTGGGCGTGGTCATCGGCCCCTCCCTTCGGCGTCTGATAGGGGCAGGTTGACAGGACCGGGTTTTCAAGGAAATTTAATAAGGCGAAATGGCGATTAGATTTCCCTGAAGATGAAGCATGACGCCCTGACCCTGCGCCAGTTGCGCTGCCTGCGGGCGGTGGCCGAAACCGGCAGCCTGACCCAGGCGGCGGGCCTTTTGGGCCTGACCACGCCCGCCATCCACAGCCAGTTGCGGGGCCTGGAGGATCTGGCCGGATCTGCGCTGATGGTCCGGGGGGACCACGGCGCCTTCCGCCCCACCCCGGAAGGCGAGGCCCTGCTTTTGGCCGAATCGCAGATCGCCACCGCCCTGGCCCGCGCGGCCCGCCAGATCGGCGCGCTGCAGCGCGGCCATGTGGGCAGCGTCATCCTGGGCGTGGTGTCCACCGGCAAGTATTTCGCCCCCGGCCTGGTCGCCCGCCTGTTGCGACTTTTGCCCGATATCGAGGTGACGCTGCGCATCGGCAACCGCGACGCGATCCTAGCCGCGCTGGCGGGCGACGACCTGGATCTGGCGATCATGGGCCGCCCGCCGCGCGAACCCGCTGTCATCGCCGACCCCATCGGGCCGCACCCCCACATCATCATCGCCGCCCCCGACCACCCGCTGGCCGATGCCGACCCGGTGATGCCCGGCGACCTGCTGGCCCAGACCTTCCTGTCGCGCGAGGAAGGGTCGGGCACCCGCATCCTGATGACCCGCTTCCTGGACCGCATCGGCGAGGGCGCGACCTGGCGCGCGGTCGAGATGGGCACCAACGAGACGATCAAGCAGGCGGTGATCGCGGGCCTGGGCATCGCGCTGATCTCGCAGCACACCGTGACCGAGGAGTTGCGATCCGGCCGCCTGATCGCGCTGCGCGGCATCGGGTTGCCGATCCAGCGCAGCTGGTACCTGCTGCGCCGCGCCGACCGCGAGATGAGCGCCGCGACCGCCCGGATCCGCGACGAGACCCTGGCGATGCGCGGCGCCTTCCTGCCGCAGCTCTAATCCGCGCCGCGCAGCGCCTCGATCTCGCTGGCCAGGGCCGATCCGCCGCCCTCGAAGATCAGCTCGACGCCCCGGGTGCCGATCTCGGCCTCGGCCACGCGGACATAGGCGCCCACCGTATCCTCGGAAATCACCTCGCCCGCGCGGCTGCTTTCGATCACGAAGGCATAGCGCCCGTCAGCCAGCTTCTCGCCCGCCGAATCGCGGCCATACCAGTCGATCTGCCCTTCGCCCGTGCCGATCTCCTCGCGCGAGACCTCGCGGCCCGATTCGTTCAGCACCACCAGCGCGACGCTGTCGGCGGTGCTGGCGGGCGCGATGTCCAGCGTCAGCGCCTCGTCGCCGAACCAGACCGGCTCGGTTGTCCGCACCTCTTTCCCGATCCAGTCGGCCAGTTGCCCCAGGCTGCCGCCCGCTTGCGCGACCATCTGTTCCAGCAGCTTGTTGGTCTGCGCCTGCTGTTCCACCCCCGAGAAGGTCGCAAGCTGGACCGCGAAGTCGCTGCCCTCCATCGGGTTCAGGGGATCCTGGTTCTGCAGCTGCGTGGTCAGCATCTTCAGGAAGGTGTCGTAATGCGTCGAATCGGCCGCGCTGGTGGCCGTGGACGTGGTGGTCGCGGCCGTGGCGGCGGTTGAACTGGCAAGTGCGGAAATCACCTGTTTCTCCTGTCAGATGCGAATGTCGAGCCGCGCCGGGACAGCCATCGGCGTCCAGGCGACGGGGATGGTCCGGGCGGGTTCTGCCGCCTCGAAGGCCGGGGAAAATCCCGTCGATGCAGCGGTTGGGCGGTCCTTGCGCGAATCGGACGGCGTGTCGCCCTGGAACTCGAAAGAGGCCTCGGGCATTCCCGCGTCGCCCAGGCATTCCTGCAGAAAGGCGGCGTTCCGGCGCAGCTGGTCCAGGACCTCGGGCCGTTCGACCCAGACCGTGACATGAGGATTGTGATCCGGGCCGGACAGGACCATGCGGATCTTGCCCAGCTCCTCGGGCGCCAGGGCAATCTCGACAAGGTCGTCGCGCGCCGTCACCACGGCCTCGGCGATCTGGCGCGCCACCGGAACGATCGTGGCCTTGGCCAGGCGGGGTTCGGCAGGGACCACACCCTCGTCGCGGAGGGGGGCAGGAAGCAGCCCTGCCGTCGGATCGGCCAGCAAGGCTTCGGCCCCGGCCAGGGACATGTCGCCCGGCTTCGATGGGGCGGCTGCGCCCTCGACGGGCGTTTCGGGCGCCGTGATGTCCAGGATCCCCCAAGGGAAAGCGCCGCGCGGCGCGTCTGCCGTCGCGTCCGCCTGGGCCGGATCAAGGGGTGTCCCGCCGATCCGCGCTTCCAGCGGCATGTCCGAAGGCGGGACGGCCGCGGAAGACGCCGCCTTGGTCAGCATGGCTTCGGCGGCGGTCCCGTCCGGCGGCCGGGGCGTGGCCTCGCGCAGGGCGCCGGTGATCCCGGACAGGTCCTCGATCAGCATCTGCAACGGATCGGTTGCCAGGCCCTCGGCCGGAACCGCTTCAGGCCCGGCGGCCTCAAGCTCGTCCTCGGGCGGCGCCTCGACGGTGAAATCCGTCCCGGAACCCTCTGTCTCTGCCGATTCGGCAATTGCCGCGGGCTGCACGACGCCCGCGATCGGTGAAACACAACACTCTGCCATCTGCCGACTCCCAAATCACCAGGCCGATGGATAAGGGCAAGTCCTTACGATTTATTTACCGCACGGCGATAATCGTAGAAAATCATCGGAAATGGGGACCGTCCATGCATGTGAATCACGTCCAGCCGCCGTTATCGCCGCCCTTGAAATCGCCGCCCCCCGCGGCGGAAAGGCTGGAGCAGGCATTTCTTGAGGAAATGTTGAAATATTGCGGGCCGAAACCGGAAAACGGCGCCTTCGGGGGCGGCATCGGCGAAGACCAGTTCGGCAGCTTCCTGACCCAGGAATATGCCGCCGTGATGGCCGCGCAGATCGACCTTGGCTTTGGAAAGCGGATGGACCTGCAATGAAGGCACGGCACAAGACCATGCTGGACGGCATCCAGCAGGCGATCATCTCTGGCGATGCGGCCCTGGCCCTGTCGCGGATCGAGGCGCTGGCCAGGCGATTCGACCGCGACCGCCCGGACCCCGAGACCAGGGCGGACATGGAGCGTACCCTGCTGCACCTGCGCCGCCTAGCCGAGGATTCGGCGCGCGGCACGCAACGCGCCATCGACCAGATCAAGGACATCCTGCGCAACGCGCGGATGCTGCAAACCTATGACCACCGGGGGCAGCGCCGCCAGACGCCGACCGATGCCGTCCTGCCCCAGCGGTTTTGAGTAAAATCCTTCGCGTTCGATGTTTGAGAAAGGGGGGCCAATTCACTATCCGTAAATCACCGGCTGCTAGGACTGCGGTCATGCCGAAAGCGGCACAGGGATAAACGCCCAAGGTCAGAAGGCCAAAACGCCACAACCACGGATGCAAAGCATCCATCATATCTGAGGATAAGATGTCCAGTATTCTGACCAACAACGGCGCCATCGTCGCCCTGCAGACCCTGAAGAACGTGAACGCCAGCCTGAACAAGGCGCAATCGGAGATTTCGACCGGCAAGAGCATTTCCAGCGCCAAGGACAACGCCGCGCTGTGGGCCATTTCCAAGACCATGGAAACCGACCAGGCTGCGGCCACCACCCTGCATAGCAGCCTGAACGTCGCCAACGCGACCGTCACGACTGCGTTGAAAGGGTCGGACATGGTCGTGGATCTGCTGACCGACATGAAGAAACTGGCGACGAACGCCGGTAACGATGGTTTCGACTTCGCCACCGTGCAGGCCCAGATCGAAGAAAAGATGGCAAACATCACTTCGGTCGTGTCTGGCACGCAGATGAACGGGATCAACCTGCTCAGCACTAATGGTATCAATAGCGGCGCGACCTTCACCACGCTCGCTTCGCTTGATCGACTGGCCGGGACGGGTGCTACAAGCCCTAACGAAATCGTTGTCGACTCGCTGGATTACGAGGCCAATATCGTCGGGGCAACGCTTACAGCCATTACCGATCAGGCGACTGCAAAAGACGCCCTTGGCGAGATCGAGGCGCTGCTTGACATTGCCATTGCAGGCTCGGCGACCCTTGGTGCGGCTTCGGAACGGATCACCGATCAGGCCGACTTCGTTGGCAATCTGGCGGACTCGCTGAAGCTCGGCATCAGCTCGCTGGTGGATGCGGACATGGAGGAAGCCTCGGCCCGCCTGCAGGCGCTGCAAACGCAGCAGCAGCTGGGCATCCAGGCCCTGTCCATCGCCAACGAGGCCCCCTCGGCGATCCTCAGCCTGTTCCGCTGATCCTTGACAGGCAGGGGCGCCGCACCGGCGCCCCGCACCCACCCCGCTGAACCCCTCAGATCAGGAAGATCATCTTGAACGCGGTTCCGTCCTTTGCCGGGCATGGCTACGGCAGCAGCATCCTGCGCACGCCGCGCGATGCCGAATACGAAGTCTTCTCTCGCGTCACCCGAATGCTGCGCCAGGCGGCCGAAGGGGACCATGGTCCCGACGTGATCGCGGCGGTCCACAAGAACAACCAGCTGTGGACGATCCTTGCCGCGGACCTTGCCAGCCCGGGCAACGGATTGCCGGACCCCGTCCGGGCAGGGCTGCTGTCGCTGGCGGGGTTCGCCCTGCGCCACGGCCATCAGGCGCTGTCGGGCAAGGTCGGCATCGCGCCCCTGATCGACATCAACATGGCCGTGATGCGCGGCCTGCGCCAGGAGGCTCCGGCATGAGCGGCCTTGTCCTGAAGCTGGCCCCGAACGAACGCGTGCTGATCAACGGCGCCGTCATCGAGAACGGCGAACGCCGGTCCAAGATCGCCATCCGCACGCCGAACGCCAATGTCCTGCGCCTGAAGGATGCCATCCACCCCGACCGCGCCAATACCCCGGTCGGCCGCGCCTGCTATATCGCGCAGCTGATCCTGTCCGGCGATGCCAAGCCCGACGAAGGCAAGCGCCAGCTGCTGCTGGCCATCGCGCAGCTGTCGCAAGTCTTTGACGACGCGGCCGGCCAGGCGGCCCTGCAGGACGCCCGGGCCAGCGTCGAGGACGGCGCGATCTATCCGGCCCTGCGCCGCCTGCGCGAGCTTCTGCCGCAGGAAGACCGGCTTATCCACGCCCGCCGCCAGTGAGGATGCCGTGACCTCTGCCATCAGCATCGGTATCAGCGGCATCGCGGGCTGGCGCGTCCTGCAGCGGATCGAAACCCGGCAGGTCGAGGCCACGGCAAAGGATCCCGTGATCCAGCGTGCCACGACCTATTTCCGCGAAAACCTGACCGAGGACACCACGGCAGAGGATCTGGTCGGCGACTACAAGATGCTGCAGGTGGCCCTGGGGGCCTTCGGCCTGGAAGACGACATCAGCAACAAGGCCTTCATCCGCAAGGTGCTGGAATCCGATATCGGCGACAGCGCATCCCTGGTCAACCGGCTGAGCGACAAGCGTTACCTGAAGCTTGCCACCGAGTTCCAGAACCGCACCGATCCCGAGACCATGGCCGACACCGTGACCAAGGCCTATGTCGCGCATCGGTTCCAGCAGCGCGTGGGCGAGGGGGACGAAAGCTATCGCCTGGCCCTGAACGCCCGGGACGAGTTGCAGGCCTTCGCAACCCGGACCTCCAGCGACAAGACCATGTGGTACGAGGTGCTGGGCAACGAGGCCCTGCGGGAGGTCTTCCAGGGCGCCTTCGGCTTCGGCAGCGCGATGGCGAACCTGTCCGTGGACCGGCAGCTCGAGGACTTCATGTCCGCGTCCGAACGCATCCTGGGCAGCAGCAGCTTTGCCGAGATCGGCACGGACGAGGGGATCGACAAGCTGGTCACGCGCTATCTGGCGCTGTCCCAGGTTCAATCCACGACAAGCAGCAACCGCTACAGCGCGGCCCTGACGCTGCTGTCGAGTTGAGCAGGGGACGGATGGCCAGATCTTTACCATCAACCGTGCGGAGAAAGCGCCGAGAACCTGGCCTTCATGGACATCATCGACCGGCAATCCCGCAGGTACCGTGGTATGGTTCGCGGCAAAGGGTCCTCAATATACAATGAGAGGGGCACAGATGCGGGCGCCATCGATTTGCCGGCTGATAAAGCTCGTGCGTCTGGTGCCAATCCCTAAGAAACCTCAATGGCCTAATCATGCGCCGAGTGTTCCTGCACCTGATGGCCATCATGGAGTGGCACAGTCGCACAGTACTAAGCGGGCGGCTGTCGAACTCCATGGATGCGAGTTTGCATGGAAGCCCTGAGGAAGGCACTGGCCAAATATGGAACACCGGAGGTCTTCCTCTCCGCCCTCGCCCTCGCCGAAACCCTCATCTTCTGGTTGTGAATATCAATGAGTCTCTACTCTAGGAACCGTCAAGGGCTGCAGTGGACCTGCACCGGTTTCGTTCCACTCGGGTGCTCGGGCGGCCCTCTGCTCGAAAGCGCCTGTGGGGATTTCCAGTGCCAAGGCCAAGTGTTTCCGGAGTAGGTTGTAGAAGCCCCCAGATGAAGTCGAAGAAAGCGATCTCGACCTCGCGTCGTGCTTGCCAGTTGCGGCGCCAGATCGGTTCTGTCTTCAATGATCTGAGAAGCTTTCAACGGCGGAGTTGCCATAACGGGTGCCTTGCCCCTTATCGATGCCTTGAACCGTTATTGCGCAGAATTTTCTGAGGTCCTGAGCGTAATATCGGGCAGTTTCAGTCAGTTGTTGCGACATCTGCTGATGGAGGGTGCGATGACGATGGACAACGCATATTCGAACGATCCAAGCGGCTCAAACTGCACTCACCGGATTGGCCAGAAGTGGCGCCACAAGCAGAGCGGCGGCGGTTCTGGTGCCGGATTGCATCGGAGCCTAGCCCGGAAACCGGATGCTGCCGTTATCGGGTGATCAAGGGCCGCGTGTCGGAGCGACCCTTGATCCATCAGCCCAACAGCCGCGCGACATCAGGCGAGTTCGAAGCCCTTGTAACCGCTATAGGCGACCCGCTCGCATTGCTTGCGGTATTCAGCGCCGCCACCGACATAGACCAGCGCACGCTTCTGCACCGTTCCGTCGGGTTTCGTCACCGACTTCACCCACCAGGCGTTGACATCGGCCATAAGCGTGGTTGAAAAATCCCGATAGATCGCTTCGGTCCATTTGTCCTCGGCCTCTTGCGTAGGCTCGGAGTAGGTCAGGCCCTTGGCTTCCATATAGACCAGCATCCGCGTCACCCATTCCGCCTGCAACGCGCCGCAGACCCCGACGTTGCAGAAGGACGAGCCGTTGTGCGGCCCGACCAATGTGAAGAAGTTCGGGAAACCGCGGGCCTGCAGGCCCAGGAAGGTCGTCGGACCATCGGCCCAGACCTCTTTCAGCTTACGGCCGTCCTTGCCCCGGATGTCGATGCGGTCAAGCGATCCGGTCACCGCGTCAAAGCCGGTGGCATAGATGATCACGTCCAGATCGAATGACCGATCAGCGGTGCGAATGCCAGTAGGCGTGACTTCCTGGATAGGCGATTCACGAATATCGACAAGGTGCACCGTATCCTTGTTGTAGGCTTCATAGTAATTCGATTCCATCGGTACGCGCTTGGAGCCGAAGGGGTGATCCGTGGGGATAAGCTTTTCGGCCACAGCCGGATCCTTGACTCGTTGCCGGATCTTGTCCGCGACGAAATCGGCAAGAAACTTGTTCGATTCGGCGTTGGTGAGAAGATCGCGGAAACCGCTGAGCCAGATCCCGTAGCCAGGCTGGTCATAGAGCGTCTCGAAGAAAGCGTCCCGTTCCTCCTTGGGGACCTCCACAGCCTTGCGCCTGTCGCGGTGATAGGGAAACGCGGTATCCGTGGTCTTCACATATTCGAGGATGGTGGTGTGGCGCTTGCGGATCAACGCCATCTGCTCGTCCGAAAGCGGGGAATTGCCAAGCGGCGTGCACCAGTTCGGGGTGCGCTGGAATACATGCAGTTCCCTTGCCGTTTCGGCCGCGATCGGGATGATCTGCACGCCGGTGGCACCGGTTCCTATGATGCCCACGCGCTTGCCGGTGAAATCCATGCAATCCGGTGTGCCATCCGCCTTGGTCGGCCAGCGCGAGGAGTGAAAGGATTCACCCTCGAAGGTTTCCACGCCCTTGATGTTGGGCATCCGCGTCGCACTGAGCGGGCCGGTTGCCGAAATCAGATGCCGGCAAGTGACAAGCTCGTCGCCGTTCAGCGTGACCTGCCACATGTCTTGCCCATCCAGATAGTGTGCGGCAGTAACGCGGGTCTGGAACTTGAACAACCGGCGGATGTCCATCGCATCGGCGGCGGCATTTGCATAGCGCCGCATTTCGGGCTGGCCGGCAAAGTTCTCGCTCCATTTCCAGTCAGGAAGGATGCCGGTCAGCGCGAAATAGCCATAGGCATAGCTTTCGGTGTCAAGCCTGCACCCCGGATAGCGATTCCAGTACCAGGTGCCTCCGACCTCCTCCCCGGCCTCGACACCCAAGACGCTCATGCCTTCCTTGTCCAGCAGATAGGCTTGATACATGCCGGTCAGTCCGGCGCCGATCACGATCACATCGCAGTCGGGAATCCTCTTGCCGTCTTTCATGGGACCGCCTCCTCCTCCAGGCATGATATTCTTATGAATTCGAAAATATTCTTGTGAGAATATAGCGATCAGATTGCTGGGAATCAACTGTAGCGTTGAAGGAAAAATATTCTTTCTATCAATGTATTGACGTGCAGTTCTACTGCTCTTGGTGCACCGGAAGGGACGCATGAAGCCTGGAAAAGCGATTCAGGCGAGACCATCAAGCCCATGTTTTCGACGCACGGTGCTGCATCGTCTTCTGCTTCGGAACCGGAAACAGGAACCTCCGGCACGGCTTCACGGTCATCCGCAGAATGTCATGCACCCTCAGCCCGCATTTTGACCCCTGCCCGGAGTGACCGGAAGGCAAGGTGAAGGATCGCGCAGCCCCATCGTTTTGAGCGCAAGCGAAGCGATCTGGCGGGCTACCGAGTCAGGATCCCAACGCCCTTCCGGCTGGAACCATGTAAAGGTCCAGGACGCCATGCCCCCCAAGGCCGATGCGGCAAGCGAAGCGTCGTCGAAGTCAAACAACCCTGCCTCCTTGCCTTCGTTCAGAATACCGCAAAGCATGCGATGGAACCGCAGCTTGCAGGCTTCTATGGCCTGGGCTTCCTCGGGGGGCAGGCTCTTCGCCTCGCGGAAGAACAGGGCGGCTTCCCGGCGATGCTCGATCTGCAACCGCACGAAATACTGGATGACCTGCGCCAGCTTCGACGCCGGATCGCCGTCGATGCTGGCGCTGAAGCTGACCGTCATTTCCGCCGATGAAGCGCCCACATGGCAGATCGAGGCGAGCAACTCGGCCTTGCCGCGAAAGCGCGAATAGATGAACTGCTTGGTTACGCCCAAGGCATCCGCAATGGAGTCGAGCGAGGTCGCCTCGTAGCCATTGTCGAAGAACTGCCGCGCGGCCTCATTCAGGATGCGGCGTCGCTTGATCTCGTCGATCTCGTCCTTGATCGAGGGCAGTTGCTGGGCGGCGTTCCATGTCATCCTGGACGTTATCCTTTCTGCCGACCGGCACACCAAAGGCTCTGTTCCGGCGAATCATGCCACTCTTCTCGAAGCCGGTTTGCCGTTCGTCCCGTCGCCGCCGTTCAAGTCGCCACTGCCCGCACGTCAAGGGGTGCCTTACGGCTAGCCCGCATCGCATCCTTCGCGAGGGCCGTCCGCGTATTGCCAACGTCATCGTGGCCTGGTCGGGAACACCCCCTCGTGAACCACGTCTCGGCCTCCATGACCTCAGGATTAGCAGGCAGTCCGCGCCGCATCAAGTTTTGCACGGACCGCATCCGAGAAGACCCGCTATCGCGCCGAAACACCCTTTTCCGGCAGCGAAACGCCTCGAGCAAGGCCAGTCAACTTTTATGTTGACAACGGTCACTCGCATCATATTGTCGCTTTACAGAGGGAGACACGGTGACATCCGAGTGAGGAGCGGCCCCGAATACGGGCCGATCGGAGCGCCGCAGGGGGAGCTTCAAAATGGTCCAGGTCTTGCGTTCGTCGTCTTGGGTGGCATGGGCAGCATTGGCGATGCTGCTTTCACCTCCGGTCCAGGCAGAGCAACTCCGCTTCGCCACGGGCTATCCTCCAGGCGCGGCTCCGGTCAAACATGCCGAGTCGATGGCCGACATCGTCGCCAAGGCTTCGGGCGGCGAACTGACGGTTCGGGTGTTCACCAACGCGCTGCTCAGCTTTGCCGAGATGTCTGCCGGCGTTCGCGATGGGATCACAGATGTCGGCTATGTGGTGACGCCTTACTTCCCCAGCGAATACCCGCGCACGAACTTGCTCAATGATGTCTCGATGCAGCTGGCGCTGCTGGGTGACGCGCCAAAGGGCCGCGAGGGGGTCGCTTATGGCGGTGCGCTGATGGAGTATGTGTTCTTCAATTGTCCGGAGTGTCAGAAGGAATATTTCAATCAGGATCAGGTATTCACCGGGGTTTCGCCCACCGCCTCGTATCAGTTGCTGTGCAACCGGCCGGTCGTGTCGGCCGCCGACATGAACGGGCTGCGGCTCCGCGCCGGCGCGGGACAGTGGAGCCGCTGGGCGCAGGCCATGGGAGCGACGCCGATCCAGATCTCGGGCCAGGAATCGCTTGAAGGCATGAAGCAGGGTCTTATCGACTGCACCGTGCTGTCGGTGGTGTCAGGCTTGTCGGATTTCCGGCTGATCGACGCGGCGACGCACATCACCTCGACCGTGCCCGGCGGCGTTTTCGCAGCCACGCCGGCGACCAACATCAACGCCAGCGTCTGGCGCGCCATGTCCGAGGAGAAGCGCAGGGCTTTCCTGGCGGGCGCGGTCTACATGGCGGCGGCCGTGCCGTTCTTCGAACATCAGCGCGAGCGGGAAGTGCTGGGCGAAGCCAAGGCGCAGGGGATCGTCATCCTTGAGGCCGATGCCGACCTCCAGGATCTGACCCGCACCTTCATCGAGCAAGACGCGACAACCGTTGCCCAACACTACGCAACCCAGTTCGGCGTGCAGGACGCTGAAGCGATGATCGCAGGCTTCCAGCCGGTTCTGGCCCGTTGGGTGGAACTGGTGAAGGATGTGGGCACGGTCGAAGATCTCGTGACGATCTACGAGCGCGAAATCTATTCCAAGATCGACGTGTCCACCTACGGCATGTGACGCGCCGCGCAGGCGCTCATCCGGGGGCTTCAAAGAAAAACAAGGCTGTCTTTCGGGAGGAAAGAACATGACATCATTCGCATGGCTCAAATCCGCAACCGTGGGGGGCATGTTGGCGCTGGCCGCCAGTCCGGTCGCCGCCGAACAGTTGCGCTTCGCGATCGGTTATCCGCCCGGGTCGGATCCGGTCAAGGTGATGGAAAGCTATGCAGCCCGTGTTTCGGAACTGTCGGGCGGCGATCTGACGGTGCAGGTCTATCCCTCCTCGCTGCTCAGCTTTCCCGAAACCTCGGCCGGAGTTCGCGACGGGATCGCCGACATGGGATTGCTGGCGACTGGCTATCACCCGACCGAATACCCCTACAACAACCTTGTGCCCAACACCACGATCCAACTGGTCAACATGGGCACGCGGGTAAGCGGCCGCGAGGCCCTGGTATTTGCCTCGGCGCTGACCGAGTTCGTGCTGTTCCACTGCCCCGAATGCCTGACGGAATTCGCGGCGCAGAACCAGGTGTTCACCAGCATCGCCTCGACATCGGCCTATTGGATGATGTGCAACCAGCCGGTCAACGACCTTGCTTCGCTCGAGGGGCTGCGGATGCGCGCGCCGACCAACTGGGCACGCTGGGCCGAATACATGGGTGCGGCGCCGGTGAACGTGGCCTTGGGCGAGATGAACGAGGCGATGAGCCAGGGCGTGGTCGATTGCCTGGTTGCTTCGGCCCCCGAACTGATCAACTGGAATCTGGCCGAGGTCATCAACGACATCACGTTGCAAGTGCCGGGCGGGGTCGCCGCCGGCGCTCCGGTCAATATCAACGCAGACACCTGGAAAGGTCTCAGCCCCGAAAAGCGCACCATTCTGATGCAGGCAGCGGCGTTCAGCCAGGCGGAATATGCATGGATGTTCCACCAGCGCGAAGCCGAAGCCTTCGAGCGCGCACGCGCCGCCGGGGCGACCATCCATGATCCGGATCCGGCGATCCTGGAACGGACCATCGCCTTTGTCGCGGAAGACACCGCCAAGATGGTCGCCGACTACAAGACCACCTACGACGTTCAGAATGGCGAGCAGATGCTGGCCGATTTCGCGCCGCTTCTGGAAAAATGGGTTGGCCTGACGGAGGGCATCGAAAGCTCCGAGGCGCTGGCCGATCTGCTGTGGAAAGAAATCTACTCGCGAGTGGATGTGAACACCTACGGTCTCTGAGCAAGAGCGTTGGCGTCCGCGAGCATGCGCGGGCGCTGTCCCTTGACGCCTTTCGGGAAAGCGACGATGCGTAAAACAGGACAGTTCATCTATTGGGTGAACAGGCTGCTGCTTGTCATCGGCGGTGTGTCGGTGACCCTGATGATGCTGCATATCACCGCGGACGTTGCAGGACGCTTCCTGTTCAACGCGCCGCTGGCCGGCACGATCACGATCGTGTCCCATTACTACATGATTTTCGCGGTTTTCCTGCCGATCGCGCTGGCGGAAGAGGAGAATGCGCATATCTCGGTCGAGGTCTTCACCGAGAGGTTCAGCCCCGCCGTCCAGCATCACATCAGCGGGCTGACGCTGATGGTCTCCTGCGCCATGACCGGGGTCATGGCGATGCGCACATGGGGCGAAGCGGTGGCCCAGGCCATCGGCAATGCTTCGGTCGTCCAAGGCGCCAAGGCGATCGTGGTCTGGCCGACCTATTTCGCGCTGCCCGTCGGATTCGGGCTGATGACCATCGTGCTTGCCTTCAAGATCGTTCTCTACCTTACGGCAAGCACCGCGCGCATCAGCGCCACCGGTGAATGATGCCGTCCCCGCAGTTCAGGAAAACCGAGTTGTCACATGACTGACATTCAGACCGGCATGGTTGGAATAGGCATACTTGTCGTTCTGATCGGCCTGCGCCTTCCGATCGCGATCTCGTTGATCGTGGTGTCCTTCGCCGGCATCTGGCAAATGCTCGGGTTCAAGATCGCTTGGAACGCTTTGGGGATCATGCCCTACGGGATGGCCGCGAGCTGGGTCCTAAGCTCGGTGCCGATGTTCCTCCTGATGGGCTACATCTGCTATCACGCGCAACTGACCAAGGGCCTGTTCAATGCGGCCCGGCTTCTGATGCGCTCGATCCCCGGCGGGATGGCGGTGGCCGCGATCCTGGGGACCTCCGGCTTCGCGGCGGTCTGCGGATCGTCGGTGGCGTGCTCCGCGGCGATGGGCCGGATCGCGATCCCCGAGATGATGCGAGCGGGCTATCACCCGCAACTTGCCGCAGGCACCGTGGCCGTCGCGGGCACCATCGGCGCGCTGATCCCGCCATCGATCATCCTTATCCTTTATGGTGTCATCGCCCAGGTCTCGATCAGCCAGCTGTTCCTGGGCGGCATCAGTGCCGGGCTGCTTACCGCGGCGGGCTATATCGTTGTGGTGATGATCCGGGTTTACCTCAAGCCGGAACTGGCGCCGAAGGATCCTCATGGTCCGGCCCCGGGAGAGCGCATGGCCGCCCTGAAGGAAACCTGGCCGATCCTCGTCATCATGGTGGGGATCTTCGGAGGCATGTTTTCGGGCGTGTTCACCGCGACCGAAGCCGGGGCCGTCGGCGCCTTCCTCGCGTCGCTGGTGGCGGGGTTGCGGGGATCGTTGAACTGGCACCGCTTCAGCCGCGCGGTGATCGAAACGCTGATGACCACCTCGACGTTGATCCTGATCGCGGTGGGGGCCAGCCTGTTCACCCGGTTCCTGACGCTGTCCGGCGCGGGGGATTCCATCTCAACCGCGATCATCAGCACCGACGCCAGCGTGGCGGTCCTGCTGTTCGGAATCGCGGTGGTCTATCTGCTGATGGGCCTGTTCCTCGAGCCAGTCGGTGCGATGCTGCTGACGCTGCCCATCGTGCTGCCCATTGTCGAGGGTGCCGGGCTGAGCCTGATCTGGTTCGGCGTGGTGCTGACCAAGCTGCTGGAAATCGGAATGGTCACGCCGCCCATCGGGATGAACGTTTTCGTCATCAAGGGGGTGGTCGGCAAGCTGATCACGCTGACTGACATCTTCAAGGGCGTGATGTGGTTCATCGTCATGGACCTGTTCGTGGTCGCTTTCCTCATGGCGTTCCCCGGCTTCATTCTGACGCTTGCGGAAATGGCGAAGTGAGTGGCCAAGGGGAACCGCGGTGTTCACGCGCCTTCTGATCGCCAATCGCGGCGAGGTGGCGGTGCGGATCGCCCGTGCCGCCGCCGAAATGGGGATCGAGACTGTCGCGGTCTGCCCCGCCGACGACCGTGACTCGCGCCATGCGGCGGTGGCGGACGCGGTGGCGGACCTTCCCGGCGCTGGCGTGTCGGCCTATCTCGACAAGGGGGCGCTGATCTCGGCGGCGCTGCAAACCGGCTGCGATTCGGTGCACCCCGGCTACGGCTTTCTCAGCGAAAATGCTGGGTTTGCAGAGGATTGCGCGGCCGCCGGGTTGGTGTTCATCGGTCCGGCACCCGAGACGCTCGACCTGTTGGGCGACAAGATGCGTGCGCGGGCGCTGGCGCAATCGCTGGGCATCCCGGTGATGGAAGGATCGCCCGGACCAGTCGATCTCGATCAGGCGCTGGCTTTCCTGGATAACCAGCCCGAAGGCGCGGCAGTGATGCTCAAGGCGGTGGCAGGCGGTGGCGGGCGCGGCATACGCATCGTCCGCAGCGCGGGCGAACTGTCGGAGGTTTTCGCGACCTGCGCCGCCGAGGCGCAATCAGCATTCGGCAATGGCGCCCTGATGGTCGAGCGAATGGCCGAAGGCGCCCGCCATGTCGAGGTGCAGATCCTGGGCGACGGTCAGGAGGTCATTCATCTGTGGGACCGCGACTGCACCCTGCAGCGCCGCCAGCAGAAGCTGATCGAGATCGCACCGGCACCGTTCCTCGCGCCTGACCTTCGCGCCCGTCTGCTGGCTACGGCCGAGGCTATCGGCCGGGCGGTGGCATACCGTGGATTGGCCACCGTCGAGTTCCTGATCGAGCCTGCGGCGATGAGGTTCAGCTTCATGGAGGTCAATCCCCGTCTTCAGGTCGAGCATACCGTGACCGAGGCCGTGACCGGCGTCGATCTGCTGCAGGCTCAGATCCGGATCGCCGCCGGGATGTCCCTGGACGCCATCGGGCTTGGAACAGGTCAGCGGCCCGCGCCGCGCGGTCATGCCGTTCAGCTGCGGATCAACGCCGAGACCATCCGCGCGGATGGCAGCGTCCGGCCTGGGTCAGGGCGGATCGAGCGGCTCGACCTGCCCGCCGGGCCAGGCATCAGGGTTGATACGGCTGCTTTCGCGGGCGGCATGGTGAACCCGCGCTACGATTCCCTGCTTGCGAAACTGGTGGCGCACTCTGGCAGTCCCGATTTCGGACATGCGCTGCGGCGCGCGCGCGTGGCGCTGGAAGACTTCAGGCTGACGGGGGTGGACAGCAACGCCGCCTTGCTGGGCGCGCTGCTGGCTCGGCCCGAGGTTGCCACGTATGGCGTGGATACCCAGTTTGTCGCCCGCATCCTGGCTGACATCGCGACTGGTGAAGCTGTCCCCGAGTACCCGGTGGCGTCCGGGTTTGAAGGCAGTGTCGCGTTGCGCGCGCCGATGGCCGGCCTGGTGGTCGAGATCGCCGCGCAGCCGGGCGAACGAATCGCTCCGCGTGCGGTGGTCGCGGTGGTCGAGGCCATGAAGATGCAGCATGTCATCACCGCCCCCGAAGGCGGTACCGTGCGCGCGGTGTTGGGACGCGTTGGCGAAACGGTCGGGGAAAATGCGCCATTGGTGTGGATCGACCCGGATGGCGAAAGCCCTGCCGCGGCCGAGGAAACGGTTCAGGTTTCCACAGCCATACGCCCCGATCTGGCGGCCTGTCTGGCCGACCACGCGCTGACGCTGGATGCAGCGCGCCCCGAGGCAATCGCCCGGCGACATGCGGCCGGCAAGCGCAGCGCGCGTGAGAACCTCGCCGACCTGTGCGACCCGGACAGCCTGCTGGAATACGGTGCGCTGATCTTTGCTGCCCAGCGAATGCGCCGCCCGGTCGAAGAGCTGAAACGCACCACCCCGGCGGACGGGATGGTCGGCGGGCGGGCGCTGGTGAACGGAGACCTGTTCGGCCCCGAGGCGGCGAATTGCATGGTGTTCGCCTATGATTACACGGTGATGGCCGGCACCCAGTCACTGATGAACCACAAGAAACTGCGTCGTTTGCTGACGGTGGCACGCGATCAGCGCTTGCCGGTCATTGCCCTGGCCGAAGGTGGCGGCGGGCGGCCGGGGGACGTGGACGATGCTACGCGGGCGACGGGCCTGGACATGACGGGGTTCTGGCAGTTCGCCAAACTGGACGGTCTGGTGCCGCGGATCGCGGTCGTTTCCGGGCGTTGCTTCGCCGGCAACGCAGTGATTGCCGGTTGCAGTGACGTGTTGATCGCCACAGAAGATGCCACGATCGGCATGGCCGGTCCGGTGATGATCGAAGGCGCAGGCCTGGGACGGGTGCGCCCCGAGGAGATCGGCCCTGTCCCGATCCAGGCCGCCAACGGAGTGATAGACATCGTCGTGGAAGACGAGGCGGGTGCGATTGCCGCCGCGCGACGGGTTCTGGGGTATTTTCAGGGAAGCCTGCGCGATTGGGAATGTGCCGACCAGCGCCATCTGCGCGCCGCGATCCCTGCCGACCGCCGCCGGGCCTATGACATGCGCGACCTGATCGTGCTGCTGGCCGACACCGCTTCCGTGACCGAGCTTCGTGCAGGCCATGCCCCCGGCATGGTCACTGCCTTGATCCGCATCGAGGGCAGGCCACTTGGCGTCTTTGCCAACAACCCTCTGTTTGGGGCAGGAGCGATCGACGCCGAAGGGGCCGAGAAGGCCGCCGGTTTCCTTGGAATGTGCGACCGCTTCGGTCTGCCGGTGCTGAGTTTGTGCGACACCTCCGGTTTCATGGTGGGTCCCGAAGCAGAAAAGGCTGGGCTGGTTCGCCGCTCGGCACATCTGTTCACGGTCGCGGCCAACCTGTCGGTTCCGCTGGTCGCGTTGCTGGTGCGGCGGGGCTATGGGCTTGGGGCGATGGCGATGACCGGTGGCTCGTTCCATGCCCCCGTTGCCACCGCCGCCTGGCCCACCGGCGAGTTCGGTGGCATGGGGATCGAGGGCGCCGTGCGGCTGGGCTATCGCGCGGAACTGGATGCCGCCCCTGACCCCGAAGCCCGCCGGGCGCTGTTTGATCGGCTGGTTGCTGACGCATGGCAACGCGGCAAGGCCACCAGTGTTGCCGCGTCGATGGAACTCGACGCGGTGATCGATCCGGCGGACTCGCGCCGATGGATCCTCAGCAGCCTGCCCGGGACAAAATCCGACAATGGAAGATGGGATAGTCAACCATAGCGTTGACAGATCAAGGCGTTTTGCGCAAATTCTTCATAAGCGTCTGTTGGAGGAGCGCGATGGTGGCACCGAGGAGTCAGCAGCACTCTTGCCGCCCGAAACAAATGAGCCGGAGGTTTGACGGGGGCTATGACATCCATGACGAAATGGCTTCAGGAAGGGGAGGGGGTTATGGCCAAGGAGTGTTGGAGCGAGGTCTTGCCTCTGGGGGATCTGTTGGTGCGGGCCGCCACGTTGCGCCCCGACCGAGATGCAGTTGTGTTTCCGAACCGGCGTTGCAGCTATGCCGAACTGCTGACCGGGGCTGAACGGTTCGCGCGTGGTCTGGTGGCTTTGGGCATCGGTCCACGCGATCATGTTGGCCTGCTTGCCGCCAACAGCGTCGAATTCCTCGAAGGGTTGTTTGGCGCGCTGTTGCTGGGCTGCGTGGTGGTGCCGATCAACGCCCGCCATCGGGCGGTGGAAATCCGCCATATTGTCGTCAATGCCGAACTTCGCGCCATCCTGACCACCTCCAGTGACGACGAATATGTCAGCTTCACCGAGCTTCTGACGGATGCGCTGCCTTCGTTGGAGCAGGCCACCGACCCCACTGCGCTGTCTTTGCCAGAGGCACCGGCACTTCGGGTGGCGGCGCTGTTGACCGGCAGCGGTCGTCCCGGTTTTGTCGGGCGCGACACATTGGACGCGAGGGCCGAAACCGTATCCAGAGATACCGTCAGCGAACTGCGCGCCCGTGTGCGCGTCCGCGACATCGCGATGATTCTCTATACCTCGGGCACCACCTCGAACCCCAAGGGCTGCTTGTTGGCCCATGAGGCGCTGATGCGCGGCACGACCGAGCGCGCCCGCACCCGGTTCAGTGTCGGCGACCATGACGTGATCTGGAATGGCGGGCCGCTGTTCCACATCGCCGCGTTCGGCCCGCTGATCGGCTCGATCGGCGCCATGTCAACCTTCCTCACCGATACCTTTTACGATCCCGAGCGTGCGGTTGCGTTGATGCGGCGCGAAGGCGTGACCATGGCTTGGCCGTGGTTCCCCGCCATCCTTCAGGGCCTGTTCGACCAGCCTGATTTCAGCGCCGAATACTTGCCCACGCTGCGCCGAATGATGCTGATCGTGCCCGAAGCGATGATCGAGCGCCTGAGCCGGCAATTCCCGGAAACCGAGTTTCTGCAAGCCTGCGGGATGACCGAGACCTCGGGCATCTTCGCCATATCCGCCGCGGATGAAACCCTTGCACAGCGGGCTACCACCCAGGGCAAGGCGGTTCCCGGGATCGAGGTGCGGATCGTCGATCCCGAGACCGGTCTCGACCTTTCCGACGGGCAGGTGGGCGAGATCATGGTGCGCGGTTATTGCGTCACCGAGGGCTATTACCGCGACCCCGAGAAAACCGCGGAGGTGTTGAGCGCGGACGGTTGGCTGCGCACCGGCGACATGTATGTGCGCACGCCCGAAGGCAGCCTGATCTTTCAAGGCCGTTACAAGGACATGCTGAAGGTTGGCGGCGAGAATGTCGCCGCCATCGAGATCGAGGCGTTCCTGTGCGGGCATCCGGCGGTCCGCATCGCCGAGGTGGTAGGCCGGCCGGATCCGCGCCTGGACGAGGTGCCGGTCGCCTTTGTCGAACTGCAAGAAGGCAAAGGCGCCACTGCCGAGGAACTGATCGCGTTTTGCACGGGCAGGATCGCCCGTTACAAGGTCCCGCGCGAGATCCGGTTTGTCCGCCCGGGCGAATGGCCCATGTCGGCCACCAAGGTCAACAAGCGCGTGCTGCGGCAATGGCTGCAAGATGGTTCGCAATGAGCCGTGGCACAGGAACGACGCCATGCTGACACTCTCCGACATCAGGATGCAGGCCGAGGCGCGTCTGCACGATGTGCCCGATGGCGCGCCGCTATCGCCCGGCGAGGCGGCGCTGATCGGCTTTGCCGTCCATGCCAGTCCATCGGCTCTCGTCTGGGACCGGGCCGAGGAATGCGCCCGCGCGGCACTGGAGACCGGTGCGCGGCCCGAGCAGCTGCACGAGGTTCTGGTGCTGATCTCGGGACTGGGGGTCCATGCGCTGATGGTAGGCTCGCGCCGGATCGCGGACCTGGCGCGAGCCGCTGACCCGGCGGCCTTGTCCGGACCGCTCGACCCTCAGCAGACGGCACTGTGGCAAGCCCGTGTGGGGAATGACCGCTACTGGCGGACATTCGAGCGCGCGGTGCCCGGCTTTCTTGACGCCTTGCTGCGCCAGTCCCCGCCGGGCTTTGCTGCATTCTTCGACTACTGCGCCCTGCCTTGGCAATCCGGCACGGTGGAGCCGGTGCTGAAGGAACTGATCTCCCTGGCTGTCGATGCCACGCCGGCCCATCGCTACGGACCAGGCTTCCGGTTGCACCTGGATAACGCGGTCAAGCTGGGCGCGGGCCGGCGCACGATCCTTGAGGCACTGGACATCGCCGCCGCCGCCTCGCCGCATCAGGGCGTGGCCTGACATGGACCCGGTCGGTTTGGATCAGATCGGCATTCTCGCACCGATCACAAGGATGGTGCGCTTTCGATGCCGATGATCATGAATTTCTTGAAGGCGCCTGCTTCAATGCGCTGCCATCCCGTCGATGAAAATCTTGCAGAACGCGTCTGCGACCTGTTCGGGCGAATTGCGAGAGTCCGGATCATACCAGCGATGTGTCCAGTTCAGCATCCCGAAGATCGAGTTGGTGGCCAGGCTCACCGGGATGTCACCGCGCAGCGCTCCGCTGGCGATTCCCTGCCGGATCAGGGATTTGAACGCTTCCTCGATATTGTGGATCTCTCCGCTGACCTCTTTTCCCCATTCGCTTTTCTGATCGACGATCGTGTTCAGGTCCTGCTGGAGATAAACGAATAAATACGGATAATTGTCGCGATAGGACTTCATGAACATTTCTACCAGCGCACGCAGCTTTTCCAACGGCCCGCGGGAATCGTCGGACATGATCGCCTGCATCCCCTTCAGGTTGCCATTCAGTGCGCCGCGCACAGCGTCCTGAAAGATTTCCTGCTTGCTGCCGAAGTAATAGTACAAAGTCGCCCGATCCAGCCCCGTATGGATGGCGATGTCGTTGAAGGTCGTCGCGTCGAAGCCGTTCTTCTTGAACAGCCCCGCCGCGACGCGGATAAGTTCCGCGCGTTTGGCCATGTATTCGGCTCCGCCATCGTCCTGCGCGGCCTTGCGCCGCTTCGAGATGTTGGAGGCGCGCGGTTTGTTTGTTTCGCCGACCTTGGTCACCTGCAGCATGTCTCCGAACCGGACTAATTCCTGCCCTGATTTGGTTGAGTAGGCCGGATATGACGGCATCGTCAACGTGTGATCCGGCGGCATTCCTCAAGGCTGTTGGTCAACGACATGGCCATGTGCACGGATCCACGCGTACAAAGGGTCCGCCTCCCTGCGCTGCCCGAGGGCGAAATCGTCCAGCGCGATGGGCGCTTGGCGCGGTACCCACGTCTCGACCCTGGTCCAGTCCAGCACGACAAGCCGATGCGCGATGCGCCATTCCCCGGCACGCCGTTCGTGTCGGTCGAGATAGCGCGCGCCCATGACATCGACGACGACCGGATCGTCGCTGCGTCGCACGAGCGTCACCATCACGTAGGCCTCGGACCAGGCGTGGTCGCCCGAGACCTCGATCAGCGTATTGGTAACGGAATGGGTGGTCTGCGAATTCGCGGCAAGCAGGCGGGCCGTGACGAACCTTGCGAAATCGTGGCCGTTGCCCTTCCAGTAACCGTGATCGTCGGTCGAGTCCGGGTGATAGGCAGAGCGGACGATATCCGCGTCGCAGCGGTCCACCCCGCGGCAGTAGCGGTACAGGACCTCTTGTATCGCCTGCTTGTCCAGAAGAACCTGAACTGTCGTATCCATGGTCTCTCTCCCTCGGCGGTTCATTCGTCAGGCGTCAACACGATCTTTCCCACGACGGTGCGGGCCTCGAACGCGCGCAGCGCCTCGACCGCGCGTGAAAAGGGAAGGACACGGCTGATCTTCGGGCGCAGTTTCCCGGCGCGCCACAGGTCAGCCAGCCGGGCAAAGTTCTGCTGGTGCCCGGCAGGGTCGCGCACGACCGACTGTCCCCAATACACCCCGACCAGCGCATATCCCTTGAGCATCGGCAGATTGGCGGGCAGGCTTGGAATGGTTCCGCTGGCATAGCCCAGCGTCAGCAGCCGCCCGCCCCAGTTCATGCATCGCGACATGACATGGAAGGCGTCGCCCCCAACCACGTCGAGACAGACATCCGCGCCTTGCCCCCCGGTCATCTCTCGCACCCTGTCGCGCAAATCCTCGGCACGATGATCGATCGTCTCATGCGCGCCATGTTCGACGGCAGCGGCGCATTTTTCGGCACCTCCTGCCACCGCGATCACCCGCGCGCCAAGCGCCACGCCAATTTCGACCGCTGCGAGGCCCACGCCACCGCCCGCGCCCAGAACGACCAGCGTCTCGCCCGCGCGCAGCCCTCCCCGGTCCTGCAAGGCATGAAAGGCGGTGCCATAAACGGTGTGGAACCCCGCTGCCGTGATGTCGTCCATGCCGTCGGGAATGCGCACCGCCTCGGCTAACCTTGCCGTCGCCCTTGCGGCGAAGCCGCCATGGCCGCTGGCGGTCAAGGCCATGACTCGGGTGCCGGCGGGAAGCTTGTCGGTTCCGTCCAGCACCGTGCCTGCCACCTCGAAGCCCGGTGCGAAGGGCGGTGCCGGGCGCACCTGATAGGCGCCGCGCAGGATCAGAACATCGGGAAAGTTCACCCCGGCGGCCCGGACCCCGATCAGGATCTCGCCCGGTCCCGACTTCGGCTCCCGGAGGATTCCGGGAGATAGATCCTCCAGCCCGCCGAACGCCTTGCACACCATTGCTTTCATGCCGTCCCTTTCTGCCCGGGGTGCCGCTGTTTCCGCGGCCATGAATCAATCTGGACGGCACGCGCGATTTTATCAACATCATAGTTGACTAAGGTGGCGTGGTTTTGGCAATGTCTGCGCCGAGGGTGGCCGGTCGGGCGCCCGGCTACCGCCCACGACCTTGCGGCGGCGGCCTTCCAGATTGCGGCTATGAGGAGGAACACCCGTGACTGCCCCGGAGATGACAAGCGTTGAACGTCTGATCGAACAACAGGCGATCGAGCGGATGATGTACACCTATTCGTTCCATCTTGACATGAACCACCCCGAGGAGCTGGCGGCCCTGTTCGTCGATGATTGCGAGGTCAGCTATGCGCCCAATTTCGGCGCCACGGGCAAGGACGCCTATGTCAAGACGCTCGAAGGCATCGGCAGCTATTTCCGCGCCACGTCGCACCACAACTCGAACATCGTGGTTGACTTCGTCAGCCCGACTGAAGCGAATGTCCGCTCGGTGGTGCTTGCGATCCATCGCTATATGAAAGAGCGGCCGGACGGCTGGCTGTTCGGTCAGTATTTCGACACTGTCGTGAAACGCGACGGCGCGTGGAAGTTCAAGCGACGCGAACTGCGCACCGACCTCACCACCGACTATCACGTCAAGGCGGCCAATCCGATCGGCAGGGCCGCATGACGGAAAACCCGGCCGCAGAGGACGCGATCCTGATCGAACATGCAGGTCCGATCAGCTGGATCGTCTTCAACCGCCCTGCGCAGTCCAACGCACTGTCGGGGGCGATGCTCGAGCAGTTCTCGGCCGCGCTGGCGCGGCTGGCGGTGGAGGGCGGTCCGGTGATCGGCATCCGTGCCAACGGTCGTGGCTTTTGCGCCGGAATGGATCTGGGTCAATACGGCGGCAGCGCCACCGCGCCCGAAGATGACGTTGCACGACTGAGCGGCAACGTTGCCCGCTGGCTGGCAATCTGGGATCATCCCAAGCCTGTCATCGCGGCGGTGCATGGCTTCTGCATGGGGGTAGGGGCGCAGCTTTGCGTCTTTGCCGACATGACCCTGGTCGCCGACGACGCCCGCATCGGCGAGCCGGGGATCCCCATTGGTGGCGGCTTCATCGCGCCGACCTGGGTGCCGCTTGTGGGCCACAAGCGGGCCAAGGAATTTTCCTTCGTGCCGGGCAATGCCATCGACGGGCCGACCGCGGTGGAGTGGGGTTGGGCCAACCATTGCGTTCCCGCCGACCGGCTGATCGAGGTGGCCGAAGAACTCGCCGCCCGCATCGCCCTTACCCCACCCGCCGTGCTTCGGGCCAAGAAACGGTCGGTCAACCGCGCGGCAGAAGCCGCAGGGTTCCGAACCGCCACGAACGGCCTCGCCGAGGTCGATGCGCTTCTGCACCTGTCCCCGGCCGTTCTGGCGATCCGCGAGCGCATGGCGCGCGAAGGACTCAAGGCCGTGCTCGACACCTACAAGGGACCATCCTCGGTCGCGATCGCCCGCGGTGCCGGTACCGCCTGACTCACACCACACAGGAGCCTGAAATGGCCGATATCGAATTCACCAAGGACACGCATGTCGCCCATGTCCGGCTCAACCGTCCGAAATCCCTGAATGCGATCAGCCCCGAGATGGACGAGGCGCTGTTCGCCGCCTGGACCGAGATCAATGCCGACCCCGATATCTGGGTCACGATCCTCTCGGCCGAAGGCGATCGGGCCTTTTGTGTGGGTGCCGATGTCAGCGGCGGAACCGACCGGGCGGGCCGCATGGCGCTTGGCGGCGGGTTGACCGGAATCGGCGGGCCGCTGGTCACGCTGAACAAGCCGCTTATCGCGGCCGTACAGGGCTATGTGCTTGGCGGCGGGCTGGAGCTTGCGCTCTGCGCCGACATCATCGTCTCGACCGCCACCGCCCAGTTCGGCCTGCCGGAAACCAAGGTCGGCATCATCGGGGAATGTGGTGTGGTGCATCGCGCCATCCGGCAACTGCCCTATCGCGTCGCCCTGGCAATGATCATGACCGGCGAGCGGATGCCGGCGTCCGAGGCCTGGCGCCACGGACTGGTCAACGAACTGGTCGAAGATCCCGCCAACCTGATGGCCGCCGCCACCGCTTGGGCCGAAAAGCTCAACGCCGCATCGCCGCTTGCCGTGCAGGCGGCCCGGCACGCCGCGCTGGCGCGGCTGGCGGCACCGCTCGACGTGGCGCTGGCGACCAAGTTCGAGCTGATCGAAGCCTATGCCATGTCCGAGGATCAGGCTGAAGGCCGCCGCGCCTTTGCCGAAAAGCGTCAGCCGCGCTGGACAGGCCGCTGACACGGAGAGGCCCGGATGCTTCCCTATGACAAGGATCCGCGCTACGGCTCCGGCGCATATCGCCGCAGGGTTCGACTGCGCGCCGGGTCGGGCGCCGCAACTGGCAGCGTGAACGACGACTATCATCCGACATGGGTGCGGATCCTCCATGACGGCCCCAGGGTGCGGGATGTCCGATCCCAACGGGACCGGGCCGAATGCGTGATCGATATCTCGATCCCGGACCGGCCCGACGATGCCACGCGGATGCAGGCGGCGGTGGACGGCGTAACGGTCCACGATTGGGACGTGCACGGCGACCTTCTGCACGCCCCGGAACCGCTGGCGGACCTGTCCCTGTACGCCGGATTTGCTGCATGGGCCGAGGAACGCTTCGACGATGCCGCATTGGATGCCGCGCGCATCCTGCAAAAAGGCGCATTCCCTACGCGCAGACGCGCCTATGGCGTCGATACCCTGCCACGCCGTCGTGCCGACGAGGAGCCTGCCCGAATGGGTACATGCCTTGCCTTCGGCGAGCCGTCCTTTTCGGTTGTTATGAACAATGTGGGATATGTGCGCGACTTCACCAGCGGCATGGTGGAGAGCCTGCACCCGACGATGTGGATTGAACGATGGGTGGAACACGCTTGACCGCGAAAAGGTCTGGCCGGTCGAGGCGAAGGATCCGGGCCACCGTCTCATGTCCGGGCGCAATCGGGACGCCCCTGTCTTGGAGGAAACCATGAACGAGATCGTCATCCTGTCGGGCGCGCGCACCGCAATCGGAGGTTTCGGCGGAAGCCTGTCGGGCCTGACGCCCGGCGAACTGGGCGCCACCGTCGCCCGCGCCGCGCTGGAGCGGGCCGGGGTTGGCGGCGCACGGATCGGCACCGTGGTCTTTGGCCAGGTCATCACCACCGAACCGCGCGACATGTATCTCAGCCGCGTCGCCTCGATCCGGGCAGGGGTGCCTGACACGGTGCCGGCAATGAACGTGAACCGGTTGTGCGGCTCGGGCGCGCAGGCGATCGTTTCGGCTGCGCAGATGCTGATGCTGGGCGATGCCGATTTCGCGCTGGCCGGCGGGTCCGAGGTGATGAGCCGCGCGCCCTACACCATCCCCGCGCTGCGCTTTGGCCAGAAGATGGGCGATGCGGGCGTGGTCGATATGCTGACCGGCACGCTGAACTGCCCGTTCGGCACCGGCCACATGGGGATCACGGCGGAAAACGTGGCGGCAGAGTCGGGGATCAGCCGCGCGGATCAGGATGCCTTCGCGCTGGAAAGCCAGAACCGCGCCGCGGCGGCGATCGCAAGGGGCCATTTCCGCGACCAGATCGTTGCGGTGGAAATCGCGGGCCGCAAGGGCACGGCGGTTTTCGACACCGACGAGCACCCCAAGGCCACCAGCCTTGACGCGCTGGCGGGTCTGCGCCCGGCCTTTCGCAAGGATGGCACGGTGACGGCGGGCAATGCCTCGGGAATCAACGACGGCGCGGCGGCGCTGGTGCTGGCGCGGGCCGAGGCGGCCGAGGCCTCGGGCCTCACGCCCCGCGCGCGGATCCTGGGCTATGCGGTGGCAGGCGTCCGCCCCGAGGTGATGGGCTATGGCCCGATCCCGGCGGTGCAGGCGCTGTGCAAGCGCACCGGCCTGACGGTCGAGGATTTCGACGTGATCGAGTCGAACGAGGCCTTTGCCGCCCAGGCGATCGCTGTGAACCGCCAGCTGGGTCTGGACCCCGCCAAGGTGAACCCCGATGGCGGCGCCATTGCGCTTGGCCATCCGGTCGGCGCGACCGGCGCGATCCTGATCGTCAAGGCATTGCATTACCTCCAGCGCACGGGCGGCAAGCGCGGGTTGATCACCATGTGCATCGGCGGCGGTCAGGGCATCGCGCTGGCGATCGAGCGGCTGTGATGGCGATGCCGGTCCTGTGCGAGGCAGCGGGCGGCATGGCTCGCCCGCGCTTTCACCGTCGGGCTGGTCAACTGCATAGGAGCGCGCGACGCGTTGGAAAGCCTGTTTGGCAAGCACGGTCCGGTTCTTGCGGGGAATTGACAGTGACGATGGGGGGACGGGAATGAACAAGCCATTCGGGGATGCGGCGCCGGTGGCGCTTGGCGCGGCGGAAACCGGCGTGCGCCGGGCGGCGGTGATCGGCGCGGGTTCGATGGGGTCGGGGATCGCGGCGCAATTCGCCAATGCCGGGATCCCGGTGGACCTGCTGGACATGCCGGGCGGCGACACCCGCATCGCCTTGGCCGAGGGCGGCATCGCCCGCCAGCTGAAGGCAGGCGGCTTCATGGTCCCCGAGGCGGCGGCGCTGGTGCGCCCCGGCAACGTCGAGGATCACCTGGACCGCCTGGCCGAGGCCGACTGGATCGTCGAGGCGGTGATCGAGGACCTGGGCATCAAGCGCGACCTTTACCGCCGTATCGACGCGGTGCGCCGGCCCGGTTCCATCGTGTCGTCGAACACCTCGACGATCCTGCGCGGCGATCTGGTCGAAGGCTTGGGCAAGGCGTTCGCGCGCGATTTCATCGTCACCCATTTCTTCAATCCTCCACGCGTGATGCGGCTGGTCGAAATCGTCCCGGCCCCGGAAACACCCGCGGCTCTGCTGGCGCGCGCCGATGCGGCGAACCGGGCGATTTTGGGCAAGACGGTGGTGATCTGCCGCGACACGCCCGGCTTCATCGCCAATCGGATCGGCTGTTACTGGATGGCCGTCGCCGCGCTCGAGGCGGCGCACCTGGGACTGACCGTCGAACAGGCCGATGCCGTCAACGCCGCCTTCGACATCCCGCGCACCGGGGTCTTTGGCCTGTTCGACCTGATCGGAATCGACCTGGTGCCGCATGTATGGGGCAGCCTTCATGCAACGCTGCCCGCAGGCGACGGGCTGCAGGCGTTCAACCTGTCCGGGGATGCGCTGTTCCGCGCGATGGTGGCCGAGGGGCGGCATGGGCGCAAGACCGGCCAGGGATTCTATCGCAAATCGCCCAAGGGCACGCGCGAGGCGCTGGACCTGGCCACCGGCCAATACCGGGCCGAGGCGGCTGCGGGTGCGCTGCCCGGCCACGGGCGTGATCTGGCCGCCCTTCTGGCCGACGATGGCCCGCTGGGGCGCTATGCGTTCTCGGTCCTGTCGCATGTGGTGGCCTATGCCGCGCAGAACGGACCCGACATTGCCGATGATGTCGAGACGATCGATACGGCCGTGGTGCTTGGCTATTCCTGGCGCGAGGGGCCGTTCCGTCTGGCCGATCGCGCCGGAGTGGCGGCACTGGCCGCACGCATGACCGCTGAGGGACGCGAGATCCCTCGGCTTCTGGCCGCTGCCGCGGCGCAGGGCGGCTTTTATCGCGACGGTCAGCCGCTTCGGACCGACGGGCAGGGGCGGGCGCCGATCGCCGCGCCCGGCATCCTGGGCGGGGCGGCGCAGATCGGGGGCAATGGCGCAGCGCGGCTGCGCGACATCGGCGAGGATGTGGCCTGTCTGGAACTGGCGACCAAGATGAACACCTTCGCCCCCGAGGTTTTCGAGGTGCTCGACAAGACTTTGGCGCGCGCGGGCCACGATTTCCGCGCGCTGGTCCTGGGCAACGAGGATCCGCGCGCGTTTTCCGCCGGGGCCGACCTGGGTTTCATCCTGCGGATGATCGACGAGGGCGGGACGGCCGCGCTGGACCGCTATTTGCAGCGCGGGCAGGATCTGTTCTTGCAGTTGAAATACGCGCCCGTGCCGGTGGTGGCTGCGGCGCATGGCTTTGCGCTTGGCGGCGGCTGCGAATTCATGCTGCACGCCGATGCGGTGGTGGCCCATGCCGAACTGAGCGCGGGCCTGCCCGAAATCCGGGTCGGCCTGATCCCCGGATGGGGCGGCTGCACGCAATTGACGCTGCGGGGACAAGCGGCCGGTGCCGTTCCCGCCGCACTGCACGCCTTTGATGTCATTCGCACCGGCGCGCCGGCGACCTCGGCCGCGCAGGCGTTCGGGTTGGGGCTTTTGCGTGCGGGCGACGACATCGTGATGCACCGCGACGCGCTTCTGCCCGCCGCCAAGGTCCGCGCTCTTGCGATGGCCTCCGGCTATGTCGCACCCGCCCCTGCGACCCTGACCCCGGCTGGCGCCGAGGGCCGTGCGGCTATCGCCGACCGCATCGCGGAAGAACGCGCCGCTGGCAGGATGACCGAAACCGATGCCGCGATCGGCGGTCTTCTGGCGCAGGTTCTGACCGGCGGCGACCACACCGACCCGATCACCGAGACGCAGATGATGGCGCTGGAACGCGAGGCGTTCCTGCACCTAGTCGTACAGCCCACCACCCGCGCCCGCATGAATCACATGCTCGAAACCGGCAAGCCGCTGCGCAACTGATGGCGTCCTTGCCGGGCGGATCAACGCGTTCTTGAACAGCGCCGGGACCAGCAATCCGCGTCTGCAACCGGCGCCCGGAGCATGAAGCAGTGGCAAGGCACCCCGATTTACATGTTCAAAGTAGCCTGCAGGCAATCTCAGGACAAGGAACGGTGGCGAACACCGGCATGTCTTGGCGGAGCGGCAGCCGGCGCGAGCGCGGCAAGCTACTCCCCGGAAATCGGACAGGGAGGGAAGCTACGATCTGACTTCTGCTGGTTTCCGAGCAGATCAGACATGAGGAACCGCAAGAACCATGATGCAGGCTTCAAGGCTCGCGTGGCGCTTGAAGCGTGGAAGGGTGAGTGCATGGTGTCGAAGGTGGCCGCCGGAATCCGCAGAACCCAGTTCCTGTCGAAGGGTTGCTCGTGGAAAGGGCAGGTTCAGCGGACCGCAGTCACTGGCTCCGGAAGCGGCAGGAGCGCCGAGCAGGATGCAAGCGCCTCGCGCGCAGCGCCTCAATCCTTGTCCTTGGCACCTCGGCCTGCAGCGGGCTTGCAAGAACGCGGTGTTCGTCAAGCGTCAGGTTGGTGGAAGGGCGCCTCCTCGCATGTTCTTGAATGCTTCGCGCCCTAATCACCCGCTTCCAAGGTTTGCCGCACAGGGTTTCCTGGGTTCGCTGGCAAAGCCGCTGCACAGGGGCGAGGATGTCGCGTCCCCCTCCATCGCCCGGGCAAAGGACCTGATGGCTGCCGGGGTGTTCCGGCGCCTCGGCAGTATGAAGTCCAGGGCTTGTCCGAACCCTCCGGCAGGACCGGCGCATTCATGATGGAGCCTGCAAGGACCGAGCCGGACATGCAGAACATGGCCGCATTCTCACCCCCTGTCCGATGCCCCCGCCATTCAGAGCGTTCGTTCCTGGCCATAGTTTCGCCAGCCCCCATAGGCGGTGATGTCCTCCGCATCCTTCAGGGCCTGGTGTTCGCACAGGAACCCGGCCACCAGGCGGCCGTCGTCGAGGGTGATCTTGCCGATCCCGAGCGGGGCAGGGATCGCCGCCACGAAGCGTCCGAAGGCGTCGGGGGGCAACGCCCAGAGTTCCAGGGCGATTGCCCGGCCCGTCGCCGCCCGGATCAGTCCGGGTTTCGCCGGCGTCGTGCCGGTCAGCGCGTACAGGCGGTATTCCGGGGCGGTTTTCGCCTCGCACAGGAAGACCCCGCCCGGTTCGGTCAACTGGCCGTTCAACGGCATTCCGCGCAGATGTGCGCCGACCACGGCCAGGGTGATCCAGCCTTCGGGCAGATGGGGCGGGGGCGGCGCGGGAATGGCGGCGTCACGGTCGCGGCCAAGGCCGCAGGCGGCCTCGTGGTGCAGGGCGGCGGCCAGGGGAACCAGGGCGTCGTCGGTAAAGGGGGGCGCCACCAGCATCACGCCCGCAGGCAGGCCGGAGGCGCCGAAGCCTGCCGGAACGGCGATGGCGGCGCAGCCCATCAGGTTGGCGAAGTTGGTATAGCGGCCGAACTTGCTGTTCTCTCCGACGGGATCGGCCTGCATCGCCGCCACGGTGGCGGTGGTGGGCGAGGTCGGCAGCAACAGCGCGTCCAGGTCGGCCCAGACCGGGGCGACCTTCTGGCGCAGTTCGTTCAGGCGGTACTGGCCGCGAAAGGCCTCGACCGCCGTGCGGCCGCGCGCGCCCTCGATGATGCGGCGCACGGTGGGGTCGAAATCGCCGGGGTTGCTGTTCAGGAAATCCTCGACCGCGGCCAGGCGTTCGGCCACCCAGGGACCGTCGTAAAGCAGCGCCGCCGCCTCGCGGAAGGGGGCATAGTCGAAGGGCACGATCGTCGCGCCCAGCCGTTCGGCCCGGGCAATCGCGGCGTCATAAAGGGCCTCCACCTCGGCATTGCCGAAGAACTCGCGCTCGGAGGCCGTCAGCACGCCGATGCGCGGGGCGGGGCGAAGGCCGACCGGCAGGGCGGTGCGGGAATAAGGATCCGCCGCGTCGTATCCCTCCATGATGCGGCGCGCCTCGGTCGCGTCGGCCACCGTGGGCGCAAGGACCGTGACCACATCGACCGAGCGGCAGGCGGGCACCACGCCGGTGTTCGGGACCAGGCCCGGCGTCGGCTTGACGCCCACGATGTTGTTGAAGGCCGCGGGCACCCGCCCCGATCCGGCGGTATCCGTGCCCAGGGAAAACGCGCAGATCCCCGCCGCGACCGCCACCGCCGACCCCGAGGACGACCCGCCTGAGACGTAATCGGCATCGAACACCGACCGTGGCGCCCCGTGGGGCGAGCGGCTGCCGTTCAGCCCCGTCGCGAACTGGTCCAGGTTGGTCTTGCCGATCACGATGGCGCCCGCCGCCCTGAGCCGCGCCACCACGGTCGCGTCGGACGGGGGGTCATAGGCGAAGGCGGGGCAGGCGGCGGTCGTGGGCAGGCCCGCCACGTCGATGTTGTCCTTGACCGCGAAGGGGATGCCGTAAAGCGGCAGGCCCTCGGGACCGCGTTCCATCAGGGCACGGGCCTCGGCGCGCAGAAGGTCGTCGGGCACGGGCGTGATGAAGACGGCCTTGTCCGGCCAGGCGTCGCGGCGGCGGATCACCTCGTCCATCAGGTCCAGGGGGGTGGAGCCGGCGGCATAGGCCTTGCGGATGGCATCAAGGGTCAGGATTTCGGGAAACATGGCAAACCTTTCGGAAGGGATAGGGCGTCAGGCGTCCTGGACAACGGCGATCAGGTCGCCGGCGCGGACCGTGCGGCCGGGACCTGCGCGGAATTCGCGCAGCACGCCCGGGGACACGGCGGTCACGGTGATCTCCATCTTCATGGATTCGATGATCGCCAGCTTGTCGCCCGGCTGAACGCGGCTGCCCGGCTCGACCAGGGTCTTCCAGACATTGCCGGGCACCGGGCTTTCGACGCCGCTGCACCCTTCGGGCAGGGTCGCGTCGCCGGCCTCGGCCGCCTCCAGCGGGATGAAGCTGTCCAGCCCCTCGGCCTTCCAGCGGGCGCGCTCGGCCTCGAAGGCGGATTGCTGGCGCGCCTTGAAGGCCGCGATGGGGACAGACTGGCTGGCAAGCCGGGCCTTTTCCTCGGCCCAGGAAAAGCTCGTCTCCTCGATCCGCACCGGCCAGGCACCGTGCGGAAAGGCCAGGCGGGCTTCCTCCAGTTCGGCGTGGTCCACGGGGAAGAAGCGGATCTGGTCGAAGAAATCCAGCAGCCAGGGATTGTCCCGGAAGGCGGGCGTGCGCCGCCAGGTGTTCCACATCTGGATCGTGCGCCCGAACAGCTGATAGCCGCCCGGTCCCTCCATCCCGTAGATGCACATGTAGGCGCCGCCGATCCCCACCGCGTTTTCCGGCGTCCAGGTGCGGGCGGGGTTGTACTTGGTCGTGACCAGCCGGTGCCGGGGATCGACGGGCGTGGCGACCGGCGCGCCCAGGTAAACGTCGCCAAGCCCCATCACCAGGTAGCGCGCGTCGAAGATCAGATCCTTGACCGCCCCTTCGTCGGGCAATCCGTTGATGCGGCGGATGAACTCGATGTTGGACGGACACCAGGGCGCGTCGGGGCGCACCAGATCCTGATATTTGCGCATGGCCAGTTCCGCCTGCGGGTCGTTCCAGGACAAGGGCAGATGGACGATCCGCGATGGCACCCGCACGGTGTCGGTCGCGGGAAGCTGCGCCTCGATCTCGGCCAGGGCCTCGATCAGCTTGCGGCGCGGCAGGCGGGTGCCGTCATAGTGGATCTGCAACGACCGGATGCCCGGCGTCAGGTCGATGACCGGCAGGCCCGCGTCGCGGATTGCCTGCTGGAGCAGGTGGACGCGCAGCCGCAGTTCGATGTCCAGCCGCATGTCGCCGTATTCGACCAGCAGGTTGTCGTCGCCCTGCCGCCGATAGGTGGTGGCGACCGGGCCGCCCTTGTCCCGGTGCAGGATGGCCGCGCCCGCGCGCAGCACCGCCGGTCCCGCCACCGGATCGCCGGCGCGGTCCACGGGATGAAAGCGGATGCGGTCGCCGGGCCGGAACTGGCCCATCTTCCACAACTCCTCGCGCGCGATCACGGCCGGGCAGACGAAGCCCCCCAGGCTGGGTCCGTCGGGACCCAGGATCACCGGCATGTCGCCGGTAAAGTCGATCGCGCCGACGGCATAGGCGTTGTCGTGCAGGTTCGACGGGTGCAGCCCGGCCTCGCCGCCGTCCGGGCGCGCCCATCCGGGGGCCGGGCCGATCAGCCGCACGCCGGTCCGGGCCGAGTTGTAATGCACCTCGTAATCCGTGTCGAAGAACGCGGCGATGTCGCTGTCCAGAAAGAAATCCGGCGCGCCATGGGGTCCGTAAAGGACGCCCACCTGCCAGTCATGCGTCAGCGGGGCCGGCTCCAAGGGCGCGGGGTCGCCCATGGGCGCATCGCCCAGGTGCAGCACGTCGCCGGTCTTCAGCGTGCCGGTCGCATGGCCGCCGAACCGTCCCAGGGCAAAGGTGGCGCGCGATCCCAGCACCCTTGGCGCGGCAAGGCCCCCGGCCACGGCCAGATAGGCGCGCTGGCCCGGTCCCTCGATCTTGCCGATGGTGAGAACCGCCCCCGCGGGGACCGCCACCGCCTGACCATGCGGCAGGCGCGCGTCCCCCAGCGTCATGACCATCCGCGCCCCGGCAAGCGCGACCGTGGCGGGCGACAGGAAGCGCAGGGTCGGGCCGTTCACCGTCAGTTCCAGCGCCGCCGTGTCGGGGTGGTTGCCGACCAGCCGGTTGGCGTTGCGGAACGAGGCCGCGTCCATCGGTCCCGAGGGCGGCACCCCCACATGCCACAACCCGATGCGCCCGGGCAGTTCCTGCAGGCTGGACTGGGCGCCGGGGGACAGCACCTCGATCCCCGGCGGCGCATAGGCGAAATCGCGCAGCGCGGTAGTCGCGACCCGCCCCGAGGCCAGCAGGTCCGACCCCGCGATGGCGCGCAGATAGCCCAGGTTCGTCTCGATCCCGGCGATGCCGGTCTGCGCCAGCGCGGACCCGAGCGCGGCGATGGCCGCGGCGCGGTCGTCGGCCTTGACGATGATCTTGGCCAGCATCGGGTCGTAGAAGGGCGTGACCTCGGTTCCGGTCTCGATCCAGGTATCGACGCGCGCGTCTTCGGGAAAGCGCACTTCGGTCAGCAGCCCGGCCGAGGGGCGGAAACCGGCATGGGGCATCTCGGCATAGACGCGGACCTCCATCGCCGCGCCCCGCGGCGCCGGGGGCGTGCCGGAGATCACGTCCTGGCCCGCGGCCTGGCGGATCATCCATTCGACCAGGTCGATGCCGAAGACGGCCTCGGTCACGGGGTGTTCGACCTGGAGCCGGGTGTTCACTTCCAGGAAATAGAACGCCTCGCGCGCGGGGTCATAGATGAACTCGACCGTGCCCGCCGAGGCATAGGACACGCTGGCGCACAGATCGACCGCCGCCTTGTGCAGCGCGGCCCGCACCGCGTCCGACAGGCCGGGGGCGGGGGTTTCCTCGACGACCTTCTGGTTGCGGCGCTGCAGCGAACAGTCCCGTTCGCCAAGCGCGATCACCCGGCCCCGGCCGTCGCCGAAGACCTGCACCTCGACATGGCGGGCATGGGCGACGAAGCGTTCCAGATAGACGCGGGCATCGCCGAAGCTGGCGGTGGCGGTGCGCTGCACGGTGTCGAAGGCTGCGCGCAGGGCGTCCCCGTCCGCGCAAAGCTGCATCCCGATGCCGCCCCCGCCCGCCGTGCTTTTCAGCATCACCGGATAGCCGATGCGCGCGGCCTGGGCCAAGGCCGCATCCAGCCCGTCCAGCAGGCCCGATCCCGGCAGCAGCGGCACGCCCGCCGCCTGCGCCAGCGCGCGCGCCGTGTGCTTCAGCCCGAAGGCCTGCAGGTGTTCGGGGCGCGGGCCGATGAAGGCGATGCCCTCGGCGGCCAGACGCCGGGCAAAGCCGATGTTCTCGGACAGGAAGCCATAGCCGGGATGGACCGCCTGCGCGCCGGTGGCCTTGCAGGCGGCGATCACCGCATCGGCGTCCAGATAGCTGGCCGTGGCGGGCGCCGGGCCAAGCCGCACCGATTCATCGGCCAGCCGCACCGGCAGGGTGAAGCGGTCGGCATCCGACCACACCGCGACCGAGGCGATCCCCATGCGGCGCAGCGTGCGGATCACCCGCACCGCGATTTCGCCGCGGTTCGCGATAAGCACCTTGTCGAACATGATCGTCAGTCCCGGATGATGACGCGGATCGGCGTCGGATCGAAGCCGTTGCAGGGATTGTTCACCTGCGGGCAGTTCGAGATGACGCACAGCACGTCCATATGCGCCAGCAGCTCCACATGGTCACCGGGCGACGAGATGCCGTCGTCGATGGTCATCGTCCCGTCTGGGCCGATCGGCACGTTCATGAAGAAGTTGATGTTGGGCACGATGTCGCGCTTGCCCAGGCCGTGGCGGGCCAGCTCGACGATGAAGTTCTCGCGGCAGGCGTGCAGATAGCGCGTCTCGTGCCCGAACCGGACGGTGTTGCTTTCGCACGAACAGCACCCGGCCGACGTGTCGTGCCGCCCGGCCGTGTCGGCGGTGACCGTCAGCATCAGCCGCCCCTCGTTCGAGACGATGCGGCTGCCGGTGCCGATATAGGCCGCGCCGTTGTCGCGCATGGTGTTCTGGTTGCAATAGCGTTCGCCGGGATCGGCGGCGTTGTAGAAGATGGTGTCGATCGCCTGCTGGCCGTGGCTGTCGATGATGCGGATGGTCTGGCCCTTGCGGACGATGCCCGACCAGGGGTTTTCGGCGGAAATGTCGTGGATCCGTTCCATGGGCTTACATCCGGGCGTTGTTCTCGAAGCCGCGGATGGCTTCGGCGGTGGCGGTGCGGCACGGGTCGTCTGCCGCGACGGGCAGGGCGGACAGGCGCGTGGCGATCATCGCGGGCGTGGGCTGCGCGGGATCGGGGTCCAGGGGATGGGGACAGTTCGACAAGGCCAGCATCAGGTCCATCTCGGCCCGCAGCTCGACCCAGTCCTGCCCCGACAGCAGGTCGGCGCGCCATCCGAAGCGCCCCCCGGCATCCACGCGGACCGGCGCGAACAGCGACAACAGCGCGGGCAGGTCGCGCCGGTCGAGACCCAGCTTGGCCGCGGCCAGAAGCATGTTCTGCCGCGTGTTGCGCCGCGCGATGTCGCCGGGGGTGGCCGGGCTTCCGCCGGTCAGGGCGTCATGGGCGCCGCAGCTGTCCTGGGTGATGGACAGCATCACCCGGCCCATGTCGGAAAAGATCACCCGGCCGCGCCCCAGGGCGGTGGTCCACTGCACCTTGACCGTGTCGGGCAGGTTCATCCGCTCGGACGGGTCGGTGGCGGACCAGGCGGCCAGGGCGACGGTGCCCGTCACCGTTTCGGGGGCAATGCGCAGCGCCTCGCCGCGCGCCAGCCGCGTGGTCCAGTACCAGCCGCCCGCGATGGTTTCGCGCGCCAGGACGCGGCCGGGATCGGAGTCGGGGGCGGGAACGGCGGATGGCGCGGGCAGGGCCTTTGGCGCGAAATCCAGGCCGCGGCGCTGATGCGCCTCGTATCGCGCGCGGTCGGCGGCGATCCGTTCGGGGGTCCGGGGGATGTGGTTCATGCGCAAGTCTCCTCGGGGGCCGGGCCGTCCCGGCAGGGAAACAGGGCCGCGTCCGGGTCGTCCCGGCGGGCAGGGGTTCAAAGCGGCGGTTCCGCCCCCTCGGGCGGGTCGAAGGAGGTCCGCTGCCCGGCCACGCGCGGCGGCCAGATCGAGATGTCGCGCGTGATCCGTGCGCCATAGCGTTCCCGTTCCTCGGGGCGGTCGCGCAGGCGTTCGAGGGCGATGACGCGGGTGGCCAGGGTGAAGGCCTCGCGCAGGTCATGCGTGACCATGACCGCCGTCATCGGCACCTCGTTCCACAGGCGTTTCATCAGCTGGTGGATGTCGGCGCGGATCCCGGGGTCGAGCGCGCCGAAGGGTTCGTCCAGCAGCAGCACGCGGGGCCGCATCATCAGCGCCTGCGCTAGGGCCAGACGCTGCTGCATCCCGCCCGACAGCTGGGCGGGATACTTGTCCTCGGACCCGGCCAGCCCGACGGCGGCGATCATGGCGCGCGCCTCATCGGCCAGCCTGCGGCGCGCGGCGCCGAAGCGCCGCCCGGTCAGGCGCGCGCCCCGCAGTTCGGGTCCCAGCATCACGTTGCCCCCGACCGTCAGGTGCGGAAAGACCGAATAGCGTTGATACACCACGCCGCGATCCGGCCCCGGTTCCGGCGGCAGGGGCTGGCCGTCCAGCAGGATGCGGCCGCGGGTCGGCCTTTCCTGCCCCAGGATCATCCGCAGGAAGGTGGTCTTGCCGCAGCCCGACGGACCCACCAGCGCCACGAAGGCCCGATCCGCGATCTGCAGGGACAGGTTTTCCAGAACGACCTGGTCGCCGTATTCCTTCCAGACATTCTCGACGCTGATGGCGCTCATGCCCCGCGCTCCAGGTCGGACCAGGGAAAGACGCGGCTGCGCAGCCGGTCGATGGCGATGTCGGCCAGGACCGCCAGCAGCGTGATCCAGGCGACATAGGGAAAGATCACGTCCATCGCCAGATAGCGGCGCACCAGGAAGATCCGATAGCCAAGCCCCGCATCGGCCGAGATCGCCTCGGCCGCGATCAGGAACAGGAAGGCCGGTCCCAGTTGCAGGCGCAGGCTGGTCAGCAGGCGCGGCAGCACCTGCGGCAGCACCACGCGCAGGGCGATCAGCCAGGTCGAGGCCGACAGCGTCTCGGCCTTGACGATCATCTCGCGCGGGATCTCGTGGACGCGCAGGGCAAGGTCGCGGGTCATGATGGGGGCCACGCCGATCACGATCAGGCAGATCTTGGCGGCCTCGCCCAGGCCCAGGGTGATGAACAGGATCGGCAGCAGCGCCAAGGGCGGCACCATGGACAGGAAGGCCACGAAGGCGCCCAGGCTGGCGCGCAGATAGGGCAGCAGGCCGACCGCCATCCCAAGAAGCAGCGCGATGACGGTCGCGATGCCAAGCCCCGCCGCCAGGCGCATCAGGCTGGCGGCGGTATCGGACCACAGCAGCCATTCGCCCGTGCGGGGGTCGGGCATCAGCGCGATTCGCTGGATCCCCGCCCACAGCTGGGCCGGGCTTGGCAACAGCTTGTCGGCGGGATTGGCGTCAAGCCGGATGGCCGAGCCGATCAGATAGGCCGCGACCAGCGCCGCGAAGGGCAGGCACAAAAGCAGCATCTCGGCGCCGCGGCGGGGTCGTCGGTTGATCCAGCGCATGGCGGTTTCCTTGTCGGGCCGAAGTCCTACAGCGCGCCGTCGGCGGCCATCTGCATCCAGTCGTCGGTGAAGCGAAGCTTGACGTTGGCGCCGTCGCCCAGCACCTGCCCCGAGGGAAGCTCGATCCCCACGGCATCGGCCGAAGGCGCCGTGGGTCCAAGCAGCCCCTTGTCGAACAGGAAGCCCCGGACATGGTCCATGGTCGTCGCGAGATCGGGCGAGTTCACGAAGGCCACCGCCTCGGCGGGCTTGTCGAACAGCCGCGTGGCGGCCAGTTGCGCCTCGTATCCCGCCCCGTCGGTGCCCGAGGCCGCGCCCATCGCCGCCCGCGCCGCCGCGCCCTCGGGCGTGTCGGCGACCATCAGGGCGGTGGTTTCGTACCAGATGCCCGCCAGGGCCTTGCCGAAGTCGGGATTGTCCTGCAGCACTTCGGTGTTGGCGACCATCAGGTCGATGATCTCGCCGGGGATCTGCGCGCTGTCGAAGACCTTGGTCGCCCCCGGCAGCGCCGCGATTTCCGAGGCCATCGGGTTCCAGGTCACCATGGCCGTCACGTCGGGCGTCTGGAAGGCGCCCACCATGTCGGGATCGGCGGTGTTCACGATGCTGACATCGCGTTCGCTCAGGCCCACGCTGTCCAGCGCCCGGGCCAGCAGGTAATGCGAGACCGAGAATTCCACCAGGTTCACGGGCCGCCCCGCGATGTCCGTCAGGGCGGTCCCGTCCTTGAGGATCACCGCGTCGTTGCCGGCGGAAAAGTCGCCCACGATCACCGCCGTGGTATCGACCCCGCCCGCCGCCGGGATCGACAGGCCGTCCATGTTGGTCAGCGTCACGGCGTCATAGCCGCCCGCCGTGAACTGGTTCATCGATTCGACGTAATCGTTGAACTGCGTGACCTCGATGGCGATGCCGTACTTGTCGGCCCATTTCTGCACGATGCCGTTGTCCGCGGCATAGCCCCAGGGCATCCAGCCCGCATAGATCGACCAGGCGACCTTGAAGTCGGTCTTCTCCTCGGCGCGGGCGTGGCCCGCGACGGCCAGGCACAGGCCCAGCGTCACGGCGCCGATCAGCCTGGCCCGGCAGAAGTCGCGATGGAAGTCGGGGTCGTGCATCTGATCCACTCCGTCTGTTGAAGGGATCGTGCGGACACCTGCGACCGGCCAATCCCTTGGCTGATACGAGGTCTCCCGGGTTTTTGTCCCGCCGTGCATCCGCCGGGAATGTCTCTCCCGGCGGTGACGGCTCTCGGTCCAGGCGCATCCCGGGGCGCGGGATGCCGGAACCCTAGCCGTCAACTCATGTCCGTTACATGCTGCGGCGGCCTGCGGCAGAGCAAACGGTTACGCCCCGCAAGACGCAAAATCCCATTACCGAACCGGATGATGCGCCCTATTGCGGCACCAAGCGTGATTATCAGGCACACCGTGAATCAGGAAAGGTGCTTCGGCACGCGCTTCCCGAACCAGGGGCTGCCCTGATCGCCTGATCGCCTGATCGCGCCGCGGGTCCACGGGGATGTCTGGCCGGCCAACCCTGTCGGCCGGGGAATTTGCCGATCCGTGATGCCAAAAGCGTGCATGTCCATCGCGGGTCCAGGGGGCTAACATGCCAAATCCATCGGATGTCGGGGCATGAAAGGGTCCGCAGGCAGGCAAACCGGGGGCGGTCCGCGACAGGACGCCGTCCGGAAGGGCGGGCCTGCTGCCCTGGGCGACTGTCAGGCTTCTCGATGCTGCCCCGAAAAGCGGCAACTTTTTGCCGCCACGTCCCCGCGGCGTGCCGGCCTGCCAAGGCTCGGCAACCAATCGCCCCGCTTTTCGCCGCGACGCAGAATATACAGGAAACCAGGGGATGGCCGGATCGTTGGCCTTTCAGATCTCCTCATCAAGGCGGCCCTTTGTGATCTCCAGCCCGATTTCTTCCCGCCGCCGTCCGGTGCGCGGCTCTGACCGCCCGGACGGACGCCCCGAACCGCGGCGTTGGGCTGAACTGGCGGCCCCGATCCGCCACGACATCTGGCTGGACAGCAGCCCTGCCCAGGCCGGGTCCGATCTGGCAAGCGCGTCCGCCCCCGCGTTGCCCGCCTGGCAGCCCTTCGACTTTCCCGGCCGGTTGACGGACAACCGTGCGGCGGTGCGGGCCACCTATCTGTCGATCTTCAACGTGGTCCGCGACAAGGGCACCGTCACCCCGGCCGCCGAATGGCTGCTGGACAACCATCACGTCGTGGACGAGACCTTCCGCCACCTGCGCCGCGACCTGACGCCAAAGCTGTACCGCAGCCTTCCGTCGCTGCGCCTTGCAGGGGGCGAGACCGTGCCGCGCGTGCTGGCGCTGGCCTGGACCCATGTGGCGCTGACCAATTCCGCCGTCACCCTGGAGGGGCTGACGCAGACCGTGGGCGGGATGCAGCGGCACCTGGACCTGACCATCGGCGAGATCTGGGCCGTCCCCTCGCTGCTGCGCCTCGTGCTGCTGGAAAACCTGCGCCGCCTGTCCGACCGGATCGAGGACGGCCGCCGCAAGCGCGCCGCGGCCAACGCTCTGGCCGACCGGCTGATGGCGGGCACCGCGCCCGAAGCCGCCGCGACCCTGGTGCCCGAGGCGGCGGCGGCCCGGGACGCCACCTTCGCCGCGCAACTGCTGTACCGGCTGCGCGACGGGTCGGGGGCCACGGCGCTGGCGCTGGACTGGCTGGAAGCGCGGCTGGCCGAGGCGGGGCAGACCCCCGATTCGGTGCTGGCGGCCGAACACGCGCGCCAGTCCAGCGGCAACGTCACCGTGGGCAACATCATCCGCAGCCTGCGCCTGATCGACGAGATCGACTGGCTGAAATGGTTCGAAAGCGTGTCCGCCGTGGACCGGGAACTGCGCCGCGCGCCCGATTACGCGGCCCTCGACAACCCCACACGCAACGCCTATCGCGAGCAGATCGAGCGGCTGGCCCGCCGGTCCGACCTGACCGAGGTCGAGGTGACGCGGGCCGCGCTGGCGGCCTCGGACGGGGCGGACCCCGGCCGCGTGCTGATGGCCGACGGCCTGCCGGGTCTGGAAGCGCGGATCGCCTATCGTCCCACCCTGGCCCAGCGGTTGCGGCGCGGCGCCCGGCGCGTCGGCTGGCCCGCGCTGGCGGTGCCCGTGGCGGTTCTGACGCTGCTGGTCGCCCTGCTGATGGTGCAGGGGCTGGACGCCCCGGCGGGGATCGCGGCGCCGTTGTTCCTGCTGGCCCTGTTCCCCGCCTCCGATGCCATGCTGGCCGTGGCGCAGGTCGCCGCCGCCCGGCTGTTCCCGCCCCGCCGCCTGCCCGCCTACGACTTCACCGCCGGGGTGCCGGAATCGGCCCGCACGCTGGTGGTGATCCCGTGCCTGCTGACCTCGCACGACGAAACGGACGAGCTGCTGCGGACGCTGGAACTGCATTATCTGGCCAACCCCCTGGGAGCGGTCGATTTCGCGCTGCTGTCGGACTGGGCCGACAGCCCCGTCGAGATGCGCCCCGGCGACGACCTGCTGCTGGCCCATGCCCGGGCCGGGATCGAGGCGCTGGCCGCGCGGTATTCCGCCACGGGCCGACGGTTCTATCTGCTGCACCGCCACCGCATCCACAACCCGCAGGAAGGCGTCTGGATGGGGTGGGAACGCAAGCGCGGCAAGCTGACGGAACTGAACGCCCTGCTGCGCGGCGACGCCGACACGTCCTTCATGGACAGCGGCCCGCGTCCGCCAGGCGACGTGCGCTTCGTGCTGACGCTGGACAGCGACACGCGGCTGTTGCGCGACACGGTCGCGGCGCTGGCGGGCAAGCTGGCCCATCCGGTCAACCGCCCCGTCAGCGACCCGTCGGGCCGGGTGGTGGCGGGGCACGCGATCCTGCAACCCCGCGTCACGCCCTCGCTGACGGCGGGGGACGAGGCCTCGGTCTTTCAGCGGATCTTCTCGGCCAACCGGGGGCTGGATCCTTACGTCTTCACCGTGTCGGACCTGTATCAGGACATGTTCGACCAGGGCAGCTTCACCGGCAAGGGCCTTTACGACGTGGACGCCTTTGCCCGCGCCACCGACGGGCGGATCCCCGAAAACACCGTCTTGTCCCACGACCTGTTCGAGGGCGCGCTGGCCCGCGCCGCCCTTGTCACCGACGTGCAGGTGATCGAGGATTTTCCCGTCCGCTATCACGTCGATGCCGCCCGCCAGCACCGCTGGATCCGCGGCGACTGGCAGCTTTTGCCCTTCGTGCTGGCGCGGGACAACGGGCTGGACGGGCTGGCGCGGTTCAAGATGGTGGACAACCTGCGCCGGTCCCTGCTGCCTGCGGCATGGATCCTGGCCTCGGTCGGGGGCTGGCTGGCGCTGGCGCCCGGCGCGGCGCTGCGCTGGCAGGCGTTGCTGGTGCTGACCCTGTTCCTGGGTCCGCTGATCAGCTTTTACGCCGGGCTGGTGCCGAACCATCCGTCGGTCTCGGCCCGGCGGCACCTGCGGGTGCTGCTGGCCGAGGCGGGCGCCTTTGTCTCGGCCGTGCTGCTGCGCCTGTCCTTCATGCCGCACCAGGCGGCGCTGGCCCTGGACGCGATTGCCCGCACCCTGCACCGGATGCGGGTCAGCTGCCGGCACCTGCTGGAATGGCGCAGCAATTCCGAAGTGGCGGCGGGCGGGGCGGGCAGCCGGGCCGATTACCTGCGGCGGATGGCGGCGGCCCCGGCGGTGGCGGCCGCGGCGCTGATCCTGGTCGCGCTGGTCAATCCCGCCAACCTGCCCCTGGCGGCGCTTGTCGCGCTGGCCTGGCTTGCCGCGCCGCTGATCGCCTGGGAAACCAGCCAAACGCTGGAAACGCAGGACCGCCTGGACATCGCCCCGGCGGACGGCGCCGCCCTGCGCCGCACCGCCCGCATCACCTGGCGCTTCTTCGAGGAATTCGTGGGATCCGACACCCACCACCTGCCGCCCGACAACTTCCAGGATTCGCCCGTGCCGAAGGTGGCGGAACGGACCTCGCCCTCCAATGTCGGGCTGTATCTGCTGGCGACGCTCTCGGCGCGCGATTTCGGCTGGATCGGCCTGCCCGAGACGCTGGACCGGATCGAGGCCACGCTGACCACGCTGGAGCGGATGGAAAAGCTGAACGGCCATCTGTTCAACTGGTACGACACCCGCGACCTGTCGGTGCTGCACCCGCGCTATGTGTCGTCGGTGGACAGCGGCAACCTGGCGGGGCATCTGGTGACGCTGGCCTCGGCGCTGCGGGGATGGGCGCATGGGGCGATCGTGCATGTGCCCACCAATCCCCAGGGCATCGGTGACGTGCTGGACGTGCTGGCCCGGCAACTGGCGGCGATCCCCGACGACCGGCGCGCCCTGCGCCCGCTGCGCCGCCGCGTGCAGGAACGGATCGAGGGGTTTTCCCAAAGCTATGCCAACATCCTGGCGGAACCGCAGCTTGCTTCGGTGCGCAGCCTGAACCTGGCGGTGATCGCCAACGACATCCGCCAGTTCGCCGAGGCCTATGTGGCGGAAATCGACAGCGACGGCGGCGATCTGTTGTGGTGGGCCGACGCGCTGCAACGGGCCTGCGAGGCCGCGATCCGCCCGCCCGGCAATGCCCCCAAGGTGCAGGAACGGGTGGCCGCGCTGTCCGAACGCGCCCGCGCGCTGGCCTTCGGGATGGATTTCGGCTTCCTGATGAACCCCCAGCGGCGGCTGTTGTCCATCGGATACCGCGCCGATGCCGCGCAACTGGACGAAAGCTGCTACGACCTGCTGGCGTCCGAGGCGCGGCTGTCCAGCCTGTTCGCCATCGCCAAGGGCGACGCCCCCAACGAACACTGGTTCCGCCTGGGCCGCCCGGTCGCGGCCCTGGGGACGCGCGGCGCGCTGCTGTCCTGGTCGGGGTCCATGTTCGAATACCTGATGCCGCCCCTGGTGATGCACGAACGCCAAGGCAGCCTGCTGGCGCAATCCTGCGAGGCGGCGGTGGACGAACAGATCGCCCATGGCCGCGCGCGGGGCGTGCCCTGGGGCGTGTCGGAAAGCGCCTTCAACGCGCGGGACCGCGACATGAACTATCAATACTACGCCTTTGGCGTGCCGGCGCTGGCGCTGAAGCGGTCGGGCAGCGACGACCTGGTGGTGGCCCCCTATGCCACGGCGCTGGCCAGCCAGATCCGTCCGCGCGCGGCGGTGGCCAACCTGGACCGGCTGGAGGAGATCGGCGCCCTGGGCCGCTATGGCTTCTTCGACGCCATCGACTTCACCCCCGCCCGCCTGCCCGAGGGCGCCGACCTGGCCGTGGTCCGCAACGTCATGGCCCATCACCAGGGCATGACCATCGTGGCCATCGCCAACGCGGTGCTGGAAGGCATCCACCGCGACCGTTTCCACGACGACCCGGTGATCCGCGCGGCCGAACTGCTGTTGCAGGAAAAGGCCCCGCGCGAGATCGTGCCCATCACCCGCACCGCCCCCGGCCACGGGTTGGCGGGCAGCGACGCGGAACCGGCTCCGGCGCCGCAAACGGTCGTGGAAGATCCGGGCCAGGCCCCGCGCGCCATCGGGCTTTTGTCGAACGGCCGTTACACGCGGATGGTCACCGCCACCGGCACCGGCTGGTCCCGGCTGGACGACCGGGCCGTCACCCGCTGGCGCCCCGATCCCACGCTGGACCGCGACGGGCTGTTCCTGTTCCTGCGCGACGCGGAAACGCAGGACTGGTGGTCCGCCACCGCCGCGCCCAAGGCCGCGCCGTCCGAGGACGCGCGCGCGATCTTTTCCGATCACAAGGCCGAATTCCTGAAAACCGCCTTTGGCATCGAAAGCCATCTGGAGATGATCGTCGCCTCGGAAGCGCAGGCCGAAGGGATGCGCCTGACGCTGCGCAACCGGTCCGCCCGCCCGCGCGTGATCGAGGTCACCACCTATGGAGAGATCGTGCTGGACCGGGCGGGGGCCGACCTCGCCCATCCGGCCTTTTCCAGGATGTTCGTGCGCACCGCCATCGGGCGCGACGGCAGCGCCGTCATCGCGCGGCGCAACCGCCGCGGCACGGAACCGGTGCTGCACCTGGCCCACCTAGCCGTCGGCGGCACGCCCCTGGGCGCGGAAACCGACCGCCGCGCCTTTATCGGCCAGGGGCGCGACATCACCCGCCCCGCCGCGATGGACCCCGGCGCCCGGCTGGAGGGCGGGCAGGGCTTCACGCTGGACCCGATCCTGTCGCTGCGCCGCCGGGTCCGCATCGCGCCCGGCAAGGAGGCCGTTCTGACCTTCTGGACCATCGTGGCGGATGACGAGGCCACGCTGGACACCGCCCTGACCCATTATGCCAACCGAGCCGCCTATGATCACGAAAGCCGCCTGGCCTGGACCCAATCGCAGGTGCAGCTTCGCTACATGAACAGCTCGCTGGAGGAGGCGGCGGTGTTTCGCGCCTATGCCGCGCAGCTGATCTGGTCTGATGGCCGCATGGGCGTGGCCGATCCCGAGATCCGCGAGGCCGTCGGTCCGCAATCGGGGCTGTGGGGCCTTGGGATCGGGGGCGACCTGCCGGTCATGGTGCTGCGGGTCGATACGGAAAGCGACCTGCCCATCGTCCGCAAGGCGCTGCGGATGATGGAATACTTTCGCCATCACGGGGTGCATGCCGACCTGGTGGTCCTGAACGACCGCGCGTCCAGCTATATCCAGGATCTGCAGAACGCGCTGAACGCGCTGTGCGACACCTTCCTGCGTCCGGGCCATCCCGACCCCGCCGCGCGTCGTGTCTTCGTCCTGCGGCAGGACCAGATGGACCCCGCGCAACTGCGCGCGCTGCTGGCGGTGGCGCGGGTCGTGCTGCACAGCCGCAACGGCACCCTGTCCGAGCAGATGGCCCGCGTGGACGCCGCCAAGGCTGCCCCGCCGCGCCTGGCGCAGCTGTCGCTGCCCGGCCCGGCAACGGGCGTGCCCCGCGACCTTCCCGCCTTCCCGGCCGAGGATTTGCGCCACTTCAACGGCTATGGCGGCTTTTCCGCCGACGGGCGCGAATATGTCGTCCGCCTGCGGCACGGGGAAACGACACCTCAGCCCTGGATCAACGTGATCGCCCGCGACGGCTTCGGCTTTCACGTGTCCGCCGAAGGCGCGGGCTTCACCTGGGCCGTGAACTCGCGCGATTACCAGATCACGCCCTGGTCCAACGACGCCGTGGAAAACCGCCCCGGCGAGGCGATCCTGCTGCGCTGCCGCAAGACGGGCCGCATCGCATCGCCCTTCGCGGCGCTGTCCGGCGATCCGGGCGCCATCCACGAGACGCGGCACGGCCTGGGCTTCAGCCGCTTCCGGTCCTGGAGTACTTGGGTCGATCTGGACGCCGTGCAGGTGCTGGCCACCGGCGGCCCGGCCAAGCTGACCCGGCTGCGGGTGACGAACCGTGGACGGGACCGGCTGGACCTCGATTGCCTGGCCTATGCCGAACTGGTGCTGGGCAACGACCGGGGCCGCACCGCCCCGGTGATCCGCGCCCGCGCCGAAGGCAACACGATCATCGCCCGCAACGCCTTCGCGGTCGAGTTTCCGGGCCGGGCGGCGGGGCTTGCCTGCGACCGGCCGGTGACGGGGCACCTCGCCTCGCGCGCAGCCCTGCTGGGCGCGGGCGACCTGCGCCGCCCCGATGCCCTGGCCGCAGCCTGGCCGGGCGCCTCGGCCGAGACCGGCGGCGATCCCTGCCTGGCGCTGCGGACCCGCCTGACCCTGGACCCCGGCGAGACAATCGAGGTGGTCTTTGCCCTGGCCGATGCCCCCGAGGCCGAACTGCCCGACCTGCTGCGCGACGTGACCGGCGGGGCCGAGGCGGCGCAGGCCCTGGACACGGCAGCGGCGGAATGGGACGGCTTTCTGGACACGTTGCAGGTCCGCACCCCCGATCCGAAGCTGGACCTGATGGTCAACACCTGGCTGCCCTATCAGGCGCTGGCCTGCCGGATCCGGGCGCGGTCGGCCTTTTACCAGGCCTCGGGCGCGTTCGGGTTCCGCGACCAGTTGCAGGACACCTCGGCGCTGATCCTGCACGACCCCGGCCTGTGCCGCCGCCAGATCCTCAATGCCGCCGCGCGCCAGTTTCCCGAAGGCGACGTGCAGCACTGGTGGCTGCCCGCCAGCGGCGCGGGGGTGCGCACGACGATTTCGGACGACGTGGTCTGGCTGGGCCACATCACCGAGCGTTACGTCCGCCTGACCGGCGACCGCGCCATCCTGGACGAACCCGTGCCCTTCATCGCCGGTCCCGCGCTGGAACCGGGCCAGCACGACGCCTTCCTGACCCCCGAACCGTCGGGCGAGGTCGCGCCGCTCTATGACCACTGCGCGCGCGCGCTGGATCTGGCGGTGGCGCGGACCGGGCCGCACGGGTTGCCGCTGATCGGGGGGGGCGACTGGAACGACGGCATGAACCGCGTGGGCGAAGGGGGCCGGGGCGAAAGCGTCTGGCTGGGCTGGTTCCTCTGCGCCACCATCGACAGCTTCGCCCCCCTGGCCGAGGCGCGGGGCGACACCGCCCGCGCGGCCGCCTGGCGCGCGCACCGCGACGCGGTGGCGCAGGCGCTGGACACGGCAGGCTGGGACGGCGCCTGGTATCGGCGCGGCTATTTCGACGACGGCACCCCCCTGGGATCGGCGGGGTCCGACGAATGCCGGATCGATTCCATCGCCCAAAGCTGGGCCGCCATCTCGGGCGCGGGACAGGCCGACCGGGTCGGTCCGGCGGTGGACGCCGCGCTGACCCGGCTGGTGGATGAGGGTGCGCAGGCGTTCAAGCTGTTCACCCCGCCGTTCGAGAGGACCGACAAGGAACCCGGCTATATCAAGTCCTATCCCCCCGGCGTGCGCGAAAACGGCGGCCAATACACCCATGCCGCAAGCTGGATGGTCTACGCCTTGGGCCGGATGGGCCGTGGCGGCGACGCGCATCGGCTGTTCGATCTGCTGAACCCGATCTCGCACGCCGAAAGCCGGTCTGAGGCCGACCGCTATCGGGTGGAACCCTATGTGGTCGCCGCCGATGTCTATGGCGAAGGGTCCAAGGCCGGACGCGGCGGCTGGACCTGGTACACGGGCAGCGCAGGCTGGCTGTATCGCGCGGCGGTCGAGGGCATTCTGGGCATCGTCCCCGAAGGCAGCGACTGCCTGCGGATCGACCCCGCGCTGCCGCCCGACTGGCCGGGCTTCACTGCCACCGTGACGGTGGCGGGCCGCAAGCGCCGGATCGAGGTGACGGGGGAAGGAGCGACCCTGGACGGGAAAGGGCCGGGACCGGACGGGACGTTCGCCCTTTAGAAAAAGCCGCCCGTCCACCGCCCGGTCCGGCCGCGCCGTTCCGGGACCTGTCCGATACTGCCCTCATGAACAGGGCGCGAATGATCCTGCCTTGGGCGCGGCATGTCCTGGAAAGACCGCCGCATTGCCGGGCTTTCCTTACCGGCATCCCCCCGGGTTCACGCCCGAGGCGCGCAGACCCCAATCGGTCATTTGCGTGACCAGCTGCCGCGCCGCCGCGTCGAAGGCCGGGATCAGATCCGCGGTGCGGGTGCTGGCCGCGGGAACGGTGGCGGCGAAACGACCGCGAGAGATCACGTCCGCCTCCATCTCGCTGACCATCTGCGCCTCGACCGTCAGCCGGACGATCACGCCATCTGGGGTCAGTTCGGCATTGAAATCCTCGATCTCGCTGATCAGGGCATAGTCGCCCGACAGCCCGAGAGGCGCACGGCCGACCTGGGAATAGCTGCCCGTCGCGCCCAGGCTCTGGACCAGCAGGCGTTGCAGCATCGCCGGCACCGTGTCGCCCCACTGCGCGTCCGGCAGGTATTGCGTCTGCAGGGCCGAGGGACGGATCATGATCCGGTCGCTGTCCAGCGTGCCGCGCGCCTTCGGGGGTTCGATGACCAGCTCTCGGATCCGGGCGCGCCCGCAGCTTCGGGCGGGGGGCGGGCGCAGCTCGAACAGGTCGCGGTCCGGCTCGCCCTGAAGGGCGGACAGGGCACCGCATCCGGGCAAAGCGCCCAGGGCTGCGATCAACAGGGCGGGAAGCAGGCGCATGGAAACCTCATCAGCGGCGGAATTCGGGGGTGCGGGGACCGGACAGCAGCTGTGTCGGATTGCGGCGCAGGGTCGAGACAAGCTGGTTCATGTTCTCGACCAGGGCGCGCAGATCCTGGGACAAGCGCGAGATCCGGGGCAGCGTGTCGGCGGCGAAGGCCTGCACGGGTGTGCCGGCGCCGTCGATCACGCTGCGCAGCGACTGAAAGGCCCCGGCGGCCGAATCCGCGGCCTGGCGCAGACTTGCGGTGATTTGCGGCAGATCCTCGGGCAGGCTGGCCAGCGCGGTGTTCACCGCGGCCAAGGTGTCGCGCAGGTCGCCGGCCACGGGGGCCAGATCGCGGGTGATGACGGTTTCCGCCGCGTCAAAGGCCCGCGTGCCTGCCGACAGCGCAGTGTCGAGACCGTCCAGGCTGGCCGTGCCTCGTTCACCCAAGGCGGTCAGCCCCGCGGCGCTGCGTTCCAGCTGTTGTGTCATCGTCGTCAGATCGCCCGAAACATAGCGGTCCACCCGATCCAATGTCGCCGTGGCGGCGGCCAGGGTGGTCTCGGCCTCGGACGCGGCATCGGCGAAACGCTCCAGCGTCACGCCGGCGCTGCGGCTGAGACCATCCATCTGCGCCCCGAAGGCCGCGATGCCGGTGGCGGCCTTTGACACCGCATCGGTCGCGGTGGCCACGTCCTCCAGCGCCTGGTCCAGGTTGCCGCTGGATCGTTCGACATTGTCCAGGATCGCGGCCACCCGGCCCTGATTGTCCGGTCCCAGGATTTGCGACAACTGTTCGGCCACCAGGCTGAGGCGGCTGATGATCTGCGGTCCCTCGTCGCCAAGCGTCTGCAAGGCCGACCGGCTGGAGGCGATGACCGGCACCTCGGCGGTGTCGGTCTCTCTCAGCAGCGGGGCGCTTGCGGATCCGGCGGTGATCGCGACCAGCGCCACGCCGGTAACGCCCTGCACCTCCAGTGCGGCCACGCTGTCGCTGCGGATGGGCGTGTCCAGGATCACCTCCAGCCGGACGCGGACGGGCAGGGGGTTGCCGGGCGCCAGTTTCATGTCCACGACCCGCCCCACCGGCAGCCCGGCGAAACGCACGTCCGATGAAACGCCAAGGCCCGACACTTCGGGAAAATACACGTCGTAATAGGCAAACTGGCGGTCCAGTTCCAATCGCGCGAACCACAGGACGAATCCCAGGATGCCCAGAAAGCCCGCGATCGTGAAGGCGCCGATCAGGATATAGTTGGCCTTGGTTTCCATGGGATCAGTCCTTGTCCGGGATGCCATCGGTCGCGGCCCGCGCCCGGGGTCCGTGGAAATACTCGTGCACCCAGGGGTGATCGACCTGCAACATCTGGGCCATCGTGCCGGTTGCCAGCACCTTGCGTTCGGCCAGCACCGCGACGCGGTCGCAGCAGGCGTGCAGCGTGTCCAGGTCATGCGTGACCAGAAACACCGACAGGTTCAGCGCGTCGCGCAGCGTCACGATAAGCTTGTCGAAGGCCGAAGCGCCGATCGGGTCCAGCCCGGCCGTCGGCTCGTCCAGAAAAACGATCTCGGGGTCCAGCGCCAGCGCCCGCGCCAGTCCCGCGCGCTTGCGCATCCCTCCCGAAAGATCCGAAGGGTAATTGCCGTTGGCCTTCCAGGGCAGCCCCGCCATCGAGATCTTGAGTTCCGCCAGTCCCTGGCGCTGCGCATCCGAAAGGCCTGCCACGGCCTTCAGCGGCACCTCGACATTCTCGCGCACGGTCAGCGACGAAAAGAGCGCCCCGTCCTGGAACATCACCCCCCACCGCTGTTCCAGCGCGCGCCGGTCGGGACCGGAAAGGGTTCCGATCTGCTTTCCCAGCACCTCGATCGTGCCGCCCTGGCACGCCTCAAGCCCGACGATGGCGCGCAGCAGGACCGACTTCCCGGTCCCCGAGCCGCCGACGACCCCCAGGATCTCGCCCCGCCGCAGGTCCAGGTCCAGGCCATCATGCACGACATGATCGCCGAATTGCGTGCGCAGGCCCCGGACGCGGACAACAGGATCGCCGTTCATAACCCCACCTGCGCGAAGAAGACCGAGAAGGCCGCGTCCGCGATGATGACGGCAAAGATCGCGCTGACGACGGCAGACGAGGTCATCCGTCCCAGCGATTCCGCGTCCTGGCCGACCCGCATCCCGGCATGGCAGCCGATCACCCCGATGATCAGGGCAAAGACCGGAGCCTTGATCAGGCCGACGACGGCGTGGCTGACGCTGACATCCGCCAGCCGCGCGACAAAGACGGCCGGGGAAATGCCCAGTTCGATCCAGGACATCACCGCACCGCCCAGCAGGCCGGTCAGCGCCGACACCAGGCCCAGGATCGGCAGCATCAGGACCAGGGCCAGCACCCGCGGCAGGACCAGCACCAGGTCGGGGTCAAGCCCCAGGGTCCGCATGGCGTCGATTTCCTGGCGCATCTTCATCGACCCGATGGACGCGGTCAGCGCCGAGGCCGTGCGCCCCGCCACGATGATCGCCGTCAGCAGGATGCCCAGTTCGCGCAGGATCGAGATCGCGATCAGATCGACCACGAACACCTCGGCCCCGAACTGGCGCAACTGGTCCGAACCCTGGAAAGCCAGCACCACGCCGATCAGAAAGGACATGACGGCCACGATCGGCACGGCGCGCAAGCCGGTTTCCTGGCAGTGATGGATCAGCGATGTCGCCGGAAACCGTGACAGATGGCGCAATCCCCGCCCAAGCGCGGCCAGGGTGCGTCCCAGATACTCGGTCAGTTCGCCCAGATAGGCCAGCGCCCCGGCCACGCGGCGCCCCGTGCCGTCCAGGATGCGGCTCCACCAGGGGGGAGCCTTGACGGCCGGGTCCGGCACGGGCAGCGCCCTTGTGACGGTCGCAAGCAGGCCGGCATGGTGGTCGGACAGTCCGGTCAGCGTGCCCCCGGCCGCACGCCGCCGCGCCAGTTCCCATGCACCCGCCGTATCCATCCGGACAACGCCCGCAAGATCGATCCCTGCCGCATCCGGCGTGTCGGACAGCTTGCCCAGCGTCCACACGACCAGGTGGCCGGACAGGATCGCACGATGGCCGACAACCTTTACGGACAGGTCAGGCAAGGCCGCATCGGCAACCGTCATGCCCACCCGCACCCGCTTCGCGCGCGGACATGGGCGCGCGCCCTGACGCCGCGGTCAGGCCGTTTCACCAAGGCGGCGGGAATGCCGATTGCCGGTGGAAGGTAACGGGACAAGCTCAGATCGACCTCATGAAGAAAACCCTGTTCGGGACCTGCTTGCCGCGGGACAGGCGCGAAGAACCCGTCCGTTGCCGTCGATAGCATTCACGAGACGTTCTTGCATCCTTATCTTCCGGAATGGCAAGGCCGTTCCGGCGGCGGCGCCTTTCCGACGCCGGTGACGGCCGCCGCCCTTCGTTCAGGCGGTCCTGTCCGGTACGGCCGTTCGTGTGGCGGGGCCACGTCCTCGATCGCGGACATGACCGCCTCGGTCGCGGTCTGGTGGATCATGTGGCCCGCGCCGGGAATGCGGCGGAAACTGCTGTGCGGGATGTCGCCATGAAGCCTGGCGGATTGCCTGTCGGGGTCCACGAGACGGTCCTCGGCCCCCGTGATGATCGCCACGGGCATCCCGAGCCGGGGATAGGCGTCACGGGCAACAAGGGCATCCGGTATCATCAGGGCCGACTCCGCGGCGCTGGCGCGGATCTGGGACGGGCGGACCGCCATGGCCTTCGGGAACCCGGCGAACTTCTCGGGCACGGCCTGGGGACCGAAGATCTTGCGCATCAGGATCGGCCATATCAGCCGGCTCAGGATCGGAGAGACCGTGTAGCGGATGACATCGCCCACGATCGGCACTGCCGGAGCGGCCATGCCGACCACGTCAAGCCGCGCCGTCGGATAATGATAGCCCGACGCCAGAACAAGCCCGCTGACCAGGGCGGGATACCTGTCCGCCAGCGCCACCGCGACAGAGCATCCCCACGAATGGCCAAGAACCGTCGCCCGCGTGACGCCAAGCCGTTCAAGGGCATCGTGGATCAGGTCAGCCTGCGCGCCGGGCGTCCAGATGGTGTTCCGGGGACGGTCGCTGTGACCATAGCCGGGCCGGTCGAGAACGATCACGCGGTATTTCCGGGCGGCAAGATCGACAAGGCCGCTCGATTCGAAATCCTGGATCATGCTGCCGTTGCCATGCAGCAGGACGACCGGTTCGCCGCTGCCCCGCTCCACATAGTGAAGACGGACGCCCTTCACGGTCAGGAAGCTTCCGGCCGGGGGATTGTCCTGCTCGGCCTTCCGGGCCAGCCGATGGTTCACGACGGCCGCGATGGCAAGGCCCGCCGCAAGGCCGATGATGGCCGCCCGGGCCGAAGGACGCGAGGGCGGCTTGCGGACCATGTTCTGCAAATCCGCGCGCAGGGGCCTGCTGGGTGAAAAGTTCATGGGGAAATCCGATCCGGAAAACTGCGCCTTGGCCTCGCGGTGCGGGCCATCCTGCGATGCAGCATGACGACGCGCGAACCGATGCGGTGGTTCCCTGCATCCGGTCCCCCCATGGGCTTTGGACCCTTCGCGACAACCCGAACCTGGCGTCGAGGCCGGTTCAAGCCGCGATGACCGCGCCATGCACTTGCCGCCTGCGTCCCTTCAGGTCTCAACGCCGCCCGCGTGCGTCATGGTCCCCGTTGATCCCGGTGTGGGCCGATGATTGCACGAAGCCTGGATCGAGTGCGGCGGGCCGCACCCCGGGCCATCCGATGGCCCGTCCGAATGCCCGTGCAAGCGATCCGCCGTGTTCGACGGGATCTGCCAGCGCGTTCGCCACAGTGAGGCCGGCGTGTTCGTTCGGCGTTCCTGCGGGATCAATCTTCCGTCCACGCTCCTCGATCGGAAAGGTCTGACATGCGGCCGCATGTCGTCCTGTTCGCCGGCATGGGTCTTTTTCCGGGGCAATCCCCTTTCTTCGTCCGTCTTTCGAGAAGCCTCGGCGTCCTCACGATCGTGCTTGCGAGGGCCGGGATACTCACCGTTGGGATGGTGCTTGGAGCGTTCCGAGTCGGCAAGAAGTCGTACGGCCATGATGAGGCCTCCATGGGTCAAGGGCAGAACGGTCCGCCGCGTCCATTGGAACATGGGTTCCGGAAGACCGCTTTACACCGGCCGGGCCGGACCTAACCCGCAACGCCATGGGAAGGCAGGAAAGAAGGACAGCCCCCGCCGGCTGAACGGTTCGTGACCCGTCAACAAAGCTTTCAAGTGCCGTATCCATCGGTTATGCTGCAATGCAGCGAGACATTCAGCGAATCCTTCCCGGATGATCCTGCCAAAGCTTCCTTGAGCAACCAGCATGTGATGTCTTCGCACTTCGGCGGGGCCTTTGTCGCTGGCTTCGGGTTCAGGGAAAGCATATCCGGAAGACATGTCCATGACCCTCCGCCAGACGATCCAGGCTGCTCCTGGAAAGGCCGTTGCGTTGATCACGAAACGCTCCGCAACCTCGAACCAGGCGGTAAAGGCCCGCGAAAGCCTTCATGCGGAACTGAATGACGAACTCGTCCGCTATGCGGAGATCGAGGAGCACCACCTTCTGCCGCTGTTGCGCAAGAACCCTGAAACCAGGGATCTCGCCGTCGGTGCCCTGAAGGGCAACCGGGAATTGCGCGCTTCTCTCGAGAAGCTGGCGGGTCTGCCGAAGGACGATGACGCGTTCCTCGTGGCGCTTTCCGATCTGAACAAGGGTCTTCAGCAGCACCTTCGCAACGAGCGCAAGGAGCTTCTCCCCGCCGTTCTCAAGGTGCTCGGCGATGCAGAGATGCCCAGCGTGGCCGCCGCCCCCGGGGATGCCGTCAAGGCGGTCGAAGCCTCCGGACCCGATGAAGGGCGCGAGGAGCGGCGAGAACAGGCAGGGCAAGCCGAACGCCAGGCTGCAGAGGCCCGGCAGGCCGTCGCCCGGGTTCAAAGGGAGGCGGAGCGCGTCACCCGCGAGGCGACCGAGAAGGTGGCCGACGTGACGGAACATGGCGGCGCCGCCGTGCGGGACCGGACCCGCCAGGTCACGGAAACCTTCACCGAACGCGCACAGCAGGTCGCCACCGACACCCGGGCGGCCATGACGACCTGCGGCGACTCGGCACGGAAGATGGCCAAGGACATGCAGGTTGCCGCCACAACGTCCGGCGCATCGCTGGGGGTTCTGTCGGACGTTTCCTCTGCCTGGACAACCTGGTTCGAGAAAGCCACCCGCGCCAATGCTGACGCTGCGCAGAAGCTGTCGCGTGCCAAATCGGTGAAAGACCTTGCGGCGGTGCAACGCGAGTTCGCCACCAGCATCATGCACAACTGGATGGAACGCCGCGCCGCGATGCTGCAGGCCGCGCGGCGCCACTCGAAGCAGGCGTCGAACCCCCTTCAGGCCCGCGTGAACGAAACGGCGTAACCACACGACCCCGCATGGTGGGCGTTGCTGCGACATGCGGCAGCGCCGCCCGTGCGGGGACATCGGGGCGCAGGCGGTCACGCCCGTCACTAGGATCGTGTCCACGCCAGAGCTTCTGGCCCTCCATCCGCATCCGGGCCATGGGGGCAAACCGCCGCGACGATGCCGCGCCGTGTCGGACCGGATCGCGGCCCCTGGCGGGCGCGGGCACATGCCCAGCGAACAGGACCGCAAGGTTCAAGGGTCCGTCGATCCCGCCCCCTTATCGCCAGCACACCCTGATCGAGCGCCTCTTGAACAAGCGCAAGCACTTCCAAAAGGTCGCCACGCGATGAGAAAACGCCCGCAACCACCTTGCCGCCGGTCTCACCGCCTCAAGACGCCTCCGGATGCGACATCACGGAGCCGCAGCCCTCAGGCCTGCAACGACCGCACGCCGACCTCGCCCTCGCCCCGCGACTTGATCGCCGCCACGGCGGCGATGCTTCCTGCCGCGGTGGTGAAATACGGGATCTTGTCATAAAGCGCGACGGCCCGGATCTCGCGCGAATCCGCGATGGCCTGGGCGCCCTCGGTGGTGTTCAGGACCATCGCGATCTCGCCGTTCTTCAGGCTGTCCACGATGTTCGGGCGGCCTTCGTAAACCTTGTTCACGTGGCTGGTTTCGACGCCTGCCGCAGACAGGAACTCGGCGGTGCCGCTGGTGGCGACCAGCTGGAAGCCCATGGCCGTCAGGTCGCGGGCGGCATCGGCCAGGGCCTCGGTCTTGTCGGCGTCCTTCACGGAAACGAAGACCCGCCCTTCGCCGGGCAGGTGGGTGCCCGCGCCCATCTGCGCCTTCAGGAAGGCGCGGGCGAAGTTGCGGTCCCATCCCATCACCTCGCCGGTCGAGCGCATTTCCGGGCCAAGCAGCGTATCGACGCCGGGGAAGCGGGCAAAGGGCAGCACCGCCTCCTTGACCGAAAACCAGGGCGTGATCGGGTCGGCCAGGGTCAGGGGATCGGCAAAGGGCAGGTCGGTTTCGGGACCGACGCCCGCGGGATAGGGGTCGCGCAGGGGGAAGTTCGACATCGGTTCCCCCGCCATCAGCCGCGCGGCGATCGAGGCGATGGCGCTGTCGGTGGCCTTGGCGACAAAGGGCACGGTGCGGGACGCGCGGGGGTTCACCTCCAGCACATAGATCGCGCTGTCCTTGATGGCGAACTGCACGTTCATCAGGCCCTTGACCTTCAGCGCGCGGGCCATGGCGACGGTCTGGCGCTTCAGTTCGTCGATGGTGGCCGCGTCCAGCGTGTGCGGCGGCAGGCAGCAGGCCGAATCGCCCGAATGGACGCCCGCTTCCTCGATATGCTCCATGATGCCCGCGACATGGACATTCTCGCCGTCCGACAGCGCGTCCACATCGACCTCGATCGCGCCGGACAGATAGCTGTCGAGCAGCACCGGGTTCTTGCCCGACACGCTGACGGCCTCGGTGATGTAGCGCTTCAGGTGGTCGGTGTCGCGCACGATCTCCATCCCCCGGCCGCCGAGGACGTAGGAGGGGCGGATGACCAAGGGGAAGCCCACCTGTTCGGCGATGGACAGCGCCTCGTCGGCGCTGCTGGCGATGCCGTTGACGGGCTGGCGCAAGTCCAGGTCGTGCAAAAGCTTCTGGAACCGCTCGCGGTCCTCGGCCAGGTCGATGGCGTCGGGGGTGGTGCCCAGGATGGGGATGCCTTCGGCTTCCAGGGCGTTGGCCAGCTTCAAGGGGGTCTGGCCGCCGAACTGGACGATGACGCCGTGCAGCGTGCCGTTTTCCTGTTCCACGCGCAGGATTTCCAGCACGTGTTCCAGGGTCAGCGGCTCGAAATACAGCCGGTCCGAGGTGTCATAGTCGGTGGACACCGTTTCCGGGTTGCAGTTGATCATGATGGTTTCATAGCCCGCATCGGTCAGCGCGAAGCAGGCATGGCAGCAGCAATAGTCGAACTCGATCCCCTGGCCGATGCGGTTCGGGCCGCCGCCCAGGATCACGACCTTTTTCGCATCCGTCGGGCGTGATTCGCATTCCACGTCGCCCATCGCGGGCGCTTCATAGGTGGAATACATGTAGGGGGTCTGGGCCTCGAACTCGGCGGCGCAGGTGTCGATGCGCTTGAAGACGGGAACCACGTCCAGACTGCGGCGGATGCGGCGGATGTCGTCTTCGCCGCGCCCGATCAGGTGGGCCAGGCGGGCGTCGGTAAAGCCCATCATCTTGACGGCGCGCAGCCCTTCGGCATCCGTGGGCAGGCCTTCGTGGCGCAGCTTGTGTTCGGCCTCGACGATTTCGCGGATGCGGGCCAGGAACCAGGGGTCGAAGCTGGTGATGCGCCCGATCTCGTCATCCGACAGGCCGAAGCGCATCGCCTCGGCAATGACGCGGATGCGGTCGGGGGTGGCCTTCGACAGGGCGGCGATCACGGCGGGCTTGCCTTGTTCGGTCGCGCCCTCGATGGGAATTTCGTCCAGGCCCGTCAGGCCGTTTTCCATGGACGCCAGCGCCTTTTGCAGCGATTCGTGGAAGCTGCGGCCGATCGCCATGACCTCGCCCACGGACTTCATGGCGGTGGTCAGTTCGGGCTTGGAACCCGGGAATTTTTCGAACGCGAAGCGCGGGATCTTGGTGACGACATAGTCGATGGAAGGCTCGAACGACGCGGGCGTGACCTTGGTGATGTCGTTGTCCAGCTCGTCCAGCGTATAGCCCACGGCCAGTTTCGCGGCGATCTTGGCGATGGGAAAGCCGGTCGCCTTGGACGCCAGCGCCGAGGACCGCGACACCCGCGGGTTCATCTCGATCACGACCATGCGGCCGTCCGCCGGGTTGATCGCCCATTGCACATTCGACCCGCCGGTTTCCACGCCGATCTCGCGCAGCACGGCGATGCTGCCGTTGCGCATGATCTGGTATTCGCGGTCGGTCAGGGTCAGGGCCGGGGCCACGGTGATGGAATCGCCGGTGTGGACGCCCATCGGATCGACGTTCTCGATGGCGCAGACGATGATGGCGTTGTCGTTGCGGTCCCGCACGACCTCCATCTCGAATTCCTTCCAACCCAGCAGGCTTTCATCGACCAGCACCTGCGCGACCGGGGACGCATCCAGGCCCGAGCGCACGATGCGTTCGTAATCGTCACGGTTATAGGCGACGCCCCCGCCGGTGCCGCCCAGCGTGAAGGCGGGGCGGATGATGGCGGGCAGGCCGATGTCCTCCAGCGCGTCCATGGCCTGCTGCACACCGGCATTGATGTCGTATTTGCCCGATGCCAGCTTGGGCGCGGCGACGATGGTGGCCTTGGGGTTTTCCAGCCCGATCCGGTCCATCGCCTCGCGGAACAGCTTGCGGTCCTCGGCCATCTCGATGGCGGCGCGCTGCGCGCCGATCAGTTCGACCCCGTAACGGTTCAGGACGCCCATGTCGGCCAGCGCCAGCGCGGTGTTCAGCCCGGTCTGCCCGCCCATCGTGGGCAGCAGCGCGTCGGGGCGTTCCTTGGCGATGATCTTTTCGACGATCTCGGGGGTGATCGGCTCGATATAGGTGGCGTCGGCCATTTCCGGGTCGGTCATGATCGTCGCGGGGTTCGAGTTGACCAGGATCACCCGGTAGCCTTCCTCGCGCAGGGCCTTGCAGGCCTGGGCGCCGGAATAGTCGAACTCGCAGGCCTGCCCGATGACGATGGGGCCTGCGCCGATGATCAGGATCGACTTGATATCGGTTCTTTTCGGCATGGGCTTGATCCTTGGGCTTCGGGCGGCTGGCGGCGGCTAAATCGTCCGGGGTTATAGCCATGCGCGGTCGGGGTGCAAGGTGGGAAGGGCGCGATACGTGCTTTTGATGGCCCGGTGGACAAGGCCTTCGGTCTGGCGCATGGAGGGCGCCATGATCCGCAACGAGGCCGGCCCATGATCCGCGCGCATCTTGCCACGTTTCCCGCGCGCCGCGCCATTCTGGCAGACACGATCCGCAGCATCGCGCCGCAGGTCGATCGCCTGTTCCTGTGCCTGAACGATTACGACGCGATCCCGGCCTGGCTGGACGGGTTTGCCAACCTGCATCCCATGATCCCGGAAAGCGACCTGAAGGACACCGGCAAGTTCGCCTTCGATCCGCAGGATGACGACCTGGTCTTCACGATCGACGACGACATCCTTTATCCGCCCGACTATGTCGAACGGACGTTGCGGCAGGCCGAGGCCTTCGACCTGTCCCGCAGCATCGTGGGATACCAGGCAAACCGCTGGACCTTCAAGAAGGCGCAGGGCCGTCACGGCTGGAAGACCTTCATGTTCTTCAAGCCCTGCCGCAGGGCCGAAAGGGTCGATGTCCTGGGCACCGGCACCGCCTGCATGACGGGCCGCGCCATGCCGCGCCTCGGCGATCTTGCGGGCGCGGCGGGTTTCGTCGATATCCGCTTCGCCACCTGGCAGATGGACCGGGGGCGCGAGTTCTGGGTGCTTCCGCGCGGCGCGGATGACCTGCGCCGCAACCTGCCCGAGGACCTGAAGGCGACATCCCTGTTCCACACCGTCGCGACCAGCGGGCGGGCCGACCTGAGGGCCGAAACCCGCGCGCTGCTGGACCGCATCGGCTCCAGGGGCTAGCGCGCCTGGCGCAGCGCCACCGTCAGCGCCCGGTCCAGCGATTGCAGGAACCGCGCCCGGTCGGCACGCCCGAACATCGCGCCCCCGCCCTGCATGAACGGATTGGACGCGCGCAGATCCGCCATCAGGTCGCGCGTGGCCAGGCGCGGGCCGATATTGGCAAGCGTCAGCGCCTCGCCGTCATGGCGCAGCACCTGGGCGCCGGCCTTCAGGCAACGGTCGGCCAAGGGCAGGTCGCCCGTCACCACCACATCCCCCGGCCCGCAGTTGTCGGCGATCCACATGTCGGCCTGATCCGGCCCCTCGGCCACGATCTTCAATGTGACCAGCGGATTGGCGGGCACCCGCAGCCCGCCGTTGCAGACCAGCACCATCGGCACGCGCAGGCGGGTGGCCACCCGTTCCGCCTCGGCCTTGACAGGGCAGGCGTCGGCGTCGATGTAAAGCGTGGTCAATCGCGCAGCAGTTCGTTGATCGAGGTCTTGGCGCGCGTTTTCGCATCCACCCGCTTGACGATCACCGCGCAATAAAGGTTCACGCCGTTCTTCGACGGCATCGACCCCGCTACCACGACCGACCCGGCCGGAACCTCGCCATACATGACCTGGCCCGTCTCGCGGTCCAGGATCTTGGTGGACTGGCCGATGAAGACGCCCATGCCCAGCACCGACCCTTCGCGGACGATGCAGCCCTCGACCACCTCGGAGCGGGCGCCGATGAAGCAGTCGTCCTCGATGATCGTCGGGCCTGCTTGCAGCGGTTCCAGCACGCCGCCGATGCCCACGCCGCCCGACAGGTGGACGTTGCGGCCGATCTGCGCGCAGGATCCGACCGTGGCCCAGGTATCGACCATGGTGCCCTCGCCCACATGGGCGCCCAGGTTCACGAAGGACGGCATCAGCACCGCGTTCCTGCCGATGAAGGCGCTACGCCGAACGATGGCGCCGGGCACCGCGCGGAAACCCGCCGCGCGCCAGTCGGCCTCGGTCCAGCCCGCGAATTTCGACGGCACCTTGTCCCACCAGCTGCCGCCCTGCGGGCCGCCCGGCATCTGTTCCATGTCGTTCAGGCGGAAGGACAGCAGCACGGCCTTTTTCGCCCATTGGTTCACGTGCCAGTCGTTGCCGCGCCTTTCGGCCACGCGCAGGGCGCCGCTGTCCAGTTGCGCCAGGACCTCGTCCACCGCCTCGCGCACGAAACCGGTCGTGGCGGCGTCGATGTCGGCGCGGGCTTCCCACGCGGCCTCGATGGCGGTCTCAAGTGCTTGGGTCATGGCCTGTCCTCTGCGGCGGGTGGAAACTGTCACCCCGGGGCTATAAGCCTGGGACAAGGCCCGTGCAATCCGAGGATCCGATGACCGACGCGACCAAGACCGCTGAAGACCGCGCCCACCCCTTTCCCCACAGCGACGAGGACGCGGCCCGCGCCAGGCAAATCCCGGACACGCCGCAGACCCGCTCGCCCGCCTATCAACTGGCCTTCACCGACCGCGACTTCCTGCTGAGGGAAGAACTGCGTCCCGTCCGCCTGCAACTGGAACTGCTGAAGCCGCAGATGCTGCTGGACGAGGCCGGGGTCGAATCCACCGTGGTGATGTTCGGCGGCGCCCGCATCCCCTCGCCCGAAAACGCGGCCCATGCCCGCACCCCGGCGCTGGCCCGGCTGTCGGCCTATTACGAGGAGGCGCGGCTTTTCGCGCAGGACATGACCCGCCGCAGCCTGGAATCAGGCGGGCGCGACTTCGTGATCGCCACCGGCGGCGGCCCGGGCGTGATGGAGGCGGGGAACCTGGGCGCGCACGAGGTCGGCGGCAAGTCCATTGGCCTCGGCATCGTGCTGCCGCATGAACAGGCGCCCAACATCTATGTGACGCCGGAACTGTGCTTCAACTTCCATTACTTCGCGATCCGCAAGATGCATTTCCTGATGCGCGCCCGCGCGATCGCCATCTTTCCCGGCGGCTTCGGGACCCTGGACGAAACCTTCGAGGCCCTGACCCTGATCCAGACCCGCCGCATGGCCCGGGTGCCCGTGCTGATGTTCGGGCGCGCGTTCTGGGAGGGGATCATCAACTGGAAGGCCCTGGCCGAGGCCGGAACCATCAGCGAGGAGGATCTGGGGCTGATCCATTACGTCGAGACCGCGCAGGAGGCCGTGGCGATCATCGAATCCTGGCCCGCCCCGTGACCGGCACGAAACGCTTGCGCCGCGCCCGGCGCGCGGTCATGCAGATCCCATGACCGATGCGCTGCACGACCTGGGCTGGCAGCCCTTCTTCGCCGATCAGCTGACGCCCGATGATGCGGGCCTGGCGCCCATGCGCATCGCCTCGGTCCACCGGTCGCGGCTGATGGCCGAAACCGGAGGGGGGCAGGTCCGGCTGGATCTGCCGCTGCACGGCACGACCGCCGATTACGCCGTCGGCGATTGGGTGCTGGCCGAGGCCGACCGGCGGGTCGTGGTGCGCCTTTTGGACCGCAAGTCGCTGCTGCGCCGCCGGACCGAGGGGTCGGCAAGCCAGCTGATTGCGGCCAATGTCGATACGCTGTTCATCGTCACCTCGTGCAACGACGACTTCAACCCGGCGCGGCTGGAACGCTATCTGGCCCTGGCCAACGAGGCCGGAACCCATCCCGTCATCGTGTTGACCAAGATCGACACGGTGGAGGATCCTTCGGCCTGGCTGGCGCGCGCGCGCGATCTTCAGCGCGATCTGCCCGTGGTGGGGCTGAACGCGAAATCGCCCGATGCGGCGGCGACGCTGGCGCCTTGGTGCGGGCCTGGGCGCACCGTCGCGCTTGTCGGATCGTCGGGCGTGGGCAAGTCCACGCTGCTGAACACCCTGGCCGACAAGGCCCCCGACCAGGCGCAGGCCACCGGCGAGATCCGTGAATCGGACGCGAAGGGGCGCCACACCACCACCGCGCGGTCGCTGCATCCGGCGGCAGGCGGGGGGTGGGTGATCGACACGCCGGGGATGCGCACGCTGCATGTCAGCGACGTGGCCGCCGGGCTGGAGATGCTGTTCGCGGAAATCACCGACCTTGCGCCCCGATGCCGTTTCCGCGACTGCACCCATGCGCATGAACCGGGCTGCGCCGTGCAGGCGGCCGTGGCCGCGGGCGACCTGTCAGCCGAGCGGGTCGAACGATGGCGCAAGCTGGCGGAGGAGAACCGCGCCAATACCCCCGTCCAGACGGGTCCGCGCGGCAACCGCACGACGGTCCCGCGCGGCGGCAGGCGGCGCTAGATCACCCCGCCGCCTCGGCCGCGATCTCGGCCCGCGACTTGCGCCCGCGTTCGGTCGCCGACTTCAGCTGCCCGCAGGCCGCCATGATGTCCTCGCCCCGCGGCGTGCGGATGGGACTGGCGTAGCCCGCGTGATAGATGATGTCGGCAAAGGCATGGATGCGGTTGTTGCTGGACCGCTTGTAGGGCGCGCCGGGCCATTCGTTGAAGGGGATCAGGTTGATCTTGGCGGGGATCCCCTCGATCAGCTTGACCAGGCGGTGCGCGTCGGCGTCGCTGTCGTTCACGCCCGCCAGCATCACGTATTCGAAGGTGATCCGCTCGCTGTTCGACAGGCGCGGATAATCGCGAAGCGCGTCCAGCAGGGTCGCGATGTTCCACCGCTTGTTGATCGGCACCAGGACGTTGCGGACCTCGTCGGTGGTCGCGTGGAAGCTGACGGCCAGCTGGCAGCCGATCTCCTCGGCCGTCCGCGCGATCTCGGGAACCACGCCGCTGGTGGACAGGGTGATGCGGCGGCGCGACAGCGACAGCCCCTCGTTGTCCATGCAGACCTTCATCGCGTCACGCACGGCGTCGAAGTTATAGAGCGGCTCGCCCATGCCCATCAGCACGATGTTGCTGACCAGGCGCGTCTCGTCCTTGGGGGCACCGGGGACCGGCCATTCGCCCAGGTCGTCGCGGGCCAGCATCAGCTGGCCGACGATTTCGCCCGCGGTCAGGTTGCGCACCAGCTTCTGCGTGCCGGTGTGGCAGAACGAACAGGTCAGCGTGCAGCCGACCTGGCTGGACACGCACAGCGTGCCGCGCCCTTCCTCGGGGATATAGACCGTCTCGACCTCGTGCCCGCCCGCGATGCGGACCAGGTACTTGCGGGTGCCGTCGGCGCTGATCTGGCGGGTGACGATCTCGGGCAGGACGATCTCGAACCGCTCGGCCAGAAGGGCGCGATAGTCCTTGGCCAGGTTCGACATCCGCGCGAAATCGCGCACGCCCCAATGGTAAACCCATTGCCAGACCTGGCCCACGCGCATCTTCGCCTGTTTCTCGGGCGTCCCGGCAGCAACCAGCGCCTCGCGCAGTTGGTCGCGCGTCAGCCCGACGATGTTCACCCGCCCGTTGTCCGGCAGCTTGCGGGGAAGGGTCAGGACATCGGGCGTGACGGGCGCGTTCATGGGACTTCCGGTGCTGTGCGAAGACCCGCAGATAAGCGAAACGAGGCCGAAAATCAACCGGCCCCGCCCTTGCCTTGGTTCAAATATCCTGGGGGGTGAGACGCGCCCGAAAAAGGTCCAGTGGACCTTTTTCAGCGGCGAACGCCTGCCGCCTTGCGGCAGGCAGAGGGACGGGGGCAAAGCCCCCCACCCCTTACTCGCAGCGCGAGCGCGCCGTGTTCGTGGCCGCCGTGATCCCCGCCAGGCTGAACGTGTCCTTGGTCACGGTCCCGCGCGAGGACCGCCCGGTGATGACCGCGTTGGTGCCGCCGCGCAGGGCGGCGATCAGCTTTTCATCCTCGGACGCGCTGCCGGTCCAGGCGCTTTCGCCTTCGGTGAACAGGTTGAACTTGGTGCCGCCGATATCGACCTCGACCGTGCTGTCGGGGGCGAAGGGATAGCCGCCGCTGAAGGACACCTCGCCGGTGCCGCCGCGATAGGCCACGTACAGGCGGATGTCGCCGCGCGTCACCTCGCGCGGGTTGCCGTTCGCGTCGGTGTTCTGCGTGGCTTTCGGGGGCGACACGGCCCAGCATTCCTTGGGATTTTCCGCCGCGAAGACGGTCCAGTCGCCCTCGGTCGCGACGACATTGGTGGATTCCTGCGCCGCGGCGGTCCCCAGTCCGGTGATCAGGACAAGGGCGGCGGTCACGCCGCGCAGCGTGGTGTTGGTCATGCTCTGGCCTCCTGCCATGGGTTTCGCCACATCTGGGGGCGTTCTTCCCGATTGCTGTGGTCTTTTCAACCGCTCGCGGTCAGGATAGCCAAAATCATTGCGCGAGAAAGAGCGCAAGGCCGGAAATCGCGCAATTGTCAGGGGGACGGGCGATGCGTTCAGCCGATTTGATCGAGTTGTGGCGCGGCGGGCAGCGCGAAAGCCTGCATTGCGGCGATGCGGTCATCTGCGACACCAGGGGCGTGGTCGAGGCCTGGGGCCGACCCGGCCAGATCGTCTTTCCCCGGTCGTCCTGCAAGATGATCCAGGCGCTGCCGCTGGTGGAAAGCGGCGCAGCGGATGCGGCGGGGCTGACCGACCGGCACCTGGCGCTGGCCTGCGCCAGCCACAGCGGGGCGCGGATGCATGTGGACGCGGTGGACCAGTGGCTGCGGGACCTGGATCTCGCCGAGCATGACCTGCGCTGCGGCTGCCACATGCCGCAGGATCGGGATGAAAACCGCCGCCTGACCTGTGGCGACGAAAGCCCGTCGCAGCTTCACAACAACTGTTCGGGCAAGCACGCGGGCTTCCTGACCCTCAACCGCCACCTGCGCGGCGGGGCCGAATATGTGGACCCCAACCATCCCGTCCAGCAGGCCGTGAAGGCCGCCTTCGAGGACGTGACGGGCGAGGTCAGCCCCGGTTACGGCATCGACGGCTGTTCGGCCCCGAACTGGTCCTGTTCGCTGGCGGGATTGGGCCGGGCGATGGCCGCCTTTGCCGATCCGCCCGATGATGCGCGCGGCCGGGCCATGCGGCGGCTGAGGGACGCGATGCGGACCCATCCCGAACTGGTCGCGGGCGAGGGGCGGGCCTGCACGATCCTGATGCGCGCGGCCAGCGGCCATGTCGCCGCCAAGACCGGGGCCGAGGCGGTCTTCGTCGCCATCCTGCCCGGCCAGGGACTTGGCATCGCGCTGAAAGTGACGGATGGCGGCACCCGCGCCGCCGAGGCCGCGATCACCGCGCTGCTGGTGCATCTGGGCGTGCTGGAGGCGAACCATCCGGCGGTCGGGCGCTTCCTGACCGATCCGATCCGCAACTGGCGCGGCATCGTCACCGGAGAGATGCGCACCGCCCCCGGCTTTCCCGCCTAGATCATCTGCCAGATCAGCCGCAGCGCCAGCGCGGAGGATGTCACGACCAGCAGCGGCTTGATCAGCCGCGCGCCGATCCGGCTGGCCAGCCGCGCGCCCAGGGTGGCCCCCGCGATCTGCGCCGCGCCCATCACGACCCCCACCAGCCACAAGGGCTGGCCGAACAGCGCGAAGGCCAAAAGCCCGCCGAGGTTCGAGGCGAAGTTCAGAAGCTTGGTATGCGCCGTGGCCTTCAAGACGCCGTATCCCGCCAGGCTGACAAAGGCGATCATGTAGAACGACCCGGCCCCCGGTCCGATCAGCCCGTCATAGAACCCGACCAGCGGCACCGCCGTCAGCGCAAAGGCCGCTGGCGCGACCCGCTGCACCCGGTCCAGATCGTTCAGCCCCGGTTTCAGCGCGAAAAAGACCGCGATGGCGATCAGGATTACCGGAAGGATCAGCCGCAGCCTGTCGGTCGGCAGATAGCTGACCAGGGCCGCCCCCAGGGCGCCCGCCACCCCGGCGATCAGCGCCGATCGCCCCTGGCTGCGCAGATTGACCAGGTCCTTCGCGGCATAGCTGACGGCGGCGGTCGCGGCGCCAAAGACGCCCTGGACCTTGTTCGTCGCAAGCGCCTGCGCGGGCGGGACGCCTGCCAGCAGCAGCGCGGGCAGGGTGATCAGCCCGCCGCCCCCGGCGATCGAATCGATGAAGCCCGCCGCGAACCCGGCTGCGGCGAGAAGCAGAAGAAGCTCGAGGGAAAGGTCCAGCATGGCCGCGCCATGCGCTTTTGGGCGGGCGTTGTAAAGGCTGGGGGTTTCACACCCCCAGGCCCCCGTGGGATATTTGGACCAAGGCAAAAGCAGGAGCGGTTCATGTTCAGTCATTTGAGGCATCGCGTGGTGCAGGCGCCGATGGCGGGCACCTCGACCCCGGAGCTGGCGGTCGCGGTGTGCGAGGCTGGCGCGCTTGGCTTCCTGGCGCTTGGCACGCTTGACGCGGCGGGGGCGCGCAAGGCGATCCGGTCGGTGCGGCAGGGGACAGACCGGGCCTTCGGTGTCAACCTGTTCTGCCATGCGCCTGCCCGGCGCGATGCCGCGCGAGAGGCCGGCTGGATCGAGACCCTACGCCCGGCTTTCGGGCGATTCGGGGCCGAGCCGCCAACGGCGCTGTCCGAAATCTATCCGACCTTTCGCGGCAACGACGCCGTGCTGGCGGTGCTGCTGGCGGAACGACCCGCCATTGTCGGCTGTCATTTCGGCCTGCCCGGGTCCGACCAGATCGCCGCGCTGAAGGCGGCAGGGTGCAGGCTGTGGGCCACGGCGACCTCGGTGGCCGAGGGGCGGGCGGTCCGGGACGCCGGGTTCGACGTGATCGTGGCGCAGGGATACGAGGCGGGCGGCCATCGCGGCATCTTCGACCCCGATGGGCCGGATGGGCGGCTGGATCATCTGGCGCTTGTGCGGGCGTTGTTGCCGCTGGGCCTGCCGGTCGTGGCGGCGGGGGCGATCATGGACCGCGATTCGGCGCGGATTGCGATGGATGCGGGCGCCGTCGCGGTGCAATGCGGCACGGCCTTTCTGCGCGCGCCCGAATCTGCCGCGCCGCCTGCCCATCGCGCGGCGTTGTCGGGCGGGCGGACGGTGATAACGCGGGCGATCTCGGGCCGTCCGGCACGCTGCCTGGTCAACGATTTCACCGTTATCGACGATGCGGCCGCTGCGGATTATCCGGTGGCCTATGACATCGGCAAGGCGCTGAATGCCGCCGCCCTGGCGCAGGGGAACACCGGCTACGGCGCGTTCTGGGCGGGCACGGGCGCTACGGCCAGCCTGGCGCGGCCAGCGGCGGACACCGTGCGGGCGATCAGCCCGTGACGAAATCCTGCCTAGCATAGCCTTGCAGATACAGCAGCGCCGTCAGGTCGCCGTGGTTGATGCGGATGGGCGCCTGCGCCGCGACCGATGGCTTGGCGTGCAGCGCCACGCCCGTGCCGGCCATCTGGATCATCCCCAGGTCATTGGCACCGTCGCCCACGGCGATCACGTCGGCAGGCGTCAGGCCGCGCGCGGCGGCGATCTGGACCAGCGCCTCGACCTTGGCCTCGCGGCCCAGGATCGGCAGCGCGACGCGCCCGGTCAGCAAGCCCCCTTCGGCCAGCAGGGTGTTGGCGCGGTGTTCGTCGAAACCCAGGCGGTCGGCCACCGCCTGGGTGAAAGCGGTGAAGCCGCCCGAGACAAGCGCCGCATAGCCGCCGTTGGCGCGCATCGTCGCCACCAGGTCCGCGCCGCCTGCGGCCATGGTGATGCGAGAGGCCAGCACATCGGCAATGACGCTGTCCCGCAGCCCGGTCAGCAGGCCCACGCGTTCGGTCAGGGCGCCGTCGAAATCCAGTTCCCCGTTCATGGCGCGGGCGGTGATGTCGGCCACGCGGGGGCCGACGCCCGCCATGTCGGCCAGTTCGTCGATGCATTCCTGGCCGATCATGGTCGAATCCATGTCGGCCAGCAGGATCGCCTTGCGCCGCCCCTCGGTCGGCTGGATCGCCAGGTCCAGGGTCTGCCGCTGCAATTCGGCCCAGGCGTCCTGGAAATCCGCGGGCCTGTCGGCCACGTCGAACTCGGCCGCGATGGCGGGGTTCAGCCAGCGGACCGGACCGCCGCCCCAGCGGTCGGCCAGGCCTTGCGCCAAGGCTTCGGTCAGGTTGGCGCGCAGGGGCGATGCGATCAGCGAAACGGTGAACATGGGCCGCAACTCCTTTTGGCGGGGGTCTAGGCCAAGGCGGCGGGCTGCGCCAGAGGGCGGCGGATGCCAAGGAAGGGGCCGTCGCCCGCGGTGTCGATCCGGGCCATGGCGTCGGGGATCGGCTCGACGATCACGGACATGGTCCAGGCCGTCGCGTGGATCATCCGGTCGGGCGACATCGCCAGCGCCACATGGCCCGGCCAGAACAGCAGGTCGCCGCGTTGGATGCCGTCCGCCGCCGGAAAGGCCGCGCGTTGCAGGTCGCTGTCGCCGGGGCAGGGGATGCCGCACGCCGTCAGCGCCGCCTGGACAAGGCCCGAACAGTCGATCCCCCACCGGCTGTTGCCGCCCCACAGATAGGGGGTTCCAAGCAGGCTTTCCGCCACAGGCACCGGGTCCGTGGCGGGTTGGTCGCCGATATGGGGGACCGGGACGAAGCCGCCGGTCGCCAGCCGGGCAAAGCGCCCCTCGATCCCCGCGACCGACAGGCGCGCGCCCAGCGACAGGCTGGCCCGTTCCGGCTGCTTCATGTCGGGGGCGGGATAGACATGCGTGGCGGGCGCCGTCACCCGGTGGGTGATGGGCGGCAGGTCGGTGCCCAGCGTGGCGGCGGGCAGCCAGCCGCAATAGCCGTCCAGGTCGGTCTGCACGAAGCACCAGCCGTCCCGCGTCTCGATCACTGTCACGTCCGCGCCGAAATTCACCTGCCGGTCGCGCCGTCCGTCGGGCGCGGTCATCAGGTCGGCCAGCGGCACCGCCAGCCGCGCCGGGTGGCCGGGGGTATAGGCCGGGCGCTCGATCACGCCCGCCAGGCTGTCCAGGGCCACGCGGTCGGTCGCGGGCGTCAGGCGGCGGTCCAGGCTCATGGCAGGATCTGCGGCAGGGCCGCCAGGATCGCCCGTGCGCCTTGTCCCACGCCGCCCTTGGGACGGCCCGGCGCGGCGGCTGGCTGCCAGCCATAGATGTCCATGTGGACATAACGGCCCGCGCCCCCCGCAAAGCGGCGCAGGAACAGGGCTGCGGTGATCGACCCCGCCATGCCGCCCGAGGGGGCGTTATCGAGATCCGCGATCTGCGGCTCGATCTGCGATTCGTAGCCGTCCCAGAAGGGCATCCGCCACAGGGGGTCGCGCACCGCCATGGACGCGCGGGACAGCGCATCCGCCGTGGCGTCGTCGTCGCAATAGAAGGGCGGCAGGTCGGGACCAAGCGCCACCCGCGCAGCCCCCGTGAGCGTCGCCAGCGAGATCATCAGGTCGGGCGATTCCTCGGCCCCCAAGGCCAGGGCGTCGGCCAGGATCAACCGGCCTTCGGCATCGGTGTTGTTCACCTCGACCGTCAGGCCCTTGCGGCTGGTCAGCACGTCGCCCGGGCGAAAGGACGCGGCCGCCACGCTGTTTTCCACCACCGGCAGCAGCACCCGGATTCGCATCCGGTCCGCCGCCCCCGTCAGCGCCAGCATCCGCAGCAGGCCAAGCGCAGTCGCCGCCCCGCCCATGTCCTTCTTCATCAGCAGCATCGAGGCCGAGGGCTTGATGTCCAGCCCGCCGGTATCGAAACAGACGCCCTTGCCCACGACCGTCAGGCGCGGGCCGGTGTCCCCCAAGCGGATGTCGATCAGCCGGGGCGCCTGTTCGGCGGCGCGCCCGACCGCGTGGATCATCGGCAGGTTGGACCGCAGCAAGTCGGGGCCGGTGGTGACGGCGATGGCGGCGCCGATTTCATCCGCTAGGGCGCGGGCGGCGTCCTCCAGGTCGATCGGTCCCATGTCGTTGGCGGGCGTGTTGATCAGGTCACGGGTCAGGAACTCGCCCGCCGCAAGCGCCCGGACATGGGCGGCGTCGGTGCCCTCGGGGCAGGTGAACTGCGGGCCGGAATAGGGGCTGCCCTTGTAGCGGGTGAAGCGGTACTGGCCCAGCAGCAAGGCCAGCGCAGCCTCGTCCCGGTCGAGGCCTTCGGGCAGGATGGGCCGCCACGTGCCGGGGGGCAGCGCCGCCGCATGGGCCAGAACGAAGCGGTGGCGGCCCGCCTGCGCCCGGTCGCCAAGGCCCAGGAACGCCCCTGCCAAGCCGCCCGAGGCATCGGGCAAAAGGCAGATCTCGCCCGCCTTTGCCGCGAAGCCGCTGGCGGTGGGCCAGGGACCGGCCTGGTCGGCCAGGGGATCGCCCTTCCACACGGCCCAAAGCGGCAGGGCATCGGCGGATGGGGGGGCGAAGTCGGGGATCATGGGGCGGGTCCTTGTCTGTCCGGGCGCAAGACTACAGCCTGCGCTTGCGCCCGCAAGCCTAGCCAAGGCCGGCGCGGTCCCAGATCGCCGTCAGCGACCGGTTGCCGACCCGCATCAGCCGGGCATGAATGGCGCCAAGGGCCACCGGATCGTGCCTTTCCGCGCAACTGCCCAGATCCATGGCGACGCCCGCCAGCGACAGAAGGCCGATCTGCCAGGCCAGCCGGGCCAGCAGGTCGCATTGGCGTGCAGCCTCGGCCAGGTCAGAGGCGCAAAGGGCCTTGTCGGTGGCGGTCAGCGCGCCCGCCAGCTGTTCCAGGGCCAGCCCGATGACGTTCTGCGCCGCCGTTTCGCCCAGTTCGGTCACAATATCGCCCACGCGGCGGGAATCCACCCGGACCGGTTCGGAAACGGCCAATGCCGTGATCTGTGCCATTTGCCTTGCCTTTGCCTTGCACGTCCAGTCCTGCCACCATGACCCGGGGCGGTGAAGAAAGGCTTGCCGCGACCGCAAGAAATCTCTCGAATTTGTTTCAATGACGCCCTATCACACGGCGGGACAAGAGAGGTGAGACATGCACAACATCCGCCCCCTGCCGCAATACCTGGTCAGCCGCTTCCATGGCTGGCGGGCCACGTCCTATTCCGAAAACAGCGCCTGGTACCGCCGCCTGGCGACCGACGGCCAGCGCCCGCGCGCGATGGTGATTTCCTGCTGCGACTCGCGCGTCCACGTCACCAGCATCTTCGGCGCGGATTCGGGCGAGTTCTTCATCCACCGCAACATCGCCAACCTGGTTCCGCCCTATGCGCCCGACGGGTTGCAGCACGGCACGTCCGCGGCCGTGGAATACGCGGTCCAAGCGCTGAAGGTCGCGCATCTGATCGTGGTGGGTCATACCAGCTGCGGCGGCGTGGCGGGCTGCCACGCGATGTGTTCGGGCCACGCGCCGGAACTGGAGGAAAAGACCAGCTTCGTCGGCCGCTGGATGGACATCCTGCGCCCCGGCTACGAGCGGGTCAAGGATCTGCCCGAGGACCGGCAGGTCGCCGCGCTGGAGCGCGAGGCCGTGCTGGTGTCGATCGAGAACCTGATGACCTTCCCCTTTGTCCGTTCGGCGGTCGAATCGGGGCAGATGTCGATCCACGGCCTGGTCCACGACATCAGCGAGGGCACGCTGTCCCAGGCCATTGACGGCGGGCAAAGCTGGACGGTGATCTGATCGGGCGCCCGGCGCCGGTCAGGCGTCGGGCTTCCAGCGGATCACGCGCCACAGATAGAGCGCGATGATCCCCACCACGACCGCCGTGGACACAGGGTTGACCCAGTGTTCGACCCGTTCGTACTGGTCCTCCAGAAGGTATCCCGCCAGTGCCAGGCCGCCCGACCAGATGAAGCTGCCAAGCCCGGTGTAAAGCAGGAACTGGCCTTGCGGCATCCGCTCGATCCCGGCGGGGATCGAGATCAGCGTGCGCACGGTGGGCACGAAGCGGCCGAAGAACACGACCGCGCGGCCGTGGCGGTGGAACCAGTTTTCGGCCTTCTCGAACTCGGACGGGGTGGTGGTCAGCCAGCGGCCGTGCCGTTCGATCAGGCGGCGCATCCGGTGCGCGCCCACGGCGCGGCCCGCCAGATACCACAGGTAAGCGCCTGCCAGCGACCCAAGGCCCCCGGCCAGAACCGCCAGCCACAAGGGCGTGCCGCCGCGCGCGGCGTTGAAGCCCGCCAGCGGCATGATCAGTTCCGACGGGATCGGCGGGAAGACGTTTTCCAGCAGCATCAGGGCGGCGATGGCCAAGGCCCCGCCGCTGTCCAGGAATCCGGTGATCCAGTCGAACACCGCCTCAGCCCTTTTTCAGGACGCGGTTGCCCAGCAGTTCCGCGATCTGCACCGCGTTCAGCGCCGCGCCCTTGCGCAGGTTGTCGCTGACGCACCACAGGTTCAGGCCGTTTTCGACCGTCACGTCCTGGCGGATCCGGCTGACATAGGTCGCGAAATCGCCCACGCATTCGACCGGGGTGGTGTATCCGCCGGGTTCGCGCTTATCCACGACCAGGATGCCGGGCGCCTCGCGCAGGATGTCGCGGGCCTCGTCCTCGTCCAGGAAATCCTCGAACTCGATGTTGATGGATTCGGAATGGCCCACGAAGACCGGGACGCGCACGCAGGTTGCCGTGACCTTGATGGCGGGGTCGAGGATCTTCTTCGTCTCGGCCGTCATCTTCCATTCTTCCTTGGTGTCGCCGCTGTCCAGGAAGACATCGATCTGCGGGATCACGTTGAAGGCGATCTGCTTCTGGAACTTCTTGGCCGCGACCTCTTGCCCCGGGACATACATGCCCTTGGTCTGGTTCCACAATTCGTCCATGCCCTCTTTCCCGGCGCCGGACACGGACTGGTAGGTGCTGACCACGACCCGCTTGATGCGCGCGCGGTCATGCAGCGGCTTCAGCGCCACCACCATCTGCGCGGTCGAGCAGTTGGGGTTCGCGATGATCATCTTGTTCTTGTAGTCATGCACCGCCTCGGGGTTCACCTCGGGCACGATCAAGGGGATCTGGGGGTCGTAGCGGTAGAGCGAGGAGTTGTCGATCACCACGCAGCCCGCCGCGGCGGCGCGGGGGGCGTGGATCTTGGTCGCGTCCGACCCGATGGCGAACAGCGCGATGTCCCAGCCGGTGAAGTCGAACTGCTCGATGTCCTTGACCTTGAGGGTCTTGTCGCCAAAGCTGACCTCGGTGCCCTGCGACCGGCGCGAGGCCAGCGCGGCAATCTCGTCCACGGGGAACATGCGTTCATCGAGGATGTTCAGCATTTCGCGGCCCACATTGCCCGTGGCGCCGGCGACGACGACTTTGTAGCCCATCTCCCTGGGACTCCTTTTCTGGCGGTCAGGGGCGTTTAGCGCAAGCAGGGGGGCAAGGGAAGGGGAAAGGCCCGGGGGCCGCGGCCCGCCGGGTCACGCCAATGTCAACCGCCGCCCGGCCGGGGCGCGCTATCCTGGGCGCAGCAAACCGGAAAGGCCCGCCATGTTCCGCACCCTTTGGTCCGCGACCCTTGCCCTTGGCCTGGCGATCGCCGCCGCTGCCCCGGCGGGGGCGCATCACGGCTGGTCCTGGGCCGAGGAGGACCAGGTCCGGCTGGAAGGCGTGATCGAGGACATTTCCATGAACCCGCCCCATCCCAGCCTGCGCGTGCGGGCGGCGGACGGCACGGTCTGGTTCGTGGAACTGGGCAATCCCGGGCGCACCGCGCGGTCGGGGTTTGCGGGCGACACGGCCAGCGTCGGCGACGCGGTCACGGTGATCGGCAACCGCGACCGCGATCCCACTGAAGCGCACATGAAGGCCGTGCGCATCGTGATCGACGGGCGGACCTACGACATGTATCCCGAACGCCTCCGGTCCGACTGACGGGGGATGGAGCCTCTCGCCTGGATCGAGGGCCTGGCCTTGGCGCGGGCGCTGCGGGGGTCGGGCGAGTTCTACATGGTCATGAACGCGGCGCATATCCTGGGGATAGGGCTGCTGGTGGGCGCGATCCTGCCGCTGGATCTGCGGGTGCTGGGGGTTCTGCGCGGGCCACCCCTGCCGGTGATCGGGCCGTTCCTGTCGCGGATGGCGGGCATCGGGTTGGGGCTGGCGATGCTGACGGGGTTCTGCCTGTGGTCGGTGGATGCGCGCGAATACCTGGGCAACGCGGCCTTTCGGTGGAAGCTGGTGTTGCTGGCCCTGGGCCTGGCAAATGTCGCGCTGATGCATGGAGTGGGGTGGAAGCGGGTCATGGCCACCGGGCGGCCAGGCCCGACAGCCCGGATCCTGGCCGCGATGTCGGCGGCGATCTGGCCGGGGGTGCTGCTGGCGGGGCGGTGGATCGGGTTCTTGTAAGCCTGGACACGGGATTGCCGGGCGGGACAAGGAAATGCGACGAGCATTTCCCCCGCCCGCTAAGCGACGGTGCCACCAAAGACGGTGCCGCTCCGCGACCACGAGAGGCCAGCGCCCGACCCGAGGGGGGCGTGAAGCGCCCGCCTGGGGGCGGGGCGGGCGCTGGCCGGGCCTTTGAGGCCCGGCGGTTCGGGTTGATATGGCGCGACGTGGCGAAGGCGATGGCCTTCGCCAATCCACGCACAGCCACCTAGGCCAAGGCCAACCGCCCATCCGTTCGCCGCAGATCCTCCACCCAAGCCGCCTCGGCCCCGAAATCATGCGGCACCTGATCGGCGGTGCGGCGGCCCGACAGGCTCTGGCTGGCGAAGAAGTCGAAGCCGTAAAGCGTCAGATCGGTCAGGCGCGACCGCAGCAACAGGTCGATCATCATCGCCCCCGTGGTGGGCGGGGCGGCGAGGCGGTCCTTCAGCGCGCGGTAATCCCCAAGCGGGTGCAGGTAGAAGCCGGGGCCGGTTGCCGTCCGCCAGTCCAGCCGCTTGCGCTTGGGCGACATCCACAACAGGCGCGCGGGGTCCAGGCGGGCGCGGTCCTCGTCCGGCAGGCGCACCGCCAGCGCCAGCCAGTCGGTGCGGGTGCCGTGGCTGGCCGCCTGGGGCATAGGCGCGCGGTTGATGCGGATCACCAGGTCGGCGGCGTCGATGGCCGCGCCGTGTGCGCTGTCCGCCAGCGACCGGGCATTGCCGATCAGGGCGACCGACTTGCCCTCCAGATCCGCCAGCAGGTTCCCTTGCGGGACCGACAGGGCTTGCAGCGCGCCCTCGTCGCGCATCAGGCGGGCGGTGTAGAAGGCCAGCCTGTTCATGGCCGGGCCAGCAGGTCGTTGTAGATCGCGACCAGGGCGCGGGCCTCGCCCTCGATGGCGTGGTTCGCCGTCACATGGGCGCGGGCGGCCCGGCCTGCGGCTTCGCGGGCGGCATCGTCGTCCAGCCAATGCCGCAGCGCCCCGGTCAGCGCGTCCCCATCGTCGGGCGGGACCAGGCTGCCGGTCACGCCGTCGCGGATCAGCGTCTCATAGGCGCCGACGCGGGCGGCGACGGTGGGAACGCCGCAGGCCATGGCCTCCAGCGGCGTCAGGCCAAAGCCTTCCCAGCGGGCGGGGGCGGCGAACAGGTCGAGCGCCTGGTAATGGCGCACCACCTGGTCCCATGGCAGTTCGCCCAGGAAACGGATGCGGTCGGCCAAGCCCGCCGCGCGGATCTGGGCCAGCAAGCCGTCGGCGAAGGCGCGGTTGTCGGGGGTGATGCGGCCCGTGAAAACGATCTGCGCGCGCGGACGATCCGGCAGCAGCCGCAGCCCGGCGCGGACCAGCAGGTCCACCCCTTTCTGCGCGCGCACCCGGCCGAAGCAGCCGACCAGCACGGCATCGGGATCAAGGCCCAGCTCGCGGCGCAGCGCCGCGCGGTCGGCGGGCGGCTGGAAGATCGCGGTATCCACCCCATGCATTACCACCGTCGCGGGCCGGTCCAGATAGCCGGCCGCCTTGTCCGAGGTCGCCACAAGCGCGTCCTGCTGGCGGATCAGCCATTTGGTGAACCCCGTATGCCGCCGTTGCGCGGCCGAGGTGAACAGCAGCCGGTATTTCCGCCGCAGCACGCGGCGCAGGATCAGCCCCAAGGCCATTTCCGTGTTGCGCCGGGCGTGCCAGACCCGCCAGCGGTCGCGCGGCATCAGAACGGCGCGGATCAGGGGGATGTGCGGCACCTCGGGCGGCAGACCAGGACCGGTCGCGCGGATCGCGATCAGCCGGGCCTGCACCGGGATCAGCCGGACCACGGTCGCGGTGACGCCCGACAAGCGGCGCTTGAGGTTCGGGGCGATGACCAGGGGGTCAGCCATGCTTGGCCTCGGGCGTCAGGAAATACAGGGCAAAGCCCCCGGCAAGCGGGACCAGGAAGAACAGGAACAGCATGGCGAAGGCCTGCGGCGGGGCGAAGGCCCCGGACGCCGCCTGGAACACCGGGCGGCTTGCGAACTGCATCACCCCCACGCCCCCGATCGAGATCATGTTCAGGAACGTCACCCCCCGCCCGACCAGGTGGTCGGGCAGAAACGACCGGCCATGCGCCATCAGCAGCACATAGCCCGCCCCCGACAGCCCGATCAGCGCCAGAAGGACCACGGCCAAGCCCAGTCCGGGATCGGGTTTCAGGACCAGGAACCCCATCACCGCCAGCGTGGCCCCGGTGAAGATCAGCACCGTCCGGCGCAGGCTGCCCACCAGCCGCACGGCGGGGGGGACCAGGAAATTGCCCGCGATCATCGCCAGCCCCATGGCCAGCGTCGCCCGCCCGATCAGGTTGGCATCGGCGCCGAACACCTGTTCCAGATAGGGCGCGGCCCACAGGCCTCGGATCGCGCCGGATGCGGCATAGTTCACGAAGAACAGCGGCATGATGAACCACAGCGCGCGGATGCGCAGCACCTCGGCCAGCGATCCCTGCGGGTGATCCGCGCCCAGGCGGGCGGGATCGCGCACGCTCAGCAGGATCAGCCCCGCCACCGCCACGGTCGCCGCGCCCAGGGCGCCCATGGTCGCCCGCCAGCCGAAGGCCTCGATGGCCCAGACCAGCGGCGTCGCGCCCAGGATGTTGCCCAGCGACCCGAACCCCACGATCATCCCGGCCAGGGCGCCAAAGGCCGCCGCCGGATATTCCCGCGCGATGATGTAATATGATCCCATCAGCGCGGGCGCGCAGCCCACGCCCAGCAACGCCATCGCCAGATGCAGGTGCCAGGGTACCTGCGCCAGGGCAAAGACCGCCGCCCCCGCGCCCCCGGCGCCCCCCAGCAGCAGGGCCACCGTCAGGCGCGGCCCCCAGCGGTCCAGCATCCGCCCCACCGGGATCTGCATGGCCGCGAAGGCCGCGAACCACAGCCCCGACGACAGCGCCAGGTCGCCCGGGGCGGCACCCAGTTCGGTTCCCAGGACCGGCGTCAGCACCGCCAGAAAGGCGCGATAGAACTGGGAAAGGACATAGGCCAGCACCAGACTGACGATGCCGATGGACAAGGCTGGCATGCGCGGCGTTCCTCCCTCGCGGTTCGGCCGCAGGCTGGGCCATGGGCGCGAAAGGTGCAAGCCGTGCAGTGTGTCGCCGCGCGTCAACTTGACCCGCCCATGACGGGGGGCTAGCACCGGACCCGATGCCGCGACCCGAGAAACCCGGAGGAACCATGTCCGACCCCTATTCCCTGCTCATCCTGCCCGGCGACGGGATCGGTCCCGAGGTCATGGCCGAGGTGGTCAAGGTCATCGGCTGGTTCGGGACCCATCGCGGCATGTCCTTCGACATCAGCCAAGGCTTGGTCGGCGGGGCCTCCTATGACACGCATGGCACGCCGCTGACGGACGACACGATGGCGCTGGCGCAATCGGTCGACGCGGTGCTGCTGGGCGCGGTGGGCGGGCCGAAATACGACAATCTGGATTTCAGCGTCAAACCCGAACGCGGCCTTCTGCGCCTGCGCAAGGAGATGGACCTTTATGCCAACCTGCGCCCCGCGCAATGCTTCGACGCGCTGGCGGATTTCTCCTCGCTGAAGCGCGAGGTGGTCGCGGGTCTCGACATCCTGATCGTGCGCGAACTGACCTCGGGCATCTATTTCGGCGAACCGCGCGGCATCCATGCGGACGGTAACAACCCCGGTAACGAGGGCGGCCGTGTCGGCATCAACACGCAACGCTACACCAGCGGAGAGATCCGCCGCGTGGCCCGGTCGGCCTTCGAGCTGGCGCGCAAGCGCGGCAACAAGGTCTGCTCGATGGAAAAGGCCAACGTGATGGAATCGGGCATCCTCTGGCGCGAGGAGGTGCAATGGGTCCACGACAACGAATACCCCGATGTGGAGCTTTCCCACATGTATGCCGACAACGGCGCGATGCAGCTGGTGCGCCGTCCGCGGCAGTTCGACGTGATCGTGACCGACAACCTGTTCGGCGACATCCTGTCGGACGCGGCGGCGATGCTGACCGGTTCCCTGGGGATGCTGCCCTCGGCGTCGCTGGGGGCGCCGATGGCGAACGGGCGGCCCAAGGCGCTTTACGAACCCGTCCACGGATCGGCCCCCGACATCGCCGGAAAGGCGCTGGCCAACCCGATCGCCTGCATCCTGTCCTTCGCGATGGCGCTGCGCTATTCCTTCGACCAGGGGGATGCGGCGGCGGATCTGGAACGGGCGGTGGAAACGGTGCTGGCCCAAGGCGCGCGCACGGCCGACCTGATGGGTCCCGAGGGCGGCACCCCGATCTCGACCGCCGCCATGGGCGACCGCATCCTCGCCGCCCTGTCCGAGGGCTGACCCCGGGGCCGCGCCGCCCCGGCGGCGGCGCGCCTTTCGCGAAGAATATGGTCCCCATGCGCCCGACAGGGCTTGCAATCGGTCCCGCCCCGCGCTACCTGCCCCATCTACGGTCGGAGCGTAGCGCAGCCTGGTAGCGCACCTGCTTCGGGAGCAGGGGGTCGGAGGTTCGAATCCTCTCGCTCCGACCAGTCGGTTCTTCGCGCCCGCGATAACCGCCATCTTCCCACAGGACGGATTTTCCCCGTTACCGCAAAGTTTCTTGCGCCCTCGCTCCTGCGCGCGCAGACTGCGGGGATCAACGGTGGAGGGAAGGATGGCACGTGCAACCCTTGCGCTTGTGCTGCTGTTGGGCAGCGCCCCCTCGGGATTTTCCCAGCAGGCGACGGATGCCGTGGCGCCCGAGGCGGCGACGAATATCGACACCCAAGCCGGCGATCTTGGCCCCCTGTCCGACGCCGCGCGCGCGGCGCTGACGGCCAAGGCCGAAGGCCGCCCCGTCACCGGCCAGGGCTGGATGGTCAGCGCGGCCCATCCCCTGGCCGTCGAGGCGGGCGCCAGGGTGCTGGCCGGGGGCGGCAGCGCCGCCGATGCCATGGTGGCTGTCCAGACCGTGCTGGGCTTGATCGAGCCGCAAAGCTCGGGCCTTGGCGGCGGGGCCTTCCTGGTCTGGCATGACGCGGAGACCGGCGCGCTGACCACGCTGGATGCCCGCGAGACCGCGCCGATGGCCGCCACGCCCACGCTGTTCCTGACGGAGGACGGCCAGCCCATGGAGTTCATGGATGCCGTGGTGGGCGGCCGGTCCGTGGGCACCCCCGGCACCCCTGCGTTGCTGGAGGAGGCGCATCGCCGCTGGGGCAAGGCCAACTGGTCGGGCCTGTTCGACGACGCCATCCGGCTGGCCGAAGGGGGCTTCACCGTCTCGCCCCGGCTGGCGTCCCAAGTGGCGGAAGAAGGCGAGGCGTTGCAGGCCGATCCGGCCACGACCGCCTATTTCTTTCCGGGCGGGCAGGCGGTCGCGACAGGCACGATGCTGAAGAACCCCGCCTATGCCGACACCCTGCGCACGCTGGCGGCGCAGGGCGCGGACGGGTTCTACAAGGGCGCGGTCGCCGAGGGCATCGTCGCCGCCGTGCGCGGGGCCGACAATCCCGGCGGGCTGTCGATGGGGGATCTGGCCGCTTATCGCGTGGTCGAACGCCCCGCCGTCTGCGTCGAATACCGGGCGCATGATGTCTGCGGCATGGGACCGCCATCCTCGGGCGGGCTGACGGTGGGGCAGATCCTGGGGATGCTGGGGGGTTACGACCTGGCGGCGCTCGGGGCGGAAAACCCGGAAAGCTGGCGGCTGATCGGGGACGCCTCGCGGCTGGCCTTTGCCGACCGGGGCCGCTTCATGGCCGACAGCGACCATGTGCCGATGCCCACGCAAGGGCTGATCGACCCCGCCTATCTGGCCGAACGGGCCAAGCTGCTGGCGGGCGACGACAGCCTGCCCGAGGTGAGCGCAGGTTCGCCCGGCTGGTCCCATGCGGCGCTGTGGGGGCAGGATGCGTCGCTGGAACTGCCGTCCACCACGCATGTCTCGATCGTGGACGGGGACGGCAACGCCCTGGCGATGACCACCACCATCGAGAACGGCTTCGGTTCGCGCCTGATGACCGGCGGCTTCCTGCTGAACAACGAGCTGACCGATTTCAGCTTCGAGACGCATGACGAGGCCGGCTGGCCCATCGCCAATGCCGTGGCGCCGGGCAAGCGGCCCCGGTCGTCCATGGCGCCGACGATCGTGCTGAAGGACGGGCGGCCGGTGATGGTGATCGGATCGCCCGGCGGCAGCCGCATCATCGGCTATGTTGCCCGCGCCATCATCGCGCATCTGGACTGGGGCATGGACATCCAGAAGGCCGTGGCCGCGCCGAACATCGTCAACCGCTTCGGCCCGATGGATGTGGAAGCCGGCCTGCCCGCCGCCCTGGCCGAAGGCCTGGCCGCCATGGGGTATGAGCTGAACGAGACGGACCTGACCTCGGGCCTGCAGGGCATCGTGATCGGCCCGGACGGGGCGCTGTCGGGCGGCGCCGATCCCCGGCGCGAGGGGATCGCGCTCGGCGGCTGAGGACAATTTCGCGCGCCGAGGCGTCCTGCGGGGTTGAAGACGGCCGATTAAGTGGTTAGCTGGCTAACGAACCGCAACAAGCCACCGCCATGCCGCAAGCCTCGCATTTTCTTGAAACGCTGTTGCACCTGATGCGCCTGCTGCGCCGCAGCTATGACGCGCGGGCCGAGGCCATGGGCCTGACGCTGTCGCGCGCCCGGGCGCTGACCACGCTGTCGCGGATGGACGGGACCACGCAGGCCGATCTTGCCGCCGCGCTGGAGATCGAGGCCCCCACGCTCAAGCGCCAGATCGACGCCTTGGAACGCGCGGGCTTTGTCGAACGCCGCCCCGCCGAGGGCGACGGGCGCAAGAACGCGCTGTTCCTGACCGCAAGGGGCCGGGACAGCGGCATCGTCGATTTCACCCGCCGGATGCGGGCCGACCTGGTGGCGGGCATCCCCGAAGGCGACCTGGCCGTGGCGCATTCGGTGCTGGACCGCATCGCCGCCAATATCGCAAGGCTGGACCGGGAATGAGCCAGGCACCCGCCGCGCCCGTCGCCCATCCGCCCCTGCCCCTGCCGCAGGCGCTGGCCTATATGGGCGCATCGGTGGTGCTGGCCCTGTCGCAGGGCCTGGGGCAGGGCTTCGTATCCGCGAACATCCCGCAGACGGCGGGCGACCTGGGCATCACCACCACCCAGGCCAGTTGGCTGATGGCGGCCTACATGATCCCCCGCGCATCCTTGCCCCTGCTGCTGATCAAGATCCGCACGCAATACGGCCTGCGCCGCTTTGCCGAGGTGGGGATCATCGCCTATGTGGTGGTGGCCTTCGCATCCGTCTGGATCAGCGACTTCCGGTCCGCGGTGGTGGTGCAGACGCTGTCGGGCGCGGCCGCCGCGCCCTTGTCCACCCTGGCCTTCATGTACATGCTGGAGCCGTTGTCCCCCCAATGGAAGATGCGCCTCGGCCTGCCCGCCGCGATGGCGGTGATGATGGCGGGACCCACGCTGGCGCGCGTCGTATCGCCCGCGCTGATCGGGGACGGGGGGCTGACCTGGGTCCACCTGACCGCGCTTGGCATGGCGATGGTGTCGCTGATGCTGGTGTTCCGGCTGCCGCTGCGCCCGGTGCCGCACATGAAGGTGATCCAGCCGCTGGACTTTCTCAGCTTCCTGCTGATCGGCGTCGGCTTTGCGGGGCTGACCATCGGCTTCGTCATGGGACCGATCCATTACTGGTCCGACGCGCCCTGGATCGGGGTGCTGCTGGCGGTGTCGGTCGCGGCGCTGGCCATGGCCGTCGCGGTGGAACTGAACCGCGCCGCGCCGCTTCTGGACATCCGCTGGCTGGCAAGCCCCGCCATGCTGCACCTGACCGCGACCCTGTTCCTGTTCCGCCTGATCCTGTCCGAGCAAAGCGCCGGCGCGCCGCGCATGTTCCAGATGCTGGGCGTCGCGCCCGCGCAGATGACCGGATTGTTCGCCATCATCGTCGGGGCAAGCCTGCTGGGGGGTCTGGCCTGCGTGGCCTGGATCCGCCCCGACCGCGTGCCCGTGCTGCACCTGGCGGCGCTGCTGCTGATCGCCCTTGGCGCCTTCATGGACGCCCATTCGACGGTCGACACGCGGCCCGAACAGATGATCGTCAGCCAGGCGCTGATCGGATTCGCGGGGATGCTGTTCCTGCCGCCCGCGATGATGGCCGGGCTGGTGTCGGCCCTGGCGCGCGGGCCGCAATATCTTCTGTCCTTCGTGATCGTCTTCATCTCGACCCAGTCCCTGGGGGGCGTGCTGGGGTCGGGCCTGTTCACGACCCTCATCAACCACCGCCAGGCCGCCCATTACGCGACCCTGACCGAACAGCTGGCCGCCACCGACGCGCCCACGGCCCAGGCCATCACGGGCCGCATGGCGGCCCTGGCCAGCCAGATCCCCGATGCGGCCACCCGCCGGCTGCAAGCCGTCGGGCAGATCGCGCAGGACGCATCCGCCCAGGCCACCGTGATGGCCTATAACGACGCCTATCTGCTGACGGCCGGGATCGCCCTTGCCGCCGCTGCGGCCCTGATCCTGCACATGCTGCGCGACCGGCTGGCCCTGCGCATGACGCCCCCGACCGAACCGGACACGACCCCATGAAAAAAGAAAACCTCATCCCCACCGTCATCGCCGTGGTCATCGGCATCGCGGGCGTGCTGCTGCTGCTTTACGCCTGGCACCTGCCGCCCTTCCGGCCGTCCGAACCCACGACCGAGAACGCCTATGTCCGCGGCAAGGTCACCACCATCGCGCCGCAGGCCACGGGCTATGTCAGCGCGGTCGCCGTCACGGATTTCCAGCCCGTCAAGGCCGGCGACGTGATCGCGCGGATCGACGACCGCAGCGCGCGCCAGAAGCTGGCCCAGGCCGATGCGCAACTGGCCGCCGCCCATGCCGCGATGGAGGTCGCGACCCAGGGCGTCGCCTCGGCCGAGGCGGTGCTGCGCGCGGACCAGGCGGGGGTGGAATCCGCGCGCTCGGCCCTGACCACGGCGCGGACCAGCTGGGACCGCGCGCAGGCGCTGCGGACGCGGGGGGTGGCCTCGCAATCGACGGCCGACCAGTCGGAACTGGCCTTGCAGCAGGCCGAGGCGGCGGTGACCCAGGCCGAGGCGCAACTGGACGTGCAGCGGGAATCGGTGAAATCCGCCCGCGTCGCCCTGCAATCGCGCCAGGCCGACATCGCCAATGCCGAGGCCGCGGTGGAACTGGCCCGGATCGAGCTGGACAACACCGTGATCCGCGCGCCCTCGGACGGCCATCTGGGCCAGGTCTCGGTCCGGGTCGGGCAATACGTGACGCCGGGCACGGCGCTTGTGTCGCATGTGGGCCGCGATGTCTGGGTCATCGCGAATTTCAAGGAAACCAGCCTGACCGGGTTGCGGTTGGGCGAGGCCGTGCGCTTTACCGTGGACGCCATGCGGCACCGCGCCTTCGCGGGCCGGGTCGAATCCTTCTCGCCCGCCACCGCATCGGAATACAGCCTGCTGGCGGGCACCAACGCCACCGGCAACTTCACCAAGATCGCGCAGCGCCTGCCGGTCCGCATTTCCATCGACCCGGGGCAAGAGATGGCGGAAGACCTGCGCCCCGGCATGTCGGTGGTGGTCCACGTGGACACCGCCACCGCGCCGGAGTGACGGGTCACGCCCCCGCGGAGGCCAGCCGGTCGTCCTCGTCGGGGGCTTCGTCGGTCTCGACCCCTTCGTCCAGCATCTCCTCGGCCTCGGCCAGCTCGGAGGCGTCCCCGGGGTCCACGCCGAAGCGCGCCGCCACGTCGGGGGCATAGCGCAGCAGATCCCCGCGAAGCTTCAACAGCGACAGATCCTTGGTCTTGGCCTCCAGCATCACGTCGAAGTCCAACCCTTCGGCCGTGCGCATGAAGGTCGCGAATTCGAACGGGTTGGTGAAATCCGCGTGACCCGTCCAGATCGGCGGCAGCAGCACCGTCTTGAAGCGCGACGTGGCCTTCACCACCCCCTTGGTCAGCGCGCCGCCCTTGGCCGGGGCGGCCGCCTTCAGCGCCGCGCGTTCCTTGTCCGTCACCTTGCGCTTGATTTCCCGCAACTCGGTCCGGGGGGAGGAGAAATGGATCTTCGGCCGCACGCCTTGGGGCCAGGACCGGACAAAGCGTTCCAGGGTCGGGCGCAGCGCCAGCCCCTCGGGGTTGAGGCACCAGAAATGCTGGTAGTCGAAGATCAGCGGCACCCCGCAGCGGTCGTGGATCCACAGCACGTCGGCCGCCGAAAAGCGGATGTCGTCGTTTTCCAGCACCAGGCGGCGGCGGACATGGTCGGGGCACTGGTTGTACCCCTCGATCCAGCGGGCGCGGCTTGCCTCGCGGTCGTCATAGACCCCGCCCACATGCGTGACCAGGACGCCTTCCGGTCCCATGCCCATGCGGTCCAGCATCTCGGCCTGGGACGCCAGATCCCAGATGCTTTTCGCCGTCAGGCCCGCATCGGGACTGTTCAGCAGCACGAATTGCGACGGATGGAAGGACAGCCGCATGTCCAGCCCGCGTGCCTTGCGGCCAAGCGCCGCCAGTTCCGCATCGCTCTCGGCCACCATGGCGTGGAACTGGGGCATGTCGGGATGCGTGGCATAGGGCGCCAGGTCCGAGGACATGCGATACATGTCGATGCCCACCTCGACCATGTAGTCCAGGATCGCGTCCACGTATTCCAGCGAGGTCTTCAGATGCGGGTCCTGCCGCCAGCGCCGGGTGTCGTTGCTTTTCAACCCGGGCCGTCCCATCACCTTGACGGGAAAGCCCAGGCGGAGCGGTCGATCAGTCATGCGCAGTCTCCTCGGGCGCAGTCTCCTCGGGAAAGCCGATCCGGGCGGCGAAGTCGGCCCAGTCGGCGGGACGCAGCGCGCCGCCCGTGGCCTGGGCATGGCCGCTGCCGTATTCCGTGCCCGCGCCCGGGGGGCGGTGATCGGCCAGGAAGCGGATCAGGTCCGCGCCGGTGGCGCTGCGGGCGGCGAAATGGATCCAGCCGGGGCGATAGCCGGTGTTGACGGCCAGCACGATCTTGTCCCGCAGCCGCCCGCGCCAGGCCTGCGCCACAAGCGGATGGATCTGGCAGGGCGAGGAAAAGCGGATCAGCGCGACACCGCCGCGGATCTTCGGCGGGGTGCGGCGGACGCGGTCCAGTTCCGCCGCGACCTCGGCCTTGGCGGCCTGCAGCAGGGCGGTTTCGGGATGGCCGCCCCGCAGCAGTTCCTTGGGCGAATCGCACCGCATCAGCAGCGCCAGCGCCGGGCCGGCATCGGCGCGGGCCGTCCGGCGGGGCGCGTTGACCAGCGACACGGCATCGCGCAGCGCCGTCTTGCCGTATCGCGCCTGCGCATCGGTCAGTTCGGGAAAGCCCTTTTCGGCCATGTCGCCGATCAGCCCCAGGGCCGCAAGCCACAGCAGGTCGTCATTGCCACCCAGGGCCTTCGCGCACCAGAAGGCCAGCAGCGACGAGGTGGGTTCCGGCACCCAGCCATTGCCGGAAATCACCGCGGCCTCCCCGGGCGTGCCGGTGGGCACGTGGTGATCGACCAGCACCGTGGGGACGCCCGGCAGGATGTCGCCGTCGCGGATGCCCAGATCGGTCACGATCAGCCCGCCGGGCTGGTTCGCTTGCAACTCCTGTTGCAAGGCGGGGGACCAGGGGTTCTCGCCCTTGCCGGTGATTCGGATGGCGGCGGGGCGGCCCGCGCGGTCCAGGGCGCGGGCCAGGATCGCCACGGCGGACAAGCCGTCGGCGTCGAAATGGCCCAGGATCAACGGGGGCCGCGCGGGATCGAATCGGTCGAGCGCCGCCCGGAAGGCGGGGGGCACGTCGGCAGGGGACTGGGGGCGGGGGTCGGACATGGTCCCCAACGTCGCAAGCGCCGCCCGGTTTCACAAGGCAAGGGAACGGACCCATCCCCGCCGCGCGTTTCATGGCGCAGGACAGCAGAGGTTTCGACACATGCAATTGACCCAAGAAGGGCGCGACCGTGTGGCACGGGTCGCGCGGCAGCACGGCTTCAGCCCCGATGCGGCCGAGACGATGCTGGCCGCCCTGGTTCGCGGCCATGGCCGCCAGGCACAGTTCGATCATCCCGAATTCGGCGGCATGGGCCAGTGGTCCGGCGGGATGCTGATGGTCGGGGACATGTTCGACAACGGCCTGAAGGCGCGTGTGGCAGACCTGATCCAGGACCTGTCGGGCATGGTGGGGTCGGCCGCATTCGCCCAGCAGGCCCAGGACGGGGGCGATGCCTCGGACTGGCCGTCGGACCTGGGCGCGCCATCCTCCAGCGGGGGGCAGAACGACATGCGCTATGCGGTCTTTCCCGCATCACGGCGGCTGGCCGTGATGCGCGGCGGGCGGATGGTCCTGTATGACACGGGCGATCACCAGATCAGCGGCGTGTCCCAGCAGCAGGGGGGCGGTCATGCGCTGACCTTCACCAGCCAGCACGGGCCGGTCCCGCTGGACAGCCTGGCCCCGGTTGCTGTCCCGGACGCCGCGCCCGCGCAGGCCGCGCCACCCAAGCCGTCCGATGCCCCGCAGGATAGCGTCTCGGGCGAGGCATCCCGGCCAGCGTCCCCGGAAGGCTCGATCCCCGCCCTGATCGAGCAGCTTCACGCGCTGATGTCCCGCAGCATCCTGACCCAAGCCGAGTTCGACGCCAAGAAGGCCGAATTGCTGAAGCGGCTGTAGGGTTTGGGTGCTTCCGCCCGGACCCATCCGGCGAGGGGCGTCGTAGGGTGCGTGTTTACACGCACCGCCTCCCCCCGCTCAGCCCAGGTATGTCCCGAACCAGGCCAGGGTGCGGTCCCAGGCCAGCCTTGCCGCCGCCTCGTCGTAACGCGGCGTCGAATCGTTGTGGAAGCCGTGGTTGGTGCCGGGATAGATGTGCGCCTCATAGACCTTGCCGTGTTCCTTCAGCGCGGCCTCATAGGCGGGCCAGCCCTTGTTCACGTTCTCGTCGGTCTCGGCGAAGTGCAGCAGCAAGGGCGCCTTGATCCTGGGCACGTCCTCGACCGGCGCCTGGCGGCCATAGAAGGGCACGGCGGCGGCCAGTTCGGGAAAGGCCACCGCCGCCGCGTTCGACACGCCGCCGCCATAGCAAAAGCCGGTGATGCCCACCTTGCCGTTGGTCAGGGGGCTTTCCAGCAGGAACGCGACGGCGGCGAAGAAGTCGTTCATCAGCTTCGCGGGATCAACCTCGCGCTGCAACTCGCGGCCCTTTTCGTCATTGCCCGGATAGCCGCCCCTGGATGTCAGCCCGTCCGGCGCCAGCGCCACGTAGCCCGCCTTGGCCACGCGCCGCGCCACATCCTCGACATAGGGGTTGAGGCCCCGGTTCTCGTGGACCACCACGACGCCGCCGGTGGGCGCATCGACCGCGACGCCGTCCTGCGCGGGGCGGACCAGATAGGCGCGCACCGCGCCATGGCCCTCGGGCGAGGGGTAGGTGATGTATTCCGCGACGATCCCCGGGTCGGTGAAGGCCACCTGCTGGGCCAGCGCGTAATCGGGGCTGAGCGTTTGCAACAGCGCCAGCGCGGTCATGCCGCCGACCGCATACCTGGCCGCGCGGTCCAGGAAGTCGCGCTTGGTGATCCGGCCATGGGCATAGCCGTCGTAAAGCTCCAGCAGTTCGGGCGGAAAGTCCTTCGCGGTCAGGCGTGCCATTTGAAATCCCCTCCAGGCGGTGCGGGGGAAATCCTAAGGCGGAAATGCCGCCGCCCGGCATCACAGTTCTGAAAGCAGGCGCTTTTTCGGCGCGCCCCTGATTCCGTCGCCCCCGGGCGGAACAGGGACAGGCGCTTGGTGTTGACTGGAACAGAGCCATGCAGAGGAGGCCGCGATGAGCGAAAAGGAAAATCCCGATGCCGTGCCGCCCGGCGTGCCGGGATCGGGCGAGAACATCTGCCGCAAATGCGAGGGCAGCGGGCGGGCCGAGGGCAAGGAATGTCCCGAATGCGGCGGCACCGGCAAGGTGAACACGGGCATCGGCGGCGGCTGACCCCATGGAGCGATAAAAAGCCGCCGCCCGCCTGCTGCTGCAACCGATCCCCCCGCAAATCGTTGTCAGACCCTGACACCACATCAGCGGAGGGAACGGCATGGCGGATGGCGGGGGCGAGCCTTCCCTCAGGGAAGCGGCCGGCATGAACACGGCGCTGGAACGCAACATCAGGGCCATCAGCGAGCGAGAGGCCGAAAGCGAGAAAAACGCGTCCCTTCAGGACCGCATCGCCGACCGCATCACCCGGTTCACCGGCAGCATGACATTCGTCTATCTGCACTTGTCGGGCTTCGGCTTCTGGATCGCGGCCAACCTGGGATGGATCCCCGGCGTGTCGCAATGGGACCCGACCTTCGTGGTGCTGGCCATGATCGCCTCGGTCGAGGCGATCTTCCTGTCCACATTCGTCCTGATCAGCCAGAACCGCATGGCCGCCGTCGCCGACCGGCGCGCGAACCTGAACCTGCAGATCACCCTTTTGATCGAACACGAGCTGACCAAGATGGGCGCCCTGATGATCCGCATGGCGGACCGGCAGGGCGTCCCGGCGGCAGAGGATCCCGAAACGAAGGAGGTCGAGAACGAGGTCGCGCCCGAGGTGGTCTATGACGCGCTGAAGGACAGCGAAGGCTAGGTCCTGTCCCGGAACGCCTTGAAATGCCAAGGCCAGGCCGCGATTCAAGAATTGTTGTCGGTTCGTTCTTCCCCTAGGATGGGCTTCCTGGGTTTACGCTCGCTCGGGGCATGTTGTCCTCCCAGGCTCGAACGGAAATGCGCCATCTGATCTCGACCCTTTTCTATTTCTTCAGATATGCCGTTCTGTCCGCCGCCCTGGTGGTGACCTGCGGATTCCTGATGGCGACCTTTGCCGGGGATTCGGTGGAAACCCGGCGCAATCCGGTGCCCGTGATGGCGGGCATGGTGCTGGCCGCGCTGCTGCTGCCCGCGCTTCTGCTGCGCCGGACGACGACGCGGCGCGCCAGGGGGCGGCGTCCGAAAAAACCCGTATCCCGCCGCCCGGCCTCTTGCCCCCGGGACGGCCACGCCTTCGAGCAATGGGTCGCGGGCAAGCTGGAAACGCACGGCTGGCGCGCCGATGTCACGGCAGGGTCGGGCGACCAGGGCATCGACATCATCGCACGGCGCGACGGCCGCAAGGTGGGCATCCAGTGCAAGCGCTATGACGGTCCCGTCGGCAACAAGGCCGTGCAAGAGGCCTTTTCCGGCCGCGCCTTTCACCGCGTCGATATCGCGGTGGTGATCACCACGGGCCATTACACGCAAAGCGCCAAGGCCCTGTCCCGGCGGACCGGCGTGCATCTGCTGCATGTCAAGGACATTCCCCGCCTGCGCAAGCTGACCTGAGGGGTTCCAGGCCGCCCGGCGCGGCGCGGGTGCGGAACCTCAATGCGGACAGCGGCTTGGCGTCATTGACCGATTCCCCGAAGGATGTCACCCTTCCGTCATGCGAGTGTCGCGTTCGCGTCACCGGGCCGCGCTAGGCCCGGTCCGCGAACCGGAACTCCACAAGGGAGGACTATCATGAACCGACTTTTCACGGCGTCCGCGCTGGCGCTGTCGGCATCGCTGTCGGCGGCCCATGCGCAGACCGAAATCCAGTGGTGGCACGCCATGGGGGGCGAACTGGGCGCCAAGCTGGAGGAGATCACCAAGGGCTTCAACGATGCCCAGGACGACTACACGGTCGTGCCGTCCTACAAGGGCACCTATCCCGAGACGATGACCGCCGCCATCGCCGCCTTCCGCGCGCAGCAGCAGCCCGCCATCGTCCAGGTGTTCGAGGTCGGCACCGGCACCATGATGGCCGCCGAAGGGGCCATCGTTCCGGTCCATCAGCTGATGGCCGACAACGAGGTGGCCTTCGACCCGCAGGCTTATCTGCCCGCCGTGGTGGGATACTACACCGACACCCAGGGCAACATGCTGTCGCTGCCCTTCAACAGCTCGACCCCGATCGTCTATTACAACAAGACCATGTTCGAGAAGGCAGGGCTTGACCCGAACACGCCGCCCAAGACCTGGGCCGAGCTTGAGGAGTTCAGCAAGAAGATCATCGAATCCGGCGCGGGCACCTGCGGCTTCACGACCCAGTGGATCAGCTGGATCCAGACGGAAAACCTGTCGGCCTGGCACAACCAGCCGATCGGCACGGAACAGAACGGCTTTGGCGGGCTGTCGGCGCGGCTGACGCTGAACGGGCCGGTGCAGGTCAAGCATTGGGAAAACCTCAAGCGCCTGTCGGATGAAGGCGTCTTCAAGTATGGCGGCCCGGTGGGCGGCGACAACGCGGCGCCGATGTTCTATTCCCAGGACTGCGCGATGTACATGGCCAGTTCCGCCAGCCGGGCGGGCGTGATCGCCAACGCCAAGGATTTCGAGCTGGGCTACGGGATGCTGCCTTACTACGACGACGTGGAAGGCGCGCCGCAGAATTCCATCATCGGCGGCGCATCCTTGTGGGTGCTGTCTGGGCGGCCTGACGAAGAATACGCAGGCGTGGCGAAGTTCTTCGAGTATCTCTCTACCCCCGAGGTTCAGGCGGACTGGGCGTCCTTCTCGGGCTATCTGCCGATCACGCAGGCGGCGATGGACCGGATGGCGGATTTCTATGCCCAGAACCCCGGCGCGGACACGGGGATCCGCCAGATCACGCTGAACGAGCCGACCGAGAATTCCAAGGGCTTGCGCTTCGGCAACTATGTCCAGATCCGCGGCATCATCGACGAGGAGTTCGAGCAGTTGCTGTCCGGGTCCAAGGACGCCCAGGGCGCGCTGGATTCCGTGGTCGAACGCGGCAACGCGCTGATCGCGGAATTCGAGGCGCAGAACCAGTAACCGGCACGGGGCCGCGCGCCGGCGGCCCCGCTTCCCTTGGAAAGGCCCCCCGATGAAGCGCACCCTGTTCCGCAACCAGTGGCTGCCCTGGCTGCTGCTGGCCCCGCAGCTGGCGATCACCTTCGTCTTCTTCCTGTGGCCCGCGGCCCAGGCCGTGCGGCAAAGCTTCCTGCGCCAGGACGCCTTCGGCATCAACACCAGCTTCGTGGGCCTGGCGAACTTCAGGGCGCTGTGGAACAGCCCGGAATATCTGAATTCCTTGCAGGTCACGGCGGTCTTTGCGGTGCTGGTGACGGTGCTGTCGATGGGATTGTCGCTGCTGCTGGCCGTGGCGCTCGACCGGATGATCCGGTCGGCCAGCCTTTACACCACGCTGCTGGTCTGGCCTTATGCGGTGGCCCCGGCGGTGGCGGGCATCCTGTGGTGGTTCATCTTCAACCCGACCATCGGCATCATGCCCTATGTCTTGGAGGGGATCGGCTATGACTGGAACCACATCAGTTCCAAGTCCGATGCGCTGATCCTGGTGGTCATCGCATCCGCCTGGAAGCAGATCAGCTACAACTTCCTGTTCTTCGTGGCGGGCTTGCAATCCATCCCCGCGTCCTTGCGCGAAGCCGCCGCCATTGACGGCGCGGGTCCGGTGCGCCGCTTCTTCGACATCACCCTGCCCCTGCTGTCGCCCACGACCTTCTTCCTGCTGGTCGTGAACATCGTCTATGCCATGTTCGACACCTTCGCCGTGATCGACGCCACGACCGAGGGCGGCCCCGCTCAGGCCACCAACATCCTGGTCTACAAGGTCTATTTCGACGGCTTCGTGGGACAGAACCTGGGGTCGTCGGCGGCGCAATCGGTGATCCTGATGGGGATCGTGATCGCGCTGACCGCCATCCAGTTCCGCTATGTCGAAAAGAAGGTGGCCTATTGATGATCGAGAACCGGCCCGGCCTGACCCTTCTGGCGCATCTGACCCTGATGGCGGGGGTCGTGATCGTCGCGCTGCCCGTCTGGGTGGCCTTTGTCGCGTCCACCCACACCGCGACCGACTTCATGTCGGGCACCATTCCGCTGTGGCCCGGCCCGCATCTGGTGGAAAACTATGCCCGGATGCTGGATACCGGCGTGTCCACCAGCGGCACGCCCCCGGTCGGCACGATGATGCTGAACAGCCTGGTCATGGCGCTGCTGATCGCCTGTGGCAAGATCGCGATTTCCATCACCTCGGCCTTTGCCATCGTCTATTTCCGCTTTCCGCTGCGCACCCTGGCCTTCTGGTGCATCTTCATCACCCTGATGCTGCCGGTCGAGGTCCGGATCGTGCCCACCTTCCAGGTGGTGGCAGACCTGGGGATGCTGAACAGCTATGCCGGGCTGACGATCCCGCTGATCGCGTCGGCCACCGCGACCTTCCTGTTCCGGCAGGTCTTCCTGACCATCCCGGACGAGTTGACCGAGGCCGCGCGGATCGACGGCGCAGGCCCGATGAAGTTCTTCCGCGACATCCTTTTGCCCCTGTCGCGCACCAACATCGCGGCGCTGTTCGTGATCCTGTTCATCTATGGCTGGAACCAGTATCTGTGGCCGCTGCTGATCACCACCAGCAGCGATTATTACACCATCGTCGCGGGCATCAAGCGCATGGCCGACGCGGTGGACGGGCTGCCGCAATGGCATCTGGTGATGGCCACCGCGATGCTGGCGATGCTGCCTCCGGTCGCGGTGGTGATCGGGATGCAGCGCCTGTTCGTCAAGGGCCTTGTCGAGACGGAGAAATAAACATGGCATCCATCACCCTCGACAAGGTCGGCAAGATCTATGCCGGCGGCACTCGCGCCGTGGGCGATGTCAGCATCGACATCGCGGATGGCGAATTCATCGTGCTGGTCGGCCCGTCCGGCTGCGGCAAGTCCACCCTGCTGCGCATGGTGGCGGGGCTTGAGGCGATCAGCGAAGGCACCGTCCGCATCGGCAACCGCGTGGTCAACGACATCGAACCCGCCGACCGCGACATCGCCATGGTGTTCCAGAACTATGCGCTTTACCCGCACATGTCGGTGCGCCAGAACCTGGCCTATGGGTTGAAGAACCGCCGCACGCCCCGGGCCGAGATCGAGCGCCGCGTGGCCCAGGCCGCCGCGATCCTGCAGATCGGCCCCTTCCTTGACCGCAAGCCCCGCGCCCTGTCCGGCGGCCAGCGCCAGCGCGTCGCCATGGGCCGCGCCATCGTGCGCGAACCGGCCGCGTTCCTGTTCGACGAACCGCTGTCGAACCTGGACGCGAAGCTGCGCGTGACCATGCGGCTGGAGATCAAGGAGTTGCAGCGCCGCCTGCGCACGACGTCGATCTACGTGACGCATGACCAGTTGGAAGCGATGACCCTGGCCGACCGGCTGGTGGTGCTGAACGCGGGCCGGATCGAACAGATCGGCACGCCCTTGGAAGTGTATCGCAAGCCCGCGTCCACATTCGTCGCGGGCTTCATCGGCAGCCCGGCCATGAACCTGATCAGCAGCCGCGCCGTGCCGCACCTGCCCGCCGCCGCGCAGGCCGGCACCATCGGCATCCGCCCCGAGGATCTGTCGGTGGCCCCCGACGGCCCCCTGGAAATGGAGGTGCTGGCGGTCGAGGAACTGGGCGCGCAGCGCCTGGTCCACGGCCAGACCGGGGGCGAAAGGCTGACGGTGGCGATGCCCTCTGACGCGCCCCTGTCCGACACGCTCCGCCTGACCTACCGGCCCGGTTCGCTGCACCTGTTCCACCCCGAGACCGGGCGGCGCATCGACTGATCCCTACGCCTGCCCGATCAGCATCATCACCAGCGGGATCGTCACGATGCCAAGCGCGGTCGAGATCAGGATCGCGGCGGACACCCGCTGCTGCGCGATGCCGAAATGCTGGGCCAGGATATAGACATTGCCCGCCACAGGCAGGGCCGCGGCGGCGATCATGACGCCCGCCGCAAAGGGCTGCACCCCCAACGCCCAGGCCGCCAGCCCCACCGCCAGGGGATGCAGCACCAGCTTGGCCGCGCTGAGCCAGACCGAGGCTGCCAGCCGCCCGATCCGCCGCCCGGCGAGGCTGGCGCCGATGGCGAACAGCGCGCCGGGGGTGGCGGCCGCGCCCAGCAGGACCAGGAATTCGTCGAAGGGACCGGGCAGGGGCAGGCGCATCTGCGCCCAGGCCAGGCCCGCGACCATGGACAGGATCATCGGGTTGGCAACGATGCCGCGCCCGATCGGGACCAGCGTGGCAAGACGCAGGCCGCCGCTGCGGCCCGCATGGATGATCAGCGTGATCAGCGTGGAAAAGACCAGCATGTCGATGGTCAGCACCATCAGCACCGGCCCGATGGCGCGGTCCCCCAGCAGCACCACCAGCATCGGCACGCCCAAAAAGCCGGTGTTGCCGATCATGCAGCACTGCGCCTCCATCGCGGCCTCGGCCAAGGGCAGGCCGCGCGCCCGGGCCACCGCCATGCCCGCCAGCCAGACCGCCGATGATCCCGCCAGATAGGCCAGCACGAAGCGCCCGTCGAACAGGGCGGCCAGATCGAGGCGCGCGGCAAAGCGGAACAGCATCGCCGACAACGCGAAGTAAAAGACGAACTTCGTCAGCCAGGCGGCGCCGTCCTGCGGAAAGAACCGCGTGCGCGCGGCCAGCCAGCCCAGGCCGATCAGCCCGAAAAAGGGCAGCGTCTTCAGGAATACGGCCAGCACGGCTTCTTCTTCACTCAAATATCCTCGGGGGGTGAGGCCGCGCCAGCGGCCGGGGGGGCGGAAGGCCCCCTTTCGACGGTGAATTCGATCACCCCGCAGCCCGTGTCGCGCTGGTCCAGCAGCCGATGCCCCGCACCCTCGCAGAAATGCGGCACGTCCACCGCGGCCATCGCATCGGTCGCCAGCAGCCGCACCCGCGCGCCCACGGCCTGGCCCAGCAGCACCTTGCGCAGCCGCAGCACCGGCAGGGGGCACAAGAGCCCGCGCGCATCGACCAGCACGCTCATCGGACGCCCGCCGCCTGGTCCAGGCACCAGTCCTCCAGGGCCTTGGGCGGCAGGCGCTGGCCCATGCCGCCGCAGAAATCGGCCCATGCCGCGCGCTGTTCGGGCGGGACATGCAGCAGTACCGGGATGCCGTCCGCCACCGCCTGCGCGATCACGCTGCGAAAGCCGCGCCCGGCGGCCTCTTGCCGGCCGAACTTGGGCAGGATCAGCAACTCGGCCCCGGCCATGCGGGCGGCAACGCGCACGGCCGCCGCCTCCAGCGCGCCGGGATCCAGCCGGCAGCCGGTCGAGCCGCCGCCCAGCGATTGCGAGATGCGGACGGGCGCGTCCTCCTCTCCGATCACCAGCACGTCCATGTCGCAGGCGCAGTCGGTCCCCAGATCGGTGTTCCGCTGGATGGCGCCCGCCACCCGCAGCCCCGCATCCGCCAGCCTGACAGACAATCGCGCCAGGATGCGGTCGCCCTCGCCCGGCGGGGCGTCGTCCTCCAGACCGAACCAACCCAGCATCGCCGTCATACCCCGCTGTCCAGCGCGAATTTCATCAAGCCGTTGATCCCGTCCACGCCCAGCTTCTTCTTGAGCATGGACGAGGTGTTGGCGGCGGTCTTGTAGCTGACATCCAGTTCATCCGCGATGGCCTGCAGGCTGAGGCCCCGCCCGATCAGGGCCAGCACCTGCCGTTCGCGGTCCGACAGCGCCCCCAGGGGATCGGCGGATGCCCCCGCCCGCAGGGTGGCCAGCGCCATGGCGTGGCGCGGGGACAGGTAGAACTCGCCCCCTTCCAGCATCCGCACGGCCTCTCGGAAATCGGCGGGGGGCGCGTTCTTCGACAGGAAGCCCTGCGCGCCCGCCTGAAGCGCGCGGGCCGCGAAACCCGTCTGGTCGTTCATGGAAAAGATCAGGATCCGCGCATCGGGGGCGGCGGCGCGCAGGGGCGCCACCAGATCCAGGCCCCCCGCGCCCGGCAGGCTGATGTCCAGCACGATCAGGTCGGGGGCGGGGCCTTCGGCCAGTTGCGACAGCGCCTCCTCGCCCGACATGGCCTGGCCGATCCGCTCGTATCCCAGATCGCGCAGCAGGCGGTTCGCGCCCAGATGGGTGATCGGGTGATCGTCGATGACAAGCGCGGATTTCATGGCGATCCTTCTTCGGTCTGCGGCAAGGGCAGGGTGGCGGCGATGGTGGTTCCCCCTGCGCCCGAGGACAAGGACAAATCGCCGCCCAGAAGGGTGATCCGTTCGCGCATCCCGGTCAAGCCGGTGCCCTCGCGCGCCCCCGGGGCCATGCCGCGCCCGTTGTCGCGCAGCTCCATCCGCCAATGCGCGGGATCGGTCCAAAGCCGCACCGAAACCCAGCTGGCCCCGGCATGGCGCAGGGCATTGGTGGTGCCTTCCTGCAGGATGCGGAACAGGGTCAGCGCGGTCGCCTCGTCGGGTTCCGGCAGGCCGGGGGCCAGATCCAGGGCGATGTCAAGATCGGGAAAGCGCCGTCCCAGGTCGGCCACGTAATCCGCCAGCACGGCGGCCAGCGGCAGCTGTCCGATCGCCACGGGCCGCAGGTCGCCCAGAAGGGCGCGGTTCACGCGGGCGATTTCCTCGGCGATGTCGGTGATCGCCCGGGCATGGGCCGCGATGGCGGGGGTGGGGGCGGCCTCGCGCAGGGCGTCGGCCTCGACCCGCAGGCCGAACAGGCAGGGTCCCATCTCGTCGTGCAGGTCGCGGGCGATGGCCTTGCGTTCCTCGTCTCCGCGCGTGACCACACGGCGCTGAAGGCGGGCGCGATCCCCTTGCGCCTTTTGAAGGGCCTGGGCCAGGTCGTCCACCCCGGCGGCGATCGGTCCCAGGTCGCGTCCGGCCACCGGACCCACCCGCGCCGCCAGATCCCCCCGGCGCAGGTCGGCCAGGCGTCTGGCGATGATGGCGACGGGCCGCAGCGCCTGCCCCGTGGCCCACAGGATCAGCGCCGCCTGTGCCACGGCCCCCAGGGCGGCCAATCCCAGGAAGGCCTTCAGGTGCTGCCAGGCCAGGCCGATTTCCGCTCCCGGATCCGTGGCGATGAAGACATAGCCGCGCGGCCGCCTTTCGATCACCACGGGCAGGCGGGTTTCCAGGGGGTTCGGGGCGACGAGGGCCGCGAACCAGCGCGGGGCCGGGGCGGGGGCCTGCGGGGGAACCGGCGCGCGGCGCACCACGCCGTCCAGGATGTCCACGGTTCCCACCGTCACGTGGCGCGGCACCACCAGCCGTTCCGGCAAAAGCCGCATGATCCGGTCGGGCGGCACCGCCCCGTGCATGGTGCCGACGGTGGCCAGCACCAGCGCGCGCGCCGTGTCCACCGCCAGCCGCGTTTCGGTCGCGATGTCGCGGCGCACGCTTTCCAGACTGGCCACGGCCAGCGCCGCGAACAGCGCCGCCTGCACGGCCAGGATCACCAGAAGGATGCGCTGCGTCAGCGAAAGGCGGTTCATGGCGCGCAGATTGGCCGAGGCCCGGTTGCCCGTAAAGATCGACCGGCATAGAAAGGCCCCATGACCGATCACGACGCCCTTCACGCCCGTATCCGCGCCCTGACCCAGGGCGAGACCGATGAAGTTGCCCTCATGGCGACGCTGGCCTGCGAGATCCACCATTCCGACGACCGCTTCGACTGGACCGGCTTTTACCGCGTGGTCGCGCCCGAACTGCTGAAGATCGGTCCCTACCAGGGCGGGCATGGTTGCCTGGTAATCCCGTTCTCGCGGGGCGTCTGCGGGGCGGCGGCGCGGACAGGACAGGTTCAGCTTGTTCCCGACGTGAACGCCTTTCCCGGCCATATCGCCTGCGCCAGTTCCACCCGGTCGGAAATCGTGCTGCCGGTCTTTGGCAAGAACAGACGGCTGATCGGCGTCCTGGACATCGACAGCGACCGGCCCGACGCCTTCACGCAAGACGATGCCGACCGGCTGGCCGCCATCCTGGAGGAGGTTTTCGCCGATGTCTGACTTCACCGGGCACTGCCTGTGCGGGGCCGTCACCTTCACGGGCAGCTGGGGCGGCGATCCCCTGCGCGCCTGCCATTGCACCCAGTGCCGCCGCTGGTCGGGCCATGTCTGGGCCGCGGCCGGAACCGCCGATCTGACGATCCGGGGCGCGGTCAAGTGGTTCCGGTCCTCGGACATTGCCGAGCGGGGCTTTTGCCCCCAATGCGGCAGCAGCCTGTTCTGGCGCAGGCTGGACGGCGGCGGGATCGAGGTCGCGCCGGGCGCGGTGGACAATCCCACCGGGATCCGGTTGCAGGGCCATATCTTCGTGGCCGACAAGGGCGACTATTACGACATCGCCGACGGCCTGCCGCAGGAGCCGCAGGGATGATCTGGGACACCATCGCCGCCATCCCCCCCGCGCAACTGACCGCCTTCGTCGCGGGGGGGCTGATGCTGAACGTGGCCCCCGGCCAGGACGTGTTCTTCGCCAGCGCCTGCGGCATCGGGGGCGGGCCGCGCGCGGGGGCGCTTGCGGGCTTCGGGGTGGGCCTGGGCGTGCTGATGCACGTGACGCTGGCGACCGTGGGCCTGGGCGCCCTGGTCGCGGCCCATCCGGGTGCGCTGCTGGCCGTGAAATACGCGGGCGCCGCCTATCTGCTGTGGCTGGCGTGGAAAAGCTGGCGGGCGGGACCGGCCGATCCGTCCGCGCGCGGCAGCGTCCGACCCTGGAACATCATCCGGCGCGGGTTCCTGTCCAACGCGCTGAACCCCAAGCCGGTGCTGTTCCTGCTGGCCTTCCTGCCGCAGTTCACCAATCCCGCCTGGGGTCCGGTCTGGCAGCAGATCCTGGGCCTGGGGCTGATCTTCGCCTTCACGGGCACGCTGGTCACGATGGGCTACGGCATCGTCGCGGGCCATGCGGGCCATGTGATCGGGCGGCGGCTGGGCCTCATCAACAAGATAGCCGCCGTGATGTTCGCGGGCCTGGCGATCCGGCTGGTCACGAAGTGACCTTGCCCGCCTATGCCCCGCCGCCTGACGCGCCGCAGGTGATCCATGCCGATCACGAGATCCTGGTGGTGGCCAAGCCTGCGGGCCTGCTGTCCGTCCCCGGCAGGGGAGAGGGCAAGGACGATTGCCTCATCAACCGGTTGCGCGGGGCCTTTCCCACGGTGCTGCTGGTGCACCGGCTGGACCAGGACACCTCGGGCGTGATGGTCTTCGGCCTGACGCCGCACGCGCAACGCACCCTGTCCAGGCAGTTCGAGGATCGGCGCGTGAAAAAGGCCTATGTCGCCCGCCTGGCCGGGCGGCTGGAACCCAAGACCGGAACCGTCGATCTGCCGCTGATCGTCGATTGGCCGAACCGCCCGCGCCAGAAGGTCGATCACGAGGCGGGCCGCCCCGCGCTGACCGAGTGGCGGGTGATCCGCGCGAGCGATGATGAAACCCGCGTGCGGCTGTTCCCGCTGACCGGGCGCAGCCACCAGTTGCGCGTCCACATGGCCGAGACCGGCCACCCGATCCTGGGCGATCCGCTGTATGCCACGGGTGCCGCGGCGGACCATCCCCGCCTGATGCTGCACGCCGAAAGCCTGCGGCTGCGCCATCCCGACAGCGGGGTTCAGGTCAGCTTCAGCCAGGCGGCGCCGTTTTAGGAAACCGCTGCCGGGCGGGATCAGGAAACGCATTGCGTTTCCCCCGACCGCCAAACGACATCGCCACCAGAGACGGGGCAATCCCATGACCACGGAAGGCCGGCGCCCGACCCGAGGGGGGCGTGAAGCGCCCGCCTGGGGGCGGGGCGGGCGCTGGCCGGGCTTTTGAAGCCCGGCGGTTCGGGTGGCGATGTCGCAGCGTGGCGAAGGCGATGGCCTTCGCCAGCCAAACCTTGCCTCTAGGCCCCGATCACCTGGTCCGCCACCTGTTCGGACCGCAGCATGTCCTCCAGCGTCAGCGATTCGATCAGGATCAGGTAGGACCAGAAGATCTCGGCGAAGACCTTGCGGATGCGGCACGACGCCTCGTCCCGGCAATCCTCGCAGCGTTGATAGGCGCGGCGGGACAGGCAGGGCAGGGGGGCGATGGGACCGTCGATCAGGCGCAGCAGTTCGGATATGGAAATGTCGGCGGGCCGCTTGATCAGCAGATAGCCGCCCGACCGCCCGCGAATCGAGCTGACCATGCCCGCGTTGCGCAATTCCAGCAGGATCTGTTCCAGGAACCTCTTGGGCGTGTCCGACCGGCGGGCGATCTTTTCGATGGTCAGGGCCTCGGGGACGGGTTGGGCGGCCTCGTCGCCCAGCACCAGCATCGCCTTGAGCGCGTATTTCATCTTCTGCGTGATCATGGCCCACCCTACGGCGGGGAAAAACCCGACTCAAGGTCGAGATTTAGGCAACGCCCGCCTTCGACAGGATTTTTTGCCGCCGCCGACAGCCCGCAGGCTTCCATTCCAAAATATACGACAAAGACGCTAGACATTTGCTGTTTTTCTGGCACCCTGGGTTTCACGATGCTGCCGAAGGAACGACGCATGAACAGCCTGGATCTCATCGACCGCAAGATCATCGCCGCCCTGATGGAGGACGCGACCCAGCCGATCGCGCAGATCGCCGACCGCGTGGGGCTGTCGCAGACCCCCTGCTGGAAGCGCATCCAGAAGCTGGAGGCGACCGGCGTGCTGACCGGCCGCGTGGCCCTGGCCGATCCGGCGCAGCTTGGCCTGGGCCTGACCGTCTTCGTGGGGATCGAGGCCACCGACCACGGCGCCGACTGGCGCGACGCCTTCCTGACGACCGTGCGCAAGTTCCCCGAGGTGATGGAAGCCTATCGCATGGCGGGGGACATGGATTACCTGCTGCGCGTGGCGGTGCCCGACATGGCGGCCTATGACGACTTCTACCGCCGGTTGACCGATGCCGTGCCCATCAAGAACCTGACCTCGCATTTCGCGATGGAGCGGCTGCGCTATACCACCGCCTATCCCGTCAATACCCGCGACCGTTGAGAGATCCTCGTTCTCTTTGGCAGAGGATCTTTGGGAACTAAATCACGACAAACTGTGTAGTGTTATGTGGAATTAAGCGGAAGGAATCGCCCGATGTCCAAGACCCTGATCGTTCCCGGCCTTGACGGATCGCCCGCGCCCCATTGGCAGGACTGGTGGGCCCGCACCGATCCCAACGCGATGATCGTCGATCTGCCCGATCCCCGCCGCCCCGTCCGCGAGGCCTGGGAGGCCGCCCTGGCCGTGATGATCCTGCGCCATCCGGACAGCATCCTGGTCGGCCATTCGCTGGGTTCGGTGCTGATCGCGCAGATGCTGGCCCACTGGTCGGGGCTGAAGGTGCGCGGCGCCATGCTGGTCGCGCCCGCCGATCCCCATGCGGGATTCGACGACTGCAAGCGCATCCGCCGCTTCGGCCCGCTGCCGGACAGGGCGCTGGACGTGCCGGCGGTGCTGGTCGCCAGCCGCAACGATCCCTGGATGGCCTTCAACCGCAGCCGGGATTTGGCCGATGCGCTTGGCGCCGACCTGATCGACCTGGGCCATGCGGGTCATGTCAACGTGGCCTCGGGCTTTGGTCCCTGGCCCGGCGGCAAGGTGATCCGCGACCGCCTGCTGGAGCAGACGGAACGCCCCTCGGTCCTGCGCCGGTGGTTCGGGCAGACCGCCCCCATCCGGCCCCGCCTGCCCGGCGCATGACGATGCCCGCCCGCAGCGTCCGGCGCCACGCCGACCCCGATCCCGCCCCCATCATCGACTTCGGAGTGCCCTTCATGTTCGACATCCAGACCGAGCTGCACCTGCGCCGTGCCGGACGCGATGCCGCGGCCGCCCATGAGACCGGCCGCGCCGCCCGCGCGATCCTGATCGCGGCCAACCTGTCGGCCCTGTCCCTGCTGGCGGCCACGCTGCTCTGACCCCCGCGCACGAGGTCCCCGATGACCCTTGACCCGATCCTTACGGCCCCCTCGGCCCCGCTGGCGCATAGTGACGGTCCCCATGTCGTCGTCATCGGCGGCGGCGCCAGCGGCGTGTTGATGGCGGCCCACCTGCTGCGCGATCCGCACGGCCAGGCGCGGGTCACGATCATCGAGGGGCGGCACATGCTGGGTTGCGGCATCGCCTATTCGACCGACGATCCCGACCATCTGCTGAACACCCGCGCCATCAGCATGAGCGCCTTTCCCGACCAGCCCGGCCATTTTTGCGACTGGCTGGCGGCCCAGGGCATTGCCGCCGGTCCGCAGCCGGGCGACGGCTTCGTCAGCCGGTCCACCTATGGCGCCTACATGGCCAGCCTGATCGCGCCCTGGTCGCGCGGCGACGGTTCCCGCCGCCTGCGCTGCCTGCGCGCCCTTTGCCTGGGCCTGGAGGAAGACGGCACGGGCGTCACCGCGCACCTGTCCGACGGCACCCGCATCCGCGCCGACAGGGCGGTGCTGGCCACGGGCCATGCCCTGCCCGAACCCGACCCCGAGGGGCTGGTGCAGGGATCCTGGGAACAGGCGGATCTGCCCGGCCGCGACGACCGCGTGGTGATGGTGGGATCGGGCCTGTCGATGGTCGATCAGGCTCTCAGCCTGCTGCGGCGCGGCCACCGGGGCGAGATCCTGGTGGTGTCGCGCCGCGCGCAACTGCCGCGCGTCCATGCCGCGACCCGGCCCCTGGCGGTGGCGGTCGCCGATATTCCCCTGGGCGCGCCGGTCAGCCGGCTGATGGCCTGGCTGCGCGCCCTTGCCGCCCGGGCCGAGGACGCGGGCGGCACCTGGCGCGACGCGATGGACGGGGTGCGCCCCCATATCCGCGCGATCTGGCAGGCGCTGCCCCCCGGGGAACGCGCCCGCTTCCTGCGCCATGCGGCGTCCTGGTGGGAGGTTCACCGCCACCGCCTGCCGCCCGAAAGCGCGGTCCCGATCCATGCCGCGATGGAAACCGGGCGGATGCGCCTGCTGGCCGCCAGCTTCCAGGGGGCCGAACGCAATGCCCAAGGCCAGGTGCAGGCCGTGATCCGATGCCGCGGCAGCCGGGTCGAACAGCGGATCAAGTGCGCGCGCATCATCGACTGCCGGGGCATCCGCCGCGATCCCGAACGCAACGCCACGCCCGTGGTGGCAAGCCTGCTGCAGGGCGGGCAGGCGCGCATCGACCCGCTGAGGCTGGGCCTGGATGTCGGCCCGGATGCCGCCGTCATCGACGCGGGCGGCACCCCCTCGGACCGGATCTTCGCCATCGGCCCCGCGTCCCGCGCCGCCTTCTGGGAAATCACCGCGATCCCCGACATCCGCGACCAGACCGCGCATCTGGCCCGGCGGCTGATCGCGGCAGCCGCCCGCCCCTAGACCTGCCCCAGAAGCCTTCGCAGCACCTGCAGCTTGGCACCGGCGACATCGACGATGCTGTCCGCCGACATCGCGTCGTCATTGGCCCAGATGCGCAAGGTGTCGGCCAGCGCGTGCGCCATCGCCTCGGCCAGCAATCGCGCGTCGGGGCGCGCGTCCTCTCCCACCCGGGTCACGGCCAGGTCCGCGATCTGGTCGCCCAGCCGTTTCAGCGACCCGTAGAAGATCGGCAGCAGGTCCGGCGCCGTCCCCAGCAGCCGGTCGATCAGCCGCCCGGTGCCGCGATCCAGGTCGCTGCCGTTCAGCATCTGCCGCAACGCCTGCAGCAGGTCGGCCAGCAGCGGCCCGGACGAGGCGCGGAACCACGCCACCGTGCCGTCGTCGAAGCAGAGCGGCGTGCCCACGAACGCCGCGTCCTTGTTCAGGTAATAGTTGAAGAAGGTCCGCTGGCTGATCCCGGCCTGGGCGGCGATCATCTCGGTCGTGACGGCGTCATGGCCGTGGCGCAAGGCCAGCGACAGGGCCGCCCGCTGGATCTCGCGCGAGGTTTGCAACCGCCTGCGATCACGCAGCGTTGGCTTCACGGCCATGTGTCACCCTTCCCCCAGTATTCACACCAAGCAAACATTGCACAGTATGCATTGATGTGCAACAAGATGAGCAACTGCCGCTGTCCCGGCACCCTTCCGCGAAGGAATCGTCCGATGTTCCGAGTCCGCCCCCTTGCCTGCATCCCGCTGCTGTGGAGCCTCGCCCTGCCGGTCCATGCGCAGGACGGGCAGATGCCGCCCCCCCGGGTCGGCGTCGTCACCGTCCAGCCCCAGCAGGTGCCGCGCATCGTGACGCTGCCGGGCCGGGCCGTGGCGCAGGCCGAGGCGGCGATCCGGCCCCGGGTCGGCGGGCTGGTGACCGAGATCCTCTACCAGCCCGGCGCCGCGCTGGAACAGGGCGCGCCCATGTTCCGCATCGACCCGACCACCTACCAGGCCAACCTGTCCAGCGCCGAGGCCCAGGTGACATCGGCCCGGGCGGCGCTGACCGAGGCCGAGATATCCTTTGATCGGGCAGACCGGTTGCTGGGATCGGGCACTGCCCAGGCACAGGTCGATGAAGCCCGCGCCACGCTGGAACAGGCGCAGGCCGCGCTGCAATCGGCCGAGGCCGCGCGGACCCTGGCGCAGGCGGAACTGGACTGGACCACCGTGACCAGCCCCATCGACGGCATGGCCAGCGTGGCGCAGGTGTCCGTGGGCGATCTGGTCACGGCGAACCAGGCGGACGCCCTGGCGACCGTCACCCGCCTGGACCCCATCGAGGTGGACATGTACGAGACTTCGGCCCGGATGCTGTCGCTGCGCGAGGATATCAGCAGCGGGCGGTTGCAAAGGACCGAGAAGATCGAGGCAACGCTGACGCTGGAAACCGGCGAAACCTATGCCGCGACGGGCGAACTGGTCGCGCCGGGCTTCAGCGTCTCGACCACGACCGGGGCGGTCGATACGCGGTTCCGCTTCGACAATCCGCGCAGGCTTCTGTTGCCCGGCATGTTCCTGCGCGGCCAGATCAACCTGGGCACGACCGAAGGCTTCCTGGTCACGCAGAACGCCGCGACCCGCAACAAGACGGGCCAGCTGTCGGCCTGGGTGGTCCGCGACGGCAAGGCCGTGCAGGTGGACCTGGCCGACAACGGCAGCTACCGGAACCACTGGATCGTCACCGACGGGCTGGAGCCGGGCGACCTTCTGGCGGTGGACAACCTGTCGGCCCTGACCCAGGGGGCCGCGGTGACGACCGTGCCCGTCACGCTGGACGAGAACGGCGTGGTCCTGGAACAGGCGGTCCCTGACGCCCCGGCGCAAGCCCAACCCGCCCCGGCGGCGGAGTAACCCCCATGGCGCGCTTCTTCATCCACCGCCCCGTCTTCGCATGGGTTCTGGCCCTCGTGACCATGCTGGCGGGCGCGCTTGGCCTGCAAACGCTGGCGATCGAGCAATATCCCCAGATCGCCCCCACCACCGTGCGCATCAGCGCGACCTATACCGGCGCCTCGGCCGCCATCGTGGAAAATTCCGTCACCACCGTGATCGAGGACGCGATGACCGGCCTTGACGGGCTGATCTACATGACCTCGAACTCGACGCCCGGTTCGGCGTCCGTGTCGCTGACCTTCGACGACACGGTCGATCCCGACATCGCGCAGGTGCAGGTCCAGAACAAGCTGCAGCTGGTCACGTCGCAACTGCCCGACCTCGTGCAACAGCAGGGCGTGGAGGTGTCGCGGTCCACCTCGTCGATCCTGCTGGTGGGGGCGCTGACCAGCAGCGACGGCAGCTATTCCTCGGTCGAACTGGGCGATCTGGTGTCCCAGATGATTGAGGATCCGGTCAAGCGCACGGCGGGCGTCGGATCCATCAACACCTTCGGGTCGGGCTATGCCATGCGCATCTGGCTGGACCCGATGAAGATGGCGCAATACCAGGTCACGCCCGCCGACGTGACCACCGCCGTGTCCGAACAGAACACCAACGTCACCGTGGGCGACCTGGGGGCCGAACCCAGTGCCGAAGGCCAGCGGCTGACCCTGACCCTGTCGGCGCAGTCGCAGTTCTCGTCCGTTCCCGAATTTGAACGCATCCTGCTGCGCGTGGATCCCGACGGCTCGACCGTCTTCCTGGGCGATGTCGCCCGGATCGAGATCGGGCAGGAAGCCTATGGCGGGACCGCGCGGTACAACGGCAACCCGGCGGCGGGCTTTGGCGTCAACCTGGCCACGGGGGCCAATGCGGTCAGCACCGCCGAGGCCGTGCGCGGGGTCATCGACGGCATCGCGCCCTCGCTGCCGGCGGGGGTCGAGGTCGTCTATCCCTACGACACCTCGCCCTTTGTCGAGGAATCGATCAACCAGGTGTATCACACCCTGGCCGAGGCCGTGGTGCTGGTCTTCCTGGTGATCCTGGCCTTCCTGCAAAGCTGGCGCGCGACGATCATCCCGGTGATCGCCATCCCGGTGGTGCTGCTGGGCACCTTCGGCGTGCTGGCCGTGGCGGGCTTTTCCATCAACACCCTGACCATGTTCGCCCTGGTCCTGGCCATCGGGTTGCTGGTCGATGACGCCATCGTCGTGGTGGAAAACGTCGAGCGCGTGATGGAGGAGGAGGGTCTCGGTCCCGTCGAGGCGACCGAGAAAAGCATGGACGAGATCACCTCGGCCCTGGTCGGCATCGTCATGGTGCTGTCGGCGGTGTTTTTGCCCATGGCCTTCATGACGGGCGCCACCGGGGTGATCTATCGCCAGTTTTCCTTGACGATCATCACCGCCATGGTGCTGTCGCTGGGCGTGGCGGTGACGCTGACCCCCGCCATGTGCGCCAGCCTGCTGAAACCGCGCAAGCATGGCGGCGGCATCGCCCCCGCCCGCTGGTTCAACCGCAACCTGGACCGGGCGACCAACGGCTATGGCAATGTCGTGGCCCGGCTGGTGCGCCGCCCGTTCCGCATGTTGATCGTGCTGGCCGCCATCAGCCTGGGCGTTGCCGCGCTTTACGGCAAGCTGCCCGGATCCTTCCTGCCGGACGAGGATCAGGGCGTGATGATGGTGATGATCGAGACGCCCGACGGATCGACCACCGCCCAGACACAGGCGCTGGTCGAAAAGGTCGAGCAATACCTGCGCGGCCCGGAGGCCGACACGGTGGAATCCACCTTCTCGGTGCTGGGCTTCAGCTTCGGCGGATCGGGCCAGAACAACGCCATGCTGTTCGCGAAACTGCGCGACTACGAGGAACGGCCCGGCCTGGACGTGGCGTCCCTGGTGTCGCGCGCCAACGGCCATTTCTTCATGAACAACCGCGCGGGGCAGGCCTTCTTCCTGCAACCGCCCTCGATCCCCGGCATGGGCGCGTCCTCGGGCTTCTCGATGTACCTGCTGGACCAGTCCGGGCAGGGGCAAGAGGCGCTGTCGGCCGCCGCCGACGATCTGGTCGCGACCGCCCAGGCCGATGGCCGCGTCACCAACCTGCGGGGCAACGAGGCGCCGTTCCAGACATCGTTGCGCCTGGACATCGACCAGCAGAAGGCCGCGGCCTTCGGCCTGTCGGTTTCCGAGGTGAACGCGATGCTGTCCGTGATCTTCTCGGGGCGCGACGTGAACGACTTTGCCCTGGGCACCGAACTGCGCCCGGTGATCGTCCAGGGCGAGGCCTATGCCCGGTCCCAACCCGAGGACATCGACCGCTGGTTCGCCCGCAACGCCGACGGCGACATGGTCAATTTCGGCGCCTTTTCCACCCAGGTCTGGGACCAGGAACCGCAGGCCCTGGCCCGTTACGGCGGCACCCGCGCGCTGGAACTGTCGGGGGCTGCGGCGCAGGGCCTGTCGTCCGGCGCGGCCATGTCTGCCATGGAGGAGATGGTGGCCGACATGCCGGGCGGTTACGGCACCGCCTGGACGGGCCTGTCCTATCAGGAACGGCTGTCCGGGAACCAGGCACCGGTGCTGTTCGCGCTGTCCGCCCTGGTGGTCTTCCTGGCGCTGGCCGCGCTTTACGAAAGCTGGACGGTGCCCCTGGCGGTGATGCTGACCGTGCCCATCGGCATCCTGGGGGCACTGGCCGCGGCGCTGGTCTTCGGCCAGTCGAACGACGTTTACTTCAAGGTGGGCCTGCTGACGACCATCGGCCTTGCCGCGCGAAACGCCATCCTGATCGTGGAATTCGCCCAATCCCTGGTGGCGCAGGGGCGTCCGCTGCTGGATGCGGCCATCGAGTCGTCGAAGATGCGCCTGCGCCCGATCCTGATGACCACCTTCGCCTTCATGCTGGGCGTGCTGCCGCTGGCCATCGCATCGGGGGCGGGGGCGGGGGCGCAGAACTCGATCGGGATCGGGGTTCTGGGCGGCATGGCCTCGTCCGCCGTGATCGGGATCTTCCTGGTGCCGGTCTTCTATGTGGCCGTGCTGAAGGCGGTCGAGCTTGTGAGAAGAAGAAAGGCGAAACCCGCCTGAGAAGGGAATGGCGCGCGGCGCCTGCATGGGTGGTGTTGAACCAAGGTGCGTGCAAGCACGCACCCTACGGGGTGGCCCTGCCGGTCGGGATTGCCCATGCGTAGGGTGCGTGCTTGCACGCACCGCCCCTTCAAACGATCCGCGTCACCAGCGGCGTCAGCCCGTCGATCTCGACCGTGACGACCTGCCCCCGCGTGACCGCCCCCACCCCCGCCGGAGTGCCGGTGAAGATCAGGTCGCCCGCCGCCAGCCGCACCGATCGCGACAGATGCGCGATCACGTCGGCCACCGGCCAGATCATCCGCGACAGGTCCGATTCCTGCCGCAGCGCGCCATCGACGCTCAACGCGATCCGCCCGCCGTTGATCGGGCCGGTTTCCCCGACCGGATGCAGCGTCCCGCAGGCCGCCGACAGGTCGAACCCCTTGGCCAGGTCCCAGGGCCGCCCGGCCTTCTTGGCCGCCGCCTGCAAGTCGCGCCGGGTGAAGTCGTTGCCCACCGCATAGCCCCAGATCAGCCCTTGCGCATCGCCGGGCGCGATGTCCGCCCCGCCCGCGCCAAGCGCCACGACCAGTTCGGCCTCGAAATGCAGATCCCGGGTCTGCGGTGGATAGGGCAGGTCGGCGCCGTCCGTCAGCAGCGCATCGGTGGGCTTGGAAAAGAAGAACGGCGGTTCCCGGTCCGGGTCGTGGCCCATCTCTCGCGCGTGGTCGGCAAAGTTGCGGCCCACGCAATAGATCCGGCGCACCGGAAAGCGGCGGCTGCCGCCTGCCACGGGCAACGAGGAGACGGTGGCGGGCGGGATGACGAAATCGGGCATGACGGGGCTTTCGCTGGGATCAGGCGCGCAGACTGTTCGGCCCGCCCGTTCCCGTCAAGGCAGGCTTCGCCCGTAGGACACGGGTTCCAGCACCACCACCGTGGGCCGGTCGGGCAGCCCGCGCAAGGACGCCAGGTATTCGCTGCCCCCCGGCCGCCGGATGTCGAACTGCCCGGACATGCCGGTCAGGAAGGCCTCCAGCCGCGCCGGGCCGAACCAGTGCATGGGGATCACCACGGAACTGTTCAGCCGGCTGACCACCCGCATCATCGCCGCCTGCTCCATCGTGTAGCTGCCATCCACCGGCACCAGCAGCACGTCCACCCGGCCCAGGGTCGCGTATTGCTGATCGGTCGGCTCGTGGTGCAGATGGCCCAGGTGGCCGATGCACAGGCCCCCGGCCTCGAAGACGAAGATGGAATTGCCGTTTTCCTCGACCGTGCCCCAGGACCGGATGTCGGTCGGCACGTTGCGGATCAGCACGTCGCCCAGCGTCAGGTAATGATCGGCGGCGATGCCGAACCGGTCGGACCAGCCGCGCAGCACATGGGGAACGCCCTCGACCGCGTCGGTCCAGTGCGAGGAATGGGCGTGGTTCATCGTCACCACGTCCGGGGCGGGCGCGCCGGCGGGCAGGGCGCCGTTATAATCGGTGACGATGTCCAGGCCCCCTTCGGTCTGGATCAGGAACATCGAATGGCCCAGATAGGACAGCCGGACCGACCGTTCCGGCACCGGGTCCGACCAGGCGGCCTGCCGGACCCGCTCCGGCCCGCCGGCGATGGCGATGCAATGGCTGGGCCGCCGCTCTTGCGCCTGGACGGCCAGGGGCGCGGCGAGACACAGGGCGGCAAGGATCGCAAGGCGCATGATGTCCCCCTTGGCGTGACAGGGAAAGGCTAGCGCGGATCCGCCATGCGCCCAAAGCCGCAGCGGTCCCGGCGGCTCACAAGCGCGTGACAGGGCTGTCGCCCGCGGCCAAGCGGCGGGATGATGCCTGCAAGGTCATCAGAAAGGACGCCCATGTTCATCGCCATGAACCGCTTCACCGTGCCCGTCGAGAACGCCGAGGCCTTCGAGGCCCTGTGGCTGTCGCGCGACAGCAAGCTGGACGAGCTGCCGGGCTTTGTCGAATTCCACATGCTGAAGGGTCCCGAGGAGGACGGGCGGCGCCTTTACGCCTCGCACACGGTGTGGAAATCCGAGGATCATTTCCGCGGCTGGACCCGCAGCCAGCAGTTCCGCGACGCCCATGCCCGCGCGGGCGAGACGAAGAAGCTGTACGAGGGCGGTCCCCGGTTCGAGGGGTTCACCGCGATCCAGACGATCGGCCGGGCGGGATAGGACGGAAGTCTGGCGAAGGCCATCGCCTTCGCCACAGCGGAACATATCCACCGGAACCGCCGGGCCTCAAAGGCCCGGCCAGCGCCCGCCCGCCCCCAGGCGGGCGCTTCACGCCCCCCTCGGGTCGGGCGCTGGCCTTATGTGGTCGCGGGGCTGCACCATCTCTGATTGCGCCGTCACACGAAGGGCGGGGGAAATGCAGTGCATTTCCTTGTCCCGCCCTGGATCGTGGTCTTTGCCTGCAGCAAACTCAGTTGCCCGTCAAAACCCCTTGTGCGTCTTCAGGAACTCGTCCTCGTCCGGGGTGTTCGGGCGGTCCAGGATCGCGTTGCGATGCGGAAAGCGGCCGAATTTCTCGATGATGTCGCGGTGCCGGACGGCATAGTCCAGATAGCCCGGATCGCCCAGGGTCTCGAACAGCTCGACCGAGCGGGTCTGGTCGGGCAGATCCTCGCTGTGTTCGAAGGGCAGGTAGAAAAACACCCGCCGCTTCGGATCGACCTGGCTGTCGAAGCCCGCGTCCACGGCGGCGCGGGCATGGTCCAGCGCAAGGTCGTCCGATTCGAAGGCGCGGGGCGTGCCGCGAAAGATGTTGCGCGGGACCTGGTCCAGCACGATCGCCAGGGCCAGCGCGCCATCGGGCGTTGCGGCCCAACCGTCCAGTTGGCGGCGATGCGCGGCCTGATAGGTCTCGGCGAAGCCCTCGCGGATGCGGGCGTCGATGGCGTCCGACTTGGCGAACCAGTGGGGTTCCATGTCGGGGGAAAACCAGAAATCCAGCACGTCCTGGGCAGTCCTGATCGTCATGCGTCAGCTCCTTTCCGGCAAGGGGATATGCTCGGCCCGGTCGGTGGGCGGCAGGTCGAACAGGCCCTGGCCCCAGCGTTCCGCGCGCCATTGGCGCTTTGCCTCCTCGATCCGCTCGCGCGAGGAGGCCACGAAATTCCACCAGATATGGCGCGGCCCGTCCAGCGTTTCCCCGCCAAGCGCCATCAGCCGGGCGCCCCGGTCGCCCGCCTGCACGGTGATCGCGTCCCCGGGACGAAAGACCATCATCCGCCCGGCCTCGAACTCCTGCCCGGCGATGCGGACCGAGCCTTCGGTGACGTAAAGGCCGCGATCCTCGTGGTCGTCGGGCAGGGGAAAGCGGGCGCGGGGGTCCAGCGCCACGTCCAGGTAGAAGGTGTCGGAATACATCGTCGCGGGCGCGGTCTCGCCATAGGCGCGGCCCAGGATCAGCCGCGCCTGGATGCCCGCATCGCGGATCACCGGCAGGGCGTCGCGCCCGTGATGTTCGAAGACGGGTTCCATGTCCTCGTGGCGTTCCGGCAGGGCGATCCAGGTCTGGATGCCGAACAACCCGTGCGGCCCGTCCCGCCCCGCCGTGCGTTCGGAATGGGTGACGCCCCGGCCCGCCACCATCCAGTTCAGCGCGCCCGGCGTGATCACCTGGTCGCTGCCGATGCTGTCGCGGTGATGGAAGTCGCCGCGATACAGGTACGTGACGGTGCCAAGCCCGATATGAGGGTGGGGGCGCACGTCGATGCCCCGGCCGGTCAGGAATTCCGCCGGTCCCACCTGGTCGAAGAAGATGAAGGGTCCGACCATCTGGCGTTTCGGCGCGGGCAGGGCGCGGCGGACCTCGAACCCGCCGATGTCGCGGGCGCGGGGGATGATCAGCGTCTCGATGGCGTCGGGGCCGATGGCGTCGGGGCAGCCGGGGGTCAGGGCGGGGTTCCAGCTCATGACGGGTCCTCCTTGGACTGCCCCCAAGATAGGTCCGACGGGCACGAACCGCCAAGCGTCGAAGCGTTCGTCCGGGCCGAACGCCGGGTTTCCGCCGGGGCGGATGGTGTCCTGCACGGCGGAACCGCATCTTCGGCGCGGATGTTCCTGGGCCAGAGGTGCGCGATGACGGGCGGAATCCATCACGTGACGGCGATCACCCGCGACGTGCAGGCGAATGTCGATTTCTGGATGGGCTTCCTGGGCCTGTCCCTGGTCAAGCAGACGGCGGGATTCGAGGATGCCGCGCAGTTGCACCTGTTCTATGGCGATCCCGTGGGCAGCCCCGGCACGCTGATCAGCTTCCTGGTCTGGCAGGACGGCGCGGCGGGCCGCGTGGGGCACGGTCAGGTGGCGGAAATCGCCCTGGCGATCCCCCGCGCCCGGATCGGCGACTGGCTGACCCGCGCCATGCAGCGGGGCTTGGCGGTCGAAGGCCCGACCCGAGAGTTCGGCGAACCCGTGCTGCGCCTGAAGGATCCCGACGGCATCATCGTCAAGCTGGTGGGCACGGATGCGCCGGACACCGGCTGGCCCGCCGCGCCCGCCCGGATCCGCGCGGTGACGATCTGGTCCGCCGTCCCCGAACGGACCGCCGCCTTCCTGCGCCCCTTCGGCTATCGGCCCGGCCCGTCCGAGGGCGGGCTGGCGCGGCTTCTGTCGGACACCGACGCCATCGACATTCGCGACGCCTCGGGCTTCGTCGCGGGCATTCCCGGCACCGGCATCATCGACCACGTCGCCCTGCGGGTGCCCGACCGGACGGCCTTGCAGGATCACCACGATGCCTTGAAAACGCGCAACGCGGGCGCGGTGACGGTGCATGACCGGCTTTATTTCGCCTCGCTTTACGTCCGCGAGCCGGGGGATGCGCTGGTCGAGCTTGCGACCGACGGTCCGGGCATGGCGGTGGACGAGGATGCGGATAGTCTGGGCCGGACCCTGATGATTCCCCCGCATGTCGCGGACAACGGCGACCTGCGGCTGCGCTTGCCGCAATTCGCCCGGCCGGGCGAGGAAAGGACACGGATGAGAGAGCTGCCCTTCGTTCACCGGCTTCGCCAGCCCGATCATCCCGACGGATCCGCCATGGTGCTGCTGCACGGATCGGGCGGGAACGAGACCGACCTGATGCCGCTGGCCCATCGCATCGCGCCCCATGCCACGCTGCTGGGCGTGCGCGGCCGTTCGACCGAGGAAGGCATCCCGCGCTTTTTCCGCCGCACGGCGATGACCAGCTTCGACCAGGCCGACATCCGGGCCGAGGCCGAGGCCTTCGCCGCCTTCTGGACCGGCGCGCTGGCGGCCTATGACCTCGATCCCGCGCGGATCACGGTGATGGGCTATTCCAACGGCGCGAACTTCGCCGCCGCCGTGATGGGCCTGCATCCCGGGCTGATCCGGCGGGCGATCCTGATGCGGTCGATGGCCGCGCTGGAGGATCTGCCGCAGGCCGACCTTGCGGGCGTGTCGGTGCTGACCCTGACCGGGGCGCGCGATCCCTATGGTCCCCACGCGCCGCGCCTGAACGAGTGGCTGGCCGCCCGGGGTGCGGCCCTGGATGCCCGCGTCGTGCAGGCCGGGCACGACATCGTGGCCGACGACCTAACCGCCGCCGCGGCATGGATGAAAGAGGTGACGAATGCCTGACCTGACCATCACCCGGGAAGACACCGACGCCCGTCACGGCCGCTATGTCGCCCGCATCGCGGGCATCGAGGCCGAGGCCGAACTGACCTTCACCCGCCACGGCGAGGGCCGCATCAGCGCCGATCACACCGGCGCGCCCGAGGCGCTGCGCGGCACGGGTGCGGCAGGCGCCCTGGTCGAGGCGATGGTGGCGGATGCCCGCAAGGAGGGCTTTCGGATCGTGCCGCTGTGTTCCTATGTCGCGGGGCGCTATGCGAAGCACCCGGAATGGGAGGACGTGTTCACGACGTAGGGTGCGTGCTTGCACGCACCTTTTTCCGGCGGCATCGGTGCGTGCAAGCACGCACCCTACGGGTTCTTTGCCACGGTCCTCGGGTGTAGGGTGGGGTTTCACCCCACCGTTTACCGGCGCATGGTGGGGTGAAACCCCACCCTACACAAACCGGAACCGCGTGCCCCATGGATCGCTGATCGCCTGGCCCGCACGGCCGGGATCCCCGATCACGATCTCGGCCAATCCCGCCATCCCCGCCTCGCGCATCCCCGCGCCCTGGCTGTTCCAGGTATTCCCGGCCAGATGGTGATGATAGCCGTTCCAGCCATACCACGCCCCGCCATGCCCGTCGAAGGTCCGCATCAGCGCCAGGTCGCCCGCGAAGAAGCCGTGCGCCCGGTCCAGGTCGCCCACTTGCAGGTGGACATGGCCGACCGTGCTGCCCTCGGGCGCGCCGGTCCAGGGACCGTCCGCGGCGGACAGCAGGTCGTCCAGATCCAGGCGGCGGGTGAACATGGCGATGCGGTCGCCGTCGCGGGTCCAGTCCGATTCGGGGCGGTCGCGATAGATCTCGATGCCGTTGCCTTCGGGGTCGTCCAGATAGATCGCCTCGCTGACGCCGTGGTCGCTGGCCCCCGACAGGCGGATCCCGCTGTCGGCGGCGTGGCGCAGCCAGCGGGCCAGCGCCGCGCGGCCGGGCAAAAGGAAGGCGGTATGGAACAGCCCCGCCCCGCGGGGATCGCGGGGCCGGGCGGCAGGATCGCGGCGCAGTTCCAGCAGCGTCCGGTCGCCCGCGCCAAGCCGCGCGGTTTCGCCGTCGCCGCCCAGCGGGGCCAGGCCAAGCGCGTCGCGGTAAAAGCCCGTCATGCCGGGCAGGTCGCGTACGGTCAGGGCGACATGGTCGATGGCGGGGGTCATGGCTGGTCCTTTCGCAATGTGGCGGCAAAGCCCGCCACGAACTCGGCAAGCTGCCCGCGGGTCTTGTCGTCGGTCAGGGTGCCGTCCGCGTCGAACAGCCCGCCCGCGCGCGACACCATCAGCCGGCCATCCCACCAGGGGCGCGTGCGCAGGGTGCGCAGCACGGGCCACCAATGCGTCTGCGCCTGCGTGGTCCCGAAGCCGCCGGGCGATGCGCCGATCACGGCCACTGGCTTGTTCACGAAAAGCGCCAGCCCCTCGCCCCGCGACATCCAGTCGATGACGTTCTTGAAGACGCCCGGGATGCCGTTGTTGTATTCCGGCGTCGCCAGCAGCAGCCCGTCGGCCTCGGCCAGTTGCCGGTTCAGGGCGGCGACCGCAGGGGGCGTGCCATGGGCGGCTTCCTCGTCGCCGTCATAGAGCGGCACGGCGGAAATGTCGCCGATGACGATCCGCACGCCTTCGGGCGCCAGATCCCGCGCGGCGCGCAGAAGGCCCGTGTTGATCGAGGCGCGGCGCAGGCTGCCCGACAGGCCGAGGATGGTGGTCATGCGTGTCTCCTGTGGCAAGGCCGGGGCAGGGTGCCCCTGGCGCAGGGGTTCAGTCCAGCGGTTTCAGCCCGGCCTCGATGGCGGCGCGGCGGCCCTCCAGGAAGGGGGGCAGGGACAGGCCCTGGCCCATGCTGTCGCGCGGCTCGTCCACGTCGAAGCCCGGGCCGTCGGTCGCCAGCTCGAACAGGTTGCCGCCCGGTTCGCGGAAGTAGAGCGAGCGGAAGTAATACCGTTCCACCTCGCCCGAGTTCGGCACGCGGAAGCCCCGGACGCGGGCGGTCCATTCGGTCAGCGCATCCGGGTCGGGCACGCGGAAGGCGACGTGATGGACGCCGCCCGCGCCCTGGCTCGCCACGGGCAGGCCGGGCTGGACCGCGACATGCAGTTCGGCGGCCGCGCCACCGTCGCCCATCTGGAAGACATGGACCGTGCCCTGCCCGTCCGGGCTGGCATAATCGCGGACTCGGGTCATGTTCATCACCTGCGTCAGCACGGCCTCGGTCGGGGCCAGGTCGGGGACCGAGATGGTGATGGGGCCAAGGCCCTGGATCTGGTGCTGCGCCGGGACGGGGCTTTGGTCCCAGGGCTGGCCCGCCGGGTCGGGGGCGGCGACCAGGCGCAGGCGCTGGCCTTCGGGGTCTTCCAGGTCCAGGCTGGCGCGGCCGTCCAGTGTCGTGACGGTGCCGGTGGATACGCCCCGGCCGGACAGGCGCGCGGCCCACCAGTCGAGGCTGTCTTCCGCCACCCGCAGCCCGGTGCGGCTGATCGAGCGGGTGCCGCGCCGTTCGCGAGGGGCGGGCCAGTCGAAGAAGGTGATGTCCGTGCCGGGCGTGCCCGCGCCATCGGCGAAGAACAGGTGATAGGCCGAAGTGTCGTCCTGGTTCACCGTCTTCTTGACCCGGCGCAGGCCGAGCGTGTCGGTATAGAAGCGGTTGTTGCCTGCCGCATTCGCCGTGATCGCGGTCAGGTGGTGGATGCCGGTCAGTTGCATGGGTGCGCCTCTTGTTGCGTCGGAACCAATATGGCCCGGGCGGGCCGTTCGGGACAGCCGCCTGATGGGCAATGCGGCGTTCGGTTCTTGCGAACGCCCATGTCCCGGCTATGGTGCCCCGATGAACTGGTCGATCAGCGACATTCGCACGTTCCTGGCGGTGCTGGACGCGGGCAGCATCTCGGGCGCTGCGGCGCGGGCCGATCTGTCGAAATCCGTGGTCAGCAAGCGCATCAGCGATTTCGAGGCAGCGCTTGGCGTGGCGCTGTTCACCCGACACGCGGGCCGCATCGCACCGACCGACAGCGCCTTGGCCCTGGCCGACCGCCTGCGCCCGGCCCTGGCCGAACTGATCGCCGCGACCGAAAGCGTCGGCGGGCAGGCCGATCTGCGCGGCCGCCTGGCCATCGCCGCGCCTATGAGCTTCGGCATCCGCCATCTTGGCCCCGTGATCGCCGGTTTCGCCCGCGCCCATCCGGGGCTGGAGATCGTGCTGGATTACGACGACCAGCTGGCCGACCTGGGCCGGGCGGGCTTCGACGTGGGCCTGCGCATCGGCGATCTGAAGGACAGCAGCCTGATGGCCCGCAGGCTGTGCGAGGATCCGCGCGTGCTGGTCGCCAGCCCCGATTACCTGGCGGTGCATGGCCCCATCGAGGCGCCCGCCGACCTGGCCCGGCACCGCGCCATCGGCTATCTGAACGCCCGGATGGGCGACCTGTGGCCCTTTGCCGACGTGACGCCTCCGCTGCTAGGGCGGATCACCGCGAACAACGGCGACGCGATCCGCGACATGGCGGTAGGGGGCCTCGGGCTGGCGCTGTTGCCGATGTTCATCGTCCACGATGCGCTGCGCGACGGGCGGCTGGTGCGGCTTTTGCCCCATCTGCCGCAGCGGCCCCTGCCCGTCAGCGTGGTCTGGCCGCCGGTCCGGCCGATGCCGCGCAAGACGCGCGCCTTCATCGACCATGTGGCGGGGGCCTTTGCGGGCGCGCCGCCGTGGCTGGAGGGGTTGTGAGGGTGGCAAGGCCGGGGGTTTCACACCCCCGGACCCCCGTGGGATATTTGCAGTCCAAAGCAGGAGCCGTAAACAGATGCTGGTTGATCCGAATGCGCCGTTCTTCCGTCCCCTGTGGGTGCGGATCCTGTGCGTGGTGGTGCCCCTGGCCTGGGCGGGGGTCGAGCTTTATACCGGCAGCCCCTTCTGGGCGCTTCTGTCGGGGGCTGCCGGTCTTTATCTGGCCTTCGCGCTGTTCGTCAGGCGCAGGCCGGATTGACCTCAGGCCGACAGCCGGACCGCCCGGTCCAGCCAGGCAAAGCCGTTCGGCGGCAGGTCCAGAACCCTTCCCGACAGCGTGGCGCGGGACGGCCCGACCAGCGCCGCATCCTCGGCCAGGGTCAGGGTCTCGGGCGCGGTGGACAGGTTGAAGACGCAGGTCAGCGCCTGCCCCTCGGCGCCCCGGTAAAAGGCCAGGATCGGTTCCGGCAGGTCCAGGAACGAGGTTTGGCCCCTCCGCAGCGGCATCTGCGCCTTGCGAAAGGCGATGGTCGCGCGATAGGCCGACAGCACGCTGTCGTTGTCGCCCTGCTGGCCCGCCGCATGGCGCGCGGCCTGCGGTTCCTTGACCGGCAGCCAGGGTTTGGCCGTGGTGAAGCCGGCGTTTTCGCTGTCGTCCCAGACCATCGGCGTGCGGCAGCCGTCGCGGCCCTTGACCTCGGGCCAGAAGCGCAGGGCCGGGGGGTCGGTCAGTTCGTCATAGGTCAGTTCGGTCTCGGTCTGGCCCAGTTCCTCGCCCTGGTAGAGGCAGATGGTGCCGGGGAAGGACAACAGCATCGCCGCCGCCTGCCGGGCGAGAGCCTCGGGCGATTCCGCGTAAGGCAGCCAGCGGGTGACATGGCGGAACACGTCGTGGTTGGAGAATGACCAGCAGGCATGGGCGTCGGGCGCGTCCTGGTGGACGCCCTCGATCGTGTGGCGGAAGTGGCGGGCAGTGAAGGCGTGGCTCAGCATCTCGAAGCTGTAGCACATGTGCAGGCGGTCGCTGCCCGCGGTGTATTCGGCCATGATGCGGATCGCCGTGTCGCCGCTTTCGCCGACCTCGCCCACCATCATGCGGGCGTCGTATGCGTCGGTGAGTTTCCGCATCCGCCTGAGGAAGGCGATGTTTTCCGGCCGGTTCTTGGAATAAACGTGGCGCTGCATGTTGTAGGTGTCGGGCGCGGCGCTGTCGGGGTTGGGCGGGTTGTCGCGCAACCGGGCGTCGTGGAAATAGAAGTTGACCGTGTCCAGCCGGAACCCGTCCACGCCCCGGTCCAGCCAGAAGCGCATGGTGTCCAGAAGCGCGTCCTGAACGTCGCGGTTCCACAGGTTCAGGTCGGGCTGCTCGATCAGGAAGTTGTGCAGGTAATACTGGCGGCGCCGCGGCTCCCATTCCCAGGCCGGGCCGCCGAAGACGGAAGGCCAGTTGTTGGGCGGCGTGCCGTCGGGGTTCGGATCGGCCCAGACATACCAGTCGGCGCGGTCGTTGTCGCGGCTGGCGCGGCTTTCGGCGAACCACGGGTGGCGGTCGCTGGAATGGCTGAGAACCTGGTCGATGATGACCTTCAGGCCCAGGTCATGCGCGCGGGCCACCATGGCGTCGAAATCGGAAAGCGTGCCGAACAGCGGGTCGATGTCGCAATAGTTGCTGACATCATAGCCCATGTCCTTCATGGGCGAGGTGAAGATGGGCGACAGCCAGATCGCGTCCACCCCCAGGGATGCGACATGATCCAGCCGCCGGGTGATGCCGGGCAGGTCGCCGATGCCGTCGCCATCGCTGTCCTGAAAGCTGCGGGGATAGATCTGATAGATCACCGCGTCGCGCCACCATTCCGTCATCCGGCTCTCCTGTCGGGTTGTGTCCGGGGGGATTGAACACGACCAACGGCGCGACAGAAAGGCGGTTTCGGCATCACGAACGGATTGCCCCCGATCGCAGGCGGGGTAGAGTGGCTTTCATGGGACAAGTGCCTGACCTGTCACGGCTGACGCATGACGACATCGCCGCCCTGGCCGGCGGGCGCTGCGACCGCCCGTTCGACATCCTTGGCCCGCACGAAGGCTGGCTGACCGCCTGTGCCTTCTACGGTTTCATGTGGGACGCCTCTGACAAGCCGCTGCACAAGGGCGTGCAGGCGCTGGTGCGCGACCTGAACCATCTTTGCCGCAAGGATGCCGAACCCGACGGGTTCCGGTGGATCGCCACCGACCCCGCGCAATCGGCATTCGCCTGGATCCGGCGCGGCGATGCGGGCGATCCGCCGGTCGTTGTCGCCTGCACCCTCACGCCCGTCCCGCGTCCCGGCTTCCGCATCGGCGTGCCGCAGGCGGGTCCCTGGCGCGAGGCGATCAACACCGATGCGCAGGTCTATGGCAGCAGCGGCATGGGCAACCTGGGCGGGGTCATGGCCCGGGACAAGCCGCAGGACGGTCAGCCCGCCTCGATGGGGATCACGCTGCCGCCCTTGTCGGCCGTGATCCTGGTGGCGGGCAAGGATGGTGAAGGGGAGGATGGTTAATGAGCGAACTGAGACTGACCCGGCGCGCGATGGCCTTTGTTCTGGCCGGGGGGCGCGGCAGCCGATTGAAGGAACTGACCGACCGCCGCGTGAAACCGGCGGTCTATTTCGGCGGCAAGACCCGCATCATCGACTTCGCGTTGTCGAACGCGATGAATTCCGGCATCCGCAAGATCGCGGTGGCCACCCAATACAAGGCCCACAGCCTGATCCGCCACGTCCAGCGCGGCTGGAACTTCTTTCGCGCGGAACGCAACGAATTCATGGACATCCTGCCCGCCAGCCAGCGGTATGACGAATCCATGTGGTATCGCGGCACGGCCGACGCGGTGGCGCAGAACATCGACATCGTGGACAGCTATGACGTGGACTACATCGTCATCCTGGCGGGCGACCACATCTACAAGATGGATTACGAGATCATGCTGCGCGAGCATTGCGAAAGCCGCGCAGATGTCACCATCGGCTGCCTGACCGTGCCCCGGATGGATGCCGTGGCCTTCGGCGTGATGGCGGTGGACGATACCGGGCGCATCACGTCCTTCCTGGAAAAGCCCGCCGATCCGCCGGGGATGCCCGACGATCCCGACAGCGCGCTGGCGTCCATGGGGATCTATGTCTTCAGCTGGCCCTTCCTGCGCGACCTGCTGCTGAAGGATTCCGAGGATCCGAACTCCAGCCACGATTTCGGCCATGACCTGATCCCCGACATCGTCCGGAACGGCAGGGCCATGGCGCACCGCTTCGACGTGTCCTGCGTCCGCGATCCCGGCGCGCCCGCATACTGGAAGGACGTGGGCACGGTGGACGCCTTCTGGAAGGCCAATATCGACCTGACCGACTTCACGCCCGAACTGAACCTGTGGGACCGCGAATGGCCGATCTGGACCTATTCCGAGGCGACGCCGCCCGCCAAGTTCATCCATGACGAAAAGGACCGGCGCGGGATCGCCATATCCTCGATGGTGTCGGGCGGCTGCATCATCTCGGGGACCGAGATCCGCAATTCGCTGCTGTTCACGCAGGTCCACACCAACAGCTATGCCGCGCTGGATCATGTCGTCGCGCTGCCCTATGTCACGGTCCAGCGCCGTGCCCGGCTGACGCGGGCCGTGATCGACCGGGGCGTGGTCATCCCCGAAGGGCTTGTGGTGGGCGAGGATCCGCAGCAAGACGCCAGGTGGTTCCGTGTCAGCGAAGGAGGCATCACCTTGATCACCCAGGACATGCTGGACAGGCGGGCGGCAAGCCTGTGATGCGGGTGCTGTCGATCGCCTCGGAATGCGCGCCGCTGGTCAAGACGGGCGGGCTGGCGGACGTGGCGGGCGCCTTGCCCGCCGCCTTGCGGGCCGAGGGGGTGGGGATGCGGACCCTGCTGCCCGGCTATCCCGCCGTGATGGACGCCCTGCGGGACGTGACCGAGGTCTTCTATTTCCACGACCTGTTCGGCGCGCCCGCGCGGCTTGTGGCCGGCCGGGCGGCGGGGCTGGACCTGCTGGCGATCGACGCGCCCCATCTGTTCGCCCGCCCGGGCAACCCCTACATGGCCCCTGACGGGCGCGACTGGCCGGACAATCCCGAACGCTTTGCCGCCCTGTCCTGGGTCGGCGCGCATGTGGGGGTGCATGGCGCGCTTGGCTGGCATCCGCAGGTGCTGCACGGGCACGACTGGCAGGCGGGTTTCGTGCCCCAGTACCTGCGCCAGATGGGCGGGGGTCCCGCCACGGTGCTGACCATCCACAACATCGCCTTCACGGGGTCCACCGATCCCGGCCGGATCGGGTCGCTGCGTCTTGATCCCTGGCATTTCCACATGGAGGGGTATGAGTTCTATGGCGGCATCTCGGCGCTGAAATCCGGGCTGATGGGCGCGGACGCGCTGACCACCGTGTCGCCCACCTATGCCGCCGAACTGATGACGCCCGAATATGGCATGGGCCTGGACGGGGTGATGCGGCGCCGGCGCGAATCGCTGACCGGCATCCTGAACGGCATCGACCTTGACGCCTGGAACCCCGCCGCCGACCCGGCGATCCGGCCCTATGACAGCCCCGAAGGCAAGGCCGCGAACACTGCCGCCCTGCGGGCCGAGATGGGCCTACCGGATGCAGAGGGTCCGCTCTGCGTGATCGTGTCCCGGATGAGCCACCAGAAGGGTCTCGACCTGGTGCTGGACGCGCTGCCCGCGCTGCTGGACCATGGCGGGCAACTGGCGGTGCTGGGATCGGGGGATGCCGGGCTGGAGCACGCCTTCCGCACCCTGGGCGAACGGAACCCCCAGGTCGCCGTCCGCATCGGCTATGACGAGGCGCTGTCGCACCGGCTGATCGCCGGGGGCGACGCCATCCTGGTCCCCTCGCGGTTCGAGCCGTGCGGGCTGACGCAGATGTACGGGCTGCGCTATGGCACGGTGCCGGTCGTCGCGCTGACCGGGGGGCTGGCCGATACCGTCATCAACGCGTCCCCCGCGGCATTGGCACAAGGGGTCGCGACGGGGCTTCAGTTCTCGCCCGTGACCGTGGGGGCGTTGCAGGGCGCGCTGACGCGGCTGTGCCATCTTTACCGGGACCGCGACACCTGGTCCCGGCTTCAGCGGAACGCGATGGCGCAACCCGTCGGCTGGGACCAGTCGGCCCGCGCCTATGCCGCGCTTTACGCAAGGCTGACGGCGGCTTGATGTCCCACCCGATCACGGCGGGGCATCCCTTCCCGTTGGGCGCATCCTTCGACGGGGGCGGGGTCAACTTCGCCATCTTCTCGCAACACGCCGAGCGGGTGGAGCTGTGCCTGTTCGACGACCGGCACCGCGAAACGCGCATCCCCCTGCCGGAACGCGAGGGGCACATCTGGCACGGATACATCGCCGGGCTGGTCCCGGGGCAGCGATACGGATACCGCGTCCACGGCCCTTATCGCCCCCGGGACGGGCACCGCTTCAACCCCAACAAGCTGCTGATCGACCCCTATGCCCGGCGCCTGACAGGTCCCCCGCGCATCCACGACGCGCTGATGGGATACCGCGCGGGCCACGCGGACGCGGACCTGTCCTTCGACCGTCGCGACAGCGCCGCCCACATGCCGCGCTGCGTGGTGGTGGACCCGGCCTTCAGCTGGGGCGAGGATCGCCCGCCGCGCACCCCCCTGACGGATACGGTGATCTACGAGGCGCATGTGAAGGGCCTGACCATGCTGCACCCCGGGGTGCCCCATCCCGGCACCTTCCTGGCCTTGTCCTCGGACCCGATCCTGGACCACCTGACCGCCCTGGGCGTCACGGCCATCGAGCTGCTGCCCGTCCATGCCTTTGCCGACGACCGCGCCCTCGCCGCCCGGGGGCTGACGAACTACTGGGGCTACATGTCCTATGGCTTCTTCGCGCCCGATCCGCGCTACATGCAGGCGGGCGACATCGCCGAGTTCCAGCAGATGGTCGCGCGCTTTCACCAGGCCGGGATCGAGGTGATCCTGGACGTGGTCTATAACCACACCGCCGAGGGGGACGAGCTTGGCCCGACGCTGTGTTTCCGGGGCATCGACAACGCCGCCTATTACCGGCTGAAGGACGACCGGCGCTTCTACGTCAACGATGCGGGCACCGGCAATGTCCTGGATCTCGACAACCCCTTCGCGCTGCGGCTGGTGATGGATTCGCTGCGATACTGGGTCGAGGCGATGCATGTGGACGGCTTCCGCTTCGATCTGTGTTCGGTCCTGGGCCGCACGCGCGGCGTCTTCGATCCCGACGGGCCGTTCTTCCGCGCGGTGCGGCAGGATCCGGTCCTGAACCGCGTCAAGCTGATCGCGGAACCCTGGGATCTGGGCGAGGGGGGCTATCAACTGGGCGCATACCCTGCGCCCTTCTGCGAATGGAACGACCGCTTCCGCGACGGGGTGCGGGCCTTCTGGCGCGGGGATGGCGGGCAGATCGGCACCCTGGCCAAGCGCATCGCGGGATCGGCGGCGCGGTTCGACCATGACGGGCGGGCGGCCACGTCATCCGTCAACTTCATCGCCGCCCATGACGGCTTCACCCTGATGGATACCGTCAGCTACGCCGCCAAGCATAACGAGGCCAATGGCGAGGGGAACCGCGACGGCCACGGCCACAACCTGTCGGGCAACATGGGCGTCGAAGGCCCGACCGACGACCCCGCCATCCGCGCCCGCCGCGACCGCCGCCGCCGCAACCTGATGGCCACGCTGCTGCTGAGCCAGGGCACCCCGATGATCCTGGCGGGCGACGAGCTTGGCAATTCGCAGGGGGGCAACAACAACGCCTATTGCCAGGACAATCCCGTCGGCTGGGTGGATTGGGACGGGGCGGACCCGGCCTTTCTGGATTTCTGCCGCCGGGTGATCGCCTTCCGCAAGGCCCAGCCGATCCTGCGCCAGCGCCGTTTCCTGCACAGCCAGCCGCGCGAACAGGACGGGCTGGCCGACCTGTTCTGGCGGCGCGCCGACGGCCAGCCGATGACGCTGGCCGACTGGTCCGACCCCCATGCGCGGCTGCTGGCGGCGGAACTGCGCATGGCCTCGGGGACGCCCGCCTATGCGGCGCTGCCGGGCGCGGTCTTCCTGGTCCTGAACAACAGTCCCGACGCGACCGTGCGTCTGCCCGACCCCCCGGGGGGCGGCCATTGGCAAAGGCGGCTGGACAGCGCGCGGGACGACATCCCGGACCGGCCGGCCGGCGCGGCCGAGCCGATCGCGGCGGAAAGCGTCGTGGCCTTCGTGCTGTGCGGGCCGGCAGCGGATGCCTGACTTGCAGGCTTTCGGAAGGGGCAGGGCATCCGCCAGGCAGGCAGCCGCAAGACGCGGCGGCAGGGAATCAGGCAAGGCCTTTTCAACCGCCCCGAAAGCTGGCAACAAAAACCGGCCCGGCGGCGGCATCGCCCCGGCGCCATCGCCCGAATGTCCCCCTTTTTTCCGCCCCTGCGAGGCTTGATGTTGAAAACTCCTCCGACGGCATTGGCCCTGCGCGACCAGATCCTCCACCACCTGACCCACAGCCAGGGGCGCGGGGCGGAATTCGCCACGACCTTCGACTGGCGGCTGGCCGTCAGCTATGCGGTGCGCGACCTGATCGCGGGAACCTGGGTCGATGCCTTCCGCGCCGCGCGCGACCAGGGGGCCAAGCGCGTCTGCTATCTGTCGATGGAATTCCTGATCGGGCGGATCCTGGATGACGCGATCATCAACCTGCGGCTGGAAAGGCCCATGGAGGAGGCGCTGCGGATGCTGGGTCTCGACCGGCAGGAAATCCTGGACAACGAACCCGACGCCGCGCTCGGCAACGGCGGCCTGGGGCGGCTGGCGGCCTGCTTCATGGAATCGCTGTCGTCGCTGCAATGCCCGGCCTTCGGCTATGGCATCCGCTATGAACACGGGTTGTTCCGCCAGCGGTTCGAGGGCGGCCAGCAGGTCGAGACGCCCGAGGACTGGCTGAACCAGCCCCACCCCTGGGAATTCGTCAAGCTCGACTACAGCTACGAGGTGGGCTTCAAGGGGCATGTCGAAACCGTCGATGGCCGGGCCGTCTGGCATCCCGGCGAAAGCGTGATCGCGCGCGCCTATGACACGCCGGTCGTCGGCTGGGGCGGCCACTGGGCCAACACCCTGCGCCTGTGGGGGGCGCATCCGACGACGCTGCTGGACCTGCACCGCTTCAACGCGGGCGACCACACGGCGGCGGCGGAACCCGAGGCCCTGGCCCGCACCCTGTCGCGCGTGCTTTACCCCGACGACACGACGGACGCGGGCAAGGAGTTGCGGCTGAAGCAGGAATATTTCCTGACGGCGGCGTCCCTGCAGGACATCCTGCGGCGCTTCCTGCAGGAACATGGCGACCTGCAGCTGCTGCCCGACAAGGTGGCGATGCAGCTCAACGACACCCATCCCGCGATCGCCGGGCCGGAACTGATCCGCCTGCTGATGGACGACCACGGCCTGTCCTTCGAGGGGGCGCATGACCTGGCGCAGCGCACGCTGAACTATACCAACCACACCCTGATGCCCGAGGCGCTGGAGCGGTGGTCCACCTGGCTTCTGGGCGGCGTGCTGCCCCGCCACATGCAGATCATCCAGATGATCGACGATCATCACCGCGCGACCAGCCACCGTCCCCCCCATGTCGGCATCGTCCGGCACGACCAGGTGCACATGGGCGAGCTGGCCTTCATCATGGCGGGCAAGGTGAACGGCGTTTCGGCGCTGCATACCGAACTGGTCAAGGACACGGTCTTTGCCGACCTGCACAGGCTGCATCCCGACCGGATCGTGAACCAGACCAACGGCGTCACCCCCCGCCGCTGGCTGCGCATGGCCAATCCGGGCCTGGCGCAGCTTCTGGACGACACCATCGGCGAGGGCTGGACGGCCGACCTGGAACAGCTGCGCGGCCTGGAACCCCATGCCGAGGACGCGGGCTTCCGCGAGACGCTTGGCCAGGTCAAGCGCGCCAACAAGGTGTGGCTGTCGAACGGCGTGCTGGCGAACCTTGGGATCAAGGCCGACCCGGACGCGATCTTCGACATCCAGGTCAAGCGCATCCACGAATACAAGCGCCAGCTTCTGAACATCCTGGAAGCCATCGCCCTGTGGAAGCGCATCCATGACGATCCGAATGGCGACTGGACGCCGCGCATCAAGATCTTCGGCGGCAAGGCGGCCCCGGCATACTGGCTGGCGAAATCGGTGATCCACCTGATCAACGACGTGGCCGCGACCATCAACAGCGATCCGGTCACGTCGAAATACCTCCAGATCGCCTATCCGCCGAACTACAACGTCTCGATGGCCGAGGATCTGATCCCCGCCGCCGACCTGTCCGAACAGATCAGCACCGCGGGGAAAGAGGCCTCGGGCACCGGCAACATGAAGTTCACCATGAACGGCGCCTTGACCATTGGCACGCTGGACGGGGCGAACGTGGAAATCCGCGAGCTGGTCGGGACCGAGAACTTCTTCCTGTTCGGCCTGACGGCGGAAGGGGCCGCGGCCGAGACCGCCACCCCCGGCCATGCCCGCCGCGCCATCGAGAAAAGCGAGGATCTGCGTGCCGCGCTGCACCTGATCGCCGAAGGGCGCTTTGGCCGGGCCGAAAGCTATTACACGCTGCTGGACCGGACCTGGAACGACGATCCCTTCCTGGTCGCCAGCGATTTCGACGACTACTTCGCCACGCAGCGGCGCGTCGATACGGCCTATCGCGACAGCGCGTCCTGGGACCGGATGGCGGCGCTCAACATCGCGCGGTCGGGGTTCTTCTCCTCGGACCGGACGATCCGGGGATACATGACCGACATCTGGAACGTGCTGCCGGTGGCGATCTGACCCTGCGGTCAAGGGGAACCTGTCAAGGCGGGATCAGGAAATGCATCGCATTTCCCGCGCCCTTTGTCCGATGCTGCAACCAAAGACGGTGAAGCCCTGCGACCACGGAAGGCCGGCGCCCGCCCCGAGGAGGGGGGGGCGTGAAGCGCCCGCTTGGGGGCGGGGCGGGCGCTGGCCGGGCCTTTGAAGCCCGGCGGTTCCGGTTGCGATGTTGTGACGTGGCGAAGGCGATGGCCTTCGCCAAATCAGGTCACTCCAGCCCCATCCGCCGCCTCACACCGTTCTCCAATCCCTGGAACCCGTGGTGGATCAGCACCGCCAGGATGCCCACGACCAACCCGCCCTGCAGGACAAAGGCGGTGTTCGAGGACAGAAGCCCGGCGATGATGACCTCGCCCAGGGTGCGGGCGGCGACGGTGGATCCGATAGTCGCCGTTCCCAGCGAGATCACGGCGGTCAGCCGCATCCCCGCCAGCAGCAGGGGCAGGGCCAGCGGCAGGTCGATCTGCCACAGCCTTTGGCCCGGCGTCAGGCCCATGCCGCGCGCGGCATCAATGATGGCGGGCGGCTGGCCGGTCAGCCCGGCCAGCGCCGTCTCGAAGACGGGCAGCAGGCCATAAAGGAACAGCGCCACCAGCGTCGGCCCGGTGCCGAAGCCCAGGACCGGCACCGCCAGCGCCAGCACCGCGACGGGCGGAAAGGTCTGGCCCACAGCGGTGACGGTGCGGGCGAGCGGCAGGAACTCTCGCCCCGCGCGCCGCGTGACCAGGATCGCCAGCGCCAGTCCGACGACGGTCGAGGCCGCGACGGCAACCGCCACGATGGCCAGGTGCGACAAGGTCAGCGACAGAAGGCTGGTCTGCGCATAGATCGCCGGGGCGTTGTTGCGGGTGAAGGGCTGGAACAGCGGGGCGAAGCTGGCGGGCGAGACCAGGAAACCCAGCAGGAACAGCCCGGCCCCCGCCAGCAGGATGCGGCCGGTCATGGGTGGCGGGCCTGCGCGCGCAGGGCGTCCAGCGTGACCACGCCGCCGCCTTCGACGGGCAGGGCGGACCGGCCGCTCCACAGGCATTCGGCCAGGGCGTCGCGCAGGGTGGCGCCGGGGGCGATGGGCGCGCCTTCGGCCTCGCCCGGGACCGCGATGGCGCCGACCGGGATCAGCGACAGCAGCCGCAGCGCCCGGTCCGCCGTGCCGATCAGGTCGGCCACGAAGGGCGTCGCCGGATCGGTCAGGATGCGCGCGGGCCTGTCGTCCTGCAGCAGCTTGCCGTGATCCATGACGGCGATGCGGTCGCCCAGGGCCACGGCTTCGGCCATGTCGTGGGTCACCAGGATCAGCGTGGTGCCAAGGCGGCGCTGGATGTCCTTGAGGTCGGCCTGCGCCTTGGCGCGGATCAGCGGGTCCAGCGCGCCGAAGGGTTCGTCCATCAAGAGCAGGTCGGGCCTGGCGGCCAAGGCGCGGGCCACGCCCACGCGCTGCGCCTGGCCGCCGGACAGCTGGTGCGGCATCCGGTCGCGGAACGCCGCCGGGTCCATCTGGAACAGGTCCAGCAGTTCCTCGACACGCGCGGCAATCCGCGCGCGCGGCCAGCCCAGCAGGCGCGGCACGGTGGCGATGTTCTGCGCGACCGTGCGGTGCGGGAACAGCCCGTGGCCCTGGATGGCATAGCCGATCCGGCGGCGCAGCAGATGGGCGGGCAGGGTGGCGGTGTCCACGCCCTCGATCAGCACGCGGCCCGACGACGGCTCGACCAGGCGGTTGATCATGCGCAGAAGCGTGGTCTTGCCCGACCCCGAGGTGCCGACCAGCACCAGAAGCTGTCCCCGCTCCACGGTCAGGCTGACATCGTCCACCACCGGCATCCCGGCGTAAAGGCGGGTCAGGTTGCGGATCTCGATCATGCCGGAACCCGGCGCGCGCCCTGGACCAGCAGGTCCAGCGCGATCCCGGCGACCAGGGCCAGCGCGATGGTCGGCAACGCCCCCAGCAGGACCAGATCCATGGCCGTCTGGTTCAGCCCCTGAAAGACGAAGGTGCCGAAGCCGCCACCCCCGATCAGCCCGGCGATCACCGCAAGGCCGATGTTCTGGACCAGCACGATCCGCACCGCGGCCAGCAGCACCGGCAGCGCCAGCGGCACCAGCACCTGCGCCAGCACCTGCGCCCGCGTCATGCCCAGGCCGATGGCCGCGTCCCGCGTGGCGGCGGGCACGCCCGACAGCCCCGCCAGCGTGTTCGACACGACCGGCAGCAGGGAATACAGAAACAGCGCCACCAGCGCCGGAAAGACGCCGATGCCCGACACGCCCGCCCGCGCCGCGCCCGGCACCGTCGCGGCCACCCAGCCCAGGACCGGGATCATGATCCCGAACAGCGCCAGCGAGGGGATGGTCTGCAGGATGTTCAGCACGCCCAGAACCGGCCCGCGCAGGCGTGGCGCCTGGAAGATCGCGATGCCTGCCGGGATGCCGACGATCAGCGCCAGCCCCAGCGATCCGAAGGCCAGCGCCAGATGGGCCTGCGCCTCGCGCCCGAACAGGTCGCGACGGCTGGCATATTCGCGCATCACCGAAACGCCGTCCAGCGCGCCCGAGACGAGGATCGCCGCCGCCAGCGCCAGCGCGCCCGCCAGCATCTGCCAGCGCAGCGCCAGGCCCGGTTTCAGCCGGTTCACCGCATCGGTCCCCATCAACCCGAAGGCCAGCAGCAACAGCCAGAAGCCCGAGGCAGGGGCGACACGGGCCAGGGCGTTGCCCGGCGGCACGAGATGCGCCGCCGCCGCGCCCAGCGACAGGATCACCCCGGCCAGCCCCGCCGCCGCGACCGCCAGCCGCAGCGCGGCAGGCCAGCGCGGGGCGCAGGCGGCGATCAGGACAACGGCCACCGCGCCCGTTATGGCAAGACCCTGGGGCAGCGCCAAAAGACCGACCCCCTCGCCCGGGACGATCCGGTTCGGCTTGAACTGCACCAGCGGCAGCGCCAGCCCCGCCAGCCCGATCAGGGCGAACAGGACGGCGGGCGGCTGAAGGCGCGCCACAGGGATCAGTCCAGGAAGCCCGCCTGCGTCAGGTAGTCCTGGGCGACGGCGGCGGCAGGCTCGCCCCCGACCTGGATGCGGCCGTTCAGCGTTTGCAGCGTTTGCAGCGTCAGCGAGGCGAAGATCGGCTCCAGCACTTCGGCAATCTGCGGATGCGCCTCCAGCACCGGGGCGCGGACGATGGGGGCGGGCTGATAGACGGGCTGGACGGCCTTGTCGTCCTCCATCACCAGCAGCCCGGCCTCGGCGATCGCGCCGTCGGTGCCATAGACCATCGCCGCGTTCACGCCCGAGGTCCCCTGCGCCGCCGCCGCGATGGTCGCCGCCGTGTCGCCGCCCGCAAGCTGCACAAGCTGGTCGGGGGTCAGGGTGAAGCCATAGGTCTGCTGGAAGGCGGGCAGGGCCGCGGGCGAGGTCACGAATTCGCTGGAGGCCGCCAGTTTCACCTGCCCCCCGCCCGCGATCCATGCCCCCATCTGCGACATGGTGGTCAGGCCGTTCTGCTCGGCCACGTCCTGGCGCAGGGCGATGGCCCAGGTGTTGTTGGCGGGCGAGGGGGTCAGCCAGACGATGTCGTTCTGCTGCTTGTCCAGTTCCGCCACGCGGGCATAGCCCTGGGCCGCGTCCTTCCAGACCGGACTGTCCCCCTCGTTGAAGAAGAAGGCGCCGTTGGCCGTGTATTCGGGATAGATGTCGATCTGGCCCGCCACGATGGCGTCGCGCATGATCGGCGTGCCGCCCAGTTGCAGCCGGTCCTGCACCGGCAGCCCGGCGTCCCGCAGCGCCAGCAGGATCATGTTGCCCAGAAGCCCGCCCTCGGTGTCGATCTTCGAGGACACGACGATGTCCTGCGCGGCCAGGGGCGTTGCCGCCATCAGCAGGGTGGCGACAAGCGGGGCGAAACGGAACATGGGCAGCACTCCTGACAAGGGACAGGGGCAAGACGCCCCGGCCCGGGCAGGGTTCCCTCAAATCCGTGACGGGTCAACCGCCAAAGCTGCGGCTGCCGCCGGTCGCCCCGATCCCCCCGCGAGAGGCCGCGGTGGCCCGCGACATCGGCGCCTGGCCCGCGGTCGCGGCGGGCCGGGCGAACTGGCTGCTGTTCAGCGCGGCCCGGCCCGTGTTGGAGGAAAACGTGCTGGTGCGCGCGGCATTGGTATAGCCGCCCTGGGGCGTGCGATACATCGGCTGGGACCGCGACAATCCGCCGCCCCCCAGCATGGACCCGATCAGGTATCCCGCCAGCAGCGGCATGAAGATGCCGCCCGCGCCGCCGCCGGTCTGTTGCGCCTCGGACCCGCAATTGCCGACGCCGTGCTGTTCCTCGCAGACCTGAAGGCTGTCATAGCGGGGGGCGGATTCGACGTGCAGCTGTTCGGCCTCGGCGAAGGACTGGCGGCATTCGTCGGCGGTGAACAGCCCGCCTTCGTCGGCGGCAGTCAGGCAGGCGTCCAGATTGGGAAAGGCCTGGGCCTCGACCTGTTCCTCGCGGCAGCCGGCGATGGCGAAGCTGGCGGCACCCAGGATGCTCAGCGCGACGGTCCTGGAACGTTTCCTCATGGCCTTCCTCCCTTAGCCCGCGATGAAATGCGGCTTGAAGCGCGACAAGTCCTGCGTGATGCGCGCCCGGTCCTCTCGCAACCCCATGCCCACGCAAGCATCGCCCACGATCCAGGCGCCGACGATGGGCCGGAAGCCGTCAAAGTCGGGCAGGGCCGCATAGGCCTGGACGATGCGCGGATGGTCGTCATAATCGGTATTTGGTGAGGCTTCGGTCACTTCGCCAGCCTCGACGATGCTGACGCCCGCGCCTTCGCGCGAAAAGATCGGCTTGACCACATGGCCGCGCTTGAACTGGTCGGCAACCTTGCCGAAGGCGTCGGCCACGGCAGGCACCGGACGCCCGCCCGCGACAAGCGCATCGGCCACGTCGTCGGCGAAGAAGGCAGGCAGCAGGTTGGGATGGCCTTCGAACATCTGCCACAGCACGGGCAGGATCCCCTTGTTCGACACCAGCGCCTTCCAGGCGGGTTCCAGGAACAGGCAACCCGATCCCCGGATATGGCGCGCGTAATCGTCGCGCAGCAGATCCTCCCACGGATACAGCTTGAACAGCGTGCCGATCACCCGGTCCTGGTCATCCACAAACTGGCCCTGCTTGGTAACGCCCAGCTTGTCCAGGTCGCTGTAATGTGCGCCCATCCCGGCCTCTCGCGCGGCCCAGGCCATGGCCTCGACGGTGGCGTAATCCTCGGGGTTGTTCGCCACGGCGGTGAAGTGGATGTCGGTGTTCCGGTCGAACAGCGCGCGAAAGCGTTCGACCAGCGCCTCGTGGATGCCGTTGAACTGGTCGGCCCCGCGCGGCAGCACGCCTGCGGCCAACTGATCCTCCAGCCATTGCCACTGGAAGGCCGCGCTTTCGTACAGCGCCGTCGGCGTGTCGGCGTTATATTCCAGAAGCTTCGCCGGACCGGTGCCGTCATAGGCCAGATCCAGGCGGCCATAGATTTCCGGCTCGTTCCTGCGCCAACTGTCGGAGATCAGGTCGCGGTGCTGCGCGGGGATGCCCAGCCGGTCCATCATCCGTTCGCTGGCGACGATCTCGGCCACGGCATCGCGGCACATCGCGTGCAGGTCCGATGAGGGATCCTCGATGTCGTCCTCGATCTGCCGCAGCGTGAACTGGTAGGCCGAGGTTTCGTCCCAGTAAGGCTCGCCATGCATGTCGGCGAAGGTGAAGCCCACCTCTTTTGCGGTGTCGCGCCAATGGGGCCGTTCGGGAAGGGTGATCTTTTGCATGAGGGAATCTGTAGCGCGGGATGGGGGACGGGGCCAGAGGGAACGCGCTTCAACCGCCCAGCGGTCCCGGTCGTCGTTCCTCGGACAGCATGACGTTCGCCTCGACCTGACCCACGCCGGGCAGGGTCATGATGCGGCGGCGCAGGATGCGTTCGAAATCGGAAATGTCGCGGGCGGTGATGCGCAACCGGTAATCGAACTGGCCCAGCACGTGCTGGACGGTCTGCACCTCGGGGATGGCGGTCACGGCGCGCTCGAAATCCTCGAGCGACGTGCGGCCCTTGGCGGCCAAGCGGATGCCCAGGAAGACCGTGACGCCAAAGCCCAGGGCGGCATTGTCCACGATCACCCGCCGCCCGGCCAGGATGCCGGCATCGGACAGCCGCCTGATGCGGCGCCAGGCGGCGGGCTGGCCGATGCCGATGACCCGACCCACTTCGGCCGCGCTTTTGGTGGCATCAGCGGCCAGGATGCGCAGGATCGCCAGGTCGGTCGCGTCCAGATCCGTCACAACGGCAGTTCCCCGCTGTCCTTGATGGTGGAAACCAGCATCAGCGCGTCGCTGTCGGACACATGCGGCAGGGTCAGGATCCGGTCGCGATAGATCCCCTGCCAATGCGCCATGTCCCGCGCGATCACCGACAGGCGCAGGTCCACGCTGCCCAGGAAGGTCTGGATTTCCGTCACCTCGGGCACCTTGCGCGCGGCGGCGATGAATTCGTCGAAGGCGCGGGGGTTGGTCTTGTCCAGCGTGAAGCGCAGGCTGACCTGCACCTCGTATCCCAGCGCGCGCCAGTCGATGCGGGACTGGATGGCGGCGATCACCCCCGTCTCGCGCAGCTTTTCCAGCCGCCGCCACAGGCTGGCGGGCGCCACGCCCGCGCGTTCGGCCAGGGCGGCGCTTGGCGCCTCGGGATCGGCCAGCAGGTGGCGCAAGATGCGGTGGTCGGTGGCGTCTGGCATGGATTTTTCATCATCTGGAAAGAAGCGGCATGATCATAGCCGATCCGGGGCGATTGGCGAGAGGATAGATGCCGACATGCCGCCAAGCTCCGCTAGAACCGTTTCCATCAAGAGAGAAAGGGACCAACCCATGCGCGTTTACTATGACCGCGATTGCGACGTGAACCTGATCAAGGACAAGAAGGTCGCGATCCTGGGCTATGGCAGCCAAGGCCACGCCCATGCGCTGAACCTGCGCGATTCGGGCGCCAAGAACGTCGTCGTCGCCCTGCGCGAGGGCAGCCCGTCCGCGAAGAAGGCCGAAGGCGAGGGCCTGAAGGTGATGGGCATCGCCGAGGCCGCGGCCTGGTGCGACCTGATCATGTTCACCATGCCGGACGAGTTGCAGGCCGAAACCTACAGGAAATACGTCCACGACAACCTGCGCGAAGGCGCGGCGATCGCCTTTGCCCATGGCCTGAACGTGCATTTCGGCCTGATCGAGCCGAAGCCCGGCGTCGATGTCATCATGATGGCGCCCAAGGGTCCGGGCCACACCGTGCGCGGCGAATACGTCAAGGGCGGCGGCGTGCCCTGCCTGGTGGCGGTCCACCGGGACGCGACCGGCAAGGCGATGGATCTGGGCCTGTCCTATTGCTCGGCCATCGGCGGCGGGCGGTCCGGCATCATCGAGACGAACTTCCGCGAGGAATGCGAAACCGACCTGTTCGGCGAACAGGCGGTGCTGTGCGGCGGGTTGGTCGAGCTGATCCGCCTGGGCTTCGAGACGCTGGTGGAAGCCGGCTATGAACCCGAGATGGCCTATTTCGAGTGCTTGCACGAGGTGAAGCTGATCGTGGACCTGATCTATGAAGGCGGCATCGCCAACATGGACTATTCCATCAGCAACACGGCGGAATACGGCCAGTATGTCACCGGCCCGCGCATCCTGCCCTACGAGGAAACCAAGGCCCGCATGAAGGCGGTGCTGGAGGACATCCAGCGCGGCAAGTTCGTGCGCGACTTCATGCTGGAAAACGCGGTGGGCCAGCCGACGTTGAAGGCCTCGCGCCGCGCCAATGACGAACACCAGATCGAGAAGGTGGGCGCCAAGCTGCGCGAGATGATGCCCTGGATTTCCAAGGGCAAGATGGTGGACCGCGCGCGGAACTGATCCGTTTCGCCAAAGCCGGGGGTTTTCCACCCCCCTGCCTGCCGCATGGCGGCAGGCGTTCGCCGCTGAAAAAGGTCCACTGGACCTTTTTCCGGGCGCGTCTCACCCCGAGGATATTTAGCGTCCAAAGCAGGCCTGCGACGGACCGAAAATATCCTGGGGGGAGTCCGAAGGACGGGGGGCAACGCCCCCCTTCTTATTCTGCGCCGATCTTGTCCTGCGTCCGGGTCTGAAAGTCGCTGGCGTCGTGGCGTTCCCACAATTGCTGCGACGGATCGCCCCCCGTCTTGTTCACCATGATCCCGCGCTGCACGGCAGGGCGCGTCGCGATCTCGTCATGCCAGCGGCGGACGTTTTCGTAGATGCCCGCATCCAGGAAGGTCGCTGCGTCGCCGTAAAGCTTGCCCGCGACGATCTGCCCGTACCAGGGCCAGATCGCCATGTCGGCGATGGAATAATCGTCCCCCGCCATGAAGCGGTTCTGGGCCAGATGCCGGTTCAGCACGTCCAGTTGGCGCTTGGCCTCCATCGTGTAGCGGTCGATGGCGTATTCGATCTTGACCGGGGCATAGGCATAGAAATGCCCGAAGCCGCCGCCCAAGAAGGGGGCGGACCCCATCTGCCAGAACAGCCAGTTCATCGCCTCGGTCCGCGCCGCGGGATCGGCGGGCAGGAAGGCGCCGAACTTCTCGGCCAGATAGACCAGGATGGACCCCGACTCGAACACCCGGCGCGGCGGGGTCACGGAATGGTCCATCAGCGCAGGGATCTTGGAATTCGGGTTCGCCGCCACGAAGCCGCTGCCGAACTGGTCGCCTTCGTTGATGCGGATCAGCCAGGCGTCGTATTCGGCGTCGAAGCCTGCTTCCAGCAGCTCCTCCAGCATGATCGTGACCTTCTGCCCGTTGGGCGTGGCCAGCGAATAAAGCTGCAAGGGATGCTTGCCCACCGGCAGATCCTTGTCATGGGTCGGGCCTGCCACGGGGCGGTTGATGCTGGCGAACTGGCCGCCGTTCTCGCCCTTCTGGGTCCACACCTTTGGCGGGGTATAATCGTCGGTCATGACGCCTCCTCAACGCTGGTTCGGGCGCAGGATGCGTGGGGGCGGCGCGAACATCAACCCATCAAAACGCTGGCATGTGTTCCCGTTGTGTTCCAATATGACGCCATGCTGCCGCCCCGCAACCCCGACGAACGCCTGAAGGCCCGCGGCGCGGACACCCGCCCCGACGGCCGGTTCGAGGCGCACCGGCGGACCCGCGAAGCCGATGGCTGGGACATCCCCGAGGAAAGCCGCCTGCTGCGGACCGAGGTGGCGACGGAACGCCCGCGCAGCATCATCACGCGCAACACCTCGCCCGACATTTCCTTTGACCGCTCGATCAATCCCTATCGGGGGTGCGAGCATGGCTGCATCTATTGCTATGCCCGGCCGACCCATGCGTATCTTGGCCTGTCGCCCGGCCTGGACTTCGAGACGAAGATCACCGCCAAGCCCGATGCCGCCCGCTTGCTGGAACGCGAACTGGCGCGGCCGTCCTATCGTCCTGCACCCATCGCATTGGGCACCAACACGGATCCCTACCAGCCGGTCGAAGCGAAACTGGCGATCATGCCGGGGATCCTGCGGGTCTTGTCGGACTGGAACCATCCGGTGACGCTGGTCACGCGCGGCACGGTCGTGCTGCGCGACCTGGCCTTGTGGGCGGAACTGGCCGCCAAGCAGATGGCGGCGGTCGGCGTCAGCATCACCACGCTGGACCTGGACCTTGCCCGCGCGATGGAGCCGCGCGCGCCCACGCCCGCCACGCGCCTGCGGATGATCCGGGAACTGTCCGCCGCCGGGGTGCCCGTGCGGGTCATGGTCGCCCCCGTCATCCCCGTCCTGACGGAACCCGAGATCGAGGCGATCCTGGCCGCCGCGCGCGCGGCAGGCGCCACCACCGCCAGCATGATCCCCCTGCGCCTGCCGCTGGAGGTTGCGCCCCTGTTCCGCGACTGGCTGGACCGCCACCGTCCCGGCATGGCCGCGCACGTGATGAACCGCGTGGGGGCCATGCGGGATGGGCGCGACAACGACGCGCGCTTTGGCCACCGCTTTCGCGGGCAGGGGGCCGAGGCGGACCTGGCCCTGCAACGCTTCCGCCTGGCGCGCAAGCGGTTGGGATACGGCAAGGACGGCGCGCCCCTGGATTGCAGCCGCTTCGGCCCGCCGCCCAGGGCGGGCGAGCAGCTGTCGCTGTTCTAGGCCCCCCGGTCCTGTTCGTTCTTGGCCCAGAGATAGCCGATGAAGGCGCCCTTGATGAAGCGCAGCAGGACCAGCGTCACAAGCGTGGTGATCACTCCCGTGATCACCAGCAGCATCACGGGTGACGGGCGGAACAGCACCCAGGTAAAGCCGATCAGCGGGATCAGCAGCAGCAGCATGATCGTCATGGTGAAGAAGGCCGGCCCGTCGGCGGCGGGATAGCGGCCCAGGGGGGCGTGGCAAACCTCGCATTCCGCCGGGACGCCCAGGTAGCCGCGCAGCAGCTTTCCCTTGCCGCAGTTCGGGCATTTGTTCAGCAGGCCCCGGCCGATGGCCGTTCTGCTGTCGCGTTCGTCCGTCATGGTGCTGGTCCTTGTGGTTCGGCCGCTGGCCGGGTGGCGTCCTGCCGGGTCTTGGCGGCAAGGGCCGGAACCGCCAGCCCCAGCAGCAAGGCCGCCAGCGGCCACGAGAAATAGAAACCCGCCATCGCATAGCCCAAGGCACCAACGATGCCACCCGCCACGAAGGTTCCGACAAGGGACAGCAGAATGCGCAGTTTCGCCCCATCGACGCCGACCCCCCTGCCGGGGTGAAGCCGGCGGTACAGCGCCCGGCCCCCTTCGATCCCGATGTCGGTGATCATGCCCGTGGCATGGGTGGTCCTGATCCGCGCGCCCGAGATCTTGGTGATCGTGGCGTTCTGCATTCCCATGATGAAGCACAGGCAGCACAAGGCGAACAAGCGGCCCGGCGTGGTGGTGAAGATGCCGCCAAAGCCGAAGCAGGCCAGGCACGCGCCCTGCACCGCCAGCGGCAACGCGAATTGCCGCCGTCCCATCCGGTGCCGCGCCCAGTTCACCAGAAAGGCGCAAAAGGCGGCGCCGGTGACGAAGGACGCGATGGCCAGCAGCGCCGTCGCCGTGACCAGCAGGTGGCCCGTGGCAAGGCTGTCGGCGATCTGCGACAGATAGCCCGTCATGTGGGACGTGTATTGCCCCAGGGCAAAGAACCCGCCCGCGTTCGATGCGCCCGCGATACCCGCCAGGAACAGCGCCAGCACATGATCGCTGCCCGGGCTGCGCCGATGGCTGACCAGCACCCTTGCCGAAGCAAAGGGGCGCAGGATGTGGATGGGGCGTGCCATGGCATCCGTCTAGCCCAAGGGACGGGTCTTGTCAGCAGGCCGGATCCAGGGCCTAGACCCCGCCGACCGAGGAAAAGCCGCCAAGCCGCGCCGCGATTTCCTCGAGCGAGGGGCGGGGACCTGCCGGGCGCGTTTCCAGCGCCTCGCGCATGGCGCGCAGATGGGCGGGCGTGGTGCCGCAGCAGCCGCCGATGATGCGCACGCCTAGGTCGCGGGCCAGGCAGGCGTAATCGGCCATGATGGCGGGGGTGCCGTCGTAATGGAGGTTCCCGTCCTCGAGATGCGGGATGCCCGCGTTGCCCTTGGCGATGATGGGCCGTTCGTTGCCCGAGGCCACGAAGTCGCGCACCGTGCGCAGCAGGTCCGCCGCCCCCACGCCACAATTGGCGCCATAGGCGATGGGCGGGTTCGGCAGCCGTTCCACCAGCGCCGACAGTTGCGCCGAGGTCACGCCCATGATGGTGCGGCCCGCGGTGTCGAAGCTCATCATCCCGCACCAGGGCATGTCGGCCAGGCGCGCGGCCTCGGCGGCGGCGCGGAATTCCCCTTCGGAGCTGATGGTTTCCACCCACAGAACGTCGGCCCCGCCGTCCTTCAGCGCCTCGGCCTGTTCGTGGAACATGGCGACGGCGCTGGCGTGCGACAGGGTGCCCATGGGGACCATGATCTCGCCCGTGGGACCGATGTTGCCCGCGACCACCACCGTGCGCCCCGAGGCGTCGGCGATGTCGCGCGCCATGGCCGCGCCCGTCCGGTTCACCTCGCGCACGCGATGGGCCGCGCCCTGCAGGCGCAGGCGGCTGGCATTGCCGCCGAATGTGTTGGTCAGGAACAGGTCGGCTCCGGCATCCACCGAATCGCGATAAAGGCGGCGCACGAGGTCGGGCTGGTCGATGTTCCACAAGTCGGGCGCGACGTTCGAGGGCAGGCCCATGTTGAACAGGTTGGTTCCCGTCGCGCCGTCGGCCATCAGCCAGTCGCGCTTGGCAAGAAGCTGGCTCAACGGGTCGGGCATCCGGTACCCCCGGGTAAAATGCGAAATCTCCGTCCAGGGACGGCTACCAATCATCAAGTCCATGATACGTCTGGTTCCGATGGGAAACAATTTGCATCGAAACGAAAAAAGGGCCGTGACGGTTTCCCGCCACGGCCCTGAAATTCGCGCGTGCGCCCGGGATCAGTTCCGGTCGTCGCTGTCCTCGTCGTTCGCCGCGCCGATGTCATCGAACAGTTCGGCGATCTCGAATTCGGCGGCGGCATCGGCCTCGGCGGCCAGGTCCTGGATCGACTTGCCCTGCGCCTGCAGTTCGGCCTCTTCGGCGGAACGGGCGACGTTCAGGACGATGGTCGCGTTCACCTCGGGGTGCAGCACGACGCTGACCTCGTGCAGGCCCAGTTCCTTGATCGGCTGGATCAGGACGACCTGCTTGCGGTCCAGCGTGAAGCCGGCCTCGGTCGCGGCATCGGCGGCGTCGCGGGTGGTCACGGACCCATACAGCGCGCCGGCATCAGAGGCGGAGCGGATGACCACGAAGGTCTGGCCGTCCAGCGTGTCGGCGATCTTCTGCGCTTCGGCCTTGGATTCGGCGTTCTGCGCTTCCAGTTGGACCTTGCGGCCTTCGAACGCCTTGATGTTGGCGTCGGACGCGCGCAGCGCCTTGCCCTGCGGCAACAGGAAGTTGCGGGCAAAGCCTTGTTTCACGTTGACGACTTCGCCCATCTGGCCAAGTTTCGCCACGCGTTCCAGCAGGATGACTTGCATGTCCCCGTCTCCTTACTTCACGACATAGGGCAGCAGGGCCAGGAAGCGGGCGCGCTTGATGGCGCGGGCCAGCTCGCGCTGCTTCTTGGCCGAGACGGCGGTGATGCGCGAGGGCACGATCTTGCCGCGTTCCGAAATGTAGCGCTGCAGCAGGCGCGTGTCCTTGTAGTCGATCGCGGGCGCGTTTTCACCCGAGAAGGGGCAAACCTTGCGGCGGCGGAAAAACGGTTTGTTGGCCATGATCAGATCCTTTCAGTCCGCTCGCGGCGTTCGCCACGATCACCGCGGTCGCCACGATCACGGTCGCCCCGGTCGCCGCGCGGGCGGTCGCCACGGTCGCCGCGATCCCCGCGGTCCCCACGCTCGCCGCGTTCCTCGCGCTTCTGCATCTGGACCGAGGGGCCTTCCTCGTGCTTGTCCACGCGCACGGTCATGACGCGCATCACGTCGTCATGCAGGCGGGCCAGACGCTCCATCTCCTGCACGGCGGCCGAGGGCGCGTCCGAACGCAGGAAGGCGTAATGGCCCTTGCGGTTCTTGTTGATCTTGTAGGCCAGGGTGCGCACACCCCAGTATTCGTTCTCGATGACGCGGCCGCCGTTGTCGGCAAGCACCGCCCCGAAGTGTTCGATCAGCCCTTCGGCCTGCGTGTTCGACAGGTCCTGGCGGGCGATCAGCACATGCTCGTACAGAGCCATGGCATCCCTTTCAGTTGCAAGACGCATTTCATCGACGGGCAATCCTTCCGCGCCCGTCACGAGAGGCTGCGCCGGTGGCAAGATCTCGGCGGAAGGATGGGGCTTTATAGCGGCGAAAGCCGGGGATGCAAGGCGATTCGCGGGTGCCCGGCCCGCGCGGCGGACCGGGCAGGAGGCCCGGGTCAGCGCACCAGCATTGGCTGGGGCTGCGGCGTGTCGGCCTGGCGCACGGGCAGGACCGGATGCACGATCTGGGGCTGCTTGCCGGTCAGGGTGCCCAGGAAGGCCACGATCTCATCGACCTGGGGTTCGGCCAGTTCGGTGCCCAGCTGGGACGAGGACATGATGCTGACGGCCTCGTGCAGATCCCAGACGGCGCCCGAATGGAAATAAGGCGCGGTCAGCGCCACGTTGCGCAGGGGGGCTGCGCGGAAGACGTATTCATCGTCCGCCGTCTGCGTCACGGTGAAGCGGCCCCGGTCGCCCTCGGGCAGGATCGACCCGCCCGGACGTTCGACCACGCCGAAGGGATAGTAATCCTGCCCGCCGACGTTGCGGCCCGAATGGCAGGTCGTGCAGCCGGTGTCCATGAAGGCCGCCAGCCCGCGCTTTTCCTGATCAGACATGGCCGCGTCGTCGCCCTTGAGATAGCGGTCAAAGGCGCTGTCGGGGGTGATCAGCGTCGCCTCGAAGGATTCGATGGCGCGGGCGAAGTTGTCGAAGCTGACGGGCGTCGCCTCGTCGGGGAAGGCGGCCTTGAAGGCATCCACATAGCCCGGCATCGAATTCAGCGTGCCGATCAGGTTCTCGGGGGTGTTGTTCATCTCGACCCCGGCCTGCAGCGGACCCTTGGCCTGGGCTGCCAGGTCGGGGGCGCGGCCGTCCCAGAACTGCGCGACGTTGAAGACCGAGTTCAGCATGGTGGGCGAGTTGCGCGGTCCTTGCTGCCAGCCATGGCCGATCGAGGTGGTCAGCCCGTCCACGCCGCCCAGGCCGACGTTGTGGCAGGTCTGGCACGAGAAAAGGCCCGACACCGACATGCGCGGATCGAAGAACAGCATCGCGCCCAGTTCCACCCGCTCGGGCGTCAGCACGTTGTTCGGGGGCGCCTGCGGCGTGTCGGGGATCGGCTCGAACCATTCCAGCGCGGCCTGGCGCAGGTCGGCATCGGCGGGCAATCCGGTCTGGGCCAGCACCGGCTGGGCCAGGACGCCCAGGGCGGCGATGGCAAGAAGGGAGGTCTTCATGGCTGTCTCTCGTTATGAATGTCGCGCGCCTGGATCCTGTCATAGCGGACGCGCAAGGCTGTGCCCTGATGCAGATCAAATGGCGGCGCTTGCGGCGCGCCGGCGGCTGCGGCACGATGCCCCATGGCAATGGCGGCGGGGGACGGGAATGGCGCTGGAAGATGCCAAGGATGAGGTCGATCAGGCCTTTACGCGAAAGGACCCGCGCGGGCTGTCGTTCGAGAACGCCTTCGGCGGGGCCGTCAGTTTCCTGCGCCGCCGTTACACCAAGGACCTGGCCGGGGCGGACGTGGCGGTGACGGGGATCCCCTTCGACGGGGCGGTGACGCATCGCCCGGGCGCGCGCTTCGGTCCCCGCGCCATCCGCGAGGCATCGACGCTGCAACCCTTCGATCCGCCCTATGGCTGGGGCTATGATCCGCTGTCGCTGCTGTCGGTGATCGACTATGGCGACATGGCCTTCGATTACGCCAATGTCCGCGCCGTGCCGGGGCTGATCGAGGCGCATGTCGGCGCCATCCTGGACGCGGACGCGGCGCCGATCACGCTGGGGGGCGATCATTCGATCACCCTGCCGATCCTGCGCGCGGTGGCCGCCCGGCGCGGGCCGGTCGCGCTGATCCAGTTCGACGCCCATTCCGACACCTGGGCGGACGACGATCCCGACCGGATCGACCACGGGACGTTCCTGTATAAAGCCATCCGCGAGGGGGTCGTGGATCCGGCGGCCAGCGTCAGCGTGGGCATCCGCACGGAAAACCCCGACACGCTGGGCGTGACCATCCTGGACGCGCCGGGCGTGCATCGCGACGGGGTGGACGCCACGCTGGCGCGCATTCGGCGGGTGATCGGGGACCGTCCGGTTTACATCACCTTCGACATCGACGCGCTTGACCCGGCCTTTGCCCCCGGCACCGGCACGCCGGTCTGGGGCGGGCTGGCCTCCTGGCAGGCGGCGGCGCTGCTGCGCGGGCTGGCGGGGGTGGATCTGATCGGCGGCGACGTGGTCGAGGTTTCTCCGCCCTATGACACGACGGGGGCCACGGCCATCGCGGGGGCGCATGTGGCGATGGAACTGATTGCGCTGTATGGGTGGACGCGGCGGTGAATTGCGTCCCGCGACGGCGGGGGACTTCGCGTCCCCCGCGCCCCCTGCGGGATATTTGCAGTCCAAAGCAGGCTTGCCGGTTTTGTATCGGGCAGGTAATCCGCCCCCATGTTGCCTGAAGATCGTCTTGTCCAGATCGTCCAGCGGTTCGAGTTTCTCGAAGCGCAGCTGAATGCCGGTGCGGCGCCCGACCAGATCGCCCGCATCAGCCGGGAATATGCCGAGCTGAAGCCGGTGGTCGAGCAGATCGCCCGCTGGCGCGCCGCCCGGGACGGGCTGACTGATGCCGAGGCGATGCTGGCCGATCCCGAGATGCGGGATCTGGCCCAGGACGAAATGGCCCGGCTGCGCGAGGAAATGCCCGCGCTGGAACAGGCCCTGCGCATCGCCCTGCTGCCCAGGGACGCCGCCGACGCCCGTCCCGCGATCATCGAGATCCGCCCCGGCACCGGCGGGGAGGAGGCCGCGCTGTTCGCGGGCAACCTGCTCTCGATGTATCGCCGCCATGCGGAAGCGCAGGGCTGGACCTTCCAGATGCTGGATCTGACCGAATCCGACCTGGGCGGCGTCAAGGAAGCCGTGGCCCGGGTCGAGGGCGAGGGAGTCTTCGCCCGGCTGAAATACGAATCCGGCGTTCACCGCGTCCAGCGGGTGCCCGAAACCGAATCGGGCGGGCGCATCCATACCTCGGCGGCCACGGTGGCCGTTTTGCCCGAGGCCGAGGATGTGGACATCGACATTCCCGCGACCGACATCCGCATCGACACGATGCGCGCGTCGGGCGCTGGCGGGCAGCATGTGAACACCACCGACTCGGCGGTGAGGATCACCCACCTGCCGACCGGCATCGTCGTCACCAGCAGCGAAAAGTCCCAGCACCAGAACCGCGCCAACGCCATGGCCGTGCTGCGCGCGCGGCTTTACGACATGGAACGCTCGCGCGCCGATGCCGAACGGGCGGCGGACCGCAAGTCTCAGGTCGGGTCCGGCGACCGCAGCGAACGGATCCGCACCTACAACTTTCCGCAGGGGCGAATGACGGATCACCGCATCAACCTGACGCTTTATGCGCTGGACCGGATCATGGCGGGCGATCTGGGCGAGATCATCGACGCCCTGACCGCCCATGACCAGGCGGCGCGGCTGGCTGCCCAGGAATGAGGCTGTCCGAGGCCCGGCGCGAGGCTGCCCGGCGCCTGACCGCCGCTGGCATCGAAGGCGCGGCGCGCGACGCCGACCGGATCCTGGCGGCGGTCCTGGGGATCGAGCCTGCCCGGTTGCGCATCGTCGATGACCGCGACCTGGCGGATGACGAACTGGCCCGGCTGGAAAGCGGCCTTGCCGCCCGCGCCGCGCGCCAGCCGGTGGCGCAGATCGTCGGCTTCCGGGACTTCTATGACCATCGCTTCCGCGTGACCCCCGACACGCTGGATCCGCGCCCGGAAACCGAGGTGCTGGTCCGGGCGGCGCTGGATCTGCCCTGGGCCAGCGTGCTGGACCTGGGGACGGGGACCGGGGCGATCCTCCTCTCGCTTCTGGCGGCGCGGAAGGGGACCAGGGGGCTTGGCACCGACATCTCGGGCGCGGCCCTTGATGTGGCGCGGGAGAATGCCCGGGTCATCGGCGTCGCGGCCTGCTTCGCGCAGGCCGACTGGTACAAGGGGGTCACGGGCCGATTTGACCTGATCGTCTCGAACCCGCCCTATATCGCGCTGGACGAGATGGCGGGCCTTTCCCCGGAGGTGCGGGAATGGGAGCCGCATTCGGCCCTGACCGACGGGGCCGACGGGCTGACCGCCTATCGCGCCATCGCGGCGGGGGCGCGGGACCATCTGGCCCCGGGCGGGCACATGCTGGTCGAAATGGGTCCCACCCAAGGCGTGGCGGTCTCGGCGATCCTTGCCGATGCGGGCGCCGAGACGCGCGTGATTGCCGACCTTGATGGCCGTGATCGTGTCGTTCTGGCGCAGTTTCCGGGGTGAAGGCCGGGAATCACGGGTCTTCCACACGATTTCGCTTGCGAGCCGGCGTCCGGCGTGATTAGTCGCCCTTGTGCAGGGGGCAGCGATGCCCAGGCACGGGTCAGCCTGAAAAAGCCGATTCCCTGATGGACGCCGCCTGCGTTCGTTCGGGCGCAAGGCGCGGGCTGAACGGCAAGGCGCGATCCTTGAACCGCTGCCGCCGCCCGCGAAGCCGTCCAGATCCCTGGAAACCCGGATCAACTGGAACACAAGCAGACAGACTGATGAGATCATCGAAATCCCGTTCGCGCAACAAGTCGAACCGCCAGCGCAGCACGCTTGGCAATGTCGTCAACCGCGTCTTCGACAGTTCCGGCCCCGAGGGCAAGGTGCGCGGCACGCCCCAGCAGATCATCGAAAAATACCTGACGCTGGCCCGCGATGCGCAGCTGTCGGGCGACCGCGTGGCGGAACAGGCCTTTCTGCAGCACGCCGAGCATTACACCCGGATGCTGGGCGAGGCGCAAAAGGAAATGGCCGAGCGTCAGCAGTTCCACCAAGGCCGCCAAGACGGCGACGAGGCGCGCGAAGTCCAGCCTAACGGCAGCAACGGCCACCAGCCGCGCGAGCAGGGCGGGCGCGAGGATAATCGCCGGGACACCGGTCCCCGCGAGAATGGCCATCGCGACACTGGGTATCGCGACAATGGCCCGCGCGACCAGCAGCGCGATCAGGGTCCCCGCGACCAAGGCAGCCGCGAACAGCCGCGTCCCGAACCCGTCCCGGCCGAAATCCGCGAGCACGAGCATCCCGCGCCCCAGCCGGAACCCGCCCCCGAGGCACTGCCTCGGGCCGAGGGCCTGCCGGACGCGGTGACGACCGTTGAGGAAGAAGCGGCCGGTCCGGTCGAGACCCCCGAGGCCGCGGCCAAGCCCGCCCGCAGCCGCGCCCCCCGTGCGCCCCGGGGCGAAAAGCCCGCCGGGCCGCCGCGCGCGCCCCGGAGCCGCCGCAAGGCCCCGGAAGGCGAGGCGCAGGCGGAAGACACGCCCGCTGTCAGCGAAGACTAAGGCAAAGGGGCCGCGGCGATCAGCCGGCGGCCTTTTTCATTGGTCCCGGCGCGCGGTCTCCAGCGCGCGGGCCAGCGCGCAGAACCGTTCCAGGTCGATCTCCTCGGCGCGCGCGGTGGGCGGGATGTTTGCCTGTTCCAGCAAGGCCTCGATCTGCGGATGCAGCCCGCGCAGGGAGGCGCGCAGCATCTTGCGCCGCTGGTTGAAGCCTGCCGCCGTCACCTGCGCCAGCACGCCCGGATCGGCGGGAAAGCGGGGCGCGGGCAGGGCGGTCAGGTGGACCACGGCGGAATGGACCTTGGGCGCGGGCACGAAGGCCTCGGGCGGCAGGGTCATGACGATGCGCGCATCGGCCCGCCATTGCGCCAAGAGCGCCAGGCGGCCATAGGCCTTGCCGCCGGGTGTGGCGACAATGCGCTCGGCGACTTCCTTCTGGAACATCAGGGTCAGCGACTGCCAGAAGGGCGGCCAGTCGGGCGGGGTCAGCCAGCGGATCAGCAGTTCGGTGCCGACGTTATAGGGCAGGTTCGCGGCAATGCGGATCGGCGGCGTCAGGTGCGCCAGCGGGTCGATTTCCAGCGCGTCGCCATGGATCACCGTCAGCCGGCCCGGATAGCGGTCGGCGATTTCCTGAAGCGCGGGCAGGGCGCGGGCGTCCTTTTCGATGGCCAGCACATGGCGCGCCCCTTCGGCCAGCAGGCCCCGCGTCAGCCCACCGGGACCGGGACCGATCTCCAGCACGTCGCATCGCGTCATGTCGCCTGCCTGGCGCGCGATCTTGGCGGTCAGGTTCAGGTCCAGGAGGAAATTCTGGCCCAGTTGCTTCTTTGCGCGCAGGTCATGGCGGGCGATCACGTCGCGCAAGGGGGGCAGGTTGTCGATGGTGGTCATCGTGGCAAAGCCGGGGGTTTCACACCCCCGGACCCCCGTGGGATATTTAGGGTCCAATGCAGGATCATCCGCGGCTTTCCGCCATGGCGCGGGCCATGCGCAGGGCGGCGATAGTGGATGCGGGATTGGCAAGGCCTTGGCCCGCGATGTCGAAGGCCGTGCCGTGGTCTGGCGAGGTGCGGATGAAGGGCAGGCCCAGCGTCACGTTCACCCCATTGTCGAAGTCCAGCGTCTTGATCGGGATCAGCGCCTGGTCGTGATAGGCGCAGACCGCCGCGTCGTAACGGGCGCGGGCGGGGGCGTGGAACATCGTGTCGGCGGGCAGGGGACCCGTCAGGTCAAGCCCCTCGGCCCGCAGGCGGGTCAGCAGGGGGGCGATGCGGTCGGTTTCCTGGCGGCCCATGGTGCCGCCCTCGCCCGCGTGGGGGTTGAGGCCCGCGACCGCGATGCGGGGCGCGGGGATGCCGAAGTCGCGGATCATCGCGGCATGGGTGATGCGGATCGCCCCTTCCAGCACCGCGTCGGTCAGGGCGGCGGGCACGTCCTGCAAGGGGATGTGGATCGTCGCGGGGACCACGCGGCAGGGCGGGTCCACGGTGGTCGAGGCCAGCATCATCGCCACCGGCACGCCGCCCGCGAGGTGCGCGAGGTATTCGGTATGGCCGGGAAAGGCAAAGTCTGCCCCTTCCTTCAGCGCCTGCTTGCTGATGGGCAGGGTGCAGAGGGCTGCGGCTTGGCCACGCATCACCAGATCCACCGCGCGGGCGATCACGTCGATCACGCCTGCCGCATTGGCCGGATCGGGGCGGCCCGGCGCGGCGGGGGCCGCGAAGTCATGGCGCAGGACGGGCAGGTGGCCCGCAGGCACCAGGTCGCCGGGCGCGGCGATTTCGGTGAAGGCGGTGCCCGCAGGCAGGTGGCGCGGATCGCCCATCCAGGCGAAATCGACGCCGGATATCAGCGCCTGCGGGGCCAGTTCCGGCCCGACGCCCGCCGGTTCCCCGCAGGTCAGGATGATGCGGCGCGCGTTCACGGACGGCGGATGATGGCTTCGGCGCGCAGCTCGGCCAGATAGGCCTCGGCTGCGGCATTGGCCTTGCGGTTGAAGATCTCGTCGCGGACGGCCTCGCGCGTGGGCAGGGCGTCGGTGCCAGGGATCGCGGCCTCGACCCCGTCGTCGGGCAGGGCGGTGGTGGGCACGTCCGCCATGTCGGCCACCAGCGCGGGCTGGCGGGAACAGAGCATCACCAGATCGGCGCCGTTGCCGTAATCGACCACGCCCGCCTCGTCCCGGTCCAGGGTTGCCAGCCGCTGCGCGATCAACGTGGGGATCGCGCCTTGCGGCACGGTCTGGCGCTGCACCTGGGGGGCCGCCTGCCCGGCCTGGACGTACAGATCGTCGCAACTGCGCGTGCGCGCGGCCAGCGCCGCGGCCTCGGTTGCCGTGGCAAGGCGCAGGGCCGCATAGTCGATCACCTGCTGGGTGGCGCCGGGGCGCAGCGTGCCCTGGCTGTCGCGCAGGTGGAACAGCACGACCGCGCCTTCGACGGTCAGCGGCTGCGTCGTCTGGCCGGGTTGCAGCGCGGTGATGACCGTGCGCAGGGCGGGGGGCAGGTTGTCGATGTCCACCCAGGCCAGCCGCCCGCCTGCCCCTGCCGATTCGGCCGCCGAATATTGCCGCGCCGCCGCCTCGAATTCGTCGGACGAAAGGCCCGCCCCGGCGATCTGGCGGCCCAGGTTCAGGGCCTGCTGTTCCTGGCCCGGGGGGGCGGGGATGATCAGTTCGGAAATCAGCACCCGCGACAGGATCGGCGTTTCGACCTGGCGGCGCAGTTCCTGGTCCACCTCGGCGTCCGAGACCTTGATCCGGGGCACCACGCGTTCGCGGATCACGGAGCGCCAGACAAGGCCCGCGCTGACGAAATCGCGGTAAGCCTGGGGTTCCACGCCCGCACGTTCCAGCGCGGCGGTGAATTCGGCCGCCGACATGCCGGCGCGGCCCGCGAATTCCTCAAGCCCGTTCTGCAGCCCTTCCTCGGTCGGCGCGATTCCCAGTTGCCGGGCGGCGTGGTTGCGCAGGCGGTCGTCGATCAGCGCCTGCTGGGCTTCGGCGGCCGTGGTGCCGGCGGCGCCCAGGATCTGCATGAATTTCTGGCGCTGCCCGACCTCGTAGCGGGTGATGGCGGCGTTGTTGATATAGATCACCGGCTCGAACAGGTTCTGCGCCAGGATCGGCGCGGGTGCCGCAGCCAGGGCTGCCGCCAGGGCAAGGCTGGAAAGGAAATGCCGCATCTGCTGGCCTCATGTCGTTTCTTGGGGAAAGATTAGCGTATGCAGGACCGGCGCGCCACCGTGCCCGGCAAGTCTTCCTGCACCCCGAAGCCGCCCAGCCGGACCGACAGGCCGACGCTGGTTTCGGGGCGCACGCTGTCCGAACTGGTGAAGCGGCGCGACAGGCCCATGTCCACCGTCAGGCATTCGTTGCGATAGGTCAGATCCAGGGACGCGCGCTGCGCCCGGTCGGCCACGAAGTCGTATCGGGTTTCCGCGCGGCCCCACCAGCCGTCGCGGATCTGCCAGCCGACATTGGCGGCCAGTTCGCTGATGTCGGGCAACTCGACCGCGTTCCGGCTGTCGCCGTCCAGCCACAGGTGGCCCGCCGACAGTTGCAGGTCGTCGCGCAGCCAGCCAAGCCGCAATTCGTTGCGCGACATGTCCAGCCCGTCGTCGAACAGCGCCCGGTTGGCAATGGCCAGGCCCGTGCCGCTGTCGTATTGGGCCGAGACCAGCCAGTCGGACCGGGTGCCCGACAGGGCGGATCCTTCGGGAAAGGCCTCGTCCGGGTCGGCGCGCAACACGCGGCCCCCGGTCAGGGCCAGCGACCAGCCGGTCGGGTCGATGCGCGTCCAGGTCACGCCCAGGTTGGCGCGCAAGCCCCCCTCGCGCGCGTCCCAGCCTGGGAAGCGGTTGTCGGAAAACAGGTTGCCCTCGTCGAACTCGATCAGGCGGCTGTCCTCGTTCGGGATGTCGTCGTCGCGGCCCGGCGGGGAATAGAGGATCTGCGCCACGGGTTCGACCATGTGGGTGGCTCCGTCAGCCCCGCCGATCAGCGGCCAGCGCAGTTCCACACCCACCATCGGGTCGGCGCGGGCCACCAGGTCGTCATAACGGCTGTCCTGCGCGATGCGGTAGATGTCGGCATCGAACCCCCCCAGGGCCGCGCCCACCACGCCGCCCGGCAGGATCTCGCTGCGCTGCCAGTCCAGCCCGACCGAGGCGCGGGCCATGTCGCGGCCCAGTTCATCCTGGTCGGACGGGCGGCGATGGGCGTGGACCGACCATTCCAGGCCCGCCCGCCCGCCGATATAGCGCGGGGTAAAGCTGCGCTGCCAGATCACGTCGGCCACCTGGGCGGGCGAGGTGCTGTTGTCTTCATCGTCGCGCAGCGAATGATAGTTGCCCACGCGCCCGAAGAACAGCTTGTCGCGGGTCACGCGGTCCAGGGTGAACCCGCTCCACAGCCGGTCGGCGTCGGTGATGTCGTAGTCCAGCAGATAGCCCCGGTCGGACGCGGTCTGCACCTGCACCCCCAGGCGATAGCCGCGCGGCAGGTCCACCAGGGCGTTGCCGAAGACGTATCCCCGCGTCTCGCCCGGCTCGATGTCGTCGCGGCTGACCGCGCCGTTCCATTCGGTGACGCCGTTCGACCAGGCCTGGCGATAGCGCAGTTCCAGCGTCCGCGTCCGGCTGGCCGAGACATAGGGCGTGACCGTCACGTCGGCATGATCGCCCAGCGTCACGAAATAGGGCAGCTTGATCCCGAAGCCCAGGCCGGATGTGGTGCGGAATTCCGGCCGCAGAAAGCCCGTGTGGCGTTCGACCGTGGGATCGGGCGCGGTCAGCGCGAAGGGCGCGGCCGCCAGCGGCAGGCCGAAGGCGCGGAATTGCGGGTGGTCGAAGGTGATCAGCCGGGTTTCCGCGTCATGGGTGATGGTGCGGGCGCGGATTTCCCACAAGGGTGTCGGGTCGCCCGCGCAGATCTGGCAGGACGAGGCCACGACATGGCGCAGGTTGGTCATGCGCCCGTTGCCGGTGCGGGTCAGTTCGGTCGCGGCCAGCTGCAACTCGCGCGCCAGGACCAGGCGCGCGCCGCGGATGATGCCGTCCTGCAATTCGCGGTCGAGCTGGCCCGATTCGGCGATCAGCACGGCCTCGGCGTCGGGGTCGGTGGCACCGGGGCGGGACAGGTGGATGGGACCTTCGATGGTCAGCTCGCCCGAGGCGCCGTCTACCACGATGCGCGAGGCGACCAGCCGGGCGCCCTGGTACCAGACGACCACGCCGCCCGCCGCGATCAGCGTCCGGTCGCCCTGCAACACCATGCTGTCGGCCAGCACGGTCGCGGCGTCATCGGGCGGACCGCCGGTGTCGCGGTCGGGCAGGGTCACGCCGGCATCGGGGGTCGCGGCTTCCAGCGCGGCGGCTTCCGGGGTGCGGTCGCCCAGGATGCTGTTGCCCAGGGGCGTGGCGGCCGGGGCCAGGGCGGCCTCGCCGCTCCACCCCAGGGTGCCGGATCCGCCGATGCTGCCCGCGCCCAGGCCGGGGTCCTGGGTCAGCACCGTCTGGCCAAGCGCCAGCGACGGCAGCAGCGCCAGGCCCAATGCCCAGCCTTTCAGCATGTGCCCTGTCATCCGTCCTCCCGCGCCAGGATCAGCGCCATGGCCAGCAGCCCGCCCACCAGCGGCGGCGTCCAGCCCGCAAGCAGGGGCGGCACCTGCCCGTTGTCGCCCAGAACCTGCGCCAGGTTGCGCAGGAAGAACAGCCCGATCCCGGCCCCGAAGGCCATCAGCACCGCGCCCCCGGTGTTCCTGCCGCGCACATGCTGCATGGTGAAGGCCGCGGCGATCAGCACCATCGCGGCCATCAGGAAGGGCCGCGCCAGTTCCATCTGCAACCAGACCTTGTGGCGCGCCGCCGAAAAGCCCGCCCGTTCCAGGCCCGCGATGAAGCCCGGCAACTGCCAGACGGGCACGGCCTCGGGGCGGCCGAAACCCTCGCGGATGCGCTGCGCGGTCAGGTCGGAGGCCAGATCCATGCGCGCGGCGGTGCGGGCGGCGGCCCCGGGGTTGGCCTGGGTCAGGGGATAGTCGCGCACGTCGGCCAGTTCCCACTTGCCGGGAACCAGCCGGGCCTCTCGCGCCTCCACCCGGCGGACGGGACCAAGGGTCTCGTCGAAGACCATGAAGGTCGCGTCGTAAAGCGTGGTCGCGTCGGGGCTGGCGCGGCGGGCGCGGATCACGATCTGGCCCGCTTCCTCGGTTCCTTCCACCACGGCCTGGCGCAGCCAGACGGCGCTGTCGCCCACGGACACGGTCTGGCGGCTGTTGCGGTCGATGGCGGCCACGGCCTCGTCGAAGCGCGCCCCGGTCACGGCGACCAGCGGGTTCAGGAAGGCCACCGTCAGCGCGCCGACCAGCACGGCGGTGACGGCGGGGGCGGTCACGACCTTCAGCGCCGATCGCCCCGACGCCCGGATCGCCACCATTTCGGACGTGCGCGCCAGGTTCAGGAACAGCGCGATCCCCGCCAGCACCGTCAGCAGCGGCAGGATCGAATAAAAGGAGGAGGCGACGTTCAGCGCCGCCAGCCCCAGGGCGCCGCCAAGGCCGATGTCGCGGTCGGCGAATCGGCGGATCATCTCGATCATGTCGATCAGCAGCAGGATCAGCAGGAAGACGCCCGCGACGGTCCCGAAGGACCGCAGGAAGCGCCGCGCGACATAGCGGGCCAGGATCATGCCGGGGCGCCCCGCTGCCTCGGCCGCCGGGGCCTGCCCGCCAGCCACAGCAGACCGCAGCACAGCGCCGCCCCGACCACCGCCGGCACATACAGGACCGGCCACAACGACGGGTCGCGCCCGGCCTGGTTGGCGGCGGCATTGGTCAGGAACTGCACGGCGATCAGGCCAAGGATCGCCCACAGGATCTGCCGCCAGACGCCGAACCGCGAATAGCCGCCGATCAGCAGGGTGGCGAATCCGATCATCGCGGCAATCGGCGACAGCAGGGGTTGGGCGATCCGCTCGTGCGCCTCTCGCCGGGCGTCGGACGGATCGGCGCCGGTCGCGGCCAGCAGGGCGGCGTCGGGGTTCAGCAACCGCCCCGTGCCATAGTCGCGCAGGTCGCGGCCCTTTTGCGCGTTGCCGGTGAACAGCGCCCCGATGTCATAGCTGAATTCGGCAAAGCGCGTCACCGCCAGCGTCTGCCGGTCCCCCCGTTGCCGCAGGTCCTGCGACATGCCGCGCAGCAGGATCAGCACGGGACCGGTTTCAGCGCGGACGACCAGAGCCTCCTCGGAGGTATAGATGGTCTGGTTCGCGGGATCGCGCGCATCCTCGATGAACAGGTCCAGCAGGCGGCCGTCGGCGGCGATGTCGCGGATGAACAGCGTGATGCCGTCGGCGGGATACTGGAAGGTGCCGGGGCGCAGGAACTGCTCGGTCACGTCCTGGGCCAGCTCGGCCTGCCGGTCGGCCAGCCGCGCTCGGGCCAGGGGCACCAGGCCATGCACCAGCACCGCGACCATCACCCCCACGAAGACGCCGAAGACCAGAACCGGCCGCGCCAGCCGCCAGGGCGACAGCCCCGCCGCCTGCATCGCCACCAGCTCCGATTCCCCCGCCATCCGGTTCGTGCCGTAAGCCGCCGCCGCGAAGGCCGCGACCGGCAGCACGACCGAAATCACCAGCGGCAGCGTCAGGGCGGTGAATTCCAGCACCACAAGCGCGGTCTGCCCGTCGCCCAGAAGATCGTCGAACAGGCTGACCGCGCGGTTGATCCAATAGACCGACACCAGCACCAGGGCGAAGAACCCGAACAGTGTCAGCAACTGGCTGAGGATGTATCGGTCGATCCGGGGCATGTCGCGGGGGCTGTCCTTGTCGGCGGTCACATCCTTGCTTAGCGGCAAGGGCGGCTCTGGAAAAGGGTGCGCGGGGGGTCTAGGCTTTCTTGCGCAGAATGATGAGGACGCCATGACCCACCCTGTCGAGATCACCTTTACCGAAACCGCGACCGACCGGCTGGCCGGACATCAGGGACGGGTGGCGATCATCGTCGCGCCGGGGGGCGACCTGCCCTCGGGCCTGCCGGACGCGGCGCTTGCGGCGGCGCGGCGGGCGATGGATTCCAAGGCGGGCAAGGCGCTGAAGCCCGGCGCGGCGCTGGAACTGGCCTTCCCGGCGGGCATGGAGGCCGAAGCGCTGACGCTGGTCGCGCTGCCCCCCGATGCCACCGTGGCGCAGGCGCGCAAGGCGGGCGCGGCCATCGGCGCCAAGCTGGGCAAGACGCACACGCTGGTGCTGGCGGGCGATCACGGGCTTGCGAACGAGGTCGCGTTGGGCATCGCGCTGCGCGGCTACGATTTTTCCGTTTACCAGACGAAGCCTGCCGAAAACGGCGACGAGGCAGGCGCCGACCCGATCCCGCAAAGCATCACCCATGGGGCGGACGACGCGGTGCTGGCCGACGCCCAGGCCGACAGCGCGCCCGAAACCCCGTCCGAGCCGGTCAGCGAAAAGGCCCGCGTGACCTTCATGTCCGACGATCCCGAGGCCCTGGCAAAGGCGGCGCAAGACGCGGCGGCGGTGGCCGAGGGCGTGTTCTTCACCCGCGACCTGGTCAACGAACCGGCCAACGTCCTGACCACCACCGACTTCGCCGACCGCCTGAAGGCCATGGAGGAGATCGGCCTGACCGTCGAGGTGCTGGAGGAGGACCAGCTGGCCGACCTGGGGATGCGCGCCCTTCTGGGCGTGGGGCAGGGATCGGAAAGCCCGTCCAAGGTCGTGGTGATGCACTGGAACGGCGGCGGCGAGGAAGCCCCTCTGGCCCTGGTCGGCAAGGGCGTGGTTTTTGATACCGGCGGCATTTCCATCAAGCCCGCCGCGGGGATGGAGGAGATGACCATGGACATGGGCGGCGCGGGCGTCGTGGCGGGCGTCATGCGCACCCTTGCCCTGCGCCGTGCGAAAGCCAATGTCGTCGGCCTGGTGGGCCTTGTGGAGAACATGCCCGACGGCAAGGCGCAGCGTCCGGGCGACATCGTGCGGTCCATGAAGGGCGACACGATCGAGGTCATCAACACCGACGCCGAGGGCCGGTTGGTCCTGGCCGACGTGCTGTGGTATGCGCAGACGCGGTTCAACCCGTCCGCCGTGATCGACCTGGCCACCCTGACCGGGGCCGTCATCATCGCGCTTGGCCACGACAACGCGGGCGTCTTTTCCAATGACGACGCGCTTGCCGACAGCATCCTGGCCGCCGCGAAGGCCGAGGGCGAGGGCGCCTGGCGCCTGCCCCTGGGCCAGCCTTACGACGCCCTCATCAAGTCGCGCCTGGCCGACATGAAGAACACCGGCGGGCGCGCGGCCGGTTCCATCACCGCGGCGCAATTCCTGCAACGCTTCATCCGCAAGGGCACGCCCTGGGCGCATATCGACATCGCGGGCGTGGCCCTGCCGCCCGGCGCGACCGACCTGGCCCCCAAGGGCGCGACCGGCTGGGGGGTGATGACCTTGGACCGCCTGATCCGCGACGGCTACGAGGGCAAGTAGCGCCCGATGGGCAACGCGCTGTTCTATCACCTGACCCGCTCGCCCGCCGAAAGCCTGCTGCCCACGCTGATCGGCAAGTCGTTGGCGGCGGGCTGGCAGGTGGAACTGCGCGGCACCGACATGGGCCGGATGGAGCGTCTGGACCTGCACCTGTGGCAAGGCGACGGCTTCCTGCCGCACGGGTTGGCGGGCGGGCCGCATGACGCGCGCCAGCCGGTGCTGCTGACCCTGGCCGGGCAGGGGGCCGCGAACCGTCCCGCCTGCCTGATGGCCGTGGACGGGGCCGAAGTGACGGCGGCGGAATGCGCGGGTCTGGAACGCGCCTGCATCATCTTCGACGGCGGCGACGCGGCTGCCACCGCCCGGGCGCGGGATCAGTGGCGGGTGCTGACCGGCGCGGGCGTTGCGGCGGAATACTGGTCCGAGGAATCGGGGCGGTGGGAGCGGAAGCGATAGGACAAGGCTCTGTCTGGCGAAGGCCATCGCCTTTGCCACGGGGGTGCCCCTTCCACCTGAACCGCCGGGCCTTTAAGGCCCGGCCAGCGCCCGCCCCGCCCCCGGCGGGCGCCGGTCTCTCGTGGTCATGGGGTTGCGCCGTCTTTGGTGGTACCGTCGGACAAAGGGCGGGGGAAACGCAATGCGTTTCCTGATCCCGCCCGAGACAAGGATGCCCCGGCAACAACTTTGGTCTTGCCATCCGGGAAGCATATCGGGCATCGCGGTCCCATGCGCCGCCTGATCCATCAGCCTTGGAACCTGGCCTTCATCGGCCTGCTGATCCTCGCCTTGGCGACGGGCATGGCCGCGCGCCCCGTCCCGTCCGAGATGGACCTGCGGCTGGAATCCTGGGTCATGGCGGGCGGGTCGCTGGACGACCTCTGCGGCGATCATGGCGGGGACGGGCACAAGGCGCATTGCCCCTTGTGCAGCCTTGGCGAAACCACGGGCCTGCCGACCGTCGCCCCGTCCCTGCGCGACGCCGACCAGCGCATCCTGGCCCGGATCGTCCTGCCGCAGCTTCGCCGGGCGGCGGGACATGCGCGCGATCCCGCCATTCCGAAACGCGGCCCGCCGCATCTGATCTGAATTGAAGCCGCGCCGCCCGCAGGGTGGCGAACGCCCTTGTCCTTCAGATCGAGCCAATGTCACAGATCATCCATCCCGCGCGGGCCGATGCCGCCCGCCCCACGCTGCGTCCATTCCTGTTGCGGATGCATTTCCATATCGGGCTGTTCGTCGGCCCCTTCATCTTCGTCGCGGCCCTGACCGGGCTGCTCTATGTCCTGACGCCGCAAATCGAGTCCTGGCTGTATCGCGATGCGCTTCATACGGGCAGCACCGGTCCGGCGCGCAGCCTGGCCGACCAAGCCTTGGCCGCGCGCGCGGCGCTTGGTGCCGATCTGGCGGTTTCTGCCATCCGTCCCGCCACCGCGCCGGGCGCCACGACGCGGGTGATGTTTTCCGACCCCTCGCTGGGCGAGTCGGAAAACCGCACGCTGTTCGTCGATCCCGCCACGCTGGAGGTCCGGGCCGAGCTGACCACCTATGGCACCAGCGGCATCCTGCCCTTCCGCATCGCGCTGGACTACCTGCACCGCAACATGATGATGGGCAGTTTCGGGCGGTATTACAGCGAGTTGGCGGCAAGCTGGCTGTGGGTCGCGGTGTTGGGCGGGGTGGCCCTTTGGGCCACGGGGCCGCGCCGCCGCCGGGCGGTGGCAGACATGCCCGCCCCGCAGCGCCGCCGCTGGCTGCATTCCGCCATCGGGGTCATGCTGTCGCTGGCGCTGCTGTTCGTGTCCCTGACCGGGCTGACCTGGTCGCAGCAGGGCGGCGCCCGTTTCCAGGCGTTGCAGGACCGGCTTGGCTGGAACACGCCGGTGGCCAGTGCGGCTCTTGAGGGGTCTGCAAGGGCGGCATCGGACCACGCCGATCACGCGGGCCACGACCCCGCCGTCCGCGAGGACCGGCTGGACCAACTGGACGCCGTGGCCGCAGCCGCCCGCGCGGGGGGTCTCGATTCGCCTTTGGTGGAGATCCGGTTGCCCAAGCCCGGCCAAGCCTGGGTCGTGCGCGAATACGACCGCAGCTGGCCCACCCAGGTCGATGCCGTGACGATCCATCCCGACACGATGCGGATCACCAGCCGCGCCGATTTCGCGACATTTCCCCCCATTCCCAAGCTGATCCGCTGGGGCATCGACGCGCATATGGGCGTGCTGTTCGGGGTGGCGAACCAGATCGTGATGGCCGCGCTGGCATTCGGGCTGATGGTGATGATCGTCTATGGCTACCGGATGTGGTGGTCCCGCCGCCCTACCGGGGGCGAGCCGCTGTGGACAAGCTGGCGCCGCCTGTCGCCGGGCCAGCGCCTGTTCTGGGCGGCAATGGCGGTGGCGCTTGGCTGGTCGCTGCCGGTGCTGGGGGTCAGCCTGGCGTTCTTCCTGGCAGTGGACCTGCTGCGGATGCGGGCCGCGGCCTGATCACGCCGCGGCATGTCCGGCCAGCCGGGCGTGCAGGTCGGCGCGGCGCAGGCTGGCCTTGGGACCCTGCATGACCGCGCGGCCGCGTTCCAGGACCAGGAAATCGTCGCCCAGATCCCAGGCGAAGTCGAAGAACTGTTCCACCAGCACGATCGCCATGTCGCCCCGGTCGCGCAGGGCGGCGATGACGCGGCCGATCCCTGCTATGATGTTGGGCTGGATCCCTTCGGTCGGTTCGTCCAGCAGCAGGACGCGGGGCCTGGTGATCAGCGCGCGGGCAATGGCAAGCTGCTGCTGCTGGCCGCCCGACAGGTCGCCGCCGCGGCGGTGCGCCATTTCCGCCAGGACGGGGAAGCTGTCGAAGATCTCGTCGGGGATGCGGCGCTGGTCGCGGGGCAGGCAGGCGAACCCGGTCTCCATGTTCTCGCGCACGGTCAGCATGGGAAAGATCGCCCGGCCCTGCGGGACATAGCCCACGCCCATCCGCGCCATCTGCTGCGCGGTGATCCGGCCCAACTCGCGCCCGTCGAAACGCAAGGTGCCCCCGGATCGCGGATGCCGACCGGCCAGCAGGTTCATCAGCGAGGTCTTGCCCACGCCGTTGTTGCCCATCACGCAGGTGACGGATCCGGGGCGGGCCGCGATGTCGATCCCGTGCAGGATCTGGCTGCCGCCGTAATGCAGGGTCAGGTTCGCGGCTTCCAGCATGGTTATCGCCCCAGATAGACTTCGATCACGTCGGGATTGCGGGTCACGTGGTCCAGGCTGCCTTCCGCCAGGACGGACCCCTGGTGCAGCACCGTCACCTTGCAGTTCAGGCGGCGCACGAAGTCCATGTCGTGTTCCACCACGACCACCGCCCGCGTTTCGGCCAGCCGGACCAGCAGCGCGGTGGTTTGTTCGCGTTCGGCCAGGGTCATGCCGGCGGCGGGTTCATCGACCAGCAGCAGGCGCGGTTCCTGGGCCAGCAACATGCCGATTTCCAGCCATTGCTTCTGGCCATGCGACAGCTCGCCCGCCTTGCGCGCGACCTGGGCGGCCAGGCCCACTTCGGCCGCCAGGTCCGCGACCCGCGCCACGGATGCCTTCGACGGCCGCCAGCCCAGCACGGCGAAGGGGTTGCGGCCGGCCTTCAGCGCCATGGTCAGGTTTTCCGCGACCGTCTGATCCTCGAACACGGTCGGGCGCTGGAACTTGCGGCCCACGCCTTCGCGGGCGATCTGCGCCTCGTTCATCTTCAAGAGCGACTTGGAGGGCGTGCCGAATTTCACGTCGCCCTTGTCAGGGCGGGTCTTGCCGGTGACGATGTCCATGAAGGTGGTCTTGCCCGCGCCGTTCGGGCCGATGACGGCGCGCAGTTCCGCCTCGCCGATGTTGAAGGACAGGTTGTTGATGGCCCGGAACCCGTCGAAGCTGACGGAGATGCTGTCCACTTCCAGAAGCGCGCTCATGCCTTGGCCTCCCCTTCCTGCAAGGCGCCCTGGTCGGGACCGAGGTCGCGGCCATGGCGCTGCGGGGGCAAGGCCCCGGCCAGCCAGTCGAAGAGGCCCGCGATGCCCTTGGGCGCGAACAGCGTGACCAGGACGAAGCTGATCCCAAGCGCCACCTGCCACCAGTCCACCCAGTTGACGGTATAGCCCGGCAGGCGGATCGCGGGCGCGCGCCCGCCGGTGAACCAGCTGGACAGCAGCGACACCACGACCGCCCCGATGATCGCGCCATAAAGCCTGCCCCGCCCGCCGATGGCGACCCACACCGCCAGATAGATCGAGGCGATGGGCATCAGTTCCGCCGGGTTGATGATCCCGGCCTGCGGGTAATAGAGCGCCCCGGCGATGGCGGTGATCATCGCGGCGAGGGTAAAGACCGCCAGCTTGAAGCCCTCGACCGGGTAGCCGAGGAACCGCACGCGGGTTTCGTCGTCGCGGATGGCGCGGACCACGCTGCCGAACTTGCCGCTGACCACCCAGGCGGCCAGCACATAGGCCAGCGCCAGGGCCAACGCCGAGGCCCAGAGGAACCAGACCGACAGCGTCGCCTGATCCACCGCGTCCAGGCCGGGAATGTTCTGCAAGCCCGACAGCCCGTTGTTGCCGCGAAAGCCGCTGTCGTTCTGGAACAGCCACAAGGCCAGCGCCAGGGTCATGGCCTGGGTCAGGATCGACAGATAGACGCCGTTCACGCGCGAGCGGAAAGCAAGCCAGCCGAAGACCAGGGCCAGCAGGCCGGGGACCGCGACGACCAGCAGCAGTTGCAGGGGCAGCGAATGGGCGAAGGACCAGACGAGCGGCAGGTCCGCCGATCCGACCACGCCGAAGATCTGGTTCGCCACGCCTTCCTGCAATTCCTGCGCGGTGGGCGGGATCGGGTTCTGCGCCAAGCTGGCCGCGACGATGCCTTCGGTGCGCGCATACATCAGCCATTGGCCGATCAGGTATCCGCCCAGGGCGAAGAACGCCATCTGCCCCAGCGACAGGATGCCCAGGTATCCCCAGACGAGATCCATCGCCACTGCCGCAAGCGCCAGGCACAGCGTCTTGCCCAGCACCTTGACGGTGGAGGTGGGGATGACCCCGTTGCCATAGGCTGCGCTCAGAGCCGTGACGACCAGCGTGAAGGCGGCAAGAACCGCCAGCACGACCAGGATCGAGGGGTTGCGCAGGATGAAGGGCTTGCGGGTCATGTCACGCCTCTGCCGCGCGGCCGCGCTGCGGGATGATGCCGCGCGGGCGGAACTGGATGAAGATGATGATGAACAGGATCATGAAGGTCTGCGCGGCCAGGGTGTTCGAGGGATTGAAGGACTCGATCACCTTGGACAGGATGCCGATCAGGCCCGCGCCCGCCAGCGTGCCCCAGATATTGCCGACGCCGCCCACGACCACGGTCATGAAGCTTTGCACGATGTATTGCTGGCCCAGTTCCGACGTGACCTGCGCGAAAAGCCCGATGGCCACCCCCGCGATCCCCGCGATGCCCGACCCCAGGCCGAATGTCATCATGGCGATGCGGTCGGGGTTGATGCCCATCGACGCCGCCATGCCGGGGTTCTGGGTCACGGCGCGGACCTCCAGCCCCAGACGCGTCCGCTTCATGATGAACAGGAACAGGCCCAGGAACAGCAGGGCCAGCACGAAGATCGCCACCCGGATCGAGGAAATCGAGATCACGTCGTTGATCGTGATCGCCCCTTCCAGCCAGGCGGGCGCGGTCAGCGGGCGGGCCTGCGTGCCGAAGATGTTCTTCGCCAGTTGCTGCAAGGCGATGGACACGCCAAAGGTCGCCAGCAGCGTTTCCAGCGGGCGCCGCGCCAGATGCCGGATCACCAGGCGATAGAGGATCACCCCCGCCCCGAAGGTCACGACGAAGGCCAGCGGCAGTGCCGCCACCAAAGACAGGGTGCGGTTGGGAATCAGGGTCTGGACGACATAACCGGTATAGGCGCCCATCATGATGAATTCGCCATGCGCCATGTTGATCACGCGCATCACGCCGAAGGTGATGGCAAGCCCGATCGCCGCCAGGAAATAGATCGAGGCCAGCGACAGCGCGTCCAGCCCCAGGTCGATGCCGGTCATCGCCGCCAGCCGCACCTGCGCGCGGACTTGGGCTGCGCGGGCGGCGTCGGTCACGTCCGGGTTCGGTTCGGCGTAGGTCTCGAAGAAGCGGTTTGCCGCCAGGGCCGCGTCGGCCTCGGCATCCGTGGCGGCAGGGGGGACGGTGCCTGCGGCTTCCAGCGCCTCGTAGGCGCGGTCGCGGGCGGCGGGGTCCGACAGGTCGGCCACGGGGATGCCGCTGACGGTGCCGTTCACGATGTTCGCGGCCAGGGCGTTGCGCTGATCGGCGGGGGTGAGGCGGGGTTGCAGCACGCCCTGGGTCGTGAGAAGGGCGATGGCGGCCTCCTTCGGGAAGTCGCTGTCGCCGACCGTCAGTTCGCGGACGATGTTGGCTTGCGGCTCGGCAGGCGCGGCAATGCGGGTCGTTGCCAGCAGCGGGTTCAGCGCGGCGCGGAAATCCAGGCCCACGTCCCCCGCCAGGCCGTTGATGGCCGCCACGCGGGCGGCGGGGTCGGTGTCGAAGCGGATCGCCAGCAGGTTGGTGGCGCGCTCGCGCTGCTGGGCCAAGGTCGGGTCGGCCTCGGGTGGTGCCCCGCGCAGGGCGGCCAGATGCGCGGCGGTGCCGTCGCGGGCGATGGAGGCGAGGGCGCTCGCGCGGCGGGCGGGGTCGGGGCTGGAAATCTCGCCCGCGACCAGGGCCGAGTCGATGACGCCGCGCACGCCGGAATTGGGGCGCAGCATGGTGAGATCGGCGCCGGGGACAGGCTGGCCGGTCACGGCATCGGTCGCGCTGTCGCCTTCGACGATCAGCAGCCGCCCGTTATCGCTTACCCCAAGCGAACGGTTGGCCCAGGCCGACAGCAGGGCCAGCCCCTCGGGTCCGGTCGCCGCGATCTCCGCCACCAGCGGTTCCACCGTGCGGCGCGACGGCTTTTCGATCTGGTCGAGGTTCCGGGCGATCACCGCCTCGAGCGCCGGGTTCGCGCTTGCGGGCAGCGCCGAAAGCAGCGTCAGCAAAAGAACGATCAGCGGGCGGATCATGGGCGGTTTCCCGAGGAAAAGGGGGGGCGGCTTGAGACCGCCCCCGTCACGTCAATAGTTCGACTGGACCTGCACGCAGGTGTTGGTTTCCGTGTTGAACATGCCGCAGTCCTTGCCCGGCCAGTCGGCGTCCAGCTTGGCCGATTCGGGCAGGAAGTCGGTCCAGGCGTCGCCCGGAACGGGTTCGGTCTGGCTGACGATGTCGAACTGGCCGTCCTCGCGGATTTCGCCGATCAGGACGGGCTTGGTCAGGTGGTGGTTGGGCAGGACCGTGGCGGTGCCGCCGGTCAGGTTCGGAACCTCGACCCCGACGATGGCGTCCAGCACGGGATCCACGTCCGTGGTGCCGGCCTTTTCGACGGCCGCGACCCAGGCGTTGAAGCCGATCACGGTGGCTTCCATCGGGTCGTTGGTCACGCGTTCGTCATCCCCGATGAACTTCTTCCATTCGGCGATGAAGGCGGTGTTGGCGTCGGATTCGGCGGTCTGGAAATAGTTCCAGGCGGCCAGGTGGCCGACCAGGTTGGCCGTGTCGAGGCCCGCCAGTTCCTCCTCGCCCACCGAGAACGCCATGACCGGGATGTCGTCGGCGCTGACGCCCGCCGCCGCCAGTTCCTTGTAGAAGCCCACGTTGGCATCGCCGTTGATGGTGGACACGACGCCCACTTTCTTGCCGTCCGCGCCAAGCGCCACCACGTCGGCCACGATCTTGGACCAGTCGGAATGGCCGAAGGGGGTGTAGTTGACGAAGATGTCGCCCTCGGCCACGCCCTTGCCCTTCAGATAGGCGTCCAGGATGTTGTTCGTGGTGCGCGGATACACGTAATCCGTGCCCAGCAGCGCCCATTTCTCGACGCCCAGTTCATCGGCCATGTAGTCCACCGCCGGGATCGCCTGCTGGTTCGGGGCCGCGCCGGTGTAGATCACGTTCTTGGACGATTCCTCGCCTTCGTATTGCACCGGATAGAACAGCAGCCCGTTCAGCTCCTCGATCACCGGCAGCACCGATTTCCGCGACACGCTGGTCCAGCAGCCGAAGATCGCGTCCACGTCGCTGACGGTCAGCAACTCGCGCGCCTTTTCGGCAAACAGCGGCCAGTCGGATGCGGGGTCCACGACCACGGCTTCCAGCGGGCGGCCCAGAAGCCCGCCCTTGGCGTTCTGCTGTTCGACCATCATCAGGACCGTGTCCTTCAGCGTGGTTTCCGAAATCGCCATGGTGCCCGACAGCGAATGCAGCACGCCGATCTTGATCGGCTCCCCTTCCTGCGCCATCGCGCCGGTTGCCAATGCCATGGCGGTGGTCAGCACCAGCATCGCGGACAGTTTACTCATCATCACCTTCCCCGGCCGTTCGGCCCTGTGTCCCTGTCGTTTTCTTTGAAGGCGCAGGGCCTTCGCAGGGGCAGCAAGCCGGGTTTTTGATCGGCTGAACAGGTTTCGGGCAGGTTTGGGGCAGGCGATACGGAAACTGGTCGGGATGCAGGCAGGATGGCAGTCAACTGCCCGACGCGCAGGCAGTGTCACACCGCCCGGGGCTGCAAGCCGCCCTGGTCGATCAGGAAATCGACGATGTCCCCCACGCCCTTGCCGTGGCGCAATTGCGCCATGACCACCGGGCGGGCACCCCGTGCATGGCGCGCGTCGGATTCAAGCAGAACGGGATCCACGCCCACATGCGGCGCCAGATCGGTCTTGTTCACCACCAGCAGGTCCGACCGCGCCAGCCCCGGCCCGCGCTTGCGGGGGATGTCCTGGCCCGCGGCGGTGTCGATGACATAGATCGTCAGGTCCGCCAGTTCCGGGCTGAATGTCGCGGCCAGGTTGTCGCCGCCCGATTCGATCAGGATCAGCTCCAGATCCGGGAAGGCCGCGTTCAGATCCGCGATGGCGGCCAGGTTGATGCTGGCGTCCTCGCGGATCGCGGTATGGGGGCAGCCGCCGGTTTCCACGCCCCGGATGCGGTCCTGGGGCAGGACCTGGGCGCGCATCAAGGCCTCGGCATCCTCTCGGGTATAGATGTCGTTGGTGATCACCGCCATCGACAGGCGCGGGGCGAGCGCGCGGGCCAGTTGTTCGGTCAGCGTGGTCTTGCCCGCGCCGACGGGACCGCCGATGCCGACGCGAAGGGGACCGTGGTTGCTCATGATCGGAATATCCTGACGGGCATGGTTTCGTGGCGCATGGCGGCGATGTCGGCGCCCCAAGCGGCGCCGGCAAGGTCGTCGGCGGTCGCCATGGCGGCGCGCGCGGCGGCGGCAAGGATCGCCGGTTGCAGGGCGGCCAGCATCCGTTGGCCTTCGACCGCGCCAAGGGGCATGAAGCGGACGGCTGCGGAAATCAGCGCGGCGGCCTGGGCTTGCAGGAAGGCCGCGATGATTTCGGCGTGCGGCAGGGGCAGCGCGGCGCAGGCGCGGCCGAAGGCCACGGGCAGGGCGGCAGGGGACTGCGGCTGGCCGGTCAGCGCGGCGACGGTGGCGGCAAAGGCGGTGCCCTGTTCCACCGTCTCGGCCAGGCGCTGCGCGGTCAGGCAGGCCGCGCGGGCCAGATCGTCCAGGGCCGCGTGATCGGTGGCGCGCAAGGATAAGGCGGCCAGAACCGCGTCACACCAGCCCGCGCCGTGGTCCAGCCAGTCGGCCAGCCACGCAGGCAGGGTCGCGCGGGTGACAGCGCCCTGATCCATCGCCCATTCCAGGCCCTGCGACCAGGCAAAGCCGCCCACCGGGAAGGCGGGCGACAGGATCTGGGCCAGGTGCAGGCGCGCGGCCTCAGTGGTGATGGGTGGGCAGGGGGGAATGGTCGTGGCCGTTGGCAGGGGGGTGGTCATGCGTGGGATCGTCCGAAGGCCCGTGCGAATGGCCGAAGGTGCGGCCATGGCCATAGGCGCCGCCTTCCGGGCGGAAGGGCAGGTCCTTGTGGCAGATCTCGGCCCCCAGCTTGCGCAGCATCGCCTCCAGCACGTGATCCTGGCGGATGATGAGGCGGTCGGCCTCGATCCGGCAGGGGGTGTGGCGGTTGCCGATGTGCCAGGCAAGCCGCGCCAGATGGCCGCGGATGACCATCACGGGTTCGGGCCTGGCGCGCACGACGACCTGGCGGCCGTCCGACAGTTCGAACGCGTCGCCGTCTTCCAGGCTGGTCACTTCGGGCAGATCGACCAGGAACTCGCCCGCCGCGCAGGTCAGCTTCCTGCGGCGCATCAGGCGGCCTTCGTAATCCAGCGAGACTTCCCCGTCGAAAGGCGCGGGCGCGTTGCGGATGATGCTTGTGGCGGTGATCATGTCGGTGTCCTCCCTCAAAAGAGGAAATATCGTTGGGCCATCGGCAGTTCCGTTGCAGGTTCGCAAGTTAACAATTGTCCATCGGCGCGGACCTCGTAGGTCTCGGGATCGACCTCGATCTGCGGCAGGGCGGCGTTCAGGATCATGTCGGCCTTGCCGATGGCGCGGGTGTTCTCGACGGCGATCAGGGTCTTTTGCAGCCCCTCGCCCGCGCCGTGGTCCAGCCCGGCTTTCGAGACGAACAGCGCGGATGCCCGGCCCGTGTGTCCCCACATCGGGCGGCTGAACATGGGCTGCACCGGAATGGAACCGTTCGGATCGCCCATCTGCGCCACGCTGATCTGGCCGCCGACCAGCACCATCTCGGGCTTGACGCCGAAGAAGGCGGGCGACCACAGCACCAGGTCGGCGCGCTTGCCGGGGGTGACGGAACCGATATGGGCCGACACGCCATGCGCGATGGCCGGGTTGATCGTGTATTTCGCGATGTATCGCCGGGCGCGCAGGTTGTCGTTGTCGCCCTGCTCCTCGGGCAAGCGGCCGCGCTGGCGGCGCATCTTGTGGGCCGTCTGCCAGGTGCGGATGATCACCTCTCCGATCCGGCCCATGGCCTGGCTGTCCGAGGAGATCACCGAGAACGCGCCCAGGTCGTGCAGGATGTCCTCGGCCGCGATGGTTTCGCGGCGGATGCGGGATTCGGCGAAGGCCACGTCCTCGGGGACGCGGCGGTCGAGGTGGTGGCACACCATCAGCATGTCGAGATGTTCCTCGACCGTGTTGGCGGTATAGGGCCGCGTCGGGTTTGTCGATGACGGCAGCACGTTCGCCATGCCCACCATGCGGATGATGTCGGGGGCGTGGCCGCCGCCCGCGCCTTCGGTGTGATAGGCGTGGATGGTGCGGCCCGCGATGGCGGCCATGGTGTCCTCGACAAAGCCCGATTCGTTCAGCGTGTCGGTGTGGATCATCACCTGCACGTCCATGGCGTCGGCCACGGACAGGCAGCAGTCGATGGCGGCGGGGGTGGTGCCCCAATCCTCGTGCAGCTTCAGCGCGCAGGCGCCCGCGCGGATCTGTTCTTCCAGCGGGGCCGCGACCGAGGCGTTGCCCTTGCCCGCGATGCCGATGTTGACGGGCAGGTCCGCGCAGGCCTCCATCATCCGGGCGATGTGCCAGGGGCCGGGGGTGCAGGTGGTGGCCAGCGTCCCGTGGGCAGGTCCGGTGCCGCCGCCCAGAAGGGTCGTGACGCCGGAATGCAGCGCGTGGTCCACCTGCTGCGGGCAGATGAAGTGGATGTGGCAGTCGAAGCCGCCGGGCGTCAGGATGCGCCCCTCGCCCGCGATGATTTCCGTGCCCGGCCCGATGATCAGCGTCACGCCCGGCTGCGTGTCGGGGTTGCCCGCCTTGCCGATGCCCGCGATGCGGCCGTCCCGCAGGCCCACGTCGGCCTTGGTGATCCCGCCGTGGTCGAAGACCACGACGCCGGTGATGACGGTGTCCATCGCGCCGTCCGCGCGCGTCATCTGGGACTGGCCCATGCCGTCGCGCACGACCTTGCCGCCGCCGAACTTCACCTCCTCGCCCGGAATGGTCAGGTCGCGCTCGACCTCGATCAACAGGTCGGTATCGGCCAGGCGGATGCGGTCGCCGGTGGTGGGGCCGTAAAGCGCGGCGTAATCGGCGCGGGACAGGCGGGTCATAGGGCACCCAACATATATCGCTGATCGGCCGATTCGTATGATGCCCTTGGAAGCTTATTCTCTAGGAGAACAGACGTGTCGGGGATCAGATTGATAGTTGAGCTTACTATACTTGCCTTGGAGGCATTGCTTCTGATTGCGGAAAACCGTGGTTGGTTTTGACCCATCATAGCGCCCCCATCACGGTTTTCCGAAACCCCTGCACCACGCGGCCGCCCGCGAAGGGGATCAGGCGGACTTCGCGGGACTGGCCCGGCTCGAACCGCACGGCGGTGCCTGCGGGGATCGACAGGCGCATTCCGCGCGCCGCAGAGCGGTCGAAATCCAGCGCCGGGTTGGTCTCGGCGAAATGGTAATGGCTGCCGACCTGGATCGGGCGGTCGCCGGTGTTGGCGACCATCACGGTGATCGGACCACGGCCTTCGTTCAGGGTGATCTCGCCGGGGGCGGTCAGGATTTCGCCGGGGATCATTCAGGCCACCATCGCCAGCGCCAGGCCCGCGACGGCGGTGCCGCCGCCCAAGCCGCGCAACAAAGCGCCATGGTTCAAGGCCCTGCCCGCGGCGATGCCCGCCCCATGCAGCGCCAGGGTGGCAAGCGCGAAGCCCGCCGCATAGACCGCCAGCCCCTGCGCGGGGCCTTCCGCGCCATGCGCCCAGCCATGGGCGAAGCCGAAGACCGCCGCGCCCGGCGCCAGCAGCGCCATCGGCAGGCGCGCGGCCATCGCCACCAGCGCCCCCAGGATGATGACCGAGGCGAGGATCATCGGCTCGACCCCCGGAAAGGGCAGCCCAGCGACCCCCGCCATCCCGCCCGCGATCATGCTGCCCACGAAAGCGCAAGGCAGCGCCCACAGCGCCCGCCCGCCGATCTGGGCGGCCAGCAGGCCAAGCGCGACCATCGCCAGCAGGTGATCGGTGCCGCCGACGGGATGGGTCAGGCCGGACAGGAACTGGCTCTGATCGTGGCCGGTATGGGCCAGCGCGGCCTGGGGCAGCAGCAGGGCGGCGGTCAGCGGAAGCTTTTTCATTCAGGCCTCGTGGCGGATGGGGTGGTGGACGGTGACGAGCTTGGTTCCGTCGGGAAAGGTGGCCTCGACCTGCACGGATTCGATCATGTCGGGGATGCCCGCCATGCACTGGTCGGCGGTGATCACATGCGCGCCCGCCTGCATCAGGTCGGCCACCGTGCGCCCGTCGCGCGCGCCCTCGACCACGAAATCGGTGATGAGCGCGATGGCCTCGGGGTGGTTCAGCTTGACACCGCGGGCCAGGCGGCCGCGCGCGACCATCGCGGCGACGGACACCAGCAGCTTTTCGCGTTCGCGGGGGGAAAGGTTCATCGTCAGACCTGCCAGATGCGGGGAAGGGGATCGGGGCGCAGCGCCGCCAGCAGCCGGTTGACCTGCCGCCGCAAGGGCCAGTCGTCGCGGGCGAGGCACCGGATCACCAGCCGCCCCGGCAGCGCGCTGGCCGCAGAGGTGACGCCGGGTTCGTCCAACGCCGCGCGGGCGCGGGCCAGCAGGTCGGGGGCATGGGGCGCGATCATCGCCAGCGTCGCCAGGCAGCGCGCGCCGTTCAGCAGGGCCGCGCCCTCCAGCCGGGGCAGGGCGGCGTCGTCCAGCGCCAGGGCGTCGTGGTGAACCACGCGCCCCGCCTGCTGCACCACGCGGCGGTCGCGCAGGTGCAGGCGGTGGGGGTGCTCGCCCATGGCCAGGCGGCCCAGCACGATCATCTCGAGCAGCAGGCAGCCCGCGCCGGGGGCGAGGTCCACCGTTGTCTCGCGGTCCAGCCTTGCGCCGTCGAACAGGATCGTTTCCTGCGGCAGCCAGTCGAGCCAGCCGTTCTCGCCGACAGTCAACCGGACCTCGGCCTGCGCCGGGGCATCCTCGGCACGGTAAGCCCGCTCGGCGGTCTGCGTCGTGGCCAGCGCGCGCGCCCCGGACCGCAGCGTCACCGCAAAGGACAGCCGGTCGCCCGATGCCAGCCCGCCCGCCGTGTTGAGGAACACGATCTCGGGCAGGCCCGCCGTCATGCGCGGCAGCATCGCCTTGGCCGAACCCCCTTGCGCCAGATCGACCAGCCCGCGCGGTCCCAGGACCACATGCGCGGCGCCCGTGCTGCGCTGGAGAAGGGCCAAAGGGGGGACGCTGTCGAACATGCCTTGAAGGGGCGTTCCGCCGCGGGAAAGGTCAATCGGGCGTCATTCGCAGGATGCCCGCCTGCCGCGCAAGACGAGGGGAATTGCTGACCGATTAGGCTGTCTGGTCATCCTTCAGGCAATCCCCGGATCAGGATGCTGCCGCCTGCAGCAGCCTGCGCCGGGCAGGGGGAATCGCCCGGATTTCCACGCCCGTGAACACGTGCATGGTCCGCATCAATGGATCCACGACGGCGTGGTCGCTGACCCATCCGCCAAGCGCCAGATAGCTGCGCAGCAGGGGCGGCATCGCGGCCATGGCGCGTTTCGGGTCGGGCTGGCCGGGCAGCAGCGCGCGGGCGAAGCGGAAGACATGGGGCGCCTTGATGCGCGGCCACCAGCGGCGGGGGGCCAGGTGGCGGGCGCGCAGCACCGCGAAGGCCTCGGCATGGGCGGCGGGTTCGGTCCCGATGAAGGAGGAGCAGCCGAACAGCATCTGCACGCCCGTGTCCTCGACCAGGCGGGTCAGGGCGGCCCAGGCGATGCGGATGATGTCGGGGTCGCGCAAGGCGGGGTGGACGCAGAAGCGCCCGATTTCCAGCATGGGGCCGTCAAAGGATTCCAGCGCCGACAGGTCGTAGAACTGGGCCGAATAGCTGCGGGCGATGCCGCGCCCGTCCGCCAGCGGCAGGAAGCGGAAGCAGCAGGCCAGCTGTCCTGTCGCCGCATCCTCGACCAGCATGTGGTGGCAGCGGGCGTCCAGGGCGTCAGCCTCCAGCTGCGCGCCGTCGTCCGCCGCGCCGTTGCGGGCGACAAAGCACAGCCAGCGCAGGCGCTGCGCGGCGCGCAGGTCGTCGGACGTGCCGGCCAGCCGGGCCAGATACCGGCCTTTTCGCAATGGTTGCATGTGCCGCCCCCGGATCAACTGGGAAGATCATAACGCCATGTCGTGGCAGAGATGTGAAAAATCTAGTCGCCTTGCCGGTCGCCCAGCACATCCTCGACATAGATGCGCTTGACCAGGATGATCGAGACCAGCAGCAAGGGCGTGGCCAGCACGATGCCCGCGAAGCCGAACAGGCTGCCAAAGGCCACGATCGCCAGTACCGTCAGCGCGGGCGGCAGGTCGGCGGCGAACCGCTGGATCAGGGGCATCAGCATGTTGCCCTCGACCTGCTGGATGACGACGAACAGCAGCGCCACATAGATGGCCAGGTCGAACCCCTGGGTCAGCGCGAACAGCACCGCCGGAATGCCCGACAGGAACGGGCCGACATAGGGAATGAAGTTGGTCAGCCCGGCGATCAGCCCCAGCACCAGGGCCAGCGGCACATCCAGCAGCCACAAGCCCAGGCCCGTCGCCAGGGCCACCAGCAGCATGTCCAGCGCCTGCCCGGCCATCCAGCGGCCCAGGGAACGGCCCAGTTCGTCGGCGATCTGGCGCGCCCGGTCGCGATAGGACAGCGACACCAGCCGCAATGCCCCGTTCCTGTAGGTGGGGGCGTTCAGCGCCAGGAAGATCGCCACCGTCACCAGCAGGACCAGGTTCGCGGCCCCGCCGACGACCGTGGTCAGCGTGCCCGTCACATAGCCGAAGATCGACGGCAGGCCGCCTGCTGGCGCCTCGCCGTTCTGGGACGCGGTTTCGATCCGGCGTTCCAGGAACTGCCCCACCGGACTGTCGGAAAGCCAGGCGTTCACCTGGTCCCAGGCGGCGGGCAGGCTGCCGACCAGCTGGCGGAACTGGTCCGAGATCAGCGGTCCCGCCCAGGCCACGATCCCGGCGATGACCAGGGCCACGGCCAGCGCGCAGGCCACCACCCCGGCCTTGATGCCAAGCCCCAGCCGTTCGTGCAGAAAGGACGCCCCCGCGCGCAGGGCGATGGCGACCAGGATCGCCCCGAATCCCAGCAGCAGCATGTTCGACCAGCGCCACGCCGCCGCCAGCAGCAGCGCCAGGGCAAAGATCGAGGCGACGGTGCCGGGATGCAGGCGCGGCTGCGGGACGGGGTCTGCGGGACGTTCGGTCATGAGGGCGGCCCTTGGCTTGTTTCGCGCCCATGATGCCCGCCTTGCCGCGAGATACCATCCCTGATAACCGGGCGCGGATTTCATGACCGGCGGGGTTGGCCCGCCTGCCACAGCAAGGGGATGCCTCCATGGCCATCGAACGCACGCTTTCCATCATCAAGCCCGACGCCACCCGCCGCAACCTGACCGGCAAGATCAACGCCAAGTTCGAGGACGCGGGCCTGCGCATCGTCGCGCAAAAGCGCATCAAGCTGTCGGCCGAACAGGCGGGCAAGTTCTACGAAGTCCACAAGGACCGCCCCTTCTATGGCGAGCTGGTCGAGTTCATGGCATCCGAACCCGTCGTCGTGCAGGTGCTGGAAGGCGAAAGCGCGATCGCGAAGAACCGCGAAGTGATGGGCGCGACCAACCCGGCGCAAGCCGACGAAGGCACCATCCGCAAGGAATTCGCCCTGTCGGTGGGCGAGAACTCGGTCCACGGGTCGGACGCGCCGGAAACGGCCAAGGAGGAGATCGCGTTCTTCTTCTCGGGGCTGGAACTGGTCGGCTGATTGCCGGACGGATCGGATGCGGAAAGGGGGCCTTCGCGGCCCCTTTTTTCATGGGGGCTGGCAGGGCGCGGCGTTCAGCAGATGTGGCGTGCGGTGCCTGGCCAGGCGGGATCAGGAAACGCATCGCGTTTCCCCCGCCCTTCACGCGACGGTGCCAACGAAAACGGTGCCGCCCTGCAACCACGAGAGGCCGGCGCCCGACCCAAGGGGGGCGTGTAAGCGCCCGCCTGGGGGCGGGGCGGGCGCTGGCCGGGCCTTTGAGGCTCGGCGGTTCAGATGGCATCCGCATCGCGTGGCGAAGGCGATGGCCTTCGCCAGATCGAACGCAGCGCAGGTGTGAATGCCCTTCCTCTCTAGCAGCGCGGGGCCGCCGCATCCCGCCCGCCCCTGCCGAAGCTGCCCAGGATCAGGTCGCGCAGCCGGTCCATGGGCAGGACCTCGCCGTCGCCTGGCGGGATCAACCCGCAGGCCAGCCCCCAACCGGCGGCTCGGTTCACCAGGGGGGCGGGACCGATCAGGTGCAGCACGGTCTGGGGCCGGGGGTCCAGCGCGATGGCGGGGGCCGCCTGGTGGTCGCCCAGCACGATCAGCAGCGGCGGATCGGCGGCATGGCGCAGCGCATAGTCCATGACCGCGTTCAGGGAATAATCCAGGGCCTCGCGGTATTGGTGCCGCACGCGGGCCGGATCGCGCCAGACGACATCGGGCGGATCGCCCGCCACGGCCATGGCGTCGAAGACCCGGCCATCGCCCAGCCGGTTCCAGTCCAGCAGGCGCGGCACCGGAACCCAGGGCGCGTGGGACGAGATCAGCACCACCTGCGCGAACAGCCTTGGCTGGCCGGGCTGTCCGCGCAGCAGCCTGTCGGTGGCGGCCAGCGTGAACTGGTCGGGCATCGTCACCCAGTTGAAGGGCTTGCCGCGATAGCCCAGGTCGGCGGCGGCGAGGATCCGGTCGAAGCCCAGGGCGCGGGCCTCGGGCCAGGGGCGGGTGATCGCGGGCATCACCGCGGCCGTGCGAAAGCCCGCGCGGCGCGCATGGTGGAACAGCCCTTCGCGCCCGCTGGCCAGGATCGCGCGATAACGCGCCTGGTCGTCGATCCACAGCCCGCTGGCGAATGTCGCGTGGGACAGCCAGCTTTGCCCGCCCTGCGTGGGCGCCGCGACAAAGCCTGATCGCATGGCAAGGCCTGCCGCGCCAAGCCGCGCCTGTGCTTGCCGCAGCGTCTCCAGGTGGCGGGCGGCATAGAAGGGCGTGTCGAAGCTGGTCCGCCCATAGCTTTCGACAAAGATCACGATCACGTCGCGGTCGATCGCCCCCAGCAGGCCGGGCGCGCCCCGGAACGGGTCAAGCGCGCTGGCCCGGCGCAGATCCCGCAGGTCGGCGCGCATCTGCCGGGTTTCCGCGATCTTTTGAACGGCATAGGCACCGTTACGCGGGCCTTGATGGCCCAGGGCGAGGACAAGAACGGCAAGGACGGCCAGGACCGCCGCCGTCCACCCGGCCTGCCGGGGCCGCAGTCGGGCCAGAACCCCGCAGGCCCACCACAACCCCACGGCAAGCCCGCCCGCCAGCACCATGGCACCGGCCGCGACCGCCACCGCTGCGGGCGTGCCGAATGCGCCTGCCAGAACCTCCACGCCCGAGCCGATCAGCGGCAGGTCCGCAGCCGGGGCGAAGGGCCTGCCCAGGACATGGCCCATGGCCAGGTCGGCCAGCTTCTGCAGGGCCAACAGCCACAGGCCCACGGTCGCGGCGACCCGCCCGGCAAGGTCCAGCCAGGCCAGGACCAGCACCAGGACCGGCAGGTCCGCAGCCACCGCCAGCCATGCCCCGCCGGACCACGCGGGCGCCGTGGGCAGCGCCAGAACGGCATGGATCGCCAGGATCGCCGCCAGCAGGCGGGTCCAGGACGGCGGCCTCATCCCCGCCGCCTTTGCAGCCACAGGATGTCGCTGCCAAAGGACCACAGCAGCGCCAGAACGGTCAGGCGCATCAGCCAGACCGCCTGCGCCTCGGCCAGCACGGGGGTTTGCAGCAGGATCAGCGCCGCCAGTTGCGCCACGCAGACCGCCTTGCGCCCCAAGCGCGGCGGCAGGTCGCCCCGCAGCCAGGGCAGGGCCAGTCCCGCCGCGACAAAGAGGTATCGGGCCAGGCCCAGCAGCAGGACCTCGGGACCCAGGGCCGTGCCGACGAGGGCGTGCAGGGCCAGGACCAGGGCCATGGCCGCATCGACCTCCATGTCGAAGCGGGCGCCGAAGCGCGACACAAGCCCCGCCCGGCGCGCCAGCCAGCCGTCGGCCCCGTCCAGCACCAAGGCCAGCCCGGCCACCGCCGCGACCCCCCACCCCGCCCCCCGGTCCTCGGCAAGCGGGGCCAGCAGCGCGCAGGTCAGGGCCGCGCGCAACAACGTGACCATGTTGCAGGCGCCCATGCGGGGATGGGGATAATGCCGCCGCATCAGGATCCCGATGCCCACCGCCGTTAGGAAAAAGCCCGCCGCCGCCCCCGCCTGCGCCGCCCCGCCCGTGCCAAGCGCCTGCGCCGTCATCCATGCCGTCACCGTTGCCGCAGCCGTGGACAGCGCATAGGCGATCCCCACCGTGACCGGCGGCATGGCAGGACGCGGGGGCGGGACGGGCGGGGACTTGCGCATCATCCAAGCCTAGGCCAGGCAGGAATTGGGTCAATGGGCCGATGAAGGTTGCCGCCTGCCGCGGCGGCACGGCGATAAATTTTTCTTGAACCGTTCCGCCATCCGGCGCATATCACCCCGACATCGCAGTCGGAGTGCCGGAATGGCAAGCGAAGAAGCCGCGACCAGCCCTCCTGCGGCGGTCGATGCGCCCGAACCCCATGCATCGTCGAAACTGACCCCCGCGCTCGTGCTGGCCTGCCTGGGGGTCGTTTATGGCGATATCGGCACCTCGCCGCTTTATGCGCTGCGGGAATCGCTTGTCCACGCGCATGAGGAAGGCCTGCCCGAGACGGCGGTGATCGGCATCGTGTCGCTGCTGTTCTGGACGGTCGTGCTGATCGTGACGGTGAAATACGTCATCCTGATCCTGCGCGCCGACAACAATGGCGAGGGCGGCACCCTGTCGCTGGTCGCCAAGGCGCAGGGCGCGCTGAAGGCCGGTCCCCATGCGCGGCGCCGGCGGCTGCTCTTGTTGCTGGGGATCGTGGGCGTGTCGCTGTTCTTCGGCGACAGCATGATCACGCCCGCCATCTCGGTCCTGTCCGCCGTCGAGGGGCTGACCCTGGTCGAGCCGGATTTCCAGCCCTGGGTCGTGCCCGTCACGCTGGCGATCGTGATCGTCCTGTTCTGGGTCCAGCGCGGCGGCACCGACCGGATCGCCCGGCTGTTCGGGCCGGTGATGCTGGTCTGGTTTTCCACGATGGCGGTCCTGGGCCTTGGTCACATCGCGGACGATGCGCGCATCCTCCAGGCGCTGAACCCCCTGCGCGCGGCGGGCTTCCTGACCCATTACGGCCTGGCCGCGATGCCGGTCCTGGGATCGGTCTTCCTGGCCGTCACCGGGGCCGAGGCGCTTTATGCCGACATGGGCCATTTCGGCCGCAGCGCCATCCGCACCGCCTGGAGCGTGCTGGTCTTTCCGGCGCTTGCGCTGTCCTATCTGGGCCAGGGCGCCATGGTGCTGGCGCACCCGGAAACCGTGTCGAACCCGTTCTTCCTGATGGCCCCCGAGTGGTTCCTGGTGCCCCTGGTGATCCTGGCCACGGCGGCCACGGTGATCGCGTCGCAGGCGGTGATCTCGGGCGCGTTCTCGGTCGCGGCGCAGGCGGTGCAGATGGGCCTCTTGCCGCGCCTGCACGTCAAGTACACCTCGGACACGCAGGCGGGGCAGATCTACCTGCCCAAGGTCAACGCGGTCCTGCTTGCGGGCGTCGTGGCCCTGGTGCTGACCTTCGGGTCGTCCGCGCGGCTGGCCAGCGCCTATGGCATCGCCGTGACGGGCGACATGGTCATCACCTCGGTCCTGGCGGTGATCGTGTTCCGCTGGGCCTGGAACTGGAAATGGCCGCTGATCGCCGCCGTGATGGTGCCGGTGCTGGGGATCGAGCTGATCTTCTTTTCGGCCAACCTGATGAAGCTGCTGGACGGCGGCTATATCCCGCTGGTCTTCGCCGCCTGCGCCATCGCGCTGATGGTAATTTGGGGCGAGGGGATGCGCCGGCTGCAGGACAAGCTGGCCTCCGAAAGCATCGCCCTGGACCTGCTGGCCGGCAAGCTGGCGAAATCGCCCCCCGTGATCGTGCCGGGCACGGCGGTGTTCCTGACGGCCGATCCGATGGTGGCCCCGCCCGCGCTGCTGCACAACCTCAAGCACAACCGCGTCCTGCACGAGCGCAACTTCATCGTGAAGGTCGAAAGCGCCACCACCCCCCGCGTCCCTGACGATGCCCGTTTGCGCTTGGAAGCCATCGCCCCCGGCTTCTGGCGGGCCTGGCTGTCCTTCGGCTACATGGAGCAGCCCAACGTCCCCCGCGCCCTGGCAAGCGCCAAGCGCGAGGGCCTGAAGTTCGACATCATGTCCACCTCGTTCTTCCTGAACCGCCGCACGCTGCGGTCGGGCAAGGGCACGCTGATGCCCCACTGGATGAGCCGGATCTTCGTGCGGCTGTACCGGTCGGCTGCGGAGCCGACGAACTATTATCGGCTGCCGTCGAACCGGGTGGTGGAGCTGGGGCAGCAGAAGAATATTTGAGGGGGTGGGGATCCGCCCAGCCCGACTCGGCCAGAACACCATCCGCAAGGTTATACTATCGGTGGGTTAAGAATTTGATCCATACACAAGATGCCCTGGATGCTCAAGCGGTTGCGACTTGAGTTGAGTGAATTGAAGGGCAAGCATATCACACCTGTTAGTTCTGGCGTCGCATGAATGATGCGAACAGTGGCACAGTGAAATCCAAGTATCCGTGATCTGTACTGTAGATCATCCCTTTTGAGATTATACTGGCTCTGGCCGGTCCAAGAGACTGCTGTGTGCGGCCCATTGCTTTGGCGATGTCACCCATGGCATAAGGTCCATCGCCAAGGTCAGACATTGCCTTCACGAACTGGGTTTCTGCCTTGGTGAGCCGATCTATTCGAACCTTGAAGAAACCCTTATCCAGAAGAGCTAGTGTTTCTGCATAAGAGTGATTGGTATCATCGACTGTGATTTCCGATCCTTCAGCATTGTTCCAGGTGACCGAAGCCCATTCTTGAAGAAAGAAGGGATAGCCTTGTGTCTTTTCAACAATGGTTTGAAGTGCCTCCTTCTCAATGGAAGCGTCTTCATCAATGATTGGCTTTTCAACGGCAAGAGCGGCCGAAACCGGGTCGAGCGCGCCTACTGCTGGGTATAGGAAAAGCCGTTCTGCATAGGACTTTGCCTCTCCCGCCAAACGTGCAACTTGCGGAAGGCCGGCTCCTACCATTAGCACTGGTAAGCCTTCTTGCGACATCCGATGAAGCGCAACGATCAGGGCCGAGAGATCTGTCTCTGAAAGGTACTGAACCTCATCAATTAAAAGGATCCAGCCTCGGCCAGCGGCTTGAGCGGCACGCCCAATAAGGGTAAATAGGTCGGGAAGGTCATATTGCAGATCGCCGCTGTCAGCTAGCCCAGGTTCGGGTTCTACTCCAATTTCCACCCCGGTTATGTCGATTTTGAAGATTGAGGCAAAGTTTCTTAGTCCTTTGAGTCCACGGGTCGCAATTTGCTTGGCCGCCTCTACGCCTGAAAGCGACCTCATGACTTTGCGCATTTCTGGATAAAGAAGGCGCGCAAGACTTTCGCCTTCAGGTGCCTCGACCTTGGAAGTCAGCAGCCTTCTTGTTCTGCAATTTTGCCAATTTCGTTAAGGAGCACTGTCTTGCCAGTACCACGCCAGCCCAAAAGCATGATTGATCGGGAGCTTCTACCTTTCATAGCTCTCCCGCAAGAAATCCTTGCAGACTCCAGTATGCCATCCCGACCGGCAAGTTCTGGAGGGCGACTGCCCGCTCCTGGCGCAAATGGATTACGATAAGGGTCCATGAGATCTCTGTACAATCTTCGGAACTCTAGTAGCTTATAGAGGAGTCTACTTTCTAATGCTATACTTTCTTATACTTCTTTAGTGATCTTGGAGGAGCAGCACATTGGCAGTTTCCTTGCAACAAGCTATACTATTGTTAGTCTTACGCATTCATAGCTTCGTTCCCCACCATTGCACCCCCACCCCCATCCGCGCTATCTCCCTCCTGAACCAACCCCACCCGAGGAGGCCCCCACATGCGCGCGTTCGTCTTTCCCGGCCAGGGGGCGCAGAGCATCGGCATGGGGCGCGAGCTGGCCGAGGTCTATCCTGCCGCGCGCGAGGTCTTCGAGCGGGTGGACGAGGCGCTTGGGGAAAAGCTGTCGGACCTGATCTGGACAGGCGACATCGACACCCTGACGCTGACGCGGAATGCGCAGCCGGCGTTGATGGCGGCCTCGATGGCGGCGTTCCGGGCGCTGGAATCCGAAGGGATCTCCATCCGGGACGCGAACTTCGTGGCCGGGCATTCGCTGGGGGAATACTCGGCGCTGTGCGCGGCGGGGTCGCTGACGCTGGAGGATGCGGCGCGGCTGCTGCGCCTTCGCGGGCAGGCCATGCAGGAGGCCGTGCCGGTCGGACAGGGGGCAATGGCGGCGATCCTGGGGCTGGATTTCGCGACCGTGGACCGCATCGCGCGCGAGGTGGCGGGCGACGAGGTGGTGCAGGCCGCCAACGACAACGATCCGGGGCAGGTGGTGATCTCGGGGCACAAGGGCGCGGTGGAACGGGCGGCTGCGGCGATGAAGGAGGCGGGCGCCAAGCGGGCGCTGATGCTGCCGGTCTCGGCCCCGTTCCATTCGGTGCTGATGCAGCCCGCCGCCGCCGTGATGGCCGAGGCCCTGGCGGGCGTGGACATCCAGCCCCCCGCTGTCCCGCTGATCGCCAATGTCCGCGCCGAGGCCGTGACGGAACCCGGCGCGATCCGGCGGCTGCTGGTCGAGCAGGTGACGGGCACGGTGCGCTGGCGCGAATCCATCGCCAACATGGCGGGGGCGGGCGTGACCGAGTTCTGGGAAATCGGCGCGGGCAAGGCGCTGTCGGGGATGATCAAGCGCATCGCCAAGGACGCGGTCGTGCGCAATGTCGGCGTTCCCGCGGATGTCGTGGCGCTGAAGGGCTGACGCGGCCTTTGGGTATTTGGACAAAGAAGAAGGACCAGCCATGTTCGATCTGACAGGCAAGACGGCGCTTGTGACGGGCGCATCGGGCGGCATCGGCGGCGCCATCGCGAGCGCGCTGCACGCGGCGGGCGCCACCGTGGCCCTGTCCGGCACGCGCGAGGGACCGTTGCGGGACCTGGCCGCGACCTTGGGCGAACGCGCCCATGTGGTGCCCGCGAACCTGTCGGACGCGGAAGCCGCGGCCGGGCTGGTCAAGGATGCGGCCGCGGCCATGGGGTCGGTCGATATCCTGGTCAACAACGCGGGCATCACGCGCGACAACCTGTTCATGCGCATGTCGGACGAGGAATGGGCGCAGGTGCTGGAGGTCAACCTGACCAGCGTCTTCCGCCTGTCGCGCGCGGCGTTGCGGGGCATGATGAAGGCCCGCTGGGGGCGGATCGTCACCATCACCTCGGTCGTGGGGGCTACGGGCAATCCGGGGCAGGGCAACTATGCCGCCGCCAAGGCCGGGCTGGTCGGCATGTCCAAGTCGCTGGCCTATGAGGTGGCTTCCCGGGGCATCACCGTCAACTGCGTCGCGCCCGGCTTCATCGCCACCGCGATGACCGACAAGCTGAGCGATGACCAGAAGGGCAAGATCCTGGGCCAGATCCCCGCGGGCCGCATGGGCGCGCCGGACGAGATCGCGGCGGCGGTGCTGTATCTGGCCAGCCCCGAGGCCGGCTATGTCACCGGCGCCACGCTGCATGTGAACGGCGGCATGGCGATGGTCTGAGGCCGGCGTTTGGAGCAAAAGCGGTTGCAACAGGGCAAGCGGGTGCTATATCCCGGCCTTGAGCAGCAGGGAAACCGCCCTGTGCCGAAGCGGATTACATTCGCGGATAAAATTGGGCGGATGCCCGCGAGAATGAGGATGTGACATGAGCGATATCGCTGATCGCGTGAAGAAGATCGTGGTCGAGCATCTGGGCGTCGAGGAGGACAAGGTGGTCGAATCCGCGTCCTTCATCGACGATCTGGGGGCCGACAGCCTCGACACTGTCGAGCTGGTCATGGCGTTCGAGGAGGAATTCGGGATCGAGATCCCCGATGACGCCGCCGAAACCATCCAGACCGTCGGCGACGCGGTGACCTTCATCAAGGGCGCGGTCTGATCCGCATCCCGCCGATCACCGGCAGCTTCCGAAACGGCGTCCTTGCACCAGCAGGGGCGCCGTTTTCCATTGGCGCATGGCGGCCCTGCCGGAACCGCGCGTGCCAGCCTGCCGTTGGGCCGCGCAACCTGGAACGGAAGGAGCCGATCATGGCTGTCGAACTGAGGGGCCTGACCGACAATGCCCGCAAGACCTCGATTTCCGAACTGAACGGGCGGCTGGCCGATTCGATCGCGCTGGCGCTGGCGGTCAAGCAGGCGCACTGGAACGTGAAGGGCCGCAACTTCATCGCCATCCACGAGCTGTTCGACAGCCTGCACAACAACCTGCGCGAGCATGTCGATACCATGGCCGAACGGGTCCAGCAGCTGGACGGGGTGGCGGTCGGGACCGTCCAGAAGGTGTCGGCTTCCAGCGGGTTGCAGGAATACCCAACCGACCTGACGGGGGCCGAGGATCACGTCAGGGCGCTGTGCAACCGGTATCGCGACCATGGCGAAAAGCTGCGCGCGGCCATCGACGCCACGGACGAGGCGGGGGATGCCGACACCGCCGACATCTTCACCGCGGCCTCGCGCAGCCTGGACAAGGATCTGTGGTTCCTGGAAAGCCATCTGGAGTGATGGCCGCCGGGCCGCCTCAGCGGCCCAGCTTGGCGTGGACCTCGTCCAGATCGACCTCGCCCAGGGGCATCTTGTTGTCGGGGTTGTCGAAGTCATAGCGGAACAGCTGGAAATCGTCCTTGTAGATTTCCCAGATCAGGTGCCGCGACAGGTCGTCGAAATAGGCGCTGACCTTGTGGGCGCGCTTCGGCCCGTGGCCTTCGGATTCGTTGAAGCGCGGCACGGCGGCAAGGTCCACGGGAACGGGGGTGCTGGCCGATCCAAGCACCTGCGCCATGCCGTCGTTGAAGGCCTCGGTGAAGAAGATCCGGTCGTAGCGGCCGCCATTGGCGATAAAGGTGGCGATATGGCCCGACATGGCCGACCAATGGATGTCGGGTTCCATCGGGCGGCGCCAGCGGATGGTGTCGCGGGCAAACAGCAGGAATCGGCGGAAGCTGGCGATCTGGTCGAACTCGAACCCGTTGTCCGGGCTGCCCACGTCGATGCCGTAGCGCTGGACCAGCTGCGGCACCAGGTTGCCACGATAGCGCCGGCCATTGCGCTGGATCCCGGCGATCTTGTCGAAGAACGACGACAGGATCCGCGCGTAAGGGTTGCGCACGCAGGTGAAGCTGATGGCCTGGTGGCGGTTCACCGCCTTTTCGATCAACTGCTTGCTGTCGTCCTGCGACCACTTGTGCAGCCCGCCGGTGGAATCGTGAATGTCGCCGTCGAAGAAGCGGCCGTGATCGGAGTAGAACATGATCTGCCCGATGGTCGAGCAGGCGCATTTCGGCACCACCCGATAGATCATGCTTTCGCTTTCGGTCATCCAGACACCGGGAAAGCCCATTGCCAGTTATTCTCCAAGATTGCAGTCCGGCTTGCCGGCACACGTCAAACGCGTTTACACACGCTTAGCAAGGCAGGCGCAAGATTTGAACGCCTCTTTGGCATCATACTCTTTGACCGGGAATTTGCGCCCCCATGGCCCGCATCGCCTTTATCTTGCTGACGCACAAGGATCCTCGGGGCGTGGTGGACCAGGCGCGGCGCCTTACGGCGACGGGGGATCATGTCGTCATCCATTACGACCGCAGCGCGTCGGCCGAGGATTATCGCCTGATCCGGCAATCGCTTGCCGATGAACCGGGCGTGGCCTTCGCGCCACAGCGGTTCCGCTGCGGGTGGGGCGAATGGTCGCTGGTGGCCGCGACCCTGGCAGCCCTGCGCGAGGCCGAGCGGAGCTTTCCCCAGGCCACGCATTTCTACATGCTGTCGGGCGACTGCATGCCGATCAAGTCGGCGGAATATGCCCGCGCCTTCCTGGACCGCGACGACTGCGACTATGTCGAATCCTTCGACTTCTTCGACAGCGACTGGATCAAGACCGGCATCAAGGCGGAACGGCTGATCTATCGCCACTGGTTCAACGAACGCAAGAACAAGCGCCTGTTCTATGCCAGCATGGCGTTGCAGCAACGGCTGGGGCTGGATCGCGGGCTTCCCAAGGGCTTGCAGATCATGATCGGGTCGCAATGGTGGTGCCTGCGCCGCCACACGGTCGAGGCGGTCCTGGCGCTGATCGACGAACGGCCCGAGCTGATCCGGTTCTTCCGCACGACCTGGATCCCGGACGAGACCTTTTTCCAGACCCTTGTCGCCCATGTCGTGCCCAAGGACCAGATCCGCCGCCGCTCGCCCACCTGCCTGATGTTCACCGACTATGGAATGCCGGTGACCTTCTACAACGACCATTACGACCTGCTGGTCCGCCAGGACTATCTGTTCGCGCGCAAGATCAGCGCCGAGGCGCAGGATCTGCGCGCCAGGCTGGGCGCGCTGTGGCAGGCCGAGGGGGTAAGCTTCGCCATCTCGCACGAGGCGCCGCGCTTGTTCCGCTTCCTGACGGGGCGCGGCCGTGTCGGGCGCCGCTTTGCCCCGCGCTTCTGGGAAGACCAGGGCCTGTCGCGCAACCACGTGATCGGCCTGATCGTCGCCAAGAAATGGCATGTCGCCAAGCGGCTGACGGCGGCCATCCGGGCCAAGACGGACATCCCGGCGGTGGACTACATCTTCAACGAACGCGAGGCGGGGCTGCCGGATCTGGGGGGCATCGCCTCGACCGTGACCAAGCGGGAACGGCACCGCCGGGCGCTGGTGCGGCTGCTTCTGGACGATTTCGGCGCACGCCAGCTGGTCCTGTGCCTTGATCCCTCGGCCGTGGCGCTGATCGCGGATTTCGCGGCAGACCGGGCGCAGACGCGGATCCTGTTCATCGAGGGCGACTTCGACGAAGCCTATCTGCGCGGCCACATGCGCCGCGTGGGCCTGGCCAGCGAGGGGACGCCCGACACGGTGATCGCGCAACTGCTGCCCATCGTCGAAAGCGACCTGTCCCACGAGGCCGAGCGCTTGCGCGACATGGACTTCGCGCAGTTCGACACCATCGCCCCCGCGCGGTCCGTTGCCGCCAATGCCGAGGCGATCGCGCGCTTTCTGGATGTTTCCCCCGCCATCGCGCATGATCTGGCGCAGACGCCGCATCTGTTCACCGATTGACCACAGGAACGCCCCATGGCCCTTGCCTATGACGACACCAACATCTTCGCCCGGATCCTGCGGGGCGAGATCCCCTGCGACACCGTGGCCCAGAACGACCATGCGCTGGCCTTCCGCGACATCAACCCCCAGGCGCCGGTGCATGTGCTGGTGATCCCCAAGGGCAAGTATGTCAGCTTCGACGATTTCGCGGCCCATGCCTCGGACGCGGAAATCGCGGGCTTCACGCGTCTTTGCGCCGAGGTGTGCCGGGCCGAGGGCGTGGGGCTGGAAGACGGCCAGGGCTTCCGCGCGATCACCAACGCCGGTCCCCATGGCGTGCAGGAGGTTCCGCATTACCACCTGCACATCATGGGCGGGCGGATGATGGGACCGATGGTCTCCCGGCAGGGGTAGAACGAATCGCTGCGTCCGCCCATCCGTAGGGTGGGGTTCCACCCCACCATGGACCATGCAATCAAGGCTGGCGGCGACACCGTCATTCCGCAAAGGCAACAGCCGCCAGCCTGTGCCTCAACCCCGCGTCATTTCCACGAACACGTCCTCCAGATCCGGCTGCTCGGTCGCCACGTCCAGGATCGGGATCCCCGCGCCCCGCAGCGCGTCCAGCAACTGGTCGGCGCGGATCCGCGACGGGGGATAGCTGATGGCCAGCCGCCCGTCGCCCCGCCACTCCGGGTGCGCCCCATCGGGCAGCACTGGCAGCGCCACCCGCCCGCCCGTGTCCAGCACCAGCGTCTTGCCGTCCGCGCGCGACAGCAGGCTGCGGGTGTCCTGGCGCACCACAAGTTCGCCGTGGTTGATGATGGCGATCTCGTCGCACATCTGCTCGGCTTCCTCCAGGTAATGGGTGGTCAGGATGATCGTCATGCCCTGCCGGTTCAGCGCGCGGACATTCTGCCACAGCATCTCGCGCAGGGTGATGTCCACCCCCGCCGTGGGTTCGTCCAGCACCAGGATCTGCGGGCGGTGAACCAGCGCCTTGGCCAGCAGAAGCCGCCGCCGCATCCCGCCCGACAGGGCGCGGGCATAGGCGTTGGCCTGATCGGTCAGGCCCACCAGCTCCAGCAGCTCGTCCGTCCAGCGTTCGCGTTTCGGCACGCCATACAGGCCCGCCTGCACCTCCAGGCTGGCGCGGGGGGTGAAGAACGGGTCCATGTTCAATTCCTGCGGCATCACCCCGATGGCCGCGCGCGACTGGCGCGGGTTCACGTCCTGGTCGAAGCCCCAGATCGTGACGCGGCCCGCCGTCTTGTTCACAAGCCCCGCCAGGATGTTGATCAGCGTCGATTTCCCCGCCCCGTTCGGTCCCAGCAGGCCGAAGATGCTGCCCGCCGGGATGGCCAGGTCGATGCCCTTCAGCGCTTCCTTGGCCGGGGCGTTGCCTTGCGCGGCATAGGTCTTGCGCAGACCGGCGATGGCGATGGCGTCGGGCATGATGGGCGTCCTTGGCAGAGCTTGCGAAGGCAGGCGGCGCTGCGGTATCAGGGGGATAAGACCAGATGCCGCCCGCCGCCACAAGAAGGCCCGCCATGACGCAATACATCCCGCCGGAAAATTCCCTTTCCACCGAACAGTCCGGCAAGCCCGAACTGGCGCTGCCGCCGCCCGCCATCCAGACCGTCACGACCTGGAAGGTCGCCTGCGACGGGGACGACGCGGGGGGCATGGGTCATCCGCGCGTCTGGCTGGCGATCTCGCCCGAAGTCGGGTTCGTCGATTGCGGCTATTGCGACAAGCGGTTCGTGATCGACCGCGACCACGCCCACGACGATCACTAGGGGCGGTCAGGCGGCCTTGGGGTCTTGGTTCCCCGGCAGCGGTCCGAACAGTATCGGACCTGCTCCCAGTCCTTCGCCCATTTCCGGCGCCATGTGAACGGCCGCCCGCAGCAGGCGCAGATCTTGCTGGGCAACTCGCCCTTGCGAACCATCCTGGGCATTGCCACCTCATGCGTTCCGCCCGCGCCAAGGCGCGTCTGGAAACGGGCGCGCGATCGTGCCAGAACCGGAAACCGGCAATGAAAGGAACATGCACATGGGCGAAGGCTTCGGCAAGGGCTGCCACCTGCACCTGATCGACGGATCGGCCTTCATCTTCCGGGCCTATCACGCCCTGCCGCCGCTGACGCGCAAATCCGACGGCCTGCCCGTGGGCGCGGTCGCCGGTTTCTGCAACATGCTGTGGAAATACGTGACCGACGAACGGGGCCACGACGCGCCGACCCACGCGGCGGTGATCTTCGACCATTCGTCCAAGACCTTCCGCAACGAGATCTACACCGCCTACAAGGCCAACCGGCCTGAACCACCCGAAGATCTGCGCCCGCAGTTCCCGCTGACCCGCGACGCCACCCGCGCCTTCAACATCGCCTGCATCGAGACCCAGGGGTACGAGGCCGACGACATCATCGCGGCCCTGTCCTGCAAGGCGCGTGATGCGGGCGGCGCGGTCACGATCATCAGCAGCGACAAGGATCTGATGCAGCTGGTGGGCGACGGCGTGCAGATGCTGGACCCCATCAAGGGCAAGCCCATCGACCGCGACGAGGTGTTCGAGAAGTTCGGCGTTTATCCCGACCGGGTGGTCGATGTGCAGGCGCTGGCAGGCGATCCCACCGACAACGTGCCGGGCGCGCCGGGCATCGGCATCAAGACGGCCGCGCAGCTCATCACCGAATTCGGCGACCTCGAATCCCTGCTGGCGCGCGCGGACGAGATCAAGCAGCCCAAGCGCCGCCAGACCCTGATCGACCATGCCGACCAGATCCGCATTTCCAAGCGGCTGGTGGAACTGGACTGCAACACGCCCCTGGACTTCACGCTGGAAAGCCTCGAGGTGCGCGCGCCCGACGCGGCCCGACTGCTGGCCTTCCTGTCGGAAATGGAGTTCCGCACCCTGACCGCCCGCGTGGCCGAAAAGCTGGGGGCCGAGGCGCCTGCTGTCGTCTCGGCCCCGCCGCGCGAAGCGCCCGCCGCGCCCGACCTGCCGCCCATCGACCGCAGCCTGTATGAGACGATCACCGACCGCGAAGCCCTGGACCGCTGGATCCAGTTGATCCGCGACACGGGCCAGGTCGCCATCGACACGGAAACTACCGGTCTGGACGAGATGCAGGCCGATCTGGTGGGCGTTTGCCTGGCTGTGGCGCCGGGCAAGGCCTGCTATATCCCCGTGGGGCATGTCGCGGGTGGCGACGACCTGTTCGGCCAGTCCGCCCCGGTCGCAGGGCAACTGCCGCTGGCGGATGTCCTGGCCGCGCTGAAACCGCTGCTGGAGGATCCGGCGATCCTGAAGATCGGCCAGAACCTGAAATACGACTGGAAGATGCTTGCGCGCCACGGCATCCGCATGGCGCCCTTGGCCGACACGATGCTGATGTCCTATGCCCTGAACGCGGGCACCCACAACCACGGCATGGACGAACTGGCCGAGCGTTACCTGGGCCACAAGTGCATCCCCATCAAGGATCTGATCGGCACGGGCAAGGCGCAGATCAACTTCGGCCAGGTGCCCATCGACAAGGCCGCCCCCTATGCGGCGGAAGACGCCGATGTCACGCTGCGCCTTTTCCAGCATTTCGCGCCCCTGCTGCCGGTCGAGCGCGTCACGACCGTCTACGAGACGACCGAGCGCCCCATCGTCCCTGTCCTGGCCGCCATGGAGATGGCCGGCATCCGCATCGACGCCGAGGTTCTGCGCCGCATGTCCGGCGCCTTCGCGCAGAAGATGGCGCAGCTGGAGGACGAGATCTTCGCCCTGGCGGGCCAGCGTTTCACCATCGGCAGCCCCAAGCAGCTTGGGGAAATCCTGTTCGACAAGATGGGCATGACCGGCGGCAAGACCGGCAAGACCGGCGCCTTTTCCACCAGCGCCGACGTGCTGGAGGATCTGGCCGCCGAAGGCCACGACCTGCCCGCGCGGATCCTCGACTGGCGGCAGATCAGCAAGCTGAAATCGACCTATACCGACGCCCTGCCGACCTTCGTGAACCCCGACACGGGCCGGGTCCACACCAGCTATTCCATCGCAGGCGCGCAGACCGGGCGGCTGGCCTCGACCGATCCGAACCTGCAGAACATCCCCGTGCGGACCGAGGAAGGCCGCCGCATCCGCGAGGCCTTCATCGCCGCCGAAGGCCACCGCCTCGTCAGCCTCGACTACAGCCAGATCGAACTGCGGATCCTGGCCCATGTGGCCGACATCCCGGCGCTGAAACAGGCTTTCCGCGAGGGCATCGACATCCACGCCATGACTGCCAGCCAGATGTTCGGCGTGCCGGTCGAAGGCATGGACCCCATGATCCGCCGCCGCGCCAAGGCGATCAACTTCGGCGTGATCTATGGCATTTCCTCCTTCGGGCTGTCGCGCAACCTGCGCATCCCCCGGGCCGAGGCGCAGGATTTCATCGACACCTATTTCCGGCGCTTCCCGGAAATCCGCGCCTACATGGACCGCACCCTGGCCGACGCGAAGGCGGATGGTTCGGTCCGCACCCTGTTCGGGCGGCGCATCAACACGCCCGGCATCAACCAGTCCGGCCCTGCCGCCGGGGGGGCGCGCCGCGCGGCGATCAACGCGCCGATCCAGGGGGCGGCCGCCGACATCATCCGCCGCGCGATGATCCGGATGCCCGCGGCCATCGCCCATCTGCCCGCGCGGATGCTGCTGCAGGTCCATGACGAACTGGTCTTCGAGGTGCGCGAGGACGCCGTGGACGACCTGATCGCCATCGCTCGCGACGTGATGGAGGGCGCCGCCGATCCTGCCGTGAAGCTGTCCGTGCCACTGGTGGTGGACGCGGGCCATGGCGCGAACTGGGCCGAGGCGCATTGATGGGCCATTCCCACGACCATGCGCACGGGCATCACCATCATGGCGATGCGGCCATCGGCTGGGCGGTCGTCGTCAACCTGGCGCTGACCGCGGCGCAGATCGCAGGCGGCTATGCGGCGGATTCCACCGCGCTCATCGCCGACGGCATCCACAACCTGTCGGACGCCCTGGCGCTGGTGCTGGCCTTCGGCGCGCGGCGTTTGTCGCGGCGGGCGGCCACGCCCGACTGGTCCTATGGCTGGGGCCGGGCGGAAATCGTCGCGGCCTTCGTCAATTACCTGGCGCTGATCGGCATATCCGTCTGGCTGGCAGTCGAGGCCCTGAGCCGCCTGGCCGATCCCCCGCAAGTGGCGGGCGGTCTGGTCATGGGCCTTGCCGCCTTCGCGCTGGTGGTCGATCTGGCCACCGCCGCCCTGGTGTTCCGCGCGTCCAAGGACAGCGCGAACATCCGCGCGGCCTTTTTGCACAACCTGGCCGATGCGGCGGTGTCGGTGGCGGTGATCCTGGGGGGCGCGCTGATCTGGGCCTTCGGCTGGAACCTGGCCGACCCGATCCTGACCCTGGCGATTTCCGCCGTGATCGGCTGGCATATCGCCATGGAGATCGGCCCGGTCTTTCGCACCCTGATGCTGGCCGCGCCCCCGGGCAGCGATCCGGGCGCCGTCCTGTCGGCCCTGCGCGACCTGCCGGGCGTCGCGGACGCCCATCACCTGCACCTGTGGCAGATCGACGAGAAGCGCGCCGCGGCATCCGTGCATCTGGTCGTCGATGGCGGCAACCATTTCGCCGTCACTCGCGCGGCCAGGGACATGCTGGCCCACCGCTTCGCCATCCCCCACGCCACCATCGAGATCGAGCCGCCAGAAGGGTGTGCGGATCACAAGGCCCACGATCATCCATAAGGTGCGTGCAAGCACGCACCCCACGATCCGACACCCCCGTAGGGTGCGTGCTTGCACGCACCGCGCGAGGCTTCACACCGCCGACGAGTGGCTGGTCGGCGCGGCCATGTAGCTGTCCAGCATGTTGGCCACCATCCTTGCCAGGGGACGGCCCTCGGGGGTGATGCGCAGGCCCCAGGGACCGACCTCGACCATGGCGCCGAACTGGGCGATCACCGGGTCCAGGACCTCTTGCAGCCGGGTGGGCGTCAGGCCGTAGTCACGCACCATCTCGTCGGCGTCGATCCTGAAATCGCACATCAACTGCTCGATCATGCGGCCGCGCCAGCGGTCCTCGGGCGTGAAGGCGTGGCCGCGCGTATGGGGCAGGTACCCTTCGCGGACATGGGCGGTATAGGCCCCGGTCGCGGGGGCGTTCTGCGCGTATCCCTGCGGGAAGCGGGAAATCGAGGACGCGCCAAGGCCCAGCAGGACCTGCGCCCCGTCGTCGGTATAGCCCTGGAAGTTGCGCCGCAACCGGCCCGCCTTTTGCGCCACCGCCAAGCCGTCGCCGGGACGGGCGAAGTGGTCGATGCCGATCTCGTCATAGCCGTCGGCCACGAACAGGTCGCGCGCGGTGGTGAACAGGGTCAGCCGATCCTCGTTGCCGGGCAGGGCGTCCTCGGGGATCATCACCTGCCGCTTGGACATCCAGGGGACATGCGCATAGCCGTAAAGCGCCACCCGGTCGGGCGACAAGGCCAGCAGCTTCTGCACGGTTTCCGAAATGCGGGTGCGGTCCTGGTGCGGCAAGCCATAAAGGATGTCAGCGTTCAGGCTGGCGATGCCGTGGCTGCGGATCAGATCGACCGCCTGGGCCGTCAGTTCGAACCCCTGCAGGCGGCCGATGGCCTCCTGGATCTTGGGGTCGAAGTCCTGCACGCCGATGGACGCGCGGTTCATTCCCGCGGCGGCAAGCGCCGCCATGCGCGCGGCGTCGATTTCCGAAGGGTCGATCTCGACCGAGAATTCGGCCCCCTCGGCCATCGGCACCACCGCGAAGATCGCGTCGGCCAGGCGGCGCATCTGGTCGGGCGGCAGCAGCGTCGGCGTGCCCCCGCCCCAGTGCAGCCGCGACAGGCGCACGCCGCGCGGCAGGTGGCGGCGCAAAAGGTCCAGTTCGGCCAGAACCGTGTCCACATAGGCGATGACCGGATCCAGCGTTTTCGTGCCTTGCGTGCGGCAGGCGCAGAACCAGCACAGCCTGCGGCAAAACGGCACATGCAGATACAGCGAGATCGCCGCGGCCTCGGGGATGGAATCCAGCCATCCCGTGACCATATTGGCGTCAACGCCGTTCTTGAATTGCGTCGCGGGGGGATAGCTCGTGTAACGCGGAACGCGCGAATCGAACAGGCCCAGCCGCCTCAGTTGCGAAACATTGCCCATAACGATAGAGTTAGATGACAACGCGCGAGATTGCCTTGACCCAGATCAACCAGAAATCCTCCAGCCAGGATGGCGGGGAACGCTGCGGCGACTGTCCGATCCGCTATCGCGCCGTCTGCGCGCATTGCGAAACGGACGAGCTTGCCCTGCTGGAGGACATGAAGTTCTACCGGGCTTTCGAGCCGGGTCAGCCCATCGTCTGGGAAGGCGACCGCATGGAATTCGTGGGATCCGTGGTCAGCGGCGTGGCCTCCCTGACGCAGACGCTGGAGGATGGGCGCACGCAGATGGTGGGCCTGCTTTTGCCCAGCGACTTCCTGGGCCGTCCAAGCCGCGAGATCGCCCCCTACAATGCCATCGCCGCCACCAAGGTCGTGTTCTGCTGCTTCCGCCGCAAGCCGTTCGAGCAGATGATGCGCACCACGCCCCATGTCGCCCACCGGCTGCTGGAGATGACGCTGGACGAACTGGATGCGGCGCGCGAATGGATGCTGCTTCTGGGCCGCAAGACCGCGCGCGAGAAGATCGCCTCGTTCATCGCGATCATTGCCCGGCGCGAGGCGGTGCTGCAAAAGCGCAATCCCGGCGGCCGGATGCAGATCGAGCTGCCGCTGACGCGCGAGGCGATGGCCGATTACCTGGGCCTGACGCTGGAAACCGTCAGCCGCCAGATCAGCGCGCTGAAGCGCGAGGGCGTGATCGAGCTGGTGGGCAAGCGTGCCATCATCCTGCCCGACTTCGGCCGGCTGGTCGAGGAATCGGGCGATGATTCGGATGGCGGCTATCTGAGCTGACGGTTTTTCTGGCAAAGGCCATCGCCTTTGCCAAGTCGTTACAATGCAACCTGAATTGCCGGGCTTCAAAAGCCCGGCCAGCGCCCGGCCCCGCCCTTGGCGGGCGCTTCACGCCCCCCTGGGTCGGGCGCTGGCCTCTCGTGGTCGCAAGCTCGATCCGTCTCTGTTTGCCAAGTCGCACAGCGGGCGGGGGAAACGTATACGTTTCCTTGTCCCGCCCGACCAGCCGGGCTTTCCCTCAGATCCAATCCCCCGGAATCACCGGCATCGCCGCCACCAATGCCTGCGTATGCGAATGCCGGGGCGCGTCGATGACCTGTTCGGGCGGGCCTTCCTCGACGATCCGGCCCGCCTGCATGACCAGCACCCGGTCGGCAATCCCCCGCACCACCGACAGGTCGTGGCTGATGAACAGATAGGACAGCCCGTGATCCGCCTGCAACCGCGCCAGCAGGTCCAGCACCTGCGCGCGGACGCGGACATCCAGCGCGCTGACGGCCTCGTCCAGCACGATCAGGGCGGGGCGGATGATCAGCGCGCGGGCGATTGCCAGGCGCTGGCGCTGGCCGCCCGAGAATTCGTGGATGAACCTGCGGGCGTCGCCCGGGTCCAGACCCACCTCGGCCAAGGCGGCGGCCACGCGGTCGCGCCAATCGGGCGGGCGGCCGGTCAGGTGGAACGGCTCGGCCAGCAGGCGGTCCACCCGCCAGCGGGGATCGAAGCTGCCGAAGGGATCCTGGAACACCGCCTGCATCCGCGCCCGCAAGCCGCGCGGCATCCGGCGGCCCGCCGCGACATCCTGCCCGTCCAGCCGGATGCGGCCCCCCTGCAAGGGATCCAGCCCCAGGATCACCCGCGCCAGCGTCGATTTCCCGCAGCCCGATTCGCCCACCAGCCCGACGCTTTCGCCGCGCGCGACCGTCAGGTTGACGCGGTCCAGCGCGCGCAGGCCGCCCTGGGGCAGGCGGTAATCGCGCACGGCGTCGCGGACCTCCAGCAGGGGCGGGGCTGCCGGGCGCGGGCCGCGCACGGGGCTGTATCGCGAGGCCGAGAACAGCTGCCGCGTGTAGGGATGGCTGCGCTGGCGGAACACCGTGCCCGTCGGGCCGCTTTCCACGACCCGGCCCCCCTGCATGACGGCGACCCGGTCGGCCATGCCCGCCACCACGGCCAAGTCATGCGTGATCAGCAGCAGCGCCATGCCTTCGTCGCGCACCAGCGCCTTGAGCAGATCCAGGATGCGGGCCTGCGTGGTCACGTCCAGCGCGGTTGTCGGCTCGTCGGCGATCAGCAGGCCGGGGCGCAGGGCGATGGCCATGGCGATGGCCACGCGCTGGCGCTGCCCGCCGGACAGTTCGTGCGGATAAAGCGTCAGGGGAAAGCGTGGGGCAGGCAGGCCCACGCGGTCCAGCCTTTCACGGGCGCGGTCCAGGGCGGTGCGGCGGCCCATGCCTTCATGAAGGCGCAGCACCTCGGCCACCTGGTCGCCGATGGTCATCAAGGGATTGAGCGCCGTCATCGGTTCCTGGAAGATCATGCCGATGCGCCGTCCCCGGATGCGGCCCATGTCGGGTTCAGACGCTTCCAGCAGGTTCTGCCCGTCCAGCATGACCCGGCCCATTGCCCGCATCCCGGGCGGCAGCAGCCCCATGATCGCCAAGGCGGTCATCGACTTGCCGCTGCCCGATTCGCCCACCAGCCCGGTGATGCTGCCCGGCGCGAGATCCAGCGATACGCTGTCCAGGACCGGCTGCCTGCCGATGGCAAGGGACAGGCCCTCCAGCCGGATCATCGCCGCACCCGCAGGCGCGGGTCCAGCGCGTCGCGCAAGCCGTCGCCCAGCAGGTTCAGGCCCAGAACCGTCAGCACGATGCACAGCCCCGGGATGACCGCCACATGCGGGGCCAGCGCCACCATGGTCTGCGCCTCGGCCAGCATCCGGCCCCAGCTTGGGGTGGGGGGCTGCGCGCCAAGGCCCACATAGGACAGCCCGGCCTCGGCCAGGATCCCCAGGCTGAACTGGATGGTGGCCTGCACGATCAGCAGGCCCGCGATGTTGGGCAGGATGTGCTGGACGCTGATCAGGCCCGCGCCCTTGCCCGCCACCCGGGCCGCGCGGATATAGTCCAGCACCCAGACCGGCAGCGCCGCGCCGCGCGTGACGCGGGCAAAGACCGGGACGTTGAAGATGCCGATGGCGACCATCGCGTTCAGCGCCGACGGTCCCCAGACCGCCGTGATCAGGATCGCGATCACCAGCGAGGGGAAGGCGAAGATCAGGTCGTTGCCGCGCATCACGATCTCGTCCGTCCAGGTGCCGCGCCGCGCCGCCGCCAGCAGGCCCAGGGGCACGCCCAGGCCCATGCCGATCGCGACCGCGACCAGCGCCACCGCCATCGAGGTCCGCGCCCCCGCCATCGCCATCGACAGGATGTCGCGCCCGAAATGATCCGTCCCGAACCAGTGCGCCCCCGAGGGCGGTTGCAGCTTGTCGGCAATCGCCATCAGGCCCGCATCGTAAGGCGTCCAGAAGGCCGACAGCACGGCCGCAGACAGCGCCAGCCCGGCCAGCGCGGCGCCCAGGGCGGGACCGATCCTCATGCGCGGCGCAGCCGGGGGTCCACGGCCCCGTAGGCCAGATCGACCAGGAAGGTCACGGCAATGACGGCAGCGACCAGCACGAGGACCGCCGACTGCACCACGATCAGATCGCGCTGCGTGATCGCCTGGAAGATCATCCGGCCCAGGCCTGGCAGGTAGAAGACGTTCTCGATGATGATCGCGCCCGCCAGCAGGAAGCTGAACTGCATCCCCAGGATCGTCAGCACCGGGATCAGCGCGTTGCGCAGCGCGTGGCGGCGCAGGGCCTGGCCCGCCGTCAGCCCCTTGGCACGGGCGGTGCGGATGTAATCCTGGCCCATCGTCTCGACCAGGGCGGACCGCAGCACGCGGGCCAGGATCGCGGCCTGCGGCAAGGCCAGGGCTGTGGCGGGCAGGATCAGCGATGTCAGCGCCGCCAAGGGATCGGACCAGCCGGGAAAGCCCCCCGCGGGCAGCCAGCGCAGCCTGACCGCGAAGACCAGCACCAGCAGCATCGCGAACCAGAAGTTCGGCAGCGCGATGCCCAGATGCGTGGTCCCCATCGCCAGCCCGTCCCCCGCCCGGTCCCGGCGCGCCGCCGCGTAAAGCCCCACCGGCAGGGCAAGGGCGATCGCCAGCGCCAGGGCCATCAGCGCCAAGGGCAGCGAGACCTGCAACCGCTCGGCGATCATCCCGGCAATCGGCGTCTTGTAGGTGAAGCTGGTCCCGAAATCGCCGTGCAGAATCGCCCCCAGCCACGCGGCGTAGCGCAGGGCCAAGGGCTGGTCCAAGCCTATCTGCTGGCGCAACGCGGCCAGCGTCTCGGGCTGCGCGCCGGTTCCCAGCATGAAGCTGGCCGGATCGCCCGGCACCAGTTCCACGACCGAAAAGATCAGCGCCGAGGCCGCCAGCAGGCTTGACCCCATCACGATCATCTGGCGTAGGACATATCGCAGCATGGCCGCATTGCTATCCCGCCGCGCCAGCCCGGTAAAGCGGCGTCAGCCCGCCTCGCCGCGCGGATACCAGTTCGCGATGACGACCTGGCTGCCCGCGCCCGACCCCTGAACCAGCCGGGCGAATTCCTGCACGTCGCTGCCCCGGTGGTGATAGGGAAACACGCTGACCGGCCTGAAGGCGGCGACCGCATCCGCCGCCTGCTGGACGGTCATCGTATAGGGCAGGTTCATGGGCAGGAAGGCCACCTCGATATTCTCCAGTGCGCGCATCTCGGGCGTGTCCTCGGTATCGCCCGCGACATAGAACCGCTTGCCGCCGATCGTCAGGACATAGCCGTTGTCGCGGCCCTGGGGGTGATACTGCTGGCGGTCGGGGCTGGTGTTGTAGGCGGGCACGGCCTCGATCCCCATGCCGATAGCCTGTGCCTGGTCGCCATTGGCCATGGCGGTGGCGCGCCCTTGCATGTCGGCGGGCAGCATCCCGTGGACCGCCGGATTGGCGATGATCGCGACGGCGGGCAAGGCTTGCAGGGTCGGCAGGTCGAAATGGTCGGCATGTTCATGCGTGATCAGGATCAGCGACGGCTGCGGCATCCCGGCATAGAGATCCGCCCCGCCCACCGGATCGACATGGATCACCCCGCCCGGCGTCTCGACCACCATCGAGGCGTGACCGACCGGGTGGAACACGACCTGCCCGCCCTCGACCGGATAGGCGAACGAGGTCGGCGCCGCCGTCTGCGCAAGGGCGATGCGGGGCATGACGGCGGCGCTGGCGGTGGCAAGGCCCAGCATCAGGCTGGCGCGGCGGGAAAGGATCATCGGAACACTCCGTGGCACAAGGGTGGGGACCGGGGGGAACACGCGCCGCGCGCGCGGGGTTCCCCTTGCGCCGTCGCGCAGACTAAGACGGTGCCGCAGCAAGACGAGGAAAACCATGACACATCTGTGGGTGCGGGCCGAAAGCCGCGCGAACGAGGACCGGGTGGGCATCACCCCCGACGGCGTGGCGTCCCTGGTCGCGCAAGGCTTCACCGTCACGGTCGAGGACAGCCCCCGCCGCGTGCTGCCGACCGACGCCTATGCCCGCGCGGGCGCCACGGTCGTCCCCGAGGGAAGCTGGCCCACGGCGCCCCTTGACGCCATCATCTTCGGCCTGAAGGAGCTGCCCGAGGACGGCACCCCCCTGCGCCACCGCCACGTCATGTTCGGCCATGCCTTCAAGGGCCAGCCTGCGGGCCAGGTTCTGCTGCGCCGGTTCGCGGCAGGGGGCGGGCGGCTTTACGACCTGGAATACCTGACCGACGATGCGGGCCGCCGGCTGGCCGCCTTCGGCTACTGGGCGGGCTATGCGGGGGCGGCGGTCAGCCTCAAGGCCTGGGTGGCGCAACAGCGGGGCGGGATCTGCGGGCCGGTCCGGGCCTATCCCGGCAAGGCGCAACTGCTGGAAGAACTCCGCGCGCAACTGGACGCCACGGGCCGCCCGCGCCCCCGCGCCCTGGTGATCGGCGCCAAGGGCCGCGTGGGCAGCGGCGCCGCCGACCTGCTGGTCGCCATGAACGTGCCCGTCACCCTTTGGGACCTGGCCGAGACCGCGCATGGCGGCCCTTTCCCCGAAGTGCTGGCCCATGACCTGTTCGTCAACGCGATCCTGGCCCAGCCGGGCGCGCCGGTCTTTGTCCCCGCCGATGCCGCGGCCCTGGCCCGCGCCCTGACGGTGATCGGCGACGTGGCCTGCGATCCCGCCAGCGACTTTTCCCCGATCAAGGTCTATGACCGCACGACGACCTGGGACCAGCCGGTGCTGCGCGTGGCGGACAATCCGCCCCTGGACGTGATGGCCATCGACAACCTGCCCTCGATGCTGCCGCGCGAAAGCTCGGACGATTACGCGCGGCAGTTGCTGCCGGTGCTGGCCGGGCTGGACCGGATCGACGAAGGCCCCTGGGGCCGGGCGGGGGCGCTGTTTCGCGAACACGCGGCTGGCCTGACACAGACGTGAAGCGGCCGGGCGGAACGTGCCTCCATGCCGCGTGTTGGACGGCAACCCCCGCCATCCTCATGAGGACAGCATGTTCACTCGACTGACGACCCTCGCGGCTTCGGTAAGCCTGCTGGCCGGAACCGCCCTGGCCCAGGACTTCAACGCGGCAGCCCCGAACGCGCCCGACCAGCAGCCCGCCTTTGAAAACCAGACCCGTGCCCCGGTCCTGGCGGGTGACGTGGCGCTGAACCAGACGGTGATCGCCGAGGGGCTGGACCACCCCTGGGGCCTGGCCGAACTGCCGGACGGGGCCTGGCTGGTGACGGAACGGGCGGGCAACCTGCGCCTGGTGGGCGCGGACGGCGCGCTGTCCGACCCGATCGGCGGGCTGCCGGACATCGACACCCGCGACCAGGGCGGGCTGCTGGACGTGACTGTCGCCGACGATTTTGCCCAGACCCGGCGCGTCTGGATCAGCTTTTCCCAACCGCGCGAAGGCGGCAAGACCGCGACCGCCGTCGCCACCGGCACCCTGTCCGCCGATGGCGGCACGCTGGAGGGCACGAAGGTCATCTGGCAGCAGCAGCCCGCCTGGAAATCGACCAAGCATTACGGCTCGGTCCTGATCCATGACGGGCAGGGCGGGCTGTTCGTGACGACCGGCGAACGCTCGAACCCGGATTCGCGGGTCTTGTCGCAGAACGTCACCACCACCCTGGGCAAGATCGTCCGCATCGACCCCGACACCGGCGCGCCCCTGGGCGATCCCGGCGTGGCCGAGGCCCTGCCCGAGATCTGGTCCTGGGGCCACCGCAACGTCCAGGGCGCGGCGCTGGACGGCCAGGGGCGGCTCTGGACCATCGAGCACGGTCCCAAGGGCGGGGACGAATTGAACCGCCCGCAGGCGGGCCGTAACTATGGCTGGCCGCGTGTGACCTATGGCATCGACTACAGCGGCAAGCCCATCGGCGAGGGGATCACCCAGCTGGAAGGGACCGAACAGCCGGTCTATTACTGGGATCCGGTGATCGCGCCGGGCCAGATGACCTTTTACGACGGCGCGATGTTCCCCGACTGGCAGGGCGACCTGCTGATCGGCGGGCTGAAGGCGCAGGCCCTGGTGCGGCTGGAGATGGACGGCGACCGCGTGACGGGCGAGGCGCGCCACCTGCAAGGCATCGGCCGGGTCCGAGAGGTCGAGGTCGCCCGCGACGGCGCGATCATGCTGCTGACGGACGACGACAACGGCAAGCTGATCCGCGTGACGCCTGCCGGGGACCAGTCCTAGACCGGCCGCGACAGATCATCCTCGGCATCCTCGGGCGAGATGCCGAGCGCGTCCAGCCCCGCCTCCAGCAGGTCGGCCAGGCGCGGCTCTCCCATCAGGTAGTCCTCGGTCGGGGTGGTGCGTTCTGCCCGCGCGGTCTCGATGGCTTCCTCCAGTTCCTCGGGATCGAAGCTGTCGCGGCCGATCCACATGACGGCGACCAGGCTGGCCTGTTCATCCTCGTTCAGGTTGGCGATGAAATCGTGCAACTCGGACCGCACGCCATGCTGCCGCCTGCCGCCGGAATGCGCCCAAGGGTTGACGCCGCTGTCGTATTCGCGCGCGCGGATGATGATATGGGCGATCTTTTCGGGACTGATCTGCAGCATGGCACGGCTCCTTGACTGGGCCGACTGTCGCGCCGTTGCGGGCGGGGGTCAATCGGATGGCGCTTGGGTTTGCGCATTCAGTTCCGCGATGATCTGGCGCGCGCTTTCGGCAATGATGAAGACCCCCACCCCACACAAGAAAAACACAATCAGAAAGAATGTGGTCAGCCCTGCAACATTCCAACCCGTTACACGATACAGGCGGCGTGCCGTATAATATGCAAGATCGACCGCGATCGCGAACAGAAGGCATGTAACCACCCCTTCGGCAATCGCGATCACGCTCAGCAATCGCTGGGCGCCTTGTTCGGCACTCCAAGCTGCCGGGTCGATTGCCTTCAGTTCCTCCAGCTTGACCCTGGCTTGCACCAGACCAGCGAAAATCGTGGAAAAGACCCCAAGTGCCGTCAATCGGCGGATCCAGTTGCCGAAAAACTCTGCATCAAACCGAGGCGCATTCTCGCGTGGCGAACCCTTGGGTGGTGTCGTCCAATTGCGGAACCATCAAAAGGCTGGCCTCAACTTTCGCAACACGCTTGTGCGGTAGGGCGCGGGCTTGAATCGGCAGTGCCATGCTCCGTCGCGCCAATAGGCAGAAGATGTCTGTATATAGCCTGCATCCTCCATCCGGCAGCGCAGGTCGAACCAAGCATTGCCATCATGATCGCCTGCCGCGCCTTGCTGAACCGCATCGTAGGATCCAGGCCTGCCTGTTGCGGCAGACATCCGGATCCCGGCGGGCAACATTATGGAGGTTTTCCGTTCGTCTTGCGGCGGGATGATTGCGGGCATCCTTAACGCCCGAACAGCCGCTCGATGTCGGACAGGCGCAGCTTGACCCAGGTCGGGCGGCCGTGGTTGCACTGGCCGGACTTGGGGGTGCGCTCCATCTCGCGCAGCAGGGCGTTCATTTCCTCGGCCCCCATGCGCCGCCCGGACCGGACCGACCCGTGGCAGGCCATGGACGACAGCACCGCATCCAGCCGACCCCGCAGCCGGTCGGACGCGCCCTGGTCCGCCAGATCGTCCAGGATGTCGCGGATCAGGGCGGGCACGTCCAGCCGGGGCAGCATGGCGGGGGTTTCGCGCACCGCGACCGCGCCGCCGCCGAAGGGTTCGATCACCAGGCCCAGATCGGCCAGATCCTCCGCGACGGCCAGGATGCGCGCGGCGTCGGCGTCGGGCAGGTCCACGATCTCGGGGATCAGCAAGGCTTGGCGGGCGATACCGGTGGCCGCCGCCTGCGCCTTCAGCCGTTCATAGACCAGCCGCTCGTGGGCGGCGTGGGCATCGACGATCACCAGCCCGTCTTCGGTCTGCGCGATGATGTAGTTCTCGTGGATCTGCGCCCGGGCCGCGCCCAGGGGGGCGTCGGGGGACACTGCAACCGGATCCTCGGCGCGGGCCGAGGGCGCTTCGGCAAAGCCCATGGCGGGGGCTTGCAAATCCAGCCCCGCACGGATCGCTGGGGCCGAGGGGCGATGGTCCCTCTGCCAGGCGTGCGGCGCCGGTTCGGCAGTAAACGCCGCCAGCGTTGCATCGCCCACGGTCGTTGACGCACGATGCCCGGCACCCGCCAGCCCGTGCCGCAAGGCGCTGACCAGCAACCCGCGCGCGCCGTGGGGGTCGCGGAAGCGCACCTCGGCCTTGGCGGGGTGGACGTTCACGTCCACAAGCTGCGGGTCGCAGGCCAGATACAGCACCGCCGCCGGATGCCGCCCGGATGCCAGCACGTCCATGTATCCCGCCCGCAGCGCGCCGGTCAGCAGCTTGTCGCGCACGGGCCTGCCGTTCACGTAGACATGCTGCGCCACCGCCGCGCCGCGCGAATAGGTCGGCAGCGCGGCAAAGCCGGAAAGCCGCAGCCCGTCGCGTTCGGCATCCACGGGGATCGCGTTGTCGATGAAGTCGCGGCCCATGACGCGCGACAGGCGGATCTGCAGCGCGTCGAATAATTCCCCCTGTTCGGCATCCGCGCGGAAGATGTCCTTGCCGTCCGCGGTCAGCGTGAAGCCGACAAAGGGTTCCGCCATGGCCAGGCGGCGGACGCATTCGGCGACCGCCATCGTCTCGGCCCGGTCGCCGCGCAGGAACTTGAGCCGGGCGGGGGTGGCGAAGAACAGGTCGCGGAGTTCCACGATCGTGCCGGGATTGGCGGCGGCGGGGCGCGCGGGCGTGACCCTGCCCCCTTCGACCGCGATCGCCGCGCCGTCGCCGCCGCGCGCCCGCGAGGTGATGGTCAGCCGCCCCACCGCGCCCAGCGAGGGCAGCGCCTCGCCCCGGAAGCCGAAGGACCGGATCGCCAGCAGGTCCGAGCCGTCGATCTTGCTGGTGGCGTGGCGCGACAAGGCCAGGGGCAGGTCGTCCGGCGCCATGCCGCAGCCGTCGTCGCAAACCCGGATCAGCCGCCTGCCGCCGTCCTCGATGGCGATGTCGATGCGGGTGGCCCCGGCGTCCAGCGCGTTTTCCACCAGTTCCTTGACCGCCGAGGCAGGCCGCTCCACCACCTCGCCCGCCGCGATGCGGTTGGCGGTGGCCTCGTCCAACTGCCGGATGACGGGCCGGATATGGGGGGCGTGGGTGTTCATGGACCCAAATCTAGCAGGGGCGGGGTGATGGAACCAGCGATTCCCTTCCCGGACTCTCGGCTCTTTGCCTTGGTCCAAATATCCCGCGGGGGTGCGGGGGCGCGAAGCCCCCGCTACAAGCGTCGGATCAATTCACCACGTCCTCCGTTGCGGCGATCCCCTCGGGCCGACCCACCAGCACGAAGCGCAGGCTGTCCGCGTCCAGCAGCCGGCCGGCCACGCGCTTCACGTCCTCGGCCGTGACCGCCTCGACCTTGGCGTTGCGGGTGTTCACATAGTCGATGGGAAAGCCGATCAGCTGCATCCCGGCCAGGATGCCCGCGATCTTGCCGTTGCCGTCGAAGCGCAGGGGGTATTCGCCCGTCAGATAGGTCTTGGCGTCGGTCAATTCCCTGTCCGTCACGCCCTGGGCCATGCGGTCCCATTCCTGGCGAATCAGATCGACGGCCTGGCCGGTGGTGGCGTTCGACCCCGCCATGCCGCCCTGCCAGGTCTGGCCATAGACGCCTGTCGCCAGCGTGGTGCCCACGCCATAGGTCAGCCCGCGCTTTTCGCGGATCTCCTCCATCAAGCGGGAACTGAAGCCGCCGCCGCCCAGAATGTGGTTGGCGACATAGGCCGCGAAGTAATCGGGATCGTCGATGGGCAGCCCCGGTCCGGCGAAGCTGACGACGGTCTGCGGGCTGTCCCAGTCGATCACCGTGACGCCGCCGGTCAGTTGCAACCGCGCCGGTTCCGGCAGCGGCGCGGTGCCCTGTTCGGGCAACCCGCCCAGCACCTGATCCAGCAGCAGGCCCAGTTCCTCGGGCGAGATGTCGCCCGCAGCCCCCACCACCACCCGGTCGCGGGCCAGCACGCGGTTCTTCGCCGCGACCAGATCCTGCCGGGTAAGCGACGCCACCGACTCCAGCGTGCCGTTGATCGAGGTCGCATAAGGGTGATCCCCCCAGGCCTGGCGCGACATCTCGGTGGCGGCGATGGCTTGCGGGTCCGTCGCCTCGGACCGGATGATGGATTGGATCTGCGCGCGCACGCGTTCCACGGCGGCATCGTCGAAGCGGGGCTGCGTCAGCGCCTCGGCCAGCAGGGCCGCGGCTTCATCCCGGTTTTCGGACAAGGCGCGCATTCCGACCGACAGCGAATCGTCGCCCACGTCAAAGGAAAACTGCGCGCCCAGATCCTCGACCGCCTGGGCAAAGGCCACCGAGTCACGCGTGCCCGCGCCTTCCTCCAGCGTGCCGGTCATCAGGTTGATGGCGCCGCGCTTGTCGGGCTGGTCCAGGCTGGCGCCGCCCTTGAAGGCGAATTCCAACGCGACAAAGGGGATGGTGTCGTCGGGGACCAGCCAGGCCTTGATCCCGCCGGGCGAGGTGACTTCCCGGATGTCGATGGCATGGGCCGGAACCGCCAGGACGGCGAAGAACAGGGTGATGGCTGCGCGGATCATCCTTGCACCTCGGGCTTGGGGGTGTTGGTCGGGGCAGGGGCCGTGGCAGGCGCGGCCTCCGCGGGGGCGGGCAGCAGCCAGCCGGTGACGGTGGCCTCGCTGCCCAGCACCTGCCGGGCGGCGTCCATCACGTCGGCTGCCGTGACGGCAGCCAGGATGTCGGGCCAGTCGGTCACGTCCTGAACCGACAGCCCGGTCGCCAGCCCCTGCCCGTAATCGTAAGCCCGGCCATGCGCGGAATCGAGCGTATAGACCCGCGCGGCCTCGATCTGCGTCTTCACGCGGTCCAGATCGGCGGGGTCCGGCCCGGTTTCCAGGAACCGCGCCAGGACGCGGTCCAGTTCGGCCTCGGCCTCGGCGGGCGTCATGCCGTCGGCGGGGACGAGGGAAATCCCGAAGCTCGTCGGATCGACGGAAAAGCCGTCATAGCCCGCGTTCACCCACAAGGCCTTGCCCGTCAGCGCCAGTTCGCGCCCCAGGACCGAGGTCTGCATGGACCCGCCCAGCAGTTCCGCCAGCACCGTCAGGGCGGCGGCGTCCGTCTGGTCGCCGGGGTTGCGTTCGGGCGCGACATAGCTGCGCGTCATCACCGGCTGGGGGACGCGGGGATCGGACATCTCCATCCGCCTGGGCGACCGCTGGACGGGTTCCTGCGGGCGGATGCGGGCTTCGGCCTCGCCCTTGGCGGGGATGGGACCATAGTATTGCTCGGCCAGTTCGCGCGCGCGTTCGGGGGTCACGTCGCCCGCCAGGATCAGGATCGCCTCGTTCGGGGAATAATGGTCGTCATACCAGGCCAGCGCGTCGTCGCGGGTCAGCCCCTCCATCTCGGCGCGCCAGCCGATCACGGGGCGGCCATAGGGGTGGTTGTAGAACAGCGTGGCGTTGCGTTCCTCGGCGAAGAGCGACGCAGGGTCGCTGTCCACGCGCTGCGCCCGTTCCTCCAGCACAACCTGGCGTTCGGCCTGCCAGTCATCCTCACCGATGCGGAGGTTGGCCATGCGGTCGGCCTCCATCTCCATGACCAGGGGCAGGCGGTCGGCCGCGATGCGCTGGAAATAGGCGGTGTAGTCGTAACTGGTGAAGGCGTTGTCCATGCCGCCATTGGCGGTCACGGTCTTGGACAGCTCGCCCGGTTCCAGCGTGTCGGTGCCCTTGAACATCAGATGTTCCAGGTAATGCGCGATCCCCGACTTGCCGGGCCGTTCGTCGGCCGAGCCGATCTTGTACCAGACCATCTGGACGACGACCGGGGCGCGGTGATCCTCGATCACCACGGTTTCCAGGCCGTTGGGCAGGGTGAAGTGGGTGATCCCCTCGGGCATCTCGGCCAAGGCGGGCGCGGCGCCCAGGGTCAGGGCCAGCAGGGCAGGCAGGGTCGGGCGGTGCATGGGGACGAAACCTCCTTGGGCTTGGCGGAAATCTGGCCAAAGCGCGCGGCGGGCGCAACGGGTCACACGCTAATGTGTCGCGACAGTGATGGGCAGGGACAGGGGACCATGCGCCTGAAGGCCGGTCTTCCAGGCCACGGGACCGGCGGCTTCGATGCGGCGCGTGCGGGCCAGAAGGCGCGAGAACAGCACCTCCATGTTCAGCCGGGCGAGGGTGTTGCCCAGGCAGACATGCGGCCCCGCGCCGAAAGCCAGGTGCAGGTTGGGCCTGCGCGCGACATCGAAGCGGTCGGGTTCGGGGAAGGCCTCGGGGTCGCGGTTGGCGCTGGCGTAGAGCAGGCCGAACCTGGTCCCCTTGGGCCAGTCTTGCCCGGCGATTGTCAGGTCTTCGCTGGCATGGCGGTGGAAGAAGACCAGCGGCGGGGCAAAGCGGAACATCTCCTGCACCGCCGTGGGCATCAGGCCGGGATCGGCGCGCAGCCGGGCCATCTGATCCGGGTGCGTCAGCAACGCATGCAGCCCGCTGCCCATCGCGTCGATGGTCGATCCGTGCCCCGCGTGCAGGATCTGCATGATCGTGGCGATCAGCTCGTCATGGCTCAGCAGGCCAGCCCCCTCGGCCCCGATCATCGCCGACATCAGGTCGTCGCGGGGACGAGCCTTGCGCGCGGCATGGAGGGCTTGCAGCGCGTCGTGGAACAGGCGCACCGCATCCTCGGCCTGCGCCTTGCGGGCGGGCGTGCGGCGGCTCACGTCGAAATAGCTGACCGTATCCTCGGACCATTGGGTGATCCGGGGGGCAAGCGCGGGGTCGGTGCCGATCAGGTGGCCGATCACCTGCCCCGGCAGATGCGCCGCCAGATCGGCGATGAAATCGAAGCGGCCCTGCGGGACCAGCCGGTCCAGCGCGGCCTCGACCCAACCGGTGACGAAGAGGCGCAGGCTTTCCAGCCGGGATTTGGTGAAGAACGGAAACACCGCGCGCCGCAGCCGGTCGTGGTCCGGCCCGTCCCGTTCCAGCATCGAGGTCTGCACGAAGCGTTCGTGGAACGGCATGTCATGGAAATTCTCGGCCACCTGCATCCGGCGGCGCATGTCAGGGCCGAAAATCGCCGTCCCCCGCACCATCCGGCGGTCCGAGGCAATCGCCCGCACGTCGTCAAAGCGGGATGCCAGATGAAAGCCCTGCCAGGGCGGCAGGCCCGACATGGCCCGCAACCGGGCATAGGCAGGCCAGGGATTCGCGCCGAAACCGGGATGGGCGGAGTCGAAGCCTCCGGTCATTCCTCGATGGGGGCGGGCGAGGTCTGGGTGATGGCGCCCGCGCGCTGCCAGCGTTGCTGCTCGGTCTGCCCGTCAAGCGCCATGGGGCGATAGGCGCGCTGATAGACGGTGGTGCCGAACAGCGCCTCCAGCGGACGGCGCTTGTTGCGGGACCGCCATTCGACATCGGCCTGGGCCAGCGTCTGGCGGATGGCCGGGTCGCTGCCGCGCCGCGTGGCATGGGCCACCAGCGCGCCGTCAGCGGCGGCGATGCCCTGGTCCGCCAGGCTGGCGGGATTGCCGCCAAGCGCCGCCACGGCATCGGCATTCGGGTTGGGATCGGTGATGTTGGCCCCGCCCGGCGTGGGCGTGGGCAGCAGCGCCAGGTCGGGGGGCATGGACAGGGGCCGGGTCGGCAGGATGGCGAATTCGTCCGGGCTGTTCTGGCCGGTCTCGATGTTCATCAGCTGGTTGCTGCCGCAGGCGGAAAGCCCCATGACGGCCGCAACCGCGATGCCCTTGACGAATGCCTGCATGTCCCTGTCCCTTCGGTTCTTGCGGCCCGTTCTAGCCGGATTTGCCCGCCCCGTCACGGGGCTTGTCGCGCCCCTTGCGGACGGGCGTCGCGGGTTCCCTTTTCTGCGGCACCAGCACCAGCCCGATGGCCCCCGCGAAGATCGCGATGTCGGCCACGTTGAAGCTGTAGGGGTTCTGCCAGCCCGGCAGCGACATGTTCAGGAAATCCGCGACCGCCCCATACAGCAGCCGGTCGATCACGTTGCCAAGCGCGCCGCCGATCAGCAGCCCCGCCGCCGCCCGGGCAAAGCGCCCGGCATCGGACCGCCAGATCCAGATCCAGACCCAGGCCACGATGACAAGCGCGACCGCGATCAGGATCCATTTCGTGACATCGGTGTCCGAAGCCATCAGCCCGAAGTTCACGCCCTGGTTCCAGGCCATGCGCAGGTTCAGCCAGGGCGGCAGAACGTCGATCTCGCGCACGCGGTCCAATTGCAGCACATGGACCACCCAGTATTTCAGCGCCTGGTCCAGCACGAAGACCAGCCCCGCCGTCCAGGCCGCCAGCCGCATGTCCGTGCGGGCCGGGGGCACGGGCCTTTTCGGCGCGCGCGGACGCCGTGCCCTGGGCACCGGGTGAGGGGGCGCGGGGGGCGGCGGATCCAGGGGCAGTTCGTGCTGCATCAGTGCCGGAAATGCCGCTGGCCGGTGAAGACCATGGCCAAGCCCAGGCGGTTCGCGGTCGCGATCACCTCGTCGTCGCGCATGGAGCCGCCGGGCTGGATGACGGCGCGGGCACCGGCCTCGGCCAGGGCCTCGATGCCGTCGGCAAAGGGGAAGAAGGCGTCGGATGCGACAACCGCGCCGACCGTCAGAGGTTGGGGCAGGCCAAGCGCCTCGGCCATGTCCTCGGACTTGCGGCGGCCGATGCGGGTGCTGTCCACGCGGCTCATCTGGCCCGCGCCGATGCCGACGGTGGCCATGTCTCTGGCATAGACGATGGCGTTGGATTTCACGTGCTTGGCGACGGTCCAGGCGAACAGCATGTCGGCCAGTTCGGCCTCGGACGGCTGGCGGTCGCTCACGACCTTCAGGTCCGACAGGCCCACATGGCCGTTGTCGCGGCCCTGGACCAGGAACCCGCCCGCGACCTGCCGGAAGGCAAGGCCCGCCGCGCGCGGATCGGGCAGCCCGCCGGTGGTCAGCAGGCGCAGGTTCTTCTTGGCGGCGAAAATGCGCCTGGCGTCCTCGTCGGCGTCGGGGGCGATCACGACCTCGGTGAAGATCTTGGCGATCTCCTCGGCGGTAGGGCCGTCCAGGGTCTGATTCAGCGCGATGATGCCCCCGAAAGCCGAGGTGCGGTCGCAGTCGAAGGCCCGCTTGTAGGCGTCCAGCGCCGTCTCGCCCCGCGCCACGCCGCAGGGATTGGCGTGCTTGATGATCGCGCAGGCGGGGCCTTGGGCCGGGTCGAATTCGGCCACCAGCTCGAAGGCCGCGTCGGTGTCGTTGATGTTGTTGTAGGACAGTTCCTTGCCCTGCCACTGTTTCGCCGTGGCGACGCCGGGGCGGTTGTCGCCCGTGACATAGAAGGCCGCCTGCTGGTGCGGGTTCTCGCCATAGCGCAGGGGCTGCGCCAAGGTGCCCGCGAAGGCGCGGCGGCGGGGCGTGTCCTCGCCAATGGCGCCTGCCAGCCAGGTGCTGACGGCGGCGTCATAGGCGGCGGTGCGCGCATAGGCGATCTGCGCCTGGCGCTGGCGGAAGGCCAGGGTGGTGCGGTCGTCGTTGGCATCCAGTTCCGCCAGCAGGGCGTCGTAATCCTGCACGTCCACGATCACGGTGACGAAGCCATGGTTCTTGGCCGCCGCCCGGATCATCGCCGGGCCGCCGATGTCGATGTTCTCGATGCAGTCGTCGTACCCGGCGCCCTTGGCGACCGTTTCCTCGAAGGGATAAAGGTTCACGACCAAGAGGTCGATGGGACCGATGCCGTGCGCCTCCATCGCGGCCAGGTGTTCGGCGTTGTCGCGCAGGGCCAAGAGGCCCCCGTGGACCGCGGGGTGCAGCGTCTTGACGCGGCCGTCCATCATCTCGGGGAAGCCCGTCACGTCGGCCACGTCCACCACCGTCAGCCCGGCCTCGCGCAGGGATTTCGCGCTGCCGCCGGTGGACAGGATCTCGATCCCCCGCGCGTCCAGCTTGCGGGCGAAGTCGATCAGCCCGGTCTTGTCGGAAACGGAAATCAGCGCGCGTCGGATCGGCACGGGACGGGACATGGGGGCCTCGGCATCTGTTTGCGGTCGCTTAGCGTCATGCGGGCCGAAGGTCCAGTGGCGAAGCCGGGGGCGCTTCGCCCCCCGGACCCCCGCGGGATATTTGAGTGAAGAAGAACCGCAGCGATTTCTTCTTCACCCAAATATCCCGGGGTGAATTGGCCGCAGGCCAAGAGGGGCAGCGCCCCTCAGCCGCCCCCGCCCGCCTTGCGCAGCCGCGCCATGAAGAAGCCGTCCATGCCGCCCCGGTCCGGCCAATAGTCGGGACGCGTGCGCAAGCCGCCTTCGGGGGTGATCCAGGAGGGATCGGTGCCGGGCAGGACAGGCGTTTCCACTGTCAGCCCCGGATGGCGGGCCAGGGCGGCGGCGACCTGCGTCTCGCCCTCGTCGGGCAGAAGCGAGCAGACGGCATAGACCATGCGCCCGCCGGGCGGGATCAGGGACAGGGCGTGGTCGATCAGGCGCGCTTGCAGGTCGATCAGCGCGGGGATGCCCGATCCGTCGCGCAGGAAGGGCAGGTCGGGGTGGCGGCGGATGGTGCCGGTGGCCGAGCAGGGCGCGTCCAGCAGGACCGCATCCAGGGGCGCATCAGAGCGCCAGTCGAGCGCGTCCGCCGCGACCAGTTCGGCGGACAGGCCGCAGCGGGTCAGGTTCTCGGCCACGCGGCGCAGGCGGGCGGGGCTGATGTCCACCGCCGTCACCTGCGCGCCTGCGGCTGCCAGTTGCAGGGTCTTGCCGCCGGGCGCGGCGCACAGGTCCGCGATTCGTTCCCCGGGACGCGGATCCAGCAGGCGGGCGGGCAGGGCGGCGGCGGCGTCCTGGACCCACCAGTCGCCATCCGTGTAACCTGGCAAGGCGGAGACCTGGGCCGGGCCGTGGAGGCGCAGGGAGCCGGTCGGCAGCGGATCCGCGCCCTCGACCGAAGCGCCCGGCTTGGGCGTCAGGTCCAGCGGCGCGCCCGCCCCATGCGCGGCCTCGATGGCTTGCGCTGCCGCCTCGCCATGGGCGGCGGCGACGGGGCCGCGCAGCCAGTCGGGCATCGGCTGCGGGGGCAGGCCGGGCCACCCCTGATGTCCTGCCGCCTTGCGCAGCACCGCGTTGACCATGCCGGACGCGGCCTGGCCCTTCTTGCCCAGGCTGCGGGTCAGGTTGACCGCTGCATCGACGACACCATGGGCCGCGCCGTTCAGGTGCAGCATCTCGACCACGGCCAGCCGCAGCACGTCGGCCACCTGGGGCGTGGGCTTGCGGCTGACATAAGCCCCGATCACCGCATCCGCGCGGGACTGGTGGCGCAGGACTTCGGCGGCAAGGCGTCCGGCGCGGGCCTGGTCGGCGGGGGGCAGGGCCTTCAGCGCGCCCGCCTGGTCCGACAGGGACAGCCCGTCCCGCACGCCCGCCAGCAGGCGCAGTGCCCCCGAACGCGCCATATCCAAGCCCTGCTTTGCCAAATCGCTTTCCTTTGCCTATGTCTTGTCGGAAGACTGATGGCGTCCCATACGCCCTCTTGAAGGAGGTTTCCATGAGCGAGCTTTCGCACAAAGACCAGGCCCCCCTGCCGCCCGAGGCGATCCGCGCCCTGGCCGAGGCCGCCGAGCGCCGCAAGGCCGCTGCTGCCGCGCAGCCCCTGCCCCCGGAATATGGCGGCCGCGACGGGCCGGAACCCGTCCGCTTCGGCGATTACGAAAAGAACGGCCTCGCGGTGGATTTCTGAGCATGGACTGGCTGCGCGCCTCGGCCGCCCAGCAGGGGCGCGCGATTATGGCGGGGCTTCTGGACCCCATCGACCAGACCGAGGCCTATCTGGCCGCCATCAAGGCCCATCCCGACGCCGAGCGCATCTATGCCCGCGTGACGGCCACGCGCGCCCGGTCCGAGGCCGTGGCCGCCCATGACCGCGCCAAGCTGGAGCAGCGCCGCGGGCTGCTGGACGGCGTGCCGATCAGCTGGAAGGACAACATCGACAGCGGCGGCACCGTGACCGAGGCCGGATCCCGGCTGCTGGAAGGACGCGTGCCGCGCAAGGACGCCATCGTGCTGGCCCGCGCCGCGCGCCAGGGCACGATCTGCCTGGGCAAGACCCACATGACGGAGCTGGCCTTTTCCGGCCTGGGGCTGAACCCGAACACGGCCACGCCGCCGAACGCCCTGGACCCCGACCTTGCGCCGGGCGGGTCGTCCTCGGGGGCGGCGGTGTCGGTGGCCCTGGGGCTGGCGGCGGCGGCGGTCGGAACGGATACGGGCGGCTCGATCCGGGTGCCCGCGGCCTGGAACGACCTGACGGGCTTCATGCCCACGCGCGATTCGCTGCCCGAAAAGGGCGTGGTGCCGTTGTGCCGCAAGTTCGACGTGGTGGGTCCCATCGCCCGCACGGTCGAGGATTGCGCCGAGCTGTTCGCGCTGATGGGGGGAACGCGGGCCGCCGACCTGACCGGGGCGGACATCGCCGGGCGCCGCCTGATGGTGCTGGACGGCCTGCCCTTCGAGGGGGCCGAGACAGGTCCCGTCACGGCCTTCGAGGATGCGGTGGACCGGCTGGCCCGGGCGGGGGCGCAGATCACGCGGCTGTCCTCGGACTGGGTGGCCAAGGCGATGCCGCTGTCGGCCGCGCTTTTTTCGCCCGAGGCCTATGGCATCTGGCGCGCCCAGATCGAGGATGCGCCGGAACTGATGTGGCAGCCGATCCTGGACCGCTTCCGCAGCGGGGCCGATGTCAGCGCCCCCGATTACGTCGCCGCCTGGGAAAGCCTGGTGCGCATCCGGCGCAAGTGGGTCAAGGAGGTGGCGTCCGGCCATGACGCGATCCTGCTGCCCACCGTGCCGATCCTGCCCCCCGATGCCGCCCGCCTGATGGCGGACGGGGACGAGTTCGTGCGCGCGAACCTGCTGACCTTGCGCAACACCCGCATCGGCAACCTGCTGGGCCTGCCGGTCTGCACGCTGCCCACGGGGCACCGGGCCTGCGGGATCTCGGTCATGGGGCACGCGGGCCGGGACGGGCATCTGCTGCATGTCGCGGCGGGGGTCGAGGCGGCCTTGGCGGTGGGCTAGGGTGGCAAGAGGGGGGCTGTCTGCCCCCCGTCCCTTCGGGACTCCCCCCGAGGATATTTGCGCGAAGGTGAAAGGCTGCCTGCCCGGCTTTCGCTGGACGCAAGGGCGCGATCACGCTAGTCTTTCCCGTGATAAACGGGGCCGAAGACCCTGAAAGCGAGGCAGAATGGCGATCCCCGAGCGGTTCTCGAACCTGCCGGACTATGCGTTTCCGCGTCTGCGGGCGCTGTTGTCCGGCATCGAGCCGGGCTTGAAAGACGGCGAAACCCCGGCGGTCCTGACCATCGGCGAGCCGCGCCATGCCATGCCCGATTTCGTGGCCGCCGTGATGGCCGCCAATATCGCCGGATTCGCGAAATATCCGCCGAACGACGGCACGCCGGGGCTGCTGTCGGCCATCAGCGGCTGGCTGGGGTCGCGCTATGGCCTGGACGTGGCGCCGGACCGCATCATGGCGCTGAACGGCACGCGTGAAGGGCTGTTCAACGCAGCGCTTGCCTTGTGCCCGGAACGCAAGAACGGCGCGCGGCCCGCGATCCTGATCCCGAATCCCTTCTACCAGGTCTATGCGGTCGCTGCCGCCGCCGTGCAGGCCGAGCCGGTCTTCGTGCCCGCCACGCCCGACACCGGCAACCTGCCCGATTACGCGTCGCTTCCAACCGAAGTGCTGGACCGCACCGCCATCGCCTATCTCTGCTCGCCCGCCAACCCGCAGGGGGCCATCGCCGACCGCGATTACCTGGAACGGCTGATCGCCCTGGCGGACCGGCACGATTTCCTGGTCTTCGCCGACGAATGCTATTCCGAGATCTGGCGCGATGCCCCGCCGCCAGGCGCGCTGGCGGTGGCCACCCAGATGGGGCTGGCCGACCGGGTGGTGATCTTCAATTCCCTGTCCAAGCGGTCGAACCTGCCCGGGCTTCGGTCGGGCTTCGTGGCCGGTAGCCTTGCCAACATCGGCCTGATTCGCCGCCTGCGGGCCTATGCCGGGGCGCCCTTGTCGCTGCCCGCCCAGGCCGTCAGCGAGGCCGCCTGGCGGGACGAATCGCATGTGGCGGCCAGCCGCGCGCTGTACCAGCGGAAATACGCCATCGCCGACCGGGTGCTGGGCAATGTGCCGGGATACCGCCCCGTCCAGGGCGGGTTCTTCCTGTGGCTGCCCGTCCCTGACGGCGAGGAGGCGGCCAAGACCCTGTGGGCGCAGGCGGGCGTCCAGGTGCTGCCGGGGGCCTATCTCTCGCGCGAGGTGGATGGGCACAACCCGGGCAAGGGCTTTGTCCGGGTCGCCCTGGTCGCGGATGCGGAACAAACGGAATCGGCGCTGCAACGACTGCGCGCGGTGCTGTATGATGGAACGAACGGCGGGAAGGGCTAGGGGACGATGGCAAGCTGGCAGGCAAAACACCGCGATCCGCTGTTCGACCAGTCCACCCAGGCGGCGCTGGAACGGCGCGGCAAGGAATTGCTGGGCGCGGGCCTGATCGTCATCGGCATCGTGATCGCCACCATGCTGGGCAGCTGGTCGGCCGAGGATCCCTCCTTCCTGTCCGCCACCGACGAACCCGCGCAGAACATGCTGGGCAGCTTCGGGGCCTATGTTGCCTCGCCCCTGATGATGATCGCGGGATACGGATCCTGGATGCTGGTCGTCGCGGCGGGGGTCTGGGGCCTCCGCTTCATGCTGCACCGGGGCGAGGACCGGGTGGTGCGGGGGCTGTTCACGCCGATCGCGGTGGCGCTGGCCTCGGTTTATTGCAGCACGCTGGTGCCGGGGGCGGGGTGGGAACAGACCTATGGCCTGGGCGGGCATTTCGGCGACATGATCATGGGCGCGCTGCTGAACCTGCTGCCGGTCAAGGCGCAGATCGGCATTCGCGTGGCGGGGCTGGTCGTCGCGGGGGGCACGCTGGCCATGGCGGCCTTCGTCCTGGGGTTCGAGCGGTCGGAACTGCGCGGGCTGTGGCAGCGATTCGTGATCGGGCTGCTGACCGCCCTTGACCTAGGGATGCGCGCGGCCGGGCAGGGCATGGCGGCATCGGCCGGGCTGAAGGCCCGGCTGGCCGCCCGGCGCGAGGGCAGGGCCGCGGTGGAACCGGCGCCCCGCGCGCCCACCATCGCGCGCCGCAAGCCCGTCGTCCCGCCCTTCGAGCTTGAGGAAGACCTGCCCGAACCCGAGCTGATCGAACGCGACGCCGATTACGACGGCGACGCGCCCTCGGCCGAGGAGGTCAGCGGGCGCATTAGCGACGCCATCCGCACCCGGGGGGCCAAGCCCTCGGTCCTGGCCGTCGTCGCGGCGCGCCTGGCGCGCGAGAACGCCCGCGAGGCGCAGGCCGATCCGGTCCTGGCCACGCCGCGCGCCGCGACGCCGCCGCTGAAGAAGCCCGCCCCCGCGCGCCCGGCGCGCGAAGAGACCAGCGCGGACCTGACGTTCGACGAGGTGCTGGACGCCTATGAACGCCCGCCCTTGTCGCTGCTGACCGCCCCTTCGGCCAGCGACCAGCCGACCGTGTCCGAGGAGGCGCTGATGGACAACGCCCGGATGCTGGAGGCGGTGCTGGACGATTACGGCGTCAAGGGCCAGATCACCGAAGTGCGTCCCGGCCCGGTCGTGACGCTTTACGAACTGGAACCCGCGCCGGGGCTGAAGGCGTCGCGCGTGATCGGGCTGTCCGACGACATCGCGCGCAGCATGTCGGCGCTGTCGGCGCGCGTCAGCACCGTGCCGGGCCGCACCGTGATCGGGATCGAACTGCCCAACGCCCGGCGCGAAAAGGTGCTGCTGCGCGAGATCCTGGCGTCCCGAGCCTTTGGCGACGGCACGCAGCCCTTGCCGCTGGCGCTTGGCAAGGACATCGGCGGCGATCCGGTCGTGGCGAACCTGGCCAAGATGCCCCACCTGCTGATCGCGGGGACCACCGGGTCGGGCAAGTCGGTGGCGATCAACACCATGATCCTGTCGCTGCTCTACAAGCTGACGCCCGACGAATGCCGCCTGATCATGATCGACCCCAAGATGCTGGAACTGTCGGTTTATGACGGCATCCCGCATCTGCTGTCCCCCGTCGTCACCGACCCGAAAAAGGCCGTCGTCGCGCTGAAATGGGTCGTGGGAGAGATGGAGGACCGGTATCGCCGCATGTCCAAGATGGGCGTGCGCAACATCGAGGGCTACAACACCCGCGTCCGCGAGGCGCTGTCGAAGAACGAGATGTTCAAGCGCACCGTCCAGACCGGCTTCGACGAGGACACCGGCGAACCCGTGTTCGAGACCGAGGAATTCAAGCCCGAGACCTTCCCCTATATCGTCGTGATCGTGGACGAGATGGCCGACCTGATGATGGTCGCGGGCAAGGAAATCGAGGCCTGCATCCAGCGCCTGGCCCAGATGGCGCGCGCGTCCGGCATCCACCTGATCATGGCGACGCAGCGCCCGTCCGTCGATGTGATCACCGGCACGATCAAGGCGAACTTCCCGACCCGGATTTCCTTCCAGGTGACAAGCAAGATCGACTCGCGCACCATCCTGGGCGAGCAGGGGGCCGAACAACTGCTGGGCCAGGGCGACATGCTGTACATGGGCAACGGCGCCCGCATCACCCGCATCCACGGGCCGTTCGTTTCCGACGAGGAGGTCGAGGAGGTGGTGACGCATCTCAAGTCCTTCGGCCCGCCGTCCTACAAGTCCGGCGTGGTCGAGGGGGTCGAGGACGAGGCGGCCTCCGACATCGACGCCGTGCTGGGCCTTGGCGGCGACGGCGGGGACGACGCGCTGTATGACCAGGCGGTGATGATCGTCGCCAAGGACCGCAAGTGTTCCACGAGCTATATCCAGAGGAAACTGGCCATCGGTTATAACAAGGCCGCGCGGTTGGTCGAGCAGATGGAGGAGCAGGGGGTGGTCTCGGCGGCGAACCATGTGGGTAAGCGAGAGGTGCTGGTGCCGGAGGTGTAGCTTTCAAGGCGACTTCTTGTCGGGGAATGGAAATAGGTAGATTGCTTCCTTTACCAGATCGGGAAAGCTGCGGCCCGCTACATCACCCTTGGCGATGAAGTCAAGACGTGCCGCATAAACTGGATTGTTGAATCCTTGTAATCTTTTTCTGCCAGTGAAGTGTTGGAAAGTGGCATCATAGGTTTGTCTGCCAAAATGATGGACATCGGCCAAAAGGTATTCTGGCATTCCGCGGGAACGAAGATAAGCGGCTGACTTCAGAATATCGTCAGGAGTGAAAATATATCCGGTTCGCTTGTGAGGCTTTGCCATGTCTGCTGGGTTGTTCGGCGGTCTGGGTTGAAGCTCACTCTTAGCTGTTAGGTAATTTTCGCATATAGTCCTCGCTTGATCGTAGGCAATGTCAGGATCAATGCCCTTGAGCCATTCGTTCGGTTTGTTTGAGAGGCCTCGTATCCGATAACTGCGAAAATGAGCGTGAAGCCGACGCTCAACGGCGATGGGATTTGTGTTCTCTATTAGGACATCGAAGCGAACACGCTCTGCACCGAACGTTCGACAATATGCCAAAAATCGTGCCCGCAAGTTCTCTGAACGACCATATTTTGCATTTTGTGAATTGACCTTGATGCAGAGGTCGCGCCGGGATAGATCATTGTCGTTTACTGACACCAATTCTTCGCCCAGCAGGCGAACGAAGTAAATCCCGGCGCAGGTGGAAATCTGTTGCATAGGTTGCTCTGATGCTCGGCTTCAGCCTTAATCAATAGCTGGCTGTCTCTATCATGTGGCAGCTTGCTCCTGTTGGCAACCACCCGTCGCAGCCGCTATACCCACCCCCATGACCCTCTGGACCATCCATCTTCTGAACGCGCGCCACGCCCTGACGCCTGTCCTGTCCGAGGTCCGGCAGGCCAGCCGTGATGCGGTCGCGCGCGCTTCGAACCACGCCGACCTGCCCGATTTCGATCTGGTTGTCCGCGCGCAGCAGGACCGGTCCGCCGACGGCGCGATCCAGGGCCAAGCCCCTGCCCCCGGCGTGATCGAGATCGCGCTGACGCCCGACCGCTTCGATCCCGCGCTCTTCGCCCGCGCCCTGGTCCGCCAGATGGCGCATCTGGTCCGCTGGACAGGGCCGGGCTATGGCCGCTCGCTGGGCGAGGCGCTGGTCAGCGAGGGGCTGGCCGGGCATTTCGTGTTGCAGGTGATGGGCGGGCAGCCGGACGGCGTGGATACCGTCAGGCCCGCGCAGGGGGCCATGCGGCAGGCGATGAACGAATGGGCGCGGCGTGATTACGATCATGCCCGCTGGTTTGGCGGCAAGGGCGATCTGCGCAGGGGAACCGGCAACAGCCTGGGCCACCGCATCCTGGCCGAGCATCTTGCCGAAAGGCCCGGCGACACCGCCGCAGCCCTGGCAACCGCCCCGGCCGAGCCGTTTCGCCAGATCCTGCGCCGCCTCGCCGGGGCGGAAGGGCAGGCCGACCCCGAACCCGCGCCGTCAGAAGGCTGAGGATCGCGGGCTGCCGGTCAGGGCCATGGCCGCCCCCATGACAAGGCCCGCCACGATGCCGCCCAGATGCGCTTCCCACGCGATCGAGGGCATCAGCACGGTCAGCGCCACGTTCAGCACCACCATCAGCGCGACCCCGCGCCACAACTGCCCCAAGGGACGGCGCCGGCGCCAGCCGCTCACGGCGGCAAATCCGATCAGCGCGCCCGCCAGCCCGAAGATCGCGCCCGACGCGCCGATCATCGGCCCGCCGTCGGGCGTCATCGCCGCGAACAGCAGGGCGGCGGCGACCTGCGTGACGGCATAGACCAGCGCCATGCGGCGCGGGCCGATCAGCCGGTTCAGTTCCCGCGCCAGGGCCACCAGCGACAGCATGTTCATCCCCAGGTGCAGCAGCCCCGCGTGCAGGAAGCCATAGGTCAGGAACATCGTCAGGACATGGCCCGGAAAGATCCCGTGGCCTGCCCAGACGACCGGCGACCAGAAGCCCCCGAAGATCAGCGCCGCCTGCCGTGCGATGGGATAGCCCATGAGATCCGCGGCCATGACCGCGGCCTGGACCCCGCAGCACAGGACGATCACGGCCCTGACCCACAGGGGCAGGCGCGGCTGCGACCCGTCCCGCATGGCGACGAAAGGCTCGGATCGCGCCACCATCAATCCGCCTTGATCTGGCGGGCCTCGCCCACCAGCATGATGGGAATCCCCGCGCGGATCGGGAAGGCCAGCCCCGCGGCCTTCGAGACCAGTTCCTGACGCGCGGCGTCATAGGACAGGGTCGCGTGGGTGACGGGGCAGACCAGCGCCTCGAGCATGTGGCGGTCGAAGGGGGGGTGGCCGGGTTCCGGGTGGCCGGGGCCGGGATGGGGGGCTTGGCTCATTGCAGTCGTTCCTCGTTGTCGCCGCCGTGCAGGGCGAATTCGATCAGGCCCCGCAACAGTTCGCGCCGGTCCGCCAGCGTCGGGCTTTCCAGAAGCGCCTGCTTGTCGCCGGGCGAGAAGGGCAGGACCATGGACAGCGAATTGATCAGCGCCTCGTCCTGGGCTTCCGCCGCCGCGTCCCAGTCGGTGGACAGGTCATGCGCCTCCATGTAGCGGCGCAAAAGGGGGAACAGCGTGTTCCGGTCCATGGCCGGGTCCTCCTCGGCGCCCTTCATGTCGCGGGTGAAGGACGACCAGTCCACCTCGCCCACCGGATAGGGGGTGAAGCCGTCCTTCACCCCGGCCAGCCGGAACCGCGAGACGGCCCGCAGCGAGATCATCTGCCGCCCGTCGTCGGTTTCGGAAAAGGCCACCACCCGGCCCGCGCAGCCGATGGCGGCAAGGCCCTCGCCTTCGGGCTGGATCAGGCCGATCAGGCGGTGATCGGTCTTCAGCGTGTCGTCCAGCATCTGCAGGTATCGCGGCTCGAACACGTGCAGGGGGATCCGCGCGCGGGGCATCAGCACCGCCCCGGTCAGGGGGAACAGGGCGATGCGGGCGGGCAGATCGAAGCGGAACAGCATGGCCCGGGTCAGGCGAAGATCAGGGATGACAGGCGGCGGCGGCCCTTCTGGGCCAGCGGATCGTTGGGCTTGAGGCTGTCGAAGATGGTCAGAAGCTGCGCCTTGGCCGCCCCTTCGTTCCAGTCGCGGTCGCGGCGGAAGCTGTCCAGAAGGATGTCGATGGCGTCTTCCACCCGGCCCGCGGCGTGGAGCGCCTGAGCGTATTCCAGCCGCGCCTGCTGGTCGGCGGGATCGGCATCGACACGCGCCTGCAGGGCGTCCAGGGGACCGGCCTTGGCGGCCTGGCGGGCAAGCTGCAACTGGGCGCGCGCGGCCTCGACCGGGGCGCTGGTCGCGGCGGGGGCGGGGATCCCGTCCAGCGCGGCCTGGGCCGCGTCGGGATCGCCCGCGGCCAGGTGGGCGCGGACCAGGCCGGCCCAGGCGTCATTGCTGGACGGGTCTTCCTCGGCAATGGCGGCAAAGGTTTCGGCGGCATCCGTGAAGGCGCCTTCGGCCAGCATCTTTTCGGCGGCGGCGAGCGCCTCGGCCAGGCCGCCGTCATCGTCGGACAGGGCTGCCAGCTTGTCCACGAACTGCTTGACCTGGCTTTGCGGGACCGCGCCCTGGAAGGCATCGACCGGCTGGCCCTGGAAGAAGGCGTAGACGGTGGGGATCGACTGCACGCGCAGTTGCGCGGCGATCATCTGGTTTTCGTCCACGTTGACCTTGGCCATGCGGACGCGGCCCTTGTGGCGCGCGACCTCGGCTTCCAGCTGCGGGCCGAGGGTCTTGCAGGGACCGCACCAGGGCGCCCAGAAATCGACGATCACCGGCACCTGCATCGAGGCCTGCACGACCTCGGCCATGAAGGTCGCCTCGGTCACGTCGGTGATGAAGTCGGCGGGCTTGGGGGTGTCGGCGGCGGTGTCGAAAAGCATGGTCATGGGATCCCCAGGTGGTTCGGATCAGAGCGGTTGGCGGCAATATGGGGGTTGGGGGGCGCAAGGGGAAGGGTTGTTTGGGATGGCAAGGCTGGGGGACTTCACGTCCCCGCTCGGGCCTGCCGGCCCCTTCTCCGCTGAAAAAGGTCCACTGGACCTTTTTCCGGGCGCTTCGAAGCCCCGTGGGATATTCAGGCCAAGGCAAAAGGCCGTCAGAGATCGAAGCTGGCCAGCACCGGTACATGGTCGCTGGGCTGGTCCCATCCACGGCAGGGGCGCAGGATCCGGCTGGCATGGGCGGCGTTGGCGATGTCCTGGCTGGCCCAGATGTGGTCCAGGCGGCGCCCCTTGTCGGCGGCGTGCCAGTCCTTGGCGCGATAGCTCCACCAGGAATAAAGCAGGCCGGCGGGGATGTCCTGGCGGGTCACGTCCACCCATTTGCCCGCGTCCTGCGCGGACAGCAGGTGATCGACCTCGACGGGCGTGTGGCTGACGATCTTCAGCATCTGCTTGTGCGACCACACGTCATCCTCGCCCGGGGCGATGTTCAGGTCGCCCACCAGGATCGACCTTTCGGGGCGGTCGGCGTGGAAGACATCGCGCATCTCGGCCACGAAATCCAGCTTCTGGCCGAACTTCTCGTTCACCGTGCGGTCGGGGGTGTCGCCGCCTGCGGGCACATACATGTTGTGGATCGTCACGCCGTTTTCCAGCCGGGCCGCGACATGGCGGGCATGGCCGAGGCTCGCATAGTCGCGGTCGCCTGCATCCGTGATCGGCAGGCGTGACAGGATCGCCACGCCGTTATAGCCCTTTTGTCCGCGCGCCACGACATGCGTGTAGCCAAGCGCCCGGAACTGATCCAAGGGAATCTTGTCCACCGGCGACTTGCATTCCTGAAGGCACAGCACATCCGGCGCTTCCTCGCGCAGGAAACGGGCGACCAGGCCCTCGCGCAGGCGGACCGAGTTGATGTTCCAGGTGGCGATGGTGAACATGGCAGGCTCCTTTGGCGGGCGGACCCTAGCGGGTGGGGCTGCCAGAGTCGAGTTTACGCAGGGGCAGGAAATTTCCGTGCAACATCAATCCCTGCTTGGTGATCGGGGAAACTGCGGCTAAGCAATCCCCCGGCAAGCCAGGGGGGCGACATGCGGTTGACGGTGGACGAGGCTTTGGCGCGCGGCGGGGCCGGGCGGTTCCAGTGGCGGCTTCTGGGGATCTTCGGGCTGGTCTGGGCCGCCGACGCGATGCAGGTGATCGCGGTGGGTTTCGCCGCCCCGTCCGTCGCTGCCACCTTCGGGATCGAGCGGGTGACGGCCTTCCAGATCGGGACGGTGTTCTTCGCGGGCATGTTCCTCGGCGCCTTCGCATTCGGCCGGATCGCGGACCGCATCGGGCGGCGCAACATCCTGATGCTGACGGTGGGGATGGACGCGATCTTCGGGCTGGCGTCCGTGTTCGCGCAGGATTTCACGCTTCTTCTGGTGCTGCGCTTCCTGACGGGCGTGGCCGTGGGCGGTACGCTGCCCGTGGATTACGCGATGATGGCCGAGTTCCTGCCGCCCCGGAACCGGGGCCGCTGGCTGGTCTGGCTGGAAGGCTTCTGGGCCGTGGGCACCATCGTCGTGGCCCTGACCGCCTGGGCCGCCGTGGCGCAGGGGGCCGTGGCGCCGTGGCGCTGGATCTTCGGGGTCGCGGCCATCCCGGCGCTGATCGGCATCTTCCTGCGGCTGTGGGTGCCGGAATCGCCCATGTATCTGATCCGCAAGGGCGACAAGGCCGGGGCAAGGGCCGTGATCGACCGGGTGCTGGTCACGAACGGGATGCAGCCGCTGCCGCAGGACGCCGAACTGGTCCCGGCGTCGGTGCCCACGGGGGCGGAAACCTCGATCTTTTCGGACATGCTGCGGGCGCGGACAATCGGCGTGCTGGCGGTGTGGTTCCTGGTGTCGCTGTCCTATTACGGGGTCTTCGTCTGGGTGCCGGGGCAACTGGCGACGGAAGGGTTCGGCTTCGTGCGCGGATACGAATTCCTGGTGGTGCTGGCGCTGGCCCAGGTGCCGGGCTATGCCCTGGCCGCCTGGGGGGTCGAGGCCATTGGCCGCCGCGCGACGCTGCTGGGCTTCCTGCTGCTCAGCGCCGCGGGTTGCGCGCTGTTCGCGGTGGCGACGGGCACGGCCATGGTCGCGGGCGCGCTGATCCTGATGAGCTTCGCGCTGCTGGGCACCTGGGGGGCGCTCTACGCCTTCACGCCCGAGCTTTACCCCACCCACCTGCGCGGCACCGGCATGGGCACAGCCAGCGCCATGGCCCGGCTTGGCGGGATCCTGGCGCCCAGCCTGCTGGCCTTCGTCTTCGCGCGCGGCTTCGGCTTTGCCATCGGCGTCTTTGCCGCGCTGCTGCTGCTGGGCGCCTTGGCGTTGCTGCTGGTGAAGACCGAGACGCGCGATCAGGCCATCGCCTGAAACCCCAGGCCTGTGCGGCCCGTTGCCTTTTCGATCACAGGGAGGACAGGGCGATGGGCCAACTGGTCGAAGGCGTCTGGAAGGACGAATGGTATGACACGGGTTCAAGCGGCGGCGAGTTCGTCCGCGACACGTCGAAACACCGCCACTGGGTGACGCCCGACGGCAGCCCTGGCCCGACGGGCGAGGGCGGCTTCAAGGCGGAAAGCGGGCGCTATCATCTGTATGTCAGTTACGCCTGCCCCTGGGCGCACCGGGCGCTGATCTTCCGGGCGCTCAAGGGCCTGGCGGACCACATCGACATATCCGTGGTCCATCCCGACATGCTGTGGAACGGCTGGGAATTCCGCACCGATTTCGACGGCGCGACCGGCGACCGGCTGTTCGGAGAGTCTTACCTGTACAAGCTGTATCTGCGCGCCGATCCCAAGGCCTCGGGGAGGGTGACGGTGCCGGTCCTGTGGGACCGCGACACGGACCGGATCGTGTCGAACGAGAGCGCCGACATCATCCGCATGTTCAACAGGGCCTTCGACGGGGTGACGGGCAACACGGACGATTACTGGCCCGAAGACCTGCGCGAGGGGATCGAGCCTCTGAACGACCGCATCTACGACACGGTGAACAACGGCGTTTACAAGGCGGGCTTCGCCACGTCGCAAGAGGCTTACGACAAGGCCGTCCACCCGCTGTTCGATTCCTTGGACTGGATCGAGGGCATCCTGGCCGGGAACCGCTACCTGGCGGGCGATCGCCTGACCGAGGCCGATTGGCGCCTGTTTACCACGGTCGCCCGCTTCGACGCGGTCTATCACACCCATTTCAAATGCAACCGCCGCCGGATCGTGGATTACCCGAACCTCTGGGCCTGGGCACGCGAGCTGTACCAGATGCCCGGCGTGACCGAGACGGTGCGGCCCGATCATTTCACGCGGCATTATTATTTCAGCCACGACACCGTGAACCCGCACCGGATCATCCCCATCGGCCCGGACGCGGACTGGACCGCGCCGCATGGTCGGGGGTGAGGGAAGCCCCGGCGCGGGAAAACGCCGGGGCATCGGAGAGAGGGGGGAGGGAGAGATGTGGCCGCATCCGCCGGCCACTGGGCTTCGCGGGATGAACGCGATGGTGCGCGGATGGTTCCGGGACTTGCCGGACCGGCTATCCCGCCACCCCGAGAAACAGCGCAAGCGCCCTGTTCACCTCGACCATGGTGGTGTCATCGACCTGACCGAAGACCGGTCCCAACCTTTCCCTGCGCACCGTCATGGCCTTGTCGATCATGATCTGGGATGTGGCCTGCAGGCCATTCGCCGATGAAGGGGCAAGCGTCAGTCGGATCAAGGGCGCATCGACCAGCGTGGATGTCACCAGAAGAACGGTTACAGTGGCCGTTCCGGGGAACAGGTCCGACTGGATCACAAGCGCAGGGCGCGGCTTGCCATGATCGCCCTGCAAGGCCACCGTCACCAGGTCGCCGCGCTTCAATCCCAGCCGTCCGGGTCGTCCAGGGCGGCGTCGAGGAAATCGCCCAAGGCCGGGTCGGCGCGATCAGCTTGGGCCGCAACCGCGGCCTGGCGGCGGCATTCCGCATCGAAGCCCGGGCGGCGCGTGTCGGGGATCCAGATCTGCACGGGACGCAGGCCAGCGGCCCGCAGGGCATCGCGGCGTTTTCGGACACGCTGGGAAATGGTTGTCGGCATGGCGGCATCCTCCATGCGTTACATGTAACGCATGTGGCCGTCCCTCTCAAGCCCGCCATGCAAAAGGCCCGGCGCATCCGCCGGGCCTTATGTCTTATTCCGGGGTCGTCACGCCACCAGCCGATACCCGCCCGATTCCGTCACCAGCAGCCGCGCGTTGCCGGGATCCGGCTCGATCTTCTGGCGCAGGCGGTAGATGTGGGTTTCCAGCGTGTGGGTGGTCACGCCCGCATTGTATCCCCAGACCTCGTGCAGCAGCACGTCGCGGGCCACCACCCCGTCCTGCGCGCGGTACAGGAACTTCAGGATGTTGGTTTCCTTTTCGGTCAGGCGGATCTTGCGGTCCTTGGCGTCGATCAGCATCTTCATCGCGGGCTTGAAGGTGTATGGCCCCAGCTGGAAGATCGCGTCCTCGGACTGTTCGTGCGTGCGCAGTTGGGCACGCAGGCGGGCCAGCAGGACCGGGAACTTGAACGGCTTGGTGATATAGTCGTTCGCCCCCGCGTCCAGTCCCAGGATCGTGTCGGCATCGGTGTCGTGGCCGGTCAGCATGACGATGGGGCATTTGACGTTCAGCTTGCGCAGCTTCTTGCACAACTCGCGCCCGTCGGTGTCGGGCAGGCCCACGTCCAGGATCACCAGGTCGAAGATCGCGCCCTTGGCGGCGTCCACGGCGCTCGCGCCGGTGCCGGCCTCGGTCACGTCGAAATCGTCGGTGGCGATCAGCTGTTCGGCCAGGGCCTCGCGCAGGTCTTCCTCGTCATCGACCAGCAGGATCTTTTTCAGTCCGGGCATGTTGCCTCCCTTCGCTTGTTGCGCAACAGGTGGGCGTGGCGCGCTGTCCCGTCCAGCATCATGTCGGTAATCTCACATGGAGTTGTCGGGAAAGGCGCTTATGTTTCAGAATGTTTCAACCAGCCGGACCCCTGATGAACCTGATCCCCACCCTGGCGGAAACCGTGTCGCGCGCGCGCGCCGACCTGCGCATGGGCCTGCCGGTGATGATCGGCGGGCATCTGGTCGCGGCGGTGGAGACGCTGGCCCCCGCGCGGCTGGAGGCGATCCGCGCATTGGGCCGCCCCGTGCTGGCGCTGACCGAACGGCGGGCCGAGACGCTGAAGGCGCGCGCCTATGACGACGGCTTGGCCCGCGTGATCGTGCCCGCGGATGCGGACCACCCCTGGCTGCGGGCGCTGGCGGATCCGTCGGGCGACCTGATGACGCCGATGAAGGGACCGCTGTTCACCGAACGCGAAGGGGACGCCACGCCGCATCTGGCCGGACTCGCCCTGGCGAAATCGGCGCAGCTTCTGCCCGCCGTGCTGGTGGTTCGGGCCGAACCGCTGCCCGGCCTGACGCAGGTCGCGCCGGGGCCGCTGCTGGCGCAACTGGCGCACGAGGCCGCCCTGGCCCCGGTCGCCGCCGCCAACCTGCCGCTGATCGCCGCCGAGAAATCGCGGCTGCACATCTTCCGCCCCGACGACGGCGGGGCCGAGCATTACGCCATCGAGATCGGCGATCCCCCGCGCGATGCCCCGGTCCTGGCACGGCTGCATTCGGCCTGCTTCACCGGCGACGTGCTGGGCAGCCTCAAATGCGACTGCGGCCCGCAGTTGCACGCCGCGCTGACCGCCATGGGTCAGGCGGGGCAGGGGGTGCTGCTGTATCTGAACCAGGAAGGGCGCGGCATCGGGCTTGCCAACAAGATGCGCGCCTATGCGTTGCAGAACCAGGGGTTCGACACCGTGCAGGCCAACCACCGCCTGGGGTTCGAGGATGACGAGCGCGATTTCCGCATCGGGGCCGCGCTGCTGCGGCGGATGGGGTTTTCGGCCGCGCGCCTGATGACCAACAATCCGCGCAAGGTGGCGATGATGGAAGGCCACGGCATCGCGGTGCCGGAACGGGTGCCGCTGGTCGTGGGCCGCAACCGCTTCAACGAGGCCTATCTGGACACCAAGGCCGAGAAATCGGGGCATCTGCTGTGAGGGCCGACGATCTGGTCCTGACGCCGCAGGGGGTCCGGTATCGCGGTCGGCTGTTCCCGTGCAGCATCGGCAAGCGCGGGGTGACGCACGACAAGCGCGAAGGCGACGGGGCCACGCCCGCAGGGGTGATGCGCATCACCGGGCTGTGGTATCGGCCAGACCGGCTGGCGCGGCCTGCGGCCTGGGCGCGGCCCATCGGGCCGGGCGACCTGTGGTGCGACGCGCCGGATCATCCGGGATACAACCATCACGCCCGCGCGCCCCTGGCGGCCAGCCATGAACGGCTGCGGCGGGCCGATCCGCTGTATGACCTGGTGCTGACGACCGACTGGAACTGGCCCGACGCGGTGCCGGGGCGAGGGTCGGCGATCTTTCTGCATCAATGGCGCAGGCCGGGTTACGGGACCGAGGGGTGCATCGCCTTTGCAGGGCGCGATCTGATCTGGATTGCGCGTCGTGCTGTGCCGGGGACAAGGGTGATCGTGCAGGGCTAGGGTGACTTGCCGGATTTGTCCCGCGACAAATCCGGCCGCGCCTGCCTGCCCCTTGGCAGGCGCGATAAACGCGCCCGCCCAGTCAGGCGCGGCCGGATTGCTGGCGTCAGGTCCGGTTGCACGCCCCTTGCCCTGCGGCCTTTGGCCTTCGGGCAATCGGTCCGGGCGAATGTCCACTGGACATTCGCCTGCCGGACCTCTGGTCCTCTACAACGCATTCCTCGGCATCGGCAGCTCGCCCCGGTTATACGGTCCCCAATCCGTCACCTCCGGGTAAAACTGCCTGCGCCAGGCCCGCACGCGCGGGTTCATCCGCCGCCGCCACCAGGGCGGAACCATGGCGACGAAGGTCATCGCCGGATAACCCAGGGGCAATTGCGGGGCCTCGTCCTCGCCATAGGTCTGCAACAGCGGAAAGCGCCGGTCGGGCTTGTAGTGGTGGTCGGAATGGCGCTGCAGGTTGATCAGCAGCCAGTTCGAGGCCGTGTGGCTGGCGTTCCAGCTGTGGCGCGGCAGGATGTGTTCATAGCGCCCATCCCCCAGGTGCTTGCGCGTCAACCCGTAATGTTCGACGTAATTCGTCAGCTCCAGCTGCCAGATCGCCACGAAGGCCTGGAACACGAACAGCAGCAGCCCCTGCACACCGCCCAGGGCCAGGGCAAGCACGACCATCCCCCCCTGCAAGGCGGCGTAGCGCCAGAACGGATTGCGCCGGTCCCAGGGGCTGCGCCTTGCCCGGGCCAGCAGCCGCGTCTCGGCCCGCCAGGCGCTGCGGGGGCCGTCGCGCAGCACCCGCCCGAAGAACCGATAGAACCCCTCGTTATAGCGCGCCGACACCGCGTCGCGGGGGGTGGACACCCAGGCGTGATGGACCAGCAGATGCTCGGTCCGGAAATGCGAATACAGGACCGAGGCCAGCAGCAGGTCGCCCATCCAGCGTTCCACGGCAGTCTTCTGGTGCAGCAACTCGTGCGCATAGACCATGCCGATGGTGCCTGACAGCACGCCCACGCCGAAGAACAGGCCCAGCTTCTCCCAGCCCGACAGGTGGCCCGTGTGGGTCGCATACCAGATCGACCCGAAGATCGCCGCGAACTGCAGCGGGAACCAGATCACCGTCACGGCGCGGTGCCAGAACAGGGCCTTGGTTTCGGTCCGGGGATCGGGGTTTTCGCCGTTCAGCCCCAGCACGCCATCCAGGGCGGTGGTCAGATACCAGGCATAGGCGGGCAGCAGCATCCACCAGAATCCGCCCCAAGCGGCGGCCAAGGCCACCAGCGGCAGCATGACCACGGACATCCAGAAGGGGGCTGCGGGGGGCAATCTGCCGGGGGTTGAGTCGCTCATGCGCGCGATCTTATGCGGCGATGGCTGCCTGCGCCATATCCCAGACCTTGCGCATCAGGCCGGGCAGGGCCTCGCGGTCGATTTGCCGCAGCGGCACCAGATGGCCGCGCGCGGGCGGACCGTCCAGATCGCCCACCATCACCTGCAAGGACAGGCTGAAATGGGTGAAGACATGGCGGACATGGCCGACCTCCCGCCACGCGGCCAACCCCGGCGGCGGCAGGTCGCGCCCGTCCCAATGGGCCGAGGGAAAGGCCAGCGTGCCGCCCAGCAGGCCCTTGGCCGGGCGTTCCTCGAACACCACCGCGTCATCGTGGCGGGCGACCCAGGCGATGCCGGTGCGGTCGGGCTTGGCGGCTTTCGGCGCCTTGCGCGGCAGGCTGGCGGCGATGCCTTGCGCGCGGGCGTCGCAATCGTGGATCAGAGGGCAGATGCCGCAGGCCGGGCTGCGCGGCGTGCAGATGGTCGCGCCCAAATCCATCATCGCCTGGGCGTAATCGCCGGGGCGTTCGCGCGGCGTCAGCGTTTCCGCCAGGGCCACCAGTTCGGGCTTGGCGGCGGGCAGGGGCGTTTCCACGGCAAACAGCCGCGCCACCACGCGTTCCACGTTCCCGTCCACCACCGTTTCCGGCGCGTCATAGGCAATCGCCGCGATGGCGGCCGAGGTATAGGTCCCTATCCCCGGCAGCGCCTGCAATCCTTCCCGAGTCTTCGGAAACCCGCCCGCCGCCGCCACCGCGCGGGCGCAGGCCAGCAGGTTGCGGGCGCGGGCATAGTATCCAAGCCCCGCCCATTCGGCCATCACCCGCGCATCCTCCGCCGCGGCCAGTGCCTCGACGGTGGGCCACAGCGCCGTGAAGCGTTCGAAGTATGCCTTGACCGCCGCGACGGTGGTTTGTTGCAACATCACCTCGGACAGCCAGACGCGGTAGGGGTCGGCCATCCCGCCCCCCGGCGGCACGCGCCAGGGCAGGACGCGCGCGTGGCGGTCGTACCAGTCCAGAAGCTGCGGGGCGATCACCCGGGTGTCACGCAATGTTCAGTCCCTTGTTCCGATCCCGCGCTTTCCTCGGACGGCGGGGCTGATTAAGGATATGGGGGTGATACCCGGACAGGCAATGATGGCACGATCGCCCGACCACCCCCGCACCCCCATGGCCCGCCGCAGGCGCGGCTTCCAGCAGGCCGCGACCTTGCTGGCTGACCGGGTGCAGAAGGCCGCCGAGGGCCGGGGCTTTGCCGTCGCCCGCCTGCTGACCCATTGGCCGGAAATCGCCGGTCCCCAGCTTGCCGCCATGACGCGGCCCGTGCGCATCAGCCACACGCGCGGCGGTTTCGGCGCCACGCTGACCCTGCTGACCGTCGGTCCCGTCGCCCCCCTGGTCGAGATGCAGTTGCCGCACCTGCGCGACCGGGTGAACGCCTGCTATGGCTACAACGCGGTCCAGCGGATCATCCTGACCCAGACGGCCGCCAGCGGTTTCGCCGAAGGGCAGGCGGTCTTCGCGTCCGCGGCGGTCCCGCCCGCCTCGGCCGATCCGGCCAGCCTCCAGGCCGCCGACACGGTCGCCCGCCAGTTCCAGGATCCGGCCCTGGCCGAGGCGATGGCCCGGCTGGCGCTGAACATCGCAACCAAACGACACCGGAACCACCGAAAGGATTTTCCATGCTGATCCGTGCCGCTGCCGCCGCCGTGGCCTTTGCCCTTGCCGTTCCCGCCGCGATGGCCCAGGAGGCCGCCACCGCCCCGGCCGCGCCGGCGGAAACCCTGCCCGACATCAGTCTGGGGGCCGCCGACGCGCCGCTGACGATCATCGAATATGCCAGCTTCACCTGCGGCCATTGCGCCAACTTCCATACCGAGAACTGGCCGAAGCTGAAGGCCGAATATGTCGATGCCGGCAAGGTCAGGTTCATCCAGCGCGACGTGTATTTCGACCAGCCGGGCCTTTGGGCGGGCGTGCTGGCGCGCTGTGGCGGGGACGACAAGTTCTATCCCGTGTCCTCGATGCTGTTCAAGGAACAGCAGGAATGGCTGGCCGGCGGCACGGGCGAGGAGATCGCCGCGAACCTGCGCAAGATCGGCCTGAAGGCCGGCATGACCGAGGACCAGATGACCGCCTGCTGGGAAGACACCGCCAAGGCCGAACAACTGATCGCGACCTTCCAGGCGAACGCCACCGCCGACAAGATCGAGGCGACCCCCACCTTCATCATCGGCGGTGAAAAGGTCCAGAACCAGCCGTGGGAGAGCATGAAAGAGGTGATCGAGGCCAAGCTGGCCGAGGCCGACTGACCACGCGACATGGCCCGCCCGCCGTCCGGGCGGGCCATGATTCCCTTGACCTTTCAGGGAATTGCTTTCCGGCACGTCCCGCCGCATTCTTGGCCTGCGCCGACCGGGCGCGTGTCACGAGGGATGCCTGCCCATGATCAGAGAGTTCCGAGAGTTCATCGCCCGCGGCAATGTCATCGACCTTGCCGTCGGCATCATCATCGGCGCGGCCTTCACGGCCATCGTGAATTCGGTTGTGGCCGATCTCATCAACCCCATCCTTGGCCTGCTGACCGGCGGCGTCGATTTCACCAACAAGTATCTCGTGCTGTCAGGCACTGTCCCCGACGGCGCCAGCCTGGCCGCCGCGCGCGATTCGGGGGCGGCGGTCTTTGCCTATGGATCCTTCCTGATGGCGGTGCTGAACTTCCTGATCATCGCCTGGGCGGTGTTCCTGCTGGTCAAGGCGGTGAACCGCCTGCAACGCATGGCGGCTCCCCCGAAGGAAGAGGTCGTGGTCGCCGCCCCCACCCAGGAGGAACTGCTGGCCCAGATCCGCGACCTGCTGGCCGACCGCACCATATGGGACGACCGCGCCGTGCCGCGGGCATAGGGGCGGATCCCTTTCCCTTCGCGGCGGTGCCCGGGCGGGAAAAGGAAACGCATCGCGTTTCCCCCGTCCGCCAAACGACGGTGCCACCAGAGACGGTGCAGCCCCGCGACCACGAAAGGCCAGCGCCCGACCCGAGGGGGGCGTGAAGCGCCCGCCTGGGGGCGGGGCGGGCGCTGGCCGGGCCTTGAAGGCCCGGCGGCTCCGGTGGCAACGTCGCAAGATGGCGAAGGCGATGGCCTTCGCCAGCCGGACGGCGGGACGCCTCCAGGACGCTCAGCCCGCCAGCAGCTGGTCCGGGGTGATCGCCTCCAGCCCCAGGGCCTCGCCCACCGGGGGCGAGGTCAGGCGGCCCCGATGCGTGGACAGGCCCGCGCGCAGGTGCGGATCCTCCAGCACCGCCTGCCGCCAGCCCTTGTCGGCCAGCGCCAGCAAAAAGGGCAGCGTCGCGTTGCCAAGCGCCTGCGTCGCCGTTCGCGCCACCGCGCCCGGCATGTTCGCCACGCAGTAATGCACGACCCCGTCCACCTCGTAGATCGGATCCTGGTGGGTGGTCGGGCGAGAGGTCTCGAAACAGCCGCCCTGGTCGATGGCCACGTCCACCAGCACCGCGCCGGGCTGCATCGTGGACAACTGCGCGCGCGAGACCAGCTTGGGTGCCGCAGCCCCGGGGATCAGCACCGCGCCGATCACCATGTCCGCCGTGCGGATCAGGTCGGCGGTGGCGGCCGCGCTGGAATATTGCGTGGTCAGCCGGCCCATGAAGATGTCGTCCAGCCAGGACAGCCGCGCCACCGACCGGTCCGTCACCGTGACATTGGCCCCCATGCCCACGGCCACGCGCGCCGCCGCCGTGCCCACCACGCCGCCGCCGATGATGACCACGTTCGCGGGCCTGACGCCCGGCACCCCGCCCAGCAGCACGCCGCGCCCCCCGTTGGCCTTTTGCAGCGCCCAGGACCCGACCTGCGGGGCCAGCCTGCCCGCCACCTCGGACATGGGCGCCAGCAGGGGCAAGCCGCCGCGCGCGTCCGTCACCGTCTCATAGGCGATGGCGGTCACGCCCGATCCCAGCAACTCGCGGGTCTGGTCGGGGTCGGGGGCCAGGTGCAGATAGGTGAACAGCACCTGCCCCTCGCGCAGCATCCGGCGTTCGGCGGGCTGCGGTTCCTTGACCTTCACGATCATGTCCACCGCCTCGAAGACGGATTTCGCATCGGGCGCGATGCCGGCCCCGGCTGCGATGTAATCGTCATCCGTGAAGCCGGAACCAAGGCCCGCGCCGGTCTCGACGATGACGCCGTGGCCGCGCGCGACGGCCTCGGTCACGGCGGCGGGGGTCAGGCCCACGCGGAATTCCTGCGGCTTGATTTCCTTCGGGCAGCCGATCTTCATGAATGGTTCCTCCGATGTTTCGCGTCAGTGTGGCACCGGTCCGATGCAAGGTGCTGCGAAGCTGATGCGCGCAAGACCGGCGGAATGGTGGATTGCACTGGCATTCGCCCCTGGCGTCGAAGAATATCCCGCCATGTCCGATCTTGATGCAACAGACCGCCGCATCCTGGCCCTGCTTCAGCGCGAGGGGCGAATCAGCAATGCCGAACTGGCGCTGCGGGTCCACCTGTCGCCATCCGCCTGCCACCGCCGCGTCCAGCGGCTGGAGGAGACGGGCGTGATCCATGGCTATGTCGCATTGCTGGACGCGCGCAAGCTGCGCCGCCAGACCACCGTCTTCGTGGAAATCACCCTGTCCGGCCAGGCCGACGAGGTGCTGGAGGCGTTCGAAAAGGGCGTGCGCGCCATTCCCGACGTGCTGGAATGTCACCTGATGGCCGGGACCGCCGATTACCTTTTGAAGATCGTGGTCGAGGATACCGACGATTTCGCCCGCATCCACCGCCAGCACCTGGCCCGGCTGCCGGGGGTCGCGCAGATGCATTCGTCCTTTGCCCTGCGCACGGTGTTCCGCACCACGGCGATCCCGGTCTAGGGCAAGGATGCCGGGCGAAACGCAAACCCCCGCAACTTGCGCTGCGGGGGTTTGACTGAAACGCGGATCGCGTCGTCTTACAGTGCGCCTTCGCGCTGTGCCTTTTTACGGGCCAGCTTGCGGGCGCGGCGTACGGCCTCGGCCTGTTCCCGGGCTTTCTTGACCGACGGTTTCTCGAAATGCTGCTTGAGCTTCATTTCGCGGAACACGCCCTCGCGCTGAAGTTTCTTCTTCAGGGCACGAAGCGCCTGTTCGACGTTGTTGTCGCGAACGTTGACCTGCATGTGGTTGTCACCACCTTCCTAGGTTAGAGTTGCAAGATTGCAGGATGCGCCCCCCTATCAAAGCCAGGCGCGCTTGTCCAGCCGGAGACATGACGATGACCCGAACCGATCGCGACGCCCTTCTTGACGCCGCCCTGATCCATGTCCCGTTCGAGGGGATGAACGACCGCGCCCTGATGGCAGGGGCGCGCGACCTGACCATGTCGCCCGATCTGGCGCGGGTGCATTTCCCCCAAGGCGGCGCGGGGCTGGCCGCCGCCTATCACCGCCGCGCGGACGCGATGTTGCGCGACAGCCTGGCCCAGACCCCGCCCGGCGGGCGTTTCCGCGACCGCGTGGCCGAGGCGATCTGGCGCCGCATGATGCTGGTCGATGCCGAACTGGTGCGCGCGGGCGCGGCCACGCTGTCCTTGCCGCAGAACGCGGCGCTGGCGGCCCGGCTGGTCTGGGAAACGGCGGACGTGATCTGGACCGGGCTTGGCGACACGTCGCGCGACGTGAACTGGTATTCCAAGCGCGCCACTCTGGCGGCGGTGATCAGCGCCACGGTGCTGTTCTGGCTGGGCGACACATCCCCCGACCACACCGAGACCCGCGCCTTCATCGACCGCCGCATCGACGGCGTAATGCGGTTCGAGGGATTGAAGGCCGGCTTGCGCAAGCTGCCCGGTGCGGAAACACTGGCAGGCATGGCCTTTGGCTGGATTCGCGCGCCCCGGTCGCGCGACCTGCCCGGCCGGACCAGACCCTGAGCAGGAGAGACGATGTTTCCCGATTCCATGAACGCGGTCGAGATCGCCGATCCGGGCGATGCCACGATGCTGCGCCCGGCCCTGCGCCCCGTCCCGGTGCCGCGCCACGACCAGATCCTGATCCGCGTGGCCTGGGCCGGGGTGAACCGCCCCGACGTGCTGCAACGCCAGGGCCTTTACGCGCCGCCCCCCGACGCATCCGACCTGCCGGGGCTTGAAGTCTCGGGCGAGATCGTGGGCATGGGGGTGGGCGTCACCCGCTGGAAGAAGGGCGAACAGGTCTGCGCCCTGGTGCCCGGCGGCGGTTATGCCGAATACGTGGCCTGCCACGGCGACCACGCGCTGCGCATCCCCTATGGCCTGTCGCTGCGCGAAGGGGCCTGCCTGCCGGAAACCGCCTTCACCGTCTGGTCCAATGTCGTGACGCGCGGCGGGCTGATGGGGGGCGAACGCTTCCTGGTCCATGGCGGCACCTCGGGCATCGGCACCATGGCGATCCAGGTCGCCCGTGCCCTGGGCGCGCGCGTCTTCGCCACGGCAGGCAGCGACGAGAAATGCGCGGCCATCGCCGCCCTGGGCGCGACGCCCATCAACTATCGCACCGGGGATTTCATCAAGGTCATGGCGGCCGAGGGCGGGGCGGACCTGATCCTCGACATGGTGGGCGGCAGCTATATCGCCCGGAACATCAAGGCCCTGGCGCCGGACGGGCGGCTGGTGATGATCGCCTTCCTGGAAGGGGCGAAGGTGGAACTGAACTTCGCCCCCATCATGGCCAAGCGCCTGACGGTCACCGGATCGACCCTGCGCCCGCAATCGGACGCCGCCAAGGCCGAGATCGCCGAGGCCCTGCGCAAGCGGCTCTGGCCGCTGATCTCGGCGGGGTCGGTCAAGGTCGTGATCGACAGCGAGTTCGCCCTGGCGGACGCGGCCCTTGCGCACCGGCGCATGGAAAGCAGCCACCATATCGGCAAGATCGTGCTGAAGGTGGCGGACGATCTGGCCTGACCTCAGGTCCAGTACCGTTCCGCCCGGACCAGGGCGCGATGGGCGTCCTCGGCCGCTGCCAGCAGGGGCGCGCGGTCCACGGCATCGGCCAGGTCCGCCGCCCCGAGCGCGTCCGCCAGACCCAGGCGGTCCAGCACCAGGGGGGCGGCGGCCAGGTCGTTCAGCGCGCCCAGATGATCCTGGAAATCCGCAAGCGCCGCGCCGAACCGCCTGCGGCCCTTGCGCCAGTCGCCCGCGAACAGCGGCGCGAAGAACTCGGCCGCGTAGCGCAGCTTCTTGGCATCCTTGCGCAATTCGTGCCGGGCCTCGTCTTCAAGACGGGACAGGTCGCGGCCGCCCTTCTTCACCTTGCGCCGGAACCGCGACAGCGCCGTGGCCGCGAAATCCTGCGCGCCGCTGTCGCGCAGGGCCTGCGTTTCCGGGTCCGACAGCCAGTCGCCCCCGCCGGTCCATTCCGCCAGATCCAGCATCAGCGCCCGCGCCTGTTCCGACCCCAGGGCCTCGGCCACCCCGTCATAGGCCGCCTCGCGGGCCGCGCGGATGCGGTCCTGCAAGGGTCCGGCAGACGCGCGGGGCAGCAGCACGTCCAGGTCGCGCGCGTCGCCCAGGGTGCCCGCCAGCCAGCGCAACTCCTCGCGCAGGGCGGTGCCCGACGCGCCAAGCATGGGCCGGAAGATCGTGAAGGCCGACCGCAACCGGCGCAGCGCGACCCGCGCCTGGTGCAGCGGTTCCGGCGTGCGCGTGGCCAGCAGCAGATCCTCGTTCAGGCGGAACTGGCGCAGGCAGGACAGGACGATCCGCTGAAAGGCCTGCGCCGCCGTCATGTCCCGGTCAAGCGCCACATCCTCGGCCTTGACCGCCACGGGCAAGGGACCGGTCAGGCGATGGCCGCGTTCGGACTTGGTCAGCACGCCCAGCTTGACCGGGGCCACGGCGCCCAGGCGGCGGGCGACGGCAAACAGCGCGCCGGGCGGACCCGAGACCAGCTCAAGCTCGCATTCGCAGAGCGGGCTTTGCCGGTCGGCTGCCGTGACCCTGCCCCGGTCGATCATGGCCTCGATCCGCGCGCCGCCTTCCTCCAGCACCCAGATCCGGCGAGTCACGGACAGGGCGAAGACCGGCGCAAGCGCAAAGGCCTTGCCGCCCAGGATGCGGGCGACCGGCGTGGTGTCGTCCAGGACCGGCCTGTCGTCTGGGACCGGCATCTCGTGTTCGGGGCGGGCAAAGATCCCTGCGCTGCCCCGGTCGGCCCCCTTGACGGTCTGGATGCGCCTGCCCCGGGTCTCGCGGATGCGCAGGGACAGCCCCGCGCCCGCCAGCGCCCGGTCCGGCGTGTCGAAGTAAAGGGACCGCTGGGAAAGTGTCCTGGGCTTGCCGGGCAGCACGCCCGCCGCCTCGATGGCCCGGGCGGCGGCTTCGGTCAGGTGCAGCTTCAGTTCGATCTCGTCCATCACGTGCCCTCAGCGGATCTTTTCCATCAACACCCGCGAACGGGAACAATCGCGCCGGGCATCCGGGGCGCAGGGGCGGGGTTCCAGGTCGCGGGTCAGGCAGATGCGCACCTCGGCCAGCGCGCCCTCCTTGCAGGTGACGGTGATGCCGTCGGGGGTCAGGCCCGGGTTGGCCTCGATGAACGCATCCTCGACCACGGCGGGGGGCAGGGTGATGTCGCGGGGCAGGTCGTCGAAGGGGGCGGGGATCCGGACAGCCTCGGCCGCCTCGCGCAGCGCCGCGTAATAGCCCGCCGCCGACAGGCCCGAGCAGCGGCCGTGCTTGCGCCACTGGTAAAGCGCAAGGCCCGGGGCCATCAGATCCGCCATGGCCTGCGTGTCGCGCCGCGACGGGTCGCGTTCGTCGGTCGCGCAATGATCCGGCCAGCCCCGTTCGTGTTGCGGCCAAAGCCCGTGGACCACGAAATCGCGCCCGCTGCCGGGATTGCAGTCCCTGGCATCCCGCCTGTCGCCCGTGGCGCGGCACCAGCCGGGCTGCCAGCCGAGCGAGAGGACATAGTAATCGAAATCGCCCGCGACGCCTTCGGCGGGGGCATGGGCGGGCCACAGCGCGGCCAGCAGCGGGATCAGGAACGCAGCCTTCATGGCCGCACCATGCCCGGCCCTTGGGGCCGCGTCCACGGCGCGTATGCGAATCCTCTTTTCCCCGCGTGTCGAAATCGCTATATCACCCGTCAATTCCCCCCGAAAACGAGGAATGGCACCCGCCAAAGCCGTTTTTCCGGCCTGAAACCTGCTGTTCGGGGCAGACATGCGAAGGAGATTGACATGAGCAAGCCGCTGATGGCCAAGGCGACCGCCGTCTGGCTGGTGGACAATACCACGCTGAGCTTCAAGCAGATCGGCGATTTCTGCGGGTTGCACGAGCTGGAAGTGCAGGGCATCGCCGACGGCGACGTGGCGGCAGGGGTCAAGGGCTATGACCCCGTCGCCTCGCACCAGCTCGACCCCGAGGAGATCAGGAAGGGCGAGGCCAGCCCTGCCTATCGCCTGAAGCTGAAGCACAACCCCGCCGCCGAGGGCGAGGAAAAGCGCCGCGGGCCGCGCTATACGCCGCTGTCCAAGCGCCAGGACCGCCCGAACGCGATCCTGTGGCTGGTCAAGTTCCACCCCGAGCTTCCCGACGCGGCGATCGCCAAGCTGGTCGGCACCACGAAACCCACCATCGCCTCGATCCGCGAGCGCACGCACTGGAACATCCAGAACATGCAGCCCATCGACCCGGTGGCGCTCGGCCTGTGCCGCCAGACCGAACTGGACGCCGCCGTCCAGAAGGCCGCCAAGAAAAGCGGCACGGGCGAGGTGATGAGCGATGACGAACGCCGCAAGCTGGTCAGCACCGAAACGTCCCTGGCCATGAGCGACGAGCCGCGCCTGCCGTCCGGGATGGCGGGGCTGGAAGGCTTCTCGTTGACGCAGGACGAGGACAAGACGCCCGAGCGCGATCTGGATGCGGACAGCTTCTTCAACCTGCCCGACCGGGACGAGGACGAGGAAGACGGGGCGCGCTGATCCCCCATTCCGAAAGGCCATGAAAAAGGCCGGTGCGGATCGCCGCACCGGCCTTTTCGCTGTCTTGCCTTGCCGGCGTTCAGGCGCGGCCACGCACCATGCGCACGATCCAGATCAGGATGCAGGCGCCGATCACGGCCACGATCAACTGCCCGACGATGCTGCCTTCGGCGCTGGTGCCGATCAGCATGTCGAACAGGAAGTTACCGATCAGCGCGCCGACGATGCCCAGGATGATGTTCATCAGCAGGCCGCTGTCGGTCTTCATGATCTTTTCCGCGATCCACCCTGCGATTGCCCCCAGGATGATCGACGCGATCCAGCCAAAACCTTCCATGCACTTCCCCTTTTTCCAGATGGACCCCGCTGGAACCCGATTGCGGGGCCTTCGCCTGTCAATGCGCGGTGGCCCGGTTGCGTTCCCCCCAAGCGACGGAAATTGCTGCGATCCGTCAGATCGACAGGCAGATGTATTTCAGTTCCAGATAGTCCTCGATCCCGTGGCGGCTGCCCTCGCGGCCAAGACCCGACTGCTTGACGCCGCCGAAGGGCGCCACCTCGGTCGAGATGATGCCGGTGTTCACGCCGACGATGCCGTATTCCAGCGCCTCCTGCACGCGGGTGATGCGGCCGATGTCGCGGGCATAGAAGTATGATGCCAGCCCGAAGATCGTGTCGTTGGCTTTCTGGACGACCTCCTCCTCGGTGTCGAAGCGGAACAGCGGGGCGAGGGGACCGAAGGTTTCCTCGGTCGCGACCTTCATGCGGTCGGTGACGCCGGTCACGACCGTGGGCTGGAAGAACAACCCTTCCATCCGCTCGCCCCCGGTGACGACCTGCCCGCCGCCGTCCAGCACGTCGCGGATATGCTCCTCGACCTTTTCCACGGCGTCCTGGTTGATGAGGGGACCGGTGGTCACGCCGTCCTCCAGCCCGTCGCCCACGCGCAGCTTATCGACCGCCGCCGCCAGCTTCCCGGCGAAGGCGTCATATACCCCGGCCTGGACATAGATGCGGTTCGCGCAAACGCAGGTCTGGCCATTGTTGCGGAACTTGGACGCCATGGCGCCTTCGACCGCCGCGTCCAGGTCGGCGTCGTCGAAGACGATGAAGGGCGCGTTGCCGCCCAGTTCCATGGAGCATTTCAGCACCTGGTCAGCAGCCTGGCGCAGAAGGATCCGCCCGACCTCGGTCGAGCCGGTGAAGGTCAGCTTGCGCACAAGCGGGTTCTCGCAGAATTCCTTGCCGATGTCGCTGCTGCGCGACGAGGTGATCACCGACAGGATCCCCTTGGGCAGCCCCGCGCGTTCGCCCAAGACCGCCATCGCCAGCGCGGACAGCGGCGTCTCGGCGGCGGGGCGGGCGACGAAGCCGCAGCCCACGGCCAGGGCGGGGGCGGCCTTGCGCGCGATCATGGCGTTCGGGAAATTCCACGGCGTGATGCTGCCCACCACGCCGATCGGCTGGCGGATCACCGTCAGGCGCTTGTCGGGCATGTGGCCGGGGATCGTCTCGCCGTAAACGCGCTTGGCTTCCTCTCCGAACCATTCGACGAAGCTCGCGCCATAGGCGATCTCTCCCTTGGCCTCGGGAAAGGGCTTGCCCATCTCGGCCGTCAGGATGCGGGCGAGGTCGTCCTGGTTGGCCATCATCAGATCGAACCACCGGCGCATCACCCCCGCGCGGTCCTTGGCGGTGCGGGCGGCCCAGGCCTTCATCGCCTGGTGCGCCGCCTGAATGGCAAGGGCGGCGTCGGCGCGGTCCATGTCAGCGACCCTGGCGATCACGTCGCCGCGCGCGGGATTGATCACGTCGAATGTCGCGCCGTCCGCCGCGTCCACCCATTCGCCCGCCACGAAGGCCCGGGTTTCCAGAAGCGAGGGGTCGCGCAGCAGCGTCTTGAGGTCGGTCGAATGCTTGGTCATTGGCATGGCTCCGGAAGCGGTTGGCCCATGATCACCATGCGGCCGGGGCGATGTCAAAGCATCCGCGCCACCGCCGGGACATCGGAAAAAAAGTCGCGTTCAAGGCGAAACCATGAAACCGAAGGCGAGTATCCGCGTTGAACGGGCATCGCTAAGCCTTCCCTCTTGGCGACCCTCTCTGATGGGGCGGTGTGCCGGTCGCGCGCCGCCCCTTTTTCATGGGCGCAGATCGTGCCAGCAGGGCTGCCGGTCGCCGGGCGCAGGGGTGGCGGCATGGACGCCCCGGGCAATCGCCCGCGCCAGACAGGACGCGGCGGCATGGCCCAGCAGGAAAGGGTCCGTGGCGGGATCGGGCAGGGGCCTTGCGCCGGTCGAGACCGCAAAGACCAGATCGCCGTCGAAGGGCGTATGGCTGGGCACCAGCGCGCGGGCCATGCCGTCATGGGCGGCGATGGCCAGCCGTTGCAGGGCCGGCTTGTCGAGCGCCGCGTCGGTGGCGACGATGGCGATGGTCGTGGCCTCGCCCAGGCGTTTGACCGGGGCAGGCTCATGGGCGGCGGGGAAGCTGGCGGGCAGGCCAAGCCCGCCGAACTCGGCCTCCAGCTCCCAGGGGGCGGCCCAGAACTGCCGCGTGTCGCCCACCGTCGCCTGCCCAAGCGCGTTGACCACCACGAGGGCACCCACCGTCACCCCGTTCCCCAACCGGGCCGAGGCCGAGCCAAGCCCGCCCTTCAGGTTTCCCGTCGTGGCCCCGGTCCCTGCCCCTGCCGTGCCCAGGGCGAAATCGGCGGCGGCGGCGTCGAAGGCCGCCCGTCCAAGCGCCGGATAGGGATTGTCGGCCCAGTCCTTGTTCCCGCCGTTCAGCAGGTCGAAGACGATCGCCCCCGGCACGATCGGCACCCGCACGTCACCCACGGCAAACCCCCGCCCCGCCGCGCGCAGGCCCGCCATCACCCCGTCGCAGGCCGCCAGCCCGAAAGCCGATCCCCCCGACAGCACCAGGGCATCAACCCCTGCCACCAGCTTGTCGGGGGCCAGCAGGTCGGTTTCCCGCGTGCCCGGCGCCCCGCCCATGACATGCACCGCCGCCGCGAAGGGCGCATCCGCCGTCAGCACGGTGACGCCCGATTTCAGCCGCGCATCCGTGGCATTGCCCACCCGCAGGCCGGGGATGTCGGTGATCAGGTTCAACGGTCCCGGCTTCATGGGCTATTCCTTCGTGAATTCGATCTGCCGCACGCGCACATGGCGCAGCGATTCCACCATCAGCGCGGTCATCAGGCCAAAGCTCAGCAGCCCGTTGGCGGCGGCCAGCCCGCCCAGGATGCGCCATTCCTCGGGCATCAGCACGTCGCCATAGCCCAGCGTCGTGAAGGTCACGAGCGTGAAATACATCGCCTCCTCGAAATCCGCGAAGATGCGCAGCAGGTGAAAGGCCAGCGCCCACAGCCAGACCGACATCGTCACCATCGCCAGCACCGCCAGGCTGGCGGCCAGCACGATCAGGATCAGCTTGGGCCGGTGCGGCGCACGCACCAGCCAGCCTTCCCAGCGGGCGAAGCCCGTCTCCAGCAGCCAGATCCACAGCCCCGCGATGGCGATGCTGCCCAGCATCAGAACCGATCCGAAGGCAATCTGTCCCAGCATGGCCGTTCCTTTTCCCACCCCTCATGCACCTTTACAGGACGGTGCCCGACGCCTATCTGACAGCACCATGGCTACCGACCCCGACAAGAACTACAAGATCATCGCCGAAAACCGGCGGGCGCGCTTCGATTACTTCATCGAAAGCGACCTCGAGGTCGGCATCATGCTGACGGGTTCCGAGGTGAAGTCCCTGCGCACCGGCCAGTCGAACATCGCCGAAAGCTATGCCTCGGTCGAGGGGGGCGAGTTGTGGCTGATCAACGGCTATATCGCCGCCTACAAGCAGGCCGGGGTGTTCGGGCACGAGGAACGCCGCCGCCGCAAGCTGCTGGTCAGCCGCAAGGAACTGGCGCGGCTGTGGCAGGCCGTGGGGCGCGAGGGGATGACGCTGGTTCCGCTGGTGATGTATTTCAACCACCGTGGCATCGTGAAGCTGAAGATCGGCGTGGCCAAGGGCAAGAAGAACCACGACAAGCGCGAAACCGACGCCAAGCGCGACTGGAACCGGCAAAAGCAGCGGCTTTTGAAGCAGGGTTAGGATTGCGCCAGCCCGGCGGCCCTTGTAGATCAGGCCCGCACCGTAGAGCGGAGGGGGCCATGCAGGACGATCCGAAAACGCTGGTCTCGACCGAATGGCTGGCCGCCCACCTGAACGATCCCGACCTGCGCATCCTGGATGCAAGCTGGCACATGCCCGCCACCGGACGCGACGCGCGGGCCGAATACGACGCGGCCCATATCCCGGGCGCGCGGTTTTTCGACATCGACGCCATCAGCGACAAGCGCAGCACCCTGCCGCACATGGCCCCGCCGGTCGAGATGTTCATCTCCCGGATGCGCGCCATGGGCGTGGGCGACGGGCACCAGGTCGTGATCTATGACAATTCCGACGTGCGCAGCGCCGCGCGGGTCTGGTGGACCTTCCGCCTGATGGGCAAGACCGATGTGGCCGTGCTGGACGGCGGCTTTGCCAAGTGGCGGGCCGAGGGCCGCCCGGTCGAGGACATGGCCCCGATCCTGCGCGACCGCCACATCACCGTGCAGCGGCAGGCGGGCCTTGTGCGCGACGTGACGCAGGTCGCTTCGGCCAGCAAGCTGGGCGATCACGGGATCGTTGATGCCCGCGCCCCCGAACGCTTTCGCGGCGAGGCGCCCGAGCCGCGCCCCGGCCTGCGGTCCGGCCATATCCCCGGCGCGAGGAACGTTCCCTTCGGGCGGCTGCTCAACGCGGACGGCACGATGAAATCGCCCGATCTTCTGCGCGCCGAGTTCGAGGCCGCCGGGGTGGACCTGAAAAAGCCCGTGATCACAAGCTGCGGCAGCGGCATCACCGCCGCCGTGCTGTCGCTGGCGCTGGAACGGATCGGGCACCGCAACCACGCGCTTTACGACGGAAGCTGGACCGAATGGGGCAGCTTCCCGGACCTGCCCCTCGCAACCGGAGACGCCTGAATGCTGTCGAACCTGAAACCGCAAGCCCCCGATTCGATCCTGAAGCTGATCGAGGAGTTCAAGGCCGACACCCGCCAGGGCAAGATCGACCTGGGCGTCGGCGTCTACAAGGATCCCCAGGGGGTGACGCCTGTCATGCGGGCGGTCAAGGCGGCGGAACGGCGGATCTGGGAAACGCAGACGACCAAGGCCTATACCGGTCTGGCGGGTGAACCCGAATACCGCGACGCCATGGCGCGGATGGTGCTGAAGGATGTGCCAGGGGACCGGCTGGCATCTCTTGCCACCGTGGGCGGCACGGGCGCGATCCGGCAGGCGCTGGAACTGGCGCGGCTCGCCAATCCGGGAATGACGGTTCACGTGTCGAACCCGACCTGGCCCAACCACCTGTCGATCATGAAGTTCATGGGCCTGCCCTTCGTCGAATACCGTTACTTCGACGCGGAAACGCGCGGCGTCGATTTCGACGGGCTGAAGGCCGACATCGCCCGCGCGGGCAAGAGCGACATCGTGCTGCTGCACGGCTGCTGCCACAACCCGACCGGCGCCAACCTGACCATGGACCAGTGGGACGAGGTGGCCGGGATCCTGGAGACATCCGGCGCGATCCCGCTGATCGACCTGGCTTATCAAGGCTTCGGCGACGGGCTTGAGGAGGACGCGGCCGCCACCCGCATGATCGCCGCGCGCCTGCCCGAGGTGCTGATCGCGGCATCTTGCAGCAAGAACTTCGGCATCTATCGCGAGCGGACCGGAATCCTGTTCGCCTTGGCGGAAAACACCGCCGCGCGCGATCTGGCGCAGGGGTCGATGGCATTTTTGAACCGGCAGACCTATTCCTTCCCGCCGGACCACGGCGCGCGGATCGTCAGCACCATCCTGACCGACGACGCCCTGCGCGCCGACTGGGCGGCGGAACTGGAAGAAGTGCGGGGCACCATGCTGGGCCTGCGGTCGCAACTGGCGTCCGAACTGCGTGACCTGTCGGGCAGCGACCGCTTCGACTTCATCGGCCGGCATCGGGGCATGTTCTCTCGGCTGGGGGCGTCGCCGGAACAGGTGGCAAAGCTGAAATCCGACGCGGCGATCTACATGGTGGGCGATTCGCGGCTGAACATCGCGGGTCTGAACCGGCACACCGTGCCGGTCCTGGCCCGCGCGATCATCGACGCGGGCGTCTGATCAGCCCGGATTGCGGCGCAACTCGTTGACGCCGCGCAACACGGGGCCGTTGTCGTCGAAATAGACGGCCATGGCCCCGGTCTGATGCAACCGCCCTAGGTCCAGCATCATGCAGGGCCAGTCCTGCGCGGGAACCTTGGCCGCCACCACCACGATCCGCTGCGGCTGGCAGGCGGCGGGCGCGCGCGCCTCGGCCCCCTTGCCGGTGAAATGCCAGACCTGCCAGCCCCCCGGCAGCGCGGCCACCCGGTCGCGCTTGTCGCCCCCCCAGGCGGGGCGGGCGGCCGCATCCTCTTGCGCGGCGGTGTCGCCATCCTCTTGCAGCCAGGTGCTGACCACGAAGGCCCCGCCGGACGGCTTGGACACGGCGCGGCCCTGGGCAGTCATCAGCCCCACCGCCTCGCCTTCAGGGGCCACCAGCAGCAGCGGACGGCTGGCGGTCAGCCAGATCGCCCCGGAGGCCGCCAGCATCGCCATGCCCGCCAGGAACCCCGCGCCCGTCAGGCTGAAACGCCGCGCGCCCGCGCCGCCGCGCCAGCACAGGACGGCCAGCGTCGCGCCAAAGCACATCAGCGGGATCACCGGCGAAGGCGGCAAGGGCAGGGCCGTCACCGCGCCGCCCAGGGACGCCACCCATTCCGCGACCCGCAGCATCCAGGCGGTCCCCAGGCCCATCACCCACAGCGCCGGTCCCGCCAGGCCAACCGAGGCCAGCAGCGCGCCGATCACGCCCGCGGGCATCACAAGGGCGCCCATCACCGGCACGGCCAGCAGGTTCGCGATCAGCCCGTATTGCGCCATCCGGTTGAAATGCGCCGCCGCCAGCGGCGAGGTCGCGATGGCTGCCACCAGCGAGGACACCAGCAGCATCGCCACCGGCCGCAGCCAGAAGGGCAGGCGGGGCGAAATCTTCGACCACGGGCCATAGGACAGGATCAGCGCGACGGTGGCCGCGAAGCTCATCTGGAAGCCGGGATGGGTCACGGCCTCGGGCGAATAGATCAGGATGATCGTCGCGGCCAGCGCCACGGTGCGCAGGGAAATCGCCCGCCGATCGGCCATGATCGCCACCAGCATCACCGCCACCATGACGAAGGCGCGTTCGGTGGCGACCCCGCCGCCCGACAGCCACAGATAGGCCGCCGATGCCAGCAGCGCCCCAAGGGCCGCGATTTTGTGGACGCCCTGCGGCAGGGGCGCGCCCAGGCCCTGCGCCAGCACCAGGGCCATGCGCAGCGCGGTATAGACGAAGCCCGCCAGCATCGACATGTGCAGGCCCGAGATCGAGATGATGTGGTACAGGTTCGAGGCCCGCATGACCTCGTTCGTGGCCTCCTCGATCCCCGAACGGTCGCCGGTCATCAGGGCGGATGCGACCGCGCCCTCCTGCCCGCCGATGCCGTCCTGGATCGCCCGGCTGATCGCCATGCGCGCGCGGTGCATGGCCCAAAGGCCGCCCTCGGCCGGTTCCACGGTCAGGACCGGCGTGCGGGTGTAACCCACGGCGCCCAACCCCTCGAACCAGGCGAGCCAGCGGAAATCGAAGCTGCCGGGGGACGCCGGGGCCGGGGGCGGGCCAAGATGGCCGGTCAGCATCACCCGCTGGCCCAGGGGCGGCGGCGGATCAGACTGGTCCATCAGCGACAGCCGCACCTTGCCCGGCGTACGGCCGGGGGCGGTGTCGCGCAGCACCACCCGGTCCAGCGTCAGCCGGATCCGGTCGCGGGCGGACCGGTCGATTTCCAACAGCCGCCCTTCGATGGGACCATAGTAGCGCCATTCCATCACCGGGGCGGCGACCATCGCGGACCGCAGCCCGATCAGGCCAAAGCCCGCGATGACCAGCAGCGCCGCCGTCGCCCCGATCCGCAGCGCGTCGGCCAGGGACCAACCGATGCGCCCCCGTTCGGCCCAGGGCAGCGCCAGCCGCCACACGCCAAGCGCCAAGGCGGCCAGCAGCCCAAGCGCCCCCCAGTGCCACGGGGCAGGGGCAAAGGGCAGGGCGAACCACAGCGCGATCCCGGCGGCCAGGCAGACCGGCACCCAGGGAAACAGCCCGGCGCGGATCGTGGCGGCCATGCGGGCGGGCCGCGCATCCGCATGGCGCGACGCCGCCCGCGCGCCGGAAAAGCCCGGCAATGCCGTGATGTCGCCCTGGGCGGCCATTCTTGTCCTTTCGCACCGGCTTCTCTATTCCTGCGGCCAACGATGGCATGGACGGCTTACCAAAGCGTTAATGCCTGCCCCGACAGGAAGGCCGCCATGTCCGATACCCAGATCGTCACCCGCTTTGCCCCCTCGCCCACCGGGTACCTGCATGTCGGCGGGGCGCGCACGGCGCTGTTCAACTGGCTTTACGCGCGGGGCCGGGGCGGCAAGTTCCTGTTGCGGATCGAGGATACCGACCGCGCCCGGTCCACGCCCGAGGCCACGGCGGCAATCCTGAAGGGCCTGACCTGGCTGGGCCTTGACTGGGACGGCGAGCCGATCAGTCAGTTCGAGCGCCGCGACCGCCATGCCGAGGTGGCAAGGCAGATGCTGGCCGATGGCACCGCCTACAAGTGCTTTTCCACGCCCGAGGAAATCGCCGAATGGCGCGAGGCGAACCCCCGCCAGCCGTTCCAAAGCCCCTGGCGCGACGCGGCGGATCTGCCTGACGCCCCTCATGCGATCCGCCTGCGCGCCCCGCGCGAGGGCGAGACGGTGGTGAACGACGCCGTGCAGGGCACGGTGCGGGTGGCCAACGACCAGCTGGACGACATGATCATCCTGCGGTCGGACGGCACCCCCACCTACATGCTGGCGGTGGTCGTCGATGATCACGACATGGGCGTCACCCATGTGATCCGGGGCGACGACCACCTGACCAACACCTTTCGGCAGGTGCAGATCTTCGACGCGATGGGATGGCCGCGCCCGGTCTTTGCCCATATCCCGCTGATCCATGGCGAGGACGGCAAGAAGCTGTCCAAACGCCACGGCGCGGTGGGGCTGCACGAATTCGCGGCAATGGGCTATCCCCCGGCGGCGATGCGCAACTATCTGGCGCGGCTTGGCTGGAGCCATGGCGACGACGAACTGTTCGACGACGCCCAGGCCCGCGCGTGGTTCGACCTGTCGGGCATCAACCGCGCCCCCGCGCGGCTGGATTTCAAGAAGCTGGAGCATGTCAGCGGGCACCATGTCGGCACGATGCCGGACGCCGATCTGCTGGCCGCCCTGGACGATTTCCTGGCAGAAACGGATTCTGCCGCCCTGACGCAGCGTCAAAGGGACCGGATCGCGGCGGCCTTGCCTGCCTTGAAGGAAAAGGCGAAAACCCTGCCGCAATTGCTGGATCAGGCCCGTTTCGCGCTGATCGACCGGCCGGTGGAACCGGATGAAAAAGCATCAAAGTCTCTGGATATGGTATCCCGTGGTATGCTGTCCAGATTGACTGCCGCAGTGCAGCATGTTAGCTGGACCCGAGACGAACTGGAGCAGGCGGCCAAGCGGGTTGCCGAGGAGAACGGCGTGGGCTTGGGCAAACTGGCGGCGCCTTTGCGGGCCGCCTTGGCCGGCCGGACGACGACCCCCAGTGTGTTCGACATGATGACGGCGCTAGGCCGCGAGGAATCGTTGGCCCGGTTGCAGGACCAGACGGATTTGGCAGGCTGACGGCCTGCCCTTACATGCCAGGTCGCCCCGCGCGCAGTCGAAGGTCGGCCCGGCCCAGCCGGAAAGGACGCTTTGGATGGCCGACGCGACGACCGCCACACTCAAGATCAACGGCTCCGAATACGAGCTTCCGATCCTTCGTCCCACGCAGGGACCGGAGGTGCTGGATATCCGCAAGCTGTATGGCCAGGCGGACGTGTTCACCTATGACCCCGGCTTCACCTCGACCGCAAGCTGCGATTCCACCATCACCTTCATCGACGGCGACAAGGGAGAGCTGTGGTATCGCGGCTATCCGATCGAGCAGCTGGCCGCGCAGTCCCATTACCTGGAGGTCTGCTACCTGCTGCTCTATGGCGAGCTGCCGACCGCCGCGCAGATGACGGATTTCGAGCGTCGCGTGACCCGTCACACGATGGTGCATGAACAGATGCACAACTTCTTCCGGGGCTTCCGCCGCGACGCGCATCCCATGGCGACCATGGTCGGCGTGGTTGGCGCGATGTCGGCATTCTATCACGATTCGACCGACGTGAACGACCCCTGGCAGCGCGAGGTGGCCTCGATCCGGCTGATCGCCAAGCTGCCGACCATCGCGGCGATGGCCTACAAGTACTCGATCGGCCAGCCTTTCGTGTATCCGCAGAACGAACTGGATTACGCCAGCAACTTCCTGCACATGTGCTTTTCGGTCCCGGCCGAGAAATACAACGTCGATCCGGCCCTGGCCCGCGCCATGGACCGCATCTTCACGCTGCACGCCGATCACGAACAGAACGCCTCGACCTCGACCGTGCGGCTGGCGGGATCGTCGGGGGCCAATCCCTTCGCCTGCATCGCGGCGGGGATCGCCTGCCTGTGGGGACCGGCCCATGGCGGCGCGAACCAGGCCTGCCTGGAGATGCTGCGCGAGATCGGGACCGTGGACCGCATCCCGGAATACATCGCGCGCGCCAAGGACAAGTCCGATCCGTTCAAGCTGATGGGTTTCGGCCATCGCGTTTACAAGAACTTCGACCCGCGCGCCAAGGTGATGAAGGAATCGGCGGACGAGGTGCTGGATCTGCTGGGCATCCACGACAACCCGACGCTGCAAGTCGCCAAGGAGCTGGAAAAGATCGCGCTGGAAGACGAGTATTTCATCGAGAAGAAGCTGTATCCCAACGTCGATTTCTATTCCGGCATCATCCTGGAAGCGATGGGCTTCCCGACCTCGATGTTCACGCCGATCTTCGCGCTGTCGCGCACGGTGGGCTGGATCGCGCAATGGAAGGAAATGATCGCCGATCCGCAGGCCAAGATCGGCCGCCCGCGCCAACTGTATGTGGGCGAAGGCAAGCGCGACTACATCGACGTGACCGCGCGCTGATCGGCCGCAGCTTCCCGGAGGCCCCTTGGGGGGCCTCCTTGCAGGACGGGTCTTGTGATGCGGCCCTGCCGGTGGCAAGGGAACGGCCATGACACAGACACAGAAAATCGCATTGGTGACCGGCGCTTCGCGCGGCCTTGGCGCCGCCCTGGCCCAGGATCTGGCCGCGCGTGGCTATCACGTCCTGGCCGTGGCCCGGACCGTCGGCGCGCTTGAAGAACTCGACGACCGCATCCGCCGCGCGGGCGGCAGCACGACGCTTGCCCCCATGGACGTGGCCGAGGCGCCCGCGATGCAGCAACTGGCCCAGGCCGTGCTGACCCGCTGGGGCGGGCTGGATCTGTGGGCGCATTCGGCGATCCACGCGGCCCCCCTGGCGCCTGCGCCGCATGTCGATGGCAAGGACTGGGCCAAGTCGGTGCTGGTCAACATGGACGTGACGCGCGGTCTGATCGCGCTGCTGGAGCCGCTGTTGCGCGCGCGGCAGGGGACGGCGCTGTTCTTCGACGATCCTCGCGCGGGGCAGAAGTTCTTTGGCGCCTATGGGGCGACCAAGGCGGGGCAGATCGCCCTTGCCCGCAGCTGGCAGGCCGAGGCCGCGACCATCGGTCCGCGCGTGGTGATCGCCGAACCCGCGCCGATGCCCACCGCCGTGCGCGCGCGGTTCTTTCCGGGCGAGGATCGGGCGGCGCTGACGCCCTGCAAGGCCGAGGCGGCGCGGATCCTGGACGCGTTGTGATTGCGTCCCGCGAGTGCCGGGGGCGCTTCGCCCCCCGGACCCCCCGAGGATATTTTCATGAAGAAGAAGCCGCAAGCGACCGGGTCGCCTGATCCAGCCAGGCCCGTGTGGCTTCATCCAGATACGGCGACAGCGCGTCGCGGACCCGCGCGTGATAGGCATCCAGCCATTCCGCCTCGTCCCGCGACAGGGCCGCGATGTCGATCAGGCGGCGGTCGATGGGGCAGAGGGTCAGCGTCTCGAAGCCCAGCATGGCGCGGCCCGGTTCGGCAAGGGCCTCGGTGATCGCGACCAGGTTCTCGATGCGGATGCCGAAGGCCCCTTCGCGGTAATAGCCGGGTTCGTTGGACAGGATCATCCCGGTCTCCAGGGCCAGGGTGCTGGCGCGGCTGATGCGCGCGGGGCCTTCGTGGACGCACAGCGCCGCGCCGACGCCGTGGCCGGTGCCGTGGTCATAGTCCAGGCCTTGCGCCCACAGGTGTTGGCGCGCCAGCGCGTCCAGATGTGCCCCGGCCACGCCCTTGGGAAAACGCGCCCGGCTGAGGGCGATCATGCCGCGCAGGACCGCCGTATAGGGGGCCACGGCCTCGGGCAGCGGATCGCCCAGCGGCACGGTGCGGGTAATGTCGGTGGTGCCGTCGGGATACTGCCCGCCCGAGTCGATTAGCAGCACCTCGCCCCGCGCCAGGCGGCGGTTGGTGGCGCGGGTGACGCGGTAATGGACGATCGCGCCGTTCGGTCCCGCCCCGCAGATCGTGTCGAAGCTGATGTCGGTGATGCCCGCGTCCCGGCGCAGGGATTCCAGCTTTTCCACCACGTCGATCTCGGTCAGGCTCGCCGGATCCTCGCCGTCCAGCCAGGCCAGCAGCCGCACCATTGCCACCCCATCACGCAGGTGGGCCGCGCGCATCCCGTCCAGTTCGGCGGCGTTCTTGCGCGCCTTGGGCAAGATCGCGGGGTCGGCGGCGCGCGAGACTTGGGTGTTCGCGCTTTCCAGCAGGCGGAAGGCGGCCTCGGGGGCGGTGGCGGGGTCAATGCGGACCGGGCCTTCCAGGTCCAGCAGGGCGGGGGCCAAGCCGTCGGGATGCAGGATCGCGACTTCGTTGCCCAGACGGGCGCGCAGGGCGTCGTCGAACTTGGCGGGATCCGCGAACAGGGCCAGGTGGCCGTCGTCCGACAGCACCGCGAAGGACTGCACGATGGGGTTCTTGGGGACATCGGTGCCCCGGATGTTCAGCAGCCAGGAAATCGAATCGGGCAGCGTCAGCAGCGCCGCCGCCTGGCCTTCCTCGCGCAGTTGCGCGGCCAGGCGGGCGCGCTTGTCGGCCGAGGTCTCGCCCGCCACCGCATCGTCATGGGCGCGTGCGCGGCCCACGGGCGGGGCGGGGCGGTCGGTCCAGACCGCGTCCAGCGGGTTCCGGTCCACCGCGATCAGACCGATGCCGCTGTCGGCCAGGGCCTTGTCCAGCGTCTCGATCTCCTGGCGGGTGTGCAGCCAGGGATCGAAGCCCAGGCAGCCGCCCGCGGGCAGGGCCTCGCGCAGCCAGTCCGAGGGCTTGGTGTCCGGCCAGGGCACCGGCGTGAAATGCGCCGGATCAACCTGCGCCTTGACCTGCACGCGGTAACGCCCGTCGATGAAGACCCCCGCCCGGTCGGGCGTCACGATGGCAAAGCCCGCGCTGCCGGTGAAGCCCGTCAGCCAGGCCAGCCGCGCATCCGCATCGGCCACGTATTCGCCCTGATGGGCATCGGCGCGGGGCACGATGAAGCCGTCCAGCCCGTCCGCCACCAGCCGCGCGCGCAGTTGCGACAGCCGCACGGGGTGATCGGCGCCACCGGCGGGATCGTCGAAACCCTGGAAGCTCACAGCGCGATCGCCTTCATGACCTCGGGTTCGATGACCTGCACGCCGGGCAGTCCTTCGATCATCACTTGGGCGGATTGTTCCAGCAGCGGGAAGGTCTTGTAGTGGCAGGGGATCACGGTCTTGAAGTCGAAATACTTCCGCGCCGCCCAAGCCGCCCGTTTCATGTCCATGGTGAAATGTCCGCCTGCGCACAGGATGCCGATATCCGGCTGATGGTATTCCCCCATCCAGGCCATGTCGGCCATGATGTCCGTGTCGCCCGAGACATAGATCACATGCCCCTCGCCCGCGATCATGTAGCCTGATTCGTGGCCCGCATAGATCGGTCCGTCCGCCCCGCTCAGCGAACTGGAATGGCTGGCGTTCACCATCGTGACCCTGGCCCCGCCCAGATCGACGGTGCCGCCCTTGTTGAAGCCGATGCCGTCGATGTCGTGATGCGTGGACCAGTGGCTCACCAGGTCATAGATGCCCGCGACGGGGATCTTCAGCTCCTTGGCGATGGCCAGGGTGTCGCCGGAATGATCGCCGTGGCCGTGGGTCAGCAGGATATGCGTGGCGCCCCCGATGGCCTCGGCGCGGGCGCCCTCGGGGAAGACCGGGTTGCCGGAAATCCAGGGGTCGATCAGGATCACCGCGTTTTCGATTTCCAGGCGAAAGCCGGCATGTCCAAGCCAGGTCAGTTGCATCGCGTTTCCCTTGTCCCGTGTCGGGCGCAGGTTAGCGGCGGGCTTGGGCCGTGACCAGACGGGTCAGGCCCGATACAATCAAACGGGGGCCGCATCCTCCAGCCGCAGGCGCAGCCTTTCGCGCCCGCCCCAGGTGGACAGATCCAGCTTGCCCGCCAGATGAAAGCGCCGCCCGCGCGCGCCCAGCAGGGCCGGGCCAAGCGGGCCGTTCATCGCCCCCCAGGCCACGGCCTCTAGCGCGGGGCCGCCCGCGCTGCGGAAGGACAGGCGCAGGTGGCTGTCGCCCATGGTGGCGGCGCTGTCGATCATCTGGTCGGCAAAGGCGAAACGCGGCGCGGGGGCGGCCTGGCCGAAGGGACCGGCATCCTCCAGTTGGCGATAGATCTGCGGGGTGGCGCCCGCGCATTCCATCAGGCCGGAAATGCGCAGGTCGCGCGCGCCCGTTCGTTGCGACAGGTCGTCCGCGATCAGGTCGGACAGGCGCGCCATGGCGGCGGGGATCATGTCGGCAGCCACGGTCAGGCCAGCGGCCATGGTGTGTCCGCCGCCCTTGATCAGCAGCCCTTCACTGGCCAGGCAGTGAATCGCCCGGCCCAGATCGACGCCGGGAACCGACCGCGCGGACCCCTTGCCGATCCCGCCATCCACGCCGATCACGACCGAGGGCAGGTCGGTTGCCTCCTTCACGCGCGCGGCCACGATGCCGACGACGCCGGGATGCCAGCCCTGGCCTGCGGCCCAGGACAGGCGGGCATCGCCGCGGGCCTCGACCTGGGCCACGGCCTCGTCGCGCACGGCGGCCTCGATGGCGCGGCGGTCGCGGTTCAGCATGTCCAGTTCCGCGGCCAGCCGCCCGGCTTCGCGCGGGTCGCGGCAGGCCAGGCACAGCGCGCCCAGATCGGCGCGGCCCACGCGGCCGCCCGCATTGATGCGCGGTCCCAGCAGGAAGCCCAGATGGAACGCGCCCGGCGGTCCGTCGAGGCGCGCCACGTCGGACAGCGCGACCAGTCCGGGCCGCTGCCTGCGGGCCATGACCGCCAGGCCCTGGCGCACGAAGGCGCGGTTGACGCCGATAAGGGGGGCCACGTCGGCCACGGTCGCCAGCGCCACCAGATCCAGCATCGCCATCAGGTCGGGTTCCGGCCGCCCCTGCGCACGCAGGACGCGCCCTGCCTGCACCAGCGTCAGGAACACCACGCCCGCGGCGCAGAGGTGGCCCAGCGAACCATCCTCGTCTGCCCGGTTCGGGTTCACGACCGCCAGCGCGGGGGGCAGGGTCTCGCCGCCCAGGTGGTGGTCCAGCACGATGATGTCGGTGCCCGCCGCGGCGGCCAGGGCGTCGTGGCTCAGGGTGCCGCAATCGACGCAGACGATCAGGTCATGGTTTGCCGCAAGCGAAGCCATGGCGGGGGCGTTCGGGCCATAGCCTTCGTCGATGCGGTCGGGGATATACAGCGTCGCGTCCCGCCCCTGGCCGCGCAGCCAGTCCAGCAGCAGGGCGGCGGAACTGCCGCCGTCCACGTCGTAATCGGCGAAAATGGCGATGCGTTCACCGTTGACCGCCGCCGCGACCAGCCGTTCGGCGGCAACGCCCATGTCGCGCAGACACAGTGGGTCAGGCAGCAGGTCGCGCAGCCGGGGCGTCAGGAAGCCTTCGGCGCCCTCCGCCTCGACCCCCCGGTCGGCCAGGATGCGGGCGACGGGCAGCGGCAGGCCGGTGCGCTGCGCCAGCCCCTCGGCCAGGCGGTCGGCGCCGCTGTCCGGGCCGATCCACCGCCGACCCGTCAGCGATTGCTCGATTCCCAGAAACGTCACGCCTGCACCTTCTTCTTCATCCAAATATCCCGGGGGAGACGCGCGGAACGCGCGGCGGGGGCAGCGCCCCCCTACTTGATCGGGTTGCGATAGATCATCCGCCGCACCGAGCCGGTCTTGGACCGCATCAGGATCGTCTCGGTCGTCAGATAGCCCGGTTCGCGCTTGACGCCCGCCACGATGGAGCCGTTCGTCACGCCCGTCGCGGCAAAGATCACGTCGCCCGTCACCAGTTCGTCGCGCGCATAGATGCGGTCCAGATCGGTGATGCCCGCCTTGCGCGCCCGGCCGCGTTCGTCGTCGTTGCGGAACAACAGCTTGCCCCACATCTGCCCGCCCATGCATTTGAGCGCGGATGCCGCCAGCACCCCTTCGGGGGCGCCGCCCGATCCCATGTACATGTCGATGCCGGTCAGTTCGGCCTCGGCGCAGTGGATCACGCCCGCCACGTCGCCGTCGGTGATCAGCCGGATCGCCGCGCCGGTGGAGCGCACCTCGGCCACCAGATCCTCGTGCCGGGGGCGTTCCAGGATGCAGACGGTGATGTCGCTGTCCTCGACGCCCCGCGCCTGCGCCAGGGCGCGCACGCGCTGCGAGGGCGTCATCTCCAGGCTGACCACGTCGGTCGGATAGCCCGGCCCGATCGCCAGCTTTTCCATGTACACGTCGGGCGCGTGCAGCAGCGTGCCGCGCTGCGCCATGGCGATCACGGTCAGCGCGTTCGGCATGTCCTTGGCGGTCAGGGTGGTGCCTTCCAAGGGGTCCAAGGCGATGTCCACCTCGGGTCCCTCGCCGGTGCCGACTTCTTCCCCGATGTACAGCATCGGGGCCTCGTCCCGCTCGCCCTCGCCGATGACCACGACGCCCTTGATGTCCAGCATGTTCAACTGGTTGCGCATGGCGTTGACGGCGGCCTGGTCGGCGGCCTTTTCGTCGCCGCGCCCGATCAGCCGGGCCGAGGCATGGGCAGCCGCCTCGCTGACGCGGGCCAGGCCCAGCGAAAGCATCCGGTCGTTGAAATCCTTGGGCGCGGTCATGTCCATCCCTCGTTGCGACAGCTTGGTCGGGTCTTACGCGGACCCTGCCGCAGCGGCAAGCCTGTCGGCGCTAACGGATCAGGCATCGGACAATTCCAGCGCCAGGGCATGAACGCGCGGCACGATGTCGCCCAGGGTCCGGTGCACCAGCCGGTGCCGCTGGACGCGCCCCAGGCCCACGAAATCGGGGCTGGCCATGCGGATGCGGAAATGGGTTTGCCCGCCGTCGCGGTATCCGGCATGCCCGCGATGGCCTTCGCTTTCGTCGATCACCTCGAGCCGGGTGGGGTTCAGCGCGGCCAGGCGCGCGCGCATTTCATCGGCAATCATCCGTCAAGACCTTTCATGTCGCGTCAAAAACCCTAAACTGCCGCCTCCGAGTCGCAAAGGTGCCCCCCAATGAGCAGTAACGACCCGTTCGGCTTCGACATTTCGGCCGCGAAGGACAAGAAGCGCAAGAACAAGGGCCGTCGCGGCATGTCCGGCGCCTTCGAGACCTCGACCCGCATCTGCGACAAGCAGGGCTGCGACGAGCCGGGCCAGTATCGCGCGCCCAAGAACCCGCGCAATCTCGACGACTATTTCTGGTTCTGCAAGGACCATGTCCGCGAATACAACGCGAACTGGAACTACTTCCAGGGCCAGTCCGAGGAGGAATTCCAGCAGTTCATCGACAACGCCACCGTCTGGGAGCGCCCCACCAAGCCCTTCGGCCGGGCCGCGGCCGAGGACAAGTGGGCGCGCCACGGCGTCAGCGACCCGCTGGAGATCCTGGGCGCCAACGGCACCGCCCCCGAGGCCCGCGCCAAGGCCAGCCGCAAGCTGCCCCCCACCGAACGCAAGGCGCTGGACATCCTTGAAGCCAAGGACAGCTGGACCCGCGCCGAGATTCGCAAGCAGTACAAGTCGCTGGTGAAAGACCTGCATCCCGACATGAACGGCGGCGACCGGTCGGACGAGGATCGGCTGTCCGAAGTCGTCTGGGCTTGGGACCAGATCAAGGACAGCCGGTTCTTCAAGGATTGAAGCCGGGCAAGGGGGCTGCCGCCCCCGTCCTTCGGACTCCCCCGCGGATATTTGAGTGAAGAAGAAGCCTGTCAGCGGCGTTTGCGGCGGACAAGGGTCGCGGCGAGGGCGAGGATTGCCAGCAGCACGGCGGGTGCGCTGCCCCACCGCATCCAGGGGGTTTCCGGCAGGGCGGCGGGCAGGGCGGCGTCGATCTTGCCCTGAACGCCCAGAGCCAGCGATTGCCGGATGCGGCCATGGGGGTCGATGACCGCGCTGATGCCGGTGTTTGCCGCGCGGATCAGCGGCAGGCCCGATTCGATGGCGCGCAGGCGGGCCTGGGCCAGATGCTGGTAAGGGCCGGAGAATTGTCCGAACCAGGCGTCGTTCGTGGCCTGCAGCAGCCATCCGGGGCGCCGGTCCAGGCCGTGCAGGTGCCGGGGAAAGATCGCCTCGTAGCAGATCAGCGGCTGGAAGTCGGGCACCCCCGGCGCGGACATGACCGCCGGACCGGGACCTGCGGAATAGCCGTTGCCCTGCTGCGCGGCAAAGGCGGTGATGCCGATCCGCGCCAGCGCGTCGCCCCAGGGGATGTATTCGCCGAAGGGAACCAGGTGGAACTTGTCATAGGGGGCGCCGACCGTGGCGTCGGGGTTCAGCGTGACCAGGCTGTTGTAGAACTGGCTGCCGTCCCGGCGCTGGATGCCCATGACCAGCGGTGCGCCTGCCGCCTGCGCGATAGTGGGCAGGACCGGGCCTGCATCCTCCAGCAGGAAGTTCACCGCCGTTTCCGGCCAGACGACCAGATCGCGGGGACCGGGCGCCGCTGACAGATCCAGCAGGCGCTGGAAGAAGACCGCCGCCCATTCGGGATCCCATTTCAGGTGCTGTTCGGCATTGGGCTGGACGATGCGCACGACCGTCCGCGTGTCGGGCGGCAAGGGCTGCGCCAGGCGCGCCAGTCCGGCAGCCCAAAGCCCCCCGGTCAGCGCCAGCGCGACAACGGCGGCGGGCAGGGGGCGCAGCAACGAGGGAAGCACGGCCAAGGCCAGCGTGACCAGGCTCAACCCGATCGCCCCCGTCCAGGCGGCGGTTTGCGCCAAGGGCGTGTCGATCCAGGCATGGCCGATGAGCGACCAGGGCAAGCCGGTGAAGATCCAGCCGCGCAGCCAGTCCGACAGGACCAGCGCGGCCGCGATGGCCAAGGCGCGGCGGGGGGCATCGGTCGCAAGCCGCGCGGCCAGTCCTGCCGGGATGGCCCAGAACAGCGCCCCGCCAAGCGCCAGCAGGACCAGCGCGAAGGGGGCCATCCAGCCGTAGATTTCGGGTTCGACCAGGAACGGCTCGGTGATCCAGTTCATCGACAGGCCGAACCAGCCCAGGCCCCCGGCCAGCAGGTGCCAGAAGGCCCCGCCCCGCGCGGCGCGGTGGATCAGCAGCGCCAGTGCCAGGGGCGTGGCGATCCAGAGGCCGAAGGGCGGCAGGCCAAGGGCCGCGACCAGGCCAAGCGCCAGGTCAAGCCCAAGCTGCCGCAGCGGCGGCCGTCCCGTCAGGACGCGCATGGGAAGCGATCAGGCCTCCGCGTCGGCGTTGGGCTGAGGCTCGGCAGCGGCCGGCGCCTCGTCCACCTTCTTGCGGCGGGTGCGCTTGGGCTTGGGGGCCTCCTCGGCCGCGACTGCAGCCTCGGCGGGTTCCTCGGTCTTCTTGCGGCGGGTCCGCTTGGGTTTTTCCGCAGGCTCGGCGGGGGTCTCGGCCGCCTCGGCCTCGGTTTTCTTGCGGCGGGTGCGCTTGGGCTTGGGCGCGTCCTCGGCCACCGGATCGGCGGCGAGGGCTTCCGTCACGGGTGCCTCGGGCGCCTGTTCCGCCACCGGCTCGCTGGCCGGCATGTCGGGCGCGGGGGCGTCCTGCGCCGCCTCGACGACCTCGACCGGCGTGTCCACGACCGCAGCGGTTTCCGTCACCGCCTCGGGCTTCTTGCGGCGGTTGCGGCTGCGGCGCGGCTTGTCGGTGGGCGCCTCGGCGGCGACAGGCTGGGCAGGCTCTGCGGCCCGCGGCTTGTCGTCGCTATCCTGGGAGGTCGAGGCCAGCGCGCGGCGCAGTTCCACCAGCATGAACTCCGGGACGTGATCGCCCATGCCCGTCACGGCAGGACCGCGATGTTCGTCGCGCCGTCCCCGGCGTTCGCGCCCCTGATCGCGGCGGTCCTCCCGGCGGTCGGCGTTGCGATCCTCGCGCCGGTCTTCGCGGCGTTCCTCGCGGACCGGTTCGCGGCGGGCTTCCTCGCGCGCCACGGGTTCGGGCGCGCGCTCTTCGCGCGGTTCGCGCCGGTCTTCGTCCCGGGTCCGGGTTTCGTCCCGGCCCCGCGGCTTGTCGCGGCCACGGGTCTTGTCACGGGCGGGGCGGCGGTCGTCGCGGCCTGCGGGGCGGTCGGTTTCGGACAAGGTAAAGCCTTCGGGCAAGGGGGCGCGGGGCAGGGTCTGTTTCACGAGGTTTTCGATGGCGGCCAGATATTTGTCATCGGACGGCGTGGCGATGCTGAAGGCGCTGCCCAGACGGCCCGCGCGGCCGGTGCGGCCGATGCGATGCACGTAATCCTCGGCGTGCGACGGCAGGTCGAAGTTGAACACGTGGCTGACCGCCGGAATGTCCAGGCCCCGCGCCGCCACGTCGGACGCGACCAGGAACTTCAGCGTGCCGCCGCGGAAGCTGTCCAGAGTCCGGGTGCGGTGGCTTTGGTCCAGGTCGCCATGGATTGGGGCCGCGTCATAGCCGTACTTGGCCAGCGACTTGGCGACGATGTCCACGTCGGTCTTGCGGTTGCAGAAGATGATGGCGTTCTTCAGCCCGCCGGTCTCGGTTTCCGGACCTTCGGCGTCGATCAGGGCGCGCAGCAGGTCGCGCTTCTGCTTGGCGGCCAGATCGCGGCGCGAGGGCGTGAACTGGACCAGCTTCTGGGTGATCGTCTCGCTGGCGGTGGCCTGGCGGGCGACCTCGATCCGTTCGGGGGCGTGCAGGAAGGTGTCGGTGATCCGCTCGATCTCCGGCGCCATGGTGGCGCTGAAGAACAGGGTCTGGCGGGTGAAGGGGGTCAGCTGGAAGATGCGTTCGATATCGGGGATGAAGCCCATGTCGAGCATCCGGTCGGCCTCGTCCACGACCATGATCTGCACGCCGGTCAGCAACAGCTTGCCGCGTTCAAAGTGATCCAGCAGCCGGCCCGGCGTGGCGATCAGCACGTCCACGCCCCGGTCGATCAGCTTGTCCTGTTCGCCGAACGACACGCCGCCGATCAGCAGCGCCTTGGTCAGGCGAGTGTGTTTCGCATAGGTGTCGAAATTCTCGGCCACCTGGGCGGCCAGTTCGCGGGTCGGGCACAGCACCAGCGACCGCGGCATCCGCGCCCGCGCCCGGCCACGGCCCAGCATGGTGATCATCGGCAGCACGAAGCTGGCGGTCTTGCCGGTGCCGGTCTGCGCGATTCCCAGCACGTCGCGGCCTTCCAGCGCGGGCGGGATGGCGCCCGCCTGGATCGGCGTCGGCACCTCGTACCCGGCCTCGGCGATGGCCTGCAACACTTTGGGATCGAGCTTCAGATCGGAGAACTTCGTCATTCAGGGGCTTTCCAAGGCTTGCGCGCCGGTGGTCCGGTGCAAGGCGTTCCACTGCCGCGTGGCCCGGATGGCTGCTGCGGCCTGCAATGGGACGCAGACTCGCACGCCCCTTCAGTCGGCCCGCCGGATGCGGACCATGCAGCGATTTAGACCAAGTGGGCCGCCACGTCAATGTTTTCGCCCGCAAACCTTGCGTAAAAGACCCGCTTCGGGGGCTTTCGGTTGACCAGGCCCCGTTCCAGGCGATAACCGGCGGGCGACAGTCAGGAAAGCGATGATGAACCTATTCACCGATCTGCGCGGCGTCGTGCTGGCCGCGCTGGACCAGATGACGCAGGCGGGCGAACTGCCGCAGGGGCTTGATTTCGCCAATGTCGCGGTGGAACCGCCGCGCGATCCCGCCCATGGCGACATGGCCACCAACGCCGCGATGGTGCTGGCCAAGCCGGCGGGCGTGAAGCCGCGAGAGATCGCCGACAGGCTGGCCGCGCGCCTGACCGACCCCCGCATCGCGGCGGCCGAGGTCGCGGGGCCGGGCTTCCTGAACCTGCGCCTGTCCCCCGCCGTCTGGCAGGGCGTCGTGGCGACCGCCCTGCGCGAGGGCGCGGAGTTCGGACGATCCGCCATCGGTGCGGGCCAAAGGGTCAACGTGGAATTCGTCAGCGCCAATCCCACGGGGCCGATGCATGTGGGCCATGTGCGCGGCGCGGTCTTCGGCGACGCGCTGGCGAACCTGCTGGCGTTCTCGGGCCACGAGGTGACGCGCGAATACTACATCAACGACGGCGGCGCGCAGGTCGATGTGCTGGCGCGGTCTGCCTATGAGCGTTACCGCGAGGCCAACGGGCTGGAGCCGGAAATCCGCGAAGGGCTTTATCCCGGCGATTACCTGATCCCCGTGGGCGAGGCGCTGAAGGCGAAATACGGCACCAGCCTGCTGGAGCGTCCCGAAGGCGACTGGCTTGCTGATGTGCGCGATTTCGCCACCGAAGCGATGATGGAGATGATCCGGGGCGACCTGGCGGCCCTTGGCGTGCGCATGGATGTCTATTCCAGCGAAAAGGCGCTTTACGGCACCGGCCAGATCGAGGCCGCGATCGAGCGGCTGCGGTCCATGGACCTGATCTATCGCGGCGTGCTGGAACCGCCCAAGGGCAAGCTGCCCGAGGACTGGGAAGAACGCGAGCAGTTGCTGTTCCGGTCCACCGCGCATGGCGACGACGTGGACCGGCCGATCCAGAAATCCGACGGCGCCTGGACCTATTTCGCGCCCGACATCGCCTATCATTTCGACAAGATCGACCGGGGCTTCGATGCGCTGATCGACGTGTTCGGCGCGGATCACGGCGGCTATGTCAAGCGGATGCAGGCGGCGGTGGCGGCCCTGTCGAACGGGCGCGTGCCGCTGGACATCAAGCTGATCCAGCTGGTGAAGCTGTTCAAGAACGGCGAGCCGTTCAAGATGTCGAAACGCGCGGGCACCTTCGTCACCCTGCGCGACGTGGTCGAGGAAGCGGGCGCGGATGTCACCCGCTTCATCATGCTGACGCGCAAGAACGACGCCGCGCTGGATTTCGATTTCGCGCGCGTGCTGGAACAGTCCAAGGACAACCCCGTGTGGTATGTCCAGTATGCCAGCGCGCGGGTCCATTCGGTGCTGCGCCGGGCGGGCGAATCAGGGATCGACGTGGGTGATTCGGCCTTGGCCGCGGCGGATCTGACGAAATTATCGCATCCGGCGGAACTGGATCTGGCGCGGAAAGTTGCGGAATGGCCTCGGCTTGTCGAACATGCGGCCCGCGCCCACGAGCCGCACCGGGTGGCGTTTTTCCTGTATGACATCGCATCCGACCTGCATTCGTTGTGGAATCGCGGCAATGACGACGCGTCGTTGCGCTTCGTGCAGGAAGGCGATCCGGCCACCTCGCAAGCAAAAATCGCGCTGGTGCGTGCAGTTGGCGTTGTTATTTCAAGTGGTCTTGCTATCCTTGGTGTCACACCGGCCAAGGAAATGCGCTGACATCACAAGGCGCCCCTGCCGGTTGGAACGGGCAGTCAAAGTTCAGGTCGGATCAACCGGCAGGCAGGCAGGCTATGGCAGTGATGGATTACCGCGAAGGCGGCTATGTGTTCTCGCGTCACAAGGTGAAGCGCGAATTCTCGTATGATCAGCGTGGCTGGGACGGCCCGGCCGGCCCTGACGGCGACGGGCAGGGCGGCGAGGGCCTGACGGCCCGCTTCGCGCGGCTGACCCATTACCTGGGGGCCGTCGCGTCCGTGGCGCTGATGGTCGGGCTGATGGTCTGGGGCTGGCAACTGGTGTCGCGCGACGTGTCGGGCGTGCCGGTGATCCGCGCCATCGTGGGCGATGCCCGCACCGCGCCCAGCGAACCCGGCGGCGAGCTGACCAACTACACCGGCTATGCCGTCAACACCGTGGCCGAGGGGGTCGAACATCAGCCGGCCCAGCAGGTCGCCATCGCCCCCGCCCCCGTGGGCCTGTCCGACGAGGACGTGGCCATGGGCCAGCTGGGCGCCACCGCCCGCGAACCTGCCACCACCTCCGAGGTTCCGCTGAGCTTTGCGGGCGATCCCATCGTGCCCCTGTCCGACAGCGAGGCCCGCGCCCTTGCCGCAGCCCAGGCCGAGGCGCAGCGCCTGGCCCTGGCCGACAGCGCCGTGCAGGACGCCACCATCATCGACGCCCCGGCCAGCGAAGGCCCCGTGAACGAGGCGCTGACCGACGAGAACGGCGCCCCCGCCCAAGCCGCCGCCATTGCCGAGGCCCTGGTCCAGGCCCAGGCCGAGGCCAATCCGGGCGTGCTGACCGCATCCACCCGGCCCACGCCGCGCCCGCGCAGCACCCGCGTGGCCTCTGCCGGGACCACCGCCACCGATGCCCGCCCCGTGGCCGCCGAAAGCCGCCCGGCGGAAACCCCGGATGCCCGCCCTGAAGCGGCCCCTGCCGTGTCGCAGGCCAGCGGCCCGCAGGTCCAGCTTGGCGCCTTCGACAGCAACGCCATCGCCGCCAGCGAATGGAACCGGCTGATGAACAAGCATGTCGTCTTTGGCGGCAAGCAGCAGGTGATCCAGCAGCACCAGTCGAACGGCCGCACCTTCTGGCGGCTGCGCGTCGCGGGCTTCGATTCGCTCTCCGAGGCACGCCAGTTCTGCGCCGCGCTGAAATCGGCGGGCACGGACTGCCTTGCCCTGAACTGATGGCCGCGAACACCACGATCCTAGGCGGCATCGCCGGGACCACGCTGACGGCGGCCGAGCGGGACTTCTTCCGCGCGGCCGACCCTTGGGGCTTCATCCTGTTCGGTCGCAATGTGGACAACCCCGACCAGCTGCGCCGCCTGACCGGCGACCTGCGCGACGCGGTGGGCCGCGATGCCGTCATCACCGTCGATCAGGAAGGCGGCCGCGTGCAGCGGTTGCGCGGCCCTCACTGGACCAACTGGCCCGCGCCGCTGGACCAGGCTGCCGCCGGGCCGCGCGCCATGTGGCTGCGCTATCACCTGATCGGGCGGGAACTGCGCGCGGTGGGGATCGACAGCAACTGCGCCCCCACGCTGGACGTGGCGCAAGCCGACACGCATCCCTTCCTGCGCAACCGCTGCCTTGGGTCCGATCCCGAAACCGTCGCCACGCTGGGCCGGGCCGCCGCCGACGGGATGCTGGCCGCGGGCGTCCTGCCGGTGATGAAGCACATGCCGGGCCATGGCCGCGCCATTGCCGACAGCCACCACGGCCTGCCCACCGTCATGGCCCCGGAAGCCGATCTGGACACCATGGACTTCGCCCCGTTCCGCGCCCTGCGTAACCTGCCGATGGGCATGACCGCGCACATCCGCTTCACCGCGCTGGACGACGCGCCCGCCACGGCATCGCCCCGGATGATCGGGCTGATCCGAGACCGCATCGGCTTCGACGGGCTCTTGATGACCGACGACATCACCATGAATGCGCTGTCCGGGACCGAACCCGAACGCGCGGCGGCTTCCATCGCCGCGGGCTGCGACCTGGTGCTGCATTGCAACGGCACCATCGCGGACATGGAGCCGGTGGTCGCCGCCGCTGGTCCCATGACCCCTGATGCGCAACGCCGCGCCGCCGCCGCCCTGGCGCAACGCCGCGCCCAGCAGGATCTGGACCCGCGCGCGCTGATGGCCGAATGGCGCAGCCTGACGACCGCCATCGCCTGACGCTTCTTCTTCACGAAAATATCCTCAGGGGGAGTCCCGCAGGGACGGGGGCGGAACGCCCCCTGCGACGCCGCCCGCTTGACTCCGCCCGGGGCAGGGCCGACTCTGCCGGTCCGCTACCCAAGGACTCCCGTGACCCGCCCCGCATCCCCCATCCCCCACCTGCGCGCCGTTCCCGACGCCGAGACCGTCGCGCAGCGCCGCGCGGACGAGGCGCTGATCGTCGATGTGGATGGCTATGAAGGCCCGCTCGATCTGCTGCTGACGCTGGCGCGGGTGCAGAAGGTCGATCTGATGAAGATCTCGGTCCTGCATCTGGCCGAGCAATACCTGGCCTTTGTCGAACAGGCCCGCGCGCTGCGGATCGAACTGGCCGCCGATTACCTGGTCATGGCGGCCTGGCTGGCCTTCCTGAAATCCCGCCTGCTGCTGCCCCCCGATCCCACCGTCGAAGGCCCCACGGCCGCGGACATGGCCGCCCACCTGGCCTTCCAGCTGGAGCGGCTGGAGGCCATGCGGCAGGCAGCGGCGCAGCTGATGGGGCGCGACCGGCTGGGGATCAGCCGGTTTGCGCGCGGCACGCCCGAAGCCGTGGCCCGGACGCGGCGCACGGAATGGCAGGCGGGGCTGATCGACCTGATGCGCGCCTATGCCCGGCTGAAGACGCGCGGCGAGTTCCGCCCCTATGCCTTCGACCGGCGCGATGTCTTCACGATGGAGCAGGCGCTGGACCGCCTGCGCGGCATGATCGGCTATGTCGGCGACTGGACGGATCTGTCCGATTTCCTGCCCGAAGGCTGGGACGCCAGGGGCGCGCGCCGCCGCTCGGCCACGGCGGCGACCTTCGCCGCCTCGCTGGAGCTTGCGCGCCAGGGCCGGATCGAGATACGGCAACCAGGCGCCTTCGCGCCCATCAGCTTTCGCCGCAAACCCCCGACACTCGACCAGCCGTGACCGATCAAGCCCCCCAGACCATCGCGCCCGACCTTCCCCCGTCCCTGGCCGAGCAGGAGCGGATGGTCGAGGCGATCCTGTTCGCATCGGGCAGGCCGCTGACCGCGCGCGACCTGGCCGACCGCCTGCCCCCGGGCTGCGACCCGGCCGAGGCGCTGGCGGGCTTGCGGCGCGCCTATGCCGGGCGGGGCGTGGTGCTGGAACGGATCGGCGACGGTTACGCCTTTCGCACGGCGCCGGATCTGTCCTTCCTGATGCAGGCGGAAACGGTGGAACAGCGCCGCCTGTCGCGCGCGGCCATCGAGACGCTGGCCATCATCGCCTATCACCAGCCCGTCACCCGGACCGAGATCGAGGAGATCCGGGGCGTGGCCGTGTCGCGCGGCACGCTGGACCAGCTGATCGAGATGGACTGGGTCCGCATCGGTCGCCGCCGGATGACCCCCGGGCGGCCCGCGACCTTCGTGGTGACGGAAACCTTCCTGGATCATTTCGGCCTGGAATCCGCCCGCGACCTGCCGGGACTGGCCGAGTTGCGCGCGGCGGGCCTGCTGGAAGCGCGTCCGCCGGCCGAAGGCTTGCGCGTTCCCCTTGCCTTGGGGGGCGAGGATGACGATATGCCGGCGACTGCATCCGCAACCGATTTCTTCAAGGACGATTGATCCCATGAGCCTCAATTCCATCATCAACACCCTGACCCGCATGGTTTCCCGCCGCGCCATGAACTGGGGCATCAACAAGGGCATCGACCGGGTCGCGAAAAGCGGCGGCAAGCCCGCCCAGGTTTCGGCCAAGCAGGCAAAGGACATGCGCATGGCGGTCAAGCGCGCCCGCCAGGCCGCCCGGCTGACCCGCCGCATCGGGCGCTGACCGCTCGCCTTTGCCGCGCGCCCGCGATAGGGCTGCGCGATGGATGAGAGATTCGAGATTTTCCTGGTGGCGACGCCGGGGCTGGAAGCACCCCTGGCCGCCGAGGCAGCGGCCTTGGGCTGGCAGCCGGTCGTGCAGCCCGGCGGCGTGACCATCACCGGCGGCTGGCCGGACGTGTGGCGCGCGAACCTGTGGCTGCGCGGGGCCACGCGGGTGCTTGCGCGCGTGGGGCAGTTCCGCGCGCTGCACCTGGCGCAACTGGACAAGCGGGCGCGCAAGTTTCCCTGGGCTACAGTCCTGCGGCGGGACGTGCCGGTGCGGGTGGAAACCACCTGCAAGGCCAGCCGCATCTATCACGCGGGCGCGGCAACCCAGCGGATCGAGCGCGCCATTGCCGAGGAACTGGGCGCGCCGGTTGCCCCCGATGCCGCCCTGGTGGTCAAGGTGCGGATCGAGGATGACTTGGTCACCCTCAGCCTGGATACGACGGGCGAATCGCTGCACAAGCGCGGCCACAAGGAAGCCGTCGCCAAGGCCCCCATGCGCGAGACGATGGCCGCGATGTTCCTGCGCGAAATGGGATTTGACGGCAGCCAGCCGGTGCTGGATCCGATGTGCGGGTCGGGCACCTTCGTGATCGAGGCCGCCGAGATCGCCGCGGACCTGGCGCCGGGCCGCAGCCGCGGCTTCGGGTTCCAGCAGCTTGCCGGCTTCGATGCTGCCGCCTGGGAGGCCATGCGCGCGGCTGCCACGCCGCGCCCCGCGCCCGCCCAGTTCTTCGGCAGCGACCGCGACGCGGGCGCCATCCGCATGAGCCAGGCGAATGCCGAACGGGCAGGGGTGGCGGCGCTGACCCGCTTCGACTGCCGCGCCATCGGCGATCTTGCGCGCCCCGACGGGCCGCCCGGCATCGTTATCGTGAACCCGCCTTATGGCGCGCGGATCGGCAACAAGGGGCCGCTGTTCGGGCTGCACGCGGCCATGGGGGCGGTGTTCAAGGAACGTCTGGGGGGCTGGCGCGTGGGGATCGTGACCAGCGAGGGTGCCTTGGCGAAGGCGACCGGGCTGCCGCTGGAGTCGGGACCGGTCGTTGCCCATGGCGGGCTGAAGGTCCGGCTGTGGCGGACGGGGCCGTTGTAGCGCCCCAAGGCCGGGTGTTTCACACCCCCGCTCGGGCCTGCCGGCCCCTTCTTCGCTGAAAAAGGTCCACTGGACCTTTTTCCGGGCGCTTCGAAGCCCCGAGGATATTTGGGCAAAGATGAAAGAGCCTAGCGGAATTGCTTGGCGAGCTTCAGGCCCTGCCCCTGGTAGTTCGACTTGATGCCCGCGCCGTAAAGCTGGTCGGGGCGCGCGGCCATGCGTTCATAAACCAGGCGGCCCACGACCTGGCCGTGTTCCAGGACAAAGGGCGCCTCGTGGCAGCGGACCTCCAGCACGCCGCGCGCGCCGGTGCCTGCGGTGCCGATGCCGAAGCCCGGATCGAAGAAGCCCGCGTAATGGACGCGGAATTCGCCCACCATCGCCAGATAAGGGGCCATTTCCGCCGCATAGTCCGCCGGAATCGCCACCGATTCGCGGCTGACGAGGATGTAGAACGCGCCCGGGTCCAGGATCAGGCGGCCTTCGGTCGTGCGCAACTCGTCCCAGAAATCGCGCGCGTCATAGGCGCCGATCCGGTCCAGGTCGATCACCCCGCTGTGGGGCCGGGCGCGATAGCCGACCAGATCGCCGCCCGCCGGTTTCAGATCGACCGAGAAGCCAAGGCCGTTGTCGATCAGCGCCTCGCCGCCCACCAGCGGTTCGCGGGCGTTCAGGTCGCGCAGTTCCCCGTCCGACAGCACCGCCTGGCCCTGCCGCAGCCGCAACTGGTTCAGCCGCATTCCGGGGCGCACCAGGACTGAAAAGCTGCGCGGGCAGATCTCGGCATACAATGGACCGTCATAGCCCTCGGGCAGGCGGTCGAATTCGGTCCCGCCGTCGGCCACAAGGCGCGTCAGCAGATCCAGCCTGCCGGTCGAGGACTTGGCGTTCGCCACCGCCGTCAGCCCGGCGTGCAGGGACAGCCGTTCCATCAGGGGGACCAGATACACGCAGCCGCGCTCCAGCACCGCCCCGCCGGTCAAATCCATCTGATGCATCTGCACGTCGGCCAGCCGGTCCATCACCCGTTGCCCGCGCCCTGCCAGGAAGCTGGCGCGCAACCGATAGGCGACGGTCCCAAGCCGCAGGTCCAGGCTGGCGGGCTGGATCTGTTCGGGGATGATCGCGGGATCGGCGGAAATCGCGCCGGTCCGGATCAGGTCGCGGATGCCGCTGTCGGGAAGAACGCCGTTCATGCCGGTCCTTGTGATGCGAAAACGCCCACCCCCGCAAGGGGATGGGCGTTTTCGGAATGGTCGGGCCGGAGAGATTCGAACTCTCGGCCTTCCGCCCCCCAGACGGACGCGCTAACCAGACTGCGCCACGGCCCGACGCGCACCGTATAGAGCGATCCGGCGGCGCTGCACAAGGGCCGCAATGCGGAAATCTGCGCCTTGTCCGCCGGGAATGTCAGCAAATCCGCGCCAGGGCGTCGCGCAGTCGTGCCAGCGTCTCTTGCTGCCGGGGCGCGGCGGCATCCGTGGGCCGCAGATCGCGCAGCCGGGCGTTCATGGCGACCACATCGGCCAGCCATCCCGACAGCGGCACCTTGTCCGGCAGCGTCCTGCGGCGGCGGTGGCGCGACCTTGGGCCATGGGGCATCACGTCGGCCTCGTCCTCGAGGCTGTCGATCTCGGGCAGGGGTTCGGCGGCCTCGTCGATGTCGGCAAGGCCGGCCAGCCGTTCCAGCCCGCGTTCGCGCACGGTGGCGCCGCGGTCGCGGGCCAGCAGCTTCTTTGCGCCCCGGATCGTCAGCCCCTCGTCGCGCAGGACGGTGCAAAGGCCCGCGGCCAGACGCACGTCCTCGGGGCGGTAATAGCGCCGCCCGTCGGGGCGCTTCATCGGTTTCAGCAGCGGAAACTGGGTTTCCCAATAGCGCAGGACATGGGGTGCCACGCCCAGAAGCCTTGCGACCTCGCCAATCGACCGGAATGCGTCTGCGCCTTTCGTCATTCAGTCCGAACCGCCCCTCAGCCCTTGTTCCCGGCCGCCACGCGGTCCTTCATCAGATGCGAGGGGCGGAAGGACAGCACGCGGCGCGGAGTGATGGGCACTTCCTCGCCCGTCTTGGGGTTGCGGCCGATGCGTTCGTTCTTGTCGCGCAGGCTGAAGGTGCCGAAGGAGGAGATCTTCACCTGCTCGCCCCTGACCAGCGCGTTCGAGATATGTTCAAGCACCGATTCCACCAGCTGGGCGGATTCGTGGCGTGACAGGCCGACATCCCGAAAAACGGCCTCTGCGAGATCCATCCGAGTCAGCGTCTTGTCACTCATGACTTTTCCCCTTTGATTTCACAAGGATGGTGGCAATTCTTCCGCCTGTCAACGAGAAGCGCGCCTTTTCGTTCCGGCGGGAAAGGGGCGGGCGTTGCAAAAGGCGTCCCGGGTCCTATCTTTCCGCTGAACCGAGGGAGAGGAAAATGGCCGGAGGATGGGCGCGCGACGACGCGGTGAACGACCAGATCGAGATCAGCACGGCCGAGGCCGTGGCCCGCGCCCGCCTGCGCGCCGGACAGGCCAGGGCGGTCCGGGAAAGCGCGCTGACCTGCATCGACTGCGACGAACCCATCCCCGAAGCGCGGCGCAAGGCCCTGCCGGGGGTGCAACTGTGCGTGGGGTGTCAGGCTGACCGCGACCGGGCTTATCGCCCGGCGGCGGGCATCAACCGGCGCGGCAGCAAGGATTCTCAGTTGAAATAGGGCCTACCAGCGCAGGACCACGGAACCCCAGCTGAGACCGCCGCCGATCGCCTCGGTCAGGATCACGTCGCCGGGGGCGAAGCGGCCCTGGCTGTCGGCGACCGACAGGGCCAGCGGGATCGAAGCCGCCGAGGTGTTGCCGTGATCGGCCACCGTCAGGATCACCTTGTCCATGGGCAGGCCCATCTTTTGCGCCGTCGCCGTGATGATGCGGGCGTTGGCCTGGTGGGGGACCAGCCAGTCCACCTGCGCGGGGGTCAGCCCGGCCTTGTCCAGCGCGACATGCGCGGTCTTGGCCAGCTTTTCGACGGCGTGGCGGAAGACAAGGTTGCCCTGCATCCGCAACTGCCCCGCCGTGCCGGTGGTGGACACGCCGCCATCGACATACAGCAGTTCGCGATACTGGCCGTCGCTGTTGAGGTCGCTGGCCAGGATCCCCCGGTCGTCGCTGGTCCCGGCGCCGTCCTGGCCTTCCAGAACGACCGCCCCGGCCCCGTCGCCGAACAGCACGCAGGTGCCGCGGTCCGTCCAGTCCATGATGCGCGAGAAGGTCTCGGACCCGATGACCAGGACGCGCCTGGCCATGCCGGCGCGAATCATCGCGTCCGCATTGGCCAGGGCGAAGACGAAGCCCGCGCAGACGGCCTGCACGTCATAGGCAAAGCCATGGGTCATCCCCAACCCATACTGGATCATCGTGGCCGAGGCGGGAAAGGTATGGTCGGGGGTCGAGGTCGCGAGCACGATCCCGTCGATGTCGTCGGGCCGCAGCCCCGCCTTGTCCAGCGCCGCCCGCGCGGCGCGCAGGCCCATGTCGCTGGTGGCCTGTCCTTCGGCCGCGAAATGCCGCCGCTCGATCCCGGTGCGGGACCGGATCCAGTCGTCGGTGGTGTCCAGCCGCTCCTCGAACCAGCTGTTCGGGACCACGCGGTCGGGCAGGTAATGGCCGGTGCCGCGCACCACCGAACGCAGCGTCACGATGCGGCCTCGGCGCCCGGGGCGCTGGCGGCGGCCTGGGCCACGCGCGCGGCCAGCCGGTCCTGGAAGCCCGATTTCGCCAGCGTGAAGGCCAGCTTGATCGCCGCCGACACGCCCGTCGCGTCGGCCGAGCCATGCGACTTGATCACCGTGCCGTTCAGGCCCAGGAAAATCCCGCCGTTCACGCGGCGCGGGTCGATCCGCGTCTGCAGGCGCTTGAGTGAGGTCATCGCCAGCACGGCGGCAAACTTGGACATGATGGAATTCGCGAAGGCGTCCTTCAGCAGGGTGCCGACCAGCTTGGCCGTGCCCTCGCCGGTCTTCAAGGCGATGTTGCCGGTGAAACCGTCCGTCACGATCACATCCACGCGCGCCGAGGGCAGGTCGCCGCCTTCGACAAAGCCCACATACTCGAACTGGCCCGCATCGGCGGCGGCCGCCAGCATGTCCTGGGCCTGCTTCAGTTCGGCCCGGCCCTTGTGTTCCTCGGTTCCCACGTTCAGCAACCCGACGCGGGGCCGGGTCAGCCCCAGGCCGTTGCGCCCGTAGGAGGCGCCCATCAGCGCATATTGCAGCAGGTCATGCGCATCGGCGCGGATGTCGGCGCCCACGTCCAGCATGATGTTGAAGCCCTGCGGGTTCAGCGACGGCCACAAGCAGGCGATGGCGGGGCGGTTCACGCCCGGCAGCCTGCGCAGGCGCAGCATCGACAGCGCCATCAGCGCCCCGGTGTTGCCGCAGCTGACGGCGGCCCCGGCCTCGCCCGTCTTGACCGATTCGAGGGCCGACCACATCGAGGTGCCGTCGCCCTTGCGCACGATCTGGCTGGGCTTGTCGTCCATGGTGACGACACCGCCTGCGTGGCGGATGTCGCAGCGTCCGGCAAGCGCCTTCCTGCGGCCGACAAGGCGGCGAAGCTCTGCCTCGTCGCCATGCACGATGAACCGGATCTGGGGGTTCTTGGCCGCGCTTTCGGCCATGCCCGCGACAACCGCCGCAGGGCCGCGATCGCCGCCCATGGCATCGACCGATATGACAACGCTGCCCCCGTGGTCAGGGGCAGGGGCTGCGGCTTGAGTCACGTCACGGTCGGTCATCTGGCGCGGATGCCAAGCCCGATCAGGCCGCGTCGTCGTCCAGGTCGGTCGTGTTCGCCTGCGCCACGACTTCGCGGTCGGCATAATGGCCGCAGGACGGGCAGACGTGGTGCGGACGCTTCAGCTCTCCGCAGTTCGAGCATTCGTTCGGATTGCCGGCGACCAGGGCATCGTGGGCGCGGCGCATGTTCCGGCGGGACCGGGTAACGCGATTCTGAGGGACAGCCATGTCACAACCTCGGGTTTGTAGGGGGTGCGACGCGCAGGCGTTCTTGCGCACCCTTTGGGATGGAATTCGTAAATGAACCGCGCAGATACGCCATGACGGCCCCGCCCGCAACCCCTTGCGGCGGGTCGGACAGGGCTAATTGCACCTGCGCGCGCCGTTTCCGCCAGCGCCAGGCACGCCGCCCCGTCGAAAACCCCGCGCCCTGTGGCAGGGGCGCAACGCCCGGGGGAATCGCCTAGTCCGCGTCCGGCTTGCGCAGCAGCTTGTCCAGATCCGCGAAGGGGCGGCGGGTGTCGGGGGCGGGATCGGCAGGCGGCGCGTCGAAGGCCACCCCTTCGGCACGGGGGTATTCGGGCAGGGCGAGCGCCAGTTCCTCGATCATCACGGCGGCCAGGTCGATGAACTGGCCCAGGGGTTCCAGCGTGTCGTCCGGCATCTCGATCTCGTCGCCCTCGGGCGCGGTCAGGTGGGGCGAATAATGACGCTCGACCGCCTCGTCCAGGGTGGTCCTGACCGGCTTCAGCGTCACCACGCAAGGCTGGACGACGCGGGCGCGCAACCGGCCCTTCAGCGCCCAGGCCTCGCCCCCCTCGGCCCGGATCTCGCCCTCGAAGGACAGCTTCGACAGGCCGTCGATGCCCAGCTCGGCCGCGATGGCGGCGCAGCGGTCGGCATCGGGCGCCAGGGAAAAGGGATTGGGCGCGCGCGGGTTCAGATGGGCGACGCGCAGGCGTTCCGGCTGCGGGGATGGGCTGGTCATGGGGGCCTCGAGGGTCGTGGCGGCGGGACGTTGCCGATGGTATGAGGGGCGGCAAACCCGCGACGGGATTGTCATTCTTGAGCGCGGTGCCCGAGTTTGCTAAGCCGGGCGGGCCGCGTCAACAGGCCCTTGCAAAGGAAAGACGGAATGACAGCCATCCGGCATCTCATGGTTTTGGCTTTCGTGGCCGTTCTTGGCCTTGCCGCCTGCACGCCGGTGTATCGCAACCACGGCTTCATCCCCGCGCCCGAGGACTTGTCGCAGGTCGTCGTCGGCCAGACCACCGTGGACGAGCTTCAGGGGCTGATCGGCCGCCCCTCGGCGCAGGGCCTGCTGACCGGCTCGGGCTGGTATTACGTGGGATCCCGCTGGCGCCACTATGGCGCGCTGGAGCCGAGCGAGGTCAGCCGCGAGGTCGTGGCCGTGTCCTTTGCCCCCGACGGCGTGGTCAGCAATGTCGAACGCTTCGGGCTGGAGCGGGGCCGCGTCGTCACCCTGTCGCGCCGCGTGACCGAGGGCAGCGTGACCGAGATCTCGCTGATCGGGCAGTTGCTGGGCAACCTGGGCAACATCCAGGCGGGCGATTTTATCGACTGACGTGGGGTGCGTGCTTGCACGCACCAAAAGCGGCGCATCACAGGTGCGTGCAAGCACGCACCCTACAGGGTTTGCACGATGCGGTCGGCCAGCCCGTGCAGGTCGTTGCGATACCCCGTCCGCGCCGAGGGCTGGTCGGGGTCCGAGGTCATGGCGATGGCCGCTGCGGGATGCCGCCCGGCCGCCGGAAAGACATAGATCATCTGCCCGCCGTAACCCCAGCCGTATCGCACCGGACGCCCGCTGGCCTCGCCGATGAACCAGCCATAGCCGTAGCCCTGCCCGCTGAAGATCGAGGCGGTGCGCGGCTGCCAGCTTTGCTCGATCCAGTCGGCGGGCACGACCTGCCGCCCGCCCGCGCGGCCGCCGTCCGCGTAGACCGCGCCGAAGGCCAGCAGGGACCGCGTGCTCATCGCCATCTGGTTGCCGCCCAGATGGATGCCCTGGGGATCGCGCTCCCATCCCGTGATGCGGAAACCGGGCACCGCGCCCAGCCAGTCGCGCGCCAGATCCAGCGTGGACCGGCCCGTCACCCGCGTCAGGATCGCCGACACCAGATGCGTCGAGGCCGTCGAATACTGCATCCGCCCGCCCGGATCCTGGGTGAAGGGCGCGGCCAGGGCGGCGCGCACCCAGTTGCGGCTGCTGACCCATGCCCCGTAGTTCGCGCCCGACTGCCGCTCCAGCCCCGCCTGCATGGACAAGAGGTTGCCCAGCGTCACCCGCGCCAGCCGGGGGTCGGGATCGGCGGGCAGATCGTCCCGCAGGATCGGGGCAATGGGTTGGTCAGGACCGTCCAGCACGCCCCGGTCGATGGCGATGCCTGCCAGGGCCGAGATGATCGACTTCGAGGCCGACTTGATGTTGGTGGGGCTGTCGGGGGTGAAGCGGCCATAGCCTTTGGCGGCGATTTCCGCGCCATCGTGCCAGACGGCAACGGCGCGCAGGTTTTCGAGGCGCGCGGCCTCGTCCAGGATCGGGGTCAGGCCCGCCTGCGCCAAGGCGGGCGCGGCAAGCAGCGGGGACAGGCTGGCGGTCAGCAAAAGGGCGCGTCGGTTCATGGGGGGAATATGGGCGCGCAGGGCACCCCGAAGGAATCACGCTTGCGTCAGCTTGGACTTGTCCGGGGAACGCGGCGCCATTAGGGCAGGACCACGCTCTTTTCCGCGAAAGGCCCCGCCATGACCGCGCTTGACGACCTTGCCCCCCGTCCCTTCCACGACGCCGACGCGCCCCAACGCGCGCGGATGCTGTCGCGGCTGGCAGATACCGAACTGGCCGTGGCCCTGGTCGCGGAACCTGCGGGCGACCGGGTGGAACTGCGCATCTTCCCGCTGGAAACCGGTCCCGTGGCATTGGCCTGCGATACCGAGGACCGGCTGGCGGGCTTCTTCGGCGGACCCACCGCCTATGCGGCGATGCCGGGGCGGGTGCTGGCGGGCCTGCTGAAATCCGAAGGCGCGGGGCTGCTGGTCAATCCGGGCAAGGCGTCGGAAATGCTGCTGGATGCCGCGATGCTGGACTGGCTGACCGGGGCGCTGTCCGCCGCGCCCCAGGCGACGGATGCCCGCCTGCGCCTGACCCCGCCCGCCCCCGCCGTGGTCACGGCCTTGGCGCAGCCCCTGGCCGAACGCCTGGGCGACATGCGCGGCCTCATCGCCGGGGCGGCGCTGGCCGGGACAGGGGACGCTCACGTGGTCCTGGTCGCGGGCGCCGATCCCGCCCATCAGCCCGCCATCGCCAAGGCCCTGGCCGAGGCGCTGGCCTTCCTGCCCCCGCAGCCCGGCGGCGTCGATGTCAGCTTCACCGACGCGGCCCTGCCCGCGGGCGTGCTGCGCTTCGACCTGACGGTCGAGGAACCCGCGCCCCAGCCACGCCCCAAAGGCCCGCCGATCCTGCGTTGACCCGCCAAGCACGGTTGCGTGATCGCCGCCAAGCTGCCAGAACCGGCCCATGAAGACACAACACAAAGCCCTGTCCGTCCACCTGCTGACCGCCACTGGCGCGGTGCTGTCGATGCTGGCGATGCTCGCCGCGGTCGAGGGCAAGTGGTCGCTGATGTTCCTGTGGCTGGTCGTGGCCCTGGTCGTCGATGGCATCGACGGTCCCCTGGCGCGGCGCTATGATGTCAAGATCCATTCGCCGAACTATGACGGCGTGCTGATGGACCTGATCATCGACTATCTGACCTATGTGTTCATCCCGGCCTATGCGCTGTTCAAGTCGGGGCTGCTGTCCGGCTGGACCGGCTGGTTCGCGATCATCGTGATCGTCTATGGCAGCGTGATCTATTTCGCGGACACGCGGATGAAGACCAGGGACAATTCGTTTTCCGGCTTTCCGGGCTGCTGGAACATGGTGGTGCTGGTCCTGTTCGCGACCGACCCGCACTGGACGGTGATCCTGACGATCATCGTCGCGCTGACGGTGGCGATGTTTTTGCCGATCAAGTTCATCCACCCCGTGCGTACCGAACGCTGGCGGGCGATTTCCCTGCCCATCGCGATCCTGTGGTGCGTCTTCGCCGCCCGCGCGGCCTGGGTCGATTTCCATCCCGACAGCTGGGCCAACTGGGGCCTGGTCGTGACATCCCTGTGGCTGATGCTGGCAGGGGCCGCGCAGCAACTGATGCCCGAACGCCAAGGGGGACGCCCATGATCCATGCCCTGAAACCCCTGGCCGCGCTGCTGCTGCTGGCGCTGCCCGCCGCGGCGCAGGACGCCATCACGTTGGGGCTGGTGCTGGAACCCCCGAACCTGGACCCCACCGGCGGCGCGGCGGCGGCGACCGACGAGGTCGTCTATGCCAATGTCTTCGAGGGCCTGACCCGCTTCGGCCCGAACGGTGCCATCGAGCCTGCCCTGGCCGAACGCTGGGATGTCGAGGACGAGGGCCGCGCCTATGTCTTTCACCTGCAGGACGGCGTGACCTTCCACGACGGCGCGGCCTTCGATGCCGGCGACGTGGCCTTCACCCTGGACCGCGCCCGGGCGCCCGATTCCACCAATGCCCAGAAGGTGCTGTTCCAGGGGATCGAATCCGTCGAGGCCCTGGACCCCCTGACCGTCCGCGTGACCTTGAAGGCCCCCGACGGCAATTTCCCCTTCAAGATGGCCTGGGGCGATGCGGTGATGCTGGACCCGGCCAGTGCGGACGGCCTTACCACCAACCCCGTCGGCACCGGTCCGTTCCGGTTCGACCGCTGGGTGCAGGGCGACCGGATCGTGCTGCGGGCCTTTGACGGCTATTGGGGCGACAAGCCCGCGCTGCAAACCGCGACCTTCCGCTTCATCCCCGACCCTTCGGCGGCCTTCGCGGCGATGATGGCGGGGGACGTGGACGCCTTTCCGAACTTCCCTGCGCCCGAGACCTTGCCGCAGTTGCAGGCCGATCCGCGCTTCAAGGTGATCGTCGGCACGACCGAGGGCGAGACCATCCTGGCCATGAACAATGCTCGCGCGCCGCTGGACAATCCCAAGGTGCGCCAGGCCATCGCCCACGCGATCAACCGGTCCGACATCATCGACGGCGCGATGTTCGGATACGGCACCCCCATCGGCAGCCATTTCGCCCCCCATCACCCCGATTACGTCGATCTGACCGGCCTGTCGGCCCATGATCCCGAAAAGGCCAAGGCCCTGCTGGCCGAGGCCGGGGTCGGTCCCGTCACCCTGCGCCTCGCGCTGCCGCCCACGCCCTATGCCCGGCGCGGGGGCGAGATCATCCAGGCGCAACTGGCCGCCGTCGGCATCGGGACCCGGATCACCAACATGGAATGGGCGCAATGGCTGGAAACGGTCTTCAAGGGCGGCGATTTCGACCTGACCGTGATCAGCCATACCGAACCCCTGGACATCGACATCTATGCCCGCCCCGACTACTATTTCCATTACGCCCGGCCCGAGTTCGTGGCGCTGATGGACCGCTTGCAGGCGGCGGTGACGCCGCAGCAGCGCAGCGATCTTTACCGGCAGGCGCAGGAGATGATCGCGGGCGACTACGTCAACGCCTTCCTGTTCCAGCTTGCCAAGACCGGCGTGGCGGATGCCCGGATCGAAGGCTTGTGGGAAAACGCGCCCACCCAGGCCAATGACCTGACGAAGGTGCGGTGGGTTCCGTAGGGTGCGTGCTTGCACGCACCACGTGTCAGGCTGTCCGCAACCCCGGTGCGTGCAAGCACGCACCCTACGGACGGCAGCCATGATGATTCCCCCTTTTCAACGCCGCGTCACGGCGGCATAGTCCGCGCCATGACCCGGATGCTGGACATTCCCGTTGCCCCGACCGCGCCCCGTGGCGCGCGGCTGGCCGTGACCCTCCGCGGTCCCCTGCTTCTTACGCTGCGCTGAGCGGGTCTTCCGGGCCGCCGCTCAGCCAGGACGTGCCCGGGTATCCCCGCAAACAGACCCCGTAAGAAAGCATCCCCCATGTCCGACAAGAACCGCGTCGTCATTTTCGACACCACGCTCCGCGACGGCGAACAATCGCCCGGCGCCACCATGTCCCACGCCGAAAAGCTGGAAATCGCGTCCATGCTGGACGAGATGGGCGTGGACATCATCGAGGCGGGCTTCCCCATCGCATCCGAAGGCGATTTCGCCGCCGTCAGCGCCATCGCCAAGCAGGCGCAGAACGCGGTGATCTGCGGGTTGGCCCGCGCGCAAATCCCCGACATCGACCGCTGCTGGGAGGCGGTCAGGCACGCGAAGCGCCCGCGCATCCACACCTTCATCGGCACCTCGCCCTTGCACCGGGCGATCCCGAACCTGGACATGGACCAGATGGCGGAACGGATCGAACAGACCGTGACCCACGCCCGCAACCTGTGCGACAACGTGCAATGGTCGCCCATGGACGCGACGCGGACCGAACACGATTACCTGTGCCGCGTGGTGGAAATCGCCATCAAGGCGGGCGCCACCACGATCAACATCCCCGACACCGTGGGCTATACCGCGCCGCGCGAATCGGCCGACCTGATCCGCATGTTGCTGGAGCGCGTGCCGGGCGCGGACAACGTGATCTTCGCCACCCATTGCCACAACGACCTGGGGATGGCCACCGCCAACGCGCTGGCCGCCGTGGAAGCCGGCGCGCGCCAGATCGAATGCACGATCAACGGCCTGGGCGAACGCGCCGGCAATACCGCGCTGGAGGAGGTGGTGATGGCGCTGAAGGTGCGCCACGACATCATGCCCTATGATACCGGCATCGACACCACCAGGATCATGGGCATCTCGCGCCGCGTGGCGCAGGTTTCAGGCTTTCCGGTCCAGTTCAACAAGGCCATCGTCGGCAAGAACGCCTTTCTGCACGAATCCGGCATCCACCAGGACGGCGTGCTGAAGAACGTCGAGACGTTCGAGATCATGCGCCCCGCCGACATCGGCCTGAACGAAACCAACATCGCCATGGGCAAGCATTCGGGCCGCGCCGCGCTGCGCGCCAAGCTGGCCGACCTGGGATACGAGGTCGGCGACAACCAGCTGAAGGACATCTTCGTGCGGTTCAAGGCTTTGGCTGACCGCAAGAAGGAAGTCTATGACGAAGACATCGTGGCCTTGGTCCAGGACGCCTCGGCCAATACCGGCGACGATTTCCTGCAGGTCAAGCACCTGCGCGTCGTCTGCGGCAGCGACGGGCAGTCGGCGGACCTGACGATGATCGTCGATGGTCAGGAACAGAGCGTCCACGCCACGGGCGACGGCCCGGTTGATGCCTGCTTCAATGCCGTGAAGCAGATCTTCCCGCACAACGCCACGCTGAAGCTGTATCAGGTCCATGCCGTGACCGAAGGCACCGACGCGCAGGCCACCGTGTCCGTGCGGATGGAGGAGGACGGCCGCATCGTGAACGGCCAGGCCTCCGACACCGACACGATCCTGGCATCCGTCAAGGCCTATGTCGGCGCGCTGAACCACCTGATCGTGCGCCGCACCCGCGCGGGCCGCGACGGCAAGGAAATCAGCATGTATTCGCACTGACTCGGCCCCGTAGGGTGGGGTTTCACCCCACCACTTCCTTGGCGGCAGGCCGGTAAAGGTTGGGGTGGAACCCCACCCTACTCCGGTCTGCCGATCGCTCGGCCCAACTGCCCCCAGTCCATCCCCGACAGGAACGGGAAATCGGCCGCCACCGCCTTGCGGAACTCCTCGGGCGGCAGCGGATCATAGCCCCAGGGAATGCCCGGAACGCCGCGCCGGGCGGAATCGGCCATGTCCCATCGCGTCACGAAATGACCCATCGCGTCGGGTTCGGTGATCGAGATCATCCGGCGCGGCAGGTCGAAATGGTTGAAGGCAAAGATCGACCGTCCCGGCTCGGTCAGGCGCACGGCCAAGGCGGCCCCGGTAAAGGGACGCCGGGTCTTCCAGAAGCTTGGGGGCTCGGTCCCATAGCAGATGACGCTGAGACCGCGCGGAAAGCTGAGCGCATAGCGCGGCAGCCCCTGCACGCCCCGTTCGATCCGGCGCAGGTTGGCCACGAAATCGGGGGCCACCGCGTCGTCGTCGTCCAGGCGGAATTGCAGGGCGGGACGGTCCGATTCCCTGGCCGCTTGCAGCAGGGTGGGGCGCAGCGCCTGGCCCGCGTCCGTTTCCGCCGTCACCAGCAATTCGACCTGCGGTATCCTCTCGCACAAGGCCTCGAGCCGTTGCAGATGGCTGGCGGGCAACCGGGTCGAGGTCAGCACCAGAAACCGGAAATCCCGGTCGGTCTGCGCCGCGATCGAGGCCAGGCAGATGCGTTCCAGCGTGAACAGCCGCCGCATCATCCGGTCGGGGTGGAACAGCCATTCCGCCTGTTCGTCCAGCCGCGCGGCGTCATGGGCGTCGGGGCGGCGCATCCCCACCCAATCCCCCCGGCCCAGGAAGGCGAACCGGCAGATGCCGATGATCTGGCTTTCTTTCAACGGCTTCGTCCTTGTCGGCTGCACGGGCGGCAGGGAAATGCTGGCCCCGGCCGCCGCGAAGGATCGGGGCTTTCGTGGCGGGGTCAACCCTTTTATATGAGGGGCTGCGGTCAGACGGCGATTCCGGCGGGCGGCGACTCTCATGGGCGACAGAAACGGGCTAAGCCGGAACGAACCGGTGCGAAAGGATACGGGCATGGCATTCGGCGGGTTGTTTTCGACCGACATCGCAATCGACTTGGGCACGGCGAACACGCTGATCTATGTCAAGGGCAAGGGCATCATCCTGAACGAGCCTTCGGTCGTGGCCTATCACGTCAAGGACGGCAAGCGGCAGGTCCTGGCCGTGGGCGAGGACGCCAAGCTGATGCTGGGCCGCACGCCGGGGTCCATCGAGGCGATCCGGCCCATGCGCGAAGGCGTCATCGCCGATTTCGACAGCGCCGAACAGATGATCAAGCACTTCATCAAGAAGGTGTTCAAGCGCACCTCGTTCTCCAAGCCCAAGGTCATCGTCTGCGTGCCCCATGGCGCGACCCCCGTCGAAAAGCGCGCCATCCGCCAGTCGGTCCTGTCCGCGGGCGCCCGCAAGGCGGGGCTGATCGCGGAACCCATTGCCGCGGCCATCGGCGCGGGGATGCCCATCACCGAACCCACCGGCAGCATGGTCGTGGACATCGGCGGCGGCACGACCGAGGTGGCGGTCCTGTCCCTGGGGGACGTGGTCTATGCCCGGTCCGTCCGCATCGGCGGGGATCGGATGGACGAGGCGATCATCAATTACCTGCGCCGCAACCAGAACATGCTGATCGGCGAAAGCACCGCCGAACGCGTCAAGACCTCCATCGGCACGGCGCGGATGCCCGACGACGGGCGCGGCGCCACGATCATGGTGCGCGGCCGCGACCTGCTGAACGGCATTCCCAAGGAGATCGAGATCAGCCAGGCCATGGTGGCCGAGGCGCTGGCCGAACCCATGCAGGCCATCTGCGAGGCCGTGATGGTCGCGCTGGAAGCCACGCCGCCGGATCTGGCCGCCGACATCGTGGACCGCGGCGTGATCCTGACGGGCGGCGGCGCGATGCTGGGCGACCTGGATCTGGCGCTGCGCGAACAGACGGGCCTGTCCATCACTCTGGCCGACCAGCCGATGAACTGCGTGGCGCTTGGCACCGGCAAGGCGCTGGAATACGAAAAGCAGCTGCGCCACGTCATCGACTACGACAGCTGAAAGGCGCAGGCCGGCAAGGGCTGCGTGAATGGCACGCAAGGGACCAGATTTCACGACACCCGTCCGGCGCGTGCTGATCGCGCTGATGGCGCTTGTGCTGATCGCACTGTTCCTGTTCTGGCGCATCGACAGCCCGCGGGCCGAGGCAATGCGCATCGCCATCATCGACCGGGTGGTGCCCCGTTTCGAATGGGCCATGGCGCCCGTCACGCAGGTCAGCCAGATGATCGGCGGGTTCCAGTCCTATGCGCGCATCTATCAGCAGAACCAGGAATTGCGGCGGGAATTGCAGAAGATGCAGGCCTGGAAGGAAGCCGCCGTCCAGCTTGAGCAGGAAAATTCCAAGCTGATGGCGCTGAACAATGTCCGCATCGACCCGGCGCTGACCAGCGTCACCGGCATGGTGCTGGTGGACAGCGGTTCGGCCTTCCGCCAGTCGGTGCTGCTGAACGTGGGCGCGGATGACGGCATCGTCGAAGGCTGGGCCACGATGGACGGCTTGGGCCTCGTGGGCCGGATTTCCGGCCTGGGCAAGCGGACCAGCCGCGTGGTGCTGCTGACCGATCCGTCGTCGCGCATTCCGGTATCCGTCCAGCCATCGGGGGAAAAGGCGCTGCTGACGGGTGACAACACGCCATTGCCGTTCCTGGACTTCATCGAGACGCCGGACAATGTGCGCCCCGGCGACCGGGTCGTCACCTCGGGCGATGGGGGGGTGTTCCCGCCGGGGCTGCTGGCGGGGCAGGTGGTGCAGGGCAGCGACGGGCGGATGCGGCTGCGCATGGCCGCCGATTACGGGCGGCTGGAATTCCTGCGCGTGCTGCGGTCTCGTCCCGCCGAAACCGTGGCCGATTCGGGCGCGGTCATCACCCCCCAGGAACAGGGCTTCATCGGCCCGCAGATGCCCGCCTCTCCGGTCGAGGCGGCGGCATCGGATCCGCTGGCCACGGGGACCGACTAGATGAACCGGCAGTTGCTGATCGGCACGGCGCTGTTCTGCACGGCGATGGCGGTTCTGCTGTTCGGGCGCCTGCTGCCCTTGTCGGCGGGGACCGCGCGCCTGCCCGGTCCCGACCTGGGGCTGTGCCTGGCGCTGGCCTGGGTGCTGCGCCGCCCCGACCAGCTGGCGGCCCCCGTGATCGCGCTGGTCTTCGCCGTCCAGGACATCATCCTGTTCCATCCCCTGGGTCTCTGGCCCGCCATCGTGGTGCTGGGGACCGAGGCCGCACGCTTGCGTGAGGGGCGTTGGCGGGACGGGCCATTCATGGTTGAATGGCTGCGCACAGCCATCCTGATCGGCATGATGATGCTGGCTTATCGTATCATTCAGGTGTTGTTCATGATGCCGGTTCCGGCCCTGGGTCAGGTGATCCTGCATTACATCGCCACCGCCGCCGCCTATCCGCCCGTGGTGCTGGCCGCCCGCGCGCTGCTGGGCCTGCGCCGCATCACCCCCGTCGAGGCCGAGCACATGAGGTTCACGCGATGACCAACGCGCCCCGGCAGAACGACGCAAGCGGCCGCGGCATCACCCGCCGCGGGCTGATGCTGGCGGGCATCCAGCTGGGCGTGGTCACGACCCTGGCGCTCAAGCTGCGGTCCATGCAGGTCGAGCAGGCCGAGCAATACCGGATGCTGGCCGACGGCAATTCCATCAAGATCCGCCTGCTGGTGCCCGCGCGCGGGCTGATCCACGACCGCAACGGCATCGTGATCGCAGGAAACGAACAGAATTACCGCGTGACGCTGACGCGCGAGGAAGCGGGCGGCGACGTGGAACCCGTGCTGCACCGCCTGGCCCGGCTGATCCCCATCAGCGACGCCCGCATGGCCGAGCTTCTGGACGAGTTTTCCAAGCGCAGCGCGATCACGCCCATCGTGCTGGCGGACCGCCTGACCTGGGAACAGTTCAGCTCCATCGCCGTGAACGCGCCCGCCCTGGCCGGGGTCACGCCGGAATCGGGCCTGTCGCGCGTCTATCCCCGGGGCGGCGATCTGGCGCATGTCCTGGGCTATGTCGGGCCGGTGTCGGATTACGACCTGTCCAAGATCGAAAATCCCGACCCCGTCCTGATGCTGCCCGAGTTCCAGCTGGGCAAGGTCGGCTTCGAGGCCCGGATGGAGGAGCATCTGCGCGGCAAGGCCGGCCAGCGCCGGGTCGAGGTGAACAGCGCGGGCCGCGAGATGCGGCAACTGTCGCGCCAGGAAGGCGAACAGGGCGCGACCGTGCAGATGACCATCGACGCGCAGTTGCAGAACTATGCCGCGCAGCGCATGGGCCAGGAAAGCGCCGCCGCCGTCGTCATCGACGTGCAGACGGGCGACATCGTCACGATCTGTTCCTCGCCCTCGTTCGATCCCAACAAGTTCGTGCGCGGGATTTCCTCGCCCGACTACAAGGCGCTGATGAACCACGACCATCGCCCCTTGGCCGACAAGACCGTGCAGGGCGTCTATCCGCCGGGATCGACCTTCAAGATGGTGACGCTGCTGGCCGGGCTGGAATCGGGCGTCATCAATGCCGGATCGCGCTTCTATTGCCCCGGCTATACCACCGCCGGGGGCCGCCGCTTCCATTGCTGGCGCAAGGGCGGCCATGGGACCGTCGATGCCGTGACCAGCCTGTCGCACAGCTGCGACGTTTATTATTACGAACTGGCGCAAAAGGTCGGCATCGACCGCATCGCCGCCATGGCGCGCAAGCTGGGCCTGGGCCAGCGCCACGACCTGCCCATGTCCGCCGTGGCCGAGGGGATCGCGCCCGACCGGGCCTGGAAGCAGGCGCGCTATGGCCAGGCCTGGCAGGTGGGCGACAGCCTCAACGCCTCGATCGGGCAGGGCTATGTGCTGGCCTCGCCCTTGCAACTGGCGGTGATGACCGCCCGCATCGCCTCGGGGTTGGAGGTCAGGCCGCGCCTGGTGCGCGCCATCGACGGGGTGGCCCAGCCGGTTCCCGACTTTCCGGCGCTGGACGTGAACCCGGCCTTTTTGCGCGTGGCGCGGGCGGGCATGGACGCGGTGATGAACTCCGACACCGGCACCGCGCGGCGATCCCGCATCATCCGCGAGGATTGGCGCATGGCGGGCAAGACCGGCACCAGTCAGGTCCGCAACATCACCGCCGCCGAACGGGCGCGCGGCGTGGTCTCGAACGACCAGTTGCCCTGGAACCGGCGCGACCACGCGCTGTTCGTCTGCTTCGCGCCCCTTGATGCGCCGCGCTATGCGGTGTCGGTCATCGTGGAACATGGCGGGGGCGGATCCACGGTCGCCTCGCCCATCGCGCGCGACATCCTGCTGTTTGCCCTGAACGGCGGCCTGCCGCCCCTGGACGCCGTGCCCGGGGACCAGCGCGACGCGATGGAGGAACGCCACAACGCCATGCACCTGTTCGCGCCCGATGCGCCCCGTCTGACGCGGGCCTGATCGCCATGTCCTATCTCGACTACACCGTCGCCCAGACCCCGACCGGCATCCGCAAGATCCTGTATCTGAACTGGCCGCTGGTCTTTCTGATCGCCGCTGTGGCCTCGATCGGGTTCCTGATGCTGGTTTCCGTGGCGGGCGGCAAGGTGGATACCTGGGCCGAGCCGCAGATGTACCGCTTTGCCGCCGGCATGGTGATCATGATCGCGCTGGCCTTCGTGCCGATGTGGTTCTGGCGCGGCATTTCCATTCCCGCCTATGTCACCTGCGTGCTGCTGCTGGTGGGCGTGGAGCTGGTGGGCACCATCGGCATGGGCGCGCAACGCTGGATCGACATCGGCCCAATCCGCCTGCAACCATCCGAACTGATGAAGATTTCCCAGGTTCTGCTGCTGGCCGCCTATTACGACTGGCTGCCGCCGCACCGGGTGTCGCGCCCCTTGTGGGTGCTGATCCCGGTGGTGCTGATCCTGGCGCCGACCGGGCTGGTGCTGATCCAGCCGGATCTGGGCACCTCGATCATGCTGGTGGCAGGCGGCGGCATCGTGATGTTCGTGGCGGGCGTGTCGCTGTGGTATTTCGGCGTCGTCATTGCCGCCGCCGTGGGGCTGGTCGCGACCGTGCTGGAAAGTCGCGGCACCGACTGGCAGCTTCTGAAGGACTATCAGTTCCGCCGCATCGACACCTTCCTGGACCCGACCGCCGATCCCCTGGGCGCGGGCTACAACATCATCCAGAGCCAGATCGCGCTTGGATCGGGCGGCTGGTCGGGCCGGGGCTTCATGCAGGGCACGCAGTCGCGGCTGAACTTCCTGCCCGAGAAGCACACCGACTTCATCTTCACCGTGCTGGCCGAGGAGTTCGGCTTCGTGGGCGCGATGTCGCTGTTGGGGCTTTACACCCTGATCATCGGCTTTTGCCTGTATTCGGCGCTGTCGAACCGCGACCGTTTCGCATCCCTGATCACCGTGGGCATCAGCGGCACGTTCTTTCTGTATTTCTCGATCAACATGGCCACCGTGATGGGGATGCTGCCCGCGAAAGGCTCGCCCCTGCCGCTGGTCAGCTATGGCGGCACCTCGCTGATGATCCTGATGCTGGGCTTCGGGCTGGTGCAGGCCGCCCATGTCCACAGGCCGCGATGATGCGGGTGCTGTTCGCCGCCCCTGATGCCTATTGGCCCATCTGGGCGCCCATCCTGACAGGGCTTGCGCCCGAGATGGAGCTGGTGCGTGACGCCGACCCGGCCAGCATCGACGCGATCATCCATGCCCCGAACGGCCCGATCAGCGACCTGTCGCCCTATGTCAACGCGCGTCTTGTCCAAAGCCTCTGGGCCGGGGTCGAGCGCATCGTGACTAACCCCACCCTGACGCAGCCCCTGGCGCGGATGGTCGATCCGGGGCTGGCGCGCGGGATGGCGGAATACTGCACCGGCTGGGCCTTGCGCGCGCACCTTCGGATGGACGCCTATGCGCAGGACGGCACCTGGCGCAACGACCTGACGCCGCCCTTGGCTGATGCCCGCCAGGTCACGATCCTGGGGATGGGCGAACTGGGCCGGGGCGTGGCTGCCATACTGGGCGGCATCGGTTTTCGCGTCACGGGCTTCAGCGCCTCGGGGCGGGCGGTCCCGGGGGTCGAGGTCTTTGGCCCGGGCGGGCTGGACCGGGCGCTGGCCGGGGCCGAGATCCTGATCGCCCTGTTGCCCGACACCCCGCAGACGCGGGGCCTCTTGGACGCGGACCGGCTGGCGCTGCTGCCCCGAGGGGCCTGGCTGATCAACCCGGGCCGGGGCACGGTGCTGGACGACGACGCCCTGCTGGCCGCGCTGGATCGCGGCCATCTGGCCCATGCCGTGCTGGACGTGTTCCGCACCGAGCCGCTGCCCCCGGACCATCCCTTCTGGTCCCATCCCCGCGTCACCGTCACGCCCCATGTCGCCGCCGAGACGCGGGTCGAGACCGCAGCCCCCGTCGCCATCGAGAACCTGCGCCGCGCCATGACGGGCCAGCCGGTCCTGCATCTGGTGGACCGCCGGAAGGGATATTGACCCCCCGGGCGGTTAACATTCCTTAAGCGGCTGTCGGAAAACCCCTATTGCGGCCTTTCGGCAATGCCCGTTATGTCTGGTGCGGCATCTGCAATGTGGCAAGGGTTCCATGCAAGACGGCACACTCCGTCGCGTTCTGGTGACGGAAACGCGTGACCTGCACCAGACGCTGGACCAGGGGATCGGCGCCCTTGGCGATGCCGCCGCCTATGGCGCCTTCCTGTCGGGCAGCCACGCCTTCCGCGCCGCGCTGGAACCGCAACTGGCGCAGGTCGCGGGATGGCAGGTGCAGCCCCTTGCGCCCCTGATCGCACGGGATCTGGCCGACCTGGGCCTGCCGGTGCCCGGCGCTTCCGCTGCGCTGCCGCTGCCCACCCCTGCGGCCAGGGCCGGTGCCTGCTACGTGCTGGAAGGCTCGGCGCTTGGCGGGCGTCTCTTGGCGCGCCGCGCGGCGGCCCTGGGCTTTGGTCCCGGTCATGGCGCGCGCCACCTTGCGGCGCAGACGGCATTCCCCCCGCGCTGGCGCGCGTTCCTGGCCTGGCTGGAAGGGGGCGGCTTTGCCGCGCCCGAGGCCGCCGCCGCCGCGCGCGCGGTCTTTGGCCTGGCGCTGCGCGCCCACGGCGTGAAGGCCGTCGCATGAACAACAACGCCTCGGATCCCGCGCTGGCCGGACAGCCGATCGACCTGACGAATTGCGACCGCGAGCCGATCCATATTCCCGGCAGCATCCAGCCGCATGGATGCCTGCTGGCGTGCGACAACGGCGCCCGGCGGATCCTGTTCTGTTCGGAAAACGCCCCCGCCATGCTGGGCCTGCCCGGCCTGCCCCTGGACCGCTCCCTGTCCGAGGTGATCGGCAGCGAGGCCGCGCACACCCTGCTGAACGCGCTGGCCGTGTCGGGAAACCGGCCCCGCCCGGCGGTGGTCTTTGGCCTGGACGTGAACGGACGCGCGCTTGACGTGACCATCCACCGCCATGACGACCGCACCGTCATCGAGTTCGAGCCTGCCGCCACCCGCCTTGGCCGACAGATCAGCCTGTCGCGCACGGTGGTCGAGCGGATGCGCCGGATCTCTGACGCCGACCGGCTGGTCCAGCAGGCCGCGCCGCTGATCCAGGCGCAGCTGGGCTATGACCGGGTGATGGTCTATCAACTGGGCGGTGACGGCGCGGGCAAGGTCGTGGCCGAGGCCAAGCCGGAAGGCCACGAAAGCTTCCGCGGCCAGTTCTTTCCTGCCAGCGACATCCCCCGGCAGGCGCGCGCGCTGTATCTGCAGAACCCGATCCGGGTCATCGGCGACGCCTCGTTCACGCCCGTCCCGATCGTGGCCCTTGACCCGCAGGCCGGGCCGCTGGATCTGTCCTATGCCCATCTGCGCAGCGTCTCGCCCATCCATTGCGAATACCTGCGCAACATGGGGGTCGCCGCGTCGATGTCGGTGTCGATCATCATCGACGGGGCGCTGTGGGGGCTGATCGCCTGCCACCATTATGCGCCCAAGGTGCTGACCATGGCCGACCGCGCCGCGGCCGAGATGGTGGGCGATGTCTTCTCGATGCATCTCGACGCGCTGCACCGCCGGCACGCGCGCGACGCCGAACTGACCGCGCGCCGGGCGCTGGACGACCTGCTGGCCAATGCGGTCCGGGCCGAGGATGCCGGTCCCGCCCTGCGCGACCGCCTGCCGCGCCTGGCAGACCTGATCCCGGCCGACGGCGTCGGCATGTGGTTCGATGGCGTCTGGACCACCGTGGGCCACGCGCCGACCGAGGCGCAGGCCGCGCCCCTTCTGGCGCTGGCGCTTGAACTGCCGGAAGGGCAGGTGTTCCGCACCGACCACCTGGCAAGCCTGCTGCCCGATGCGGCGGACCTTCGCGGGCTGGTCGCGGGGGTGATGGTCGTTCCCCTGTCCCGGCGGCCACGCGACTTCATGTTCTATTTCCGCAAGGAAGCCGTGCAGACGCTGGACTGGGGCGGCGATCCGAACAAGACCTACGAGACCGGTCCCTTGGGCGACCGCCTGACCCCGCGCAAGAGCTTCGCGATCTGGAAGGAAACCGTTCGCGACAAGTGCCACCCCTGGTCCGAGGCCGATTGCCGCTTTGCCGAGGCCCTGCGCATCGCCGTGACCGAGGTGCTGCTGTTCAACAGCGAGGTCCTGGCCGACGAACGCTCTCGCGCCGAGGTGCGCCAGCGCGTCCTGAACCGCGAACTGAATCACCGGGTCAAGAACATCCTGGCCATCATCCAGTCGCTGGTCAACCGCAAGCCCCCCGAGGGCGAGACGCTGCAGGGCTTTGCCGGATCGTTGCGCGGCCGCATCCAGGCGCTGGCCTATGCCCATGACCAGATCGTCCGCGACGACGACGAGACCGGGCTTCTGGGCGATCTTCTGGCAGCCGAACTTGGCCCCTATGCCGGCGAGGGGCGGGCCATCCGCCTGGACGGTCCCGCGGTGGCGCTGGACGGACGCGCCTTTTCCGTCATGGCGCTGATCCTGCACGAGATGGCGACCAATGCCGCCAAATACGGCGCGCTGTCGCGGGCCAGCGGGCATCTGTCCGTTGCCTGGCATGTCGATGACGCGGGCAACTGCCACATCGACTGGACCGAGGACGGGCTGGAAGGGCTGGTCCCGCCGGCCCGGTCGGGCTTCGGTTCGGCCCTGGTGGAACAATCGCTGCCCTTCGACCTGGGCGGCGAAAGCCGGATCGCGTTCCGCCCGACCGGCGTGGCCGCCCGCTTCATGCTGCCCGCCCGCTTCGTCCGCCATGCGGGGGTCCCGGCCGCCCCGCACGCGGACCGCGCCGCGCCGGCCACCGCTGCGCCGCGGCCCGGCCGCCGCGTGCTGCTGGTCGAGGACCAGACCCTGATCGCCCTGTCCCTGGAAGCCGAGTTGCAGGACCACGGGCTGGAGGTGAGCGGCCGCGCGGCCTCGGTCGAGGCGGCGCTGGAAATGATCGACCACGATCCGCCCGACCTGGCCGTGCTGGATGTCAACCTGGCCGATGAAACCTCGCTGCCCGTCGCGGAACGGCTGCGGGGCCGGGGCATCCCCTTCGTCTTCGCCACCGGCTATGGCAGCGACTTCGACCTGCCCGCCGGATTCTCGGACGTGCCCGTCGCCACCAAGCCCTATCAGGTCCACGACATCCTTCGGAAGCTGTCCGAGGCGGAAGGCCGCGGCTGATCAGCCCCATGACGGGGCAGGCGCCGCCCCGCAGGTAATCTCTGGCTGCAAACCTGCCATGTCCGCGCAATTTTCGGCATGTCTGGCATTCCCCTTGCGCATGGTTTGCGCTAGCGCAGGCCCCGCACCGGCATCTTCCGCGATACCGGGCCTTTTTCCAACAAGCGGATCAATGAACGATGACCGATCAGACGATTTCCGCGCCCGCAACGGCGCGCGCCGACGTTCCTGCCAATTCCCCCGCCCGGGTGCTGCTGGCCAGCCTGATCGGCACGACGATCGAGTTCTTCGACTTCTACGTCTATGCGACGGCCGCCGTGCTGGTCTTTCCGACCCTGTTCTTCCCGGCCTCGGACGCGACAACCGCGCTGCTGGCGTCCTTCGCGACCTTTTCCATCGCCTTCTTCGCCCGGCCCTTCGGCGCGGTCGTGTTCGGCCATTTCGGCGACCGGATCGGGCGCAAGGCCACGCTGGTCGCGGCGCTGCTGACCATGGGGATTTCCACCGTCGCGATCGGCCTGCTGCCGACCTATGCCCGGATCGGCGTGGCCGCGCCCACGCTGCTGGCGCTGTGCCGGTTCGGGCAGGGCTTTGGCCTCGGCGGCGAATGGGGCGGGGCGGTGCTGCTGGCGACCGAGAACGCGCCCGAGGGCAAGCGCAGCTGGTACGGCATGTTCCCGCAGCTTGGCGCGCCGGTGGGGCTGTTCCTGTCCTCGGGCTTCTTCTGGGTGCTTCTGCATTTCATGTCCCAGGACGACCTCTTGGCCTGGGGCTGGCGGCTGCCCTTCCTGGCTTCGATCGTCCTGATCGTCATGGGCCTGTGGGTCCGCCTGTCGATCACCGAGACCCCCGAATTCGCCGAAGCCGTGAAGAAGGAGGAACGCGTCTCGGTTCCCGTGGTCGAACTGTTCCGCAACCACAAGCGCAGCCTGTTCCTGGGCACCTTCGTGGCCTTGGTGACCTTTGTGCTGTTCTACATCTGCTCGGCCTGGCTGTTGTCCTTTAACGTCAAGGTGCGCCAGATCGCCTTCACCGACGCGCTGCTGATGCAGATCTATGGCTCGGTCGTGTTCGGGGTGGCGATCCCGCTGGCGGGCAAGGTGGCCGATGCGGTCGGGCGGCGGCCCTTCCTGATCGTCGTCACGGTGCTGATCGGCGGCTTCTCGTTCGCCCTCGCGCCGCTGATGGGCGGGGGGCAGGGCGGCCTTTACCTGTTCGTGACGGTGGGCATGTTCCTGATGGGCCTGACCTATGGCGTGATCGGCGCCGCCCTGGCCGCGCCCTTCCCGACGCGGGTGCGCTATACCGGATCGTCGATCACCTTCAACTTCGCGGGGATCTTCGGGGCCTCGCTCGCGCCTTACGCCGCGACCTGGTTGCAGCAAACCTATGGCCTGACCCATGTGGGCTACTACATGGGGGCGGCGGCGGTGATCACGCTGCTGTGCATCCTGGCGTCAGGCCGGGACGAGGTCTGAACAAGGGTGCGGACGGGAACGGCAAGCGGACATCAGATCGGCCTTGGCCTATGACGCCGATGAGGCGAGGATTCGGGTGGAGGCGGATCGTGCTGCCGTGAAGATCCGGCGGCACCCCCTTGCAAAGGAGACGACACGTGACCCGGACCGTGCAGACCCCCCGCCCAAGCCGCTTTGGCGACCTGTTCGACATGCTGACCGACCGGGGCCGCGCCCTGCTGCGCTGGCGCGATGGGGCGGGACGGGTGACGGCCCCGCCCGGCCTGCCGCAGATGGCCGAGCTGCTGCTGTCGCGCCGGGGCGAGGCCTCGGGCGTGGCCCTGGCCCGCGCCCTGGTCACGGCCTTCGAGGAAGCGGACGAAGCGAAGCGCCTGGAATTTCTGCTGGCGTTGGCCGACCGCTTCGGTCCCGATCCCGGGGCGGTGGGCCAGGCGCTTGCGGCCATCCAGGCGCAGCCCGGCTCGGTCGAGGCCATCGAGGCGCTGCACACCGCCGCCGAACCCCGCCGCCAGGAACTGTTCCGCCGCCTGAACCTTGCCCCCGGCGGCACGGCGGCCCTGGTGCGGATGCGCGAGGAACTGCTGGGCCACCTTCGCGACAACCCCGGCCTGCGCCGGGTGGACAGCGATTTCGCGCATCTGTTCGCGTCCTGGTTCAACCGGGGCTTTCTTGTGCTGCGCCATATCGACTGGAACACCCCGGCCGCGATCCTGGAAAAGATCATCCGGTACGAGGCCGTCCATGCCATCCGGAACTGGGACGATCTTCGGGGCCGCCTGCAACCCACCGACCGGCGCTGCTATGGCTTTTTCCACCCGCAACTGGTGGACGAGCCGCTGATCTTCGTCGAGGTCGCGCTGACCCGGGCCATGCCCGACACGGTGGCGCCGCTGCTGGATCTGGACCGCACCCCCATCGACGCGGACCGGGCCGGCACGGCGGTGTTCTATTCCATCTCGAACACGCAGCGGGGACTGGCGGGGGTGTCCTTCGGCAATTTCCTGATCAAGCAGGTGGTCGAGGAACTGAAGTCCGAACTGCCGAACATCCGGACCTTCGTCACCCTGTCCCCGGTGCCGGGCTTTGCCGCCTGGCTGGCGCAGGCGCGGGAAGGGGGCGACATGCTGGACGACGAGTTGCGCGCGGCCTTGAAGCCCTTGGACCAGCCCGGCTGGCATGTGGACCCTGACGCCGCGCAGGCGCTGCGCGAGCCGCTGCTGACGGCGGCCGCGGTCTATTTCCTGCGCGCCCGCGACGCCAAGGGCCGGGCGGTCGATCCCGTCGCGCGCTTCCACCTGGGCAACGGGGCCTGCCTGGAACGACTGAATTTCGGGGGGGATGTCTCGGCCAACGGGTTGAAGCAATCGCACGGGCTGATGGTCAATTACCTGTATGACCCCGGCCGGATCGAGGCGAACCACGAAGCCTTCGCCGAACGCACCGAGATCGCCGCATCCGACGCCGTGCGCCGCCACCTGCCCGCCTTGACCCCGAAGGAAAAGCCATGACCGCCAACCTCTTCGACATCCTGGAAACCGGCATCGCCGACGCCCAAGCCACCGCCATCGAGACCGCCGGGGGCGAGGCGATCAGCTATGGCGATCTGGTCGCGCGGACGGGGCGGATGGCCAATGCGCTGGTGTCCCTGGGCGTCAAGCCCGGCGACCGGGTGGCGGCGCAGGTGGAAAAGTCGGTGGAAGCGATCATCCTTTATCTGGCCACCGCGCGCGCGGGGGCGGTCTTCCTGCCGCTGAACACCGGCTATACGCCCGGCGAGATCGACTATTTCATCGGCGACGCCACACCCGCGGTGTTCGTCTGCGACCCCGCGCGGGCGGATGCGCTGGAGGATGCGGCGGGGCGGGCGGGGGCGCGGATCGTGACGCTGGACGCGGACGGGCAGGGCAGCCTGACGGATGCCGCCACCGACGCCGCGCCCGATTTCGCGACCGTCCCGCGCGAGGCCGATGACCTGGCGGCGCTGCTCTATACCTCGGGGACGACGGGGCGGTCCAAGGGCGCGATGCTGACCCATGGCAACCTCGTGTCGAACACCGACGCGCTGCGGGATGCCTGGCGCTATGGGGCGGGTGACGTGCTGATCCACGCCTTGCCGATCTTTCACACCCATGGCCTGTTCGTGGCGACAAACGTGACGCTGTTTTCCGGCGCGTCGATGATCTTCCTGCCGAAATTCGACCCCGACCGGATCATCGCCCTGATGGACCGGGCGACCGTGCTGATGGGGGTGCCGACCTTCTATGTCCGGCTGCTTCAGGACGACCGTCTGAACCGCGACACGACCGCCCACATGCGGCTGTTCATTTCCGGGTCCGCGCCCTTGCTGGCGGAAACGCATCGCGAATGGCAGGCCCGCACCGGCCACGCGATCCTGGAACGCTACGGCATGACGGAAACCAACATGAACGCCTCGAACCCCCATGACGGCGACCGGATCGCGGGCACCGTGGGCCTGCCCCTGCCGGGGGTCGAGATCATCGTGACCGATCCCGAAACCGGCGCGGAACTGCCCGGGGGCCAGATCGGCATGATCGAGGTGCGCGGGCCGAACGTCTTCAAGGGATACTGGCAGATGCCGGAAAAGACCGCCGCCGAGTTGCGCGGAAACGGGTTCTTCATCACCGGCGACCTGGGGAAATTCGATGATCGCGGATACCTGCACATCGTCGGGCGCGGCAAGGATCTGATCATCACCGGCGGCTACAACGTTTATCCCAAGGAAATCGAGACGGAAATCGACGCCCTGCCCGGCGTGACCGAATCCGCCGTGATCGGGTTGCCGCATCGCGATCTTGGCGAGGGCGTGACGGCGGTCGTGGTGCCCGCCGATGCCGGCCTTTCGGAAGCCGCCGTTCTGTCGGCGCTCGACGGCCGGCTGGCCCGGTTCAAGCAGCCCAAGCGCGTGCTGTTCGTGGACGAGTTGCCGCGCAACACCATGGGCAAGGTGCAGAAGAACCTGCTGCGCGACCGATACAAGGATCTTTATCGCCCGTAGGGTGCGTGCTCGCACGCACCTTCAAGGGCAACACGACGGTGCGTGCGAGCACGCACCCTACGGGCGATTCGGTCAGGGGGTGCGCGCCAGCAGCGTGCGAAGCTGCGACGGGAACAGTTGCAGGATCAGCGTTTCCGTCATCGCCGTGCCGCCATGATCGACATAGGCGCGCAGGTCGATGGGGGCCGTGTCGGTTTCCGCGAAGGACAGGTCGAACAGCGCCCGCCAGCTATCCGTGCCCACCACGGGATAGACCGCGGTGTTCGACACCTGCGCCTGCGCGGTGGACACCGACAGGGCCAGCCCGTCCTCTCGGCCAAGGCCCGTCAGGTTCGGCCCCCTGAAATCGCAGACGATCTTGACCACGCCCTTGGGGCGCGGCTGGCCGGGCACCCCGCCCGCGCCGATGCGGGTGGCGGTGAAATGGGCGATCGGGCTGACGGCCGGGTTGTCGCGCACCCAGTCCAGCCGATAGGCGAAATCGTGGCTCTGGCCCTTGGCGGTCGGCCCGGCGGGCTGCCAGAAGGCCACGATGTTGTCGTGGATCTCGTCGTCCGTGCGCAGTTCCGTCAGCACCACGGCACCGTCGCCCCAATCGCCCCGGGGCGTGATCCAGGCGCTGGCCCGGCGGTCGTAAAAGACGCCGTCGTCCTGGTACTGCGCGAAGTCCCGTTCCCGCTGCATCAGCCCGAAGCCCTTGACCGAGGGCGAGGCAAAGCTGTTCACCATCGTCCCCGGCGGGTTGTTCAGGGGCCGCCAGATGCGTTCGCCATTGCCCGCCAGGATCTCCAGCCCGTCGGAATCATGCACCTCGGGGCGCCAGTCGGGGGCGACATGGGGCGTGTTCTTGCCGAACCAGAACATCGAGGTCAGCGGCGCGATCCCCAGCCGGTCCACCGCGTCGCGCAAAAAGACGGTGGCGGTGATGTCCTGCGACACGCCAGCGCCGCGCCTTGATTCGATGCGATAGGCGCCGGTCGCGCGCGGGCTGTCCAAGAGCGCATAGGTGGTGAGATCCCCGTTTTCCGCCGGTTCCAGCCAGAAATGGGTGAACAGCGGGAATTCCTCGGGGCCGTTCGGGATCGCGGTGTCGATGGCAAGGCCCCGCGCGGACAGGCCGAACTGCCCGCTGTAACCGGACGTTCGCCAATAGGACGCGCCCAGGAAGGCCATCCAGTCGATCTCGGTGCGCGCGTCCTGGACACGGAAGCCCGCGAAGCCCCTGGTGCGGGTCAGTTGCCGGGCCGGGTTGCCTTCGGGGATGTCGAACAGGTCGAGCGAGAACGGCACCTCGGTCGCCATGCCGTCCTGGACGGTGTAAATCCGCACCGGATTGCGGAAATACATGCCGGGGAAAAAGGCCTGCACGGGCGAGATGTCGCCCTGGCCGCGCCACAGGCTGCGGTCGGCCCGGAAGCGGACCTGGTTGTGGCGGTCATAGTCCACCTGGTCGAGGATCTCGGGATCGGCGATTTCCTGGGGGGCATGGGGCCGGGCCGCCATGTCGCGGGCCATGTCCCGAAGCCCGTCGAACGAGAAGGGCCGGCTTTCGCCCGCCGCGCCTTGCGCCCTGGCCAGATGCGGCAGCAGGAAGAAGGCCCCGCCGCCCAGGGCGGCTTGCAACAGGTGACGGCGGTGGAAACGGTCGGTGGACATGGGAACCCGGGGTGGCTGGCATCTGCGCGGCATCACATGTCGGCTTCTGGCGCGATTGCAAGTGCGGGCGCGATCTTCGGCGGTCCCTTGCCGCCCGATTGCAAGGAACTGTCGCAGTCCTGCCATCGGAATGACCGGGCCGCCCGCTGCGGCCCGGTCCCTTGCGTCACCAGATGAAGTCGTCGCCGTCCAACTGGTTCAGGCGCGTGTCCTCGATCACCAGGGCGTTGGCGCCGACGCGGATGACGACATCGGTTCCGATCTGGCTGGCGGCGGCGCGGATGCTGGCAAAGCTGTCGAAGCGGGCGAAATAGGACAGGTCGATGTCGTCGTCGCCGTTCTCGAAATCGCGGATCCGGTCGATCCCGCCGTTGAAGACGAAGCGGTCGGACCCCTCGCCCCCCGACAGAAGGTCGCGGCCCGCGCCGCCGTTCAGCACGTCGTCGCCCTCGCCGGCGATCAGGATGTCGTTGCCGGACTGGGCGATCATCACGTCGTCGCCCTCGCCGCCGCGCAGGATGTCATGGCTCGCCCCCGAGATCATGCGGTCGTTGCCTTCGCCCCCGTCGATGGTGTCGCGCCCGCCCCCGGTGATGGCGACATCGTTGCCCTCGCCCCCGGTGACGGCGTTGTTGCCGGCGCCCGCGAAGACCGCGTCGTTGCCCTCGCCCGCATTGACGCGGTCATTGCCCTCGCGCGCCCAGATGGCGTCGTTGCCCGAAGCGCCCCAGATGACGTTGTTGCCGCGCCCGCCTTCCAGGACATCGTTGCCCTCGCCGCCGTCGATGGTGTCGTTGCCGCCGTTGCCGCGCAGCCGGTCATCGCCCGACCGGCCATAGATCAGGTCCGCCACGCTTGTGCCGCTATAGCGGTTGTCGCCGTCGTTTCCGCGATAGATCGCCATGTCAGTCTCTCCTGCAAGGGGCGTGGATTGAAAGGCCGCGCTGCACCGCCCAAGGCAGCATCGGCCTGTGCCGGATCCGGCGATCAGCCTGGCCCGGGATCGTGAAACGCGGATGACGGCGTTCCGGTGGCGCGGTTTTCAGCGTTGCCGTCTTGGTTCCGCCTGGACCGGGGGGCGCGATTTTCATGATCGCCCGCGACCCGGGACCGGACCGTCCACCTGCCGAGGCCCCTTGGCACGGCGCGCGGCCCGTGCAATTCCTGCGGGATGCGAGCCTTTGCCTGGATCATGACGGCCTTTCTTGCCACCGGCGTCGTGGCGCAGGATCTGCGGGTGGCGGCCTATGACCCAGGCCTGACGCGCAAGGGGCCGGGCCTTCTGCTGCGCGACATCCGCCGGGCCGATCCGCAGGTGCTGGCGGCCGCCCAGGTGATCGCCGCCGCCGCGCCCGACGTGATCGTGCTGACCGGGTTCGACTGGGACGGCGACGGGCTGGCGCTTGCCGCCTTCGCGGCGGTGCTGGAGCAGGCGGGCCACCCCATGCCGCACCGCTTTGCCGCCCGCCCGAACAGCGGCTGGCCCACCGGGCTGGACGGGAACGGCGACGGGCGCGCGGGCGGGGCCGACGACGCGCAGGGCTTCGGGCAGTTTTCCGGGCAGAACGGCATGGCGATCCTGTCGCGCCTGCCCTTGGGAACCGTGACGGATCATTCGGCGGTCCTGTGGCGCGACCTGCCGGGCACCCTGATGCCGCGCTTGCCGCCCGAGGTGGCCGAAATCCAGCGCCTGTCCTCGACCGCGCATTGGGACGTGCCGGTGCTGACCGGGCGGGGGGCGCTGCACCTGCTGGCCTGGTCGGCCACGCCCCCGGTCTTCGACGGTCCCGAGGATCGGAACGGCCGCCGCAACCATGACGAGGCCGCCTTCTGGCTGCACCACCTGCCCCCCGCGCCCTTCGTGCTGGCGGGCACCCCGAACCTGGATCCGGTGGATGGCGAGGGGCGGCCCGAGGCCATGGCGGCGCTGCTGGACCACGCGCAAGATCCGCAGCCCAGGGGGGCGTTCCAGCCGGAACAGACCGGGGTGAATGCCACGCATCGGGGCGATCCGGCGCTGGATACCGGAGTCTTCGATCCCGCCGGACCCGGCAACCTGCGGGTTGATTACGTGCTGCCCGCCAAGGGGTTGCGCGTCACCGGCAGCGGCGTGATCTGGCCCGCGCCGGGCGATCCGCTGGCAGCAGTGGTCGAGGCCGCATCAGAGCATCGGCTGGTCTGGGTGGACATCGACCTGGGATCCCTGACGGCCCCGGAACCCTGACGCGTGATCGGGCAAGGGCCTTCGCCGGACATGACCCCGCCATCCGCGCGTCCCGGCCCAAGGGTCGGACCCGCGTGTTGCCGACGAACTTCACACGATGCGCAGGATGGTGGGGTGGAACCCCACCCTACGCGCCGCCGGCATCCCCGGGCGCGGGACGGGCAGATCGGCAAACCCTTGCGCAACGGGCGGGTGCTGTCCTTTCCCCCAGGCGGTTGCAAGCGATACCGCCTTCCCGGGCAGGCGGCGCCTGGCCGGCACCATGATTCCGGCGGCGGGGTGGAACCTTACCCTCGCAGGACCGCCCACAGGGTGGGGTTCCACCCCACGGTCACGAAGGTTTCAATACCTCGGCGCCTTTTCATCCGCGCGGCGGAGGGCCGACAGGCTCAGCAGCACCTCGGCCCGGCCGAATTCGCGCGCGGCGTCGCGGCGGGCGGCGTCGAAGCGCGGCAACATCCGCGCGACCTCGGCCTCGGCCTGGCGCAACTCGCGCGCGCTGCGGCCGGCCTGGGCATTGGCGATGCGCGCCTCGGCCACCGACAGGGGGGCGGTGCTGCGGTAGCTCTGGTCCAGCGCGGCGCGCATGGCGCCCGCGTGATCTTGCGCCCGGGTCATGTGCAGGCTGAAGGCGGCGAAACGCTTCAGTTCCCGTTCCGCCTTGATACGGGCGATGCGTTCCAGCTGCGCCAGCTTGTCGCTTTCCCTTGTCATCCGGCCCTCACCATCCGGCCCTCGCCTTTTCGCGCATCTTTTCGGCGAATCGGATCGCGGCGGCGACGGCGGCGAACTGCTCGCGGCGGATTTCCTGGCCCACCTCGACCGTGGCATGGATCGCGCGGGCGCTTGGCGGGTCCGGGAAGATCGGCACGCGGTTTTCCCGGGCGCGTTCGCGGATCCGGGCCGCGACCTCGTCCGTGCCCTTGGCCAGGCACACCGGCGCGCGCCCGCTGCCGCGCTTCCATTCCAGGGCCACGGCGTAATGGGTGGGGTTCACGATCACCACGTCGGCGCGGGCGACATCGGCCAGCATCTGCCTGGTGGCGATGTCCACGGCGCGCTGGCGGCGGGCGGCCTTGAAATGCGGATCGCCTTCCGAGTCCTTGTATTCGTCCTCCATTTCCTTGCGGGTCATGCGGTTCTTGCGGCGGTGGTCGAACCATTGCCAGCCCATGTCCAGCCCCGCGAACAGGACCGAGATCGCCAGCGCCAGGGCCAGCACCCGCCCCAGCAGCACGCCCAGATCGGCGATCCAGCGGTCCTCCGCCAGCGGGCTTGCCGCCAGATGGCCCAGCAGGTTGCGGAACAGGAACCAGCCGCCCGCGCAGACCAGCGCCACCTTGCCCAGCGAGATGGCAAAGTTCACCAGTCCCGACTTGCCGAATTTCTGCGCGGCGGTCTTCATCGGGTTGATCCGGTTCAGGTCGAAGGCCAGCTTTTGCGGCGCAAAGACCAGCCCGCGCCCGCCGATCAGCGCCACCACGATCACCAGCGCGGGCACCGTTGCCAAGGCCAGCACCGCCCAACCCGCAAAGTGGCCCAGGGCTGCGGCCACCGCCCCGGTGGTGCCCGGCGTCCAGCCTTCCGATCCCAAGGCGCGCGCGGCCATCGCCAGCCAGGCCTTGACCGCAACGCCCGCGCCGACCGCGAAGGCCAGCCAGGCGCCCCCATACATGGCCGCGACATTCAGTTCGGCCGACCGGGGGATGTCGCCCTTCTCGCGCGCCTTGCGCAGCTTCTGGTCCGAGGCCTCGAAGGGCTTGTCGTCGTTCTCCTCGCTCATGGCGCCCCCGGCAGCATGTAGCCCAGGACGGCATCGGCCCACAGCGCGACCAGCACCGGCGCCAGCAGAGCCAACGCCGCCAGCGCCAGCATGATCGCGGCGGGCGAGCCGATGAAGATCACCGGCAGGGCGGGCATGACGCGGTTGACGACGCCCGACAGCGCCTGGAACATGAAGCCGCCCAGCGTGAAGGGCGCGGCCAGCAGCATGGCGATCCAGAAGCTGCGCGCGACAAGGCGGATCGCCTCGGTCGCCAGGCCGTCCGCGTCAGGCCAGCCGCCGGGGGGCCAGATCGCGAAACTGTCGGCCATCAGCTGCACCAGCATCACCGGCAGGCCCAGCACCATCAGCACCGCGATCCCGGCCAGGTGGATCAGGTTGCCGATGGGATGGGGCGCGGCCTCGTTCTGGCCGCCCACCAGTTGCGACAGCGAGGTCGTGGCCGCGATGGCCGAGGTCGCGATGTCCAGCGACAGCGCCAGCAGCCGCAGGCCCGTCCCGGCGGCCAGCCCGATCACCAGTTCCCCCGCCGCCTGGGCCAGGATCCCCGGCGTGTCCCCGGGCGCGGCCATGGGCGTGACCAGCCCCGCCAGCATCGGCGTGACCGCCAGCGCGGCGGCGGCGCGGACGCGGACGGGGATCACGCGTTCGCCCAATCCCGGCAGGACCAGCACCAGGGCCTGCACGCGCAGATAGACCAGCACCCATGTCCAGTTGAACCCCGGCAGCAGCTGGGCAAGCATGTCCCCCATCAGCCGACCTCGATGGTGCCGACAAGGCGCAGTTCCGCGCCGGGGTCGATCTCCTCCAGCCCCAGGACCGGCAAGGCGATGCCGTTCGACCCCAGGACCGCGCGCAGCATCCGCCGCCGATGATCGGGGACGACCAGCACGGTCTGGATCGCCGGTTCGGCCGCCGCAATCGCGCGGCGCGCGGCCTCCAGCAGCTTGCGCGACAGGGCGGGGGTCATGGCGCCGCCGCCCGCGCGGCCGGTTTCGGCATCGGCGCGCACGAATTCGGCCTCCCACCCCGGATGCAGTTGCAGGGCCGAGATCCCGCCCGAAGGGTCGCCGTATTGCTGGGTGATCTGGCCGCGCAGCCGCTTGCGGACCAGTTCATAGACCGTCTCGACCGAATCGATGCCGCGGAATTCGGCCATGGCGTCCACGATCAGCGGCAGGTTGCGGATCGAGACCTTCTCGTCCAAGAGCGCGCGCAGCACCGCCAGCAGCATCTCGGGCGAGACCTTGTCGGGGATCATGCCGTCGAAATAGCGCCGGTTGCGTTCGGCCCGCGCGCTGTCGGACAGGGTCTTCAACTCCTCGATCTGGCGCTGCATCGCGCCAAGGGTCAGCAGCGACGAAAGGTTGGCCTTCACGACCTCCATCAGGTGGGTGGACAGGACCTCCATGGGGGTCACGACTGTGGCGCCCCGGGTCGCGGCATCCTCTTGGGCGTTGCGGTCGATCCAGCGGGCGGGGCTGAGGTAAACCGGTTCGCGCACCGCATCGCCCGTCAGGCCTTGCAGCACGGGATCGGGACCAAGCGCCAGGATCGCGCCGGGCCGCAGGCTGCCGCGCCCGCGCACCACGCCGTGGATGCGGATCTGGTAGTCGCCCGGATGCAGGTCGTCGGTGTCGGTGATGCGCACGTCGGGCAGGATCAGGCCATAGGCGCGGGCGATGTGGATGCGCAGGTTGGTGATCCGGCTGCCCAGGCCGCGCGCCTGGTCCAGCGCGATCAGCACCAGATCGGTGCCGATCTCGACGCTGATCTCGTCGGTGTCCAGCACGTCGCCGATGCGGGCGGCGGGGCGGGGGGCGGCGGCCTCGGGCTTGATCTCGGACAGGGCGGGGGCGAGGGTGCCGCGCCGGTAAAGCCGCCAGCCGCCAAAGGCCAGGGCGGCCGCGATGGCCAGGAACAGCAGGCGCGGCATCCCCGGCACGAAGGACATCAGCAGCATCGCGGCCGCGACCACGGCGGCGGGCTGCCAGCCCCGGATCAGCTGGGTGGACAGCATCCGCGTGGTCGTGTCGGTCGCCCCCCCGCGCGTCAACAGAAGGGCCGCCGCCATCGAGGTGATCACGGCGGGAATCTGGCCCACCAGCCCGTCGCCGATGGTCAGGTGGGAATAGGTGGCCATCGCCTCGCCCACGGGCATTCCGTGGGCCACGATGCCGATGCCCAGGCCCACCAGCAGGTTGACCAGCGTGATGACGATGCCCGCCACCGCGTCGCCCTTGACGAATTTCGAGGCCCCGTCCAGCGAGCCGAAGAAGTTGATCTCCTGCTGGTCGCGCAGGCGGCGGGTCTTGGCTTCCTGGTGGTCGATGGCGCCCGCGTTCAGATCCGCGTCGATGGCCAGTTGCTTGCCCGGCAGCGAGTCCAGGGCGAATCGGGCCGCGACCTCGGCCATGCGGCCCGAGCCTTTGGTGATGACCACGAAGTTCACGATCGAGATGACGGCAAAGACCGTCAGCCCCACCATCAGCGATCCGCCCGCGACGAAGCTTGCGAAACCGCTGATGATGTGGCCCGCGGCATCCGTGCCGGTGTGGCCCTGGGTCAGGATTAACCGGGTGGACGACACGTTCAGCGACAGCCGGATCACCAGCGTCACCAGCAGCAGCATCGGAAAGGCCTGGAAATCGGTCGGCCGGTCCACCAGCGAGGCCATGACCAGGATCAGGGTGGCCGCCGCGATGGACAGCGCGAATCCGAAGTCGAGGATCGCGGGCGGCAGCGGGATCACCATGGACATGACGATCAGCACCAGCCCCCCGGTCACGAGGACCGAGGCGTCGAGCGATTTCAACCGGGCGGCGGCGGCAGTCATTTGTCACCTGCGTCAGCGGGCGCGGGGTCCAGCACGTCGGACAGCGCCCAAGGGTCCGTCGTCAGCAGGCCGGCCCTGCGCAGGAAGACCAGCGCCTGCAGACGCGCCTCGGGCGGCATCCGCATCAGCCGGGTGCGGTAATCGGCGGGCAGGGCCTCGCCCTCCAGCAGCCAGCCCGTCGCCTCGTCGGCCAGGGCGGCGGCGTCGGGAAGCAGGGCCGGATCGGCCGAGGCAGAGGTCGCGAGACCCATCACCATCACCAGCGCCCCGATCATCACGCGGCCTTCTTGAGGTCGCGAAGCGCGGCTTCCAGCGTGTTGAAGCTGGGGCGGACATGGTCGGGAACCGCCTGGCGCCCGACCTCGACGCACAGGTTGGTGGCGTGCTGGTGCAGGCCCGCGATCAGCACCGACTTGATGACATCGAAAAAGGCCAGATCCTGCTTGATCACCCCGCTCAGCCTGCCTGCCAGGGGCGCGACGAAGCCATAGGCCAGGAAGACGCCCAGGAAGGTGCCGACCAGGGCGCCGCCGATCATGCCCCCCAACACGGCGGGCGGCTGGTCGATGGCGCTCATGGTCTTGATGACGCCCAGGACCGCCGCGACGATGCCAAGCGCGGGCAGGGCGTCGGCCATGTTCTGCAACGCATGGGGAACGTGCATCGAATCCTCGCGCAGGCCGGCAAGGCGGCGGGCCAGGATCTCCTCGACCTGGTAGGGATCGTCATAGTTCAGGCTGGCCGAGCGCAGCGTGTCGGCGATCAGCGACACCACGTCATGATCGGCCAGAAGGCGCGGATAGGCCCCGAAGATCGGCGACTCGGCGGGGTTCTCGATATGCTGTTCCAGCGCGACGGGGTTCTCGCGCGCGATCTTGAGCAGCTGGAACATCAGGCACAGCACGTCCTGGTGGTCGGATTCGGTCCACTTGGCGCCCTTGAAGGCCTGGATGATGCCGCCCAGCGTGTGTTTCAGCGTGTGGCTGTCGTTGGTCAGCAGATAGGACCCGACGGCCGCGCCCCCGATCATCATCATCTCGAAGGGCAGCGAATGCGTGATCACCCCCATCTTGCCCCCGGCCAGGATATAGCCGCCAAAGACCATGGCGAAGGTGACGACGATGCCGACGATGCCGAACATGGGATTCTCCTAATCGTTCTGGACGCTGCGCGCGCCCATCTGGGCGGTCAGCAGGGCGGCCTGGCGCGGCTCGACCACCGCGATGATGCGGGCGCCGGTTTCGGGCTGGACGCGCATCAGGATTTCGGCCGCGAAATCGGGGGGCAGGTTGGTCAGGACGGCGGCGGCCTCGGCGGGCTTCATCTGGTCGTACACCGCGACCAGGCGGTCGATGTCCTCGCGCACGGCCTGGGCCGCGCCGTCGCGGCGCGACTGGATCCCGGATTTCTGCTGGCGCAGTTCGGTGGCGCGGGCTTTCAGGGCGGCCTCGGCGGTGGCAAGCTCGGCCTTGCGGGTGTCCAGCGCCTCCATGTACCGCTCGATCCGCAGGGCGCGGTCGCGCAGCTCGGTCGCAAGCGCCACGGCTTCGGGAACGTCGGTGCAGCCTTGCAGCAGGTCGCCCGAACTGGCGGACGCCGCGAAGAAGCGCGACAGATCCCCGCCCTGCCAGATCGCCGCGCCCGCGGGCACCGCGAAGGCCAGCGTCAGCGCGGTCAGCATGGACCTACGCATCGCCGTTCACCACACGCTTGCGCAGCCGGCGCAGGGGCAGAACCTGGGCAGGGGGCGCGACGGTGCCTTGGGCCTGGGTGATCTTCTGGCGCAGATCCCACAGCGCGCGTTCCTTGCGCGCCGCCGCGATTTCCGCCGACAGGGCCTGGCCCGCCGCCGTCGCCTCGGCCTTGGCGTCGCGGATGGCGCGGTCCAGCCGGTCCACCTCGGACGCCATCACGGCAATGGCGCCGCCCAGGCCGGTTTCCAGATCGTTGAGCCTGCGCAGGCGGCGCGACAGGATCAGGCAAAAGGCGCCAAGGCCCAGCGAGGCCACCAGCAGCGCGGCTTGAAAGACGTGTTCCAGGGTCATTTGAAGCGAAACTCCGTGATCAGCAGATCCTTGACGGCGGTTTCGCCAAGGACATAGCGGGTGCGGGCAAGAAGCTCGGCCCGGATGATTTCGAGGACGCCGCGCTTGTCATAGGCGGCAGGGTCGATGTCCGACAGAAAGCCGGTGAACGTGTCCAGGATGCGCGGCATCAGGTGCCTGACCTCGGCCTGGTGGGCGCCGTCGGTTTCCAGGCTGGCGGCCAGGACCAGGCTGCGGCCCGACCCGCCGGGGATGTTCAACTCGATGGTCGGCACGGTCACGAAGATCACCGTGGGGGCGGCATGCGCTTCCTCCTTGGGCGCCAGCATCGCCGCGGGCGACCACAGCCCCAGATAGGTCGAGGCGAAGCCGCCCCCCGCCAGCAGAACTGCGGCCAGGATCGGGATCAGCTTCTTCTTGCCCGACCCCTTGGCGGGCGGGTCGAGGGCCTGGTTGGCGGTCGCATCGGTCATGGTGATTCTCCGTCGTGACAAGACGGAATTAGCACCCCGCGACTAACCAAATCTTAACGCGGCCCATGTCATCAACTGCGGGACGACAGGAACCCGAGGCTGATTCGGAAAGGGCCGGTTTTGCAAAAATTGCAGGACTATTGGAGCGAGCGAAGCTCTCAACAGAAAGCCGTCCTGGTGGCGGCGTTTCTGGCGACATTCATGGCCATCGCGGGCTTTGCCTGGGTGGCCAACCGCCCGGCGATGAGCCTGCTTTACGGGGGCCTGGACGCCGCCCAGGCAGGCGAGGTCGTGGCTGGGATCGAACGATCCGGCGTGGCCTACGAGGTCAGGGGCGATTCGATCTGGGTCGATGCCGCCAGCCGCGACAAGCTGCGCATGGATCTGGCGGCACAAGGCCTGCCCGCCGTGGGGGGCGCGGGTTACGAACTGCTGGACGGGATGTCGGGCTTCGGCACCACGTCCCAGATGTTCGACGCCGCCTATTGGCGCGCCAAGGAGGGCGAGCTGGCCCGCACCATTCTGGCCCTGCCCAACGTCAAGACCGCGCGGGTCCACCTGGCGATCGAATCGGGGCGCGGATACCGCCGCGACGGGCAGGGCAGCGCCTCGGTCACCATCGGCACGAACGGCCAGGCCGTCAGCCGGGACCAGGCGGCGGCGCTGAAATACCTGATCTCGTCCGGCGTGCCGGGCATGGCGCCCGAATCGGTCACGGTGATCGACACCCGGAACGGCATCGTCGCCGCAGGCGAGGACGAGGCAGGCGCCGACCGCGCTGCCGAGATGAAGCGTAATGTCGAACGCATCCTGGAACCCCATGTCGGCATCGGCAATGCCATCGTCGAACTGAACCTGGACGTGGTCACGGAAACCGAGATGCTGACCGAACAGCGCTTCGACCCCGACAGCCGCGCGCTGATTTCCCAGGTGACCGAGGAAACCACCGACCAAAGCAACTCGACCGGCACGGGGGCGGTCACGGCGGCTTCGAACCTGCCGGACGGGGACCAGGCGGGGGGCGACAAGTCCGAGGCGAACCGCCAGGAAACCCGCCAGCAGGCCAATTACGAGGTGACACGCACCACCCGCGAGGTGTCGCGCCAGCCCGGATCGACCCGGCGGCTGACCGTGGCCGTGCTGGTCAACGGCGTGCCCGAGGAGAACGCCCAGGGCGAGGTGCAGATGGTGCCGCGCCAACAGGCCGAACTGGACGTGCTGCGCGAACTGGTGGCATCCGCCGTGGGCTATGACGAGGCGCGGGGCGATCTCATCACCGTCAAGTCGCTGCCCTTCGCGGGCCTGGGCGAAGGCGGCACCTCGGCCGCGCCCGGCTGGCTGGACCGGCTGGAGGTGAACGGGCTGGCGCGGATCGGGATGATCGGCCTCTTTGCGCTGGCGGTGGTGTTCCTGGTGCTGCGCCCGGTGCTCAAGGGCCGCGCCGCGCGCCTCATGCTGGACGACAGCCGCCCGGCGCTCGACGCGCCCGCCCTGACCGGCACGGTCCTGCCCGCGACCGAGGCCGTGCCGGAACCCCTGGTCCCGCCTGCCGCCCCGCGCGGTCCCGAACAATTGGCGCTGCCGCCCGCCGACCCGGTCGCCCGGCTGCGGGGCATGATGAAGGAACGCCATGACGAAAGCGTCAAGATCCTGACCGGCTGGATCGACAACAAGGAGAATGCCCTTTGAGCCTTGCAGTCCTCAAACTCGAATCCTTCAGCACGGCGGTGGCGGCGCAGGGCGCGGCCCTGACCTTCAGCCGCGAGGTGCTGGACCAGGCCTTTGCCGACGGGCTGGCCGAGGGCATGGCCCGCCAGCAGGACGAACAGGTCCGCACCCTGAATGCCGGCTTGGACCGCCTGGCCCGGGCGCTGGCCGATGACGAGGCGCGCCGGGCCGCCCTTCGCCGCGAGGCGGTGGAGGCGCTGGCCCCGATCCTGGCGCAGATCCTCGACTGCCTGGCCCCTGCGGCCGAATCGCGGCGCCTGGAGGCCGCGCTGACCGCCGAATTGCTGCGCCTGTCGCGCATGGCCCCGCCGCTGCGCGCTTCCATCGCCTGCGGGGCGTCGCTGCGCGGCATGGTGGAGCGTTGCCTGGCCGAGTGCGGGCTGGAGGGCATCGATGTCACCGAGTCGGAAGCCGAGCGGATCGCCCTGTCGCTGCAGGGCGGCCGGATCGAACTGGAACCGGCGCGCGTGGCCGAGGGCATCCGCGCGCTGATCGCCGAAATCAACGGACCCCGATCGAACGAGGACGAGACATCATGGACGCATTGAACCACCTGATCGACACCGACGCCATCCAGGTCGAGGTGACCGTGCGGCTTGGCCGCACCCGCCAGACCGTCGCGCAACTCTCCGCGCTGCGGCCCGACGACATCCTTCTGCTGGACCAGTCCATCGACGAAGGGGTCGAGATCTGCGTAGGCGACAAGGTCATCGCGCGGGGCGAATTGACGGCGGACGGCACGGCCGAGGACCGGCTTTGCGTGCGCATCCTGCCCGCCCCCGGCGCGGCATGATCCGCAAGGCGGCGCTTGCCGGGGCGCTGGCGGCCTTGCCGGCTGCCGCCCTGGCGCAGGATCAGTTCGGCCAGATCGCCGAACAGGTGGGCCAAGGCCTGGGGCAGAACGCGGTCCTGCTGGTGGGTGCGCTGACGGCGCTGTCCCTGGCGCCAGGCATCGCCATCACCATCACCTGCTTTCCCTTCATCGTCACCGTGCTGTCGATCCTGCGCCAGTCGATCGGGCTGCAATCCTCGCCCCCGAACATGCTGATCGTCGCCCTGGCGATGTTCCTGACCTGGTTCATCATGGACCCGGTCCTGCGCGAGGCCTGGGCCGTGGCGGGCGCCCCCCTGCAGGACGGAACCATCACCCTGGGCGAGGCGATCCGGCGGGGCATCGTGCCCTTTCAGGACTTCATGGCCGCGCGCACCGATCCCGACACGCTGGCGGGCCTGGCCGAGATCGCGCCGGGCACGGGCGACCGCAGCGGGCAGCTGTCGGTGCTGATCCCGTCCTTCATGCTGTCCGAAATCCAGCGCGCCTTCGAGATCGGCTTCCTGATCGCGCTGCCCTTCCTGATCATCGACCTGGTGGTCTCGGCGGTGCTGATGGCCATGGGCATGATGATGGTGCCGCCGGTGGTGGTGTCCCTGCCTTTCAAGCTGGCCTTCTTCGTGGCGGTGGACGGCTGGTCGATGATCGCGGGGGCCTTGGTGCGCAGCTATCAATAGCCTTCGTCTTGCGTCCGCGCCTCATTCCGGGCAGATGCGGCCAAGGGCAGGGGCTTGGTGATGGCATCACGATCCAGACGACAACCGGACGGCGCCGGCGGATGACGGGCGTGGAGTTGCGCGACATCGGCGTGACGCTGGCGGGCCGCCCGGTGCTGCAGGGCGTCTCGGCCCGGCTGGAGGAGCCGCGCGTAGGCATTGTCGGGCGCAACGGCTCGGGCAAGACCACGCTGGCGCGGGTGATCGCCGGACTGGTCGCGCCGGATGCGGGGCAGGCGCGGATCGATGGGGCCGATATGGCGGCCGACCGACGCGCGGCGCTGGCAACGGTGGGAATCATTTTCCAGAACCCCGATCACCAGATCATCTTCCCCACGGTCCTAGAGGAGATCGCCTTTGGCCTGACCCAACAGGGACAACGCCCGCGCGCGGCCGAGGCTGCCGCCCGGGCCATGCTGGACCGTTTCGGCAAGGGCCATTGGGCGCCCGCCGCGACCCACAGCCTGTCGCAGGGGCAGAAGCAGCTGTTGTGCCTGATGGCGGTGCTGGCGATGCGGCCGCGCGTGGTGGTGATGGACGAGCCGTTCTCGGGTCTCGACATTCCGACGCGGCTGCAGCTGATGCGCTATCTGGACGGGATCGCGGCGCAGGTGGTGATGATCACCCATGATCCCGGCCAGCTTCGCGGCTTCGACCGGATCCTGTGGCTGGAGGGGGGCCGGCTGATCGCCGACGGCCCGCCGGATGCCGTGCTGCCCCGGTTCGAGGCGCAGATGCGGGAATGGGGGGGCCTCGATGATCTCGCTCATCTCGCCGGTTGAGACCTGGGCGCACCGCATCCCGGCGGGGGCCAAGCTGCTGGCGCTGTCGGCCCTGACCGTGGCGCTGTTCCTGACCGACCGCCCCGCGGTGCTGGCTGCGGCCACCCTGGCCGTCATCGCGCTTTACCTGTCGGCGGGCACGGCCTTCCTGCGGCAGGGCGCGCGCCATCTGCGGATGCTCTGGCCCTTTCTGCTGCTGATCGCGCTGTGGCACGGGCTGACCGGGCAGGCGCAGGCGGGCATCGTCATCGCCCTGCGCCTGCTGGCGGCGCTGGCCCTGGCGAACTTCGTCACCATGACCACGCGGCTGACCGACATGATCGCCGTGCTGACCTGGGTGCTGTCGCCCCTGCGCCGCCTGGGCCTGCCCACCCGCGCGGTGACGCTTGCCATTGCCATGGTCCTGCGCTTTACCCCGATGCTGGTGGAGAACGGCCAGCGGCTGGCCCTGTCCTGGCGTGCGCGATCGCCCCGCAGGCCCGGCTGGCGGATCGTGGTGCCGATGGCGGCGCTGGCGCTGGACGACGCCGATCACGTGGCCGAGGCCCTGCGCGCGCGCGGCGGCATCCTGAACGACATTCCTGATGGGAGGAACTGAGACATGGAACGCAACATGACCCGGATCGCGCTGTTCGCGGCGCTGATCGCGGCCCTGGGGCTGATCCCCAGCCTGACGCTGGCCTTCGGCGTGCCGATCACCGCGCAAAGCATGGGCGTCATGCTGGCGGGCGCGATCCTGGGGGCGAAACGCGGTGCGCTGGCGGTGCTGCTGTTCATGGCGCTGGTGGCGCTTGGCCTGCCGCTGCTGGCGGGCGGGCGCGGGGGCCTGGGCGCCTTCGTCGCGCCGACCTCGGGCTTTTTCCTGGGCTGGCCGGTCGCGGCCTTCGTCACCGGCCTGATCGTCGAGCGCCTGCGCAGCGGGCCGCTGGCGGTGACGGTCGCGCTGGCCTCGATCATCGGCGGCATCGTCGTGATGTATGCCTTCGGCATCGTCGGCATGTCGATGGCGCTGGACAAGACCCTGGCCGAATGCACCCTGCTGGTCACGGCCTTCATTCCCGGCGACATCATCAAGGCGGTGCTGACCGGGCTGATCACGCAGGCCCTGGCCCGGTCGCGGCCCGCCGCCCTGCTGTCGCGGTCCTGAGCAGCCGGATTTTTTGCTGGCAGATCAGACAAGTCTTTGACCTGTCACAGGGCGGCGATATGCTTCGTGCCGATGGATCGCCGCCCGGCCGGGCGGCCATTTCGGGGGTATGACATCATGAGCAGACTTGATCGCCGCGGGCTTCTGAAGGGCGCGGGTGCCGCCGCCGGGCTGGCGCTGGCCGCGCCGCTGGTCGCGCGGCCGGGATTTGCCCAGGGCACGGGCACGCTGAACATCTTCGCCTGGGCGGGCTATCTGAACGACGAGATCCTGGGCGCCTTCGAAAAGGCCACCGGGATCAAGCCGAACTTCACGCCCTATGGCACCAACGACGAACTGCTGAACCAGCTGCGCGCCAACAACGGCGGCGGCTTCGACCTGATCTGGCCCACCGTGGACCGGGTGCCGAACTATGTCGAATTCGGCCTGGTCCAGCCCCTGGACGAATCGAAGGTCGAGGTGGCAAAGGTGCTGCCCTCGGCCTGGGAAAACTCCACCACCCTGGGCGCGGTGGTGGACGGCAAGCGGTATCAGGTGCCGACCGACTGGGGGACCGAGGCGGTGGCCTTTGACCGCGACCAGATGCCGCTGGAATACGGCACCGCGTCCTATGGCGACATCTGGGGCGAATCGGCGGCGGGCAAGGCTACCGTGCGCGCCCATTCGGCGCTGGTGGGCCTTGGCCTGTGGCTGGAAGCCGAGGGCAAGCTGCCCCGCCCGCTCTTGGACGCCTTCAAGACGCCCGAGGCGCAGGTCGAGATCTTCGACGTGATCGTTGCCGAGGCGATCGCGCGCAAGGGCAACATCATCCAGTTCTGGAACAACGAGAACGAGGCCCAGGGCGCCTTCCGCGTCAACGGCGCGGCCATCGGCCAGACCTGGGATTCGACTGCCGCCGCCTTGGCGAAAGAAGGCCTGCCCGTGGGCTTCATCGCGCCCAGGGAAGGCGCGCTGGCCTGGATGGAGGGGCTGTCGATCCCGGCAGGGGCCGAGAACCTGGACAATGCCTATGCCTTCATCAACTGGTTCCTGACGCCGGAAGCCGGGGCGATGTACACCAACGCCACGTCCATCAACTCGACCGCCGTCGGGTCCGCGGACCTGCTGTCGGACGAGGCGAAAGCCTTCTTCGCCGCCGCCTATCCGGGCGACGCGCTGGACAAGCTGTGGTGGTGGCCGATCCAGGAAAGCTGGTACGTCACCAAGCGCAACGAATACCAGGACCGCTTCCTGTCGGCCTGACGGAACCGGGGCAGGGGGCCGACCCCTGCCCACCACACGACGGGGGACGGATGTCGCATTCGGTGGAACTTGACGGGATCGGGATGCGCTTCGGGTCCACGCGCGCGGTCAGCGGCGTGTCCTTTACCGTCCAGGCGGGCGAGTTCTTTTCCATCCTGGGGCCGTCGGGCTGCGGCAAGACCACCATCCTGCGGATGATCGCGGGCTTTCTGGAACCGACCGAGGGGCGGGTGCTGATCGGCGACCGCGACATGCGCGGGCTTGGCCCGAACCAGCGGCCGACCGCGATGATCTTCCAGTCGCTGGCGCTGTTTCCGCTGATGCCGGTCTGGGAAAACATCGCCTTCGGGCTTGAGGCGCGCGGCGTGGGCCGCGCCGAACGCCGCAAGCGCGCCGATGACCTGCTGCGCCTGATCGCGCTGGAAGGATACGGCGACCGGATGCCGGGCGAGTTGTCGGGCGGGCAGCGCCAGCGGGTCGCCATCGCCCGCGCGCTGGCCGTGGAACCGGGCGTGCTGCTGCTGGACGAGCCGCTGTCGGCGCTGGATCTGAAGCTGCGCCAGCACATGCGGGCGGAACTGCGTGCCTTGCAGAAACGCACGGGCGTCACCTTCATCTACATCACCCACGACCAGTCCGAGGCGCTGGCCATGTCCGACCGCGTGGCGGTGATGAGCAACGGCTTGCTGCAACAGGTGGCCACTCCGCGCCAGCTTTACGACAACCCCGCCACGCCCTTCGTCGCCCGCTTCGTGGGCGAGACGAACGCCATCGCGGGCCGCGTCAGCGCCATCGGCGACGGCATGGCCCGTGTCGATACCGCCCTGGGTCCGCTGCACGGGCGCGCGGACCGCAGCCTCGCCATCGGCCAGGCCGCGACCGTCTATGTCCGCCCCGAGGCGCTGATGCCGGGCGTCGGCGCCAACACGCTCCGCGCGCGGGTCAGCCGCATGGATTTCGAGGGCGCCTTCGCCCTGGTCCACGGCCAGTTTCCCGACGGCGCAGCCCTGACGGCGGCGGTGCCCTCGACTCGGCTGGGCGACGCGCCGGCACTGGGAACGGATGCGAGCTTCTCCTTCGCCCCGGAACATGCCGTGGTCCTGGCCGATGCGTGATCTTTACGCACGCTTCGGGGGCGGGCTTGCCACCATCTTCCTGACGCTGGTCTTGATCTGGCTGGCGGCGATGGTGCTGGCGCCGAACCTGATGATGATCGACTATGCCCTGCGCCCGAACCTGCCGCCCTTGCAGCAGGGCGGGCCGCAGGATGTCCGGTCGCTGGACAACTTCCTGTATCTGGCGAACGAGGGCGTGCATCGCGCGATCTTCCTGAAAACCATCTGGGCCAGCGCCCTGGTCGCGGCGCTGACGCTGGTCGTATGCTATCCCGTGGCCTTCTGGATGGCGCAGCGCGCGACGCCCGGCCAATTGTCCATCGCGCTGATGCTGGTCATCATCCCCTTCTTCATCAACGAGGTGCTGCGGACGCTCGCCTGGTTCATCCTGCTGGCCTATCGCGGGCCGCTGAACGCGGTGCTGCAAGGGATCGGCCTGATCGACGCGCCTGTCCGCTGGCAAGGGAACGGCGGCGTGCTGGCGGGGATGGTCTATGCCTATATCCTGTTCATGCTGCTGCCGATCTACAACGCCATCGAGTCCCTGGACAAATCACAGCTGGAGGCCGCGCGGGATCTGGGCGCGGGGACCATCCGCACCCACCGGCGCGTGGTCATTCCCCATGCCAAGGCGGGCATCGCCACGGGTTGCGTCTTCACCTTCATGCTGGCCGCCGGATCCTATGTCGCGCCCGCATTGCTGGGGTCGCCCGGCAGCCGCTGGTTCACCGAGATCATCTACAACTGGTTCTTCGAGGGCGGCGACTGGAACCGGGGCGCGGCCTATGCGCTGACGCTGCTGGTGTTGTGCCTGGCCGTGGTGCTGGTCACGCTGCGCGTGTTCCGCGTGAACCTGACGGATGTGGCGAAATGAGGCCTGACCGCATCTTCCGGGGTCTGTTCGTCCTCTACCTGCTGGCCTTCGTCCTGTACCTGTTCGCGCCGCTCCTCATCATGGGGGTCGCGGCCTTCAACACCAGCCGCTTTCCCACCGTGATCCCCTGGCAGGGCACGACGCTGGACTGGTTTTCCGCCATGTGGGCGGATGCGGCGATGTGGCAGGCGCTGTGGACATCCGCCATCGTCGCCGTCCTCGTGGTGCTGGTGGCGCTGCCGGTGGGCACGGCGGCGGCGCTGGTGCTGACCACGCTGCACGCGCGGGCGCGCAGCTTTGCCTATGCGGTGATGGTCTCGCCCCTGCTGACGCCGGGGGTCGTGATCGGGATTTCCACGCTGATCCTGTGGCGGCAGGCGGGCGTGGGCGGGGGCATCGCCCTGATCGTGGTGGCGCAGACGACCTTCATCATCTGCTATGTCATGCTGATGGTGATGGCCCGCCTGCAACGCTTCGACCGCACGCAGGAGGAAGCGGCCCTGGGCCTGGGCGCCTCGAAGCTGATGGTGTTCCGCCGCATCCTGCTGCCCTTCCTGCGGCCCGCGCTGCTGGCGTCCGGGGGGTTGGCGATCCTGCAATCGGTGGAAAACTACAACACCACGCTGTTCGTGCGGGGCTTCGAGACGCCCCTGACGGTGTTCATCGCCACCAAGGTCCGCACCGGCCTGACGCCCGCCGTGAACGCCCTGGCCTTGGTCATCATCGCGGCGACCGTGATCGGCGCGGTCGCATACGAAGTCGCGCGGCGCCGTCAGGTCACAAGGCAGCCGCGTTCCTGATCGGGCTGCCCGACATCTGCGCCACCGTGTCGCGCAGGCGCTTGGCCAGCGGCGAGAGGGGGCGGCGCTTCAGGTCCAGCAGGAAATAGGGCGACACCTGGATCGGCTGCGGCGTCGGGATGATGGTGAACCCCGCGCCCACCGGCGGCTGGATCAGCAGTTCCGCGACCTCTCGCGACACGGGCGTGATCGCATCCGTCTGCGCCAGATAGGCGATGGTCAGCAAAAGCGAGGGGCTGTTGACGATGTTGTCGGGTTCGGACAGCCCGACGCTGGCGAAGGCTGCCAGCGTCGCTTCCCGGATGGGGGACCCGCGCTGCTGCATGATCCATTCCTGGCCCACCAGTTCCGTCAGCGTGACCAGCCGCGCGCGGGCCAGCGGATGATCGGCCCGCGCCATCAGCGCCACCTTTTCGTCCGACATGGGCAGGATGTTGAAGCTGTCGCTGTCGAATTCCGGCAGGATCCGGCCCAGCACGAAATCCATGTCCCCCGCGCCCAGCTGCATCAGCAACTCGCGCGAGGGCATCACGTCCACGGTGATGTCGGCGCCGGGGCTTTCCTCCTTGATGCGGCGGATGGCGCTGACAAGATAGCTGATCGCCGGACCCGTCACCGCCCCCACCCGCACCGATCCCGCATAGCCGCCGCGCAGCGCGCGCACGTCGGCCTCGATGCTGGCCATCTCGCGCAGGATCACGCGGGCGCGGCGCAGGACGGTGGTGCCGATCTCGGTCGGCTCCATCCCCTTGGGCTGGCGGTGGAACAAGGGTGCGCCGATGCGCCGCTCGGCCTCGGCCAGCATCCGGGACGCGGCGGGCTGCGTCATGGCCAGGGACTCGGCTGCCATCTGCAACTGGCCATGGCGGGCGATTTCCTGGATCAGGCGCAGATGCGCGGGCTTGAGGGCGCGAAGGGACATATCAATTCCGGTATATGGCTTGCCGATTTTATCATTTTACCGGCATGAAAGCCTTGCGCTACACCTTTATGACCTATGAGGATGCGCGGCCCGCGATGCCGCGCCACGGGAGGATACAGATGACGTTCAAAACCGCTGCGGTCGCATTGGCGATCGGGGTTTCCTGGCTGGCGACCGGCGCCATGGCCGAAACCATCGGCATCGCGATGCCCACGAAATCGTCGGCCCGCTGGATCGACGACGGCAACAACATGGTCAAGCAGTTGCAGGAAGCCGGCTACGAGACCGACCTGCAATATGCCGAGGATGACATCCCCAACCAGCTGGCCCAGGTCGAGAACATGATCACCAAGGGCGTGAACGTCCTGGTGATCGCTGCCATCGACGGCACCACCCTGTCGAACGCGCTGGAAAACGCCGCCGCCGCCGACATCAAGGTGATCGCCTATGACCGCCTGATCCGCGGGTCCGAGCATGTGGACTATTACGCGACCTTCGACAACTTCCAGGTCGGCGTCCAGCAGGCGACCACCCTGGTCGATGGCCTGAAGGAACGCTTCCCGGACGTGAAGCCCTGGAACGTGGAACTGTTCGGCGGCAGCCCCGACGACAACAACGCCTTCTTCTTCTATGACGGCGCGATGTCGGTCCTGCAGCCGCTGATCGACGACGGCACCATCGTGATCGGGTCCGGCCAGACCGGCATGGAAACCGTGGGCACGCTGCGTTGGGATCCGGCGGTCGCGCAGTCGCGGATGGACAACCTGTTGTCCTCGAACTACGGCGACAAGCAGGTGCATGGGGTGCTGTCGCCCTATGACGGGCTGTCGATCGGCATCCTGTCGTCGCTGAAGGGCGTGGGCTATGGCTCGGGCGACATGCAGATGCCCATCGTCACCGGCCAGGACGCCGAGGTGCAGTCCGTGAAGTCCATCGAGGCGGGCGAGCAGTATTCGACCATCTTCAAGGACACCCGCGAACTGGCCCGCGTCACCGTGGGCATGGTGGACGCCGTCCTGAAGGGGACCGAGCCGGAGATCAACGACACCGAGACCTATGACAACGGCGTCAAGGTCGTGCCGTCCTATCTGCTGGAGCCGCTGCCCGTGACCAAGGAAAACTGGCGCGAGGTTCTGGTCGGGTCCGGCTATTACACCGAAGACCAGTTGAAGTGATGCCTGCGCGGTCCCGGCACGACCGGGGCCGCATCCCTCGGGGAGGAAGACGATGACGCCCATTCTGGAAATGCGGGACATCACCAAGACGTTTCCCGGCGTCAAGGCGCTGAGCAACGTGAACCTGTCCGTGGCCGAGGGCGAGATCCACGCCATCTGCGGCGAGAACGGCGCGGGAAAATCGACGCTGATGAAGGTGCTGTCGGGCGTCTATCCCCATGGCAGCTATGACGGCGAGATCCTGTATGACGGCAAGCCCGCCCGCTTCCGCGACATCCGCGACAGCGAACAGGCGGGCATCGTCATCATCCATCAGGAACTGGCGCTGGTGCCGCTGCTGTCGGTGGCCGAGAACCTGTTCCTGGGCAACGAGGTCGCCAAGGGCGGCGTGATCAACTGGCCGCTCGCCTATCAGAAGACCGAGGCGCTGTTGAAAAAGGTCGGGTTGACCGAGGCGCCGACCACCAAGGTGGAAAAGCTGGGCGTGGGCAAGCAGCAGCTGGTCGAGATCGCCAAGGCGCTGGCCAAGAACGTGCGCTTGCTGATCCTGGACGAACCGACCGCCGCGTTGCAGGAAAACGACAGCCAGAAGCTGCTGGATCTGATGCTGGAACTGAAATCCCAGGGCGTCACCCAGATCATCATCAGCCACAAGCTGAACGAAATCCGCCGCGTCGCCGACCGCGTGACCGTGATCCGCGACGGGTCTACCGTGTCTACCCTGACGCAGGCCGAGATCACCGAGGATCGCATCATCCGCGACATGGTGGGCCGCGACATGGCAAACCGTTACCCCGAGCGCACGCCGAAGATCGGCGAGATGCTGATGGAGGTGCGGAACTGGTCCGTCATGCATCCCGACCAGCCGCGCCAGGTAATCCGCGACGTGTCCCTGTCCGTGCGCAAGGGCGAGATCGTGGGCATCGCGGGCCTGATGGGGTCGGGACGCACCGAATTCGCCATGAGCCTGTTCGGCCGCAGCTATGGCCGCGACATCAAGGGCGAGGTGACCCTGGCGGGCGCGAAACCCGATCTGTCCACCGTGTCCAGGGCCATCGACGCCGGGCTGGCCTATGTCACCGAGGACCGCAAGGCCCTGGGTCTGATCCTGGACGAGCCGATCCTGCGCAACGTGTCGCTGGCGAACCTGGAAGGCATCGCCAAGGGCTTCATCCTGTCGCGGGGCCGCGAACAGCAGGTGGCCGAGACATACCGCGGCGCGATGAACATCCGCACGCCCAGCGTGTTCCAGCGGGTCGTGAACCTGTCGGGCGGCAACCAGCAAAAGGTGGTGCTGTCCAAGTGGCTGTTCACCGATCCCAAGGTGCTGATCCTCGATGAGCCCACGCGCGGCATCGACGTGGGCGCGAAATTCGAGATCTACAACATCATGAACGACCTTGCGGCCCAGGGCCACGGCGTCGTCATGATCTCGTCGGAAATGCCCGAGCTGCTGGGCATGTGCGACCGCATCTACGTGATGAACGAAGGCCGGATCGCCGGCGAACTGACCCGGGAACAGGCCAGCCAGGAACGGATCATGGCCCTGATCCTGCAAGACGGAATGAAAGGGGAGGCCGCATGAGCACCGCCGAAACGAACAAGCCCGCCGCCACGGGCATCGGCGCCCATCTGGGCAGCCATCTGCGCGAGAACGGCATGATGCTGGCGCTGATCGCCATCGTGCTGTTCTTCTTCGTCATCGTGCGCGCCTTGCAGGGCGTGGATTTCCTGTCGGCGCAGAACATCACCAACCTGTTCCTGCAGAACTCCTATGTCATCATCATGGCATTGGGGATGTTGCTGGTGATCGTGGCGGGCCATATCGACCTGTCGGTCGGATCCGTCGCGGCCTTCACGGGCGCGGTGGCCTCCGTGCTGATGGTCAGGATGGACCTGCCGGTGCTGATGGTGATCCCCATGGTGCTGGTGGTGGGCGGGCTGATCGGCGCCGCGCAGGGCTATTGGATCGCCTATTGGCGCATCCCGTCCTTCATCGTGACGCTGGCGGGGATGCTGGTCTTTCGCGGACTGACCCTGTGGCTGCTGGGCGGCCAGAACATCGGCCCGTTCGAGCGGTCGTTCCAGGGGCTGTCCACCGGCTTCATCCCCGACCTGTTCGGTCCCGACAAGCCCAACTGGACCGCCATGGTCCTTGTGGCGCTGGCCGCCGCCGCCATCGTCTGGACGGGGATCCGCGGCCGCGCGCGCGAAGCCGAATTCGGCATCGCCCCCGAACCCGCGGGCTTCTTCTGGGCGCGCAACGCCGTTGTCGTGGCCGCGCTGCTGTTCGTGGGCTGGAAGCTGGCCAGCTTCCGGGGCCTGCCGAACGTGCTCTTGATCATGTCGGTGCTGATCGTGCTGTATGCGTTCTTTACCGAATCCACGACAACCGGGCGGCGCATCTATGCCCTGGGCGGGAACGAAAAGGCCGCGAAGCTGTCGGGCATCAAGACCGAACGGCTGGTGTTCTTCACCTTCGTGAACATGGGCGTGCTGGCGTCCCTGGCCGGCATGATCGTCACCGCCCGCCTGAACAGCGCCACGCCCAAGGCGGGCGTCGGGTTCGAGCTTGACGTGATCGCGGCGGTCTTCATCGGCGGCGCGTCCATGACGGGCGGGTCGGGACGGATCATCGGGGTCGTGGTCGGCGCGCTGATCATGGGCGTGATGAACAACGGCATGTCGATCATGGGCATCGGCATCGACTATCAGCAGGTCATCAAGGGGCTGGTGCTTTTGGCCGCCGTGATCTTCGACGTCTACAACAAGAACAAGCAAGGCTAGGCCCATGTTTCTGTCGCAACTGAAAAGCCCCGGCGGCGACCGGGCTGTCGCCGCGCGCGACCACGACAGCGCCTGGATCGTGCCCGGCGCGCGGTCCACCCGCGACCTGGCCCAGGCCGCAATCGCCGCGGGCCATGGGCTGAAGGCCGAGGTGATGGCGCGCGGCAAGGGCGAGGCGGTGGATCTGGCCGCCGCCCTGGCCCAGGGACGCGTCCTGCTGCCGCTGGATCACGACGACCCGGCGCATCTGCACCTGACGGGCACCGGCCTCACGCATCTGGGCAGCGCCGCCACGCGCAATTCCATGCACGCGAAAGCGGATGCGGAATCGCTGACCGACAGCATGAAGATGTTCCGCATGGGCCTGGAGGGCGGCAAGCCGCAGGACGGGGCGGTCGGCGTGCAGCCCGAATGGTTCTACAAGGGCAACGGCGTCAACGCGATAGCCCCCGGCGCGGCGCTGGTGTCGCCCGGCTTCGCGCTGGACGCGGGCGAGGAACCCGAGATCGCGGGCCTTTACCTAATCGGCCCGGACGGCACGCCCTTCCGCCTGGGCTTCGCCTTGGCGAACGAGTTCTCCGACCACGTGACCGAACGCGGCAACTATCTGTGGCTTGCCCATTCCAAGCTGCGGCCCGCCAGTTACGGCCCCGAGATGCTGGTGGGCGATCTGCCCCCCCATGTCGAGGGCACCAGCCGCATCCTGCGCAGCGGCCGCGCGATCTGGGAAAAGCCCTTCCTGTCGGGCGAATCCAACATGTCGCACAGCCTCGCGAACCTGGAACACCACCACTTCAAGTATGCGCTGTTCCGCCAGCCGGGCGACGTGCATGTGCATTTCTTCGGCACCGCCACCCTGTCCTTTGCCGACGGCATCAAGGCGCAGGCGGGCGATGTGTTCCAGATTGAATCCCCGGCCTTCGGGCTGCCGCTGTCAAATCCGCTCGACCAGCAGAACGGCGAAGCCCCCGTCGCCGTCGCCACCTTGTGAGGCTGAAATGACCTTCAAACCCGCCCCCTGGCCCCGCCAGCTTCGTTCCCAGCACTGGTATGGGGGCACCTCGCGCGACACGATCTATCACCGCGGCTGGATGAAGAACCAGGGTTGGCCCCACGACCTGTTCGACGGGCGGCCCGTGATCGGCATCCTGAACACCTGGGCGGATCTCACCCCCTGCAACGGCCACCTGCGCGAGCTGGCCGAAAAGGTGAAGGCGGGCGTATGGGAGGCGGGCGGCTTTCCGGTCGAAGTTCCGGTGTTCTCGGCGTCCGAAAACACCTTCCGCCCGACCGCGATGATGTTCCGCAACCTGGCCGCGCTCGCGGTCGAGGAAACCATCCGCGGGCAACCGATGGACGGGGCCGTGCTGCTGGTCGGCTGCGACAAGACCACGCCGTCGCTGCTGATGGGCGCCGCGTCCTGCGACATCCCGTCCATCGTCGTGACCGGCGGGCCGATGCTGAACGGATACTTCCGGGGCGAACGCGTGGGGTCCGGCACGCATCTGTGGAAGTTCTCCGAGGCCGTGAAGGCCGGTGAGATGACGCAGGAGGAGTTCCTGGAGGCCGAGGCGTCCATGTCCCGCTCCACCGGCACCTGCAACACCATGGGCACGGCCAGCACCATGGCGTCGATGGCCGAGGCGTTGGGCATGGCGCTGTCGGGCAATGCCGCCATTCCCGCCGTGGACTCGCGCCGCCGCGTGATGGCGCAGCTTTCCGGGCGGCGGATCGTGCAGATGGTCAAGGACGACCTGAAGCCCTCGGACATCCTGACGCGCGAGGCGTTCGAGAACGCCATCCGCACCAACGGCGCCATCGGCGGGTCCACCAACGCCGTCATCCACCTGCTGGCCATCGCGGGCCGGGTGGGCGTGGACATCACGCTGGACGACTGGGACCGCTGCGGCCGCGACGTGGCGACCATCGTGAACCTGATGCCGTCCGGGCAATACCTGATGGAGGAGTTCTTCTATGCCGGTGGCCTGCCCGTCGTCCTGAAACGGCTGGGCGATGCCGGGCTGCTGCACAAGGACGCGTTGACCGTCAGCGGCGTCTCGATCTGGGACGAGGTCAAGGACGTGGTGAACTGGAACGAGGACGTGATCCTGCCCGCCGACCGGCCCTTGACCGCGCAAGGCGGCATCGCGGTGCTGCGCGGGAACCTGGCACCCAACGGGGCGGTGCTGAAGCCGTCCGCCGCCAGCCCGCATCTGCTGGTCCATCGCGGCCGCGCGGTCGTGTTCGAGGACATCGACGACTACAAGGCGCGGATCGAGGACGAGGCCCTGGACATCGACGAGACCTGCGTGATGGTCATGAAGAACTGCGGCCCCAAGGGCTATCCCGGCATGGCCGAGGTGGGCAACATGGGCCTGCCCCCCAAGGTGCTGCGCAAGGGCATCACCGACATGGTGCGCATCTCCGACGCGCGCATGTCGGGGACGGCCTATGGCACCGTGGTCCTGCACACCTCGCCTGAAGCCGCGGCCGGTGGCCCGCTGGCCGTGGTCCGCGACGGCGACATCATCGAACTGGACGTGCCGAACCGCCGGTTGCACCTGGACATCCCGGATGCGGAACTCGCCGCCCGCCTGGCCGCATGGCGGCCCACGCACGAGATGGCGGCCAGCGGCTATGCCTGGCTGCACCAGGCGCATGTCCAGGGCGCGGATACCGGCGCCGATCTGGACTTCCTCAAGGGCTGCCGGGGCAATGCGGTCGGAAGGGATAGCCATTGATGAAGATCGCGCTTGTCGGCATCGGAAAGATCGCGCTGGACCAGCACGTCCCCGCGCTGGAGGCCAGCCCCGATTGGGACCTGGCCGCGACCGTCAGCCGCCATGGCAGGGTGGAGGGCGTCGAGGCCTTCACCGACATCGCCACCATGCTGTCCGCGCGGCCCGACATCCCGGTCGTCAGCCTGTGCCTGCCCCCCGTGCCGCGCTTTGATGCGGCGCAGGCGGTGTTGCGCGCGGGCCGCCACCTGATGCTGGAAAAGCCGCCCGGCGCGACGCTGGCTGAGGTTCATGCGCTGGCGGGTCTCGCTCAGGCTCAGGGCGTCACGATCCATGCCACCTGGCATTCGCGCATGGCCGAGGCCGTGGGTGCCGCGCGCGACTGGCTGGCGGGCAAGACCATTCACGAAGGCCGCATCATCTGGCGCGAGGACGTGCGCAAATGGCACCCCGGCCAGGACTGGATCTTCAAGGCGGGCGGCATGGGCGTCTTCGACCCCGGCATCAACGCCCTGTCGATCCTGACCGCCATCCTGCCCGACCCGGTGCGCCTTCTGTCCGCCGACCTGGACTTTCCGGCGAACCGCCAGGCCCCCATTGCCGCGCGGTTGCAGTTCAGCCAGGGGATCGAAGCCGATTTCGACTTCCGCCAGGAAGGCCCGCAGACCTGGGACATGGAGTTCCGGACCGACGCGGGCGCCATGGCGCTGCGCATGGGCGGCAACCGGCTGGAAATCGACGGGCGCCATGTGCAGGGCGCCGACGACATCATGGGCGAATACCCCGCGCTGTATGCCCGCATGGCCGATCTGGTGCGCGGCGGACAGTCGGATGCGGATCTTGCGCCCATGGTGCTTGTGGCCGATGCCTTCACCCTCGGGCGGCGCAACACCGTCGCCGACTTTCATTTCTGAGGACATCTCAATGACCTTCACCCCGCATGGCAAACATCTGATCGCAGGCGAATGGCTGGCGGGCGAGGGCACGTTCCGATCCTCGCCCGCCCAGGGCGCGCCGCACGAATTCAGCGCGGGCACCGCCGATCTGGTCAACCGCGCCGCTGAGGCCGCCGAGGCTGCCTTCGCCGCCTATGCCGCCACCTCGCGCGAGGACCGGGCGCGCTTCCTGGACACCATCGCCGACGAGATCGAGGCGCGGGCCGAGGCGATCACCGCCATGGGCACGGCGGAAACCGGCCTGCCCGAGGCGCGGCTGAACGGCGAACGCGGCCGCACCACAGGCCAGTTGCGGCTGTTCGCGGACCATATCCGCAAGGGCGATTACCTCGACCGCCGCCATGACCCCGCGCTGCCCGACCGCCAGCCCCTGCCGCGCCCCGACCTGCGGCTGATGCAACGGCCCATCGGTCCCGTGGGGGTCTTCGGCGCGTCGAACTTTCCGCTGGCCTTTTCCACCGCGGGCGGCGACACCGCCTCCGCGCTGGCCGCGGGCTGCCCGGTCGTCGTCAAGGGTCACCCTGCCCATCCCGCCACGGGCGAGATCGTGGCCGAGGCCGTCCATGCCGCCATCCGGGCCACCGGAATGCCCGCCGGCGTCTTCAGCTTCATCCACGGCGACACGCATCACGTCGGGGCGGCCCTGGTCCAGCACCCGCTGATCAAGGCGGTGGGCTTCACCGGCAGCCTGCGCGGGGGGCGCGCGCTGTTCGACCTGTGCGCCGCCCGCCCCGAGCCGATCCCCTTCTTTGGCGAGCTTGGCTCCATCAACCCCGGCTTCATCCTGCCGCAGGCCCTGGCCGCGCGGGGTGCCAAGCTGGCCGAAGGCTGGGCGGGCAGCCTGACGGTGGGCGCGGGCCAGTTCTGCACCAATCCCGGCCTGATCGTGATGCCCAAGGGCGTGCTGGCCGAAGCCTTCGCCAAGGCGGCGGGGGATGCGCTTGCCAAGATCGGCCCGCAGGTCATGCTGTCCGACGGCATCGCCGAGGCCTATCGCGCGGGCGCCCAACGCGCGGCGGGGGTGGCCACGCCGGTCTTCGAGGGCGAAAGCCACGGCCGCAACGCCCTGCCCGCCATCTACAAGACCACGGCCGAGGAGTTCCTGCGCGACCACACCCTGGCCGAGGAAGTGTTCGGCCCCCTGGGCGTGATCGTCACCGTCACGGACGGGGACCAGATGCTGGACGTGGCCTGCGCGATGGAGGGGCAGTTGACCGCCACCCTGCACCTGGACGAGGGCGACACCGATCTGGCGCGCCGCCTAATGCCGGTGCTGGAACGCAAGGCGGGCCGGATCCTCGCGAACGGCTGGCCCACGGGGGTCGAGGTGGCCGACGCCATGGTCCATGGCGGGCCATATCCGGCATCGACCAATTTCGGCGCGACCAGCGTGGGAACCATGGCAATCCGCCGCTTCCTGCGCCCGGTCAGCTATCAGAACATCCCCGAGGCGCTGTTGCCCGAGGATTTGCGGGGCCTTTGAGGCCCCGCAGCCATCGCCCGGTGGGAGGCCGGGCGATCACCAACAAGGGAGGATAACCGATGACCATCAAGACCCTGCTGGGCACGGCGGCGTTTCTGGCGCTGACCGCCACCGGCGCCATGGCCGAAGGCGAAACCGTGGGATTCGCGCAGATCGGATCGGAATCCGGCTGGCGCGCGGCGGAAACCACGCTGACCCGGCAACAGGCCGAGGAACGCGGCATCCAGCTGCAATTCTCGGACGCGCAGCAAAAGCAGGAAAACCAGATCGCCGCGATCCGGTCCTTTGTCGCCCAAGGCGTGGACGCGATCCTGCTGGCCCCGGTCGTAGCGACCGGCTGGGATTCGGTCCTGCAAGAGGCGAAGGAGGCCGAGATCCCGGTCGTCCTGCTGGACCGCCAGGTGGACAGCAGCGAAGACCTGTATCTGACCGCCGTGGGGTCGAACCTGGTCCACGAGGGCGAGGTCGCGGGCGAATGGCTGGCCAAGGAAGTCGGCGACCGCGAATGCCGCATCGTGGAATTGCAGGGCACCACCGGATCCAGCCCCGCCATCGACCGCAAGACGGGCTTTGAAAACGCCATCAAGGACCACCCCAACCTGACCATCGTGCGCAGCCAGACCGGCGATTTCACCCGCGCCTTGGGCAAGGAGGTGATGGAAAGCTTCATCCAGGCCGAAAACGGCGGCAAGGACATTTGCGCGCTTTATGCCCATAACGACGACATGGCCGTGGGCGCGATCCAAGCCATCAAGGAGGCCGGGCTGAAGCCGGGCAGCGACATCCTGGTCGTCTCCATCGACGGCGTGCCGGACCTGTTCCAGGCCATGGCCAATGGCGAGGCCAACGCCACGGTCGAGCTGACGCCGAACATGGCCGGTCCGGCCTTTGACGCGCTGGCGGCCTATTGGAAGGACGGCACAATGCCGCCGAAGTTCATCCAGACGGAATCGAAGCTCTACACGCAGGCCGACGATCCGGCGGGCGAATACGAGCGCCGCAAGGGCCTGGGCTACTGATCGCCAATGCCGGGCCGTTTCGCGGCCCGGCAACCATCACGAAGGGGGCGTCATGCTGCTGTCCATCCGGTCGCTGACCAAGACCTTTCCGGGCACGCTCGCGCTGGACGGCGTCGATTTCGACCTGCGCGCGGGCGAGGTCCATGCCCTGCTGGGGGAAAACGGCGCGGGCAAATCGACGCTGATCAAGTGCCTGACCGGCGCCTATCGCCGCGACGGCGGCACGGTGACGCTGGACGGCGCGCCCATCGACCCGCAGTCCACCGCCCATGCGCAGGAACTGGGCATCGGCACCGTTTACCAGGAGGTGAACCTGCTGCCGAACCTGACCGTGGCGCAGAACCTGATGTTCGGGCGAGAGCCTCGTCGGTTCGGTCTGATCCAAACCCGCGCCATGCGCGCGCAGGCCCGCGCGATGCTGGCCGAATACGGGCTGTCGCTGGACGTGGACCGCGACCTGGGCACCTATTCCGTCGCCATCCGGCAGATCATCGCCATCGCCCGCGCGGTGGCCCTGTCGGGCAAGGTGCTGATCCTGGACGAGCCGACCGCCAGCCTGGACGCGGCCGAGGTGCGGATGGTCTTCGACGTGGTGCGGTCCTTGCGCGAACGGGGCTTGGGCATCGTCTTCGTGTCGCATTTCCTGGACCAGGTGTTCGACCTGACGGACCGGGTGACGGTGCTGAGGAACGGCCGCAAGATCGTGACCGAAGACACCGCCAACCTGGACCGCGTGCGCCTGATCGAACACATGCTGGGCCGCGAACTGGAGGATGCGACCGCGCACCCCGTCATGGCGCGCGGCCCCCGCCCGCCGATGCTGGAGTTTCGCGGCATGGGGCGCCGCGGCGTGATCGAGCCGTTCGATCTGGCCGTGGGGCAGGGCGAGGTCGTGGGCCTTGCCGGATTGCTGGGATCGGGCCGCACCGAAAGCGCAGAACTGCTGTTCGGTTTGCGCAACGCCCATTCCGGCACGGCGCGTGACCAGAAAGGCCCGCTGGATCTGTCCAGCCCCCGCGCGGCCATCGCGGCGGGCTTCGGCCTTGTCCCCGAGGAACGCAAGACCGACGGCATCGTGGCCGATCTCTCGGTGCGCGAGAACATCATCCTGGGCCTGCAAGCCAGGGCCGGCTGGGCGCGGCCCCTTTCGCGCGGGGAACAGAACCGGCTAGCTGACGACTATATCGCGCGGCTGGACATCCGCACTTCGGGCCGGGACAAGCGCGTGGGCGAACTGTCGGGCGGCAACCAGCAAAAGGTCGTGCTGGCCCGCTGGCTGGCGATGAACCCGCGCTTCCTGATCCTGGACGAACCCACGCGCGGCATCGACGTGGGCGCGCACGCGGAAATCCTGCGGCTGATCCACGAGCTTGTGGAAGGGGGCATGTCGCTCTTGGTCATTTCCTCGGAAATCGACGAACTGATCGCCGTGTCCGACCGCGTGATCGTGCTGCGCGACCGCCGCCATGTCGCCGAACTGACGGGCGAGGAGATCGCGCCCAATCGCATCATGGGGGCCATCGCCGCAACTGAGAGGGCCGCGTGATGCTGAAGCGCCTCGCCCCACAACTGATCGCCTTGGCGGCCCTGGTCGCGGTGGTGACGGCCTTCTATCCGGGCTTCCTGAACGTCCAGATGAATGACGGCCGCCTGGTCGGGCCGGTCATCGACGTGCTGAAACGCTCCGCCCCCGTGGCCTTGCTGGCGGTCGGCATGACGCTGGTGATCGCCACGCGCGGCATCGACCTGTCGGTGGGCACGATCATGGCGATCTGCGGGGCAGTCGCCGCCGCTTCGGTCGCCGCCGGTTGGGGCCTGCCCGCCGCGCTGGTCCTGGCGCTTGGCGCGGGCGCGCTTGCGGGGCTGTGGAACGGCGCGCTTGTGGCCATCGTCGGCATCCAGCCCTTTGTCGCCACGCTGATCCTGATGACCATGGGGCGCGGCGTGGCGCAACTGATCACCGAGGGGCGGATTCTCACCTTCACCGATCCCGGCTTTGGCTGGATCGGCTCGGGCACCATGCTGGGCCTGCCGGTGCCCACGGCGATCTGGGTCGCCACCGCCGTTGCCGCGGCGCTGCTGATGCGCCGCACCGCGCTTGGCCTGCTGGTCGAGGCCATCGGCATCAACCGCCGCGCCAGCACCCTGGCGGGCGTGAACGCCACCGTGCTGCTGGTCGCGGTCTATGTGGCCTCGGGGCTGTGCGCCGCATTGGCCGGGCTGATCGTCACCGCCGACATTCGCGGAGCGGATGCCAACAACGCCGGGCTGTGGCTGGAACTGGACGCGATCCTGGCCGTGGTGATCGGCGGCAATTCGCTGCTGGGCGGGCGATTTTCCATCGCGGCATCGGTGATCGGCGCGCTGATCATCACCACCATCAGCATCGGCATCCGCCTGATCGGCTTTCCGTCGGAATACAACCTCATCATCAAGGCGGGCCTTGTGCTGGTGATCCTTGTCCTGCAATCGCCGCGCATCAGCGCCGAATGGCGGTTGTGGCGCGACAGCCACCGCGCGCAGCGCGAGGCCACGTTGCGGAGGCCGACATGAGCACCCGCGCGCTGCCCTTGTATGTGACCATCGGGATCTTCCTGCTGGCCTACGGGGTCTTCTGGCTGCAATTCCCCAACATCCTGTCCACGCGGGTCGTGGGCAACCTTCTGACCGACAACGCCTATCTGGGCATCGTCGCGGTGGGCATGACGCTGGTGATCCTGGGGGGCGGCATCGACCTGTCGGTGGGGTCGGTCATCGCCTTTTCCGGCGTTTTCATCGCCGTGATGCTGCGCGACACGGGGTTGCATCCGCTGGCGGTGTTCGCGGCTCTGCTGGCGCTGACGACCGCCTTCGGCGCGGGCATGGGGTTCCTGATCGACCGGCTGGCGATGCCCGCCTTCATCGTCACGCTAGCGGGCATGTTCCTGGCCCGGGGGGCGGCCTATATCCTGTCCATCGACTCGGTCCCGATCCAGCACCCGTTCTATGACGCGCTGCAAGGGGCCTATTGGCTGATGCCGGGCAAGGGGCGGCTGACGGGGATCGGCGTCGTGATGGTGCTGACCTTCGCCCTTGGCATGATCGTCGCGCACAAGACGCGCTTCGGCGCGTCGGTCTATGCGCTCGGCGGGGGCGAGGCCGCGGCGCGGCTGATGGGCGTGCGCCAGGGCCGCACCACGGTGCTGGTCTATGCCTTTTCCGGCGCGATGGCGGGGCTGTCGGGGATCGTGTTTTCCATCTACACCGGGTCGGGCTATTCGCTGGCGACGGTGGGGACCGAGCTGACGGCCATCGCCGCCGTGGTGATCGGCGGCACGCTGCTGAGCGGGGGCGCGGGCTACATGTTCGGCACGCTTGTGGGCGTGCTGACCATGGGGCTGATCCAGACCTATATCGTCTTCGACGGCAGCCTGTCGTCCTGGTGGACCAAGATCGTCGTCGGGATCCTTTTGCTGGCCTTCATCCTGTTGCAAAAGGGCTTGCTGAAACTGTCGCAGATGCGGCTTGCCAAGGGGGCACCATGATCCACGACGACCGCCAATGCCAGTTGGGCGAGGGGGCGTTCTGGCACCCCGAGCGCCGGCAGTTCTTCTGGTTCGACATCCTGGGCAAGCGGCTTTTGTCGCAGGACAATGGCGCGCCGGTGGAATGGCGATTGGACCGCATGGCCTCGGCCGCGGGCTGGATCGACCGCGACCGGCTGCTGGTCGCGACCGAGACGGGGCTTGCGGTCCTGTCGCTGGGGGATGGCTCGCTGACGGATCTGGCGGCGGTCGAGGCGGACAACCCCGCCACCCGCTCGAATGACGGCCGCGCCGACCGGCAGGGGGGCTTCTGGTTCAGCACCATGGGGCGGAACGGCGAGGCCGGGTTGGGCGCGATATATCGCTTTTACCGGGGCGAGATCCGCAAGCTGGTAGAGCCTATAACCATCCCGAACTCGATCTGCTTTTCGCCGGATGGCGGCACGGTGCATTATTCCGACACCGACCGCGGCATCGTCTGGCGGCAGGGGTTGGATACGGAGGGCTGGCCGGTGGGCGAGAGGCAGGTTTATCTGGACCTGTCCGCGCAAGGCTGGTCGCCCGACGGCGCGGTAATCAACGCGGATGGCGGCTTCTGCTGCGCGGTCTGGGGGCAGGGGGCGGTCATGCGTTTCGATGCCGACGGCAACCGGACCCATCACTGGACGGTCGGCGGGCGGCATTCGTCCTGCCCGGCCTTCGGCGGGCCTGATTTGACGCAATTGCTGGTCACGACCGCCCTGGACGGGATCGACGATCCCGACGAGGCGCAGGGCAAGACGTATCTGCTGGACACCGGCGTGACCGGGTTGCCGGAACCCCGGGTGATCCTGTGACGGGGACGCTTTCCGATGGCCGCAGCGTTGACCGCCTGACCCTGACCGGCGGCGGGCTGACGGCGCAGGTGCTGACGCTGGGCGCGACCGTGCAGGATCTGCGGATGGATGGCGTGGACTATCCGCTGGTGCTGGGCTGTCCCGACCCGGCGGACTATCTGGACGACGGGCTTTACATGGGCGCCATTGTCGGGCGCTTTGCCAACCGCATCGGGGGGGCGCGCTTCACGCTGGACGGGTGCGAACACCGCACCGATCCGAATTTTCGGGGCCGCCACACGCTGCATGGCGGATCGCACGGGACGAACCGGCATCTGTGGACCGTCGAGCAGGCGGGCGAAGACCGTGCCATCCTGTCGCTGGTGCTTCCCGATGGGGACATGGGCTTTCCCGGCACCCTGTCCATCCGCGCGGACATCACCCTGCGCGAAGGCGCGCTGATCTTCGATCTGAGCGCCGAAACCGACGCGCCGACGCCCTGCAACCTGGCGCATCACGGCTATTTCAACCTCGACGGCGGGGGCGACGTGCGCAACCACCGGCTGCGGGTCGCGGCGGATCGCTATCTGCCAGTGGACGGCGACCTGATCCCGCTGGACCCTGCACCGGTCCAGGGCACGCGCTTCGATTTCCGGCAGGCGCGGCGGATCGAGCCGGGGGAATACGACCACAACTTCTGCCTGTCGGATGGTCCCGCAGCCCCGCGCGTGGTGGCGGACCTGACCGGGCAATCGGGCATCCGGATGCAGATCGAGACGGACCAGCCGGGCCTGCAGGTCTATGACGGCGTGCATTTCGGCGGACTGCCGGGCCTGGACGGACGCCGCTACGACCGCTTCGCGGGCGTGGCGCTGGAAACCCAAGGCTGGCCCGACGCGCCGAACCGGCCGGATTTCCCCCCTGCGATCCTGAGGCCCGGCGAGATCTGGCGCAGCCACACCGCCTACAGGTTTTCCCGATGACCGCGCTGATCGGCATCGACTGGGGCACGACCTCGTTCCGCGCCTGGCGCATGGGCGCGGGGGGCGAGGTGCTGGACACGGTGGGCGACGGTCCCGGCATCCTGGCCGCGGGCGCCTTGCCGGGCGGGTTCGGCCAGGCCCTGCGCGACCGCATCGGCGATTGGCTGGACGGCACCCCCATCATCACGTCGGGCATGATCACCAGCCGCAACGGCTGGGTGGAAACGCCCTATCTGCCCCTGCCTCTGGACGCGGGCGCCCTGGCGCGCAGTCTGACCCTGCACGAGGGCATCCATTTCGTGACCGGCGCGGTCAGCGACCCGGACGGTCCCGCCCCCGACGTGATGCGCGGCGAGGAGACCGAGATCATCGGCCATTTGGCGGAAGGGGGCGAAGGCGGCCTGTTCGTCCTGCCCGGCACCCACAGCAAATGGGCCTGGGCCGAGGGCGGCAGGTTGACCGCCTTCCGCACCGTCATGACCGGAGAGGTCTTCGCGGCCTTGCGCGACCACACCATTCTGGGCCGGTTGATCCAGCCGGGGCCGGGCAGCGACGATGCCTTCCGGCGCGGGGTTCAGGCCGGGCAAGGGGACGGCGCGCTGCTGGCACGCATCTTCTCGGCCCGGACGCTGGCGCTCATGGACCGGCTGGCCCCGGACCAGATCGCGGATTACCTGTCGGGCCTGTTGATCGGGGACGAGGTGGCGCAGGGTGCGCGCGATGCCAGCGGACCCGTCACGATCATCGGGCGCGGCGATCTGGCCGCGCGCTATCAAGCGGCCTTCACGATGCTGGGCATCGACGCGCAGATCGCGCCGCCGGGCATGGCGCGGCGGGGGCTTTGGGAAATCGCCCGCATGGGGGGACTGACATGACCGACTTCGACACGGCCTTCGCCGCCAATCCGCTGATCGCGATCCTGCGCGGGTTGCGCCCGGTGGAGGCTGCGGACACCGCCACCGCCCTGACCAGCGCGGGCTTCACGATCCTGGAGGTGCCGCTGAATTCGCCCGACCCCCTGGACAGCATCAGGCGCATGGTGGCCGCCGTGCCGGACGCCATCGTCGGCGCGGGCACCGTGCTGACCGCCGATCAGGCGGGCGCGGTGGCCGAGGCCGGGGGCCGCATCATCATCGCCCCGAACTTCGACCCCCGGGTCGCGGCCGAGGCGCGGCGGCTGCGGCTTGCCTATTGCCCCGGCGTGGGCACCGTCAGCGAGGCCTTTGCCGCGCTGGAGGCCGGGGCCGCCGCCCTGAAGCTGTTCCCGGCGGAAATGATCCCCCCCGTCGCCGTCAAGGCGATGCGCGCGGTGCTGCCGCGCGAGGCGCGCCTGCTGCCGGTGGGGGGCATCGGCCCGTCCACCATGGCAAGCTATGTCGCGGCGGGGGCGGACGGGTTCGGGTTGGGATCGGCGCTTTACAAGCCCGGCCAGGATGCGGCGACGACCGGGGAACGGGCGCGGGACTTCATGGCGGCCTGGGCGGCGCTGCGCCCCATGACTTAAGTTAACCCGCCTTCCGGATGGGGAACATTGCCCAAGGGGCGTGCGTTTCCGGCCGTGCGCCAAGGGGAAGGCGCGTCACATCATCCGGGAGGATCAGATGAAACCCATGTCCACAGGACTTGTCGGCGCAGCTTTGCTGGCGCTGAGTGCCGTTGCCGCCCAAGCCGATTGCGCCGCCGAACTGGCGCGGCTGACCGGAGGCGGCGCTGCGGCCGAAGGCATCTCCAAGGACGGATCGCTGGCGCCGCTGGAAACCGCGGCGGATGCGGCCGCGGCGGGGGCGGATGCCGCGGCATCGCAGGCCGCGGACACGGCGGAAGCGGCAGGCATGAACAGCGCCGCCCCGACCGACAGCGCGGCGACGGGCACCGCGTCCTCGGGCGGTGCCGCGACGGACACCGCCGCAGCCGAGGGGAACGGCGGGATCGCCAAGGACGGCTCCCACACGCCCCTGGAAGGCGCGGGCGGCCAGCAGGCGGGCGTGGCGATGTCGGGCGCCGATGCCGCGGCCCAGCAGCAAGGCCAGCCGACCGCGGCCGAACAGGCTGCCGGCGCCGGCGCGGACCACTCCACGCGCGATGCCCATATCCAGGCCGCGCGCGATGCGCTGGCCGCAGGCGACGAGGATGCCTGCATGAAGGCCGTTCAGGCCGCGCAGTCGTCCTGACATCATCCTTTGGCCGGGGGGCGATCCCCCCGGCCATCTTGCCGTCTGGCCCGGTTCAAGCGAATAACACTGGAATGCCGCGCCGCTTTCTGGTGAGAAGGCGCCAGCGCAGCTTGGCCCGGACGAACGACGCGATGAGCATACATCTTTACCCCAACGACCTTCCCGACGACCTGGTTCTTGGCCCGGTCGTGGCCATCGACACGGAAACGATGGGCCTGGACCCGCGCCGCGACCGGCTGTGCCTGGTGCAGTTGTCGTCAGGCGACGGGGACGCGCATCTGGTCCAGATCGAGCGCGGCCAGACCGAGGCGCCGAACCTGTGCCGGCTGCTGACCGATCCCAAGGTGCTGAAGCTGTTCCATTTCGGGCGCTTCGACATCGCCGCGCTGGAAAACGCCTTTGGCGTCGTGACGGCGCCCGTCTGGTGCACCAAGATCGCGTCCAGGCTGGTGCGCACCTTCACCGACCGGCACGGGCTGAAATACCTGTTGCAGGAACTGGTGGGCGTCGATGTCAGCAAGCAGCAGCAGACCAGCGATTGGGGGGCCGCGGATCTGACGGATGCGCAGCTGGAATACGCGGCATCCGACGTTTTGCACCTGCACAGGCTGAAGGAGGCGCTGGAGGAACGGCTGCGGCGGGAAAACCGCATGGGGCTGGCGCAGGCCTGCTTCGATTTCCTGCCCGCCCGCGCCCATCTGGATCTGCTGGGTTGGGGGAATGAAAACGACATCTTCATGCACTAGATGGCAAGACCGGGGGCTTCGCGCCCCCGGACCCCCGCGGGATATTTAAGCAAAGGTGAAGGCAGCGGCGTGAGCGACTATCTGGACACGGCGCGGCGGGTGATCCGCTGCGAGATCACCGGGCTTGAAGCCTTGGCCCGGGGGCTGAACGGCGATTTCGCCCGCGCGGTCGATCTGATCCTGGGGGCGCGGGGCCGGGTGATCGTGTCGGGCATGGGCAAGTCGGGCCATGTGGGGCGCAAGATCGCGGCCACGCTGGCATCCACCGGGACGCCCGCGCAGTTCGTTCATCCGGCCGAGGCGAGCCATGGCGACCTGGGCATGGTCACGCAGGCCGATGTGGCCCTGGTGCTGTCGAACAGCGGCGAGACCCCCGAACTGGCCGACCTGATCGCCCATACGCGGCGGTTCGGGATCCCGCTGATCGGGGTCGCCTCGCGCCCCGAATCGACGCTGCTGCGGCAGGCGGACGTGGCCCTGGTGCTGCCCCTGGCCCCCGAGGCCTGCGGCAGCGGCATCGTGCCCACGACCTCGACCACCATGACGCTGGCCTTGGGCGACGCGCTGGCGGTGGCGCTGATGGAGCACCGGCAGTTCACGCCCGAGCATTTCCGCACCTTCCATCCCGGCGGCAAGCTGGGGGCGCGGCTGGCCAAGGTGGCCGACCTGATGCACCGCGACATGCCGCTGGTGGCCGAGGATGCGCCGATGTCGGACGCGCTGCTGGTCATCAGCCAGAAGGGGTTCGGGGTGACGGGCGTGACCGATGCGGCGGGGCGCCTGGTGGGCATCATCACCGACGGCGACCTGCGCCGCCACATGCAGGGCCTGCTGGATCACCGCGCGGCCGAGGTGATGACCCCCGGTCCCCGCGTGATCGCCCCCGATGCCCTGGCGGAATCGGCCCTGGCGCAGATGCAGGACGGCAAGATCACCTGCCTGTTCGCGGTGGCGGGCGGGGTGCCGCAGGGGATCCTGCATATCCACGACTGCCTGCGCGCCGGGATCGTCTGACCGATGAACCGCACCCGTGTCGTCCGCTGGCTGCGCGTGCTGCTGCCGCTTGCCGCGCTGGCGATGCTGTCCACGCTGTTCCTGTTCTCGCGCGGGGGGGACAGCGAATCGCAGATCCCCTATGCCGATGTGGATGCCGAGGCGATGGCCCGCGATCCGCGCCTGGTGTCGCCCGAATATGCCGGCGTGACCGACGACGGCGCCCAACTGACCCTGCGCGCAACCGAGGCCGCGCCGGGCCAGGGGGGCGGCAGCGCCCGCGACCTGCGGCTGGACTGGCAGCGTCCCGACGGCCTGCGCGCCGACCTGACCGCGCCCCGGGCCGGGCTTGCGGGCGGCGCGATCCGGCTGGAGGGCGGGGTGCGGATGACCACATCGTCAGGCTGGATCGTGGAGGCGCAAAGCGTCGAGACCGCAACCGACCGGTCCCGCATCGCCGCCCAGGACGGCGTTCAGGCGGATGCGCCCTTTGGCAGCTTGTCGGCGGACCGGATGGAGCTTGCGCCGGGCGGGGGCACGGACGCTTCGATCTTGAATTTCTCGGGCGATGTCCGTCTGATATACCAGCCCTGATCCACCGAAGGACACGCCGATGCTGCGCCCCCTGCTGACAGCCCTGATCCTTGCCGCGGCCCCGGCGGCGGCGCAGAACACGACCTTCGGGGGGATGCGCGCCGATATTTCCGCGCCGGTCGAGGTGGCGGCCGACAACCTGTCCGTGAACCAGGCCGACGGCAGCGCGGTCTTTACCGGCAACGTGGTGATCGGCCAGGGAGAGATGCGGCTGTCCGCCGACCGCGTCACCGTGGTCTATGCCCAAGGCGGGCAAAGCCGCATCCGCTCGCTGGATGCCCAGGGCAACGTGACGCTGGTATCGGGCGCTGACGCGGCCGAGGCGAAGGCGGCGACCTATGACGTGGAGACGGGCAATGTCACGCTGACGGGCGACGTGGTGCTGACCCAGGGCGGCAACGTGCTGACCGGAGACACCATGCAGGTGAACCTGGCGTCGGGCACCGCGCAGGTCCAGGGCCGGGTGCGGTCGGTCCTGCAGCCGGGCCGCAACTGATGCGGGGTTCGGCGGCGCGCACGGGCGACGGGCTGCACGTGCGGGGCCTGCGCAAATCCTATCGCAACCGCCCGGTGATCCGCGACGTGTCCGTCGATCTGGCGCGGGGCGAGGTCGTGGCCCTGCTGGGTCCGAACGGGTCGGGCAAGACCACCTGTTTCTATTGCATAGCGGGCTTGGTGCCGCCCGATGCGGGGCAGGTGCTGATCGACGGCCGTGACGCCACCCGCCTGCCGATGTTCCGCCGCGCGCGGATGGGCATCGGCTATCTGCCGCAGGAAATGTCGATCTTTCGCGGGCTGACGGTCGAGCAGAACATCATGGCCGTCCTGGAGGTCGTCCACGAGGATCCCCGCCACCGCCGCGACCGGCTGGAGGAGCTGCTGGGCGACTTTTCCATCGAACACCTGCGCGCCGCGCCCGCCCTGGCGCTGTCGGGGGGCGAGCGCCGCCGGGCCGAGATCGCGCGCTGCCTGGCATCCGACCCCAGCTTCCTGCTGCTGGACGAACCTTTCGCGGGCGTCGATCCCATCGCCGTGGGGGAAATCCGCGGGCTGGTCCATGACCTGAAGTCGCGCGGCATCGGCGTGCTGATCACCGACCACAACGTGCGCGAAACGCTGGGCATCGTGGACCGGGCCTATATCCTGCACGACGGCCATGTGCTGATGTCGGGCAGCACCGACCAGATCGTCGCCGATCCCAAGGTGCGCGAGGTCTATCTGGGCGAGGGCTTCCGCCTGAACTGACGGGATGCGGCGGCCATGAAATCGTCTCACGCGAACGTGCGCCCCGTTGACAGAACCGCCGGGCTGTCACCAAATTGAGTCATGCGGGCGCGGCAGGAACCGTGTCCCGCCACCCCCGTTTCCGCCGCGTGCCGGCAAGACCGAACGGGCCGGCGCATACGGGAAACGGGCAACCGAGAGGAAAGACGATGCGCTATACCATCAGCGGAAAACAGATCGATGTCGGCGATGCGCTTTCGACGCATGTGAAGACGCAAGTGGGTGAAACGATCGACAAGTATTCGCAGCGCCCGACCGATGCGACAGTCACGTTCTCGAAGGATGCCCACCAGTTCCTGTGCGACGCCGTGGTGCATCTGTCCACCGGGCTGAACGTGACCGCGCGCGGTGCCGCCACCGAGATCTATGCCGCCTTCGAGGCCTGCCGCGAAAAGATGGACAAGCAGCTTCGCCGCTACAAGCGCCGCCTGAAGGATCACCACAAGGACAGGTCCGGGCCGGTTGAGTTCGGCCAGGCCGGCGTGTATGTGCTGACCGGCGACGAGGACGACTGGGAAGCGCAGGACAGCGGCCTGCAACCGATCATCATCGCCGAGATGGAGACCCGCGTGCCGACCCTGTCGGTGGGCGACGCGGTGATGCAGATGGAATTGTCGGGGACGCCGCTTCTGGTGTTCCGCAACGAAAAGCACGGGGGCGTCAATGTCGTCCATCGCCGCGACGACGGCAATGTGGGATGGATCGACCCGCGCGGGAACGGCTGACGCCGCCCGCCAGGCGCCCGACGGAAAACCGGACCGCCCCCGGCATCCTGCGCGGGGGCGCTTGAACATTGGAAAGACGAAAGCCATGCTGCTGACCGAAATCCTCAAACCGGGCGCCGTGCGTTCCCTGGGTCAGGTGACCTCGAAAAAGCGGCTGTTTCAGGAACTGGCGGATCTGGCGCACGCCGAATACGGCCTGAACGCGACCGAGGTTCTGGACGCGCTGCAGGAACGCGAAAGCCTCGGCCCGACCGGGGTGGGGCAAGGGGTGGCGCTGCCGCACGCGCGCCTGCATGGCCTGGACCGCGTGGTGGGCCTGTTCGTGCGGCTGGAAAAGCCGCTGGATTTCGACGCGGTGGACCGCCAGCCGGTCGATCTGGTCTTTGGCCTGCTGGCGCCGGAAACCAGCGGCGTGGATCACCTCAAGGCGCTTGCGCTGGTGTCCCGCACCCTGCGCGACACCGACCTGCGCGCCAAGCTGCGCGCCAACGACGACCCGGTGGCGCTGCACGCGGTGTTGTCGGCCCAAGGCGTCAAGGCCGCCTAAAGGCTTTGGGTTTGGGCCGATTCGGTCCTATACAGGGCCTCCACCTGTTGAAGGAGGCCCAGGATGACCAAGCCGATCAGTGACAAGTCCGAGGACAAGGGGACAAGCCGCCTGCGCGCGTTCACCCGGCAGGACCGCGAGGCCGGCACCCATCCGGCCATCGAGGCGCTGCGCACCCGTCCACAGACGCGAAGCGGTGAAAACCGCAAGGCCGTGGAATACGCGCGGATCGAGCGCGGGCAGACGAGTTGACCGTCCAGGCCCCTGTCATGCGCCAGGGGCTGGCGTGACCGCGCCGCCGTCGCAAGGCGGCATGGGCAAGCGACGCGGCATCAAGGCCCGGCCGCTTGCCCTGTCGCTTCAGCCTTTCGGCAGCAGGACCTTGTCGATGACGTGGATCACGCCGTTCGACTGCACGACATCGGCAATGGTCACCGTGGCGACATTGCCGTTCTCGTCGGTCAGGGTGATCTTGCCGTCCATGGCCTGGGCGGTCAGCGCGCACCCGCCCAGGGTGGCGACCGTATGCTTGCCGCCGTCATCGGCGATCATCTTGCCGATCGCTTCCGACATGGCATTGGCGCCGACCACATGGCAGGTCAGGATGGTGGTCAGCTGTTCCTTGTTTTCCGGCTTCAGCAGGGTTTCGACCGTGCCTGCCGGCAGGGCCTCGAAGGCGGCGTTGGTGGGCGCGAAGACGGTGAACGGGCCTTCGCCCTGCAACGTCTCGGCCAGGCCGGCGGCCTGAACGGCGGCAACCAGCGTGGTGTGGTCGGCCGAAGCCGCCGCGTTCTCGACGATGGTCTTGTCGGCGGACATCGCCGCGCCTCCCACCATGGGATTGTCCTGGGCTGCTGCCACCCCGGCAGTCGCAAGGGCAAGGCAGCCCGCCATCAGCGCCGTGGAAATCGTCTTCATTGCATTCCTCCTCAAGAAAGCCTCCTCGCCATCGAGGGACGACCGTAGTCACGAGGGGAAGGCGGCCAGAGTTTCAGAGGAGGCGATTTTTTTTGCCGCAGGCCCGCGTCGTCAGATGCCGCGCAGGTCGCCTGCCGCCACGACCGCGCCCGTCGGAAGCCCGGTGGGCGATCCTCCGGGCGGTTCCAGGCTGATCGCCAGCTGGGCGCCTGTCCCGACCAGGGTGCGCAAGGGGCTGTCCAGCGTCAGGTGAACGGCAGCGCCCGCAGGAATGACCCCCAGCGAGACGGGCGCTTGCCCGGCCTGGACCACCCACAACTCAAAGGCCCGCCCTGCCGCGGGGTTGCCCGACAGATGCGACAGGCCGACCACCCCGTGGCCGGGGTCATAGACCGCCACGTAGTGCACGTCGCTGGCCTGATCGGCCAGCGAGGCGACAAGCCGCGCCTGATCGGCTGCCGGATCGGGCGCCAGGCGCGGCAGGGCCACCGCGAACAGGAACGCCGCGGTGGCGATCCCCGCCAGCCCGCGCCACAGGGCAAGGCTTTCCCAGAACCCGGCCCTAGGTCCGGAGGCGGCTTGGCCGAAAAGCCGGATGTCCAGGTCTCGCTTGACGGCGGGGGAAGGGTGCCCTTCGGCAAATCCGTCGGCCAGGGGCAGCAGGCGGTCCTGCCATGCTGCGACCTGCCGGGCAAAACCAGCGTCCCCGTCCAGGCGGCGTTCCAGTGCCGCATGGTCGTCAGCGGGCAGGACGCCCAGCACGAATTCGGCGGCCAGGATGTCGTCGCCGCCGCTGTCGTCGGGCAGGTCGATGCCGACGGTGCTCATCGCTCCAGACACTCCCTCAGGCGCAAAAGGCTGCGGCGCAGCCAGGTGCGCATCGTGTTCAGCGGCACACGGTGGCGCGCGGCCAGATCGGCATAGCTGTAGCCGTCAAGGTAGGCCCCCTTGACCGCGGCGGCCCGGTCGTCTTCCAGTTCGCTGATGCAGCCGTCCAGCCTGTGGCGTTCGCCCGTGGCGATGCTGCGCGCTTCGGGACCGGGCGCCGGGTCGCGAACCTCCAGCGCGGCATCGCCGATGGCGGACGCCGCGTCGCGGCGCTTGCGCAGCCGGTCTATGGCCTGGTTGCGGGCAATCGCGATCAGCCACGACATCGGGCTTTGCCCGGTCACCGAAAACCGATCCGCCTTGAGCCAGATCTTCACGAACACGTCCTGCACGGCCTCCTCGGCCTCTGGCCTGTTGCGAAGGACACGCAGGCAGACGCCAAAGAGTTTCCCCGAGGTGACCTGATACAACAGGTCGAAAGCCTGCCGGTCGCGCAACGCGACGCGCAGGATCAGGCTTGAGATCTGGTCTGTGCCTGACGATCCAGGCATCGTTTCTGCATCGCGCATGAAACCTGACCATGCACGGCGGATGCGTCAAGGCAAGGGGCAGCGTCCTTTCGGACGCGCTTCTCCATGCCGCAGGACAGGCCGCCCGGTCGGCGCGGCCTGTCCGTCTTGCGCCTTACGCCCGCACCAGCCGCTCGTAATCCTCGGCCACCTTGCGCGTCGTCGGACCCACCTGGAAATGCCAGTCGCCGATCTGCCCGACCGGGGTCACCTCGGCCGCCGTCCCGGTCAGGAAGCATTCCTGGAAATCCTCCAACTCCTCGGGGCGGATGCGGCGTTCGTGGACCACCGTGCCGTTGTCCTTCAGCATCCCGATGATCGTCTGGCGCGTGATACCGTTCAGGAAGCGGTCGGCAAGCGGGGTGTGGACCTCTCCGTCCTTGATGAAGAAGATGTTGGCGCCGGTCGCCTCGGCCACGTAGCCTTCCCAGTCCATGAACAGCGCGTCCGAACAGCCCTTCGCCTCGGCGGCGTGCTTGGACATGGTGCAGATCATGTAAAGGCCCGCGGCCTTCGCGGCGGTGGGGATCGTCTCGGGCGACGGACGCTTCCACTTGGCCACGTCCAGCTTGGCGCCCTGCCACTTGGCGTCGCCGTAATAGCTGCCCCATTCCCAACAGGCCACCGCCATGCGCACCGGGTTGCGCGCCGCGGACACGCCCATGTCCGGACCGGAGCCGCGCCACATCACCGCGCGGACATAGGCGTTGGTGAAACCGTTGGCCTTCAGCACGGCCTCCTTGGCGGCGTCGATCTGCTCGGCGGTATAGGGCGCCTCCATGTCCAGCAGGCGGGCCGATTCGATCAGCCGCAGGGAATGCTCGTGGCCCTTGAAGATCGTGCCGTCATAGCACCGCTCGCCCTCGAAGACAGAGCTGGCGTAGTGCAACGCATGGGTCAGGATATGCACATTCGCGTCGCGCCAATCGACCAGGTCGCCGTCCATCCAGATCTTGCCGTCGCGATCGTCATAGGCCGCCGTCATCATTCTCTCCAATCATCGCCGGGCTTTTTCGATTCTTGCGCGGGTCCGCCCGGGACCGGCCCTTTTGTTGCGCGAAGCCCTTGACGGCTAGCAATCGAATCTTGGAAAGTCAACATCGCTGCCCTATCAGGGACAAGATTGGACAAGGGGTGAGATGATGGCCGAGACGCTGCGCGTTCACAGCATGATGGGCGAGGATCTGCTGTTCCTGACCGACGAGAAGCTGCGCCGCGGGATCGAGGCGATGTTCTTCGCCTATCGCGCCTTCACGGCCGATCCCGACCTGATCCTGGCCGACATGGATTACGGCCGCGCCCATCACCGGGCGCTGCATTTCATCCACCGCGATCCGGGGCTGACGGTGACGGCGCTGCTGGCGGTGCTGGGCGTGACCAAGCAGTCGCTGAACCGCGTCCTGCGCACGCTGATCGAGGACGGGCTGGTCGAAAGCCGCGTGGGCCGCCGCGACCGGCGCGAACGGCTGCTGTATCTGACCGACAAGGGCACCGCCCTGGAACGCCGGTTGTCCGAGGCGCAGCGGGCGCGGATGCGCCAGGCTTACCGCGCGGCGGGACCGCAGGCGGTGGCGGGTTTCAGACAGGTGCTGGAAGCGATGATGGACCCCGACACGCGGGCGCAGTATCAGTCCATGAAGGACCTGCCCGAATGAAGGCGCACTATGAGCCAATCCGATGCCCATCTGCTGATCGTCGATGACGACGAACGCATCCGCGCGCTTCTGGGCCGGTTCCTGCGCAAGAACGGCTTTCTGGTCACGCTGGCCCGCGACGCCGCGCAGGCCCGCCGCCTTCTGGCGGGGCTGGAGTTCGACCTGATCGTGCTGGACGTGATGATGCCGGGCGAGGACGGATTCGCCTTGACCCGCAGCTTGCGTGAAAGGCTGGCGACGCCGATCCTGTTGCTGACCGCGCGGGGCGACACCGCCGACCGGATCACCGGGCTTGAGGTGGGCGCGGACGATTACCTGCCCAAGCCCTTCGAGCCGCGCGAATTGCTGCTGCGCATCGGCGCGATCCTGCGCCGCGTGCCCGCGCCCGAGATGCACCAGCCCAAGTTCCTGACCCTGGGCGCGCTGCGATACGACATCGACAAGGGCGAGTTGTGGCAAGGGGAAAACCACCTGCGCCTGACCGGCACCGAACAGGCGCTGCTGCGCCGCCTGGCCGCCAGCCGGGGCGAACCCGTCAGCCGCGCCGAGCTGATCGACGACCTGGGCCGGGGTGGCGCGGACGAAACGGAAAATTCCGAACGCGCCATCGACGTGCAGATCACCCGGCTGCGCCGCAAGATCGAACCCGACCCGAGGGAACCGCGCTTCCTGCAGACCGTGCGCGGCACGGGCTACATGCTGGTGGTGGACTAGGCGTGGACCCCCTGACCTGGCACGGGATCGCGCTTGACGCCGAGACGGCGTTGGCCCTGCTGGAATGGCAGGCCGAGATGGGCGCGGACGAACCCGTGCTGGATGCCCCCGTGGACCGCTTCGATCTGGCGGTGGTCCCTGCGCCGCCGCAGATCCCCCTGACACCCCCGGCGCCCGCCTTGACCCTGACATCCGGCGACGACGACCTGCCCGCCCGCGTGGCCCAGGCCGAGGCGCTGGCAGCAGGGGCCGGCACGCTGGACGCCCTTGCCGCCGCGCAGGAACGCTTTGACGGGATCGAGCTGAAGAAGGGCGCGCGCAACTTCTGCTTCGCCGACGGCAATCCGGCGGCGCGCGTGCTGATCCTGGGCGAGGCGCCGGGGGACGAGGAGGACCGTCAGGGCCGCCCCTTCGTGGGACGCGCGGGGCAACTGCTGGACAAGATGTTCGATGCCGTCGGGTTGTCGCGCCAGGCGGTGGACGCGGAAAAGGCGATCTACATCACCAACGTCCTGACCTGGCGTCCGCCCGGCAACCGCGACCCCCGGCCCGACGAGATCGCGATGAGCCTGCCCTTCCTGCGCCGCCACATCGACCTGGCCGCGCCCGACCTGATCGTGCTGATGGGCAACATCGCCTGCGAGGCGGGCCTTGGCCGGCGCGGCATCCTGCGGCTGCGGGGGACCTGGGCCGAGGCCTTCGGCCGTCCGGCGCTGCCGATGACGCATCCCGCCTATCTGCTGCGCAACCCCCCCGCCAAGCGAGAGGCCTGGGCGGACCTGCTGTCGCTTTCGGCGCGGCTGGAGGGGGCGGGCGGGCGTTGACAGGCGCGCGGTGGGGATTGGTGCGTGCAAGCACGCACCCTACGGGTATGTAGGGTGCGTGTTCACACGCACCTTGCCACCCTCGCGACCTGTCGGTGCGCTTGAAAACGAACCTATCCCGCGCAGCCCCGCATCTCGACCGCGCCGCCCTCACCGATCACGGTGAAGACCAGCCGGTCCCGGGACAGGTCGAAAGGCGCGGCCTCGGGCGGGACGACATCGGCGGTCAGGACCGTGGCGCCGGGTTCCGCGTCGAAGCGGGTGCCCGACACCCAGGCATCGTTGCCCGACAGCTCGATCGCGGCCAGGGTAATGGTGCGGGGCAGGGTGGCGGTGACGCGCATCCCGTCCTCGATCGGCTGCACGTCGCAATCGGGGCGTTCGGGCGCGGGATCGGGCACCTGGTCCAGGGCGGCCAGGATCGCGGGATCCGGCGCGGTGCCGGGCGCCTGCGCGCGCAATGCGACATGGGCCGGAACGCAGATGTTCTTGCACAGGCCGAAATCCACCGACACCGCCAGATCGACCGGCTGGCCGGGATCGGCGGGCGTGGCCGTGAAGGGCAGCACCAGCCGGTCGTGATAGCCAAGCGCCAGACCGTCGCCCGAGGGGATCGCCTCTGGCGCGGGCCAGTGCAGCGCGACATCGCCCAGGTTGCCAGACCCCGACCAGTCGAAGACCGGCGGCAGGCCGCTGTCGCCGGGGCTGCGCCAATAGGTCTTCCATCCAGGTTCAAGCTGGAACTCGATGGCGGCCACGCGGCTTCCGTCCGGCAGGGTCCAGCCGGGCAGGATGCGGGCGCCCGCCAGGCCGGGCGGGCCTTCGGCGGCCAGCGGCAGCGCCGACAGGCCAAGGCAGGCAAGGAAAAGGACGATGCGGTTCATGGACAAGGGGTAACGGCTGGCCGCCCGGGGATGAAGTCACAATACCGCGCGGCACTTGCATCGCCTTGTTCGAAGGCCGATCTAACAGGGAAAGGAGACCCGATGAGCAGCACCCCCGACACTCATGACGGCAGCCCCGAACGCCGCCTTTCCCAGGGCAAGGCGCAGACCAACCTGACCGGCAAGGTCTTGATCGCCATGCCGGGCATGGCCGATCCGCGCTTTGAACGGTCCGTGGTGCTGGTCTGCGCGCATACCGAGGAAGGGGCCATGGGATTGGTGCTGAACCGCCCCCTGCCGGAAATCGATTTCGGCGACCTGCTGGAACAGCTTGGCATCGAGACCGACGCCACCGCCCGGCGGATCGAGGTGCGGTTCGGCGGTCCCGTGGAACCCGGGCGCGGCTTCGTGCTGCACAACGTCCCCGAACATGGCGACGACCCGGAAGGGCGGCTGCGCATCGGCCGGACGCTGGCCATGACCACGACGCGCGACATCCTGGAGGATCTGGCCCATGGCCACGGCCCGGCATCCGCCGTGCTGGCGCTTGGCTATGCCGGTTGGGGACCGGGCCAGCTGGAATCCGAGATGCTGCAGAACGGCTGGCTGACGGGCGAGGGGGCCGAGGATCTGATCTTCGGCGCCGCTCATCACGACAAGTGGCAGATCGCGCTCCGCGCCCAGGGCATCGACCCGTCGCTGCTGTCCGCCGCGGCGGGCCGGGCCTGACGCCCTAGACCGCCGCGCGCTTGCGGGGCAGCACCCAGTTTGCGCGCGGGAAGTGGCAGGTATAGCCGTTCGGGAAGCGTTCCAGGTAATCCTGGTGTTCCGGCTCGGCTTCCCAGAAATCGCCCACCGGCTTGACCTCGGTCACGACACGCCCCGGCCACAGGCCCGATGCGTTCACATCGGCGATGGTCTCGATGGCCACGCGCTTCTGCTCGTCATTGACGTAGTAGATGGCCGAACGATAGCTGGGTCCGATGTCGTTGCCCTGCCGGTTCGGCGTGGTGGGGTCATGGATCTGGAAGAACACCTCCAGCAGCTTGCGATAGGTGAGGATGGTCGGGTCGAAGATCACCTCGATCCCCTCGGCATGGTTGCCGTGGTTGCGATAGGTGGCGTTCGCGACCTCGCCCCCTGTATAGCCCACGCGAGAGGAGATCACCCCGGGCAGGCGGCGGATCAGATCCTGCATCCCCCAGAAGCAGCCGCCCGCAAGAACCGCGCGTTCGCTCATCGTGCCGTCTCCTCGACCTGGTCCAGGTATTGGCCGTAACCCTCGGCCTCCATCCGGTCGCGCGGGACAAAGCGCAGCGCGGCCGAGTTGATGCAATAGCGCAGGCCCCCGGCATCAACCGGGCCGTCGGGAAAGACATGGCCCAGGTGGCTGTCGCCGTGCTTGGACCGGACCTCGATGCGGACCATGCCATGGGACATGTCGCGGTGTTCGGTCACGTTGCCTTCGATGGGCTTGGTGAAGGCGGGCCAGCCGCAGCCGGAATTGTACTTGGCGGATGACGCGAACAGCGGTTCGCCCGAGACCACGTCCACATAGATGCCCGGTGCGAAATGGTGGTCGTACTCGCCGGTGAAGGCACGTTCGGTGCCGCTTTCCTGGGTGACGCGATACTGTTCGGGCGTCAGCCGCGCCAAGGCGTCGGGGGTCTTCTGATAGGCCATGCTTGTCCTCCGCTGGTCCTGTTCAGCCCCAATATGGGGCGGCAAGGGGCGATCGCAAAGGTCAGACGCAGATCGCGACCTTGGCTTCGGCATACTCGGCGGCCAGCCGGTCGATGCGCACGGCCGCGGGCACGATGTCGCGCACCGCACCGATGCCCTGGCCCGACCCCCAGATCTGGCTCCAGGCCTTGGCCTTGGCCGCATTGCCGCCGAAGTTCATGGCGGACGGATCGGCCCCTTCTAGGTTGTCCGGGTCCATCCCCGCCGCCCGGATCGAGGGCACGAGGTAATTGCCCGACACCCCCGTGAACAGCGACGAGGTGACGATGTCCATCGCCCCGCTGTCCACGATCATCCGCTTGTAATCGGCGGACGCGTTCGCCTCGACCGTGGCGATGAAGGGGCTGCCGATATAGGCCAGATCCGCGCCCATGGCCTGGGCCGCCAGCACCGCGCGCCCCGTGGCGATGGCGCCCGACAGCAGCAGGGGACCGTCGAACCAGTCGCGGATTTCCTGGACCAGGGCAAAGGGCGACAGCGGCCCGGCATGGCCGCCTGCGCCCGCGGCCACCGCGATCAGCCCGTCCGCCCCCTTCTCGATGGCCTTTTTCGCGAAGACGTTGTTGATCACGTCATGCAGCGCGATGCCGCCGCAGTCATGAGCGGCCTGGTTCACATCGACCCGCGCGCCAAGCGACGTGATCCAGATCGGCACGCGGTGGCGGTGGCAGATCTCGATGTCGCGCTCCAGCCGGGCATTGCTGCGATGCACGATCTGGTTCACGGCAAAGGGCGCGGCGGGGCGGTCGGGATTGGCCTGGTTGTGGCGGTCCAACTCCTCGGCGATCCGCGTCAGCCAGGCGTCCAGCAGGGGGGCCTCTCCGTCACCTTCGCGCGCGTTCAGCGCCGGAAAGCTGCCGACGATGCCCGCCTTGCATTGCGCGATGACCAGATCCGGTCCCGAGACGATGAACATGGGCGAGGCCACGACAGGGATGCGCAGGTTGGACAGGATGGGCGGCAGCATGGGATCCTCCGGCTTTGGGGCGACGATGCGCGGGGAAGGGGTGCGGGGCAACCCTGACGCGGCGGAAAAACCCGCGCCCTGGTGAACCCGTCGCGGGGTTGGGGGGTTGGTCTGCGACATTCGTTGCAAAGGAGAATGCGCGCCGATGCAGCCGCTTGACCCATCCCTTCCCGATCTGCCCGCTGACGCCGCCCTGTTCCTGGATTTCGACGGCTGCCTGGTCGAGATCGCGCCCCGCCCCGATGCGGTGGCGATCCCGCCCGGCCTGGCCGGACGGCTGGCGCGGCTGCACGACCGGTTGGGCGGCGCGGTGGCGCTGGTGTCGGGCCGCGACATCGCCGACCTGCGGGGCTTCCTGCCGGATTTCCCGGGTCCCATCGCGGGCAGCCACGGGGCGGAACTGTCGCTGGCGGGGCAGCCCATCCGGACGACCCACGCCGTCGATCTGGACGCCGAGGCCCTGCACCGTGCCGCTGCCGATGCCGTGGCGGACAACCCCGCGATCCTGGTCGAACGCAAGCCCCATGGCGTTGCCCTGCATTACCGCGCCGACCCCTCGCTGCGCCCCGTGGTCGAGGCCGTGATGCAGCGCCTGGCCGATGCCCATCCCGGCATGGTGCTGCAACCCGCCAAGATGGCGGTGGAGCTGCGCCCCAGGGGCACCGGCAAGGACGGCGCGCTGGACCGGCTGATGGCCCTGCCGCCTTTCGCCGGCCGCGTGCCCGTCTATGCCGGCGACGACCTGACCGACGAGGCCGCGATGGCCCATGCCCAGTCCCGCGGCGGCTTCGGCATCAAGATCGGCGCGGGCGAGACGGTGGCCCGCTATCGCCTGGCCGATCCCGCCGCCCTGGCCCGCTGGCTGGACGATGCCCTTGTGGGGGCCGGCTGATGGCGCGCCTGGTTGTCATATCGAACCGCATCCCGCTGGGGGACAACCCCTCGGGCGGGCTGGTCGTGGCGCTGGACGATGCGCTGCGAAGCTCGGGCGGGCTGTGGGTCGGCTTCTCGGGCGAGACGATGGACGCGCCCGCCGACGAGCTGACCTTTCACGAAGGCGCGGCCTTCCAGCGGGCCTCCTTCGACCTGACGCCGCAGGATCACGACGAATATTACCTGGGCTATTCCAATTCGGTCCTGTGGCCGGTCTGCCATGGCCGCGCGGATCTGATGCGGATCCTGCCGGAATACCTGGAAGGCTATCGCCGGGTGAACAAGCGCATCGCCCGGCTTCTGGTCCCGCATCTGAAGCCCGACGACCGGATCTGGGTGCAGGATTACCAGCTGTTCCCCCTGGCCGAGGAACTGCGCAGGCTGAGGGTGACGGTCCCGATCGGGCATTTCCTGCACATCCCCTTTCCGGGACCGACCGATTGCGCGACCCTGCCCAACCCGGACGAGCTGTTCGAATGGCTGTCCCATTACGACCTGGCGGGCTTCCAGGCGCAGCGCGACCTGGACAACTTCGCCGCCAGCGCCCGCAGCCTGTCGGATTTCGCGCAACTGTCCGACGACCGGTTCCGCATCGCCGGGCGCGACATGCGGGCGGGCGTCTTTCCCATCGGCATCGACGCGGCGGCCTTCATCGCCGAGGCCAGGGGCGCGCGCGAGGAAGACAAGATGCGCAGCCTGACCGGCGCGCAGATCATGATCGGCGTGGACCGGCTGGATTATTCCAAGGGCATCCCGCAGCGGTTCCGGGCCTTCCAGGCGCTGCTGGACGGCGATCCCGCGCTGACCGAAAAGGTGATGCTGCTGCAGATCGCCCCGCCCACGCGCGAATCGGTCGATGCCTATCAGCAGATCCGCGAGGAAACCGAACATCTGGCGGGCCGCATCAACGGCCAGTTCGCGACCGTCAACTGGACCCCAATCCGCTTCATCCACCGCCCGATCCCCCGCAACGAGCTTGCGGGCCTGTTCCGCCAGGCGCGCATCGGCCTGGTGACGCCCCTTGCCGACGGGATGAACCTGGTGGCCAAGGAATATGTCGCGGCCCAGGATCCGGCCGATCCGGGCGTGCTGATCCTGTCGCGCTTCGCCGGCGCCGCCGAACAGATGTCTGATGCACTCATCGTCAATCCCCATGACCCCAGCGAGATGGCCCAGGCCATGCAGCAGGCCATCGACATGCCGCTGGAGGAACGCCAGGCCCGCCACGCCGCCTTGCTGCGCTGCGTGGTGGAACAGGACGTGGGCTGGTGGTCGGCGACCTATCTGGAGGCCCTGGCGCAAGCGAGGGATTGATTTTCATCTTCGCTTAAATATCCCGCGGGGGGTGCGGGGGGTGCGGGGGGCGCGAAGCCCCCCGTCTTTCACGGCGCCGCCATCAGCGGGACTGTCTCGGCTAGGGACGCCGGTCCTGATCCGGCGCCCCTTGGACCCTTGCGATCCGCTTGGCCATGGTCTGCGCCTTGCGCCGGTGATAGCGGCGCACCACCGGGATCGTCAGGTAATAGCACGCGATCGCCGCGACCCCGCCCAGCACCGCGCCGCCCGCGGCATAGGGCAGGAAGATCTCGTGCCAGAACTCGGACAGCCCGCTCCAGCTGGTGGGACCGGGACCGAAGGCGGACATGACGTTGTGCCAGGTTTCCGCCGTGGCATGGGCGAATTCGCGAAAGATCACCTGCGGCGACATGTCGCCCGGCAAGCCCAGGATCGTCCGCCCCAAGCCGACCGAGGCCAGCGCGATGAAGGGCGTGGTCAGCGGGTTGCCCGCGAAGGTGCCCACGAAGGCCGCCAGCACGTTGCCCCGGATCGCCAGCGACACCAGCGCCGCGACGATGAAGTGAAAGCCGTGCAGCGGCGAGAAGGACAGGAACACCCCCGCCGCCAGGCCCCGCGCGATGCGGTGCGGCTGGTCGGGCAGGCGGCGGATGCGGTGCCACAGATAGGCGGTGGACCGGCGGAATCCGCCCGGCGGATAGACCAGTTCGCTTGCCATCTGTCCATAGCTGCGCGGCTTGCTGCGCTTGAACACGATTCAACTCCCCCCGGTCCTGCGACTGCCTGCCACTGTGTCAGGGTTTCATGGCGACATTGCGAATGCGGGCCACCTGCGCCACGTCGCTTTCCGCCTCGAGCGCGGTCAGGAGGTTATGCAGATGTTCCTGATCGCGCAGCTCGACCTCGACCTCGATGCGATAGAAGTCGGGCTTGCGGTCCTTGAATTCAAGGTTCGAGATATTGGCCCCCTGCGCCCCGATCAGGCTGCAGATGCGGCCCAGCACGCCCGCGTCGTGGCGGATCGTCAGCGTCAGCAGCGTCGAATAGGCCGCCGGGTGACGGCCCGCGCGCCATTGCACATCGACCCAGCGGTCGGGCATGTCCTCGTATTCGGCCAGCACCGGGCAGTCGATGGCATGGATCACCACGCCCTTGCCGCGATAGGTGATGCCGACGATCCGTTCCCCCGGCAGCGGACGGCAGCAGGACGCGCGCTTGAAATCGGCATCCGCCTCGACCCCCGCGAAGGGGCGGGTGCCGTCGATCTCGTCCTGGTGGGCGGCAAGGTCGGGCCAGAGGACCTGCAGCACCTCCTTGGCGGAATTCTCGGCGCTGCCGATACGGGCCAGCAATTCGTCCGCATCCGCCAGCCCCATCTGGCGGGCCGCGGTGCGCAGCGCCTTGTCGGTGACCTTGCGGCCCACATGTTCAAAGCTGACGCGCACCAGTTCGCGGCCCAGGCGGATGAAGCGGTCGCGGTCTTCCTCGCGCAGGGACCGCCGGATGGCGGCCTTGGCGCGGCCGGTGGCCACGATGTCGAGCCAGGTCGATTGCGGGCGCTGACCCGACGCCGCGATGATGTCCACCGACTGCCCGTTCTTGAGCCGCGTCCACAAGGGCACGCGGATCCCGTCCACCTTGGCGCCCACGCAGGAATTGCCCAGCCGGGTGTGGATCGCATAGGCGAAGTCGATGGGGGTGGCGCCTTTCGGCAGTTGCAGCACGTCGCCCTTGGGCGTGAAGCAGAAGACCTGATCCTGGTACATCTCCAGCTTGACGGCTTCCAGGAATTCGTTGTGGTCCTCGCCCTCGAAGCGGTCGGTCAGGTTGTCGATCCATTCGGCAGGATCGACGGCAAAGGGGTTCTTGGTGCGCACCCCGTCGCGATAGGCCCAGTGGGCGGCGACGCCGGCCTCGGCCACCTCGTGCATCTGGCGGGTGCGGATCTGCACCTCGACCCGCTTGCCGTCGCGGCCCGAGACGGTGGTGTGGATCGACCGATAGCCGTTCGATTTCGGCTGGCTGATGTAATCCTTGAACCGCCCCGGCACGGCGCGCCAGCGCTGGTGGATCACCCCGAGCGCGCGGTAGCAGTCCATGTCCGACCGGGTGATGATGCGGAAGCCATAGATGTCGGACAGGCGCGAAAAGGCCAGCTGCTTTTCCTGCATCTTGCGCCACACGGAAAAGGGCTTCTTGGCGCGGCCGAAGACATCGGCCTCGATCCCCTCGCGTTCCAGGACGGCACGGATGTCGGCGGTGATCTGGCCGATGATGTCGCCGCTGTCCCGTTGCAGGCTGACGAAGCGGCGGATGATGGAATTGCGCGCCTCGGGGTTGATGACCTTGAAGGCCAGGTCTTCAAGCTCCTCGCGCATCCACTGCATCCCCATGCGGCCCGCCAGGGGCGCATAGATGTCCATCGTCTCGCGCGCCTTCTTGACCTGCTTTTCGGGGCGCATCGACCGGATGGTGCGCATGTTGTGCAGCCGGTCGGCCAGCTTGACCAGGATCACGCGCAGGTCGCGCGACATGGCCATGAACAGCTTGCGGAAATTCTCGGCCTGCTTGGACTGGGCGCTGGACAGTTCCAGGTTGGTCAGCTTGGTCACGCCATCGACCAGATCGGCGATCTCGGGGCCGAAGGCGGCGGTCAGGTCCTGCTTGGTGGACCGCGTGTCCTCGACCGTGTCGTGCAGAAGCGCGGTGACGATGGTCGCGTCGTCCAGCCGCATTTCCGTCAGGATGGCGGCGACGGCGATGGGATGGGTGAAATAGGGTTCGCCCGAATGGCGGAACTGCCCTTCGTGCATCCGCATCCCGTATTCATAGGCATCGCGGATCAGGGTTGCATTGCTGCGCGGGTTATAGTTGCGGACAAGCGCGATAAGGTCTTCGACATCAATCATTCTTTGCCGAAGACCCCTGTTCGTGGTGCCTCAACGCTGGTTGGCTTCCAGCATCATGCGCAGCATCCGTTCCTCGGATTCCTCGTCGGCGGGACGGGGGCGGTCCACCTCGGCGCCCAGCAGCAGGGCCATGGCGTCCTCCTCCGGCTCGTCGACCTCGATCTGGGTCTGGGTCGATTCGATCATGCGTTCGCGCAGCTCGTCCACGGGCTGCGTTTCCTCGGCGATCTCGCGCAGGGCGACGACCGGGTTCTTGTCGTTGTCGCGGTCCACCGTGGGCTGGCTGCCCGCCGTGATTTCGCGCGCGCGATGCGAGGCCAACATCACCAGATCAAAGCGGTTCGGGACTTTGTCAACGCAGTCTTCAACCGTTACGCGGGCCATATACTCACCTGTGCAGTTGCGAATCGGATATCCGGGGCGAAACCGAGGTTCTGGACGCCATGCATGGAATTGTCAAGATTAGGTCAAGCCGCTGCCCGGTGCAAGCGGCGACATGCCCGACAACCCGCCGGGACCCAGTTCCGCCAGCATCCGCGACACGGGCTTTCCCGTCAAGGGGTGGCGCCAGCCGGGCGCGATCTCGGCCAGGGGGACCAGCACGAAGCCGCGGTCCTGCAACCGGGGATGGGGCAGGATCAAACGGTCCGGCGCTTCACGCCGCTGGCGGTCCGGGGGCAGGGCGATCCAGCGGCGCAGCGTGTCGCGGTCGGGCAGGATCAGGTCGTCCAGCGCGATCAGGTCCAGATCCAGAACGCGCGCGGACCACCGGCCCGTGCCGCGGTCGCGGCCGAAAGCCGCCTCGATCCCGTGCAGCCGCGCCAGCAGGGCGGGTGCCGCCAGGCCCGTGCGAATCACCGCCGCCGCGTTGGCATAGTCCGGTCCCGATCCCGCCGGAAAGGCCGGGGTGCGCCAGATGCGGCTGGCCGAGACCATTGAAATGCCGGGCGGATCGTGCAAAATCGCCAACGCCTCGCGCAGCGCCTGGACCGGATCGCCCGCGCCCGACGGCAGATTCGCGCCTAAGGCAATGATACCGAAAGACAAGTTTTGCATGGGGCCTTGTTCGTTCTATGAATGGGGTGCGGCCAGACCGATCCCGCCAGCTTCCTCCTAGCGGGCCTGTGTCCTGAACGAGCAGTTCCATTGAAGGCAACCATAATGTTTTACAAGGATGATCGCTTGGCGATCTTCATAGACGGAGCCAACCTTTATGCCTCGGCCAAGGCATTGGGCTTCGACATCGACTACAAGCTGCTGCGGCAGGAATTCGACCGCCGGGGCAAGCTGATGCGCGCCTACTACTACACCGCCCTGATGGAGGGCGAGGATTATTCCCCGATCCGCCCGCTGGTCGATTGGCTGCATTACAACGGCTATTGCGTGGTGACGAAGCCCGCCAAGGAATACACCGACACGATGGGCCGCCGGAAGATCAAGGGCAACATGGACATCGAACTGACCATCGACGCCATGCAGCTTGCCCCCCGGCTGGACCACGCCGTGATCTTTTCCGGCGACGGCGATTTCCGCCCCCTGGTCGAGGCCTTGCAGCGCCAGGGGGTCCGCGTGTCCGTGGTATCCACCATCCGCAGCCAGCCGCCGATGATCGCCGACGACCTGCGCCGGCAGGCCGACAACTTCATCGAGCTGGACGCGCTGCGCGACATCGTCGGGCGGCCGCCCAGGGAGCAGCAATCGAGCGACGGCTGACGCCCGCCTGTTCCGCAGCGCAGGGACAGCCCCTTTGCCTGGGCCGCAAACATCCTGAGGGATGAGGCGCGCCCGGGGAAAGGTCCAGCGAACGTTTTTCAGCGACGAACGCCTGCCGCCATGCGGCAGGCCGGGGGCGCAAAGCCCCGGCCTTCGCGGGACGCAAGCCGGTCCGTCAGACCAGCCGCCCTTCCTCCATCGCCGCCCGCACGAAGCCTGCGAACAGCGGCGCGGGCGCGAAGGGCTTGGATTTCAGTTCCGGGTGGGACTGCACGCCGATGAACCAGGGGTGGTCGGGGTATTCGATCACCTCGGGCAGCTTGCCGTCGGGCGACATGCCGGAAAAGCACAGGCCCGCCTGTTCCAGCGCGTCGCGATAGGTGGCGTCCACCTCGTAGCGGTGGCGGTGGCGGTCCTCGATCTCGGTGGCGCCGCCATAGACTTCGCTGATCTTCGTGTCGGGTGCCAGCACGGCGGTATAGGCGCCAAGCCGCATGGTGCCGCCCTTGTCGTCCGTCACCTTGCGCTGCACGGTATAGTTGCCCTGCACCCATTCCTTGAGGTGATAGACCACGGGGGTAAAGCGCGTCTTGCCCGCCTCGTGGTCGAACTCCTCGGATCCGGCATCGGGCATCCCGGCCAAGTTGCGCGCGGCCTCGATCACGGCCATCTGCATCCCCAGGCAGATGCCCAGATAGGGCACCTTCTTTTCGCGCGCGTATTTCGCGGCGGCCAGCATCCCCTCGGTGCCGCGTTCGCCGAAGCCGCCGGGCACGATGATGCCATGGTATCCGTCCAGCAGATGCGCCCCTTCGCCTTCCAGCTTTTCGCTGTCCACCCAGTCGGCGCGCACGCGGACGCGGTTGGCCATGCCGCCATGGGTCAGCGCCTCGGCGATGGACTTGTAGGCGTCTTCCAGCTGCGTGTACTTGCCGACGATGGCGATGTTCACCTGGCCCTCGGCATTCTCCAGCCGGTCCATCACGTCTTCCCATTTGGACAGGTCGGGACGCGGGGCGGGGCTGATGGCGAAGGCGTCCAGCACGGCGCGGTCCAGCCCCGCGCGGTGATAGGCCAAGGGCGCCTCGTAGATGGTCTTCAGGTCATAGGCGGGGATCACGGCGTCGGGGCGGACGTTGCAGAACAGCGCGATCTTGGCGCGTTCCTTTTCCGGGATCGGGTGTTCGGACCGGCAGACCAGCACGTCGGGGGCCAGGCCGATGGATTGCAGTTCCTTGACGCTGTGCTGGGTGGGCTTGGTCTTCAACTCGCCGGACGCCGCCAGATAGGGCAGCAGCGTCAGGTGCATCAGGATGCACTGGCCGCGCGGGCGTTCGTGGGTGAACTGGCGGATCGCCTCGAAGAAGGGCAGGCCCTCGATGTCGCCCACCGTGCCGCCGATCTCGCACAGCATGAAATCGACCTCGTCACCGCCGATGGTCAGGAAGTCCTTGATCTCGTTGGTGACGTGCGGGATCACCTGGATGGTCTTGCCCAGGTATTCGCCCCGGCGTTCCTTTTCCAGCACGTTGGAATAGATGCGGCCCGACGACACGCTGTCGGTGCGCCGCGCCGACACGCCGGTGAAGCGTTCGTAATGGCCCAGGTCCAGGTCGGTTTCCGCACCGTCGTCGGTCACGAAGACCTCGCCATGCTCGAACGGCGACATGGTGCCGGGATCGACGTTCAGATAGGGGTCCAGCTTGCGCAGCCGCACGGTGAAGCCGCGGGCCTGCAACAGCGCGCCCAGGGCCGCCGAGGCCAGGCCCTTGCCGAGCGAGGACACGACGCCGCCGGTGATGAAGATGTAACGCGCCATGAGGCCCCCGTGATTTCGCGAATTCGATATGGTTGCGGGTCGCCAGACGACCAGCATCACGGGAGCCGAGATATAGCCGATTCGCCCCGTGGCCGCAAGGAACCGCAAGTTGATGTAGGGCGGAAAGCGACCGCCCCCAGTTGTTGTGTGGTTTAGTTCGCGGGTGCCGCCGGTGCAGGGACCACAGGTTCCGTGGCGGGCGGCGCCACCGGTTCGACCGCCGGTGCCGCAGCCTCGGGCGCGGCGGTATCAGCCGCCGGGGTGTCCGGCGTGGGCGGGGTCAGCGGGTCGCCAGCCGCCCCGGTCGAGGGCGGGGGAACGTAAGCGGGAACCGAGGGAAGCGTCGATTCCTGGCGGCTTTCAGGCACGCCCAGCTGGTCCATGATCGAGCTGTTCGACACCTGCCGCGCGGCGATGATGGTCAGCGCGATCGAGGTCGCGAACAGCGCGATGCCGAAGATCCAGGTCAGCCGCGTCAGCGCGTTGGCCGCCTGGCGGCCGGTCATCACGCCGCCCCCGCCGCCCATGCCAAGCCCGCCACCTTCGGATCGTTGCAGCAGCACCACCCCGGTGAGCAGCACCGCGAGGATCAGATGGATGGTCAGGACGACGTTTTCCACGGCTTTCGGCCTTTCGCTTTCGGACGCGCCTATCTAGTCACCCGGGGGGATGATGGCAAGCGAGTGTGAACCATGCCTGCGCTGATGATCCAGGGCACCGGATCGAATGTCGGAAAGTCGCTGCTGGTGGCGGGCTTGTGCCGTGCTGCGCGGCGTCGCGGCCTGTCCGTCGCGCCCTTCAAGCCGCAGAACATGTCGAACAACGCCGCCGTAACGGCGGATGGCGGGGAAATCGGCCGGGCGCAGGCCTTGCAGGCACGGGCCTGCGGGTTGGAGCCGCTGGTTGACATGAACCCCGTGCTGCTGAAGCCCGAAACCGACACCGGTGCCCAGGTGATCCTGCATGGCCGCGCCATGGCCCGGGCCGAGGCGCGCGATTACGCCGCCCTGCGCCCGCGCCTGCTGGCGGGGGTGCTGGACAGCTTCGCCCGCCTGACCGCCGCCCATGGCCTGGTGATCGTCGAAGGCGCAGGCAGCCCGGCCGAGGTGAACCTGCGCCCCCGCGACATCGCCAACATGGGCTTTGCCCGCGCGGCAGGCGTGCCGGTGGTGCTGGCGGGCGACATCGACCGGGGCGGGGTGATCGCGCAGATCGTGGGCACCCAGGCGGTTCTGGACGCAGGTGATGCGGCGATGATCCGGGGCTTCCTGGTCAATAAGTTCCGGGGCGATTTGCGGCTGTTCGACGATGGATATGCCATGATCGAGCGGCACACCGGCTGGCGTGGCTTCGGCGTGGTGCCGTGGTTCGCGGGCGCGCACCGCCTGCCCGCCGAGGATGCGGTGGACCTGCGCGCCTCGACGGGGCAGGGACTGCATGTCGTTTGCCTGTGCCTGTCGCGGATCGCCAATTTCGACGACCTGGATCCGCTTGCGGCGGAACCGGGGGTGCGGCTGACCATGCTGGGACCGGGCCGGGCGATCCCCGGCGACGCGGATCTGGTGGTGATCCCCGGCACGAAATCGACGCTGGGGGATTTGGCGTTCCTGCGGGCGCAGGGATGGGACGTGGACCTGGCGGCTCATGTCCGGCGCGGAGGGCATGTGCTGGGCCTCTGCGGCGGGTTTCAGATGCTGGGCCGGGTGATCCGCGATCCTTTGGGCCGCGACGGCGCGGCGGGTGAGGTCGCGGGCCTTGGCCTGCTGGACGTGGACACGGTGATGGCCCTCGACAAGCGGCTGCAGCGGATCACCGGCACCGCGATGGGCCAGCCGGTCACGGGCTATGAAATCCACATGGGCCGCACCTCTGGCCCCGACTGCACGCGGCCCTTTGCCCATGTCCCCGGTCCCGACGGCGCGATCAGCCCCGATGGCCGGATCATGGGCACCTATCTGCACGGGCTGTTCTCGTGCGATGCCTTCCGCGCGGCGTTCCTGGAGCGGCTTGGGGCGTCCTCGCAGCCGGGATACGAGGCAGGGGTGGACCAGGCCCTGGACGATCTGGCGGATCATCTGGAGGCGCATCTGGACGTGGCGGGATTGCTGGCGGTGGCCGGTTCGTGAGGGCCTGACGGCTGGACGAAACGCCCCCGGCGCGCTACCTCGGGCACATGGAACATGCGAAACCGCCTTTGACCCTGTATCTTGCCGCGCCGCGCGGGTTCTGCGCGGGCGTGGACCGGGCCATCAAGATCGTCGAGATGGCGTTGCAGAAATGGGGCGCCCCCGTCTATGTCCGCCACGAGATCGTTCACAACAAGTTCGTCGTGGATGCCTTGCGCGACCAGGGCGCGGTCTTTGTCGAGGAACTGGACCAGGTGCCCGACGACCGCCCGGTGATCTTTTCCGCCCATGGCGTGCCCAAGGCGGTCCCCGCCGAGGCGCGGCGGCGCAACATGATCCATGTGGACGCGACCTGCCCCCTTGTCACCAAGGTCCATAACGAGGCCGCGCGCCATCATGCCGAGGGGTTGCAGATGGTGATGATCGGCCATGCCGGCCACCCCGAGGTCCTGGGCACCATGGGCCAACTGCCCGAGGGCGAGGTGATCCTGGTCGAGACGGTCGCCGATGTCGCGCGGGTCACGCCGCGCGATCCGGACCGGCTGGCCTTCATCACCCAGACCACCCTGTCGGTCGATGACACCGCCGAGATCGTCGAGGCGTTGCAGGCGCGGTTTCCGGCAATCGCCGGCCCGGCCCGAGAGGACATCTGCTATGCCACCACCAACCGCCAGGCGGCGGTCAAGGCAATTGCGCACAAGATCGACGCGCTGCTGGTGATCGGGGCGCCGAATTCCTCGAACTCCAAGCGCCTGGTCGAGGTCGGGCGCGCGGCGGGCTGCGCCTATGCGCAGCTGGTGATGCGCGCTGACCAGATCGACTGGCGCGCCATCAATGGTTCCCGCGCGGTGGGCGTCACCGCAGGGGCAAGCGCCCCCGAGGTGCTGGTGAACGAGGTCATCGACGCCTTTCGCGACCGCTATGACGTGACGGTCGAGATCGTCGAGACGGCGCAGGAGAACATCGAGTTCAAGGTGCCGAAGGTGCTGCGCGAAACCGTTTGAGAGCCAAGCCGGGGGCCAGCCCCCGGACCCCCGGGATATTTTGACCAAGGCAAAGCAGATGCGGCTTTATTCCATGCCCTCGTCGGGCAACAGCTACAAGGTGCGGCTGCTTTTGGCGCTGCTGGGGCGCGCGGTCGAGACCGTGGATGTCGAATACATGACCGAGGCGCTGGACCGGGCCAAGGCCAGCGGGCGGCTGCCCTTCGGCAAGGCGCCGGTGCTGGAACTGGATGACGGGCGGCTGCTGCCGGAATCGAACGCCATCCTGTGCTGGCTGGGCGAGGGGACGCGGTTCGTGCCGTCCGACCCCTTCGTCCGGGCCGAGATGCTGGCCTGGATGTTCTGGGAACAGAACCAGCATGAAGGCGTGATCGCCGTCCGCGCAGCCCTGCGAACCTATCCCCACCGCCGCGCGCAGGCGACGCCGGAACGGCTGGCCGCGCTGCTGGACAGCGGACACGCGCTGTTGGGGGTGATGGAGGATCGGCTGGCCGCGCGCGACTGGCTGGCAGGCGATGCGGCCAGCCTGGCCGACATCTGCCTTTATGCCTATACCCACACGGCGGGCGAACGGGGCGGCTTCGACATGGCGCGGTTTCCGTCCGTCAATCGCTGGGTGGACCGGGTGGCGGCGCTGCCGGGATATGTGGGGATCGACGGATGAGCTGGGATTATCTGCTGACCGCCTTCATCGTCTGCGTCTCGCCCGGGATCGGGGTGGTCTATACCCTGTCGATGACCCTGGGCGGCGGTTTCCGGGCCGGGGTCTGGGCGGCGGTCGGCTGCACGGTCGCGACCGTCTTTCACATGGCCGTGGCGATGGCGGGGCTGGCCACCATCCTGCACACCAGCGCGGTGCTGTTCCAGGCAGTGAAATTCGCTGGGGTGCTGTATCTGCTGTGGATGGCCTGGGCGGTGCTGAAGGATCGCGGCGGCATGTCGGTCGCGCCCGCCGCCCCTGCGCCCGCGGGCCGGATCGTCCGGCGGGGGATTCTTCTGAACCTGCTCAATCCCAAGCTCCCTTTGTTCTTCCTGGCCTTCATCCCGCAATTCATGCCGCAGGGATCGGGCCTTGGGCTGCTGGTGCAACTGGGCGCCGCCTTCTCGGCCGTCACCTTCGTGACCTTCCTGGGCTATGCCGCCCTGGCAGCCTCGGGCCGCGACATGCTGCTGGCGTCCGAGGCGGCGATGCGCTGGCTGCGCCGCGCCTTCGCGCTGTCCTTCGCGGCGCTTGGGGTCAAGCTGGCCATGGCGCGCGCATGACCGAGCTTCACGCCTGGACCGACGGCGCGTGCAGCGGCAATCCCGGCCCCGGTGGCTGGGGCGTCCTGATGCGCGCCATGGATGGCGGCACCGTCGTCAAGGAACGCGAGCTTGCCGGGGGCGAGGCGCTGACCACCAACAACCGGATGGAACTGATGGCCGCGATCAGCGCGCTGGAGGCTCTCACCCGGCCAAGCGCGATCACCATCACCACCGACAGCGCCTATGTGAAGAACGGCGTGACCCAGTGGATCCACGGCTGGAAGCGCAACGGCTGGAAGACCGCCGACAGGAAGCCCGTCAAGAACGTCGAACTGTGGCAGCGCCTGGACGAGGCGCAGCGGCGCCATACCGTGACATGGGCCTGGATCAAGGGCCATGCGGGGCATCCCGAAAACGAACGCGCCGATGAACTGGCACGGGGCGGCATGGCGCCCTTCAAGCCCGCGAAGGTTGCCGGGTGACGCTGGCGGGGCTTGTCCCGTGGCTGGACTACGCCAGCGTGCTGGTCTTCGCGTTGACTGGCGCCCTGGTCGCCAGCCGGGCGCAGCTGGACCTGGTGGGCTTCATCTTCTTCGCCACGCTGACCGGCATCGGCGGCGGCACGGTGCGCGACCTGGTGCTGGGCCGCGATCCGGTCTTCTGGGTGCAGCGCCCGGAACTGATCCTGCTGACGACGGGCGCGGCGGTCGTGGTGTTCTTCACCGCGCATCTGTTTGAAAGCCGATACAACCTGATCGTCTGGCTGGACGCCTTCGCCCTGGCGGTGGCCGTGCCCGCAGGCGTGGGGCTGGCCCTGGAAACCGGGGCAAGCCCGGTCGTGGTGGTCGCGATGGGGGTCGTCACCGGCACCTTCGGCGGGCTGATCCGCGACGTGGTGGGCAACGAACTGCCCATGGTGCTGAAGCAGAAGGAGCTTTACGTCACCGCGACCTTCGGCGGTGCTGTGATCGCCGTGGCGCTGATCGGCGTGGGGATGCCCCGGCCGGTGGCGCTGATCTTTTGCGGGATCGTCGTGATCGCCCTGCGCGCGGGCAGCCTGCTGCTGGGGTGGAGCCTGCCGACCTACAAGGCGCGCCCGCCAAGGCGTTAGCGCAGGCCATTATCGTAAGATAGACGGGCCTTCGCGCGTGGGGCGGATGTCCTCGACCCCCATGCGCAGGCCCTGGCCGATGCGGTGGGCCAGGGCGGACCAGGCGCGGGCGGCGTCCGGGGGCAGGGTGCGGCGCAGGGTTTCGTCGAACAGCGCGAGCCAGATCGGGAAATGATCGGCCCGCACGTCGCCCGCCCGCATGTGGGCGCGCATTGGGCTGCCGTCATAGCTGCGTTCGTAAAGGATCGCGTTGCGCCAGAAGGCGGCGATCTTCCCCTCGTGCGCGGGCCAGTCGGTGACGTGGTTTGCGAAGACAGGGCCCAGCACCTCGTGCCGCCGGACGGCGCCGTAGAAGACGGCGACCACCTGGTCGATCTGGTCTGCGGTGACATCGAAGCGGGGCGGGATCATGGCAGGCATCATGTGGCCTGCGGGGCGGGGTTCCGCAAGGCGCGGTTTGACGCATGGGGCGGGGGCTGCTATCCCCGCGCGCCGTCAAGGAGGCCCCATGTCCCATTACACCGATGCGCTGACCCAGCTTGGCGCCAAGACCGACCTGCCCGCCAGTCCCGAACGGGCCGTGCTGGAGCGCGTCCCGAACCCGCAGGCGGGCGAAACCTACGTGATCCGCTTCACGCAGCCCGAGTTCACCAGCCTGTGCCCGATCACCGGCCAGCCGGATTTCGCGCACTTGGTCATCGACTATGTGCCCGGCGACTGGCTGGTGGAATCGAAGTCGCTGAAGCTTTACCTGGGCAGCTTCCGCAACCACGGCGCCTTTCATGAGGATTGCACGGTAGGCATCGGCAAGCGGCTGGTTCAGGCCATCGCGCCGCAATGGCTGCGGATCGGCGGATACTGGTATCCGCGCGGCGGGATGCCCATCGACGTGTTCTGGCAGACCGGGACCGCGCCTGCGGGGCTGTGGCTGCCGGATCAGGGCGTGGCTGGGTATAGGGGGCGGGGCTAGCGCAAGTTCCGCCACAGCATCAGCACCGCGTCCGACAGGTCGCCCGCGCGGGCGAGGAGATGCTCGCGTTCGATCCCCGATGCGGGTTCCGCCCGGTCCAGCCGGTCCAGCAGGCGCCCGATGCGGCGGCGGTGGGTGCCGGTCCACAGCTGCACCGGATCGGCGATCAGCCCGGCGAAGGTCGTGACCAGCGACCCTGCCACGGCAAGGGCGACCCCGGTCAGGATCACCGTCCAGGGGGACAGTTCGACCGGAAAGGCCCAGTACCAGGCGCGGCCCAGGGTGTCGCCCAGCAGGAAATCGTTCACGGCCGTGGCATGGGCGCGGATCTCGGCCAGCGGTCCGGCCAGCGAGATGACGCCCGGCGTCGCGCGGTCGAAGAGCAGCCAGCCGCCCACCAGGACGATCAACGATGTGGTGATCTCGGACACGGCGTTCCGGGTCTCGGCCAGGGTGGCGGCCTGATGGCGGACGGCCTCGGGCGGGGCGTTCGGGCCGATGCCTTGGGCGTCCAACTCACCGACCAGGCGGATCAGGTCGGCCTCGATCACCCGGCCCATGTCGGACGGCAGGAACACCCGCCGCGCGCCCAGCCAGGCGCCCGCGCGCCTTGCGCCAAGCCGCGACAGCAGCCAAGACAGCAGCCGCGTCAGCAAAAAGACCGGTGACAGCATCACGTTGACCGGCGCGCGCAGCAGATCCCACCCAAGCGCCGCGCGGTGCAGGCGCAGGCTGCCGCGCGGGCCATACCTGTCGCGGACAAAGCGCGACACGGCGGCCCGGCGGCGGGCCATGGCGTCATCGGTCAGGGTTGCGGGCACGCGGGCGGGTTCCTATAGAGGGCGGCATGGAATTTCTGGCGTTCGGATCCCGAATTAGCAACCCGGCGGCGTGAGGTTTCGCGCCGCCGGGTCGCCGCATGTCCGAACCCTCCGCACCAAGGATGCCCCATGGCCGCCGATACCGTCACGTCTGACGCCCCCGATTACCGCGACACCGTCTTCCTGCCGCAGACCGAGTTTCCCATGCGCGCGGGCCTGCCGCAGCGCGAGCCGGAATGGCTGGCCCGGTGGGAGCGGATCGGCATCTATGACCGCCTGCGTGAACGCAGCGCGGGCCGCGCGCCCTTCATCCTGCACGACGGTCCCCCCTATGCCAACGGGCACCTGCATATCGGCCACGCGCTGAACAAGACCATCAAGGACATCATCGTGCGCAGCCACCAGATGATGGGCCGCGACGCGCGATACGTCCCTGGCTGGGACTGCCACGGCCTGCCCATCGAATGGAAGATCGAGGAGAAATACCGCGCTGAGGGCCGCGACAAGGACGCCGTGGACGTGGTCGAGTTCCGCCAGGAATGCCGCCGCTTTGCCGACGAATGGATCGACATCCAGCGGGCCGAGTTCAAGCGCCTCGGCATCACTGGCAAGTGGGACGACCCCTATCTGACGATGGATTTCCACGCCGAGGCGGTGATCGCGGCCGAGTTCATGAAGCTGGTGATGAACGGCGCGCTGTATCAGGGGTCCAAGCCCGTGATGTGGTCGCCGGTGGAAAAGACCGCGCTGGCCGAGGCCGAGGTGGAATACAAGGACCACACCAGCCATACGGTGTGGGTGCGGTTTCCGGTAACAAACCCGTCGCAGGCTGTGGTCACTCTTTATGACAACCCGCAAGACCCGGCGATGTCCGAGGTTGAGTTGAACCTTCTTGCAAACCATGTTCGCGACCAGCTTGCCTCGGCATCCGTGGTGATTTGGACGACGACGCCTTGGACCATCCCGCAAAATCGCGCTGTCGCCTTCAGCCCCGATATTGAATACGCTATTTACAATGTGACCGAGGTTGCTGAAGGCGCCTTGGCGCGACCGGGCGAGCGCCTGATTTTGGCGACTGCGCTGGCCGATACTGTTTTCGCGTCCGCAAGGATTGAACATGCCGAGCGTCTTTTCCTTCTGACGGCAACGGAACTTGGCAGCCTAACCCTCGCTCACCCCTTCCGCGCCATCGAGGGCGGCAATGGCGAATGGGACTATGACGTTCCCCTTCTCCCCGGCGATCACGTCACCGACGACGCGGGCACGGGCTTTGTCCATACCGCGCCCAGCCATGGCGACGACGACTATCAGCTTGGGCTGCGCTTCAAGCTGCCCATGACCTACAACGTCGAACCCGACGGCTCGTATCGCAAGGATCTGCCGCTGTTCGGCGGGCAGGCGATCATCGACGCGGACGGCAAGGACGGCCCGGCCAATGTCAGCGTCATCAAGCAACTGGCCTATGCGGGCGCGCTGCTGGCCAAGGGGAAGATCAAGCACTCCTATCCCCATTCCTGGCGGTCCAAGGCGCCGCTGATCTATCGCAACACGCCGCAATGGTTCGCGGCCATCGACAAGCCTCTGACCGACGGCATGGGCGCGCATGGCGACACGATCCGCACGCGGGCGCTGAACAGCATCGACAAGCTGGTGAAGTGGTGGCCGCAGACCGGGCGGAACCGCATCCACGCGATGGTGGAAAACCGCCCCGACTGGGTGCTGTCGCGCCAGCGGGCCTGGGGCGTGCCGCTGACCTGCTTCGTGCGGCGCGGGGCCAAGCCCACCGACGACGACTTCCTGCTGCGCGACCAGCGCGTGAACGACCGCATCATCGCCGCGTTCGAGGCCGAGGGCGCCGATGTCTGGTACCGCGACGGCTTCAAGGCGCGGATGCTGGACGGGATCGTGAACCCGGACGACTATGACCAGGTGATGGACGTGCTGGACGTGTGGTTCGACAGCGGATCCACCCATGCCTTCGTGCTGCGCGACCGGGCGGACGGGGCGCCGGACGGGATCGCCGACGTTTACCTGGAAGGCACCGACCAGCATCGCGGGTGGTTCCAGTCGTCCTTGCTGCAAGGCTGCGCCACCAAGGGCCGCGCGCCTTATCGCAACGTGGTGACGCATGGCTTCACGCTGGACGAAAAGGGCATGAAGATGTCCAAGTCGCTGGGCAACACCATCGTCCCCGCGAAGGTGATCGAGCAATACGGCGCCGACATCCTGCGCCTGTGGGTGGCGCAGGCCGATTACACCGCCGACCAGCGGATCGGGCCGGAAATCCTGAAAGGCACCGCCGACAGCTATCGCCGGTTGCGCAACACGCTGCGTTTCCTGCTGGGCGCGCTGGACGGGTTCGGCGATGCCGAGAAGATCGACCCGGCGCAGATGCCCGAGCTGGAACAGTGGATCCTGCATCGCCTTGCGCAACTGGATCACGCGGTGCGCAAGGGTTACGACCAGTTCGACTTCCAAGGCGTGTTCCAGACGCTGTTCCAGTTCTGCACCGTCGATTTGTCGGCCTTCTATTTCGACATCCGCAAGGATGCGCTGTATTGCGACGCCCCGGACAGCCCGCGCAGGCGGGCCGCGCGGACGGTGCTGGACATCCTGTTCCACCGGCTTGTCACCTGGCTGGCCCCGATCCTGCCCTTCACGACCGAGGATGTGTGGCTGTCGCGCTTCCCCTCATACGACGACAGCGTGCATCTGCACGACTTCCCCGTGACCCCCGCCGACTGGCTGAACGAGCCGCTGGCGGTGAAATGGGACCACGTCCGCCGCGCCCGCCGCGTCGTCACCGCCGCGCTGGAGGTCAGGCGGTCCGACAAGACCATCGGCGCCAGCCTGGAGGCCGCGCCGGTCGTTCATGTCGAGGACCGCGACATGCTGGCCGCGTTGAAATCGGTGGATTTCGCGGATGTCTGCATCACCTCGGACCTGTCGCTGACTCTGGACCCCGCCCCGGCCGAGGCGTTCCGCATGGCGGAAACCCCCGGCATCGGCGTGGTGTTCGAGGCGGCGGATGGCGAGAAATGCCAGCGGTGCTGGAAGATCCTGCCCGATGTGGGGACGCACAAGCATCCCGGCGTCTGCGGGCGCTGCGACGAGGTTCTGTCATGACGGACTACCGGCCCGACCCCGACCGTTACGACCGGATGCGATACCGCCGCTGCGGGCGGTCCGGGTTGCAATTGCCCGCGATCAGCCTGGGGCTGTGGCACAATTTCGGCCATGACACGCCGCATCAGACGAAACGCGACATCTGCCGCACGGCCTTCGATCTTGGCATCACTCATTTCGACCTGGCCAACAACTATGGCCCGCCCCCCGGCAGCGCCGAGGAAGCGTTCGGGGACATCCTGCGCACCGATTTCGCGGGCCACCGGGATGAGCTGGTCATCAGCAGCAAGGCCGGTTGGGACATGTGGCCCGGCCCTTACGGGGAGTTCGGCAGCCGCAAATACCTGATCGCGTCCTGCGACCAGTCGCTGAAACGGCTGGGTCTGGATTACGTGGACATCTTCTATTCCCACCGCTTCGATCCCGACACGCCTTTGGAGGAAACCATGGGCGCGCTGGATCATATCGTGCGGTCGGGACGCGCGCTGTATGTGGGGATTTCCAGCTATAACAGCGCGCGGACGCGCGAGGCGGCGGCGATCCTGCGCGACCTGGGCACGCCCTGCCTGATCCATCAGCCTTCCTACAACATGCTGAACCGCTGGATCGAACGCGACGGGCTGCTGGACAGGCTGGAGGATGCGGGCATGGGCAGCATCGTCTTCACGCCGCTGGCCCAGGGGATGCTGACGGGGAAATACCTGCGGGACATCCCTGCCGACAGCCGCGCGGCGCAGGGGAAATCGCTGGCCCCCGACTGGCTGACGGACGACATGACCCAACGCCTGAACGGGCTGAACGATCTGGCGGCCGGGCGCGGGCAAAGCCTAGCGCAGCTGGCGGTGGCCTGGACCCTGCGCGACCCCCGCGTGACCAGCGCGCTGATCGGCGCGTCGCGCGCGTCGCAGGTGGCCGATTGCGTGGGCGCGCTGGACCGGCTGGATTTCACGGCGGATGAACTGGCCCGCATCGACGAACTGTCGGCGGGCGGGGACGTGAACATCTGGCGCGGATCGACCGAGGACGCGGGCGAGGGATAAGGACAAACCGCCCCGACCCGTGCTAGGCTGGTCCCATCAAGGGGGCCACCATGCCAGTCGTCAGCGTCAGCCTGATGAACCTTCCCGAAACCGAGGCCGCGCTTGGCTGGGCGGGCGCCCATTGCCTGATCGCCGACCGGCCCGAGGGCCGCGCGGGCGGCATGGGCCTGGGCTTCAACGGCGCGCAACTGCTGGCGCTGGCCATCGGCGGCTGCTTTTGCAACGACCTGCGTTACATCGCGCACAGGCGCGGGGTGGCTATCGCCTCGATCTCCGTCAAGGTGCATCTGGCGTTGGAGGGCGACCCGCCCATCGCCACGGGGGCCGAGATGACCGTGCAATGCGTCATGGCTGACGGATCGGACCCGCAGCCCCTGATCGACGAGGCCAGGGACAGCTCGATGGTCGGTTGTTCGCTGCCCCGCGGGATTCCCGTCACGGTTTCATCGGACCCACGGCCCGCCTGAATAGGCCTCACGTGGGCGGTTTCCCGCCCGGTTCGCGGTTGACTGTCCGGGCCGTTTGGCCGGACTGTCGCCAGACCCGATCCAGACAAGGCCCCGACGATCCCCATGGAAGCACAGCCCCATCCCCGCCAGGCGGACCGCTTGAAGGAACTGCACGACCTGGACATCCTCGACACCCCGCGAGAGGAGGAGTTCGACGCGGTGGTCGCCCTGGCCGCCGACCTGTGCGAGGCGCCGATTTCCGTCATCAACCTGATCGACGCCGACCGCCAGTGGTTCAAGGCCGAGGTGGGTCTGGGGGTGCGGGAAACGCCCCTGGACACCTCGCTCTGCGCCCATGCCATTCTGGAACGGGATTTCCTGGAGATTCCCGACACGCGGCTGGACGCGCGGATGCGGGACAACCCCTTGTGCCTGGGGGATGGGGGGCTGCGCTTTTACGCGGGCGCGCTGTTGCGGACGGATCAGGGGCTGCCCATCGGCACGCTGTGCATCCTGGACACCCGGCCCCGAAGCCTGACCGCCCTGCAACGCCGGGCGCTGAGGGTGCTGGCAGGGCAGGTGATGGCCCAGATCAGGCTGCGCCAGGCCCTGCGCCGGGCCGAGGCGATGCGGCAAGAGGCCGACCACCGGGTCAAGAACTCTCTGCAGGCCATGGCCTCGCTGATCGCGATCCAGGCCCGGGACGCGGAACCCGCCGTCGGCGCGGCGCTGGACCAGGTGGGGCGCCAGGTCCGGTCGGTCGCCACGCTGCACGCGATGCTGAACCAGCACGGCGGGTCCGACACGGTGGCCTTGCAGCCCTATGCGACCGGGATCGGGGCGATCCTGGACGACTCGATGCCCGCGCACCTTTCGGTCAGCGTCGAGGCCGCGCCGGTGATGGTCACCTCGGCGCAGGCTGCCGCGATCGGGACGATCATGAACGAATTCGCCAGCAATGCGCTGAAGCACGCCTTCCCGGACGGCCGGGCGGGCCGGGTGTCCTTTGCCATCCGGCCGGACGGGGACGACAGCCTGCGCCTTGTCTGCGCCGATGACGGGATCGGGTTCGATTGGGACAAGGTGGACCGGGACGCCAGCCTGGGGCTGCGCGTGATGATGGCCACCGCCGAAACCCTGGGCGGGGCCTTGCAGCCGGTGGATGGCGGGACCGGCCTGACCTTGGCGCTGACCTTCGGCATCGACCGGACGATCAACCCGGCGTGAGGCCGTTCAGTCCCACCACCAGCCGTTCTTCTTCAGCGTCTGCCGGATCGGCTTTTCCCTGGACGGCAGGCCGCCAGCGAACAGCGGGCGCACCTTGTCGCGGCCCTTGTTCTGATAGATCAGCTTCTTCGCCGGCTCCCATTCCCGCAGGCGCTTCTTGATGCGGTTGGGAGCGACGGCGGCTTCCAGCACCTCCAGCACCCGGTCGGATTCGCGGGCATACAGCAGCGGCAGGTTGCGGTAATGGCAGGTCACGCCGCCATCAAGGCCCGCCAGGTCGGGACCGGGACGCCCGCCGCCCAGGCTGTGGATCACCAGCGGCAGGATCACCTGGTCCAGCCAGGGATCGAGGCTTTGGCAGGCCAGCTCCTCGGGTGGGTCGCGGCGCACGGACAAGGCCCAGTCCAGGAACCGCTGCCCGAAGACCGCCGGGTCGGGACCGAAGAACCAGCCCGCGTTGAAATACAGGTATCGTTCCCAGTGCTCGTCCGGCTGGGACAAGTCCAGGGACGACGCGAAATCCAGGCCGAAGCGGTCGTAAAGCGATTGCCAGATCCCGCCATAGCCGGGACCATAGAGCGGCGGTTCGGGCCATGTCCCCTCGCGCCGCATCGACGCGGCGGGCGGCGCGGCGTCGAAGGGCACCTGCTCCAGCGGGCCGCAGATCAGCGTGTCGGTGCCGAAGAAGGCGAAGGCTTCCCCTGCGGGCAGGACCGACAGCGCCTCGATCTTGTTGCCATAGGGATAGGCCGCGCCGAAATGGCGGGCGGTAAAGAGCGCGATCTCGGCCCCCAGGGATTCCAGCAGGGCGCGGGTTTCCTCGTCGATCCGCGTGTCGTGGTCCGCCCAGGCACCGTCCGGCTGGGGTTCGGCGACGATCAGGCGGCCGGTGAAATCCGGGGCGGCGTGGCGCAGGCTCGCGGCGAAGATGATCGCCTCGAACTCCAGCCGCCCCTTCTGGGCCAGGATCAACAGGTTCGGTGCAGCCATCCGCTCAGCCCGCCAGCATGTCGAAAACGGTTTCCTTGGGACGGCACAGCCGGGCGCCACCGGGTCCGAAGACAACCGGGCGTTCGATGACTGCCGGGTGCTCCGCCATGGCGGCGATCAGCGCATCGTCCGACAGCACCGGATCGTCCAGGCCAAGCGCGTCATGGGGGGTGTTCCTGCGCCGCAGCAGGCCGCGCGGGGCCATGCCCAGCCGGTCCAGCGCCGTCCGCAGTTCCGCGACCGTGGGCGGCTGCGCCTGGTAGTCGCGCACCGCCAGGTCCACCCCCGCGTCCTGCAAGGCTTGCAGGACAAAGCGCGAGGTCGCGCAGTTCGGATTGTGCCAGATCGTATAGTCGGACATGCGGCCCCCAGGATTGGCGCAACCCTAACGCGCAACGTCCGGAATGGGAAGCGCAGTGGTTGCCTTGATCTCCTCCATCGACAGCAGGGCGGTGACGTTGTGGATCTTCACCTCGCCGATCAGCGACTGGTAGAAGCGGTCATAGGCGCGCGCGTTGCGGACCTGCACCTTCAGGATATAGTCGATGTCGCCCGCTAGGCGGTGCGCCTCGATCACCTCGGGGCGTTCGCGCAAGGCCTTGAGAAAGCGCGCCGCCCAGGCCTTGTCGTGTTCGCTGGTGCGGATCAGCACGAAGAAGCAGGCTTCCAGCCCAAGCGCCTCGGGGTCCAGAATCGCCACCTGGCGGCGGATCACGCCGGCCTCGCGCAGCTTGCGGATGCGGTTCCAGACGGGGGTCTTGGATGCCCCCACCCGGTCGGCGATCTGGTCCAGCGACAGGCTCGCATCCTCTTGCAGCAAGGACAGGATTTTGCGATCCACCTCGTCCAGCCGGAAATTTGTTTTGGCATGACCTGCATTATGTGGAAGCTGTTCCGGCATGATGGACCATCCTGGCTGAATGTCCTTATTTCCCAGACCCTATCGCAAAGATCCAGAACAAAATTCTATATTAGAAGAACCAATCCGAAAGGGTCCGATCATGAGCAAAGCCTTCGTCCCGACGGCCGCGAAACCCGGCGTCATCACCGCGAACGACCTGCGCGAAGGCCATAACGTCTGGATGTGCGAGGATGGCTGGACCGCCGATCCCGCGCAGGCGACCCTGTTCGAGGACGAGGCCATCGCCAATCTGGCGCTGCTGAAGGCGGTGGGCCAGTCCAACATCGTGGTCGGCCCCTATCTGGTCGAGGCCCGCCGCGGCCCGAACGGTCCCGAACCGACCCATTTCCGCGAGGCGTTCCGCCAGCGCGGCCCGTCCAACTATTTCCACGGTATCCAGACTGCAAAGCAAGCCGAGGCCAGCAATGTTTGATGTTCGTCCCGTCGAGACCGACTATGTGCGCCACCGTGCGGCCCAGTTCCGCGCCCAGGTCGAACGCCGCCTGGACGGCAGCCTGACGGAAGACGAATTCCGGCCCCTGCGGCTGATGAACGGCGTGTATCTGCAACTGCACGCCTACATGCTGCGGATCGCCATTCCCTACGGCACGATCAGCCCCGACCAGATGCGGATGCTGGCGCATCTGGCCGAAACCTATGACAAGGGCTACGGCCACTGGACCACGCGGCAGAACATCCAGTTCAACTGGCCGCGGCTGGTGGACATCCCCGACATGCTGGACAAGCTGGCCTCGGTGGGGATGCACGCCATCCAGACCTCGGGCAACACGATCCGCAACGTGACGACCGACGCCTTCGCGGGGGCGGCCGCCGACGAATGGATGGACCCGCGCCCTTATGCGGAGCTGCTGCGCAGCTGGTCCACCGACCACGCCGAGTTCCAGTTCCTGCCGCGCAAGTTCAAGATCGCCATCACCGGCGCCGCGCGCGATCGCGCCCTGGTCGCCGCCCATGACATCGGCTTGCGTCTGATCCAGAAGGACGGCCAGACGGGGTTCGAGGTCTGGGTCGGCGGGGGCCTCGGCCGCACGCCCATGCTGGGCAAGGTGATCCGCGATTTCCTGCCCGAAGCCGACCTGCTGGCCTATATCGAGGCGATCATCTCGACCTACAACCTGTCGGGCCGGCGCGACAACAAGTACAAGGCGCGCATCAAGATCACCGTCCACGAACGCGGCTTGGATGTCTTCAAGGCCGAGGTCGAGGAAGAATTCCTCAACCGCCGCCGCGACTTCCACGGCGCCGACCGCGAGGCGCTGGCGATCTTCCGCGACCGCTTTGCCGCCCCCGCCTTCCGCAACGCGCCGGTTGACGGGTATGAGGCCGAGCGGGCGCGGAACGGCGCCTTCCGCAGCTGGACCGACACCAACCTGCATCCGCACAAGGTGGACGGCTATGCCAGCGTGATCGTCACCTTCAAGACGCCTGGCGAAACGCCGGGCGACGCCAGTGCGGACCAGATGCGCCTGCTGGCCGATCTGGCCGAACGGTATGGCCATGCCGACCTGCGCATCAGCCATGACCAGAACGTCGTGCTGCCCCATGTCCACAAGTCGGACCTGCCCGCCGTCTATGCGGCGCTGCAGGGGGCCGGGCTTGCCACCGCCAATGCCGGGCTGACCAGCGACATCATTGCCTGCCCGGGCATGGATTACTGCACGCTGGCCACCGCCCGATCCATCCCCATCGCGCAAGAGATCGCGACGCATTTCAAGAACAACGGCCTGGAAGACGAGATCGGCAAGCTGAACATCCGCATCTCGGGCTGCATCAACGCCTGCGGGCATCACCACTTGGGCCATATCGGCATCCTGGGCCTGGATCGGGCGGGGGTGGAAAACTATCAGATCACGCTGGGCGGCGACGGCTACGACATCCCGGCCATCGGCGAACGCGCCGGGGCGGGCTTCCCCTACGATCAGGTCGTGCCCGCCATCGACCGCCTGCTGCGCGCCTATCTGGAGGTTCGTGCGGACGCGTCCGAACGCTTCATCGACGCCTATCGCAGGCTTGGCCCCGCCCCGTTCAAGGCCGCGCTCTACCCCGAGCCTGCCCATGCTTGACGACACCTTGGACAGCCGCGCCGCGCGGTTGAACGACCGCTATCGCCACCATGCCGCGACCGAGGTTCTGCGCCGCGCCGTGTCCGACCCCGACCTGGGGCGAGTGGCGCTGGTGTCGTCCTTCGGCGCGGAATCGGTGGTGCTGCTGCACATGGTCAGCCGGGCGGCGCCCGGCCTGCCGGTGCTGTTCATCGACACGCAGATGCTGTTCCCCGAAACGCTGGAATACCAGCGCGAGGTGTCGGCCAAGTTGGGCCTGACCAACGTCCAGGTGATCCGCGCCGATCCGGCCCAGGTCGCGCGCCAGGATCCCGACGGGACGCTGCACCAATTCAATGCCAATGCCTGCTGCGACCTGCGCAAGACGGTGCCGCTGGAAGGTGCGCTGTCGGGTTACGACGCCTGGATCACGGGCCGCAAGCGGTTCCAGAACTCTGATCGCGCCGCGCTGGAGTTCTTTGAACCCGAACCCCCCTCGCGCCTGCGCATCAACCCGCTGGCCCACTGGCGGGCCGAGGACGTGCAGGACTACATGGTGGAAAACAACCTGCCGCGCCATCCGCTGGTCGCGCGCGGTTATCCGTCCATCGGCTGCGCGCCCTGCACCTCGCCGGTGAAACCGGGCGAGGATCCGCGCGCGGGCCGCTGGCGGGGCAGCGACAAGACCGAATGCGGCATCCACTTCATTGGCGGCAAGATCGTCCGCGGAAAGGTTCCGGCATGACCGAACGACTGAACAGCGAACGCGTCATCGCGCGCGACGACGGCTTCCACCCGCTGGTCCAGGAGGCCGAGGAAACCCTGGCCCCCGACACGCCACTGGCCGATCTGGCCCAGCATCTGGACCGCGACCTCCTCGCCATCGACTTTCCGTCCTTCAGCGACGGGCGCGGCTTTTCGCTGGCGCGCCGCCTGCGCGAGATGGGCTTCAAGGGCCGCCTGCGCGCCTCGGGGCGGCTGATCGCCGACCAATACGCCATGGCCCGCCGCGTGGGCTTTGACGAGGTCGAGGTCGCCCCCGACATCGCCGCCCGCCAGCCTGCCGAACAATGGATCGCGCGGGCCGACTGGCAGGCCCATGACCACCGCGCCAAGCTGGCGGGCTGAGGGGCTTTCGCCCTGCCGCCGCATCGACTAGAACACAGGAAATCCCATGACGCTGGACATCCCCGTGGCCGACGCCGCCCCCAAGACCGCCCCGAAGACGCTTCCCGACGCGCAGACCGTCACGGCGGTCAGGCACTGGACGGACAGCCTGTTTTCCTTTCGCGTGACGCGCCCCGCGTCCCTGCGCTTCCGGTCGGGCGAATTCGTGATGATCGGCCTGCTGGGCGACAACGGAAAACCCTTGCTGCGCGCCTATTCCATCGCCTCGCCCAACTGGGACGAGGAACTGGAGTTTTACTCGATCAAGGTGCCGGACGGGCCGCTGACCTCGAAATTGCAGCACATCCAGCCGGGGGATGAGATCATCCTGCGCCCCAAGCCCGTGGGCACGCTGGTGCTGGACGCGCTGCTGCCGGGCAAGCGGCTGTGGTTCCTGGCGACCGGCACCGGCATCGCGCCCTTCGCCTCGCTGATGCGCGACCCCGAAACCTATGAACGGTACGAGCAGGTCGTGATGATGCACACCTGCCGCACGGCGGACGAACTGGCCTATGGCCGCGAGCTGGTCGAGAACCTGCGCCACGACCCCCTGCTGGGCGAGATCTATGGCGAGGATTTCGCCAACCGCCTGGTCTATTACCCGACCACCACACGCGAAGAATCCCCGCGCATGGGCCGGATCACGGACAACATGACCTCGGGCAAGGTGTTTGCCGACTTGGGCCTGCCGCCGATCAGCCCGGAGACGGATCGCGCCATGGTCTGCGGCAGCCTGGCCTTCAACGTCGATGTGAAGGCCGTGCTGGAAGGTTTCGGCCTGCACGAGGGGGCCAATTCCGAACCGCGGGAATTCGTGGTGGAAAAAGCTTTCGTGGGCGACGGGGTCTGATCCCTGCAAATAGAAGGACTTGGCAAGGGCGCGGCAGGGACCGCGCCCTTTACCGTTCCGGGGGCTTTCCCGCCCATCACGGCAGGGTCACGCAAGCGTTTGGAACTTGGCGGTTTGTTTGCCTGTTAAGTTGGCAACGCAGAAACCGTCCGAGGGAGAGGAGTCCCCATGCGCCGGATCATCCACAACACCACCGCCATCGCGGCCTGCCTGTCGCTGCTGGTGCCGCAGCTTGCGCAGGCCCAGCCTGCCGTGCCGCCCGGGCAACCCCCCGCCGCCCAGGCCGCGCCGAAGCCGCAGCGCCAGCGTGCCGAACCCGCAGAACCCGCGCCGCAGCGGGCCGAGCGCCAGCCGCGCCCCGAACGCCAGCAACCTGAAGCGGCCCAAGCCAAGCCGGACCGGGCGGAACGCCCCGCCCAGGCCGCCCGCGAACAGCAGCGGCAGCGTCCCGCCGACAGCGCCGAAGGCCGTGCCGCCCAGCAGGAGGAAAAGCCGCAGCGTGCCCGCGATCGCGCCGCCCGCCAGTCCGCCGGGGAAGAGGCCACCGAACGTGGCCAGGCCGAACGCCCCGAGGAACCCGCCCGCCGCCAGAACCGCGAGCGCCCCGAGCAAGCGGCGCGCCAGCAGAACGGGGAACGCCCCGCCGGGGCCGCGCGCGACGGGCAGGCCGAACGCCCCGCGCCGCGCCGGCAGCAGGCAACCCCCGCGCCGGAACCCCGCGACGAACAACGCCCGCAGCGCGCGGGCGGCGGCGATCCCCGGGCGCAGGCGCCGGACAGGGAACGGCGGGCCGGCCAGCCCCCTGCCGCCGGGGACAATGCCCCGCGCCGGCAAGCGGCCCAACCAGCCGCGCCGGTCCCGGGCGAGACCCCCGACGAGCGGACGCTGCGGGAAAAACTGGAACGCGACCAGCGGCAGCGCAACGTGACAACCGAAGGCCAGGGCAGGCCGCAACGCGCGGGCGAGCGCGCGCCGCAACAAGCCCGCCAAAGCGAGGCTTCCCGCGAAGCCGCCCGGGAAACCCGCGCCGCCCCCGCCGCCGCGCTGAACGAGGACAGCCGGGGCGAAGTGGTCGAACAGCGGATCACCAGGGAAAACAGCCGTTCCTCGGACGAGGATTTCGCGACCAGCCTGCGCGAGGCCGTGCAGCCCCAGGCCCCCCGGCAGGCCCGGAACAACGATGAAGACAATGACGACAACGACCTGGCCAAGGCGCTGCTGCTGGGTCTGGGCGCGGTCGCGGTGGGCAGCTATCTCAACAACAACCGCCAGGTCGCGTTGTCTGCGCCCGACCGGGTGGTGGTGACGCGCGCCGATGGCAGCCAGGAACTGATCAAGGACGACACGGCCCTGCTGCGCCAGCCGGGATCGACGGTGGCGACCGAGAACTTCGACGACGGATCGTCGCGCACCGTGGTGACGCGGGCCGATGGCAGCCGCGTCGTCACCATCCGCGACGCCGACCTGCGGGTGCTGCGCCGCACGCTGGTGTCGCCCGACGGCACGCAAACCCGGCTGATCGACGACACCGCCGCCGTGGAACCCGTGGACATCGCCACGCTGCCCGCCCCGGCCCCGGCCGCCACCCCCGGCATCTACCAGGACGAGGCCGCCCTGCGCGAGGCCCTGCGGCGCGAGGTCGATACCGACCGCCGCTTTACCCTGGGCCAGGTGCGCAGCATCCCCGAGGTCCGCTCTCTGGCCGCGCCGGTCAATATCGACGCGATCACCTTCGACAGCGGATCGGCCGCGATTTCCCCGGACCAGGCGCGGCAGCTTTCGACGCTGGGCAGCGTCATCCAGGACGCCATTGCCGAGAACCCGCGCGAGGTCTTCCTGATCGAAGGGCACACGGACCTTGTCGGCTCGGACGCGGCCAACCTGGCGTTGTCCGACCGCCGCGCCGAATCGGTGGCGCTGGCGCTGACCGAATATTTCCAGGTCCCGCCGGAAAACCTGGTCGTGCAGGGTTACGGCGAACAGTTCCCGCAGGTGCGCCAGGACGGCGACGTGCGCGAAAACCGCCGCGCCGCCATCCGGCGGATCACGGACCTGCTGCAAACCGCCGAGGCGCAATGACGGACAAGGCCCCGGCAATGCCGGGGCCTTTTGCCTGGATGCCGATCACAGGTGACGGGGAAACTCGATCTTGGGGCAGCGGTCCTGGATGACGGTGATGCCCCTGGCGCGCGCCCGCGCCGCGGCCCCATCGTTCCTGATCCCCAGCTGCAGCCAGATCGACTGCAGGTCGGGAAGATGCTGCAAGGCCTCGTCCACGATCGGACCCACGGCGTCCGGGCGACGGAAGATGTCCACCATCTGCACCCCGGCCGACTTGGGGATGTCGGACAGGCTGGCATAAACCGTCTCGCCCAGGATCCGGTTGCCGGCGTGACCGGGATTGACGGGAATGATGCGGTAGCCATTGGCCTGGAGATAGCGCGCCACCCCCCAGCTGGGGCGCGCCTCGTTCGGCGACAGTCCCACCACCGCGATCACCTTCATGGTGCGGGCAATGCGGGCAATATCCTCGTCGTCCTCGAAATCGACTTCCATGACGGGCCTCCCCTCCTCGTCCAAAAGTTGTGGAACCATTACATAGAAAAGGCGCCCGGTCCAGTTTGCTGGCCGGGCGCAAGTCGCGGAACGAGGGACAGTGATCTGAACATGACGGTTCCGAGGTCATGTTCCAAAGGGTAAATGTGCAACAGCCCCGAAAAGTTCCAGAGGGATCGCGACTTCGTGATTATGCCGGACAGGGTGCCCCGTCACTGGTCCCAGATGTGGCGGGCACGGGCCAGGATGTCCTGCGGCGTGCGCCGCAGTTCTTGGGCCGACCGATCCGAACCCACCAGGTAAAGCCGGTTCCCGATGATCACGAAGTGCCGCGGGTTGCCCCGCACGCGCCGCCCCTGGGCCAGGGCGACGGGGCACAGCCCGCCGAAGGCGGGGGCAAAGCTGCGCGGATCGGACTCGAAGCGGTTGCGGTTTTCCTCGGTGGCGAAGTGCCAGACCTTGCCCTTCCAGATCGTCGCGATGTCGCCCCGCCCCGGAACGGGCCTGCCGCTTTCCAGAAGGCCCACGGCATCGAATCCGTCGATGGCCCAGTCCTCGGCAAGGGCCGGCAGGGCAGGAACCGACAGCAGGAACAGCGAAAGAAGCAGGGGTTTCATGAAACGGGCGGTGGTGGCGGCAAGACGCCTCATTGACAGCGACAGGCCCGATTCTCAAGCACGAGACAGTCATTGTCGCGGTGATGTGACCCTTATGCCATGCTGGCCGCGTAAAGCGCCACCGCCGCGGCATTGGACACGTTCAGCGACCCGAAATCCGCTGCAAAGGGGATGCGCGCGACATGGTCGCAGGTCTTCAGCGTCAGTTCGCGCATTCCCGGCCCCTCGGCCCCCAGGACCAGGCAGACCGCCCGGCCGGGCAGGGTGGCCAGCAGGCCGGGCAGGGGGACCTCGCCGGTGCCGTCCAGGCCGACCAGGATGAAGCCCATGCCCTTGAGTTGCGACAGCGCCTCGGCCAGGTTCGGCACGCGCAGATAGGGCTGGCGTTCCAGCGCGCCCGAGGCGGTCTTGGCCAAGGCGCCCGTTTCCGGCGCGGAATGGCGGGCCGGCGCGATCACCGCGCGGGCGCCGAACACCTCGGCCGAACGCAGGATGGCGCCGATGTTGTGGGGATCCGTGACCCGGTCCAGCGCCACCAGCAGCGGCCGCCTTTCGCCCGGCGCCTCGCGCAGGACGACATCGCTCAGCCCGCCCCATTTAAGCGGCTTCACCTCCAGCGCGGCGCCCTGGTGGACGCTGTCGGGCGCCAGGGGGACGGCCTTGCTAAAGATCCGCGGGTCGGTAATTTCGGGTGCCATCCCGTGCAGGTCGCCCAGCCGGTCCACGGCGTTTTGCGTGACCACCAGCCGCAGCTTGTCGCGCCGGGGATTGGCCAGCGCGTCGCGCACGGCGTGCAGCCCGAACAGCCACACCGTTTCCGCAGCCGCCGCGCGGCGCGCCCGTTCCTTGTCGATCACCCAGTCGGGTTTCCTGGACTTTCCCGGTTGTTCTGCCATGCCTGTCATCCTTTCGGCCTTGCCCCTTCATGGCGCGCAAGGCGCATGGGGCGCAAGGCCCGGAAATCCGCTTGACGCCCCCTGCCGCGCCCGCTAATGACGCCCCCACGCCGAAAGCGTTCGGCGGGCGACGTGCTGCAAGGTGCGGCAGCGGACTGTAACTCCGCCGGGGAGACCCATGCCTGGTTCGATTCCAGGGTCGCCCACCATTTTCCCTACTAAAGCACTGTTTTTATTAAATAAAACTGAAATCAGTTTTTCGCACCCATACACACACCCATAAAAGTAAAACCGAGGGTGTGGGGAGGAACAACCACACCCTCGGTTCCAGCACCGCGCCCCTCAACGATGGAGTGGAAGGGGCCGCGCCTGTCGGTGTTGTTTGCCGTGTGGCGGGACACTTACCGACTTGTCCCAGCGCGTTGGAGGGGAAGAACCACCGACCCCACAGGTGCGCCAACCCTAGCTCATCAGGCCGCGTTGTCGTTCGGCCCCCAATTCACTTGTGTCAGTGCCGCGTTGACCTCGGCGTCGGAAAGCCCGGCTTCCTTGGCTCGTGCCATGGCATCGAGGATGGCCGACAGCGCACGGGACCGCCCGCCCACGTCGAAGGCTTGGACCGGGCGCAGGGTGTCGATCTGCACGGGCACCCCCAACTTCTCTGTGGCTTCCTCCGCCAGCAGCATGGCCAGCGGTTGCAACGTCCACTGGCACAGGTGGCGCTGGGCCTCACGCACCAGCGGCCCTTGTGCCGAATCAGCAAACAGGGCGGGCAGCACGCCATAGGCGCTTAGCACCCCCGCCCGCGCCGCTTGCAGCGACTCGCCGGGCCGCACGCCGCTGATGTCGGGCGTCATGCTGGCGGGCCTCCAGTCCTGGGCCGGGGCAGGGCCGCCCGCCGCCGAAACATGGACGGACTCGCGCATCAGCACGCGGCCACGACGCCCGCGGAAGTCACGCGACAGGCTGGCCAAGTCGTCCTCGTGCGTTTCGGGGAACGGCACGATCTGGCTACCGATGGGAGCCTCGCGGTAAACTTCAGACAGCGCAGTCTCCACCGCCTGCAACAGCCCTGCCGACAAGCTGGCCCTGTGCAAAGGGGAGGTGCCAGCCCAGGGGGCAGCGGGCGAACTGCCGACTGCGACGTGCAGCACCTCGGCGGCCAGCAGGGTTTCGGACCTCCCGCCGCCGACTTCTGAGATACTGACGCGGTAGGCGCGCGGCCTGCCGTCGCGGGTGGACAAGTCCCAGTCTGTGGCGGGCAGCAGCCGGTCATCGCGGATGACGAACACCGACTCGCCGCGCAAGGCGATAGAACGGGCGAACATGGCAAGGTTGCGGCGGGTCATTAGTCGGGTGCCGTCAATGTCCGCCAGTGCAAAAGCCCCTTCCCACAGGGAGACGCAGCTTTGCACGGTAGAGGTCAGTTCGCCGACCCCGGAGGTTCCCGACAGCCATTCATGGCGGGCCGCGATAAGGTCGGCGGTGTAGCCCATGGCGACGGCCCGCTTTTCGACCTCGGGTTCCTTGCGTTTGAATAGTCCGAACATCAGCGGGGCCTCCGGTAAGGGCGCAGGAGATCGGCCGCGCCAGACAGTTGCAGCGCCTGCGCCATGGCGCGGCGATCGCGGTTAAAGCTGACGGTGATATCACCTGTGGTTAGGGACCGATGGCCCTTCCGGGTTGCGCTTTCCGCCGTGTATTCCGTCAACAACGTGGCGGCTTGGATAACGTCTGCGGGCGGGTCATCGTAGGTGCCCACCGTTGCGGTGATGCGTGTCAACGACACGTCCCGCACCTCGTCGGCAACGAGCCGCTCCGTCCACACGCCGCCGTCCCATTCCTCAACCTTGGTGATAACGGCAGGGGTCAGCGGCGGGCGGAACAGGCCAGACCCCGATACCACCCATGTCACGGTTCGGGGTGTCCAGCGGTGGCTGCAATACGCCTCGATACGCTGCCATACCCATTCGGGAATGCCGATCACGTCCGGGTAGTCATTAGGGCGGGACTCGATGGTTTCCATGATTTCGGGACGCATCACGCCCTCCAACGGTTGAGGGTGCGGCCAAGGCCCGCAGTGGAAGTCTCCGGCAGAAGCACCCCGCCCCCTGTGGGTTGCCAGTTCCGCGCCTCGATCTGTGTTTCGGGATAGGCCGGGCGGGTCACGAGGCTGATTTCGTAAAGCAGCGCCGCATAGATCGTGCGGATCAGCGCAATACCCAGCGCGGGGTCTTCTTCCTCGACCTTTTCGGCGTTGGGCACAGCCCGCTCCGGCGGGATGCGGAAGCCAGGCGACAGGCCCACGATCAGCCCGGCAGACATGGCCGCCATGGCATCGCGCACCCAAGTCACTTCCTGCATCTCGGGCGAAATGGTCGCCTCAAAGGTCAAGGCCTCGTCGCTGTCGCGTATATCGAGCGTCCCTGCCGACTTACTGGCCAACGGCTGGCCAAAGTCGTGACCCACAAGCAGGTGGATTTCCTCTTTCGGATCCTTCACCCGGTATTCAAAGGCGCGGGACGCAAGCACTTCCTTGCGGGGGCGCCCGGTGCGGCCACCGTCCGAGAGGACGGCAGCCGTGTTGTATGGGAAGCGGCCATGAAGCGCCAACGCGCCCGACGCCCGCTTGCGGAGTTCAAGCCCGCCGCTATGACCGCCCCAAAGCATCAGGGTGCCCCGATGCCGGTGAGGATGCGGGTCTGCATCCCACGCGGGGCGGTAAAGTCTGCCGTCACAAGGCCGGTCAGCACCAACTGCCCCGACTGTGCCTTGGTGTAGGGGTCGCGGATCAGGTCCACGCCGCCGTAGATGCCAAGGTAGCCCGGCGCGATGCCCTGCACGGTTGCCGTCATGATGGCGGTTTCCAGCGGGATCGTGTTGCTGATAGCGGGGCTGCCGACTTGCTTGGTCAGCCGGTCCCATTCGCTCGTTGCAGTGCCACCGACTAGGGCGTCATCCAGTTCGGCCCAGATGGTCGGGGCAAAGCCCAGGTTGATCTGGCTGGCCGAGGTGATTGCGTTGGCCTGCATGAAGGCAACAATCTGCGCCCGGAAGGCCGCCCACGATGCGGTATCGCCCACAGAAGTGGAGGCGATGCCGTAGGCCGCAGCGCCGGGGATGATGCCCAGCGGCTGGCCTGCCGCCCCGCTGCCGTTGATGACCACACGGTCCAGTTCCGCGCCGATCACCGCGTTCATATCGCGCCGGATGGCCTGTTCCAGCCCGTCCCCCGCCTGCTTCAGCGCCTTGCGGCTGATGACCATCTGTGCGCCCCCCGTGTGGTCGGGGGTCAAGCTGCGCTCCGTGGTCTTGAACGGTGATGCTGCGCCCACGTTCGCCAGTTCGTTCGTCTGCCAGCCGAACACCGCGCCCGCCGTTGCCACAGGGAAGGCAAGTTCGCCCTGCGCGATGTTGATGCGCTGGATGCCCAGCCGCTCGGCCACACTGCCGGGGAAGATGCGGTCGATGATGGGGCGGATGACCTTGGGGTTGATCTGGTCAGCCGCGACGGTTTCCCCGGCGCGGGTTTCCAGCGCAGCCAGCGGCACCGGGATGCCCTGATAGCCGCCCTTGCTGCGCAGTTCCTCCACCACCTCGGCAGTCGCGCCCGACAGCGCCCGGCCCTCGTCCAGCGACAAGGCAACCTGGCGCAGTTCAAAGCGGCTGGTCAGTTCGGCAAACTCGCGGTCGGAGCGGGTTTCCAGATCGGCCCCGGCCTCGCGCCGTTCCTGATCCTCGGCGACCAGCGCCGCGCGATACCGGGTTTCGTTGGTGCGGTATTCCCCGTCCAGCGTTTCCATGGAGCGGGTTTCGTCTTCGGTAGGCTTGTCCTTGCCGACAAGCCCGGCAAGTTGCTGGCGAATTTCGCTTTGCCGCCGTGCGATCTTCACTGAATCAAGCATTTCGGTCTCCTGTATGCTTGCCTCGTTTCGCCGCTGGCATCATTGCTGCGACGGCCTCACCCCACGCCTCGCGCCTGGGGTTCCTTTCGCCCATGCCGACCTCGATCCGCGTCTTGCGCGAATGACAGGAGGGGCACAGGGTTTGCAGGTTGGTCAGGTCGTAGGACAGTTCCGGGTGCGTCCTGACGGGTTTGATATGATCCACCTCTAGCCGCCCGCGTGCGCTGCATTGCACGCACTTCCAGCCGTCCCGGCGCTTGGCTTGCAGCCGCACGCCCTTCCAGCGGGCCGACCGGATGACAGCGGCGGAATGGCGTTCCCACTTCATAGCCATCTTGCCGTCCTCGCGTTCTTGGTCGGGCGGCCCATGCGCCGCGCTCCCTCGGCAACGGCCAGCACGGTTGCGGAAACAGCGTCGATGCGTCCCGTGCTGCGGGCCTTGGCAAGTTTCAGGTTGTTGGCCGGGTCGCGCAGAACCACGGCATCGGCGAAGGCCGAGCGTAGGAGCAGCGAGGGGCGGGATTTGACCTTGCCGTCATAGGCAGCACGCTGGAAGCGTTCGCAGTCCTCACCCCCGTCGCGGAACCCTTGTCCACGCCACACCACAGGGGTGCGCACGCCAGCGCGGTCCATCGCCTCGGCCAGTTCGCTTTGCTTGTAGCGGTCAGCGGTGATGGCAGCGACGTTTTCGCCCTCCACCTGCTTCATCAGTTCGGACAGCCACAGGGCGACGGGCACAGTCTTGTCGCCCAGCGTATTCAACTCGCCCCGGTTCTCCATTTCGACGTAGCGCCCACTGACGCCATCCGCCGCCCCGCGCTCCGCAAGCGTCGGGCTGCTGGGGAAGGTGCCGAGGGTTTCAAGCCGCCCTGTGGCAGGCCAGTAAAAGGCCACCGCCGACATGGAGGCCGAGCCGCCGAGGTCGATGCCGATGATGCACTCACCCTCACGCGGCGGCAGATCGGTGGTTTCGCAATGCTGCCATTCGTCAACCGTCAGTAATACGTCGCGCGCCTCGCCGGAAACACGTTCATTCCGGTTGTAGAGGCGGAAGCTGGTCAGCGTGGACCCGCCCTGCGCCGCAGCGCGCCGGGCTTGCCCTTGCAGCCATTCGAGGCTGGAACCGATACCGGCCTCCGCGCCTGGGTTGGCGATGCGCAGGCTTTCCAGATCATCCACAGGAAGGCCGGGCGGTGGGCGGTGCTCTTGAATATAGACGCCGGGCTGGGGATTATCGAGCCATTGGCTGAACGGGTGCGTGTCGGTGCTGGCCGAGGTCGAAATAATCAGCGCCTTGCCGCCGCGCTTGCCCAAGCCCGACAGCAGCGCGTGTTCCAGATCGTCGCCCCGGTCCAACGGCCAGTGCCCGCGCTCGTCCATAAGCACCAGCGTCGGCGCAGAACCCAGCGCGGTCTTACCGTCTGCCGAAATCGCACGAAGCATGTGGGGGCCGGTTTCGTCCCGCACCTCCAATTCAAGCCGGGGCGAACGGCGGATAATGACCTTGGCCTGAATTGCCTCGGGCAATGTCTGCAAAAACCCCACAGCGAAGTTCCAAGCAATTTGTGCCTGATCGCGCGTCCGCGCTGCCAGCAGGATTTCGCGCCTGGGCTGGTCGTCCCACACACCGAGCAGGGCACCCAGCGCAAGGCCGCCTGACAGGGCCGTTTTCGCATTGCCTCGCCCGATGCTAAGAATGGCGACGTTATTGGCCGGGTCCAAAGCGCCTTCAACGAATTGACGCTGGAATGGCGCAAGGCGCATCGGGTCGCCAGCCTTAGGCCCCTCGGGAATACGCAAACTTTCAAGGAATACTATGGCGCGCTCGGCCGCCGTGCCGGTTGGTAGGGTAAAGGTGTTACCACAATGGGGCCGTAGGGGCGCTGGGGTGGGGCCTACACCCCCGGTAACCCCAATACCTACCCCAACCACACCCCCAACACCAACACCCCCCACAGGGGTAAAAAACGAGGGTGGTGGGGGTGGGGCAATAACCGCCCTTTTATTCGTCTTCACCGGCTCGCCCTCCATTGAGGGAACGCGCGAAAAGAAAACCCCCCACTACGTGGGCAACCCCCCAACCCCTCAGGGGTCATTGGGACCAAATATCGGTCGCAATGACGAACCGATTTTGAATTGTTGATTGAGATGTGATTAATTGTCATGGCATTACGCCCGTGCGGTGGTTCACATTATAAAATAACCACCATTATTTAATTCTCAAGGTGCTTTATGTTATCTCGTAAATAAAAACTGTTATTAAATATTTGATCTATGTAACGCTTACCGTTGTAACGGGGGCCGTTGCGTTACGCGTTACACCCCTATGGGGTATGTAACGCGTGTAACGCGTTACACATGGCAAATGTAACGCTATGTAACGCATGTAACGCTCTTCCCAAACCATACTAAACCGTGCCAACCTTTCTTGCTGCTTTCATGATAGTTAAACGGGAAGTAAGGGTAGGCATTATCTGATAGCTGTCTCCGCATTTGTTTATTGATCCACTATCCATAAGCGATTTGCAGACGCGATTGAATGCCTGCCTTTTAGCATTGGGCGTCTTATCACCCATCCCATCATAAAAGCGTTGTCGCCACACCTCTGTGGGAATGAGGGTGTTATCGCCGGGATGCTGCATTTCGACCAGGACAGCCATGAGTGTATCCAAGCCCATGCGCTGCTGTTCACTCACTCCTGCTACCGGGGCATCACCCTCGACCAGCACCGCACTCTTACCTGTGGGCTGCAACTGCATGTGCAGGGCATCGGGCGGTTGGTCGTCTTTCATCTTGGTGTTGGCGAGGACCAATCCCGCAGGTGACGCATCAAGGCGGTATTCTGTATCCACCGCACCCTTGAGCGCCATTGCACCCCGTGCCCGCTGCTTTTCGGCATGGCCTGAATGATGCACGATCAGCACCGTGCAATCCGGGTATGCCGCCTTCAACTGGTCCACGGCAGCTATAAATGCTGTCATGTCCTTGGTGCTGTTCTCGTCGCCCCCGCCGAAATTCCGCGCCAACGTGTCGAACACGATTAACGCTGGCGGCTGCGGCAGGGCGGCAATAGCGGCCTTTACCTCGGCAACTGCGCCAAGCATGTCGGCAGGGCCGTGTGACAGGTAAACTGGCGCGGTCAGTGTATCTTCCCCGTGGTGCTGCCCCCATGCCTCGCGGCGGCGGCCAAACCCCCGGTGCCCTTCGCCAGCCACATAAACCACGGTGCCTTGCTTGACTGCTCGCCCCATGAACTCCGTGCCGGTTGCCACGCAATAGGCCCAATCGATGGCGAGGAACGACTTGCCGACGCCGGGGTCGCCGAACAGCAACCCCAAGGCTCCCACCTCGATGAACCCGTCAATCAACCACACAGGGTCGGTTGCCTCCCACTCCCCCGCTAAGCGTAGTTGGAAGGCTGGACGCCCCACCTGTGGGGCTGGGCTGTCCAGCTTGCCCCATGCTCGCTCCAATTCGCGCCGCAGGTAGTCGCGCCCGCTTCCGAGGTATTTGTCGGCACCATAGGTAAAAGGGTCTGTGCGCAAGGCTGACTCGGCTGCGTCGATGCTAAGCCCGGCATCCTTCAACTTGCCGACTGCGCCGTAGAAGTGTTCTGAGCGGTCAGGGATGGGCTTACCGCCCGCCGTCAAGGTAGCACGGTCAAACGGCTCGGCTGAGACGCGCTGGGCGCTAGCTACCCACACCGGGGCGGTGGCTAGATAGCGTCCTTCCACGGTAGTGTATGGCTTCCCATTCACCACCGAAGGGGCCAGCAGGATGTATCCGTCCCACTTCACGTCAACGCCCTGGCACAGCTTGCCAGCATAGGTCGCATTAGGATCGGCGCGGAAGATGTAATGCCGCCCACCCTGGGGCGAATCCTGGACCCATGTCTGCGGGATTTCTTTACCCTCAATGAACGGCTCCCATTGGCAGTCCGGCTTGTAAAGGTCAGGATCGACAGCGACCAACCCGGACGGCTTCAAGTAAAGCCCGATATTGGCGTATGGCGCATGAGTCCACCACTGCCGGATTTTCTCCAAGTCGGTAGTTGCATCCAATTGCCCGTTTGGTGTCATAGGACGTTTTTCATTCGGAACGCATGGAAAAACGTGTAAGCCGAGCTTTGCGTAACTAATCGCAGCCTGCCCGTTTGTCGAAAGACCTATGGTCATATCGTTCATTTGGTGGCTCTATTTGTAAGTGGCCGTATTTGCCCGCTAGGGTAGGCTAACGGCTGGCGGGTGTAGGAGTGGCGGTATGGTGGCTGGCGGGCCGCTTGGGCGGCCCCGCACGTGTGGGGCGGGCTATTGGAGGCTGCGCAGATAAACCATCCTCACCGATTTTCGCACGATCAGGTCAGCCAGTGTATAGGGAGATGGCAGTAAACCGCGCTGGATGCACAGTTCATCTTGGCGTTCCCACATAACGGCGAGAACCAAATCATCGTCCATGTCGAAGCCACTGTCCCACATCCCAGCGGGGTCCGTCAGATACCGAGTCAAGAAACACCGAGGCCCGATCTGCAATACCAATGCCCAAATTTCTCCGACGCGCTCCTGGCGATCAAACAGGGCGTCTTCTTCCATGAACGACTGCCGGAGGTATAGGATACGATCAGGGTTATCCGCGAAGAAGTCGCGGGTATCCTGATGAACTGCTTCGAGGTTCTGGAACGCCCATTGATTTTTATCAGAATCGCTCATGCTGCCGACTCCCGCGAGGCTTCCCAGGCCTCAACGTCATCCAACTTCCAGCGCACGACCTGCGGACCCAGCTTTACCGGCTTGGGGAAGCCCTTGATGCAATAAGGGCCGTCACCCGACCAGACCCAGATAGTCTGAATCGACACCCCGAATCTGATCGCAAGATCCTTAACGGATAGATATTTCATTGTTGGCTCCTACGGTTTTATTTACCTAGGGCCATTGTTACGGGTTTATTTGGGTTAATTAACCTTTACTACTTGCAAGTTGCTAAGGTTACTGATTTTCTTGTATAGTTTGTTGATGTGCTGTGCGCGCCTGCTTGTATGACCGCACCCAGCCTTCTAAAGTTTTCTCGTTCAAGGCCGGGTTTTCAGCCAGCACGATTGCTATCGCTTTATATTCCGTCATACTTGGCTCGGAAGCCAGCAGCATCACACGCGCTGCATACGGCCAACCATCGCGCGCTTGCGTCTTGCGTGATACTTTCTGTGGATTGATTAGCTGTTCCGCTATCAGGTCGCGCACCTTTGGGTCCATGATGCTTGGATCGCCCGCGCGGATGGCCTTCGCTAGCTTGCGAAAGTCACCATACAGCAGCGCGTCGTTGTAAGGTTCCCAAAATAGAAATTCTGCCATCACACCGCCCCTAAGAATTTGGCCCATTCGGCCATCATCGCTCTGCGGCGCTCAACCATGTCGCTGCGCCGGTAAGCCCGTTCAACGTCGCTGCCCGTATTGTGGGCCAAGGCGATCTCGGCCATGTCGCGTGGCTGGCCCGTCTCGGCAGCCCAATCGCGAAACGTGCTGCGCAGGCCATGCGGCACGGCTGGGCGACCATTACGGGAGTCCAGCCACCCCTTGCGTTCGGCCTCAACCTCGGCCTCGTGCATCCGCTTCATGGTGGCCGATAGCGTCATGTCGGAAAGCTGACCGCCCCGTGCCGCAGGGAACACAAGCGGGTTGCCCTCGAATCGGGGTAGCGCCTCAAGCAGCTTGACGGCGGCGGCGGGCAGCGGCACGCGATGCTCCCGCTCCATTTTCATCCGTGCAGCCGGGATGACCCACAAGCCCGCTTTAAGGTCGATCTCGTCCCAGGTAGCACCTCGGACCTCACCAGACCGTGCCGCCGTAAGCGCGAGGAACTCCAAGGCTCGGCTACCCATGCCCTCCCGCTTGCGAAGGTCCGCGAACCAAGCCGGTGCGTCAGCTAGTGCCAGGGCGGGCTGATTGCTGCCCTTGGCTACCTTGGACGGGACAGGTAGCAGCTCTTTCAGGTTGCCACCCCAGCGGGCCGGGTTGTCGCCCGTGCGGTGCCCCGCCACGGTGGCCCACGACAGCACAGCTTCCATCCGGGCGCGAACGCGCGTTGCCGTGTCCGTCTTGCTCGTCCAGATGGGTTCAAGGACACGAAGCACGTCCTGCACGGCAATGTCTTGCACCAGCATGTCGCCAACGTGTGGCCGGGCATAGCGTTCAAGCGAGGACACCCAGCGGTCCCTATCGCCGACATTCGTCAGCTTGGCTTCCGCGTATTTCCCGATAGCATCCCCAAAGGTCAGCCCCCGTCTGTGGGCCGCTATTAGGGCAGCCCGCGCCGCCTTGCGTTCCTCCACAGGGTCCACACCCTGCCGTATCTTGTCTTTGGCCTCACGCGCGCGTTCACGCGCCATAGCCAAGCTCACCTCGGGATAACCGCCCAGCCCTATGTCGCGGGACTTGAGTCCTACCTTGGTTCGCAGCACCCATGTCCTACCACCTGTAGGCAGCAGTTGCATATAGAGGCCCGACACGCCGCCGACAGCGGTCATGTCGCTGCCACGGCCCCCGCTATGCTTGAGCCGCTTGACCTCTATGGCAGACAGTTCTTTGGCAAGCCTCGGCATGTTTTAACACCCATTATAAAACCCATCATTACCATTTAGTTTGGCTTGGTTTGGCTTACAAGGGTTTGGTAAGGAAAAAACTCATTTTCCCTATTTATTCAAGAACTTATTGTGCCGGTTTACACAGGTTTAGGACGCAGGATGGCGGTAGGGTCGCCCACCATTTTCCTCCGACACATGCCCGCTTTCGTCAGGACCGGATGCTGTCCAGCGGAACGGTCTTCCCGAAGCCGTCCTTCTTCGCGAACATCTGCCGGATCTCCGCATCCGACGGCGATCTCTCGGCCAGGGCCTTGCGCGCCTCGTGGATCGCGATGTCCTTCTTGATCGCCAGGACGCGGGCCAGGATGCGCGGGATGGCCGCGGCCTTCAGGGTGGCGGCGACGGTCAGCAGGAAGGCCAGCGATTGCAGAGCGCGCCGCAGCGCATCGGGAATGGCGAAGGGCGCATGGGGGATCCGCCAGCCGATGTCCGGCACGATGGCGATCACCATCAGCAGCGCCACGACCCCCGCCACAAGCCCCAGGATGGAAAACAGGGTGCGCATGGCCTGCGCCAGTTCCCGGGCCAGCGCGTCGATCTTCATCACCGAACGCCCCGACGAGGACAGGCTGCCGATGACCAGCGACACGGTGGGCAGGATGCTGGCCGAGACCAGACCCAGGAAGGTCACGAGCAGACGCGACGGATCGCCGATCAGCAAGACTGGCGGCAACAGCGCACCGGCCGCGGAACCCGCGGTCAGGGCGGCAAGTCTGAACCATCGAAGCGACAATCTATCTTCCCGGCGGCGGCCCATTCCCTCAGGGCCTCGATGATCTTCACCATAGCATCGGCCGGATCAAGAAGGGAGCCTTCGGTTGCGATCTCCTTCACCACCGACAGCTTGACCATGCCCCCCTGTTCCCGGCCGTCGCCGTGCAGGCCTAGATCGGCGGGATCGACATTCCTCAGGGCTTCGTCGATGGCGGCCCTGGGGATGCGCAGCTTGTGCCGGCGGTCCTTGATGAAGACCTTCAGCAGCCCTTCCACCCGGCCGCCTTCCGGCACCTCGGCTTCCAGGCGCGCCAGGGCCTCGTCCCGCCAGCCCATCAGGCGCAGCACGTCCAGGACCGTGGCCCCTTCGTCTCGGACCTCGGCCGCCTGCCGGTCGAACAACCGGTCGCCCGCCATGGCCTTGGCGCGATGGCTGGGCCGCGCGGTCAGCGTCAGGTCGCTGAACTCGGACAGGCCCTTTTCGCCACTGGCCAGGAACTTGCCCGCCAGGACGATGCGGTCGTCCGGGTCCAGCTCGCCCGCCTGCCTCAGCAGCGCGGCGATATAGCGTTCCAGCACGACCCCCCGGACCGCCGTGCTTTCGATCAGGCCCACATGGTTGCGGTTGACGGCGAAATACAGCACGCCCTTCACGATCCGCGCGCCCCGGCCCATGTCGATGTTCTGGACCAGGAATTCGTCCGTGTCGTCGTCCAGCGATTGCAGCACGGCCTGGATGTCCGCCCCGGCCTTGACGTGGATGATCTGCCCGCAGAAGACCGGCCCGTCCCAGGTTTCCGGCGACGAGACCTTGTTCAGCACGACATGGCTCCCGTCCCCGTCCAGGTCGATCGCGCGCAGGCGGGCATTCTCTCCGATCCGGTGGGCATCGGTCCGGCGGCGCAGCACATCGACCAGCACCGCCTTGAGGTCCATCCCCCGCAGGGCGCCATTCGCCTTGAACTCGCGGTATTGAATGGTGGCCTTCTTCGGCAAGGAACTGCTCCTGGTTGATTCCGGACCAGTATTGCACGTTCCGATCCAGAACAAAACAAGAACATTGGGGGTATGGAGACTTGGTGACCCCGACAGGACTTGAACCTGTAACCTGCCCCTTAGGAGGGGGCTGCTCTATCCAGTTGAGCCACGGGGCCGCCACAGCCCTTTTGACCGCTATGACGCGGTTTGGCAAGGTTGTCGCGGGGGGTGGCGTCCGCTAACATCGGGCAAAGACCTGACCGATCGGTGCCCGATGAACGTCCCAAGACCCCGCCGCCCGTTGACCCTGCGGGATGTGTCCGAAGCCTCGGGCGTGTCGGAAATGACCGTCAGCCGGGTCTTGCGCAACCGGGGCGACGTGTCGGCGGCAACGCGCGAAAAGGTGCTGACGGCGGCGAAGATGCTGGGATACGTGCCCAACAAGATCGCGGGCGGGCTGGCCAGCCAGCGGGTGAACCTGGTCGCGGTGGTGATCCCGTCCTTGTCGAACCTGGTCTTTCCAGACGTGCTGGGCGGCATTTCGGCGGAACTGGACGATACCGGCCTGCAACCCGTGATCGGCGTCACCAACTATTCCCCCGCGCGCGAGGAGATGGTGCTTTATGACATGCTGTCCTGGCGGCCGTCGGGCGTGATCCTGGCCGGGCTGGAGCACAGCAAGGCATCGCGCGCCATGCTGTCCAATTCCGGCATCCCGGTGGTCGAGATCATGGACGTGGACGGCGAAGGCATCGACACGGTGGTGGGCATTTCCCACCGACGCGCCGGGCGCGAGATGGCCGCGCGCATCCTTGCCGCCGGATACCGCCGGATCGGCTTCGTCGGCACCCACATGCCCGAGGATCACCGCGCCCGCAAGCGCCTGGCGGGGTTCGAGGAAGGCCTGACCGAGGCGGGCGTGACGCTGGAGGCGCGCGAATACTACCAGGGCGGATCCTCGCTGCTGAAGGGGCGCGAGTTGACGGAACGGATCCTGACCCGCGCGCCGGATCTGGATTTCCTCTATTTCTCGAACGACATGATCGGGGCGGGGGGGCTGCTGCACTGCATCGACAAGGGCTATGACATTCCAAACCGGATCGGGCTTGCGGGCTTCAACGGGGTCGATCTGCTGGAAGGGCTGCCGGTGCGGCTGGCCACGACTGACGCGCGCCGCGTCGACATCGGCAGGCGCGCGGCGCGGCTGGTCGCGGGCAAGGACATCATCCCCGAGGATCGCATCGTCGCCCTGACGCCCACCTTCCTGCCGGGCGACACGATCCGCCATGGGTGACGCTTGCGGCAGGGGCGGGGCGTGATTAAGTCTGCGCTCATGCATATCCCTTATCTCGACCGTTTCATGAACAAGGGTCCCCGCGTGTCGGTGGTCCGCCTGCACGGCGCCATCGGCATGGCCGGGCGCGGCGGCGCGCTGTCCGACGCCGCCCTGGCCCCGGTGATCGAGCGCGCCTTCCGCAAGGGCAAGCCCGTCGCCGTGGCCCTGTCCATCAACTCGCCCGGCGGATCGCCGGTGCAGTCCTCGCTGATCGCCGCGCGCATCCGGCGCCTGGCGGACGAGACGAAAATCCCCGTCCATGCCTTTGTCGAGGATGTCGCGGCCTCGGGCGGATACTGGCTGGCCTGCGCGGGCGACCAGATCTGGGCCGACGACAGTTCGATCCTGGGGTCGATCGGGGTGATCTCGGCGGGCTTCGGGTTCCAGGATCTGATCGCCCGCTGGGGAATCGAGCGGCGCGTGCATACCGCGGGCCGGTCGAAATCCACGCTGGACCCCTTCCGCCCCGAACGCCCCGAGGATGTGGAGCGCCTGCACAACGTGCTGGAGCCGATCCACCAGGCCTTCAAGGACCACGTCGCCGCCCGCCGTGGCGACCGGCTGGCAACCGACCGCGACCTGTTCACCGGCGAGTTCTGGGCCGGGCGCAAGTCGGTCGAACTGGGGCTGGCGGACGGCATTGGCCATCTGGTGCCCCGGATGAAGGCGCTTTACGGCGACAAGACGCGCTTTGTCGTCCACGCCCCCCGCCAGTCGCTGTTCCGCAGGCTGGGCCTGTCGGCGGGCACCGTGCTGGACGCGGTTGAGGAACGCGCGGCCTTCGCGCGCGTCAAGGCCGGGGGATGAGCGTCCGGATCGTCATCCTGTTCCTGCTGGTGATGGTGGCGATGGCGCTGCTGCGCGGCCCGGCCTTCCGGCGCGGGTTGGGCCGGATCCTGGGGATTCGCCGGTCCGACCGCCCGACCCGGCGGCGCGACTGACAGGGGGTGTGACCCTGCGGCAGTTGTCCCCGGCTTAGGTAAGATCCGTCAAGCAAAGGCCTGAAACTGCGCAAGTTTCATTAACCGGCGGCGGGCATCAAAAGTTTTCCAGTCAATTCAACGGCCTAAAGTTCTGCTTAAAAATCCGGCAAAGTCACGGCACTGTAACGATTGCTGGACAGGAACCCTCAGGCTCACAGGACACCCACAGATTTATCCACAGCACCGGTGGACAGCTTCTGCCTTGCAATCACCCCCGGGAACTTGCAGCCCGCCACGGGAATCACCTATCTGAAGAACATGACGGAAACCACGCCCCCCAAGACCGGCCATGCGCTGATCCAGGACTATCTGCGCCAGCTGGACCGCAGCCCCGGCGTCTATCGGATGCTGGATGCGCAAGGGGGTGTGCTGTATGTCGGCAAGGCCCGCGACCTCAAGGCGCGGGTGTCGAACTATGCCCGGCCCTCGGGCCATTCGGCGCGGATCGCGCGGATGATCCGCGAAACCGCCAGCATGATGTTCCTGACCACGCGCACGGAAACCGAGGCGCTGCTGCTGGAACAGAACCTCATCAAGCAGCTGAAGCCGCGTTACAACGTGCTGCTGCGCGACGACAAGTCGTTCCCGAACATCCTGGTCGCGAAATCCCATGCCTATCCCCAGATCAAGAAGCATCGCGGGGCGAAATCGGAAAAGGGCGACTATTACGGCCCCTTCGCCAGCGCGGGGGCGGTGAACCGCACGCTGACGCAGTTGCAGCGGGTGTTTTTGCTGCGCAACTGCACGGACGCCACCTTTGAATCCCGCACGCGGCCCTGCCTGCTGTTCCAGATCAAGCGGTGCAGCGCACCCTGCGTGGGCCGGATCAGCGCGGATGATTACGGCGCGCTGGTGTCGGACGCCGAACGCTTCCTGCAAGGCAAGACCACGGTGATCCAGGCGAACCTGGCCCGCGACATGGCGGCGGCGGCCGAAAACATGGAATACGAACGCGCCGCCGCCCTGCGCGACCGCATCAAGGCGCTGACCGCCGTGCAGTCGGTCCAGGCCATCAACCCCAAGCGCGTGGCCGAGGCCGACATCGTCGCCCTGCACATGGACAGTGGCCAGGCCTGCGTGCAGGTCTTCTTCATCCGCGGCAACCAGAGCTGGGGCAACCGCGACTTCTATCCCCGGTTGGGCGGGGTGGAATCGCCCGCCGAGGTGATGCAGGCGTTCCTGCTGCAATTCTACGACGACAAGCCGCCGCCCCGGATGATCCTGCTGTCGCACACGCCCGATGAACCCGACCTGACCCAGCAGGTGCTGTCCGAACGTGCCGCCCGCCGCATCGTCATCGGCGTTCCGCAGCGGGGCGAGAAGTTCGATCTGGTGGAAAACGCCCTGCGCAACGCCCGCGAAAGCCTCGCGCGCCGCATGTCCGAAAGCGCCACGCAACTGCGCCTGCTGGAAGGCGTGGGCGAGGCCTTCGACCTGCCCGCTGCCCCCCGCCGGATCGAGGTTTACGACAACAGCCACATCATGGGCACCAATGCCGTGGGCGGCATGATCGTGGCCGGCCCCGAGGGCTTCATCAAGAGCCAATACCGCAAGTTCAACATCAAGGGGACCGAGATCACGCCCGGCGACGACTTCGGCATGATGAAGGAAATGCTGGGCCGCCGCTTCGTGCGCCTGCTGAAGGAGGATCCCGACCGCCAGACCGAATCCTGGCCCGACCTGCTGCTGATCGACGGCGGCGCGGGGCAGGTGTCGGCGGTCGAAGGCATCCTGGCCGAACTGGGGGTCGAGGACATCCCGGTCGTCGGCGTCGCCAAGGGCATCGACCGCGACCAGGGAAAAGAGGAATTCCACCGCCCCGGCCGCGCGCCTTTCGCCCTGCGCATGAACGACCCGGTCCTGTATTTCATCCAGCGCCTGCGGGACGAGGCGCATCGCTGGGCCATCGGCACCCACCGCGCCAAGCGCGCCAAGGCGGTCATGGCCAACCCCCTGGACGAGATCGCGGGCATCGGCGCGTCCCGCAAGCGCGCGCTGCTTCAGCATTTCGGCAGCGCCAAGGCGGTCAGCCGCGCGGGCCTGGCCGATCTGCAGGCGGTCGAGGGGATCTCGGCCGCGATGGCGCAGAAGGTCCATGACCACTTCAACGCCCGAGGCTGATGCTGCGGTGCGGAAAATCGCGTAGAATTATTTCCTGAAGTTTCAGGCGGTGGTGGAACGAAGAAAGCCGGATGGGAAACAGGCGCCGGGTTTGTCCTTGCGAATCCGCGTCTTGCTTGCCGGGCAGGGCATTCGCACGCCGCAGCATCGCAAGGGCGGGATGCCGCACGGTATCAAATTACCGCCACCCTGACCCGAGGTCACGCTAAGGTTGTGACTTGCTCACCCAAGGAGGCCCTCATGCCCCGCGTGCTAGAACACGGCACCGCTGACTCACGGACCCCTGCCTTCGTTCCGACCCCCATCGACGATGATGCCTGGGACGAGTTCAAGCCCCATCTGACCCGGCTGGAGGCGGTGGTCACGGACAACTACGTTTCGGGCAGCGACCCGGTCATCTGCGTCCGCGACGAGGACGGCCGCAACTGGACGGTCGAACTGGCCAGCCGCGCCCGCAACACCGAAATCGGCCTGAAGGAAAGCGCCGCGATGCCCGGCGACCCGGTCCGCGTCATCGGCCGCCGCACCCGCCATTTCGGCGAACAGCGGATCAAGGCCGTGCACCTGACCATCGCCGGGCGCCCGTTCGAGCTTTACCCCGGCGCCCTCGGCTGACCGGCAGGGCGGCGCATTTCGCTGCGCCGCCCCTTTCCAAGTCGGGCGGCACGGACTAGCTTGGCCCTCATGCGCTGGACCGTCCCCAATATCCTGACCCTTCTTCGGCTGATCGCGGCGCCCGCCGTGCCGCTGATGTTCCTGTATTTCAGCCGCCCCTTCGCCGACTGGGCGGCGCTGGCGCTGTTCATGATCGCCGCCGTGACCGACTGGATCGACGGCTATCTGGCGCGCAGCTGGCAGCAGGAAAGCCGCTTCGGCGCGGCCATGGACCCCATCGCCGACAAGGCCATGGTGGTGATCGCCATCGTGGTCATCACCGGCTATTCCGGCATGAACCCCTGGCTGATCCTGCCCGCCACCCTGATCCTGTTCCGAGAGGTCTTCGTGTCCGGCCTGCGCGAGTTCCTGGGATCGAACGCGCGCCTGCTGAAGGTCACGAAGCTGGCCAAATGGAAGACCACGACGCAGATGGTCGCCATCTCCGTCCTGTTCCTGGGCACGGGCCTGGCCTATGTCGAACATGGCCGCCCGCCGCGCGTGGGGGAACCGGGACTGCCGTTTTCCCTGTCCTGGGCGGATCTGGCGACGCAAGTGGGGCTGCTGCTGATCTGGTTCGCGGCGGTGCTGACGGCCTGGACCGGCTGGGATTATTTCGTCAAGGCGCGCCCTTACCTGCGCGAACCCGGCCATGACGCTTGATGTCCTGTATTTCGCCTGGCTGCGCGAACGCATCGGCCAGCCGCGCGAACGGATCGACACCGACGCCGCCACCGTCCGCGACCTGATCGCGGACCTTTCCGCCCGCGACGACTGGCACGCGGCGGCCTTTGCCGATCTCGCCGCCGTCCGCTGCGCCCTGGACCAGCAGCTTGCCGATCTGGACGCGCCCCTGGCGGGCGTCCGCGAGGTCGCCTTCTTCCCTCCCATGACCGGCGGCTGACCCCATGTCGGCCCGCGTCCAGACCGCGCCCTTCGACCTCGCCGCCGAACTGGCGGGCTTCGGCGCGGGCGCGGGGGCTATCGTCACCTTCACCGGCGTGGTGCGCGACGACACCGGCGCCATGGCCGCGTTGGAGATCGAGCATTACCCCGGCATGACCGAACGCGCGCTGTCGGATTACGGGACGGAAGCCGCCGCGCGCTTCGCCCTGACCGACTGGCGCATCGTCCACCGCCACGGGCGGCTGGCGGTGGGGGAAGCCATCATGATGGTCGCCACCGCCGCCCGCCACCGCCACGCGGCCTTCCAGGCAGCCGACTACCTGATGGACTGGCTGAAATCCCGCGCCCCCTTCTGGAAGCGCGAGATCGGCCAGGACGGCACGGCCCGCTGGGTCGATGCCAAATCCGGCGACGAACACGCCCTGTCACGATGGCAGGCTTCTTCTTCACGCAAATATCCATGCTCGCTTGCAACCGATGATCCGGCCTGAGCTGCGCGCCTGGCTTGCCACCCGGTCCGAGGCCCTGGTGGCAACCGCCATCCTTCTGGCCGGGCTGTGGCTGGCCCTGCGCGGCGGCTGGTTCTTCGCCGCGGTGGGCCTGCTGGTCGGGCTGGTCGGCCTGTCGCTGCTGCTGGGCGCCCTACGCCGCCTGCCGTTCCGTCGGCAAATCGCCGCCCCCGGCATGGTCGAGGTCGATGAAGGCGCCATCCGCTATTACGGCGCGGCGGTCCTGGGCGGGGAAATCGCCCTGCGCGATCTGGCCGAGATCCGGCTGATGCGCCTGAAGGGCCAGGGTTACTGGCGGTTGCGCAGCACCAGCCGCGAGGCCCTGCTGGTTCCCGTCGATGCCGCCGGCGCCGAGGCGCTGGCCCATGCCTTCACCGCGCTGCCGGGCCTCGACATGGGCACCGTGTCCGCCGCGCTGGCCCATGTCGCGGACCAGCCGGACGCCGTGCGCACCGTTTGGCGGAGGCCGGGTTGAGGCGGGTTGACTTGGCCCCCGCCGCGCGTCACCTGTGACGCGCGAACCCAGAAAGGCCCCGCCTCATGTCGATACCACAACAGGGCGGAGGCCCGATCGAAAGCCGCGACCAGCTGGCCGCCTATATCGCGTCGGGCGAAAAGCCGCGCGCGGATTGGCGCATCGGGACCGAGCACGAGAAGTTCGGATACGACAAGGCCGGCCTGATGCCGCTGCCTTATGACGGGGCCTGTTCGATCCTGGCGATGCTGACGGGGTTGCAGGAACGCTTCGGCTGGACCCCTGTGATGGAACAGGACAAGCTGATCGGGCTGGAACGGAACGGCGCCAACATCAGCCTGGAACCGGGCGGGCAACTGGAACTGTCGGGCGCGCCCCTGGAAACCATCCACCAGACCTGCGACGAGGTGAACGGCCATCTGGCCGAGGTGAAGGAGATCGCCGACCGCATCGGCGCGGGCTTCATCGGCCTGGGCGCGGCGCCCATCTGGGGACAGAACGACATGCCGATGATGCCCAAGGGGCGCTACCGGCTGATGACCGACTACATGGACCGGGTCGGCACGCTCGGCAAGCAGATGATGTATCGGACCTGCACCGTGCAGGTGAACCTGGACTTCGGCTCGGAAGCCGACATGGTGCAGAAGATGCGCGTAGCCCTGTCCTTGCAGCCCGTCGCCAACGCCCTGTTCGCCAATTCGCCCTTTCTCGACGGCAAGCCGAATGGCTGGAAAAGCTGGCGCGCGCATATCTGGCAGAACCTGGACGCCGCGCGCACGGGGATGCTGCCCTTCGTCTTCCAGGACGGTTTCGGATACGACGCCTGGGTCGATTACGTCCTGAACGTGCCGATGTATTTCGTCTATCGCGACGGCCGCTATATCGACGCCCTGGGCCAGTCCTTCCGCGATTTCCTGAACGGCCGCCTCCCCGCCCTGCCGGGCGAGGTGCCCACGCTGTCCGACTGGGCCGACCACATGACCACCGTCTTTCCCGAGGCGCGGGTGAAGAAATACATCGAGATGCGCGGCGCCGATGGCGGCCCCTGGCGCAGGCTCTGCGCGCTGCCCGCGCTGTGGGTCGGGTTGATCTATGACCAGTCGGCGCTGGATGCCGCCTGGGATCTGGTCAAGGACTGGGACCACGAGACGCGGGAAAGCTGGCGGCGCGAGGCCGGGATCCACGCGCTCGACGCCCAGGTGAACGGCGTTCGGATGCAGGATCTCGCGCGCCAGGTGGTCGAGATCGCGGAAGCGGGCCTGAAGAACCGCGCCCGCGCGGGCGCAGGCGGCATGGTCCCGGACGAGACCCATTTCCTCAACGCCATCAAGGAAAGCCTGGACAGCGGCAAGGTCATGGCCGACGAATTGCTGGACAAGTACCACGGCGAATGGGGGGGCGACCTGACGCCCATCTACCGCGAATATTCCTATTGAAGCGGGATCGGCAGCGGCTAATGTTGAATTGAAAACAAAGAGGATTTCATGCGCGATTTTTTCATTCTCTGGATGGAGAGGATCATCAACGTGGTCATCATCCTGGGCGCGGTCGTCGTCCTGATGGCTGGCCTTGTCGTCATGTTTTCGCCGGCTGGCGGGTTCCTGCAAGGGTTGGCAACCTGGGCCTTTGGCTTTGTCTACCTCGTCCTGATGGGGGGCATGATCTATCTGGGCCTTGGCATCTACAACAACACCCGCCGCACGGCCGAGGCGGTCGAGGCCTTGACGCAGCGTTGATCGACCGCGCGATAATCGCTGACCCTTTTCCGTGGCGGCCCTTGGCACGGGCCAGGCGCCGTCAGAAACGCCAGGTCAGGCCCAGCAGCGGGCCTGCCATGGTGGCGTCCACCCGCGTGCCGCCGCTGCGGTAATCCACGTCCAGCCGCCGATAACCGACCGAGACATAAGCTTGGTCCGTCATCTGGTAATTGACCGTCGCCACGACCTGCGTGGTGCTGTCCGACCCCATGCCGGTGATGCCGTGGTCGATATAGGCGATGGCCGACCAGCGGGGCGCAAGGGTGTAATTGGCCCGCAAGGCGATGATCGGATCGACGAAATCCTTGTCGCCCGACCGGCTGATGGCCCCGCCCGCAACCGAGACCTCGGCCTTGATCTTCCAGGCCCGCACCCCGCCCAGCACGTCAAGCGCCAGCCCGCCGTTGTCGATGGCCCGCCAGCCTGCGGCCAGGGTCAGGGATCGTTGCGACACCTCGCCCTCGGCAGGCAGGCCCGGCGGAATCAGGCCGGATTTGGAACTGGCCGAATAGCTGAGATCGCCGAGGACGACAAAGCGGTCCTTGCGAGCATAGCCCGACAGGAAGAAGGCCGCGTCCAGATCCTCCAGCACCTCGGAAAAGCTCTTGTCGAATTCCAGCGTCGGCGCGCCGGTGAAGGGGGTGACATCGCCCCCCAGGCCGGATGCCCAGACATAAGGGGTGACCTGCGCGTTCCAGTCCTGCGCCAGGGCAGGCGCGGCGGCCAGCGCGGCGGCGGCAAGGGCTGCGAATTTCATCATATCGAATCCTCGGACAACTCGTTCTTGAACAGGCGGCCGTTCTTCATGATCAGCCGCAGGTTGCCCGTGTCGGCCAGCCAGTCCAGGCCCTGCTCGGGTTCGCCGTCGATCACCAGCAGGTCGGCCAGCGCGCCTTCCGCGATCACCCCCAGCCTGCCGTCGTAAGGCGCCCGCGCCCCCGACAGCGCCAGCAGCCGACCCGCGGCCCCCGTCGCCCGATGCAGCGCCGAAAGCGGCGACATGAAGCGCGCCAGCTTGGCTAACTGCCGCCCCTGGCTTTCGCCCCCGCCATACAGGATGTCGGTGCCGAAGGCCCAGTTGACCCGGTGCTTGTCGGCCCATTCGAAGGCGCGCGCGGTGCCCTCGGCCACGGCGCGCTGCGCGGCCACGGCCTTGGGGTCGGTGTATCGGTTCGCGTCCTCGTCGGCCAGGAACGGCTGGATCGACCACCAGGTGTCGCTGTCGGCCATCAGCCGCACGGTGTCCTCGTCGGCCAATTGCCCGTGTTCGATGGACTTGACCCCCGCCGCGATGCAGCGCCGGATGCCGGGCGGGGTATAGACATGGGCGCAGACATAGGTGCCCCAGTCGGTCGCCGCATCGACCGCCGCGCGCATCTCACCTTCCGTGAATTGCAGCGATTCCAGCGGGTCGTATTGGGACGCGACGCCGCCGCCCGCCGTGATCTTGATCTGGCTCGCGCCCTTCATCAGCTGCTCGCGGGTGCGGCGCAGCACCTCGGGGACGCCATCGGCCAGGGCCGACATGCCCTGCTGGCTGGCGTAATCGGCGGGATCGCCCGGCATCATCGGCAGGCTGTTGGAAAACCGGAAATCCCCGTGCCCTGATGTCTGCGAGATGATCCCCCCCGACGGAAAGACGCGCGGCCCCGTGACCACGCCCCGGTCGATCGCGGCCTTCAACCCGAAGGCGGGGCCGCCCACGTCGCGCACGGTGGTGAAGCCGCGCATCAGCGTGGCCCCGGCCTCTTGCCCCGCCATCAGGTGCACGAAGCCGATGTCCTGGGTCATGGCGGCGATCTGACTGACGGATGCCAGGGTCGCGTGCCAATGCGTGTCGATCAGGCCGGGAATGACCGCGCGCCCGCCGCAGTCGATCACCTGCGCATCCTCGGGACCTTGGCCCACCGCGGGAAGCGCGGTGATCCGCCCGCCGTCGATCAGGATGCCCACGCCTTCGCGCAGCGACAGGGCCTCGCCGTCGAACAGCCGCAGGTTGGTCAGCAGCACGGGCCGCGCCGGGGTCTGGGCCTGCACCTCGCGCGGGGCGAGGCCGAAGCCCGCGAACATGCCGACGACCGCCGCCATTCCGCCCATCATCTGGCGGCGGGAAATGTCGGCCTCGATCCGGCGCATCGCGGCCAGGGTGGTGGGGCTGCCGCAATGGCAGAAATGCAGCTTTCCCGTGACGGGATCGGGGGCGAAACAGGCTTGGCACATCGAGAATCACCAAAGGCGAGGGAACCGGCTGCATCCTGTGCTTGCAGCATGATGCCCGAATTTCAATAAAAACGTTTTGTTTCGCACGATTGCCGGCGACATTCCGGGCGGGCGCACGACAAAATGACCGCCCCCCGTCTTGCGCCGGATTCGTGGCGGTGGCAGGGCAGGATCAAACCGGAAAGGGGACAGGCGATGAAGGCGGATGCGATGGTGTGGGTGCAGCGGATCGTGGGCGCGGTCTTCGCGGTGGGGGTCGCGGCCCTGGTCGGGGCCATCGTGACCCAGGTCGGCCAGGCCGAGGGGCTGCCGCCCTTGCCGATCTTCGTGGGCATGCTGGGAATCGTGATGCTGGTGCTGCTGTCGGGCGCGTGCCTTGCGCTGGTCTCGCTGGCGATCTCGGCCCGCCGCGGGGCGGATGCGCTGCGCCGCATCGCGGGGCAGGGCGTCGCGGCACCTGCCGCAGCCCCGGTCCGCGTCTTCAGCCAGACCCCCCTGCGCGAGGTCGTGGCCGAGCCGCAGCCCGAACCCGTTCCCGTCCGCCCCGCGCGCCCGGCAGGCCGGACGCTGGTGGCCGAACGCTAGCCCTTCTTCCCGATCCGGGGTTCGGTGCCGTCCAGCAGGCGGGCGATGTTGGGGCGGTGGCGCACGACGATCAGCACCGCCATGAACAGGCTGACGGCGATCAGGTCCGTGCGGCCCATCCCCCAGGCGAAGACAGGCGACAGGGCTGCGGCCAGCAGCGCCGACAGGCTGCTGATGCGGCTGACGGCTGCGGTCAGCAGCCAGACCCCGCAGGCGATCAGGCCCAGCGGCCAATGCAGCGCGATCAGCGTGCCCAGGAAGGTCGCCACCCCCTTGCCGCCCTTAAAGCCCAGCCAGACCGGGAAGCAATGGCCTAGGAAGGCCGCGCCCCCTGCCAGCACCGCCGCCATGTCGCCGCCGAACTGGCGCGCGACCAGCACGGCGATGGCGCCCTTGCCGCTGTCCAGCAGCAGCGTCGCCAGCGCGGCGGGCTTGTTGCCGGTGCGCAGCACGTTGGTCGCGCCGATATTGCCCGACCCGATGGCGCGCAGGTCGCCCAGGCCCAGGGCGCGGGCGATGACCAGGCCGAAGGGGATGGACCCCAGCAGATAGCCGAAGATCGTCCACAGGATCATGGCTCGCCTCCGAACACGCGGCGGCCCGCGACCCAGGTGCCGATCACCCGCCCCTCCATCCGCGCGCCGTCGAAGGGGGTGTTCTTCGATTTCGACAGCAGGGTAAAGCGGTCCAGCACGAAGGGCGCGTCAGGGTCGAACAGCACCAGGTCGGCAGGCGCTCCCACGGACAGCCGCCCGCCCGGCAGGCCGAGGCGCCTGGCCGGGTTCAGCGACATCGCCCGCCACAGTTGGGGCAGGGTCAGTCCGCCGCCGTGGTAAAGCCGCATCGCCGCGGGCAGCAGCGTTTGCAGGCCCACGGCGCCGGGGGCTGCGGCCTCGAAGGGCAGGCGCTTCGATTCCTCATCCTGAGGGGTGTGGAAACTGGCGATCACGTCGATCAGCCCGTCCGCCACCGCCTGCACCATCGCCAGCCGGTCGTCTTCCGACCGCAAGGGGGGCGTGAAGCGGAAGAAGGTCCGGTAATCGCCTATGTCGTATTCGTTCAGCGTCAGGTGGTGGATCGAGATCCCCGCCGTCACGTCCAGCCCCGCATCCCGCGCGCGGCGCAGGGCGGGCAGGGCGCGCGCGGTGGTGATCTGGTCCGCGTGCCAGCGGCATCCGGTCATCTGTGCCAGGGCCAGGTCGCGGTCCAGCCCGATCACCTCGGCCACCGGCGACACGGCGGGAATGCCGTAGATCGAGGCGAACTTGCCGCTGGTGGCCGCCGCCCCGCGCGACAGGTCCGCGTCCTGCGGATGGCCCACGATCAGCGCGCCCAGGCCCCGCGCATAGGTCATGCAGCGCGACAGCAGGCGCGTGTCCGCCACCTGCCGCACGCCGTCGGTGAATGCGACCGCGCCCGCATCGGTCAGGAATCCGATCTCGACCATCTCGCGCCCCTCCCGCGCCTTGGTCAGGGCGGCCATGTGGCGGATGTTCACGGGCGCGTCCGCCGCGCGGCGGGTGACGAATTCCAGCGATTCCGGCGTGTCGATGGGCGGGGCCGTGTCGGGCCGCGCGACGATGGTGGTCACGCCCCCGGCGGCGGCGGCAAGGCCCGCGCTGCGGAAGGATTCCTTGTGCCGCTCTCCCGGCTCGCCGATCTTGACGCCCCAGTCGATGATCCCCGGTGCCAGGGCGCGGCCCTGGCAGTCGATGACGGTGGCGCCTTCGGGGGCGGGGGCGTCGATGGCCTCGATCACGCCGCCCTGGACCAGCAGGCTGCCGGGGGCGTCGGTCTGCGCCTCGGGGTCGATCAGGCGGGCATTGGTGAACAGCGTCGCGGTCATGGCGCCTCAGAGGATGCAGGGTCTTCGGCGATCTTGCCACTGCGGTCCAGCGACATAACCAGAGGCCGGAACACTTGGTGCAGCGACCGGGCATTGTCGACGATCCAGCGGTGTTGACGTTCCCAGTCAGCCTCGTCGAAGGGGTCGATATTGGGCAAGTGAAGGGCAATCCTCGCATCTTTCTTGTCGGGCATGGGCTGCCAGACAAGGGGCTGGCCCAGCTTTGCCTCGATCTCGGCCCGGCGGGCCGCTAGTTGGGCAAAATCGGACTTTGCATGAAGCCCAGAGAGATAAACCTCGATCCGGACAAGATTCTCGGGGCGGCTCATGGCAAAATTGAAATGCACGCCGGTCTTGCCGATGCCATGCGAGACCCAAGAACTGGCCTGGGGCGATACGGGCCGTATCACGCCGTTGGCCTTGCCGATCAGATCCTCGACCGCTTTCCAATAGCGCCACTGGGTTTGGCGGGTTTCGCTGAATTCACCATCGGTAATAGCCTTCTGCGCTGTGGCGACCTGCCTGGCCCAGTCATTCGGCTGACTGATGATGTTGAACTTGGGTGCGATGGGGCTTTGACCGATCCGCCACAGTTCCACCTCGAGAGCGAAGATGCGAACATTCTCCGATGTTATCTCGTTCAGCCAATCACACGCGGCGCGGTGTTCATCAGCAAAGCGTGCGGCAATCCAGATGATCGTGACCGCATGCAGACCTGCCGCATAGGTGATGAGTTGGCCCAGATGGCTGTGATCGGTGCGTTCCAACTGATTCTCGATCAAAACCCAGGTGTCATCGGCGGTGTTCTTGCACAGAATATCAGCTCGGAAGGGTCCGACAGCTTGCTCCTGCGCTTCGAACTCAAGATCAAGACCCAGAGTGTCAGCCAAGAGCGCGAGGTTTTCTTCGCGTGCAAGCCAGGGGGTGAAATGCTGTGCTTCGGTCATCCAGCCGTGGCGCAGGTCGACGCGTTCTAGTCGCCCAAAATCGCTCACACCATCACCCCCGCCGCCGCCCGTCCCCGTTCCGCCCGCAGGTTCCGCGCCAGCAGGTCCAGCGCAGCCATCCGCACGGCGACGCCCATTTCAACCTGATCCTGGATCACGGATCGGTTGATGTCATCGGCAATGGTGCCGTCGATCTCGACCCCGCGGTTCATGGGGCCGGGGTGCATGACGATGGCGTCGGGCGCGGCGCAGGCGAGTTTCTCGGCGTCCAGGCCGAAGCGGTGGAAATATTCGCGTTCCGACGGGATGAAGCCGCCGTCCATGCGTTCCTTTTGCAGCCGCAGCATCATCACCACGTCGGCGCCCTTCAACCCCTCGCGCATGTCCTCGAACAGCTCGACGCCCATCTCGCCGGCGCCTGCGGGCATCAGGGTCGCGGGGCCGATCAGGCGCAGGCGGTTTTCCATCTTGCCCAGCAAGAGCAGGTTCGACCGGGCCACGCGGCTGTTGGCGATGTCGCCGCAGATGGCGACCGTCAGGCGGTGCAACCGGCCCTTGGCGCGGCGGATGGTCAGCGCGTCCAGCAGCGCCTGCGTGGGGTGTTCGTGCCGCCCGTCGCCCGCGTTGATGACGGCGCAGTTGACTTTTTCGGCCAGCAGGTTGACCGCGCCCGAATGGGGGTGGCGCACCACCAGCAGGTCGGGCTGCATGGCGTTCAGCGTCAGGGCGGTGTCGATCAGGGTTTCGCCCTTCTTCACCGAGGAATGCGCGACGGCCATGTTCATCACGTCCGCGCCAAGCCGCTTGCCCGCCAATTCGAAGCTGGCCTGGGTGCGGGTGGAGTTCTCGAAGAACATGTTGATGAGGGTCATGCCCTCCAGCGCGTCGGCGTGCTTCACCGTGCGGCGGTTCAGGGCCACGTAATCCTCGGCCAGGTCCAGAAGGGTGACGATCTCGGGCGGGGCGAGGTGGTCGATGCCAAGCAGGTGGCGGGCGCGAAAGGTCATGGGCGGCCTTTTGGTCGGGATCGCGGTTTCTATCGCAGATGGCGGCCAAGGCGGCAAGCGCAGGGATCAGCCCTTGCGCGCGGGCAGTTCGGCCATGATCCGGCGGCGCGTTTCCGGCGGCAGGCTGGCCCAGGCGGCGATCTCGTCCAGGGTCCGCCAGCAGCCGGTGCAAAGCCGGGATGCGGGGTCGATCACGCAGACCTTGATGCAGGGCGTTTCGATCATCGCGTCATGTACCGCAGCCGGTCCAGCGCGCCTTGCAGGATGTAACCGGCGGCCACCTGGTCGATCACCTCGGCCCGGCGCTTGCGCGAGGTGTCGGCCTCCAGCAGCGCGCGTTCGGCGGCCACCGTGGACAGGCGTTCGTCCCAGAAGCCGATGGAGAGATCCGTCAGCCGTTCCAGGTTGCGGGCGAAGGCGCGGGTCGATTGGGCGCGCGGGCCTTCGCTGCCGTCCATGTTGCGCGGCAGGCCCAGCACCAGGCCCACCAGCGTGCGGTCCTTGACGATCGCCAGCAGTTCCGCCGCATCCAGCGTGAACTTCTGCCGTCGGATCACGGTCAGGGGCGAGGCCACCTGGCGCAGCCCGTCGCTAACCGCCACGCCGATGGTCTTGGTGCCCAGATCCAGCCCGGCGATGCCGCCCACCGGGGGCAGGCTGGCCGCGAAATCGGTGATCTCGGGGTGGATCATGGGACCAGCCCCGCCTGGACGGCGGCTTGGCGCACGGTGTCCAGCGCCTCGGGCTGGCTGGCGAAGCGGGTCTGCGCCTCGGTCCAGATGTCGCGCGCGTGGTCCGTGTTCCCGATCACCACCAGCGAGGAAATCAGCCGCGCCCATTCCTCGGCCGTGCCGCCCTGTCGGGCCAGCCGGGCTTCCAGTTGCGACACCATGCCCGCGATCATCTGCTGGCGTTCCTCGGGCGACATGTCCTCGGCTGCGGCCATGGCGTTCGCATCGGGACCGGGCAGGGGCGCAGGCGGGACATAGTCGGGCTGGCCCGCCAGCCAGGCCAGGTCGGCGATGGCGGTGCGGATGGGGGCGATCCAGGGGGCGTCCTCGGGGCCTTCCTCCAGCAGGCTGCGCCAGATCGGAAAGGCGCGGTCGGGGCGGTCGTTCTGCAATTGCAGCATCCCCAGCAGATAGCGGGCCTGCGGATGCGCGGGATCCTTGGTCAGGGCGCGGACCAGGACCGCCTCGGCCTCGGGGGTGATCAGGCCGCCCGCCGCCTCGATCATCAGGGCGGACAGGCGCACCAGGTCGCCTGCACTCGCATCGTCGCCGCGCAATGCGACAAGGCGGGCTTGCGCATCCCGGGCGGCGGCCAGATTGCCCAGGCGGATTTCGTTCGTGGCCAGCAAGGCGAGGCCCTGCGGGTCATCGGGGTTCTTCGCCACCGCCTCGCGCAGCTGCCCGATCAGGGCGGCGAAATCTTCGGGCACCTCGGGCACCACGGGGGCGGGCGCCCTGGCCTCGGCCTCGGCCTGGCTGGGGCGGTTGTCGTAAACCTGCCGGGCCTCGGCGATGCGCCGGGCGATGGGCAGGTCGTCGCGCCCGGGCTGGCCTTCGCGCCAGTAAAGCGCCGCCGCCCCCGCGAACAGCAAGGCCAGCAGCGACAGCGCCAGCAGCCCGCGCCCGCCCGCGCCGCCCGTTCCCGCTTGGGACAGGCGGCGGTCGGCGTCCAGCACCTTGCGGCCGATCTCGGTGCGCAGGCGCGCGGCCTCCTCGGGGGCGATCACGCCGCGGTCCAGGTCGCGCTCGACCTCCTTCAACTGGTCGCGGTAAACGCGCAGGTCGAAGGCCGCCGTCGGTTCGGCAGCCATGCGCCCGCCCCGCAGCAGGGGCGCGATGATGGCAAGGCCGACGACGATCGTGGTGGCGGCGCAGATGATCCAGAACATTCCAGCCCTCCGGTTGGTCCCTCCTTTAGGGCGCTTTCGCTTCGGCGGAAAGCGTCAGGCTGTCGCATTTTGCCGTGATCGCGCCGCAAGCCGTCTTGAGCCTGCGGTCCCGTCCCGCCATTCTGCGGCCAAGTCCAACAGGGGTTCCTGATGCCGTCACGCCGCTATTCGGTCTTTGCCATCGCGCGCGAGGCGCTGCGCCAGCATCGGGGCTGGACCCGCGCCTGGACCAGCCCCGAACCGCGCGACCGCTACAAGGTGGTGATCGTCGGCGCGGGCGGGCACGGGCTGGCGACGGCTTACTATCTGGGCAAGAACCACGGCATCACCGATGTCGCGGTGATCGAGAAGGGCTGGCTGGGCGGCGGCAACACGGGCCGCAACACCACGATCATCCGGTCCAATTACCTGCAAGACCCGTCCGCGGCGATCTACGACAAGGCGCTGAAGCTCTATGAAACGCTCTCGCAGGACCTGAACTACAACGTGATGTTCAGCCCGCGCGGGCTGATCATGCTGGCCCAGACCGAACACGAGGTCCGCGGCTATCGCCGCACGGTCCATGCCAACGCGCTGCAGGGCGTGGCGACCGAATGGATCGAGCCTGCGCGCGTCAAGGACCTGGTGCCGATCATCAACATCGACGGGCCGCGCTATCCGGTGCTGGGCGGGCTTTACCAGGCGCGCGGCGGCACGGCGCGGCACGACGCGGTGGCCTGGGGCTATGCGCGGGCCTGTTCCGACATGGGAATGCACGTCATCCAGAACTGCGAGGTCACGGGGGTCGAGACCGCCGGCGGCCAAGTCCGCGCCGTCAACACCGCCAAGGGCCGCATCGGTTGCGACAAGCTGGCCTTGGTCGTGGCCGGTCATTCGTCGCAACTGGCCGAGATGGCGGGCTTCCGCCTGCCCATCGAAAGCGTGCCCCTGCAGGCCATGGTCAGCGAGCCGGTCAAGCCCTGCATGGACGTGGTGGTGATGGCGAACACCGTCCACGGCTACATGTCCCAGTCCGACAAGGGGGAAATGGTGATCGGCGGCGGCACCGACAGCCATAACGCCTTCACGCAGCGCGGCAGCTGGCACCATGTCGAGGAAACCGTGCGCGCCCTGGTCGAGACCTTCCCGATGATTTCCCGCCTGAAGATGCTGCGGCAATGGGGCGGGATCGTGGACATGACGGGCGACCGCTCTCCCATCCTGTCGGCGACGCCGGTCGGGGGCGTCTTCGTGAACTGCGGTTGGGGCACCGGCGGCTTCAAGGCCATACCGGGGTCCGGCTGGGCCATGGCGGAACTGGTGGCCCAAGGCCGGCCCGGTCCGCTGGCCGCCGCCTTCGGCCTGAACCGCTTCCGCGAGGGACGCTTCATCGACGAATCCGTCGCGGCCGGTGTGGCGCATTAGTCATGGCTGACGATGCACGGGAATTTCAAGGAACCCGAGGGGCGCCGGTCTCATTGTCCGGGTACCTCAGGGTGAATCGAAAGGGACGAGAATGGCCGAACCCAACAGCAATCGCATGTATATCATCATCGGTGCCATCATCGTCGTGGTGGCGCTGCTGTTCTTCTTCATGTCGGGCAGCGATGATGCCGCGACCGACGCGACCGCGACCGGCAACGCGACCACGACCGCCCCGGCCACCACGACCGCTGACCCGGCTGTCGATGACGCCGTCGAGGTCGAACCCGCCGCGCCCGGAACCACGACCGGAACCACGACGGGCACCCCGGCCCCGGCCAACTGACCCGCGCCGCGCCGGCACCGCCCGGCGGGCTTCTTCTTCATCGAAATATCCGCGGGGGTCCGGGGGCAGCCAGCCCCCGGCCTTCGTCCCGAAACCACCCGCAGCCTTGCTCGGGTGGTTTTCATCGTTCACCATCCCCACCCGTTCGAGAGCGCGATGCTGATCCTGACCTGCCCTTATTGCGGCGTCAAAGCCGAGGAAACCGAACTGTCCCCCGGAGGCGAGGCGCATCTGAAGCGCATCGGTCCCGACGGCACGGCCGCCGATTTCGAGGCCTATCTGTTCGCGCGCAAGAACATCAAGGGCGTGCATTTCGAACGCTGGCGCCACGCCTATGGCTGCGGCAAATGGTTCCTGGCCGCCCGCGACACCCACACCATGCAGGTCTATGGCACCTACAAGGCCCAGACGGCGCACGCCACGGACGAGATCGTGGCGAACGCCCGCCAGGCGCGGCCCGAATGGGTGCCCGACTGGCCGCAGGCTTCCGAGGCGGTGGTCGGATGAGCCGCACGCCCCCCTTCCGCCTGGTCCGTGGCGGCCGCCTGATCGACCGCGCCTTCCAGCTTGCCTTCCGCTTCGACGGCCGCCACCTGCGCGGCGTGCAGGGCGACACGCTGGCATCCGCCCTGCTGGCCAATGGCCAGATGCTGATGGGCCGGTCCTTCAAGTATCACCGCCCGCGCGGCCCCCTCGCCTCGGGCGCCGAGGAGCCGAACGCGCTGTTCGGCCTGGGCCAGGGCGGCCGGTTCGAACCCAACCAGCGGGCCAGCACCACCGCGCTTGTGGCGGGCATGGTGCTGCGCAGCCAGAACTGCTGGCCCTCGCTGGACGCCGACGTGGGCGCGATCAACACCTGGCTGTCGCCGCTGCTGCCCGCGGGCTTCTATTACAAGACCTTCATCCACCCTCGCCCCTTCTGGAAACACCTGTTCGAGCCGATCATCCGCCGCAGCGCAGGCCTTGGCCGCGCGCCCACAGGTCCCGATCCCGACCGCTATGAACAGGCTTACGGCTTTGCCGAGGTGGTGGTCGTCGGCGGCGGCATCGCCGGCCTGACGGCGGCGCGCGAGGCGGCGGACAAGGGCGGGCGCGTGATCGTTCTGGAACAGGACCCCCACTGGGGCGGGCGCACGCCGACCGATCACGACGGCGGACAGGCCGCCATCGACGCGGCTCTGGCCGACCTGCGGGGCCGCGCCAACGTCACCCTGCGCCGCAACACCATGGCTGTGGGGCTTTACGACCACGGCTATCTGCTGGCGCGCGAAACCCTGGCCGATCACGACCCCAACCAGGGCATCCCCCGCCAGCGGTTGTGGCGCATCCGCGCGGGCCATGTGATCACGGCGACCGGCGCGCTGGAACGCCCGTTGTCCTTCGCCTGCAACGACGTGCCGGGGGTGATGCTGGCATCCGCCATGCGCGACTTCATCGCCGATTACGGCGTCGCGCCCGGCAAGCGCATCGTCGTCGTCACCAACAACGACGACGCCTATCGCACCGCCCTGACCGCCCAAGCGGCGGGGCTTGATGTCGTGGCCGTCATCGACGCCCGCCCGCAGGCCACGGGCGACGGGCCGCAGGCGGCGCGCGCCGCGGGCATCCCGGTGATGACCGGTACCGCCGTGGCCAAGGTCAAGGGCGGCACCCATGTCGAGGGTGTGGCGCTCTGCGACCAGTCGGGGACGGGCCGCGTCACCGGCGCACTCGATTGCGACGTGGTCGCCATGTCGGGCGGCTGGTCGCCCGTCGTGCACCTTTACAGCCACTGCGGCGGCAGGATCACCTGGGACGAAGCGCAGGCGATGTTCCGCCCCGACCCCTCGCGCCCGCCGCTCGGCGCGGACGGCAAGCCCATGGTCACTGTCCTTGGCGCAGCGAACGGCGACCTGCGCTGCGCGGGCGACCTGGAACGGGCCGAGGCGCCCACCATGCCCGTCTGGGTCATGCCCCGGAACGCGCCTTACAAGCTGCGCGCCAAGATGTGGCTGGATTTCCAGAACGACGTGAAGGTCAGCGACGTGGAACTGGCCGCGCGCGAGGGCTATGCCTCGGTCGAACATGCCAAGCGATACACGACGCTGGGCATGGCGACCGACCAGGGCAAGACCAGCAACATCAACGGCCTGGCGGTCCTGTCGGCCGCGCTGGACCAGCCGCTGGAAGCCACCGGCACCACCACCTTCCGCCCGCCCTACACGCCCCTGACCCTGGGCACCATCGCCGCCGAGGCGCGGGGCGAGGCCTTCCAGCCCCTGCGCAAGACCCCGATCCACGACTGGCACGCGCGCCACGGCGCATCCTGGGAACCCGTGGGCCATTGGCGCCGTCCCTACAGCTATCCCCGCGCGGGCGAGGACCGATACGCGGCGGTCCACCGAGAGATCCTTGCGGTGCGGAACGGGGTGGGCACGCTGGACGCCTCGACCCTGGGCAAGATCATCGTCAAGGGACCGGATGCCGGGCGGTTCCTGGACATGATGTATACCAACATGATGTCCACGCTGCCGGTCGGCAAATGCCGCTATGGGCTGATGTGCAACGAGAACGGCTTCCTGATGGACGACGGCGTCGTCGCGCGGCTGTCCGCCGACACTTGGCTTTGCCACACCACCACGGGCGGGGCCGACCGCATCCACGCCCACATGGAGGACTGGCTGCAATGCGAATGGTGGGACTGGCAGGTCCATGCCGCCAACCTGACCGAGCAATACGCCCAGATCGCCATCGCCGGTCCCAAGGCGCGCGAACTGCTGCAGCGCCTGCCCGGCACCATTGACCTGTCGCAGGACGCCTTGCCCTTCATGCAATGGGCCGAGGGCGAACTGGCAGGCATCCCCGCCCGCGTTTATCGCATCAGCTTCTCGGGCGAACTCAGCTATGAAATCGCCGTGCCTGCCGGGCGCGGGCTGGAGTTGTGGGAAAAGCTGCACGACACGGGCCGCGACCTGGGCATCACCCCCTACGGGACCGAGGCGATGCATGTCATGCGCGCGGAAAAGGGCTTCATCATGATCGGGGACGAAACCGACGGCACGGTGATTCCGCAGGATCTGGGGCTGCACTGGGCGATCTCGAAGAAGAAGCCCGATTATATCGGCAAGCGCGCGCAGGCCCGCAGCTTCATGAAGGATGGGGGCCGCTGGCAGCTTGTGGGGCTGGAAAGCCTCGACGGGCGGGTTCTGCCGGATGGCGCCCATGCGGTGGAACCCGGGGTGAACGCCAACGGGCAGCGCCGGACGCAGGGTCGCGTCACCTCCAGCTATCATTCGCCCACGCTGAACCGGCCCATCGCCATGGGGCTGGTCCGCCACGGCCCGGCGCGGATGGGGCAGGTGCTGGAGTTTCCCATGCCCGGGGGCGGGGTGATGAAGGCGCGGATCGTGGATCCGGTCTTTTACGACAAGGAAGGAACCCGCCTGAATGGCTGAGGCGCTTGCAACCATTATTCGCGTGGAAGGCCTGGGCATGGTCACGATCCGCGCCGACCTGGACCACGCAGGCGACGCCATTGCCGAGGCATCGGGCCTTGCCATCCCCGACCAGACCCGCATCGTGACGGACGGCAGCCGGTCCCTGGGCTGGATGTCCCCGGACGAACTGCTGCTGGTCCTGCCGGCTGCGGAACGGGCCGATGCCCTGACCGCGCTGACCGATGCCCTGGCGGGCGAGCACGCCCTGGTCGTCGATGTCTCGGACGCGCGCGCGGTCTTCGACGTGACCGGTCCCCATGCGGCGGACGTGATCGGCAAGCTGATGCCGGTCGATCTGGACATGCTGCCCCACGACGGCTTGCGCCGAAGCCGCGCGGCCCAGACGGCGGCGGCCTTGTGGCGCATCCCCGGCGGCTTCCGGCTGATCGGCTTCCGCTCGACCGCCGACTACCTGCGCCTGATCCTGGAAAACGCGGCCATTCCTGGCAGTCAGTTGGCGCCGCGCTGATCTTCTTCATCCAAGTATCCCACAGGGGGTCCGGGGGACGTGAAGTCCCCCGGCTACCGCCCCCGGCAGGAACCCGCCCCGACCCCTTGCGTTTAGGCCCCGAATGCGGGACCGTGCGCCCGACCAAGGCTCAACCCCTTCTGAAAGGACAGAAAATGGCTTTCACGCTTCCCGATCTTCCCTATGCGCATGACGCACTGGCCGAAGGCGGCATGTCCAGGGAAACGCTGGAATACCACCACGACAAGCACCACAAGGCCTATGTGGACAAGCTGAACGAGCTGACGGCCGGCACCGAATGGGACGGCAAGCCGCTGGAAGACATCGTCAAGGGCACCTATCAAAAGGGCGCGGTCGCGCAGAACGGCATCTTCAACAACGCCAGCCAGCACTGGAACCACGCCCAGTTCTGGGAGATGATGACGCCGAAGCCCGTCGCGATGCCGTCCGAACTGGAAAAGGCGATCACCGAATCCTTCGGCTCGGTCGATGACTTCAAGAAGAAGTTCACCGAAGGCGGCGTGGGGCAGTTCGGGTCAGGCTGGGTCTGGCTGGTCAAGACCGCCGACGGCGGGCTGGAGGTCACCAAGACCGAAAACGGCGTGAACCCGCTCTGCCACGGGCAGACCGCGCTTCTGGGCTGCGACGTGTGGGAACACAGCTATTACATCGACTTCCGCAACGCGCGTCCGAAATACCTGGAAAACTTCCTGGGCAACCTGGTGAACTGGGAAAACGTCGCCTCGCGCATGTGATCCCCTGCCCATCATGGAAGGCCCGGCGCATGTCCCGCCGGGCCTTTTCCTTTGCGCCAAGCGCGGCATTGGCTTTCCCCGCCATGCCGGTATAAGACAGGGCGCAAGAAAAGCGGCGGAAGGCGGGCATGGCCAACGGGAACGACAATTTCATCGACGAGGTCTTCGACGACCTGCGCCGCGAACGCCTGTTCCGGCTGTTCCGCCGGTGGGGATGGGTCGCGGGCCTTGTGATCCTGGGCATCGTGGCGGGCGTGATCTGGCGCGAATACAGCCAGTCGCGGGCGGAAACGCAGGCGCGGGCCTGGGGCGACGCGATCCTGGCGGCGGAAGGCTCGGACGATCCGGCGGCGATCATGGCGGTCGATCCGCAGGGGGCCGAATCCCGGCGCATCCTGACGGCGCTGCTGGCAGCCTCGGAATGGTCGGAAAACGGCAACGTCGATGCCGCGGCCGAGGCGTTGCGCGATGTCGCGGGCGACCAGGCGGCGGGCACGGTGCTGCACGACCTTGCGGAACTGAAGCTGGTCATGCTGCAAGGCGATGCGATGGACCCCGCGCAGCGCGACGAGATCCTGTCGCGCCTGTCGCGCACCGGCGCCCCCTTCGAACTGCTGGCCCTGGAACAGAAGGCCATCGCCCTGGTGGGCGCGGGCCGGCCTGACGACGCGGTCACCCTGATCCGCCAGATCCAGCAAAAGGACGGCCTCAGCCAAGCCTTGCGCCTGCGCCTGTCCGAGATGATGATCGCCCTGGGCGTCGAGCCGGAACCGTCCGACAACATGCCCGCGGGCTGACGCGCGGGCCAATGAACGAACACGAGGGAGAGGCGAGGAATGACCGCCACGCTGCGACTGACCCTGGCCCTGGCGGCCACGCTTGGCATGACGGCCTGCGGCGAACGGGACACGATCCTGCCCGGGCAGCGGCTTGACCCGCTGGCCGTGACCTCGCCCGACGGCCCGGCCATCGAAGGTCCGGCGCCCGTTTCCTCGACCGCGCTGCGGCTGGCCGCGCCCGTGACCAATGGCGAATGGACGCACCGTGCGGGCAATGCCGCGCATCAGCCGGGGCACCTGGCCCTGGGGGCGGGCACGTCGCGCATCTGGACGGCCAATATCGGGCAGGGCAGCGACAAGCGCCACCGCATCAGCGCCGATCCGGTCGTGGGCGGCGGACTGGTCTTCACCCTGGACAGCCGCACCCGCGTCACCGCCACCACGACGGGCGGGGCAACCGCCTGGACCAGCGACATCGCCCCGGCCCTGGAGGCGCGCGACAGCGTCTCGGGCGGCGGCCTCGCCTATGAAGGCGGGCGCGTCTATGCCACCGGCGGCTTTGGCGAGCTGGTGGCGATGGACGCCGCATCGGGCCGGATCCTGTGGCGGCAGCGCGTCGATGCGCCGATCGGTGGCGGACCGGCGGTGCAGAACGGCGTGGTCTATGTCCTGGGCCGCAACGACATCGGCTGGGCGGTGCGCGCAGCCGACGGCAAGGTGCTGTGGCAGACCTCCGGCACGCCTTCGACGGCGGGGGTGATGGGAGTCTCGGTCCCGGCGATCCAGGGCAACACCGTGATCTTCCCCTTTGCATCCGGGCAGTTGCTGGCCGCCGACCGGGAAACCGGCGCGACCTTGTGGACCGCGCAGATCGGCGGGCTGCGCACCGGGCGGGCCGTCGCCAACATCCGCGACGTGACCGGCGATCCGGTGATCGCGGGCAACGTGGTCTATGGCGGCACCTCGTCCGGCCGCATCAACGCCATCGAGATGGACAGCGGGATCGAGGCCTGGTCGGCGCGCGACGGGGCCAACAGCCCGGTCGTGGTGGCGGGCGGGTCGGTCTTTGCCGTCAACGACCAGGCCGAACTGATCCGCCTGGACGCCGCGACCGGCGGCGCGATCTGGCGCGTCCAGCTGCCCTATTACACGACCGGGCGCGTCCGCAGGCAGGACCGCATCCACGCCCATTTCGGCCCCGTGCTGGCGGGGGGACGGCTGTTCGTCACCTCGTCCGACGGGGTGATGCGGGTCTTCGATCCCAGTTCGGGCGCCCTGGTCGGCCAGGCGCAAATCCCCGGCGGTGCCGCCGCCGCCCCTGCCGTGGCGGGCCAGACGATCTATGTCGTCTCGCGCGCCGGCCAACTGCACGCGTTCCGATGACATTCACACTCGCCATCGTCGGTCGGCCCAATGTGGGCAAATCGACCCTGTTCAACCGCCTTGTCGGCAAAAGGCTGGCCCTGGTCGATGACCAGCCGGGCGTCACCCGCGACCTGCGCGAAGGCGCGGCCCGGCTAGGCGACCTGCGCTTCGTCGTGATCGACAGCGCCGGCCTGGAGATGGCCGACGACGACAGCCTGCAGGGCCGGATGCGCCGCCTGACCGAACGCGCGGTCGACGAGGCCGACATCTGCCTGTTCGTGATCGACGCCCGCGTGGGCGTGACGGCGGCGGACGAATACTTCGCCGAGATCCTGCGCAAGCGATCGAAACACGTGATCGTCGCCGCCAACAAGGCCGAGGGCCGGGCAGGCAAATCCGGCGCGATGGAAGCCTGGGGCCTTGGCCTGGGCGAGCCGTTGCGCATCAGCGCCGAACATGGCGAGGGGATGGACGACCTGTATCGCGCCCTGGTGCCCCTGGCCGACCGGATCGAGGCCGAACGCCCCACGCCCATCGCGGCCGAAACCGACATCGACCTGACCGAGGAAGACGCCGAGACCGGCGAAGGGGCCGAGGATTGGCGCCCGTCGGCCGCGCGCCCGCTGCAACTGGCGGTGATCGGGCGGCCCAACGCGGGCAAGTCCACGCTGATCAACAAGATCATCGGCGAGGATCGCCTGCTGACCGGACCCGAGGCCGGGATCACCCGCGATTCGATCAGCGTCAGCACCGAATTCATGGGCACGCCCATGCGCATCTTCGACACCGCCGGGATGCGCAAGCGCGCCAAGGTGGTGGACAAGGTTGAAAAGCTGTCGGTGGCCGACGGCCTTCGCGCGGTGCGCTTTGCCGAGGTGGTGGTGGTCCTGCTGGACGTGGCCATTCCGTTCGAACAACAGGATCTGCGCATCGCCGATTTCGCGGAAACCGAAGGGCGCGCGGTCGTCATCGCCGCGAACAAGTGGGATCTGGAGGACGACAAGCCCCACAAGCTGAACGAATTGCGCGCGAATTTTGAAAAGCTGCTGCCGCAGTTGAAGGGCGCGCCGCTGGTTACGGTCTCGGCCCGCACCGGGAAGGGGCTGGACCGGCTGCACGCCGCGATCCTCAAGGCGCACGAGGTCTGGAACCGCCGCATTCCCACCGCGCGGCTGAACCAGTGGCTGGGCGCGATGACCGAAAGCCATCCGCCCCCCGCGCCGGGCGGACGGCGGATCCGGCTGCGCTACATGACGCAGATCAAGACGCGGCCCCCGGCGTTCATCGTGAAGGCCACGCATACCGACAAGCTGCCCGACAGCTATCAGCGGTATCTGGTCAATGGGCTGCGGGCCGATTTCGACATGCCCGGCACGCCGATCCGGCTGTTCTTCCGCGACCAGGGGGGTGACAACCCCTTCAAGGAAAAAGCCAAGAAGATCAACCAGTCGGGCGCGCTGTCCAAGCACAGGAACCGGCAAAAGCCCAAGGACGCTTGAAGGCGGCTTGACCCTGATTGGCGAAGGCCATCGCCTTTGCCACACGATACGATTGCCACCTGAACCGCCGGGCCTTTAAGGCCCGGCCAGCGCCCGACCCGCCCCCAGGCGGGCGCTTACACGCCCCCCTCGGGTCGGGCGCCGGCCTTCCGTGGTCGCAAGGCGGCGCCGTCTCTGGTGGCAGCCTCGCGTAACGGGCGGGGGAAACGCTCGTCGCTTTTCCTTGTCCCGCCCTGCGGACTTGCGCAGAATTGACAATCACCTTTCAGGTCGCCGCGCGCACGAACACGACGCCCATGCCGGATATGCCGATGATCGCGGCCAGCGCCACGCCGGGGCTGCTGGCCATGGTGGTCACGGCCACCGCGCAAAAGGCCCAGATCATCGCCAGCGAAAAGGTCAGCGACCCGTCCAGCCGTTCCTGGGCGAACATCCCGATCACCGCGCCGGGCAGGATGGCCAGGATCGCCGTCTGCGGCGTGGTCAGGTCCATCGGCGCGCCGATCAGGCTCGCCAGCGTCGCCGTGCCGAGCGCAAGGCTCCACCCCGCCAGGAAGCCCGGCGCGGGACGCCCCTGGCCCCCGGCGCGCATGGCGCCCGACAAGGCCGTGGTCAGCATCAGCAGCGCGCCCAGCGTGGCGAGCGGCTTGTGAAAGCCCACAAGCCAGGGCCACAGCGCGCCCCCGGCCAGGGCCAGGCTGAGAGGCAGCCAGGCGGGATGGGGACCATGGTCCGACGGCTCCAGGTATTGCGCGATCCCGTCCGCCAGCAGCGTCAGCCACAGCAACACCAGCAGCGCCCACATCAGCGGGTTCTGCGGCTGGACATAAAGCTGGGGCAGGGTCACCATGGGCAGGATGGGGGCAAGCTCCAGCGGGCCATAGGAATGGGTCTGGGGCAGGATCGGCGCCGCGATCTGGACCGCAGGACGCCCCAGGGTCGCCAGCACGGCGCTGCTGGCGACAAAGATCGTCACCGAACCGAGATAGATGACCTCTGCCACGCGTGCCATGCGGGCCAACGCCCCGGGTGCTTGCCCAGTTTCGGCGCGCCTTGCCGCAATCGCGGTTTCACGTGCTTGTGGTCAGGCCAGCCTGCCGTCCGCGTCCAGCCGGGTCGCCCCGCCCAGATAGGGGTGCAGCGCGGCGGGCAGCGAAACCGATCCGTCCGCTTGCTGGCCGTTTTCCAGCACCGCGATCAGCGTGCGCCCCACGGCCAGGCCCGATCCGTTCAGCGTGTGGACGAATTCCGGCTTGCCGGTCTTGTCGGACCGGTATCGCGTGTTCATCCGCCGCGCCTGGAAATCGCCGCAGTAACTGACGCTGCTGATCTCGCGGTACTTGTCCTGGCCGGGCAGCCAGACCTCGATGTCATGGGTGATCCGCGCGCCGAAACCCATGTCGCCGGTGCACAGCACGATGGTGCGATAGGGCAGGTCCAGCGCCTCCAGCACGGCCTCGGCGCAGCGGGTCATGCGGTCGTGTTCGGCGGGGCCGGTGTCGGCGTCGGTGATCGACACCATCTCGACCTTCTCGAACTGGTGCTGGCGCAGCATCCCGGTGGTGTCGCGGCCCGCGCTGCCGGCCTCGGACCGGAAGCATTGGGAATGGGCCACCATGCGGCGGGGCAGGGTGGCGTGATCGACCAGATCGCCGTGGACGGTGTTGGTCAGCGTCACCTCGGACGTGGGGATCAGCCAGTATCCCTCGCGGGTCAGATAGCTGTCCTCGCCGAATTTCGGCAGTTGTCCGGTGCCGACCATCATGTTTTCCAGGACCAGCACGGGGGTCCAGGTTTCCTGAAGGCCATGCCGGTCCACGTGCAGGTCCAGCATGAACTGCGCCAGCGCGCGGTGGATGCGCGCGACGCCGCCCTTCAGCACCACGAAGCGGCTGCCCGACAGCTTCGCCGCGGTCTCGAAGTCCATGCCGGGTTTCACGCCCGCGATGTCGAAATGCTCGACGGGGGTGAAATCGAAGGCGCGCGGACTGCCCCAGCGGCGCAGTTCCACGTTGTCGGCCTCATTGCGGCCGTCCGGCACGCTGTCCAGCGGCAGGTTCGGGATCTCCATCAGCAGATCGCGAAGGCGGCCGTCCAGCAGCGAGGCCTCGGCCTGCAACTTGGCGATGTCGGCCTTCTTCTCGGCCACCAGCGTGCGCAGGCGGTCGAACTCGGCGTCGTCGCCGCGCGCCTTGGCAGCGCCCACGTCCTTGCTGGCGCGGTTCTGGTCGGCCTGGGCGGTTTCGGCGGCCACGATCCGGGCGCGGCGGTCGGCGTCCAGTGACAGGATGCGGTCGGACAGGGGTGCAAGCCCGCGGCGGGCCAAGGCCGCGTCGAACGCTGCGGGGTTTTCCCGGATGGCACGGATGTCATGCATTGTCGTCACCGTCGCTGAAAATGGCTGGCCGTTGCCTAGCCGATGCGCGGGCCTTGGGAAAGCCCCGCCTAGCGCGCCTCATCCAGCAGGGCGGACAGCGCCGGATAGAACTGCTGGGGTGTCATGTGGCCCTCCAGCCGCCCGACCTCGGAGCCGCCGTCCAGCAGGATGAAGGTCGGCGTGACGAAGGGCCTGCGCGCCAGGGCCAGGCCGTCCGGGTAGGGGCCGTGGATGTCCACCCGCATCAAGGGCGCGGCGCGGCCCGTGTCAGAGGCCGCATAGCCCGGGCCGATATTGCGGTCCCAGGCGGCGCAATAAACGCAGCCCTCCTTTTCCACCATCAGCAGGCGCAAGGGGTCGGCAGCGGCGGGCAGGGCGGTCAGGGCCAGAACAAGGGCGGCAAGGAAACGGGTCATGGCGGCATTATCGGCAGGCGACGGTGGCTTGGCAATCGCTGCGCGCGCCCCTATCCCTTGGCCCATGGACGAGCTTCTGGAACCCTTGCTGGCCCGCGACCGCCGCGCCCTGTCGCGGGCGATCACGCTGATCGAATCGACGCGGCCCGACCACCGCGCCCGGGCCGTGGCGCTGCTGGCGGACCTGCCGGACCGGCAGGCGCTGCGCATCGGGCTGTCGGGCACGCCTGGGGTGGGCAAGTCCACCTTCATCGAGGCCTTCGGGACCATGCTCACCGAACAAGGCCTGCGCGTGGCGGTTCTGGCGGTCGATCCGTCTTCGGCCCGGTCGGGCGGGTCGATCCTGGGCGACAAGACCCGGATGGAAACGCTGGCCCGCAACCCCATGGCCTTCATCCGCCCCACGCCGTCGAACGCGCAACTGGGCGGCGTGGCGCGCCGCACGCGCGAGGCGATCCGGCTGTGCGAGGCCGCGGGCTATGACGTGGTGCTGATCGAGACGGTGGGGGTGGGGCAGTCGGAAACCCTTGTGGCCGAGATGTGCGACCTGTTCGTGCTGCTGCTGGCGCCTGCGGGCGGCGACGAATTGCAGGGCGTCAAGCGCGGCATCATGGAGATGGCCGACCTGATCCTGGTCAACAAGGCCGATGGAGAGCTGCTTGGCCCCGCCCGCCGCACGGTGGCCGATTACGCGGGCGCGCTGCGGCTGCTGCGCAAGCGCCCGCAGGATCCGCAAGGCTTTCCCAAGGCGTTGCCGGTATCCGCCGCGACCGGCGACGGTCTGGCGAAGGCGTGGGAGGAGATGCGGGCGCTTGCCGATTGGCGGCGGGAACACGGGCATCTCGCGGCCAACCGCGCGGAACAGGAGCGCCAATGGTTTCTGGCCGATGTGCGCGCGGGCCTGCTGGCGCGGCTGGACACGCCCGCCGCCCGCGACCGGCTGGCGCATCTGGGCGATGCGGTGGCGGGTGGCCGTGCCGCCCCGGCCGAGGCCGCGCATGAGATGCTCGACTGGCTGGCGGGTCAGAAATAAACGCCCGATTTCGCGGCCCGTGGCGCAGCGAATCGGTTAGGGTCAAGGCATGGAGATGGTGAACGACATGCTGGACCTGCCCGATACCGACACGCTCTATGCCGCACTGCTGGCGCGCGATCCGGCCTGGGAAGGCCGCGCCCTGGTGGGGGTCACGACCACCGGCATCTTCTGCCGCCTGACCTGCCCGGCGCGCAAGCCGCTGCCGCGGAACTGCCGCTGGTTCGCCTCGGCCGATGCCGCGCAGGCCGCAGGCTTCCGCCCCTGCCGCCGCTGCCACCCGCTGGGCGCGACGGCCGAGGGCGAGCCGCTGGTCCGCGACCTGCTGGCCCGGCTGGACGAACGCCCCGACCACCGCTGGTCCGAGGCCGACCTGCTTGCGCTCGGGCATGACCCCTCGACCGTGCGCCGCGCCTTCAAGCGCCATTTCGGGCAAAGCTTTCTGGACATGTCCCGCGCCGCGCGGCTGCGGGGCGGGATGGCCAGCCTGGTGAAAGGATCGACGATGATCGACGCGCAACTGGAGGCCGGGTTCGATTCGGCCTCGGGGTTCCGGGCGGCCTTCGCGCGGCTGTTCGGCCATCCGCCGCACCGGATGCGGCAGGGGTCGGACCTGCTGGCCGACTGGATCGACACGCCCCTGGGCGGGATGATCGCCATCGCCGATGACCAAACGCTGCACCTGCTGGAATTCATCGACCGCAAGGCCCTGCCCGAGGGGCTGCGCCGCCTGTCCGCGCATGCGGGCGGCCGCGTGGGTCTGGGCCGCACGCCCGTCCACGACCGGACCGAGGCGCAGCTTGCCGCCTATTTCGCGGGAAACGCGCCGTGCCTGGACGTTCCCGTCACCCTGCACGGCACGCCCTTCCAGCAGCAGGTCTGGCGCGCCTTGCAGGCCATCCCCGCCGGGCGGACGCGCAGCTATGTCCAGCTTGCGACAGCCATCGGCCGTCCCACGGCCATCCGCGCCGTGGCCCGCGCCAACGCCACGAACCGCATCGCCCTGGTGGTGCCCTGCCACCGGGTGATCGGCGCGGACGGCACGCTGACGGGCTATGCGGGCGGGCTGTGGCGCAAGGAAAAGCTGATCGCGATCGAGCGCGGCTATGCCTGATTGCGTCCCGCGAAGGCCGGGGGCCAGCCCCCGCTCGGGCCTGCCGGCCCCTTCCTCGCTGAAAAAGGTCCACTGGACCTTTTTCCGGGCGCTCGGAAGCCCCGGGATATTTGGACAAAGGTGAAAAGGATTGAAAGGTGATTCCCGGTTGACGAGGGAGCCAGCTTCCATTACGGACGCGCAAACGGAATTCCGGGCGCTGCCTCGCGGCGCCCTTTCACTTTGGGACGGAACCCCTGCCGGGACCGCCCGCATAGCAAAGACGAAGGATCAGCACCATGTCGCGCGTCTGCGAACTGACCGGCAAAGGCCCGATGTCCGGTAACAATGTCAGCCATGCCAACAACAAGACCCGTCGCCGGTTCCTGCCGAACCTGAACGAGGTCACGTTGCTGTCCGAAAAGCTGAACCGCGGCTATTCGCTGCGGATCTCGGCGGCGGCGCTGCGCTCGGTCGATCACCGGGGCGGCCTGGATGCCTTCCTGGCGAAAGCCAAGGACGACGAACTGTCGGACCGCGCGCTGAAGATCAAGCGCGAGATCGCCAAGGCCGAAGCGCCCCAGGCCTGATCCGGCCTCCGGTTGCGGCAATATGCCCCGTCGTTCCCGCGGCGGGGCTTTTGCATGTGCGTTGCCTTCCGCGCGCCCTTCGATAATGGTCGCGCCACGCTGCGACCCTTTCGCATGAGAAGGACAAGAACGATGATCCGCATGACCCTGGCCGCGTTGACGCTTGTCACGCCTGCCGTTGCCCTGGCCCAGGACGGGCTGGCGATCCGCGACGCTTATGTGCGCAGCGCCAATCCCAAGACCGCCGCCGCCTTCATGGTGGTCGAGAACCGGGGCGCGACCGACTGCCGCCTGACCGGCGTGTCCTCGGACGCGGCAAAGGTGGTCGAACTGCACACCCATGCCGAACAGGACGGCGTGATGAAGATGCAGAAGATCGAGGGCGGCATCGCCATTCCGGCGGGCGGCGACCATGCGCTGGCCCGGGGCGGCGATCATGTGATGCTGATGGGGCTGGCCAAGCCCCTGGCGGATGGCGACAGCATCGCCCTGACGCTGGATTTCGGCCCCTGCGGGACGCAGCAGGTCGAGGCCGCGCTGGACAATGATCGGGCCGAGGCGGCCCCCGAAGATCATGGGGGCCACAAGGGCCACTAGGCCGGCTTTAGCGCACCCTGCGCAGCCGCAGGGCATTGCCCACCACGCAGACCGAGGACAGCGCCATCGCCCCCGCCCCCAGCATGGGCGACAGCTGCGGCCCGCCAAGGGGCACCAGCACGCCCATGGCGACGGGGATCAGCGCGGTGTTGTAGGCGAAGGCCCAGAACAGGTTCTGCCGGATGTTGCGCATCACCGCGCGCGACAGCCGGATCGCGCGCGGAATGCCCCCCAGATCGCCCGACATCAGCACCAGATCCGCCGATTCGATGGCGATGCTGGTGCCGGTGCCGATGGCGATGCCGGTTTCCGCCGCAGCCAGCGCCGGGGCGTCGTTGATCCCGTCGCCCACGAAGACGGAACCCGCGCCCATGTCCCGGATCGCCGCCAGCTTGTCGCCCGGCATCAGCCCGGCCTGCACGTCGTCGATCCCCAACCGCTTGCCCACCGTCTGCGCTGTCGCGGGGATGTCGCCCGACAGCATCGCGGTCCGCAGGCCCATGCGGTGCAGGGCGGCGATGGTGTCCGCCGCCTCGGGGCGGACCGGGTCGGCCAGGGCGAAACTGGCGGCATGGCGGCCATCGACGGCCAGATGCACCGGGGTCGCGCCTTGGGCGGCGTCATCCTCTGCCGCGTCGCGCAGGGCGGGGGCGGGGTCGATCCCGGCTTCGGTCAGCGCGGACAGGTTGCCGATCAGCAGGCGGCGCCCCTCGACCATGCCGGACAGGCCGCGGCCGGCACTGGCCTTGACCTCGGCGGCGGGGGGCAGGTCCAGGCCGCGCGCCACGGCCCCCGCGACGATGGCCGCGCCCAGCGGGTGTTCGGACCGTGCCTCGGCCCCGGCGGCAAGGCGCAGGGCATCGGTTTCGGTGATGCCTTGGGTTCGGATCGCCAGCAGTTCGGGATGGCCGACCGTCAGCGTGCCGGTCTTGTCCATGGCGATCAGGCGCGCGTTCGACAGACGCTGCAAGGCCTCGCCCCGGCGGAACAGCACGCCCAGTTGCGCCCCGCGCCCGGTGCCGACCATGATCGAGACCGGGACCGCCAGCCCCATCGCGCAGGGGCAGGCGATGATCAGCACGGCCACGCCCGCCACGACCGCATGGGCCAGGTCGGGACCGAAGACCAGCCACAGCAGGAAGGCCAGCGCCGCCAGCCCCATCACGGCGGGCACGAAGACGCGGGTAATGCGGTCCACCAGGGCCTGCACCGGCAGGCGGGCGTTCTGCGCGCCCTCGACCATGGCCACGATGCGGGACAGCGTGGTGTCGGACCCCGTGGCCGTCACGCGATAGGTCAGCGCGGCAGTGCCGTTCACCGTGCCGCCCGTGACGGGATCGCCGGGGACCTTTCCGGCGGGCACAGGCTCTCCGGTCAGCATGGATTCGTCGATATGGCCCCGGCCTTCGGTGACGACCCCATCCACCGCCACGCGTTCCCCCGGCGCCAGCAGCACCAGGTCGCCCGGCCAGAGGTCGGCCACCGCGACGGGCACCGGCTTGCCGTCGCGCAGCACGGTGGCGCGGTCCGGGGCCAGGTCGATCAGCGCGCGGATCGCGGCGCCTGCCTGGCCCTTGGCGCGGGCCTCCAGCCAGCGGCCCATCAGGATCAGGGTGACGATGACGGCGGCGGCCTCGAAATAGACATGGCGGGAGGCGGGCGGGATCAGCGCAGGCATCAGCACCACGACCGCCGAGAACAGGAACGCCGCCCCCGAGCCGAGCGCGACAAGGCTGTTCATCTCCGGCGCGCCGCGGAGAGCCGCGGGGATGCCGGTCGCGAAGAACCGCCGCCCAGGTCCCGCCAGGACAAGCGCGGTCAGGATCATCTGCATCCAGTTCAGCGGCCCGCTGCCGACCTGTGCGTGCAGCCAGTGATGGAAGGCGGGGATCAGGTGGCCGCCCATTTCCGCCACGAAGACCGGCAGGGTCAGGGCAAGGGCGGTCAGGAAGGCGCGCTTCAGGGTCGCGGCCTCGTCGGTCCTGGCGACCGGCGCGGTGTCCTGGGGGATGGTTGCGGGATAGCCCAGCCTGGTCACGGCCTGGGCGAGATCGGCCGGCGACAGGCCGGGGGCGTGGCGGATGCTGGCGGTTCCGGCCAGCAGGTTCACCTGGGCATCCGCCACGCCGGGGCGGGCGGACAGGGCGCGGGCGACGCGGCCGGAACAGGCGGCGCAGCTCATCCCCTCGACGGTCAGGCGGGTGGTGACAAGGGTGTCCGGGACGGGCAGGTCAGCGGAGTGAACGGTCATGGCGGTTTCCTGAAATCATGCGAGGGGTGCAGGACGGGTTCAGGAAACGGGGCGGTGCCTGCGGACGCGGAGGCGCCTGGCGGGGAAACCGCGCGGCGATCACCGCGCGCGGGTCAAGGCGCGGCACGCGGCGGGGGCGGGCGAGGGTCGGGCGCGCATCTTGGTGGCAGCGGCAGGCGCGGTCGCCCCGGCCCCGGCACAGATGGGCGGGCCGTCGCAGGGGGCGGCGCGCTTTCCGGCAGCAGGGGCGCAAGACGGGGACCATCACCAGCAGATGTGCCCCGGATGGCCCGTGGTCAAGGGCAAAGTGAACGCGAAACGCCGTCGTGAGTTGCATGGGCAGCCTGTCCCTTGTTATGGGCAGGATCAGAGCAGAAGAACACGAGACCCACAGGATCACCATGAACCGCCGTGAGATGATGTCGCTGGCCGTGCCGCTGATGGCCGCCGCCTATTTCGCCCCCTCGCTGGCCTTCTCGCAGGAAGCCGCGCGCGATCCCTATGCCCCGACCGAGGTCGCCATCCGCGAGGATTTCGAGGTCGGCAGCATCGTCGTGGTCAGCAAGGATTTCTTCCTGTATCACGTCATCGCCCCGGGCCGGGCGGTCCGTTACGGCGTGGCCGTGGGCGCGGCCGAACTGGTCTGGAAGGGCCGGGCGACCGTGGGCCGCAAGGTCGAATGGCCGTCCTGGACCCCCACGCCCGAGATGATCAAGCGCAAGCCGCAGCAATACGGCAAATGGGCCGACGGGATGCCCGGCGGCCCGCAGAACCCCCTGGGGGCGCGGGCGCTGTATCTGTATAACGACAAGGGCCAGGACACCGCGATCCGCATCCACGGCACCACGGAACCCGGTTCCATCGGCCGCGCCGTGTCGAACGGCTGCCTGCGGATGCGCAACGAGGCGGTGATGGCGCTGTATGACCAGGTGCCCATCGGGACGCCCGTTTACGTTTATTGATGTGGCGCTGACGCTGACAGGCCTGTCGGATCCCGCGCTGGCGGGGTTCGACGACATCATCGACGTGCGGTCCCCGGCGGAATATGCCGAGGATCACCTGCCCGGCGCGATCAACCTGCCCGTTCTGGACGATGCGGAACGGGCGCGGGTCGGGACGATCTACAAGCAGGTTTCCCCCTTCGACGCCCGCAAGATCGGCGGCGCGCTGGTCGCGGCCAATGCGGCGCGCCATGTCGCCGGGCCGCTGGCGGATCGCGATGGAAGCTGGCGCGGGCTGGTCTATTGCTGGCGCGGCGGGCAGCGGTCGGGCAGCTTCACGACGATCCTGTCGCAGATCGGCTGGCGGGTGGATCGGGTCGAGGGCGGCTACAAGGCCTGGCGCGCGCTGGTCGTGGACCGGGTGCAGAACCGGCCCGTCCCCGCGCCGGTGATCGTGCTGGACGGCAATACCGGCAGCGCCAAGACCGCGATCCTGAACCGGCTGGCCGCGCGCGGCTGGCAAGTCATCGACCTGGAGGGGCTGGCGAACCACCGGGGCAGCCTGTTCGGCGCGCGCGCCGGGGGACAGCCCGGCCAGAAGCGGTTCGAGGGGCGGCTGGCCCTGGCGCTTGAGGCGCTTGACCCCGCGCGTCCCGTTCTGGTCGAGGCCGAAAGCAGCCGCATCGGCGCGCTGACGGTGCCGAAGGCGATGTGGCAGGCGATCTGCGCCGCGCCCCGGCTGCGGCTGGAGGTTCCGGTTGCGGCGCGGGCGGCCTTTACCGCCGCGACCTATGACGACATGGTGGTGGATCCCGCGCGGGTCGAGGCGATCCTGGCCACGCTGGCCCCGATGCACCCGGCCGAACGAATCGCCGATTGGCAGGCGGCACTCGCCGCGCGCGACTGGCGCGGCTTGGCCTGCGGGCTGCTGCGCGATCATTACGACCCGCGCTATCTGAAGCATCGGCTGCGCTATGCCGAGCGTGAAAAGGCGGTGGTGGCCCTGGACGATCTGCGCGACCTGGATACGGTGACGGGGCGGGTCGAGGCGGAACTGGCGCGCCTGGCGTGAACCCCCTGCGGGGGTTGCCTCCGGCGGGGATATTTTCGTGAAGAAGAAGCTCTAGGCCTCGCGCAGGAAGCGGCGCAGGATGCGTTCCAGTTTCGCCGCGCCCAGGGGGGCCATGGCCTTGGTGTGGTCGTGGCTGATGGATTCGTCCGACAGACCCGCGCCCATGTTGGTGATCACGGATATGGCGGCGCAGCGCAGGCCCAGGAAGCGGGCCAGGATGATTTCCGGCACCGTGGACATGCCCACGGCATCGGCGCCGAGAATTTTGGCGGCGCGGATCTCGGCAGGGGTCTCGAAGCTGGGACCGGAGAACCAGCAATAGACACCCTGGGGCAGGGCAATGCCTTCGGACCGTGCGGCAGCGGCGAGGGCTGCGCGCAGTTCAGCATCGTGGGCGTCGGTCATGGGGACGAAGCGGGCGTCGGTTTTCTCTCCGATCAGGGGGTTGGTGCCGGCGAAGGCGATGTGGTCGCTGAGCATCATCAGGTCGCCCGGCGGGATGTCGGAACGCAGCGATCCGGCGGCATTGGTCAGGATCAGCCGTTCGCAGCCAAGCGCAGCCAGCGTTTCCAGAGGCAGGCGCATGGCATCGGCGCGGCCCGATTCGTAGTAATGCGACCGGCCCCCGAAGACCGCGACCCGGCGGCCCTCCAACTGCCCGATCACCAGTTGCGGCACATGGCCCGAGACGCCCGCATGGGGAAAGCCCGGCAGCTCGTCATAGGGGATCGCCACGCCGTCCACGGTCCCCGACAGGTGCCCGAGGCCGGACCCGAGGATCAGGCCGTATTCCGGCGCGGCCTCGCCCGCGCGGTCGCGGATCAGGCTGGCGAGATCAGCGTTCCTTGACATAGGGTTCTCCTCCGGCGCGGGGGGGGATGGCGCGGCCCACGAAGCCTGCCAGGATGATCACCGTCAGGATATAGGGCAGGGCGTTCATGAACATCGACGGCACGGTGATCACCCCCAGATCCAGGTTCGGATAGCGGTTGGCGACGGCCTCCAGCAGGCCGAACAGGAAGGTCGCGCCAAGCGCCCCCCAGGGCCGCCACTTGGCGAAGATCAGTGCGGCCAGGGCAATGAAGCCGCGCCCGGCGGTCATTTCCTTGACGAAACCCGCCGACAGCCCGGTTGCCAAATAGGCCCCCGCCAGACCGCAAAGCAGCCCGGCGATCGCCACGGCGGCGAAACGCAGCCGCGTCACCGACACGCCCGCCGTATCGACCGAGGCCGGGTTTTCCCCTACCGCCCGCAGCCGCAGCCCGAAGCGCGTGCGATACAGCACCCACCAGGTCAGCGGCACCATCAGGAAAGCCACATAGACCAGGATGGAATGGCCCGAGATCACCTCGGCATAAAGGGGACCGATCACCGGCACGCCGCGCAGGGCATCCGCGAAGGGCAGGGTGATCTCGCCGAAGCGCGGGGTGGCGGTCAGGGCCGCCGCGCCGTCCGGGCCGGTGATGCCCGACAGCCAGGCGCGGAAGGGCGTGACCTGGGCCTCAAGCTCGGCCCCAGGCGTCAGGCTGGGGGTGCGCCCGCCCAGGCCGAAGATCTTCTGCCCCAGCAGCACCGTCAGCCCCGAGGCCAGGAAGTTGATCGACACGCCCGAGATCAGCTGGTTGCCCCGGAAGGTGATCGAGGCCACGCCATGGACCGCCGACAGCATCAGCGCCCCCAAGAGGCCCGCCACAGCGCCCAGCCAGACATTGCCGGTCAGCGCGGCCACGGTGGCGGCTGAAAACGCAGCCATCAGCATCTTGCCCTCAAGCCCGATGTCGAAGACGCCCGCGCGTTCCGAATAAAGCCCGGCGAGGCACGCCAGCAGCAGGGGCGTCATCAGTCGCACCGCGCTGTCGAGGATTTGCAGGACGGTGTTCAGATCCATCACGCGCCCCTTTTCCGCAAGGCCATGAACATCCGCTCCAGCGGCATCCGCACCATGTTGTCCAGCGCGCCGGTGAACAGGATCACGAGCGCCTGGATCACGATGATCAGTTCGCGCGGAATGCTGGTCCACAGCGCCAGTTCGCCGCCCCCCTGATACAGGAAGCCGAACAGCAGCGCGGCCAGGAACACGCCCAGCGGATGGTTGCGGCCCATCAGCGCCACGGCGATGCCGATGAAGCCCGCGCCCTCGACCGCGTTCAGGACCAGACGCTCGGCCTCTCCCATCACGTTGTTGATGGCCATCAGCCCGGCAAGACCCCCGGAAATCAGCATGGCGATCACGGTGATGCGGACGGGGTTTATCCCTGCGTAAAGCGCGGCGGGTTCGGACTTGCCGAAGGCGCGGATCTCGAACCCCAGGCGGGACCGCCAGATCAGCAGCCAGACCAGAACGCAGGCGATCACGGCCACGAAGAAGCTGATGTTGACGGGCGTGTTCTTGCCCCACTCGAACCCCAGGGCCAGCGCCATGTCGGACAGCTTGGGCAGGTGGGTGGCGTCCGGGAAACGGGCCGAGGCCGGGTCCATGCTGCCCACCGGGCGCAGCAGGTTCACCAGCACATAGTTCAGCAGCGCGGCGGCGATGAAGTTGAACATGATCGTGGTGATCACGATATGGCTGCCGCGTTTCGCCTGGAGCCAGGCGGGGATCAGCGCCCAGGCCGCGCCGAACAGGGCCGCGCCGATCATCGCGGCGGGCAGGGCCAGCGCCCAATGCGGCAGGGGCAGGGACAGCAGCACCAGGGCCACGCCCAACCCGCCCATGGCCGCCTGCCCTTCACCGCCGATGTTGAACAGGCTGGCGTGATAGGCGACCATCACCGCAAGCCCGGTGAAGATGAAGTTCGTCGCGTAATACAGCGTGAAGCCCCAGCCATAGCTCGAGCCAAGCGCGCCGTCGATCATGGTGGTCAGTGCGACCATCGGGCTTTCGCCGATGGCCAGGATCACGAGCGCCGAAATCGCCATTGCCAGCACCAGCGAGATCAGCGGTGTCAGGATCACGTCGGCCCATTTCGGCATCTTGGTCATGCGTCAGCCTTTCATGCCGTGGCACAGCGCCAGGAAGGCGCGGGGATCGGCGATTTCGTCCCAGGTGATCGCGTCGCCGTTCCCGGCCATGCGCGCCAGGCTGCGGGCGCGGGGGACGGCGCCGCCCTGGCCGGGAAAGCCGCGCACGGCCAGCAGGTTCTCCTCGGCCCGGGTGGCGCCTTGGCGCGCCTCTCCGGTGCAGCGGCTGCCGTCGGCCAGGGTCGCGAAGGCGATGGCGACGCGGCCCGTGACCTGGGGGGCGGTCGCGGCCTCGGCGGGCATCTCGACAGGAGCATGGTCGGCGCAGGCGGTGCCGCGCGCGTCACTGACGCAGCTGCCGGGAAAATCGTCCTCGTAGTCGGATGCCCGGACCGGATCGGCCACGGCCCAGCTGCCGTCGGGGTTGCGGGCGCGGGTCTGGGCGCGGGCCTCGGCGGCCATGACCAGGCGGTCGGGCGCCTCGCCGTCGGGCCAGATGTCCATCTTGGGCATCCGCGGCATGGCGCCTGTGCTGCAGCTTGCAGCAAGGACAAGGGAAAGAAGGCAGGCTATGCGGGCAGTCGTCATTCACACTTCTCGGGAAAGATCTTGGGTGGGGGGGTAGCATCGGCGTCCACGCCCGCCATCAGCAGGCCCAGTTCGCCGGTCGTGGTCTGGCCGGGCAGGCGTTCGCCCATGATGCGGCCGTCGAACATCACGGCGATGCGGTCGGACAGCGACATGATCTCGTCCAGTTCCACGGACACCAGCAGGATCGCCTTGCCCGCGTCGCGCAATTCGACGATGCGCTTGTGGATGAACTCGATGGCGCCGATGTCCACGCCGCGCGTGGGCTGGCCGATCAGCAGCAGGTCGGGATTGCGCTCGATCTCGCGGGCGACGACGATCTTCTGCTGGTTGCCGCCGGAAAAGTTGCGCGCGGCCAGGTCGCAGTCGGGCGGGCGCACGTCGAAACGCCGGATCTTGCCCTCGGCGTCCCGGCGGATCGCATCGCGGTCCATCAGCGGGCCGCGGCCGTATTCCGGCGCGTCGTGATAACCGAAGGCGACGTTTTCCCAGGCGGAAAAATCCATGATCAGGCCCTCGGCCTGCCGGTCCTCGGGGATGTGGCCGACGCCTTTGCGGCGGCGTTCGGCGGCGTTGCAGCCCGCGCCCGTCAGCGGCAGGGGCGCGCCGTTCACGCGGACCTCGCCCGAAACGGTGCTGCCCTTCTCGGGGTATCCGCCCAGAATTTCCAGCAGTTGCGTCTGGCCGTTGCCGCTGACGCCCGCGATCCCCAGGATCTCGCCCGCGCGGATGTCCAGGCCGATGCCGCGCAGCCGTTCGACGCCCGAGGCATCGACCATGCGCAGGTCGCGGATTTCCAAGACCGGCTTGCCGGGCCGGGCGGGCGCCTTTTGCACGTTCAGCAGCACCTTGCGGCCCACCATCAACTCGGCAAGCTGTTCGGGCGACGTGTCGGCGGTCCTGACGGATGCCACCATCTCGCCCCGCCGCATGACCGACACGGTGTCGGTGATCTCCATGATCTCGCGCAGCTTGTGGGTGATCAGGATGATCGTCTTGCCCTCGGCCCGCAGGCCTTCCAGGATGCGGAACAGGTGGTCGGCCTCGGCCGGGGTCAGCACGCCGGTCGGTTCGTCCAAGATCAGGATGTCGGCCCGGCGATACAGCGCCTTGAGGATCTCGACCCGCTGCTGGTGGCCGACGGACAGGTTTTCCACCACCGCGTCGGGATCGACATGCAACTCGTAATCCTGGGCGAGCCGCTTCAAGACGCCGCGCGCCTTGGACAACGACGGGCGCAGCAGCCGCCCCTCCTCGACCCCCAGGATGACGTTTTCCAGAACGGTGAAGTTCGGGACCAGCTTGAAATGCTGGAAGACCATGCCGATGCCGGCGCGGATCGCGGTCTGGCTGTCGGTGATGGTCAGGGGACGCCCGCCCACCAGGATCTCGCCCGCGTCGGGCTTGTAGAAGCCATAGAGGATCGACATCAGCGTGGACTTGCCCGCGCCGTTTTCGCCGATGATGCCGTGAATGGTGCCGCGTTCCACGCGCAGGTGGATGTCGCGGTTGGCCTGCACGGGACCGAAGGCCTTGGAAATGCCGCGCAGTTCGATGGCCGCAGGGGCGGCCGTTTCCGGCCGCCCCCGTGTCTGCGTTTCCGCGGCCATTACTGGACCGGGCAGGCGTTGTCGGTCATGTAGTCGTGGACCGCGATTTCCCCGCTGGCGATCTTGGCCCGCGCGTCGTCCACGGCGGCCTGCATCTCGGGCGTGATCAGCGGCTTGTTGTTGTCGTCGATGGCCACGTCCACGCCCTCGGCCTTGAGGTCCATGACCTTGACGCCGGGCTGCACGCCGTTCTTGAAGGCGTCGTAAACGGCGTTGTCCACGCGTTTCACCATCGAGGTCAGGACCTTGCCCGGATGCAGGTGGTTCTGGTTGCTGTCCACGCCGATCGACAGGATGCCCCCGTCGGCGGCCGCTTGCAGGATGCCGATGCCGGTGCCGCCGGCGGCGGCATAGATCACGTCGGCGCCCTGGCTGATCTGGGCCTTGGCAAGCTCGCCCCCCTTCACGGGGTCGTTCCAGGCGGCAGGCGTGGTGCCGGTATAGTTGATCAGCACCTTTCCATCAGCCTTGGCGGCCTTGAAGCCCTGGGCAAAGCCGCATTCGAACTTGTGGATCAGCGGAATGTCCATGCCGCCGATGAAGCCCACGGTGCCGGATTTCGACGCCTGCGCGGCCATGATCCCGGCCAGATAGCTGCCCTGTTCCTCGGTGAAGACGATCGACTGGACGTTGGGCTGTTCCACCACCATGTCGATGATGGCGAATTGCGTATCGGGGTAATCGGGGGCCACTTGGTTCAGCACGTCGCCGAAGGCAAAGCCGGTCATGACGATGGGATTGGCGCCGGTTTCGGCCAGGCGGCGGAGCGCCTGTTCGCGCTGCGCCTCGGACTGCATTTCCAGTTCCTTGTAGGTGCCCCCGGTTTCCTCGGCCCAGCGTTTCGCGCCGGTGAAGGCGGCCTCGTTGAAGGACTTGTCGAACTTGCCGCCAAGATCGAAGATCAGCGCCGGTTCCGCCAGGGCGGCGGCACCCGTCAGGGCCGTCAGCGCCACGCCCGCCAGAAGCGTTTTCATCAGGGACATAAGGAAACCTCATCCTGTTGTGCCGGGCGATTCAAGCCGCCCGCATGATGGGGCGATTAGGGCGCATCGGCTGGTGGCGGTCAACCGCCTTCTTGGCCGCCATCCAGCGGTAGTTCCATGACGATCGCGTCCAGATCCGGCCCGTAATAGCGCCGCCTGCGGCCCGCCTGCCGCCAGCCTGTCGCGCCATAAAGGGCCTGCGCGGGGGCGTTGTCGGCGGCGACCTCCAGAAAGGCGCGGGTCGCGCCGCGGGCGCGTGACGTAGCGGCAAATTCCGTGACCAGATCGCGGGCAATGCCCTGGCGGCGGGCGTCGGGGGCGACGGCCAGGGTCAGCAGTTCGGCCTCGTCCGCAATGGCGCGGCCCAGCAGGAAGCCGGAGGGGCGGGTCAGCAGGAACACATGCGGGCTGTCCAGCAGGGCGGCGAACGCGGGGGCGCTCCAGGGGCGGGGCAGGGTGAAGCAGCGCGCGTGCAGCGCGGCCAGTTCCTCGGTCGTCACGGCAGGATCAGGGGGGCGGCGTCGCGGGCCGGGGCCGCATCGGCGGGGCGCAGGTAAAGCGGCGCGGGGCGCGGTCCGGGTGCGGTCCGGCGGGTCAGGGCGATGCGGGCGATGGCGACGGCGGTCGGGACCACCGGCGCAGCCGGCGCGGGGCCGGGCGGCAGCGAACCGGTCGCAGCCTGCTGCGGACGGTCCCCCGCGACAGGGCCGAAGTCCTGCCACACGACCTGGTCGGCCCGCAGGGGCAGCACGACGCGGCAGGGCCGGGGCAGGTCGAGGGCCGCGGCCTCGGTCGCGGTGACGCCCACGGCGGGGATGCCAAGGGACAGCGCCAGCCCGCGCGCCGCGGCCACCGCGATGCGGATGCCGGTGAAATTGCCCGGCCCGATGCCGACGCCGATCACATGAAGGTCGCGCCAGTCCAGGCCCGCGCCTGACAACATCTCCTCTAGCAAGGGAAACAGCCGTTCGGCCTGGCCCTTGGTCATTTCCTCGGAGACCTGCGCCAGAACGGTGTCCCCACGCAGCAAAGCGGCCGCGCAATGCGCGGCCGACGTGTCGAAGCCCAGGGCGACGGGATCAGGCAACCGGCCGGACCTCGACCACCTCGGGGATGTAGTGGCGCAGCAGGTTCTCGATCCCCATCTTCAGCGTCAGGGTCGAGGACGGGCAGCCCGCGCAGGCGCCCTGCATGTGCAGATAGACGACGCCCCGGTCGAAGCCGTGGAAAGTGATGTCGCCGCCGTCCTGGGCCACCGCCGGGCGGACGCGGGTGTCCAGCAGTTCCTTGATCTGGACGACGATGTCCGAATCGGGACCGTCATGGCTGGCATGGCCCGACTGTTCCGCCGCGCCTTCGATGGCGGGGGCGCCCGACTGGAAATGCTCCATGATCGCGCCCAGGATCGACGGCTTGAGATGGTCCCAGGGCTGGTCGTCGGCCTTGGTCACGGTCACGAAGTCGCGTCCCAGGAAAACGCCGGTGACGCCGCCCACGGCGAAGATGCGGCGGGCAAGCGGCGACTTGGCCGCGGTCTCGGTCGCGGGGAAGTCGGCGGTGCCGTTGTCCAGCACGATTTCGCCGGGAAGGAACTTCAACGTCGCGGGGTTCGGTGTGGTTTCGGTCTGGATGAACATTTTGGCCAGGCTCCTTTGGATGGGATATGGCGACGGCAGGCCCTCGGGTCAAGCGGGACCGGCAAGTCAGGTGATGGCTTCCAGCCGTTCCTTGGAAATGTCGGCGGGCACGATGGTGATCGGGCAGGGCAGGGTCGCGGCCTCTCGCAGCAGGCGCGACAGCAGCGGGTTCTGGGCGCCCTTGTCGGGGTTCAGGCCGATGGCGACGATGCCGACCCCGGGGTCCTCGGCCAGATAGGCCAGCAGCTGTTCGGCCGGGTCGCCCTCGCGGATGACCAGCTCCGGCTCGACTTTCGGGCGCATCCGCATCCATTTGGCGAAGACCTCGAAATGCGCCTCGATCCGTTCATAGGCCTCGGCGCGCATGACCTCGGCCACGCCGAAGCCGTGCTGGATCTCGTTGGGCGGGATCACCGCCAGCACCGTCACCGCGCCGCCGGAATTCGATGCCCGCATGGCGGCAAAGCGCATCGCGTTCAGGCATTCCCGGCTGTCGTCCAGCATCACAAGAAACTTCCGCATCCCCCGCCTTCACATTGCCTTGACCGGGGCAGACAGTGGCCCCTTTGCCATGGTCGCGCAAGTCATTCGGCGGATTGCCGCAAGCCCGGTTTCCATGCTTCGGTCTATATGCTACCGCGCTTCAAGGAACGAGTTGTTGCAGGGCAGGCATTGTGACGATCCACCACGATTGGGACAAGACCGGTTCGGCCCGCCTTGCCGCGCCGAAGATGGCTTGGTTCGTGGTCGATGGTCATGCCCCCATCAGCAAGCCCTCGCCCCGGCGCAAGCGGCTGTTCGACGTGGCGCTTGCGCTGGTCCTGCTGCTGCCCTTGTCGATCGTGATGGCGGTCGTGGCGGCCTTGATGCTGGTCCAGCAGGGCCGCCCCATCTTCTATTCGGCCGAGCGGATGCGGGCGCCGGGCCAGCCCTTCCGGCAGCTGAAGTTCCGCACCATGATCCCCGAGAACGAGGATTTCGGCGCGACCGGCGCCCACAAGCACTGGCGCATCACGCCCCTGGGCCATTTCCTGCGCCGCACGCGCATCGACGAATTGCCGCAGCTGTTCAACATCCTCAAGGGCGACATGAGCTTCGTGGGTCCGCGCCCGCCCTTGCGCGAATACGTCGAACGCTTCCCGGCGGTCTATTCGCAGGTGCTGAAAAGCCGCCCCGGCGTGACCGGCCTTGCCACCCTGATCTATCACCGCCACGAGGACCGCATCCTTGCCCGCTGCAAGAGCGCCGAGGCGACGGAACGCGCCTATTACCGCCGCTGCCTGCCCGCGAAGCTGAAGATCGACCTGATCTATCAGCGCCACCGCGACTTTCGGCTGGATCTGTGGATCATGTGGAACACGTTGAAGATCGTGCTGGGCTACAAGGACGAACGCCCGCGCAGGCGGGGCCGCCACTAGGCGCCGAACGGATCCTGCGGGTATCCCACGCCGCACAGGTAAAGGCCATGCGGCGGGCAGACAGGCCCGCAGGCCGCGCGGTTGCGCGCAGCCAGCGCATCGGCCACCCGGTCCGGCGGCCATGATCCCGCGCCCACCCGTTCCAGCGTGCCGACGATCGACCGGACCTGGTTGTGCAGGAACGACCGTGCCCGCAGGTGGAAACGGTATTCGCGGCCATGGGGAATGGCGGTTTCCTCGATGGCGATCTCGTCCAGGGTCTTGACCGGACTGGCCGACTGGCAGATGGAGGACCGGAAGGTCGTGAAGTCGTGCAGCCCCACCAGATGCGCCGCCGCCTTTCGCATCGCCTCCGCGTCCAGGGGGTTCAGCACCTGCCAGACCAGCCCGCGGTCATGCGTCGCGGGCGCGCGGCGGGCCTGCAGGCGGAACAGATAGCGCCGTTCGGTGGCAGAAAACCGGGCGTGGAAATCGTCCGGCACGCGGGCCGCAATCAGCACGGACACCGGCGCGGGTTTCAGGTGGAAATTCAGCGCCTCGGCCAGGCGGAACGGATCCCAATCGCGCGCCAGATCGGCATGGGCGACCTGGGCCGTGGCATGGACCCCCGCATCGGTCCGGCCCGCAGCGGCGATCCGCGCGCCTGCCGCAAAGCCGGGATCCAGCCGGGCCAGCGCCGATTCAATCGCGCCCTGGACCGAGGGCTGGTCGGCCTGGGCCTGCCATCCGGCAAAGGGACGCCCGTCGTATTCGATCTTCAACGCGAAACGCGGCATCAGGGATCAGCGCGCCTTGTCCCGGTCGGGGGTCAGCAGGCCGTCCAGGAAACGGGCCGTCTCGGTCGTTGGCGCCTCCAGCTGCGCGGGTTCGCTGGCCCGCACGCCTTCGCGCGCCAGACGTTCGCGCAGGACCGAGATCTCGATGTCCAGATCGGACTTGTCGCCTTCCAGCAGGCGGCGGGACTTGGCGTTGAAATCCTGTTCCAGATCGTCCAGGAACGCCTCGTAAGAGGCCCGTGTCGCGGGATCCGGGATCTGGCGATACAGGTCCGCGAACTTCACCGAGGCATCCCGCGCACCCGTCAGATAGACGCCCAGATAGCGCCGCGCCGCCGACAGGTCGCCCGGATTGCTGCGGACACGGTCGAACAGATCCTCGACCGTCGCGGCGAAACGGTCCACGCGGGCGTCCAGCCAGCGGTCGCCCAGGCGGCGGATCGCATCGCGCATCTGGGCCAGATGGGTTTCGGCCTCGTCGATCATCTTCTGGGCGCGTTCCCCCTGGAAGCTGTCGGTCCCCGCGATGCCCTTGTCGCGCATCGGATCGGTCCCGAAGGCCAGCCAGTGCAGCACCAGGCCGGTGACGCCCATCACGCCCGCGCCCGCCAGGCTGCCGGGTTCGGCCACGCCCAGGCCAAGCCCGAGACCCGTCAGGACGCTGCCGAACAGCTTGCGCGGGATCGCCGGGCGGCGGGCGACGCGGCGCACCTCGTAGGCGGCCTCGGCGGCCAGGCCCTCGCCCGTCATCCACATGGCGCTGGCGATCACGCCGAAGGCGGCCAGGCTTGCGGCCATGCCCGCCGGATCCTGGAAGAACGCGCCGAACAGGAACGGCACCGCCGCCATGGTGACGTATTTCGGGCGCCCGGCCAGCCGGTGCCGGATCGGCGCGGCGGGCGCGGGGTTCAGGTTGTCCTGCTGCATCCCGGGCGAGAAGCGCCCGCCAAAGCGTTTCGCCATGCCCTTACCCCGCCCCGAACGAGGCGTAGAGCGTCACCAGAACCAGCAGATAGAAGCCGAGCCTTTGGATGGCGTTCCGCGACATGCCTGTCCTTTCCTTTTGGGCCATCGCGGCCCGTCCGTTTCTATATCGGGATTGCCGCGCGGATTGCAAAGATCAGCCGCGCGGAAACAGCCGGTCCAGCGCCTGGTCCAGGGGCGCGGGGTCGTCCAGGGCCAGCCGCACGGGCAGGGTCATCACCTTGGGCCGGAAGGACCGGGGCAGGCGGGCCGCGTCCTTTTCGGTGGTGACAAGCTGCGCGCCCGTCAGCCGCGATTCCGTGTCCAGCCGGGTCAGCAGGGCGGGGGTGAAGGGCTGGTGATCCTCCAGCGCCTCGGCGCGCACCAGGTCGGCGCCAAGAGCTGCCAGTGTGGCGAAGAACTTTTCCGGGTGGCCGATGCCCGCAAAGGCCAGGACGCGGTGGCCCCGCCAGTCCATGCCCATTTGCAAGGGCATCAAGGCCCCGCGCAGATGCGGCGGACCTGGGGGGGCAGTGAAACACGCCTGTGCGTCGGGGGGGCCGATGGACAGCAGCAGGTCGGCGCGGGCCAGGCCTGCCGCCATGGGTTCGCGCAAGGGTCCGGCGGGGATGCACAACCCGTTGCCGAAACCCTTGGCGGCATCGACCACGACCAGCGACAGGTCGTGGGCCAGGGACGGATCCTGGAAGCCGTCGTCCAGGATGATCGCCTCCGCGCCATCCGCCACCGCCGCGCGCGCGCCCGCCAGCCGGTCCTTGGCGACCCAGACCGGGCCGAAGGCCGCCATCAGCAGCGGCTCGTCCCCTGTCAGGGCGGCGTCATGGCGGGCTTCGATCACCCGCAAGGGACCGTCCGCGCTGCCGCCGTAACCGCGGGACACCACATGCGCCGCGATGCCGCGTGCCTGCAGCGCCTGTTGCAGGTGGATCACCGTGGGCGTCTTGCCGGTGCCCCCGGCGTTGAGGTTGCCCACGCAGATCACCGGCACGCCGGCCCGCGCCCGCGCGCCCTGCGCCAGCCTGCGGGCGGTGGCGCGGGCGTAAGCCGCGCCCAGCGGCGACAGCAGGCGCGCCGTCAGGCTGGGCGGGCGCCGATACCAGAAGGCGGGGGCGCGTTTCATGGCTTGGCCTTTCCGATGGCGTCCAGCACGGGCGCGCAGATCCGCATGGTCACGTCCGCGCCGCCGGTGCTGACGGTCCAGGCGTTGCTGGCCAGTGTCGCGATCAGGTCGGGTTGGGACAGTTCGGCGATGGCCGCGGCCAGGCCCTCGGCGTCGGCCACCTGCCGCGCCGCGCCTGCGCCGCCAAGCTGCTGCCATTCGGTGGCGAAGCGTTGCGTCATGGGACCATGGACGATGGCGGACCCCAGGGCCGCAGGCTCGAACGGGTGGCGGGCGGCGGCATCGTCGCCCCCCAGGGTGCCGCCCAGATAGGTGACGGGGGCCAGGCGATACCACAGCCCCATCTCGGTCGGGCCGTCGGTCAGCATGACGTGAACCTCGTCGGTCGGATCCTCGTCCCGAGACCGGCGGGCGACGGTCAGGCCGCTCGCCTCGATTTCCTCGGCCAGGGGGTCGATGCGGTCGGGGTCGCGGGGGGCCAGGAACAGCAGCGCCCGGTGGGACTGGGCCAGGGCCGCGTGATGGGCGGCAAGCACGGCCGCTTCCTCGTCGGGGGGGACGGATGCCGCAAGCCAGGCGTGGCGGCCGCGCAGAAGCTGGGCCATGACGCTGCGCTCGGCCTCGGAACAGGGCAGGGGGTCGCGGATTTCGGCCACCGGGCCGGTCATGGCGACGCAGCCGCGGTCGGCGCCCATGCGCAACGCGGTGGCATGGCTGGCAGGGTCCGTGACCAGCACCGCCCGCATGGAACGCAGCAATTCGCGCCGGGCAAGGGCGCGGAGCGTCCAGCCCGCATCCTCGGGCGCAAGGCGCGCCTCGGCCAGGATGACGGGCAGGTCATGGCGGCTGGCGGCGTCGATCAGCCCGGGCGGCAGGTCCGAGCCGAACAGCAGAAGCGCCGCCGGGCCTGCCCGGATCAGCGCCTCGGCAGCGGAAGGGGAGGGATCGCCCAGTTCCAGGATGCGCAGGTCCGGCCGCGCGCGCATCAGGCGGCGCTGGACCTGCGAAAAGGCCACGCGCGCGTCGGGCGACACATGGACCAGCAGCAGCGGACCCGCGCCCTGCGGAATGTCGGGCACGGGCGCGCCATCCTGCCCCGCGGCCTGGCGAAGCTGCCACCAAAGGCCAAGCCGCCCGATGCCGAAACCCCCCTTGCCCATGCCGTTTCCCTGGTCGCGGGCAATCAGCCCTTGGCCCCCAGCTCCTCGGTCGGGCTGGCGGCGGCTTCCTCGTCGCGCAGGCGGTGCAGGTGGGCGATGAAATAGCGCGTGTGGGCGCTGTCCACGGTCCGCTGCGCCTCGGCCTTCCAGGCGTCATGGGCGGATTGGTAGTTGGGGAAGATGCCGACGATGTGGATGTTGTCGGTGTCGCGGAACTGGGTGCCCTGCGGGTCGGTCAACTCTCCGCCGAAGACAAGGTGCAGGCGTTGGCTCATGGGGGGGGGTTCCTGTGGTTGTGCTGCGCGCTCTAACGTGGCAGCGCGAGGGTGAGGCGGCAAGGCCGGGGGACTTCACGTCCCCCGGACCCCCTGTGGGATACTTGGGCAAAGGTGAATAATCGGTCACAGACCGGCCAGTTTCCGGATCGCGGCCCATTCGGCGTCGGTTACAGGCTGCACCGACAGGCGCGAGTTGTTGACCAGCACCATGTCCTTCAACGCAGGTTCCTGTTTCGCCTGGTCCAGCGTGACGGGGCGCGGCAGGGGTTTCACGGCCCTGATGTCCACGCAGTCCCATTTCGGATCGTCCGCGGTGCTGTCGGGATGGGCCTCGGCCACGACCTCGACGATGCCCACGGCCTCTTTGCCGATGTTGGAATGGTAGAACAGGCCCAGGTCGCCCGTCTTCATGGCGCGCATGAAGTTGCGCGCCTGATAGTTGCGCACCCCGTCCCATTCCTCGCCCGCCTCGCCGCGCGCGACCAGGTCGTCCCAGCCGAAGACATCGGGTTCGGACTTGAACAGCCAGTAGGCCATCAGCCGATCACCTTTTTCCATTCGATGACCTGGGTGCTGTCGAACAGTCCGGCGGCCTTGTAGGGATCGCCCGCCGCCCAGTCCTGCGCGGCGGCCAGGTCATCCGCCTCCAGGATCAGCAGGGATCCGCGCATCTCTCCGCCGTCGATCAGGGGACCGGCCATGCGGACGATGCCGCTGTCGCGGACATAGGCCAGATGCGCCTCGCGCGTGTCGAGGCGGGTTTGCAGGGCGCCGGGCTTGTCCCGGCAGATCACGGCGAAGAGTGGCATCATTCCTCCTTCAGGGGGCGGGTCATCAGGTGAAGGGCTGCGTCGTCCACGGTCATGCGGCCCTCGGTCAGGCGGGCGACCATGGCGGCGATGGGCATGTCCTGGCCCAATCGGCGGGCAAGGGCGGCGACGGCGCGGGCGGTGGCCGCGCCTTCCACGGTGGTCGTGGCGTCGAAGGGCTGGCGCGCGCCGAGCGCCTGGCCATAGCGGAAGTTGCGCGACTGCGCGGACGTGCAGGTCAGCGTCAGGTCGCCCAGGCCCGACAGGCCGGTCAGGGTTTCGGGGCGCGCGCCAAGATGGGTGGCAAGGCGGGTCATTTCGGCAAAGCCGCGGGTGATGATAGCCGCGCGCGCGCTGTCGCCCAGGCCCGCGCCGATGGCCACGCCCGCGGCGATGGCGATCACGTTCTTCAGCGCGCCGCCCAGTTCGGCGCCGGTCACGTCGGTGGTGCGGTAAAGCCGCAGGACGGGCGTGGACAGGTCGTGCTGCAGGGCGCGGCTCGCATCGGCATCGGCGCAGGCCAGCGTCAGGGCGGTGGGCAACCCGCGCGCGATGTCGGCGGCGAAGGAGGGGCCGGTGAGGACAGCGATCGTCGCCCGGGGGCAGGCCTCGGACAGAAGCACGGAGGGGCCGGTCAGATGGGACAGGTCGATGCCCTTGGCGGTGCTGACCAGGCGCTTGCCGTCCAGCAGGGGGGCATGATCGGCCAGGAACCCGCCAAGCGCCTGCGCGGGCAGGGCCAGCAGCAGGGTGTCGGCCCCGGTCGCCGTAGCCAAGTCGTCGGTGATGCGGATTGTCGGGGGCAGCGTCACGCCGGGCAGGCGAGGATTGTCGCGGCCCCAGCCGATGTCCCGCGCCCACAGCGTCACCGGCCCGTTCGCCGATAGCGCCACCGCCAGCGCCGTGCCGAAGGCGCCCGCGCCCAGGATCGCGACCGTCATGCCTTGGCCCCCCTCTTGCCGCTGCCCAGCATCGGCGCGGCGTCCCGGTCCAGCGGCCAGCGGGGGCGGGCAGCGAGATCCATGCCGTCGCGATGGCCCAGGGCAAAGCGTTCGGCCCCGGCCCAAGCGATCATCGCGCCGTTATCGGTGCACAGCGCCAGGGGCGGGGCCAGGAAGCGCGCGCCTGCGTCTTTGGCGACAGCCTCAAGCGCCGCGCGGACCGTGCGGTTGGCGGCGACCCCACCCGCGACCGCTAGCACCGGGACGGGATGGGCGGCCAGGGCGCGGCGGGATTTCTCGGCCAGGACCTCGGCCACGGCGGCTTGGAAGGCGGCGCAAAGGTCGGCGCGGTCGCCTTGCCGCAAGCCGCCCTGGTCCGCGATCAGCTGGTCGCGCAGCCGCAGCGCGGCGGTTTTCAGGCCCGAGAAGGACATGTCGCAGCCGGGCCGGTCCAGCAGCGGGCGGGGCAGGGCGAAGCGGTCGGGATCGCCGGTCGCGGCCTCGGCTTCCACCGAAGGCCCGCCCGGCTGGGGCAGGGCCAGCAGCTTGGCCAGCTTGTCGAAGGCCTCGCCCGGGGCGTCGTCGATGGTGCCGCCCAGGCGGGTGAAATCCTGCGGCCCGTCCACGCGCAGGAACTGGCAATGCCCGCCCGAGACCAGCAGCATCAGATAGGGAAAGCCGATCCCGTCGGTCAGGCGCGGCGTCAGCGCGTGGCCCGCCAAGTGGTTCACACCGATCAGGGGCAGGCCTGCGCCCGCGGCGATGCCCTTGGCGCACATCACGCCCGCCATCACCCCGCCGATCAGCCCCGGCCCCGCCGTGACCGCCACCGCCGTGACATCGGACAGGGTCACCCCCGCCTGAGACAACGCCTGCTCCACCGCCAGATCCAGCCGCTCCGCATGGGCGCGGGCGGCGATTTCCGGGACCACGCCGCCGAAATCGGCGTGCAGCGCGGTCTGGCCGTGCACCACCGACGCCAGGATCCGCCGGCCGCCCGTCACGAGCGCGGCGGCGGTGTCGTCGCAACTGCTTTCGATGCCAAGGAAAATCTGCTGGTCGTCCATGCTCTTGCCGGGCGGGGGAATGGCGCTTACGCGTTAGGCCCTAGCATCGGTCATGGGGTTTGCCAATGTCCAGTCCCGCGCGGCCCGTCCTGCTGCTGACCCGCCCCCGGGCGGATTCGCGACGGTTCGCGGCGATGCTGCCGGAGTGGCGGGCCGTGATCTCTCCCATCCTGCGGATCGTGGGGGTGGATCATGACGGGGTGGCGTTGCGGGATGCGCCGGGGCTGGTGTTCACCTCGGCCCATGCGGTGGCGGCGGCGGGACCGGGGCAGGGACGGCTGGCGATCTGCGTGGGCGGGCATACGGCACAGGTGGCGCGGGCGGCGGGGTTCGCCGTGCGGACGGGGACCGGATCCGCCGAAGGGCTGCTGCCGCTGATACGGGACGCGGGCGTGCCGTTGATCCATCCGCATGGGCGGCATCTGGCGCGGGAACTGCCGGTGCCCGGGGTGGTCGTTTACGATCAGCAACCCGTGCCGCTGACAAGGGACGCGCAGGCGCTGCTGGCGGGCGATGCGCCTGTGGTGCTGCCGCTGTTTTCGCCGCGCAGCGCGCGGCTGGCGGCGGATGCTGCGCGGGGGGCAAGGGCGGCGCTGTGGCCGGTGGCGATCAGCGAGGCGGCCCGGGCCGCCTGGGACGCGCCTGCCGCCGGTCATGCCGTGGCCGGCAGGCCCGACGCGGCGGCCATGGTTGCGGCCATCCGCAACCTGCCCGTGGCGGAACAATGATGCGCAGGGCGGGTTGAGAAGCGGCCCCGCTCTCATTAGGCTGCGGGCCACACGCAGACATGCGTGGTGCCGCGAGACGGGGACAAGACGTGAAAAAGCCAGACAAGACGAAAAGCTCCAGCCTATCCGAGACTTCGCGGGACACGACGCCCCTGATGCTGAAAAAGGAAGCCGCCGAACCGGGCATCATCGCCCAGACCGACATCGGCGCGGGCGACGGGTCTGCCGCCGCCGCGACGGGGGCCGAGATCAGGCCGGTGGAATCCACCCTGCTGGGCGACGGGACGGACCAGCACCCCCCTGCCGCGCGCAAGCCCGAGACGGGCGGGATCGAGGCGCCAGCCGAGGCGGACAAGGCCGAGGCCGTCAAGGCTGCTGACACCCCGATACATGCGGCGACCCTGGCGGCACGGCCGGATGCCCAGGTCACGCCGCCTGCGCAAAAGGTCACGGTGAAGAAAACCGGCTTCTGGCCCGTGGTCCTGGGCGGCGTGGTCGCGGCGGGCCTTGGATCGGCGGCGACCATCTGGGCGCTGCCGCATCTGCCCGCGGGCTGGCTGCCCCCGCAGCCCGCAGCACAACCTGCCGAGGCGCCGCAGGTCGATGTGGCCGCCATCCGGTCCGAGGCCGTCAGCGCCGCCCGGGCCGCGACCGCCGAACAGATCGACGCGCTGCGGGCCGAGCTTGCCGCCGCGCCGGATCAGCCCGAGGCCCCGGCAGGCCCCTCGGCCGAGGATCTGGCGGCGCTGCGCCAGCAGATCGACCAACAGGCCGCCCAGATCGGGGAATTGTCTGCCCGTCCGCAGATCGCCCCCGAACTCGCCGCCCGCGTGCAGACCCTGGCCGACCAGGCCGACACGCTGGAACAGCAGTTGCAGACCGCCGCCCAGGCCGCGCAGGCCCAGATCAACGCGGCCCAGGCCGAGGCGCAGCAGTTGCAAGAGGCCGCCGCCGAAACCACCCGCCGGGCCGAGGCGGTCGCCGCCATCGCCGCCCTGCAAACCGCGCTGGATCGCGGCGTCACCCCCGATCAGGCGCGCCAGACCCTGGAAGGCGCGGGGATCGAGACGCCCGAGGCGCTGACGCGCGAGGTGCCCAGCCTCGACAGCCTGCAGGCGTCCTTCCCCGAGGCCGCGCGGGCCGCCCTGCGCGCGTCCCTGCAACAGGACAGCGCGGCGGGCAACGGCAGCCTGTTCGGGAACTTCATCCGCGCCCAGACCGGCGCCCGGTCCGTCGAGCCGCGCGAGGGCACGGACCCGGATGCGGTCCTGTCGCGCGCCGACGCCGCCGTCCAGGAAGGCCGCATCGCGGATGCCCTGACCGAAGTCGAGGCGCTGCCTGACGACGCCCGCGCCGCCCCCGCCATGGCCGAATGGCTGACGGGCGCCACGACCTATCGCGACGCGCAGGCGGCCCTGTCCGACCTGTCCGCCCCTTCAAACTGAGGTCCGGGCAATGCTGCTGTCCTTGTTGAAAATCCTGTTCTTCTTTGCCGTCGTCCTGGTCATTTCGCTGGGCGCGGTCCACTTGTCCGAAACCGGGCAGATGCTGCGCGTGGAATACGGGGGCACCGAATACGCCCTGACCCCGGTCAAGGCGGTCGCGGCGCTGCTGGTCCTGATGGTGTTGGCCTGGCTGGTCTTCAAGGCGCTTGGCCTGGCCCTGGCCTTCATCCGCTTCATCGCGGGGGACGAAACCGCCATCGACCGCTATTTCGCCCGCTCGCGCGAGCGCAAGGGCTATGAGGCCTTGGGCGAGGGGATGCTGGCCGTCGCGTCGGGCGAAGGGAAGCTGGCGCAGGACAAGGCGGCGCGGGCCGAGAAATACCTGAACATGCCCCACATCACCAACCTGCTGTCTGCCCAGGCGGCCGAGGTCGCGGGCGACAAGGCCCGCGCGGGCCAGGTGTATCGCACCCTGCTGGAGGACGACCGCACCCGGTTCGTCGGCATTCGCGGGTTGATGCGCCAGAAGATGGACGAGGGCGACACGGCGACCGCGCTGCTTCTGGCGCAAAAGGCCTATGCCCTCAAGCCCAGGCACCGCGAGGTGCAGGACACGCTTCTGGGCCTGGAAATGCGCGAGGGTGACTGGAAGGGCGCGCGGCAGCTGCTGAAGGACAAGCGCCGCCAAGGCGACCTGCCCAAGGACGTGCATATCCGCCGCGACGCCGTTCTGGCCCTGCAAGAGGCCAGCGAGGTCCTGGCGCACGGCAATTCGATCAGCGCGCGCGAGGCCGCGATTTCGGCCAACAAGGCAAGCCCCGACCTGATCCCGGCGGCGGTGCTGGCCGCGCGCAGCTATATCGCGCAAAAGGACTACCGCAACGCCTCGCGCGTCCTGGAAAAGACCTGGTCGGTGCGCCCGCATCCCGACGTGGCCGCGGCTTACGCCGAGATCGTCCCGGACGAGACCCCCGCCGCCCGCCTGGCCCGGTTCAACCGCCTGATCGCCAAAAGCCCCGACCACGAGGAATCGCGCCTGCTCAAGGCCGAACTGCTGCTGGCGGCCGAGGATTTCCCCGGCGCCCGCCGCGCCCTTGGCGATCTGGCGGAAAAGCACCCGACGGTGCGCACCCTGTCCATCATGGCCGCCGTAGAACGGGGCGAGGGCGCGGACGACAGCGTCGTGCGCGGCTATCTGGCGCGCGCGCTGACGGCGTCCCGCGGGCCGCAATGGGTGTGCGACAAGTGCCACAACGTGATGTCCGACTGGGCGCCCGTCTGCGACAGCTGCGGCGGCTTCGACACGCTGACCTGGCGCGAGCCTGACAGCGTCCGCTCCGTCGCGACCGCCACGGGCGCCGAGATGCTGCCGCTGCTGGTCGGCGCGCCCAGGCAAGAGCCTGCGACAGAACCCGCGCCACAGCCGGACGCCCCCGTGCAGCATGGCGCGCCCGAAAAGCCCGCCGGTCCGCCCCCCGTCCGCCGGGTCGAGGTCGCGGATGTCGCCCCCGGCATGGTGCCGCGCGAAAGCGATTACGTCACGGTCGAGCCTGCGCGCACGATCACCACGCCCGAGCCTGCCCCCGCCAGGCCGGAACCCCGGCCCGAACTGGTGATCGTGTCCACCCCTCCGTCGCCTCCGGTCGTGGAACCGGTCCTGGTCCGCCCCGACGTGGCCCCGCCCGAGGACGCCGACTGGACCGAGGGCAGGACCCGGCCCTAGGGATGCGGCACGGAAAGGGCGCAGAAAAAATCCCGCGCCCCCTTTTCCCCCGGCCCGGAAGCTGCTATCCGGCGCGGCACAACCAGATGCCGGTGTAGCTCAGCTGGTAGAGCACGTCATTCGTAATGATGGGGTCGGGGGTTCGAGTCCCTTCACCGGCACCACTAATACAGTGGAAATGTTGAGAAAAATGGCTGTCCTTCGGGGCGGCCTTTTGCTTTGCTGATGTTGTGGAACCATGGCGGAACCATGATAGACCCAGGCTCTATACCGTTCGCTATCACGGAAAGGTGAGGGGAGTGGTGCTTCGAGAAAGCATGCTCCATCCCGGAAGATGCAAGAGAGAGGGTTCTTCGGCCCTATATTATTCTGGTGATTCGTTGTGCTTGCGTCAGGCACGGAGACGCCAAGTTGGCAGCAGCCTTCAGCCCTGAGCTGCGCTCTCTCCGGCCTTCGTTCCCTGGTATTCAAAGTCTCTGTTTGTCGGGCAGCGCATTTTTTGCGGGGAACAAGGGGAACATGGGGAACACCCCTTATTTTACTGAGGAAATCGCTGTTCCCCATGTCGCGAGGGCTTGGGGAACAAGGGGAACAGGGCAGCAAAAGCCCATTCCCAAAATCTCCAATTCGGTCATATCTTGCGCGAAACCCCCCGCACTGGTCCCCGAAAAAGGGGCAAAGTTGACGACCACCCCCCCCCCTTGCATCTGGTGCGGGGTGCATGTCCTGCAGGGTTTCGGTGATTGCGGGTAAGGTGGCCTGCGCTATGGTCATGGCGGCACGAACTACGGAGACGCCATGTTTATCACGCTCAATCGGAATGCAGGCAGAACAACCTTTCCGATCACAATCGCTATCAACCACATCGTTGCTTTCGAGCCATATCTAACTGGCGAGAAGACGACTGTTCATCTGGCCGGGCTGAAAGGCACTGAGGGTCATCAGTTCATCGTTGACGAGACAGTCGATGCAATCCAGCGAATGATCACTAAGGCGCAGCTTCCGTGATCTTACGTTGCATGGTGTGCCATTGCCTGGTGCGCCATGCATAACCAGGGGAAGGCCATCGGCTCACCCACCAAGAGGTCGCCGCGCCCCTCAGCGCGGGGGTGGTGCGTAGCTGAAGTTGCCTTCGCGGTAGTTCAACTTTCCGGCCTCGATGTTGGCCAGCATGTCGCGGAGGACCGTGGCAGTATATTCAGGGCCGAAGTTTGCCACCATCTGAATGGTCCCTGCTTCCATCATCCTCAATGCGGCGAACCATACGGTGGCACCGTGTTCGACTGACTTTTGCAGTGCTTCCATCATCTGTTGATCGATCATGAAGCGTGCAGCCATGTTCGGGTTATCAGAGTGTTCGGTCATCTCATCCTCAATATGCATGCTACCGGCGATGCTGCTTTTAAAGCACCTGATCCACAACTGGCATCCGACCAGAGCGGGCGGACCTTTCAACAATGAGGATTGCTAGTGCCAGTGCAGCGTGACCTTTCGCCCGAGACGGGTATTTTATCGGACAGGATAAACGGTCTCGGTATACGGCTTGCAGCTTGGAAGGCCCTAGAGCCGAAGGCCTCCGCAGTTATTGGTCTTCGCGCCGGTGCCTGCCGAAACCACCTTCAGCGCGGACGTTCTTCCGCGAGTTGCAAGGGCGGCACATGGGCTGCCAGTTAGCTGGGTCCATCCTAAGCGCGTCGTCCCCTTTGAATGCTATACGGTGATCAACGACGGTTGCAGGCTCCCCGCATACTACACAGCGCCGATTTTCCCGTCTGGACAGGAAGAGCTTTGATGCCCTCTCCCAAGCCTTGTCATAGCCCCGCTGGCGGGCACTTGGCCGCTTGGCATCATATGTCTTGTCGCTCGCCCGCTTGCGGGCCTTCTGGCATTCGCATTTTACACCTGCGGGGACGACCTTGCCGCATGAGCAAATTCTGGGAGCTTTGAAGGGCATTTCTATCTCCGGGTAGGTGTTTCTGGTGGGGAACACGGGGAACATGGGGAACAGGTTTGAAAACGTTAGCTAAATCTCTGTTCCCCAAGTTTTCGCGCTTGGGGAACAAGGGGAACAGGCTCAGTCATCTGCCAGGATCGACGATGAGACGACATAGCAGCGTGCAGGCTTCGCAATTCCGGGAAGACGCTGCTTGACCTGAGGCTTGCCGTCACCCCCGGTCAGCATAAATCCGCGCTCGACAAGCACCTTCGCCACGCGGCCCGGATCCATTCCTGCACAGACGTCTTTCCAGGTCTCTGGTAGGAAGATGTATTCTCGCTCACCGTCCTGATGGCGAACAAACCCAGCGCGATTGATGATGCGACTATCGATGGCTTGCTCGGTCCCAGCGTGTGCTTCGCCGTGAATAAGTTCGAAACGACTGGAGCCATGTGCTTCCAGGAAGCGACGCACAGTGGTGAGGGCGTCGCGATCCTCGGCAGCTTCGGTGCCTCCACGTCCGTCAATCCAGGCGCGAAAGCACTTGCGAGCAGCGTCGAACGCATTACCCGATGCCCATGGCAATATGCCGAACTCCAGCGCGAGCTCACCTGCCGCAGCTGCTAGTGCGAAGCGGGCCAGAACACGGGACACCTGACCATCCGCGCCCGAAACAGTATTCTGCTCTTGGAAGGCCTTCATCAGAACTGCGGCGCGTTCGACATTCTTGGTAGGAGCCTCAACCAGCTTCGTCAGGAATGCGATAGAGGCGTGGCCGTAGTTCTTCGAGATTGCCGCCTTGAAATGACGCGCGAACGCATCAGGGCCGGGGAAGCCGTGCAGCACCTCGAAGATGCCCATCCCGGCCCCTGCATCGGCAGTGACGTCGACGATCCGCACCTCCTGTCCCGCCATGGCGCGGCGATTACGGGTGTCCTCTGCGATCTTCTGCGCCAAGCTGATTTCACCCGACGACAAGAACAGGACGCGCCATTCTGATGACTTCCGGGCCTCACCCCCTCGACCAGCGCGGGATTTGCCCCGACCGTTGGACAGCATGTATGCGACTTGGCCGGCCTCGCGAGCGTCGATCTGTCCAATCTCATCGAGGCACAGAAGCGTGTCACAATGCAGGGCGGCAATTCCTTCAAGCCCGTTCGATGTCGCGCGCCACGTGCCGACATAGCCGTTGATGCCGCCACCTCCCCAGACCGATCCTGCCACCTGGAGGGCCGTTGTCTTGCCGGTGCTGGATCCGCCCCGGAAATGGAAGCCGCCACCCTCGACGCTGAGGGGCTGGAGCAGGGGACCGGCGAAGGCAGCGGAGAGCGCAAGCATTAGCCGGCTGTTGCCCACGGCGTTCTTGCCTACTTCGGCCTGCCATGTCTGCAAGGTTCCGGCGCAGCGATACGGATTGTCGAGCGGGACGGCGCTCTGAAAGATCACGCGTTCGTTCATGTCAGAAGGTTCCGATGGTTTGAGAAGGGAGGACAAAGGCGCCGCCGCTCCACCCGATACGGGATACGCAACGCATCTTCTGTTCGGGCTGGGCAGAACCGATGTATTCGAGCAGCGCTTGCCGGGCATCTCTGGCCTGTGATGGGACAAGGCCAAGCGAATAGAGCCGATCACGAATGGCGCTGCCGTCGCCCGCCATCAGCGCCATCGGCATCGCCCAGCGCTTGCGCCGGCCGTCGCGGTCTACCACATCAAGGAGCCGACCCCATTCTTCGCCATCCGCATCACGCGTTTCCGCCAAGACATGCAGTTCTGAACAGATCGGCACCCACTTGGTGATGATCCTGCCGGTTTCCTTGTCCATCTTGTCGCTGCGCTTCCAGACACCGTTCTTTGTGACCTTGAACGGCCAATCTGAGGTCGGCTTTTCCGGTGCAGCATCTTCGTCCGTCAGTTCGTCATCGTCATCAGGTGAGGTGTCCGGTTCAGTGTCCTGAGGTTGGGCGGCACCGGCGGGCTCCGGATGGGGCCGCAGTCCCGCCTCGTGCGCATAGTCTCGGACAGCGCTGGTGAAATCCCCGCCCTTCTCATGATGGACATACAGATCAAAGGCATCGCCGAAGCGGTGACCATCCGGCGTGGCCCGACCGATCCCGGCGGCCGCATCGCTCGCTGACAAGCTTACCCAGTAGTCGCCGAAGTTCTTGGTGGCATAGCTCCCTGACGTCTGCATGGGGCTGCGCCAGTCCGGAGACTGCCCCGCCTGACTATATCTGTAGCGGGCAAGAAGGTCGGCGACATTGTGGCTCTGGTTGAAGTGATCAACCGGGCTGATGTCGGATCCCTGGGCACCAAGGACTGGACGACGCTCGCGCTCTTTCCGCGCGAATTTCTGCGCAGCCTCTAACCGGGCGCGGTTCTCCTCACGGCGGATGATAACGGGATTATCCGGCGTCAGGGCAACGGCCTGGCCACGATGCATATGGAATTCGTAATGCTGTCCCTTGTTCGGGAGATAGACCAACTGACCAGGGCGACCGAGGGCACGATCTGGTATCAGCGCGCCATCGCTTGCTGTTTCCAGAAGGTCATAGAAGGCGGCCAACGTATCAGGGTAATCTGAGCCAGGGATGGTGTCCCTCAGCGGGACAAGCGCGCGCCATTTTCTATTTTCCTCAGTCGCGGAACGCGAGGAATAGATGATGCAATGGCTATCTGGCAGGACTGCATGGACTGCTCCAAAGATATCGCTCAGCGGGAGATTATTCTGATCGACATCAAGCGGCAGCCAGAAGAAATTCCCCTTTAGGCGCTGCGCTTCATGGGAGCGGGCATCGGAGGCAGAATAAGTGCTCGGAATGAACCAGCGTGCTTTCTCCTTCGGAGCAGAAGGCGGGTTCTTCACCATTCCGAGTATCTGCTTCCCAGTGATTTGCTCATATGGCTGCCCTGCCTGCGATGATGGGTTCGGGCGCCCATCGGTCAGGGTGGCAATATGGGTATCGCTCTGGCCGTAGCCGCTGGCGAAGCCGAGGATGGTTTCGGCACGAGCGTTCATCGCTTCATTCCTCCGAGGTCGAAGTGCGCAGATCCCCGAGCTTTTCCACGGCCCATTCGTCGAGGGAGGTGCGCGGGTAGAGCGGAGTGCGGTTGATCTTCTGAAAGGCAGGGCCGCCGCCCCTAGTCGCCATCGTGGCCAGGGTCGAAGGTGCTAACGAGATGCCGTGCGCCAACTCCAGATACTGGCTGGCTTCATCGCGGCGCAGGCGCGGCTTGCGCAAGGCAGGTGGCAGAGTGAGCACCTCCGATCCCGCAAGCGGGTTATTCTGCTCGATCATCGTCTTTACTTCCTTAGGGCGTCGCTTGTGGGCGTTTGCTTGATGCCCCTATATTCGGGCGAGCGAATGAAAATCCAAAGCCGAGTTTTTGGTTATCCACATAAACCGAAAAGGGCTTCGGAAATAAAATATGGCAAACGCCCGCTTTTATTCGAACCCACCACGATGACCTCCATTGATGCAGACGCTCGCCGCGACAAAGAAGCTATAGTCAATGCGGGTTGATCTGGCCCAGGTAGCATTTAGGCCGATAAGCTCACGAGAAGGATTGTCTGGGACAGAGACTTCTTCGATATTCGGCGTTGCGAAACTCAGTCTCACCCATTGGTTCCCGTCATCGAGCATTACCGTGGCAGAGGCAAAAGCTAGATCGGGCACTACCTCGTCTATCGTGACAGTCATATTGGTGACGCCGATCCACTCGCCCGCATCGTCAATAAGCACATCGTCTCGATAAGGCTCGTCCACCAGCAAGCTAGCCAGGAGAAAGCCGAAGTCCTCGCAGAAGTCTTTGATGGACCAATGAGCGAGTTCATCGTGGACGTCCACGATACCATCATGTTCCAGTTCTGCTTTCGGCTGCAGCTTAGCGCCTCTTAGGAGCTCGACCGCGTGAGGCGCGTTCACCGCATCCCCCGCTCCTGCAAGGCCCAGGATCAAATCGGCTACATCGGTCTGATGCATTTCGGGTGCGCCTCTGCCACGCTTTCCCTTCGGAAGCACGCCTGCGTCACGGAGCACCCGTGCATAATTGGTGATCGTCGCAACGGATCGCGTGTCGTGTTTTGCGATGAGTTCGATGATTGCTGGTAACTTCGCCATGTGATGTGCCTCGTCTCTCATTGTGAGTAAAGCACACAAAAACGCCCTGTGCAAGTATTTTGAGTAAAACTCACAAAGGCCGCGCTGCCAAACCCGTCACCGTATCGGATTTATCGTGCAGGCACGATAGGGCAGTCATGTGAAGCGATCTGACTGCCTGATCCGGAGCTGCCGATTGTCTGTTTTTTGACCTTCTGCAGAGTTCCGGTCGATCCAGCGCCAGGCTTGCGCGTTGCTATCGCAGACGGCCAGCACGTCGCCGCCTGCGGTCTGCACCTCGTGTTTACCATCTGGTCGAGATACCACCCGCAACGCTGCCTCACGCATCGGTTGCCACCTGCACGGCTGACCATTCGGCTAGTGCGTGATCGATGCAGAGACGTGCCAGCTTGAGACGAGCAGCGTTCACTTCTGCATACTTGGGCTCGCGGCGGCGCTTTCTGGCGCCCGTCACCAACCTACCTGCGAACAGCAACAGGTCGTCGGCGGGGATTAGTGGCACAAGTTCGGCCAGGGCATTATCTGCAGGGGCCATGATGACGCTGTGACTGTCGAGGACAAACGGGGCGCCGGGGATGTGGAGCACCCGGCCATCGGTAAGGCGAACGCTGCTCATGCCTTGCCTCCCATTCCCATGCCGGCACGGAAGGCGGTGACGCGGTCCTGCCCCTCTTTTAGCATCCGCTCCACTTCGGCCTCGCAGCCAAGGCGGCGGGCCAAGATCAGCAGGGCACCGCCAGCAACGCCCAGATGCTCGTGCAAAGCATCCAGCGCCTCGCCCACGTCGCGGAAGCTGGTCCGATCGGTGCTGTCGATCAGGCGGCGGCCAGTTAGGGCAATAGAGGAGGCGCTGGCAATCAGTTCGGGATTGGTCGGTTCCTTGCTCATACCGCTACCTCCCCCATCAGGCGGCGCATGTCGCGCAGGGCGTGACGCAGATAACCGCGAGCTTCCGGCATCTGCCAGCGCCGGGGATGGTCGCCTTCGGTGGCGTCCAACGCCAACACAAGGCAGTCGTGGATTTCGTAAAGGGTTGCAGTAGGCAAGCCGGTAGTGGCTGCCGAAACGCAGTCGCGTGGCATTGCGGGGTCTCCCGATATGAGGTATCAACGAAAAACATTGATACCTGCACGGCGACATGCCGTCAACGAAAAACGTTGATTTATGACACCAGCACAGTCGCGGGCTGCCCGGGGCCTCATATCAATAACCCAGGCTGAGCTTGCAAAGGCAGCAGGCCTTGGCCAATCAACTGTCATCGACTTCGAAAAGGAGCGGCGCGTGGTGTCCCCTCAAGCGATTGACGCCATTCGTGCTGCCCTGGAAGCTGCGGGGGTTGAGTTCATCCCCGAGAACGGCGGCGGGGCTGGGGTGAGGCTTCGGAAGTGAACAACACCAAGCGTATCAAGGAACTGCGCCGCGCCCGTGAGCGGATGAAGCGGCAGCTGGAAACCTGCCCAGAGGAATTCAAGGTGGTGAACGCCTGCATGCTCATCATCCTGCAAGAGCATATGGTTGAGGTTCTAGGCACCATCGAGGAACATGTTGAGCTGGCAAATCTACGGAAGGCAATGAAGCCGGAATGGCTGGAAGTGCTTCCTCAGGTTCGTGCTATGGCTCCGCCTATCCCGGTTTGAAGGAGCAGGACATGACAGACGACACGCCGAACATCATTCATTCTGGCAAGAGCCAGTCGTTCATCGTGGACGGCTATCGCTTCGATATCCAGATTTATCGTGGTGAGGATGAAGCCGAGTGGCTGCTGGAGGTCGTGGATAGCGAGGGCTCCAGTCATGTCTGGGATGATCGGTTCGCTAGTGACAAAGACGCCCGCGACGCTGCTCTACAGGCGCTTGAGAAAGAAGGTGCGCTAGGGTTCATGCGGGGTGAGGATCGAGCCAACGTCGTGCCGTTCAGGCCGAGATAGGACTAAAGAATGGCGGCAGGGATGGGAGTGAGATTGGAGCAAAATGACTGAGGAAGCCTTGGGCACCATAATCAAGGCCCACTGCGGACGCTGCGGCGGGGAGCGAAATTGCGAAGTCAAAGGCTTTCATGAAGACAGCGGTTCCGACGACGGCGGCCAATTTCACTGGAACACCAACTGGTATCTGTTGGTTTGTTGCGGCTGTGATTTTACCTTTGCACAAACCGTTTATACTGATTCAGAGAGCTATCACGATTACTTTGATCACAATGACGATCATGTCCAAGAAAGCATAAAGACGGTGGACCTTTGGCCTGCGAAGGCTAGGCGGCAACTTCCCGACTGGTTCGACCGTTACCGAGTGGAAGGCACGCATCTTTTCCAGAATATACCCCTCAACACTGCGATGAATGAACTTTACCGCGCGCTGGACGCCGATCTTTTGGTTCTCTCGTCTATTGGTATCCGAACAGCGTTCGATGCTGCATCCGAGGCATTGGGGATCCAGCCCGGATTGCCGTTCGAAGACAAACTGACCTCGCTTACGGACAGCGGGAAAATTCGCCCCTCAGAGCGAGCGAAGCTACAGGTGCTTGTTGATGCCGGGAGCGCGGCGGCACATCGCGGCTGGCGGCCAGACGCCGATCAGATCAGTCTGCAAATGGATATCTTGGAAGAGTTTATCTTCAACTCGATGGTTCTTCCTGCGCGACAGAAGAAAAGAGAGGATCTTGTCGCCACGTTGAAAGAGGCGGTGCCCCCAAAGCAAGTGCGCCCAAAGAAAAAGAAAAAGGAAGGAAAATCCGCCCCCAGCCCTTCTGCGCCCCCAGCGAACGACAAGAGTGAGGAAGAGTGAATGGCAATTATCGGCAAAGTGGTGCGGATTGAGCGGGTCAAACCACGTGGAGGAAAACAGGAGCACCCTTGGCACACAGCGCAGGGCTACTGCTTGGGCGACCCGCGCCACGGCAATGAGAAGCACCACGAACGGAACGCTGTCTACGTGCAGACACTGGATGAAGCAGCTGATCTAGTTGCGAAGGGTTATTCCCTCAGGATGACTGGCCTTGGCAAGGTTCCATCGCTCATCTCTCCGGCAGGTCTGCGCGTCGTGAGAGCAACATGATGCGTCCACACTGATCTGGGACAACTTTGAATGCCTATTGGAAATCGCTTAAGGAATTTCTTCAGGCAGCATATGGGGCACTACTTGGCCTCCAGAAGGGCATATAAGCGCGGAGGGAATAGGTGATGCAGGACGTTCCCGCATGGCTTCCGCTGCTCGTTTCCGGTCTGTCACTTGTGGTATCTGCATTCATTGCAGGATGGACCGTGTATAAGGATGTGGTTCGCAAGCCTAGATTTCGAGTTTCGATAGGCGTGAAGAATATCTACCAGGGCAGCACAACGATAGGGCCAGATATCTGGATCGAAGCGCTGAACCTAGGCCCATCTCCGAACCGCATCGGCGTTCCATTTGGTCGGCCATCGTGGATCAAAAGAACATTCCTCAGACGGATGGGCTTCTTCATCGGCTATGACCACTCCCATGCAGGCGCTTCAGCAAAGGGCCAACGCGTTGAAGTGGGGGATATGGCCGCTTTCGTTCTGCCTCTGTCGAGCGACTTTGTTGATGCTGATTTTGCGCAAATCGGAGTGAGCGATGGTTTTGGCAACCTGCACTGGTGCAAGAAGTCAAACGTCCGGGCAGCAAAGACAGCCATTCGTGAGGCAAGAAGAAAAGCAGCCGAGCAAGGGTTACGGGCGGAATAGATCGCCTTGTTGGTCCTCTGGGGGCAATGGTAAATCAAAGCCTCCATACACTTTCAAGCCAGGGCCAGCGTCTTTTGCAACGTCGCTGTCGAAGGAATAAATCGCCTCGGCGCCCGCCACACGCGCAATGGCGATAATCTGGTAGTCGAACTTCGCCTTCTGCTTGCCCTGCGCAAGCGGCCTGGGTGCGCTGCTCATCTGTGCGGAGTGTTCAATGGCGGCGCGCACGTCAAAGTCAGCAACCACAAAGTGCCGAGATTTCCCGATGGTATTGAGCCATTCCGGGGCAGCCTCGCCCGCCATTACCAACACTTCAGCCAAGGCAGGTGTCGGTATAACAATCTTGGCCGAACTTGCCGCCAGTTCGGCAATCAGGTGATTCACCCGATCATAGCAGCGTTCAAGCGGCTTCCCCGTCTCTGGGTTGATCGGGGCCTTTGCGTCTTTCTCGAACAGGAAGACCAGAACAGATGCATCAAGGGCAACAATCAATGCGTCTCTCCGCCGCCATTCCGCTCGGCCAGAAGCGATGCCACAGGGTCCGGCACCTCACCCCACTTACTACCCCTGACGGCACGTAGACGGGCAACGACATCGCCAAGCGGCGCATCGTCCAGAACCTCAAAGTCATTGATGCGGAAAGCCGACAGCCGCCAGGCCCCACTGGCCTCGCGGAACCACGTGCCTATACCATGCACACGGATGACGCCGCCAAGATAATGGTGCGCCAATCGCCGGGCTGTTTCTTCATTTGCGGTTAGGCCAGTCAGAACTGTGTCACCATCGCGCAGATGCACGGGAATTGTGTCGTCCTTTCCGCCCACGCGCACCACCTGGCCGCTCAAGCTGCCCTCTTGCTTGATCGGCCCAAAGACAGGGGGCAGCTTCTTGTCGATGCCCGGAAACGGGATCACCACGCGGTCGCTGCTGTCGCGCAAACTGCCGGTTGCGTTGTCCTTCCGCAACATCTCGTCAAGCGTCTCGACCGCCTTGGCTATGTCCTTCGGCGGAGCAGGGCTGTTTGCGGCTTCGACGCGATCCGCGACACGAACTTGCGCAGGCGAATCAATCGTGGCGTGAAGCGCAACACACCCCTCGGTCACTTCCTTGAAATGGACGTTCGCTTTCTCGCCCAGAAGCTGGGCCAAGGCTTGCAGATACTCGCCCAGCCGATCCATGGGGATCGTCTCAGGGTCATAGCTGCCCTCAATGTGAAAGCTGTATTCCATTACAGACCGTCCAAGGTTCAGACTGAAGATAGTCAATCGCCACGTCTGTGGCGAGAGTCCATTGCATCACACTCAGGTCGATAGCCATTCTGGCAGCGGGGTTCCTCTGGAGGGATCAACCGGTTCCCCACCACGTCTTCAGGCCAGCGATGAACAACAGAACTTCTCATCTCAGGTTTCTGGAATATAGCCAGCTGAACATATCCCCCGATGTTGCTAGTGCAGCCCTGGTCGGTTGGGCTCTGCTCCGAAGCACGAGCACCAGCTACAATGCGAACCATGTGGTCCAATGGTCCATCGCGTTCATGCTGATCATCATCGAAGATACCAAATTGCTCCATCACTTGGGCGTCGATCCCGGTGGAAACAATCAATGCGCCGGGCGGGACAAAATGTGGCTCGAACGCGGCGAGGCGACGCTCCTCTCCAGTCGCACTGTTGGTGCTGCCCTTCTCGTAAGTCGTCATCCGCAAGCCAGCATAGCACTGCTGTGCCTGAGACCAGCCTACGGCCATGATATTCGAGATCGTTTCACCGCCTACGGCCAAGCCAAGGTGCAGCATGTCCTCATGTGTAGCCCGTGCCAGTCGCGGTAGATCATCAACGAATTCGTCGAAGTCTCGCACCTTCGGGTTTTTGTTCATGATCATGAGATGGCCAAAGCCGCCAGCGCCTGTAACCCCAAACATGGTTTCATATTCTGGCGCGAGATGAAGCTTCGAGACATAGCCACCCACGCATCCCGTGAGAGGCTCCGTCCATACACCATCCCCTGCCAGTGCCGCGAAATTGTCACCCAACCGAAGAACGACGACGCTCACAATGTAGCTCCTTTGCACTGAAATTCGATTTCGCTACCTGCTTCACCGCCCGGCACCAGACCACCCTGCATGAAGCCGCGAGTGCCGCGATGCAACATGTCGAGAGGACCGACGCCTATGCGGTCCACTGCGTCCTTTGAGAAGACATACTCACCCCCATGCACCACGCCCGCCACACGATCCTTTGGGCCCGCTCCCGTGTAACCACCTGAAGCAAAGCCCAGCGCGCCGCCGACAATGCTGGCGAGGCCACCCATGCCGGGAAGTTGCATCATGCCTTTGATGAACTGCATCTTGGCAATTTCCATCAGCAACTGACCCACGGCTTCCTTGGCCGACATGGATCCGTCGAAGATCGAGCCGAACAGATCGGACAATGCGTCCTTGCCTGCCTGGCTGCGCTCCTTGATCAGGTCCAGCTTGTCCGCCGCGCCCTCGGCTTTCAGCCCGGCCTGCACGTAAGCCTCGGCCAGCCTGTCGATCTCGGCTTCCAGTTCCGGGGTGATCTTCTTTCCGTCCTGTTGAGCCGCGTGCAGCAGTTCGGCCTTGGCGCGGGCGAACTCCAGGGCATCGCCGTATTCCTTGCCGGACGCCGCCACGGCGATCAGAACCGCCGCTTCGGCCTGCAGGGCTGCCGTGCGGTCGCGGATGCCCTCGGCCTCCTTGGCGAACTCATCGACCGCTGCCTTCCCGCCGCCACCGCTCTTTCTGCCTTTCGATCCGCCGCCACCCTTGCCAGCGGCGCTGCGGGCCGCGCTGCCTGCCAGAGAGGCCACGGCAAGGTCATTGGCCTGCTGGTCGGTCAGCGTGGCTCCTGCGGCCCCTGCGCGCCGCCTAACAGCCTCGATCTCCTGTTGCAGTCGAAGCTGTTCCGCCGATGCGCCGTTGCGGGCCTCCTCGGCCGCCGTGAAGCCTTCCAGAGCCTCGCGCTGCGCTTCCATGCTGTCCATGCTGGCAGCCTCGGCCGCGTGCCGGTCCCGCATGGCCTGCGTGGCTTTCTGGTCCGGTGCCGTGCCTGCCGCCCGCGCGATGGCCGCGCCCATGCTGTTCGCCAGACTGGTGACAGAGGCAATCACGCCACCTAGGCGGCCAAGCTGCGAGACCACGTTATCGAAACTCTGGCGGTCCCCTTCTTCCAAGGCCGCGAACGCATCGTGCGCCGCTGTCTGGATCTCACCCAGCTTGATCGCGAAATCGGAGTAATGAGCGAAAGTTGGTGATGCCCTGAGGGGCGGCATATCATGGCGGTGTTCACGCGCCGTCAAT
>NZ_WMBT01000039.1 GCF_009708075.1 Paracoccus lichenicola | reverse complement strand
CTGCCATGACGTTGAGGTAGTAAAGGTCGAAGCCGTGGGGTGCGGCGCAGGGGTGGTGTCCGCGGGGGACGAGGACCACGTCGCCGTCGCGCACGGCCAGGGTTTCGTCAAGCGCGCCGTCGTCGGTATAGACGCGCTGGACGGCCCATCCGTCGGCGGGGTTCAGGCGGTGGTAATAGGTTTCCTCGAGATAGGTGATGCGGGGAAAGTCGTCCTCGTCGTGGCGGTGGGAGGGGTAGGAGGACCAGTGGCCGGCGGGGGTGAAGACCTCGGTGACCAGCAGCGAGTCGCACCAGGCTTCGGCTTCCATGGCGATGTTGTTGATCCAGCGGGTGTTGGTGCCCGTGCCGCGCCGCGTCAGCGTGATGGCGTCGGGACCGATGCGGCGGGCGGGGTGGTTGCCCTGGCCCGGCGCGGTGCAGACGGCAAGCGTGCAGTCGGTGGCGGCCACCGCCTGCCAGTCCTGTCCGGGGGGGACATACAGGCAATGGGGCGGGGTCTTTTCGAAGACATCCATGCGCTCGCCCATCTCGCCCCAGTCCTGGCCCGCGGCGGTGATGCGGGCGCGGCCCTCGACCAGGACCAGGATCGCCTCGCGCCCGCCGGTGGCATCAGTGACGCTGTCGCCCGCGCGCAGGCGGTGGAGCGCGAAGCCCACGTAGCGCCAGCCTGCGGATTGGGGGGTGATGCGGTGCACCTCGCCACGGGTGCCGAAGGGTCTGCGAAGAAGGTCGGGCATGGCGGCTCCTTTGCCTTGGTTCAAATATCCCGGGGTCCGGGGCAGCGCCCCGGCCTTCGCGGGACGCGGGTTCAGGCGGCGGCCGCCCGGTCCAGCCCGGCCTCGGCGGCGGCGGCCTTGAGCGCGCGCAGCCCCATGGACTGGTATTCCAGCGGGTCGCGGACCGTCGGGTCCTGCTCGGCCTCGATCACCAGCCAGCCGTCGTAGCCGCTATCCGCCAGGATGCGCAGCAAGGGCACGAAGTCGATGGCGCCTTGCGGATCGCCCGGCACGGTGAAGGCGCCGGCGAGCACGCCCTGGAGGAACGACAGGTTCTCGGCGCGCACCCGGGCGGTCACGTCGGGGCGGATGTTCTTGGCGTGGACATGGGCCACGCGGGCGGCGTGGCGGCGCAGCACCGCCTCGGGGTCGCCGCCGCCGAAGGCGCAATGGCCCGCGTCGAACAGCAGATGCGTGGCGGGACCGGTCGCGGCCATGAAGGCGTCGATCTCGGCAGGGCTTTCGACCACCGTGCCCATGTGGTGGTGATAGGCCAGGGTCACGCCCTGCGAGGCGAGGTATTGCGCAAATTCCTCGACCTTGGCGCCGAACGCGGCCATCTGATCGTCCGACAGGCGCGGGCGGTCGTTCACCGGCACGGCGGGGTTGCCGTGCACGGTGTTGGAGCATTCGCAGACGATGCAGACCCGGCAATCGTTGGCCTTGAGCCTGGCCAGGTGCGGCTGGACGGCCCTGATCTCGTCCTCCACGCTGCGCGTCAGCAGTTCCGTCGAATACCAGCCCGACACGAAGGCCAGCCCGTATTGCCCCAGCAGATCCTTCAGCGCCTGCGGGTCGTCGGGCCAGCGGTGGCCGTTCTCGATGCCGTCAAAGCCGATGATCCGGCCCGCTTCCTCCAGGATCCGTTCGGTCGGGATATGGGCGCCGATGCTTCGGTCGTCGTCGTTGGCCCAGGCGATCGGGTTGGTGCCATAGCGGATCATGGGGCTTGTCCCTCAGTTCACCAGCCGCGCGCGGGCGGCGTTTTGCAGGTATGTCGCGTAGGCCTCGCGCAGGCGGGGGGTGTCGCCGACTTCGGGCACCGCCACGTCCCACCAGTGGCCCGCCTCGTCCGTCAGGCCGTGGGCCGGGCCGTCCTTGGCGGTGGTGTCGATCACGATCACCGTGGGGACGGGTCTGCCGCGGGCGGCGATGATCTGCGCTTCCAGATCGGCGATGCCCGCGGCCTTGACCGCGTGCGCGCCCATGGAGCCTGCGTGCGCCACGTAGTCGATCCGGGGCTGGTCGGCGACATTGCAATCGGCATACATGTTGTTGAACGCGGCCCCGCCGCAGTTGGCTTGCAACCGGTTGATGCAGCCATAGCCGCGGTTGTCGGTCAGCACCACGGTAAAGGGCACGCGGCGCATCACCGCGGTGGCCAGTTCCGAGTTCGCCATCATGTAGCTGCCGTCGCCCACGAAGCAGATCACCTCGCGGTCCGGGCGCGCGAGCTTGATCCCCATCGCCCCCGCCACCTCGTAGCCCATGCAGCTGTAGCCGTATTCCATGTGGTAGCCGCCCTGCGCGGGCTGCCAGAGGAGCTTCAGCGCCCCGGGCATGGTGCCGGCCGCGCACATGGCGATGGCGTCCGGGGCGGCACGCTGCACGGCGCCGATCACCTGGGCGTCGGTGGGCAGGGCGTTCGTGTCGCCGGGCGCGGCGCAATGGGCATCCACCGCGGCCAGCCAGGCCGCGCGCGGGGCGGGATCGAAGGCGGCCTTGTGGTCCCCCAGCATCGCCGTCAGCCGCTCCAGCGCCACGCGCGCGTCGGCCACCAGCGGCTCGGCCCCGTGCTTCATCGCGTCATAGCCCTGCACGTTGATGGACACCAACCGCGCCTCGGGGGCAAACAGCGTCCGCGAGCCGGTTGTGAAGTCCTGCAGCCGCGTGCCGACCCCGATCACCAGATCGGCCTCGCGCAACACCGCATTGGCCGCCGCCGCGCCGTCCACGCCCGAGGCGCCGAAGCTCAGGGGATCGGATTGCGCCAAGGCCCCCTTGCCCGCCTGCGTCTCGGCCACCGGAATGCCGTGGCGGGCGGCAAAGGCCGACAGCGCGGCTTCCGCCCCCGAATAGATCACGCCGCCGCCCGCGACGATGGCGGGACGCCTGGCCCCCCGGATCAGGTCCGCCACCCGGGCCAGTTCGCCCGCGTCGGGTTCGGGGCGGCGGATGCGCCACACCCGCGGTTCGAAGAACGCCTCGGGCCAGTCCCAGGCTTCGGCCTGGGTGTCCTGGCAGAAGGCGAGGCACACGGGACCGCAATCGGCCGGATCGGTCATCACCCGCAGCGCGCGCGGCAGCGCGGTCAACAGCTGCTCGGGCCGCGCGATGCGGTCGAAGTAGCGCACCACCGGGCGGAAGCAGTCGTTGGCCGAGACCGTGCCGTCGCCCCAGTCCTCGACCTGCTGGAGCACCGGATCGGGGCGGCGCGAGGCGAACACGTCGCCCGCGATGAAGAGGACCGGTAGCCGGTTCACATGCGCCAGCGCGGCGGCCGTCACCATGTTGGTGGCCCCCGGCCCGATGGAGCTTGTCACGGCCTGCGCCCGCCTGCGCCCCTTGGCCTTGGCGAAGGCGATGGCGGCATGCGCCATGGTCTGCTCGTTCTGGCCCCGCCAGGTCGGGAAGGCGTCGCCGATCCCGTGCAGCGCCTCGCCGATGCCCGCCACGTTGCCGTGCCCGAAGATCGCCCAAGCGCCTTCGACGAACCGCTCGCCGTCTTCCGTCATCTGCACCGACAGCCAGCGCATCATCGCCTGCGCCGCCGTCAGCCTGATCGTCGCGCCCATCTCCGCCCCTTTCGCGTCTTCCGTCATGGCAGGCCGCGCACGGCCTTCGTTCAGCGGCCGGTTCATGCCGCCACCCGCGCGCTGGCCCGCGCCTTGTCCCACAGCCCGCACAGCCGCGCGTAGCGCCGCGCCATCTCGTTCACCGCTTCCTCGTCGGCCAGATCGCCCTCCAGCCAGGCCCGCGCCACCGCCCCGAAGATCGTGCGCCCCACGGCAAAGCCGCGCACCAGCGGAAAGCCGGCGGCCACGGCAAAGCTCTCGGCCAGCTCCGCCTCGGGGGCGTCCAGGCCCAGCACCACGATGCCGCGGGTGTGGGGGTCGTGCGCCTCGATGGCGGCGATGGCCTTGCGCCAGGCCACGGGTTCCGTCATCGGCTCCAGCTTCCACCAGTCGGGATACACCCCCGCCGCGTAGAACTGCCGGATCAGCGTGGCCGTCGTCTCGTTGTCCACCGGGCCGACCTTCGAGGGGATGATCTCCAGCAGGAACTCCAGGTCGTTCCTGCGCGCGGCCTCCCACAGGCGCTTCACCGTCTCCTCCTGCGCCGCGCGGGTGCCTTCGTCGTCGTCGGGATGGCAGAAGCACAGCACCTTGACCACGTTCTCGCGCGCCCACCCTTCCAGGCCGCCGCAGTCGAGACCCAGTTCCGGCTCCAGCGCCAGGGGCCGCGATCCGGGCCATTCCGCGGGCCGGCCGATCCAGAGGCCCGTGCCCGAGGCCGCGTGCAGCGCGTCGCGCCCGATGCGGTTGTCGCACAGGATGCCATAGCCCGCCCGGCCCGCCTGCACCTGCAGCGCGGCGCGCAGGCACAGCTCCTTGAAGGCGCCGCCCCTGGCGGGCGTGTATCCCGGCAGGTCTTCCAACTGCATCCGGTGGTCGAAGGCGAAGACCCGCATCGTGGACCAGTCGCCCCCGGTGCGCCGGTGGCGGTTGGTGGCCCAGTGCACCTGCTCCAGCTCTGCATCATTGCGCAGATCCGGGCGCACCACGCCGCGCTTCAGGAAGAACTCCAGCTCCGCGAGGCTCGGATAGGCGGGCGTGCAGCCGTGGCGGGAAACCGCCAGCGCCCCGCAGGCATTGGCGTATTCCAGCGCGCGGGGCCACGGCTCGCCATCGAGCCAGCCCTTCATCAGCCCCGAGAAGAAGCCGTCTCCCGCCCCCAGCACGTTGAACACCTCGATGGGAAAGCCCGGTCCCGCCTCGCCCGCGTCCAGCGTGTCCGGAATGGCGCCCGTGAAGGCCACCGCGCCCGCCGCGCCCCGCTTGCACACAAGGGTGGCATCGCTCACCGCGCGCACCGCCCGCAGGGCGGCAACCGTGTCGGTCGTCCCGCCGGCGATGTGGAACTCCTCCTCGGTGCCCACGATCAGGTCGAAGCGGTGTAGCGTCCCTTGCAGCCGCGCCGTCACCGCCGCGCTTTCCACGAAGCGGCTTTCGCCGTCCCCGTGCCCCGCCAGCCCCCACAGGTTCGGGCGGTAGTCGATGTCGAGCGCCGTCCGCGCCCCGTGCTTGCGGGCCAGCTCCAGCGCCTTGATCACCGCGGCCTCGGTGCGCGGATGGCTCAGATGCGTCCCCGTCGCCAGCACCGCGCGGGCCTCGGAGATCAGGGATTCATCAATGTCGTCCTCGCACAAGGCCATGTCCGCGCAGTCGGCCCGATAGAAGATCAACGGGAACTGTTCCCGGTCCCGGATCCCCAGGATCACCAGCGCCGTCAGCCGCGCGGGATCGGTCGCCACGCCCCGCACGTCCACCCCCTCGCGCACCAGCTGCTCGCGGATGAACCGCCCCATGTGCTCGTCCCCCACCCGCGTGATCAGCCCCGACCTGAGCCCCAACCGCGCCGTCCCGCAGGCGATGTTCGTCGGACTGCCGCCGATGTACTTGCGAAA
>NZ_WMBT01000038.1:0-2500 GCF_009708075.1 Paracoccus lichenicola | reverse complement strand
TGTTGAAAAAGGTCGGGATGACTTGTGCCTAGGGGTGAAAGGCCAATCAAACTCGGAGATAGCTGGTTCTCCGCGAAAGCTATTTAGGTAGCGCCTCGGACGTATCCCTCGGGGGGTAGAGCACTGCATGGATGATGGGGGCCCACAGCCTTACTGAGTCTAAGCAAACTCCGAATACCCGAGAGGACTATCCGGGAGACACACGGCGGGTGCTAACGTCCGTCGTGGAAAGGGAAACAACCCTGACCAACAGCTAAGGCCCCCAATTCGTGGCTAAGTGGGAAAGCATGTGAGACTTCCAAAACAACCAGGAGGTTGGCTTAGAAGCAGCCATCCTTTAAAGATAGCGTAACAGCTCACTGGTCTAATCAAGAGGTCTTGCGGCGAAGATGTAACGGGGCTCAAGCCACGAGCCGAAGCTTTGGATGCACCCTTCGGGGTGCGTGGTAGCGGAGCGTTCCGTGATATGGAGCGCCGCCTCTTTCGCGTCTTCGGGCGTGACGGAGGCGATGTTCCGACTGTGAAGCCGGGCCGTGAGGCATCCGGTGGAGTGATCGGAAGTGAGAATGTTGACATGAGTAGCGACAAAGGGGGTGAGAGACCCCCTCGCCGAAAGTCCAAGGGTTCCTGCTTAAAGCTAATCTGAGCAGGGTGAGCCGGCCCCTAAGGCGAGGCCGAAAGGCGTAGTCGATGGGAACCAGGTTAATAGTCCTGGGCCAGGAGATGGTGACGGATCGCAGGTGTTGTGAGGTCTTAACGGATTGACCTTGCAGCTGAGCGGTTCCTGGAAACAGCCCTCCACGAGACCGTACCCTAAACCGACACAGGTGGACTGGTAGAGAATACCAAGGCGCTTGAGAGAACCACATTTAAGGAACTCGGCAAAATACCTCCGTAAGTTCGCGAGAAGGAGGCCCGGTTGGCAGGCAACTGTCGGCCGGGGGCACAAACCAGGGGGTGGCGACTGTTTACTAAAAACACAGGGCTCTGCGAAGTCGCAAGACGACGTATAGGGTCTGACGCCTGCCCGGTGCCGGAAGGTTAAAAGGAGAGGTGCAAGCCTTGAATTGAAGCCCCGGTAAACGGCGGCCGTAACTATAACGGTCCTAAGGTAGCGAAATTCCTTGTCGGGTAAGTTCCGACCTGCACGAATGGCGTAACGACTTCCCCGCTGTCTCAAATGTGGACTCAGCGAAATTGAACTGTCTGTGAAGATGCAGACTTCCCGCGGTTAGACGGAAAGACCCCATGCACCTTTACTCCAACTTCGCACTGGCATCAGGATTGCGATGTGCAGGATAGGCGGTAGGCTTTGAAGCGGGGACGCCAGTTCCCGTGGAGCCGTCCTTGAGATACCGCCCTTCGCTGTTCTGATGTCTAACCGCGGCCCGTCATCCGGGTCCGGGACCCTGCGTGGTGGGGAGTTTGACTGGGGCGGTCGCCTCCCAAACAGTAACGGAGGCGCGCGAAGGTTGGCTCAGAGCGGTCGGAAATCGCTCGTTGAGTGCAATGGCAAAAGCCAGCCTGACTGCAAGACTGACAAGTCGAGCAGAGACGAAAGTCGGCCATAGTGATCCGGTGGTCCCGAGTGGAAGGGCCATCGCTCAACGGATAAAAGGTACGCTGGGGATAACAGGCTGATGATGCCCAAGAGTCCATATCGACGGCATCGTTTGGCACCTCGATGTCGGCTCATCTCATCCTGGGGCTGGAGCAGGTCCCAAGGGTATGGCTGTTCGCCATTTAAAGAGGTACGTGAGCTGGGTTTAGAACGTCGTGAGACAGTTCGGTCCCTATCTGCCGTGGGTGTTGGAGACTTGAGAGGAGCTGCCCCTAGTACGAGAGGACCGGGGTGGACGGACCACTGGTGGACCTGTTGTCGTGCCAACGGCAGTGCAGGGTAGCTATGTCCGGACAGGATAAACGCTGAAGGCATCTAAGCGTGAAGCCCCCCTCAAAACAAGGTCTCCCTTGAGAGCCGTGGAAGACCACCACGTCGATAGGCCGGAGGTGTAAGCGTGGCAACACGTTCAGCTGACCGGTACTAATGGCTCGATAGGCTTGATTTGATCCGGAAGAAGACAGACTTCCGTGCGCGCAGGCGCACAAAGCTGAAATCTTCCAACGCATCCTTGGACAACATCCCGCACCCGAAAGGGTCGCGGAACGCTGAGCGTTTCTTTCCCGGTCTGGTGGCCCTAGCGCGAGCAAAACACCCGATCCCATCCCGAACTCGGCCGTTAAGTGCCGCCGCGCCGATGGTACTGCGTCTCAAGACGTGGGAGAGTAGGTCACCGCCAGACCTGGAAAGAAACGCCTATCCCTCCGAACCGATGAAAAACCCCCTTCCGATCCAGGACAACCATGGCGCGGGGTAGAGCAGCCCGGTAGCTCGTCAGGCTCATAACCTGAAGGCCGCAGGTTCAAATCCTGCCCCCGCAACCACCTCTGCAAGCCAGACAAAACAGCGCCCCTCAGGGCGCTGTTTGCATTTGCGCCA
>NZ_WMBT01000037.1 GCF_009708075.1 Paracoccus lichenicola | reverse complement strand
TTAGTCCAGGAGCGCAAAGCGCACGAATGGGAGTTGGAGCGGGCCGCAAGGCGGGAGCGCGACAGGGGCCACGATCACGAGCTTTAAGTTAGCCCCTCAAGGCAACCCTACTTTGTTTTTGGCTGAATTGGCAGAAGAACAATGAGATAGCCCCGGCCGTGATCCATACATCTGCAAGATTGAACACAAAGGGGTGCCATGCCCCAAAGTGCAGATCGAGATAATCGGTCACCACTCCATACACCGCACGGTCAATGACATTGGCGAGCGCCCCCGCCACAATGAAAGAGGCAGCAATGCGCTCCAAGCCCTGCGATCTAAAAGCCCATAGCGCAAAACTCGCTGTCAATGCGGCCGTGGCGAGCAGCAGCACAAGCCGCGCAGTCTCACCCTCGAATGAGAACAGGCTGAACGAAACCCCCTGATTGAAGGTCAGACGCAGCGCGACAAAGGGCAGAAAGTCGGTTGCCGCGCCGTAGGGTTCGAGAGAGGTGCGCGCCCATAGCTTTGCAGCAAGATCGAGCGCGGCTCCAAAGGCGATGATGAGTGCAGGCCTAGCCGTTTTCATGCACGGCCAGCCTGTTTGAGATCGGAGCGCGCATCCCGGATGATCGACCACGCCGATTGCAGGAACAGGCCCGCGACGGCGAAGGCCACCAGAAGGTCAGGCCAGGACGAGCTAAGCGCCCAGACGAGGACAGCCGCGACGACCACGGCAAGGTTGCCAATCGCGTCGTTGCGCGAGAACAGCCAGACTGCACGCATATTGGCATCGCCCTTGCGGTGGGGCAGCAGCACAAGGGCAGCGGCCACATTGACGATGAAGGCCACGACCGCGAAGCCACCCATCAGGAGGGTTTCCGGCTCATGCTCGACAAAGACGCGGTAGAGCGTCGAGCCAATCACGCCAAGGCCGAGCAGGCCCAGAAACACGCCTTGCAGCAGCGCCGCCTTGGCGCGGGCCGCGAGGCCCCAGCCCACCGCAATGAGGCCGAGGAAGGAAATCAGGCCATCGCCCACGAAATCGAGCGCGTCCGCCTGTAGCGCCTGCGAACCCGACAGAAAGCTGCCGAAAATCTCGATCACGCCATAGCCGACATTGAGAAGGACAACGATCCAGAGTGCGCGCTTGTAGGCTGGGGTGACGTGCGACAGGTCAGGGATCTTGTCGTCATCCTCATCGGTTTCCGCCCCGGCCACCTTGGGCTGGCCTATGCGATCAAGCTGATAACCCAGGCTTGTCACTGCCTGCTCAATAGCAGGAAGCCGCGTCTGCGGATCATCGACATTGAGCGTCATGATCTGCGAGGCAATCGACACCTTCACCTCGTCCACGCCTTCAACCTTGCGGGCCGCGCCCTCGATCTTGGCGGCGCAGGACGCGCAGTCCATGCCCGTAACGTGATAGCGGATTGTGTCGGTTGCAGCGGCCATTCGTCGATCCTCGAAACTTTAGCCTTGCCCTGCTACAACCTGTAGCGACTACAGGAGCAAGGCAAAAGATGCAGATCGGCGATTTATCCCGGCAGACGGGCGTGAACATCGAGACGATCCGTTACTATGAGCGCATTGGGGTTTTGCCCAAGCCTGCCCGCCAGCCGAACGGACGGCGCACCTACAGCCCCGCCGATGCCGAGCGCCTGGGCTTTATCCGCCATGCTCGCGAGCTTGGTTTCGATCTGCCAAGCATCCGCATCCTGCTCGCCTTGCAAGAACGGCCGGAAGCATCATGCGAGGATGCGAGCCGCATTGCCCAAGAGCAGCTTGAGGCAGTCGAAAGCCGGATTGCCCGCCTGCTTCTCTTGCAGGATGAACTGGCCCGAATGGTCAGCGAATGTAGACGAGGTAGGGTATCCGAATGCCGAGTGATCGAGGCTCTAGCCCCCGCCCGCCCTACAGCCCGCTCTGATCCGAGCGGGCGGGCGGGGACTACTGCACCCTAGTCCTAAACAGCGCCAAGCTAACTTATCGGCCGAGGATGCGCTGAAGGAGGCTGCGCGGTTCCTTGGGCCGCTTGTCTTCCAGGAGCGCCTGCTGACGCTCGGCCAATGCGCGCCAATGGTCGGCATTGGCTTCGGCCTTGCCCAGCATCTCGCGCAACAACTCGACTTCTCGTTTTAGGCCTTGGTCGGTCAGGGTGGTCTGGTGGTTCTCATGGGTGGTCGGTTGCGGTTCCGGGAACCGGTCGGCCGACCGGTCAGGAGCTTGGAAGAAAAACGCACGGTGCAACTCTGCCGGGTCGATGGCGTAGCGACCCCGATCATCCTTGGGCGCGCTCATGCGCCCACTATTGATGGCATTCAGAAGGGTAGACTTGGAGCGGCCGCAGGTCTTGGCAGCCTGGTTCAGCGTCAGCGGCACGGTGGTTCCTTGGGTGGTCGGGGCCGGTCGGCAGGGTGGTCGGTATCGGTTTCCGGAACCGGTAGCCGACCGGTCGGCTACTCGGGGGTCTGGTCGGACTTACCGCCCTCAATCACGTCCAGCTTGTAGCGTTCAACAGCTTGCGCGTGGCTGTTCACGTTGCCCCGGAATGCCCCTTCTGGCGTCACGGTGATGATCTTCACCCGCCCACGCTTCATCCGCCGGATGGCCCCCACCTGCTCCAGAAGGTCCAGAGCGCGAGCCATATCTCCTTTGTCGGTTCGCATCACCTCACACAGGTCGGCAGCGGTCTTGGTGCATTCGTAGGACTGCCACGCGAGGTTGCGGGTGATCTGCCAGAGCACCGCCTGCGCGTGAAACGCCTGCGCAGGCGTTTTCGCCGCCGCAAACAGGCGTTCGGTCACGGCGTCCTGGTACTGGAATGCAATGGACACGTTGCCTCCTCCGAAGAAGTCAAACTCAATCTGATTGCTGACGGACAGTTCCTTGGCCGCCAGAGCGGCCTTCCGCGCCATTGCGGCGCGTTCGGGGCTGTTCTCCCGGAGAGCCTGCTGATCGAGCAGGAGCGCCGCCTGGTCGTAAACACCGCGCTTGCGCATTGCGCGGGCGGTCAGATCGGCAGGCGGGTTCGGGTTCATGCGTTGGCGCTGTTCTGCTGCCCCGACAATGACGCCGATGGACTGCACCGGAGAGCCTGTCCGGCGCTGCGCCAGTTGCGTGACCTTGGCCGTTTCGATGTCTTCGACAGACACCCCCATCCGCCGCAGTTCGTGAAGTGAAATCCTGCCCATCCCTCGCCTCGATAGTTGGCCACCAGCCAACTTTAGTTGGCCACCAGCCAACTGTCAATTTCTGTTTTTCTCAGCCCAGCAAGGCCGAAACGGCCAAAATGCACCAGCGTATCCATATATCCTAAGAGTCTTAGTGCACTGATGCGCGCAGATCGTCCGTCAGGTCGTACTGCACGGATGGGACATGCTGGGGAACAAGGACGTGGCGAGGCTGTGCCAGAGGGCCGGTGGCGCCCTGTGAGGGTCAGACCAGGCACCAAGGCTTGGAGAGAGTCCTAGAGGCGCTGCGGAACCCTCACGCCTGCTTGCGGGGCCTGCCGCCCTTGGCGCCGTTGGTCCGTGCGGCCGCGGCCTTGGCGGGGGAGGACGACTTGCCCCCTTCCGCGCCAAGCAGCGCGGCCATCCAGCGGCGCGTCCCATAGATGCCCTTCATGAAGCCGGGAACGTAAACGTCCGCATCCAATCTGGGCCAATGCAGCCCAAGGCCCGACGGGGTGATCTCGATCTCGGCCAGATCGACCGGATCGGCACCGGCCAGATCTTCAACAAGATGCACCGGGACCATGATGGTGACGCCGCTGCTCAGGCCCACCACGAGGCGGTTCTGGCGGGCGTCATATTCGGCACTGACGGCATAGCCGTTGCGGCGCAGCTCCTCGCCTTGGCGAACGGCAGACTGAAACTCTTGCTCAGAAATCTCCATGAATGGCGCTCCATTGCGGGCAGAGGGTGGACAGGTGCGCGGCCAAGTCCTTCTGTCCTAGCCAGCGATCAGGGCCAAAGGCGGGCAGTATGGACGAGGGCCAATATCCAGATCGTGTCCTGGTTGACGGTGTAGACCAGGCGGTAGCTGGGATGCGGGATCAGCTCGCGGGTATCGGGAATATGGCCCGGCTTTCCCATGAAGGGGTGATCTGCCAGCCGAGCTGCGGCTTCCCCGAACAGCTGGTCCATACGGATCGCGGCAGACGGGCTGTCGGCCGCGATGTAATCCATGATGTCAGCGCGGTCCTGCTCGGCTTCAGGCGCCCAGAGAACGATCACGCGGAGCCTTCGGCGAGTTTGGCCCGCCTGGCCGCAAAATCGGCTTCCACGGCCTCGTGGCTGCGTCCCTGGCCGTTCAGCATCGACGCGCGAGCCTTGTCCACCTTGCGACCCAGATACTCGCTGTAGGCCCGCTCATGGCGGCGCTGCTCGATGTAGTCGCGCATCAGCTCACGAACGACCTGCGATGCAGGACGGTCAGCGGCTGCGGCTTCGGCCATGAAGCTCTCCCGCAGATCCGGTTCCAGCTTCATCGTGAATACGGCTTTGGTGTTCATAGCTCATCCCCACAGATACTAACGGAGTATATACCGCGTTAGTATATCAATTCCAGACCGATCAGCTGCTTGGACGCTGTCTAACCCGGCAGTGTCAATCTTGCAAACTGACTTCTTCGCCAGCATACTCTCGTGGCCACGACAAGGCTTTGCCTTGCCCTGTCCACTCGCGCTGGTGAGGGGGCGTGCCGCCCCCTTCAAACCCCCGGCCCGCACCTTTGGCACGGCGGGACCAGCCCCGAACCCCGGCAGGGGCGATCCCCCTGCACTCTTTGGAGCCTGCCTCATGGCCAACGACCCTTCCGCTGCTTCCGAGCCTGCCCGTTGGATCAAGCTGCGGGCCAGCGCGGCCGAGCGGGCGCGATGGCAGGCATTGGCGGCGAGCCGGGGCATGAGCCTGTCAGAGCTGATCCGGGCGTCCTTGGGCGGCTTGCGGCTGCGGACGCGGCGGGAGGTGCCGCCGGTCGCGCCTGAGCTTTTGCGAGAGCTGGCGCGGATCGGGAACAACCTCAACCAGCTCGCGCGGGCCGCCAACCGGCACGAGCCGGTGACAGCAACCGCGCTGCTGTCGCGGCTGATCGAGATCGACCGGGATCTTGGGGCGCTTCGGGCGGCGCATACGCGGGCCGATCCGCCGGAGCGCGGCTAATGCTCATCAAGTTCACCAGCGGCGGGCGCGGCGGCGGGGGCGCGGTGTGCAGCTACCTAGTCGATGCGGAGCGCCAAGGCCGGGAGCATTGCCCGCCGGAGGTGGTGCGGGGCGACTTGGCGCGGACGCAGGAGCTGATCGACAGCATCGGGCGGCAGTGGACCTACACGCACGGAGTGTTGTCCTTCGCGCCCGAGGATGCGCCCACTGTGATCGAGCAGGAGGCCGCGATGGACGCCTTCGAAGCCTTTGCCTTCGCCGGCCTCGATGTCGATCAGTTCGACATCTCCTGGGTGCGGCACCAGCACACCGAGGGTGGGCGGGTGGAGCTGCACTTCGTGACCCCGCGCATGGAGCTGGCCTCCGGGCGGGCGCTCAACATCGCGCCGCCCGGCTGGGAGCGGAGCTTTTCCACCCTGCGGGACGCACTGAACCTGGAGCATGGCTGGGCGCGCCCGGATGATCCGGCGCGGGCGCGGGAAGTGGCCTTCGAGCTGTCGCCGCCTTGGGCGCAGCACGGATTCCACCTGAAAGAGGGCAAGGAGGCCGTCCACGGCTATGTGGTGGGGCTGATCGAGCGGGGGGCGGTGCATGACCGTGTCAGCCTGGTCGATGCGCTGACCGAGGCCGGGCTGGAGGTCACGCGGGCAGGCAAGGACTACGTGACGGTGCGCGATCCCGACACCGACGAGCGCCTGCGGCTCAGGGGCCGCATCTACGAGAAGGACTGGAACGATGACGCGGAGCTTGGCCGAGCGGCTGCACGAGAGGTTGGAGAGCCAGACGGCCGAGATCGCGGCCTTGACCGAGAGCGAGCTGCAGAAGCTCTCGCAGCGTGTGAGCGCGAGCGTGAGCACCGAGCTGACCGAAATCGAGATCGCTATCGCCCGAGCCACGCATGGGATCAGGAGCGCGCTGCCACAGCTGAAATGGATCTTGGGGCTGACCTGGGGCGCGCTGATCGTGAGCTTGATGCTGACCGGCTTCTTGCTTTGGCGCTCGAGCCAGCCCTTGAGGGTGGTGGAGGACATGCCCTTGGAGACGTTCCAGAGCGAGGGGCAGAGCTACCTGGTGGTGCCCGAGAACGCGACCCCGCTGCAATGCACCACGCCCTCGGGGCGGAAAGCGATTTGCCTGCATATGAAGAATGGGGACTGAGCCATGGACCAGCTCACGGCATTGGAGCGCGCCTTGCTCGAACAGTTCAGGCTCTTGGCGAACGAGTTCGATCAATCGGAGAGCGCGTCCGAGGAATATTCGAAGAAGGTGGGCGCATGGTCGCAGCGCATCTCGCAGCGACAATCAGCGATCGAGGCCCGCTTGTCGCAGATCGAGGCCACACAGCAGCGCTTGAGCGCGGGCTTGGAGAACTTGAACGCGGCCTTAGCCAAGCAGACCGCCTCAACCACGCACTTGGTGCAGCAGGTGAACGCGTTGCTGAAAGAACGCTGACATTAGTCCAGGAGCGCAAAGCGCACGAATGGGAGTTGGAGCGGGCCGCAAGGCGGGAGCGCGACAGGGGCCACGATCACGAGCTTTAAGTTAGCCCCTCAAGGCAACCCTACTTTGTTTTT
>NZ_WMBT01000036.1 GCF_009708075.1 Paracoccus lichenicola | reverse complement strand
GTGGTGCGAGACACGACATCATCAACGCCTGTCAATGCAAAATGGCTGCGGTGCAAACCGGGTGGTTACCCAAGGTGCGAGGGCGCGCGCGATCCAACGACTGCAAGGTGCTTAGCGGCATCATCTACGTCAAGCGATACGGTCTTCGCTGGCAAGACGCTCCCGCAGTCTATGGCCCCTACAAGACCCTGTATAACCGGTTCGCCCGGTGGTCCCGGATGGGCATCTTTGCCAAGATATTTCAGGAACTGGCGCGGCCAGGCGCTCAGAGAGATACGTTGCTGATCGACAGCACATTCCTGAAGGCGCACCGCACCGCGGCCAGCCTTCGAAAAAAGGGGATCGTCCGCGGGCGATCGGACGCACGAAAGGCGGCCTGAACTCCAAGCTGCACATGCTCAGCGACGGCAAGGGCCGGCCGCTGAACTTCTTCCTCTCGCCGGGTCAGATGGCCGACAGTCGTGGCGCACTCGTGCTTTTGCGCCATCTGCCGCCAGCCAAGCATTTCCTGGGTGACAAGGCGTATGATGCCGACTGGTTGCGCGATGGCCTCGAAGACCGTGGCATCTGTCCCTGCATCCCGCCCCGGAAGAAGCGCAAGAAACCTGCCAGATACAACAAGCGCCTCTACAGAAAGCGATACCGCATCGAGAATGCCTTTGGCCGCCTGAAGGACTGGCGCGGCGTTGCTACCCGCTACGAAAGATGCGGAGACATCTTCCTCAACGCCATCATCCTCGCAGCCATCGTCATATTTTGGATCTGATGTTTATAGGGACTGACCCTAGAAGTGCAGCCCGGCACGCTCCATACAGTACGTTTATGATCTCAGAAATGCCGTGCGCCACCCAGCATCGTTGAGAGGACGGTCAGGTTACCCATGAACAGGCCCCTTGAGGATCAGCATTTGCTGGCGGAGCGAAATCTCAGATGAATGGTCCGATATTTTTTGCAATGAAGGGGCGGCTACTGTTACAGATTAGGCCATGACACAGATTTTGATCGGCTACGCCCGCTGTTCCACCGACAAACAGGATCTTGCTGCGCAGAAGGGTATCCTTGTCAGCTTCGGAGTTGCTTCCGATCGCATCTACACCGACCACGGCTTTACCGGCACGAACCGCGCCCGCCCTGGTCTGGATCAGGCGCTTGCAGCTTTGCGGGAAGGTGACACGCTGGTCGTGCCAAAGCTGGACCGCTTGGCGCGTTCCGTCCCCGACGCCCGCGACATTGCCGACAATCTGGCCGCGCGCGGGATCAAGCTTCAGCTTGGCACCTCAATCCATGATCCGACCGACCCAATGGGCAAGCTGTTCTTCAACATCCTGGCGACCTTTGCCGAGTTCGAGGCCGACCTGATCCGAATGCGGACCCGTGAGGGCATGGCTGTGGCCCGAGCCAAGGGCAAGCTGCGGGGCAAGAAGCCGAAGTTGTCGGATCGCCAGCAGCAGGAGCTGCGGCGCATGTATGACACCGGAGAGTATTCCATCAGTGATCTGGCAGAGGTGTTCTCAATCTCGCGGCCGACCGTGTATCGCACCTTGGGCCGGCAGGCGGCGGTGGCGTGATGACAGATGATCCAAAGCCCCCACGACCACCGTCCCTGAAAAGCGAGACCCGCCAGACGAACTGGCGACGCACCAACCTGCCGAAGTATCAAGCTCATCTCGCAGTCCAGCGGGCACTGTCGTCCGGCGCATTGGAAAAGCAGGGGTGCGAGGTCTGCGGCGCTGCCAGGGTGGATGCCCATCACGACCGATACGACGAGCCCTTGAACGTGCGGTGGCTCTGCCGCAGCCATCACGTCAAGCTGCACTATTACGGCGAGGATATGTTTCCTGTCGGCCGACCACAGGGGGGAGCAAGGGACTAACGCAGCCAGCGTCCGGCAGAGATACGGGACGAAGCGGACGTTAGCAGGTGCAGCGTTGATGGTCCGCACGTGCCTAGGCGATCCGCATGGAGGCAACACCACACTTCAGCGATTGAAGACACGGCGGGCACCATTGGGGATTCCTTGTCGAGCTTACGGATGCTAAGGTTTCAACTGTCACGGTTGCTTTCGGGCTGCAGCTTGCAAACGTTAATCGGGGGAATGTATTGCGCCCCTGCTGTTTGCTTGTAGGAAAAAGCCGTGCATCGCGGGGAGCTTAAGGTCTGATATGTCGCGGAGCGACCTTCTTGTATCTTTGATTCGCGCGGGCGCGACCGGCGATCGTGAGATGCTGCGCTCTACCACCGAAGCGATGGTTGCTGAAGAACGCGCCAAGAAGCACTTCATCGTGGCCGACCGTATGCAGCGCGCCCTGTCAGCCGTCCCGGTCACACCTCCTTCCCTTACGGTAAGCTCGCCTCACTTGGCAGGTCCGAACGGGCGCGAGGCCATTCTCGAGGTCACGCCGCAGCTCCAGCTTGATGACCTCCTGCTACCTTTGCCGGCAAAAGAAAGTGGCCGTCAGCTTCTTGAGGAGCACCGCAGAGCGGATGTCCTGCGCGCGAGCGGCTATGAACCGCGGCACCGGGTGTTGCTGTCGGGTCCCCCGGGTAATGGCAAGACATCGTTCGCCGAGGCGGTGGCAGAGGGCTTGGGCTTGCCTTTCTTTGTTGTCAGATATGACGCCTTGATCGGCAGCTACCTCGGTGAGACGAACGCCCGGCTCCGCAAACTCTTTGACTATGTGCGAACGACTCCGAGTGTTCTGTTCTTCGATGAGTTCGATGCCATCGGCAAGGAACGCGGCGATACACATGAAACGGGAGAGATTAAAAGGGTTGTTTCTTTCCTGCTCATGCAGCTCGACCAGCTTCCTAGCTACGTTATTGTGGTCGCGGCGACCAACCATGGCGAGCTGCTCGATCGCGCTGTTTGGCGCCGTTTCCAGATGCGGCTAGCATTTCCGGCGCCCAAGAAAAACGAGATTACGGTGTTTCTGAACCGGATCATTTCTGGTTGGCCAGATGCACCGACAATGCCGCTGAGCCGACTTGCCGGTCGCCTTGGCGATGTGAGCTACGCAGAGGCTCTCGACTTCTGCCAGAATGTCAGGCGGCGGCAGATTCTTGGTTTAGGGGAGGTTTCGGTTGATGAGGCATTGCGCGCGGAACTGGATCTTTGGGCTTCGCGCGTTACACCAGGGTTTATAAATGCCGAGCGACCCAACAAAACCCCTTCTAAGACTGACGCCGAGAGCTGATCAGCCCCGCCCAATAGGCCGCGCCCGACCCGTTCCCTCGCCAGATACCTTTCCGCGAGACCGTCAGACCGGCGCATTCGGCCCAAAGTTCACACGCCTTGCCGAAATTCTCTCGCGCGGCAATGGTGCGCTTGAACTGCGTGCGGACCCTGCCGCCCTTGCGCCAGAACGGCTGTTGGTGTTCGAAGTCCGCGGCACGATCAATTCGTTTGCCGCGTCCATCCGTCAGGTGGGCGGGCTGGAACTGGTGGATGAGGAAGAACTCGACGGCGACGAACAAGACAAGCAACCTGTCGCCTACCTTCTGGTCCCTGACATGGTGGCATTGCGCAACCTTGAATCACTTTGGCGGCGTTGGCAGTCTGGACAACTGGTCAGAGGGGAAACGCCTTGGGCGAATGTATTCGAACACCTCCGGGACTTGCGCGTTTGGGGACCAGACGACCGCGTTCAACAGTCAGATCGAAGCTTTCTCTCCTCAATTCTCGACGGCCACCAGGACAATGATTTGATCCGACTGGAGATCGAACTGGTTTTCAGGGCTAATGAAGCGGCCGCTCGGCTCAGTGAAGAGGAGACGACGCAAGCGCTGACGGCGCGAGGGGGGCAGGTTCTATCTCGCTCCCGTTTGCCCGACATTTCCTACCATGCACTCCTTGCCGATATCCCGGCTTGGGCCGTGCGCGAAATCATCGAACGGCGAATTGAGGGGATCGCTGGTTTGGACACGGTGATGCACATCCGTCCACAGTCCGAGGCCACAACCGTTGAGATTAGCGATCCTGAGGACAGCCCGCAGGCCGAGGCTCAGATCGAGGAACTCGGTGAGCCGATCCTCGCGGTGCTCGACGGCGTTCCGGTCAGTGGCCACAAGCGGCTGGCCGCCCATATTGACCTCGACGACCCCTTCGATCTCGAGCCGGACGCCTTGGTGGCGTCGCGGGCGCATGGAACAGCGATGGCATCCCTCGTCATTCACGGGGATCTCAATCGCGGCGAGGTCCCACTGCCGAGAAAGATCCACATGATTCCCGTTTTAGGGAACAATGATGCCTTCCCGCCCGACAGGCTCATTGTCGACATGATCTACCTCGCAGTCACCAGGCTGCGCCAGCAGCGCCCTGGGATCGTGATCGTCAATCTCTCTCTCGGCAATCAATACCGGCCATTCCATAACCACCTTTCGCCCTGGGCCCGCCTGCTCGACCGCTTGGCATATCGCTTCGGCCTGCTCTTTGTCGTGAGCGCAGGCAATCAGGTCTCCCCGTTCGGCATGCCGACCTATGCAACCAGCCGGGACTACGAGGATGCTGACGCAGAAAGCCGCGCAAAATCAATGGTCGAGACCCTGCATGGTGTCATGGCGGACCGCCGCATGCTATCGCCAGCAGAGACGGTGAACGGGATTACGGTCGGTGCCGGAAACGTTGACGCCGTTGGTCCTGCTGAGCGCGGGTTGGCGCGATCCTTGATCGATCCCTTCCCGGCTCATGTGGCGGCGAACCCATCAAGCAGCCTCGGACCGGGCTTTGCCAGATCGGTCAAGCCGGACATTTTGATGCCCGGCAGCCGAGAGCACATGACCTGTGTTGGCAATCACCGGCACATTGACATCCGTCCGGCACAAGCCTCGCGCGGAGCAGGTCTCAAGGTTGCGGCGCCGCCAAGGGCTGGTCGAGAGAATCTTGACGGTTATTCGAATGGAACCAGCGCAGCAGCGGCGCTTGCGTCGCGGACGTGTCACCGCATCCACGATGCGCTCGAGTCTGCCTACGGGGATGCGTTTCTGCGCTTGCCCCCCATACAGCGCGCAGTCCTGCTGAAGGCCCTTTTGGTCCATCCGGCGCAATGGCCAAGGGATACCGCCGAACTCATCAAGAGAACCCTTGGCCCGGTTGGTCGCGGCCAAGCCTCCAAGCAAAAGGATAACATTCGGCGCTTCCTAGGCTACGGCTATGTCGATGCTGACGACGCGGTTGCGTGCGCTGCGGATCGGGCGACGTTTTTCGCAACAGGGCTTCTGGGAGCTAATCGCATCGCAAGCATCGACGTGCCGGTTCCTGTGGCAATCGGCGGTAAGGCGCGACCGCACAACCTGTCAGCGACCGTCGCGTGGTTTTCGCCAGTTCTGCCAGGCCGGAAGAGTTACCGCAGCTGTCGCCTGAAGATCCTTACGCCAGCCGAGATAGAGGCGCTCTCTGTCTCTGGTGATAGTTGGCATCCGGACGAAAACCAGAGTAATCGCGGGACCGTCAGTTCACGCCGCTGGTATGGGACAAATGCGCCGGTCGTCGTGCCTAACATGACAATCCCCCTTGTCGTGCAGCGCGACCCTGATCAAGGCGCACCAGTTGATGAGGAGATACCCTTTGGTTTAGCCGTGACGATTTCAATGCCGGGTGAGATCGAGATCTACGACGAGGTGCGTGCTCGCATCGCTCCTCAAGTTCAAGCGCGTTCGGCTGACGGCATTTGAGTTTAGAACATCGCACCAAAGACTCACTTAGTGGACCCTAAAGCCCACCTGACGCAGCACGCGACAGCTTTAGGGTGTTGCTGATGACACACGGATGATGCAGCAGGTTTCCGCCTTGAGGCTGCTGAGTAACTCACCGCATGCTGTTAGGCGCAGGGGCAAACTCGCTTTGCTGCAACAGCATTGTCCTACTGATTTCCGCGGCGTGGACGAATGGCTCTTCGCGACATGCTGGAGACCTAGTCGCGATGTGAGCTAGCGATCCTTAAGCCCGACGATACGAGTACCTGCACTATCTGCCCGTACATCAAATGCATCGGATAATGAAAGCACGTAACCTAAGTTCTCACCGAGGGAAAATGGGAAAAATGCTTCCACGCTTTGGGGGCTCACATTAATCCCAATTATAGCTTTTTGAACCTGTTCAGAAACCACAGTTGACCCTCCTACGGCTTCCCGCCATCCGCCGCTTCGATCTGCTTTCGCGTGCGTCCGTCCGGGGTTGACACCTGTTCGAGGCCAGCAGCAAGTACGTCCATCATGTGCGCGCCCTCCTCGACCGCCTCGCGCTCCATGTAGAAATAGGCTCCTTGTGTTGATGCAGCGGCATCCCTCTTGGAAAAGAGCACGAAACCTGCGGATGAAGTGCCAAAGCTGGTGCAGGACTCACGATATTTGCTGGCGTCTTGAAGCCATCCAGAGCCGATTTGGAAAGGTGATATGAAATGGGATTTGATTGCATTTCATGCGGGAGAGACAGCTATCTCGGCGGGGGATGTCCCTGCTGCGGAGGCGCAACCGTGCCAAGCGATGATGGATCGAAGAAGGATGAGCAGTCAGGCGGGAGCGGCGTGGCTACTTTGTTCATCCTGACCACGGGCCTTGGTCTTCTGATGCAGGTTTCAGCCCTGTTCCTCGACTAAACAGGGCGTCCCCCTTCGGGTCGCGTCCCCGGTTCCGGCCGGCAAGCCGGCCTCCACCCGAGCTGGTCAGGGCGATGCTCCCGGCTGCGGCGGGCGGATGCCTGTCTCGTCCCGAGCCAGTCCCTCGCCCGCCGGTCCTGGTCGCCCTGCCCTG
>NZ_WMBT01000035.1 GCF_009708075.1 Paracoccus lichenicola | reverse complement strand
CGCACAAGATGACGAGCAGAACAAACGGACCGAGTTCCCTGCAATTCCTCCGGGTTTTCACACGGTCTGTGATCCTTGTCGGACCAGAAGAATTCATCCCCCGCATTGAAGGCGCAGCGCCAGACCTGCGAGCCGGCCGCCCGCAGCAGCCGACCAAGCTGGTCGAAGAACGGCCCGTGGGGACCCTGCAGCAGCAGGAAGACACGCTGTGCCGGTTCATCGGGCGGAAGTTTCCGCACGGGCGGAAAATCGTGACGGTCCTTGGTCACCTGCGAATCCTTGTCAAATGCGTCGCGCCAATTGCTGCCACTTGTGCATGGCAGGATGAAAAAGACGTAAAGACCCGGAAACCTTGCACCATCAAAGGCTATCGCCTAGGTTGCACACGAATGAAAGGGCTTTTGCGTGTTTACAGGCATAATTAGCGACATCGGAACCGTCCTTGCCGTCGAAATGCGCGGCGACATGCGCGCCAGGATCGGTTGCGGCTATGACATGGGCACCGTGGACATGGGCGCCTCGATCGCCTGCGACGGCGTCTGCCTGACGGTGGTGGACAAGGCGCCCGGCTGGTTCGCCGTCGATATTTCGGCCGAGACGCTGTCCAAGACCAATATCGGCGCGGATGGCTGGGCCGTCGGGCGCCGCCTGAACCTGGAACGCGCGCTGCGCGTGGGCGACGAGCTGGGCGGGCATATCGTCAGCGGGCATGTCGATGGCGTGGCCCAGGTGGTCGCCATGCACGACGAGGGCGACAGCCTGCGCCTGACCTTCGAGGCGCCGCCCGCCCTGGCGCGCTTCATCGCGCCCAAGGGGTCGGTGGCGTTGAACGGCACTTCGCTGACCGTGAACGAGGTTGACGGAAACCGTTTCGGCATCAACCTGATCCCCCATACCCGCCAGGTCACGACCTGGGGCGATGTCGCCGTCGGCGACGGGATCAACCTGGAAATCGACACGCTGGCCCGCTATGTCGCGCGGCTTGCAGAAGCCGGCGGGGCTTGACGCCCGGCGTCTTTCGGTTCATTTCAGCCGGTCTCTTTGCAAGGCCGGAACCATGAACCCGAACGAAGACAAGGCGAACGACAAGCGCGCGGATCGCCGGGCGCTCAGCAGCGGCGCGCGGTTCTATGCCGTGCAGGCGCTGTACCAGATGGAGGCCGCCGGCCAGTCCGCCGACCGCGTCATGCGAGAGTTCGAGATCCATCGCCTGGGGGCCGAGGACGAGGACGGGCGATACCTGCCCGCCGATGAGAACCTGTTCACCCGCGTGGTGGATGCGGCGGTCAACTGGCAGTCCAGGATCGACCAGGCGACGGATCGCGGGTTGGTCGCCAAATGGCCCATCGACCGCATCGACCCGGTACTGCGCGCCCTGTTCCGCGCCGCCGGGGCCGAACTGGTCACGCCGCAGACCCCGCCCCGGGTCGTCATCAGCGAATATGTCCGCCTTGCCGAAGCCTTCTTCCCCGAGGGACGGGAACCGAAGTTCGTCAACGCCGTGCTGGACCATGTGGCACGGGAATTGCGCCCCGAGGCGTTCTGACGCGCAGATTTCCGCTGCAAGTTTCGCGCGGGCATCCTATATTCGGGGCCTGCCGGGAAAACAGAGGTGCGTCATGCCCAAGATGGTCCGCGTCTATATCCGCAGCGTCCTGATCGGCGTTGCATTGTCCTGCTGCTTCGTCGCAGCGTTGCTGGCGCTGGATGTGGCGCATCTGCGGCATCTGATCCTGAACAGCAGCGTGGGCTGGCTGGCCGTGATCATGATGATCGTCTTCAACACCATCGTCTTTGCGGGCGTCCAGTTCGCGATTGCCGTGATGGCCGAGGCCGAGACGCCGCCGCCTTCCTCGGGGCGCAGGGCGTGGACGGGTGGCCGCCTGAAACCCGCCGTTGCGGTTTCTCCTGCATCGAAACGGCGCCGGGACTGAAAAGGCGGATTTGCTTCCTTGGTGCGAAAGTGCTGCGAAGCGTGTCTATTCTGCAACAACTTTCGCCGCTGCCGTGCCTTAAGGGATTGTGCGAATTCCGGGCAGTCACGGATTTGTTGCAAAGCCGCTGCCTGCTTTCTTGCAGGATGACGTTCCGGAAAATTCAACTTCCGCGTGGCGTTTCAATAGCTTCCGCAACTTTCGAAATGGTTCCTTTTTACCTGTTCAAGGTGATGTTTCGGCGGAAAACCGCATAGGTCACGTCCCGGGTTGTTTCCACACTTTTACGACATCAAGGGACGTTCTTGGCGGGTCTATGAACCCGGACAGGGCGGGATTACTTCATATTCCGCAGAGATGCTCTGGAGAGATGCTCTGGCGATCGTCAGGCTTCCAGAACAATAAAACTCAGCTCGTGAGGAAGACATGAAAAAAGTTACGCTGCTGACCGGCACCGCCGCGCTGATGGCCGCACTATCCGCCCCGGCCTTCGCCCAGACCGAGATTTCGGCAGGCGCCGACGCAACCGGCATTTCGGCCATCAACGACCGGATCATCGACGTTGAGGATGCCGTTCAGGACGATTTCGACCGTGACAACGACGACGCGCGCTTTGGCGCCCCGGATCGCCGCCAGGGCCTGTTCGGCTCGGTCGCGCTGACCTATGCGGGCAGCACGGGCAACACCGAAAGCCAGGACTTCTCGCTGGCCGGCCGCGTGTCGAACAACGCCGGACCCTGGCAGCAGTCGGTCGGGATGCTGATCGAGTTCGGCGAGGACGACAACGGCAACAAGGATCGTGAAGACGTTTCGACCATCTATGATGGCTCGTACTACTTCAACGACCAGTTCTATGCCTTTGTTCTGGGCCGCTTCACCATCGACGGTCTGGCCAATGGCGATCCCGACTATGACGGCCAGCCGGACGAGGAGATCGCCGAAAAGCTGGGCGACTTCGCCCGTGACGGCTTTATCGGCGTGGGTCCGGGCTATCGCGTGATCAATACCGAGGCGACCAGCTGGCGCGTCCAGGCCGGCATCGGCTATCGCTATACCCAGACCGGCGCGCAGAAGTCGGGCTTCAACCTGACGGACGAAGATGGCGACGGCGTGTTCGTGCGTGAAGACGTGGCGGATTCCTCGGACAGCGGCATCGGCTATATCGTGTCGTCGCGCCTGTATCATCGCTTCAACGAGCTGGTCTTCGTCACCAACGACACCGATTACCTGTCGTCGGAAGATTCGGACGACGTGATCACCAACCAGTTCGGTGTGAACTTCCAGATGTCCGACCAGCTGGCAACGCGGATCAGCTATACCACCGAATACCAGGAAAACCGTCCGATCCGCACGGACAACACCCTGGGCGTGTCGGTCGTTTACGGCTTCTGATTTCCCTCCCTCTGATCGGAAGCGCACTGGAAGGGCGGCCCGCAAGGCCGCCCTTTTTGCATGGAAAAACCGCCGCTGCGAGGGCAGGGCGGTTTGAAGGGGTGGCGGGAACCGCAGCGACCGCGGCAGCACGAGATTTCCCGAAAGCCTGGATTACCAGGTGGGCGCCGGGTAACGAGACCAGGGTCACGCCAGAGCCAGCCCCCTCGGAAAGATTATAGGCCAGTGGAAAAATGGCCGCTCGCGAGAAGAGCAGAAACCCGCCACGCAGAGAGATAAGGGCAGGGGCCGGCCTGTTCAAGCGGGTTGAAGAATGTTGCCGCTTCGTTCTATAACGCGCGCCATGACCGATCCGGAACCGATCCTTCCCGCCCTGCCGGGCCAACGACTTGCGCGCGGCGTGGGGCGGCTGCTGCGCAGCATGGATCACGCGGTGCTGACCGAATTCACGCCTGTCCGGGGGCTGCGCGTCGATGTCATCAGCATGGGGCCGAAGGGCGAATTCTGGATCGTCGAATGCAAGAGCTGCCGCGCCGATTTCATGGGCGACCGGAAATGGCAGGGCTATCTGGAATGGTGCGACCGCTATTTCTGGGCCGTCGATCGCGACTTCCCGACCGAGCTGCTGCCCGCCGAAACCGGCCTGATCCGCGCCGATGCCTATGGCGCCGACATCCAGCGCATGGCGCCCGAGGCGCGGTTGACAGGCGCGCGGCGCAGCAAGGTCATGCGCGACTTTGCCCGCTGTTCCGCGCTGCGGCTGCAAGGCCTGACCGACCCCGAGGCGTTCAGCGCCGCGGCTTCCTAGGCTTGCCGCCCGTCCGGTCCATCTGCCGGGCCGCCTCGGCCGCGGCCAGCAATTCCTCGGCGATCTCGGTCGCCTCGTCGGGATCGAAGTCCAGGGGCAGGTCGATCCCTTCGCCTTCGACATAAATCCGCACCATGCCCTGGTCCGTGGGGCCGATTTGCAGATTGGCCGCGATGTCGCTCTGGCTGTTGATGCTCATGACCGTTATCCTTGTCCTGTGATCGCTTTCTGTATCGCGGGTGAAAATTCCCGGCAAGACGGGCTTGCAACGGGCACCGACCGGCGTTAGAGAACGCATCCGTGCCGCCTTAGCTCAGTTGGTTAGAGCGCTAGATTGTGGATCTAGAGGTCCCCCGTTCAAGCCGGGGAGGCGGTACCATCCATCCTCTAAGCCATTGCTTGCCATTTATTCTTCCGATTTACGGAACCTTGATGTTTTCGCGGGGTTTAAGCCCTGATGGTGACAATCACACCGGAGGACATGAAGATGGCTCAATCCAACAATCCCACTGCCAACGACCTGAAGAACGACGCCACCGCGGCGGGCCAGAAGGCCAAGGCCGATCTGCGCGAAGGCGCAAACAAGATCGGCGACGACATCAAGGAAACGGCCGACAAGCTGTCGAACAATTCGGGCGCCGACAGTCTCAAGGAGCGCGGCGCCGAACTGGCGCAGAATGCCCGCGACACGGCCCAGGACTATGTGGAACGTGCCCGTGAAGTGGGCGAGGAATATGCCGGTCGCGCCCGCAGCGAAGCGGAACGGCTGTACCAGCAAGGCCAGCAGCGCGCGTCCGAGCTGACCCATTACGCCAGCGAGCGGTATGACGAAGTGTCCGAGATGGTTCGCCGCAATCCCGCGCAAGCCATTGGCATCGCAGCCGGCGTCGGCTTCCTTGTCGGCCTGATCCTGGCCCGTCGCTGAGGTTCCCATGTTCGACTATGCGCAGCGCCTTCAACTTGCTCTCAAGGATACGGCGCGCCGGTCGGCGATGAAGGCGGCTGCCGGGGTCATCCTGGTGGTCGCCGTCGGCTTCCTGATCGCCGCGCTCTGGTCTTTCCTGGCGCATGATCTGGGGTGGGGACCTGCCTTGGCATCGCTGGTCATCGGGGGCGTCTTTGTCCTGATCGCGATCATCCTGCTGGCGGTCTCGAAAAAACCCAAGCACGAGATGCCCACGACCGAAGACTTGCGCAAGGAAGTCGAAGCGCGAATCACTCTGGCAAAGGACGCAGCCATCGACAAGGCGCGTTCCGAAGCCGAGCGGATGATGGATGTCGCGGGCAACAAGGTCGTGTCGCTGATGGACGAGGCAAGCTTCCGCGCCAACAAGCTGGCCGACGACACAGAACGCCGCGTCTATGGCGTCGCCCGTCACGCCGCCGAGTCGGTCGGCCTGACCTCGACCAACATCAGCACGATGCGTTCCAAGATCGACGACGCCACCAATACCCTGTCGCGCGCCAACAACAGCAATGCAGCCAGCATCGCCAAGCTGTTGGGGGCCTTCGCCGTGGGAATCACCTTGGCGGCAAAGTTGCGCGAAGGGCGAGAGTCCGAGGACGACGAAGACGACCTCATCTGACGAAAGCGGGCCGCGTGATGCGGCCCGTTTCACCCTGCCGGTTCAGGCGTTGGCTTCGCGGATCTTGTCCGCGGCGGCTTTGTCGTAAGAGACGCCCTTCTGGTCGAACAGCTGGTCCAGTTCGCCGGACAGGGTCATCTCGGTCACGATGTCGCAGCCGCCCACGAACTCTCCCTTGACGTAAAGCTGAGGAATGGTCGGCCAGTCCGAGAAATCCTTGATGCCCTGGCGGACGGCATCATCGGCCAGGACGTTCACGTCCCGAAAATCGACGCCCATGTAGTTGAGAACCCCCGCGACACGGCTGGAAAAGCCGCACTGCGGCATTTCCTTCGTGCCCTTCATGAACAGCACGACATCGGCTGCATCAACGATGCCTTGAATTTTTTCAGCAACTTCGGTCATTTTCGTCATCCTGTTTCTGAAGGGCTGGCCCAGGGGCAGGGGCCTTGGTCAGGGGGCCTTCGTTGTCAAGGCAAGGGCGTGCAATGCGCCCGACTTGCCCGCCATCTGGTCCTGAAGCGCGGCATAGACGGCACGCTGTTGCTGGACACGATTCTGGCCGCGGAAGCTTTCGTCGATCACCTCGGCCGCATAGTGGTTACCGTCACCGGCAAGGTCGGTAATGGTGATCTGCGCATGGGGAAAGGCTGCGCGGATGAGGGCTTCGATGTCATGAGCTTCCATGGGCATGTGGCTATCCTTCTGCCTTTGCCCTGCAGATGTAGGGGAAGCAGGATAGGGCCGCAAGGCCAACAGGAAACGGCCGCGCCATGGCGCGGCCGTTTGTCTGGGAAAGGGCCGATCACTTGGCGGTGGCAGCGCCCACGGTGCCGCCGACAACGGCGCCTGCCGGTCCGGCGATCACCGCGCCGCCCAAGCCACCCGTAGCGGCCCGTTCCGTCGCCGTGTTGCCACAGGCTGCCAGGGCAAAGATCATGGAGCCGAAAAGACTTGCAGTCAGAAGTCGCATCAAAGGATCCTTTCTGCGCGCCCGAATGCGCGTTCTGACGATGAAAGCACCATCAACCGGAAAAGTTCCCGAAGGGCGCCACCAATGCGGATTCAAGATGAAATGCGACAAGAGCGTTGACGCAGCCTGACCCGGACAGGCGGAGACATCCGCC
>NZ_WMBT01000034.1 GCF_009708075.1 Paracoccus lichenicola | reverse complement strand
GTGCAATCGCCGGCTTGGGTGCAGTCCGTCGCCGGGGCCGTGGCTAAACCCTCAGCCGTTCTGAAAATCATCAGGCGCCGATTATTCGGCGCCTTTTTTTGGTCCTCCCCACGCCCCTTTTTCAACCCCTGGCTGCGCCCTTTGCCGTAACCGGTTTTATGACACGGGAACCGCGCCGGCGCGGGAACAGCCAGAGGTTGTGGGAGTCAGGGGGGCGCAAGCGGGTTACGCAGGGCTGAGGATCTTCCTGCCGCCAGGGGGTTTTAGGACACAATCAACGCAGGGGCGATGTGTCGCGCCGATGGTGCGACATCGTCAGTCTTGGGTTGGGCCTCACGGAGCGCCTCTGCAAGCCGCCGCGCCAGCGCCTTCAGCTGGGGTGGCAAGTCGCGCTCGTCTTTCGGTGATGGCATATCGGTCATCGGGCAGCACATCCGGCCTTAGTTCAGGAAACGCTTGGCGCGCAGGCGATGCTCTTCGTCAAGCATGCCCATGAGCTGCAGTCGAGGATCCGTGAGCCGGCCTTTATTGTTTTCAGCAATGGCGCGCAACAGCACGGCTTCAGTCAATCGGTCTGCCGACGCTCGGTCGGGCATGAGGACGGATGACCGGCGGATCACGTCCCGGACAAGGGTTTCCATGCTGTCATCGTCGCCCAAGAAAGCTTTTGTCATTATGACCTCGGATCAAGGCAGGAAGCCCGCTCCAGACCGTAACGCCCCAAGATCGAAATCCGCCCAAAGCCTGTCCTTCACAATTCTTCGTCGCAGCCGCCGAAGAAGTTCATGACACGGGATGAGCATGGGCGCGGAACGGGGGGTGTGGGTGGTCTGGCTGCCCTGCGTCGACGTCGGAAAGCCGCCTGATTACGATCGGACACTCTAACACTCTGCTGTAGTTGGTATGAAGAAAAAGGCCCGCGCGATGCGGGCCTTTTTGTTTATCTGCCAGGTCGCATTGGAGCCGGCTTGCCCTTGGAGGGGGCGACACGCCTCAAGTAGCGCTCTCCCTAGTAGGACAGCCAAGTCTGGTGAGATCCTTCAGGTTATCGGCGCCAAGGCCACCAGGAACGAGAAAGGGAAGGTGACACCGGTTCTGCAGGACTGACTTCTACAGAGCGAGGGCGCTGATCAGTCAGAATGGCTGCTAGCTTACGCCTCTCCTCTCCTTCCCGATCTAACCTGGTCCGTAGATCAGCGATTTGATCAGCGCGATCAGCTAAGAGCTGGTCTTGGCTTCGAACCCGCTCACGCAAGACTGCAAGTTCTTCTTCCAAAGCTTTAGTAGAGCTGGATTCTTGGTCTTGCGTGGGTATTGCGTCTTGTTGCATTTCAGAATTTCGCAACACTTGCGCAAGGGCAGGAAAAACTCGGTGCAGTTCGGAGGGCTCAATTCTCCAAGCCCCCGAAGCGTCCTTTGATGCAGAGATTTTCCCTGATTTTATTGCTCTTGTAATAGTGGCAATGTTCTTGCCTGTGGCCTTTGCAGCCTCTCCAGCAGTGTATTGCATCACCCCTTGCGTCCCTTTGCATTGCCTCTTGCTGCAAGTGTTGCGCTGCAAGGAGTCCTATTCCAAGTCCTCTTGCTGGTTTGTTGCAGGCAGATCAGGCTCCATTCCGCTCAAAAATGGCTGTGACGGTGGAGGAAGACCCTCACCAGCAGGTAGCTGCCCTTCATCTCGGAACAAACTAGGCAAACGACGCAGGGGCTCCTGACTTCCCAATTCGGCTGCATCTGGTTGCTCAGCATCCGAAATAACAACCGCTGCGCTAAAGAGGCTATATCGGATACCATCCCGCTTTCCGGTCCATGCTACGCGGTCATTGATGATGTGAGCATTAACGGTGCCATTTTCGCCAATTTGGCGGATCTCGATCCACCGGTCTGCGACTAGAACATCTACTGCACGCTGGACTGTACGTCGGCTGCATTTCATTAAGTCTGACAAAGTTTTCTGGCTTACTACAACGGCGTTATGCTCTCCAACGCGAGCAGTTAGGATATGCATGAGCTGAGCTGCTTTAGGTGCTTTTTGAATTAACCCTGCCCAAGCCTCATGCGCAGCCCGCTCTGTCTGAACCCAGTTTCCAGGGCCTTTCTTCTTTGGAAGCTCAGTCATCATCCCGTGTCCAAAACTGCTAATTATGACGCAGGGGTGCGCCATCCATGTCAAAATTTTGGACAAGCATGGCAATTCTTCTTAAGCCTATCAAGTCAAAAAATTTGACAAACTAGGCAAAAAAATTGCCAAGAATGACGCACCCCTACGACATGAGCTATGACGCACCCCTACGACATGAGCTATGACGCACCCCCCCCTTTAAAAAGAAGCAATATCAAACACTTATTTTTTCGCCTTCTTATGATCTTAGGAGGACCAAAAAATCCACAGTCCGGGCGCGCTTGCGCGCCGGGGGGGAGCGCCCGCCAGGAAGCTGGCGACCCCCCGCCTTCGGACGGGCTGTGGAGTTTTTGGCATCGGCCGTGAGGCCCCTGAAAGGGGGACGAGCGGTCGATCGGACGCGCAAGAGTGTTGCACTAGGCGGCACCGGATGGGGTGGATCAGGCAAGGAGGGGAAGGATCAGACAAGCGCGCACCCTCAGGAGGACCTCCCTTGCTGTCACTTCTGATCGACCTTTCCAAAAGAAAGGCAAAGAACTACATTACGTTTGTGTAGACAGATGTAGATACCTATCGGATGAAGATTGCTGGTTTCGATTGGGACGAGGGCAACTGGCCCAAATGTGGCAAGCATGGTGTGTCCCAAAAGGAGATCGAGGAGGTCTTCATCGGAACCCCTGCAGTCCTGGCAGATCCTTTTCCTGACGAGGCCCGGAAGAGAGCCATCGGGAAATCAGCCACCGGCCGCTATGTGTTCGTGGTGTTCATGCTGCGAGACATCGACGGTCAGACGAAGCTGCGGCCTATCAGCGCCCGTTACATGCACCAGAAGGAGATCGCTCACTATGAAGGCAGATCCTAAATCTCTCCCGCCTCTGCGCAGCGATGCAGAAGCAGAGGAGTTCGTCGAAACGGCCGACTTGACCCAATACGACCTGTCGGGGTTCAAGCCGATGCGTTTCGAGATCGAGCCAAAGGCGGCTTCGCTGAACATGCGCCTTCCTGCCCCGCTCCTGGATGCGGTGAAGGCAAAGGCAAAGGCGAGAGGCATACCCTATACGCGCTACGTGCGAATGCTGCTGGAAACAGACGTGGCTCACCAATAGACCATGACAAAGCTTGCCGATCTGAAGCAGCGCCTGTTGGAAAATACGGAAGTCCGTAACGCATACGGCCAAAGACGATGCCGCGTTTTCCTTGATCAAGGGATTTTCCAGCCGAGCGGTCCGAACTCGTAAAACACAACACAAAGGCCGCTCGGCTGACGGGTGGGTTATGTCTGACGCTAACGTCAAGGGCAACTTGTCCAAATGGACAACCAAAAGTTGATTACGGTTTGCCTTCGCCTTGAGAGAGAAGATCTTTCCTCCCGTGGTTGTCTCACTTTTACGTGTTTCAACCATAATAAAATCAATGACTTATCTGGAACCTTATCGGCGGAAAAGAGGTTGTTCGGGCTGTTAAAGGGTGCCCTGGTTCATAGTCTTTGGTCCCGAGTGACAGTTTCTCCAGTATGCCCCGCTAGCAGCGGGGCAGTCTGAGACACAGGACGCATTGCCCCCCTCAGTCCTTGGCTTGTCCTGGTGGCTAGTCGATCCAGCGAAGGCCCGGTTTTTGTGTGTCGGGAAGTCCGGAAACCCCGCAGCGGCAGCCCATTCCACGTTTCGCCCTGGCGGAGGCTGATGGACCTAAGTCCCGAAGGTGGATCAGCCTCCATCACCATAGCTGACAACGGGGTAGGTGGAAATGTCAGCTTACTCGCTGGCCTGCTCCGGCAGCTTGTCGATCCAGATCCCGCAGAACCTGTAGCCGTCCGCATTGGTCACGATCGTTCCACCGGCCCGATCGCAAAAGATGCCGGGATATTTCCCGAACTCGCGGGCATTGCCGCTTTCCACGATCCAGAAGGCCGCCAGGAGGGCCAGGAGCGCCCCTGTGAGGACGGCAGAGACCAACCAGACCCAGAACCCGCCAAACCACCTCCAGGCCTCTCTGCGGGCCTCTCCGGCGGCCTTGCGGAGGTCTCCTGCGGCCTTGATGCTTTCGAGCTGTGCTGCGCGGATGGCTTCCTTGGCGCCTTCCGTGGCCGCATAGACGGTGTGCTGGCGCAGATCGAGGGCGGCGGTGGCCAGGCTTTGCTCGATCCGCTGCTGGAGGGCCGGGCCGACCTTGGCCATGCGGTCGAGACCCTGGGCCACCACGGCATTAAGCTTTTCCGCTTCCTTACGATCCAGGCTGGTCCGCTGAAGGCGTTCGACATCGTTGCGGACCAGGGTGATCTCATCAACCAGAGCCTGGAAGGGATCCTTGACGCTCACGGCTCACCCGCCCCAACGCTTTGCGCCTTGGCATCGAGCTCGGCCAGCAGTCCCACCAGTTCCTTTTGATCGACCTCGCGGGTGACGGTCTTGCGCAGGGTGGCGGCCATCCAGCGGGCGATCTTCGGATCCTTCAAGGCTTCCGTGGTGAGCACAGACCCAACGATGATCTTGCGGCGTGTCTCTGAAGCCTTGGCCCTGGTTTTGAGCCGGTTCAGCCGGGCCTGCGCCTCGGCAATCTGCTGATCAATGGTTCGCGCCATTCTGCAATCCCTTGTTCTCCTAATGGTTGCAAGACTGGCCCCAGAGTGGTTACGGTGCAAGGCACGAAGTGCCCACTTATACAAACGCTGCGCGTTTGTGTGGGCAAAGGGGATGCTGCACTCCCCTTTGAACCCCTGGCTTGAGCGCGACGGACATGGCGATCTATCACCTGCGAGCCACGATGATTTCCCGCTCGGCCGGACGCAGCGCCACCGGCGCTGCCGCCTACCGTTCCGGCGAGCGCATCCACGATGAGCGTACTGGCCTCAGTTTCGACTACCGGGCGCGGGGCGGTGTCGAGCATGTGGAGATCCTTGCCCCCGAGAGATCGCCCGAGTGGGTCCAGGATCGCGCCGCGCTGTGGAACGCGGTCGAGCGGACCGAGACGCGCAAGAACAGCCAGCTCGCCCGCGAAATCCGCGTGGCGCTGCCGGCCGAGCTTGATCGCGCGCAGCGCATCGAACTGGTCCGCGACTTCTGCCAGCGGTCCTTTGTGGACCGCGGCATGGTCGCGGACATCGCCCTGCACGCGCCGGGGCGCGAAGGCGACGAGCGCAACCACCATGCGCATATCCTGCTGACCACCCGCGAGATCGGCCCCGACGGCTTTTCCACCAAGAACCGTGACTGGAACGCCAAGGAGCTGCTGGAGGACTGGCGCGAGGCCTGGGCGCGCGACAGCAACCATGCCCTGGAGCGTTGCGGCCACGAGGTGCGGATCGACCACCGGACGCTGGAAGCGCAGCGGGAGGAGGCCTTGGAGCGCTCTGTGCAGGCGCGGGAGCGCGGCGACGAGGCCGAGGCCCTGCGTGAGACGGTGCGGGCTGTGGAACTAGACCGAGCGCCCCTGCCGCAGCTGTCCCTTGGCGCGTGGCAGCTGAAGGAGCGCGGCATCGAGGTCGCGGCGGTCCAGTTGTGGCGCGAGGTCAAGGCGCAGGCCCTTGAGGTGGCGCGGGTGGCGGAGCGGCTATCCGGCCAGGTGCGGGAATGGCTGGGGCGGACGATGGAGCGCTTGACGCCAGGGCATGAGCTTGCCCATGCTAGCCCCGATCGCGGCGCAGTTCGCGACGAGGGACAGGATCTGGCGTCTGCCCGCCACGGCAGGCGTCAGACACCTGAGCACACTCGGGACTCTGGTTCCGACCTCGCAGCGCAGCTGCGGGCAGCCTGGGAAGCCCGTCAGGACCGACCTTCTGCAGACCATAGCCCGACGCGGGAGCCTGAAAGCGCCAGGAGCTTGGCCGAGCGATTGCGCGAAGCAGCGCGAATCATCGATCTAAATGCGGCGGCCGAGCGCGTCGCCAGCTTGCAGCAGGAGCGCTTGGCCAAGGAACGGCAGGAGGCCGAACGCGTCAGGGAGCAGGAGCGGGTCCGCGAGCGGGAACGCAAAGGTCATGACCGGGACTATGGTCATGAATTGTAACCATAAAGGAGAAGTGGCACTTTAGGTTTTCAGTATGGAAGCGCTTGACGGTCGCCTCCTTGATCGTGCGGTTCATCCGCTCGAACTGACCATTGGTCCACCGTCCTGTTTTATTCGGCCTGATTCTCATCAGCCGCTAAACTTTAGCATGCAGCCTTAAGGTGAATTCATAATTGAAATTCAACTCTTTAATTGGAAAATAAATATTTGTTGAATTTTATTTGCTGCTAAAGTGGTCTGATCCTCCACCCGCCTCGATGACAATGCTTGCATTACTTAGTGAAAAGGTATGGTCAAATCATGAAGCATGTTCTCTCTCTCGCCCTAGCTGGCGCAGTGTCCGTCGCTTCCCTCAGTGCCGCCGATGCAGCCACCCTTGTAGATGTTGAATTACAACTGCTTGTCGATGTCTCTGGTAGTGTCAGTTCCAGCGAGTTCGCGTTACAGCGCGATGGCTATGTCAACGCGTTCAAGAGCAGCACCATTCAGGATGCCATCCTAAGCACCGGAAACGGCCGTTTGGGCAAGATTGCTGCAGAACTGATCTATTGGTCCTCGGCTAGTCAGCAGGCAGTGGCTGTGGGCTGGTCGCTACTCGACAGCATGGACAGCATCAATGCTTTTGCCGATGCCATCTCCATCGCTGCACGGCCCTTCTCGGGCGGAACCAACATCGATAGCGCCATTAACTTTGGCTATCCTCGCTTCAATACCAACGATTACGATGGAACCAGTCAGGTGATTGATGTCTCCGGTGATGGGACGAGTAGCGCCGTATTGACCGCAGCGGCACGTGATGCCGCCCTGGCCGCTGGTGTTGACCGCATCAACGGACTGCCCATTGGTGGATCAGCCTCAATAGAAAACTTCTATTCAAACTATGTGGTCGGAGGAGATGGTTCTTTTCTAGTTTCAGCGGCGACTTTTGGCGACTTTTCCGATGCCGTACAGAAGAAGCTGGAACTTGAGATCAGCGGCGGCGGTCCGGCCCCGGTTCCCTTGCCTGGTGCTGTTTGGCTGCTAGGTGGTGCAATCGCCGGCTTGGGTGCAGTCCGTCGCCGGGGCCGTGGCTAAACCCTCAGCCGTTCTGAAAATCATCAGGCGCCGATTATTCGGCGCCTTTTTTT
>NZ_WMBT01000033.1 GCF_009708075.1 Paracoccus lichenicola | reverse complement strand
TTGACGGCGCGTGAACACCGCCATGATATGCCGCCCCTCAGGGCATCACCAACTTTCGCTCATTACTCGCTGAAGGACGGGATCGGCGCTGCGAGCTGGTTCTGCGATCCACAGGCGCCGTGGCAAAAAGGAACGGTCGAGAACACGAATGGCAGACTGAGAAAGCACCTGCCCCGCTCGACCGAACCGACGGCTCTGACAAATCGATACTTGAGGTCGATTTGTCAGAGCCTCAATTCCACACCGCGCAAGTGTCTGGGCTACCGAACACCCGCAGAGGTCTTTGAAAGCAACCTGATGGCTCTCAGAAACAGACTGGAGTAGAAGAAAAACAACGATTTGCGCTTCGGCGTGAGTTCACATACGCGGCATGACCCGTGCCTTCCAGCAAGGCCAACTCAATCTGATGGGAAGCTTGATCGGCCTGAGCGAGCGCAAGCGGCAGGATCAGGCGCTGTGATCAATCGGCTTGCCCTCGCCCTACGGCTGGCCTTGGCCCTGTTTCGAGTGCTGCCATGGCGCCCGCGCCGCTTTGCGTACCGCACGAGAAGCCTTAGGTGCCTGAAAGCGACGCAGACCTTCACGCCTATGTCGATCTGCTCGCGGCAAACTTCAAGCGCTACTTCTCGGCGTTGACCCGGCATTTGCAGTGCTTGGAGACAGCCTGGCGGGACGGCCCTTTTGCCGTGGCTTTCTGGCAGGAAACACCCCTGTTATCTCACCTGAAAGGTAACGTGTGACGACATGAAAGGATGAGTCAGGGAGTGAAATACACGGCCGGACTAGCCGCCAAGGCGGCGGGTAAGAGCATCCCGACTATTACGCGGGCGATCAAGCGGGGCGCCACTCGGCAGATCGTGAGCCCTCGGGCGGCTATCTCATTGATCCGGCCGAACTGCACCGGGTGTTCCCTGCCGTAAGCCCTGACCGTGACACCAGTCCTGATATGTCAGGGTCTGAAACCCCGCAGGAGTTGCTGTTACCCCCGGCTGGAACTGGAAATCGGCATGTTGCGTGAGATGCTGGCGCGGGAGCAGGAGACGGTCGCCGACCTGCGCAGCCGCGTTGACGCGGAAGCGGCGGAATGGCGACGTCTTACCGCGCTGCTGACCCACCAAGGGGAGAAATCTGCCCTGCGCCTCCACCTCGGCGGTGGTTCTGGCGGGGTGGGCGCAAGGGATGAAATTGCGCAAGTGCGACAGGGCGCGAAAATGCGACCTGTCCATCAGGTTGACTCTCCCTTGTTCTCATCTCCGGCACGGGCTCAGGCCCGTGTTGCCGCAACATGCTTGATGACGAACCCGCTCTCCGGCAGGGCCGGCACGCGGGCCAGGTCGATCAACAGGTCCTGAGCGGGCACGTCGTAGCGCATCCGGCCCGTCAGCATCCGGGTGGCGAGCTTGGTGAGCTCGATGGCGATCCCCTCGCCGGGGCATCGGTGGCCCTGAAGATGCTCGCCCCCACCTTGGGGAATCAAGTCGAAGGGGCTCGGCCGCCGCTCCAGGAGCCGCTCCGGCCGGAACGCCTTGGGGGCGCTCCAGCTTCGCGGATCGTGGTTGGTGCCGTAGAGGTCAAGGATCACCCAGTCGCCTTGGGCAAACCGGTGCCCGCGCCAGTCGAAGGGTTCCTTCACCCGGCCGCCGATGATCGGGAAGAACGGCGCCTGCCGCCGGACCTCCTGAGCGAACGCCTCCAAGTAAGGCTCGCCCTCGTTCAGGACCCGCTGCCGGACATCCGGGTGCCGGTGTAGGACGAGGGCAGCGAACACCATGAAGCGCGCGACGGCCACGGTGGGGCGCAAGACGTTCAGCAGCTCCACGGCCGCCACCTTCACATCGAGAAGCCGTCCGTCGTGGTCCAGGTGCGTGGCGATCACGCGGAGGGGGGCATCCTCGCCGAGAGGCAGCGTCCCGGCTCGGGCGCGCCTCACCAAGTCGCGCGCCCAGCGTTCCGACCGCGCGCGAAGGAGCTGGCCCCGCCAGTTGCGCGGCCCCACCGAGCCCGCGCTCTCGATCATCTCGGACAACTCGCGGGTCCGCCGCGCGGTTTCGGCGCCCTCCAACGGCACGCCGGCCCAAGCGCAGACGGCTTGGGCGAGGATCGCGCGGACCTCGTCGAACAGGACAATCTTCGGGGCGCGCGCCCAGTTGGGCAGGCGGCGTAGCCACTCGGCCTCCGTCAGTTCCGCCAGACGCGCGACGGCCTCGGGCTTGACCAGTGACATGAACATGCGCTTGCGTTGGCGATGCGGTGCCCCATCCAGGGTTTGGACGCTGCCGTAGTCCTGGAGGAGCCTCGCGACCGTGACCGGCATCGCGCCCACGCGGGTGAAGTGGTCGCTCCCGTAGAACAGCTCGGCCGCGACGGCACCCCTCATGCAGACCGCGCGGCGCAGCATGAGGCGGGTCGAGAACAGGTCCGAGTCCAGCCGGTCGCAGCGCTTCGAGACGAAGAGGTAGCCGTCGCGCAGGAAGGCGAGGGTGCTGTCCAGCACCCCGTCGGAGGGGATCGGGAGGCGCTCGTTCAGCGGGGTTTCAGGCATCAGAGCCCTCCGTCCCACGACCCGGCCTGACGAGGGGGAGCCGTCTTGCGGGCCCAGCCAGAAAGGAACGGCGCGATCAGCAGGAGCGCGACGCCGAGCGAGATCCACACGTCAGCGAGATTGAAGACGAAGGGATGCCAGGCCCCGACGTGCAGCCCAAGAAAATCGGTCACGGCCCCGAACGCTGCGCGGTCCATCAGGTTCGCGAGCGCGCCCGCAGTAATCATCGAGAAGCCGAGCCGTTCCCATCCTTGTGAGCGGAGCGCCCAGACGGCTACCAAGGCCGTCAACAGACCGGTGGCAGCGAGGAGCGCGAGCCGGCCCCTTTCCCTGTCGAACGACAGAAGGCTGAAGGACACGCCCTCGTTGAAGGTCAGGCGTAACGAGACGAAGGGCAGGAACCCACTCGCGGCGCCGTAGGGTTCGAGCGCGGCCCGCGCCCAAGCCTTGGCCACGAGGTCAAGCGCCGCGCCCGCGGCGATCACGAGAACGGCGGCCCTGGTCCTCATGTACGGCCCGCCTGCTTGAGATCGGAGCGCGCATCCCGAATGATCGACCACGCCGATTGCAGGAACAGGCCCGCGACGGCGAAGGCCACCAGAAGATCAGGCCAAGACGAGCCAAGCGCCCAGACAAGAACGGCCGCGACGACCACGGCGAGGTTGCCAAACGCATCGTTTCGCGAGAACAGCCAGACAGCGCGCATATTGGCATCGCCCTTGCGGTGGGGCAGCAGCACAAGGGCAGCAGCCACATTGACGATGAAGGCCACGACCGCGAAGCCGCCCATCAGGAGAGTTTCCGGCTCATGCTCGACAAAGACGCGGTAGAGCGTCGAGCCGATCACGCCAAGGCCGAGAAGGCCCAGAAACACACCTTGCAGCAGTGCCGCCTTGGCGCGCGCCGCGAGACCCCAACCCACTGCAATGAGGCCGAGGAAGGAAATCAGGCCATCGCCCACGAAATCGAGCGCGTCCGCCTGTAGTGCCTGCGAACCCGCCAGAAAGCTGCCGACAATCTCGATCACGCCATAGCCAACATTGAGCAGGACAACGATCCAGAGTGCGCGCTTGTAGGCTGGGGTGACGTGCGACAGGTCAGGGATCTTGTCGTCATCCTCATCGGTTTCCGCCCCGGCCACCTTGGGCTGGCCTATGCGGTCAAGCTGATAACCCAGGCTTGTCACTGCCTGCTCAACAGCGGGAAGCCGCGCCTGCGGATCATCGACATTGAGCGTCATGATCTGCGAGGCAATCGACACCTTCACATCGCCCACGCCTTCAACCTTGCGGACTGCGCCCTCGATCTTGGCGGCACAGGATGCGCAGTCCATGCCCATGACGTGATAGCGGATTGTGTCGGTTGCAGCGGCCATTCGTCGATCCTCGAAACTCCAGCCTTGCCTTGCTACAATCTGTAGCGACTACAGGAGCAAGTCAAAAGATGCAGATCGGCGATTTATCCCGGCAGACGGACGTGAACATTGAGACGATCCGTTACTATGAGCGCATCGGGGTTTTACCCAAGCCTGCCCGTCAGCCGAACGGACGACGCACCTACAGCCCCGCCGATGCCGAACGCCTGGGCTTTATCCGCCATGCTCGCGAGCTTGGTTTTGATCTGCCAAGCATTCGCATCCTGCTGGCCTTGCAAGAGCGGCCGGAAGCATCATGCGAGGATGCGAGCCACATTGCCCAAGAGCAGCTTGAGGCAGGCGAAAGCCGGATTGTCCGCCTGCTTCTCTTGCAGGATGAACTGGCCCGAATGGTCAGCGATGGTGAACATCGGCAGATCAGGAGCAAGTCTGGCCAGCAAGGTCGCGAGCACGACCGGCCGGGCGAAAACGACAGATCCGATCAAGATAAGCGAGGGTGTGTTCATCCTATCAACATACCGGGAGCGGTAAGGTCTTTTCGTCCTTCGTGATCTGACGGAGCACTGAAATTGGGATTGCACCATTCAGAACGGTCCGTCCTATCACAAGGCCTGGGGTGCCCATGAAGCCAAAAAGATCAGCCAGGGCACGCGTTTGATCGAGTTCGGCCTGCACCTCGGGTGAGGCCATATCCTTCGCAAGCTGTTCGACATCGAGACCGAGGTCAGATGCCACACGCAATACCGAAGACTCTTCGGCAACGAGTGGCGTTCGCATGAAGCGGTGCCGTAGATCCTGCTGTCTACCCTGCCGTGCGGCCGCGACCGAAGCGCGGGCGGCAAGTTCAGATGCCGGTCCGAAAATCGGTAACTCGTGCTGCACCAGCCGATAGACGGCCGGGTCATCAGCCAGTAGTTTGTCCAGATCCTTTTCAAGGGCGCGGCAGAAGGGGCAGCGAAACTCGCTGAAATAGGCGATCGGAACGACATCGGTCGGAAGGTCGGTGCCGAATAGGGCCGGGCAGGCCGCGGCGCGCATGGCTTCCACTCGCGCATGGCGTGCTTCAGCATCATCCGATGGCGCATCGAGGCCGATCAGCGCAACGGATGCAGTGGCAGTGGAGGTTTGCCCCATGGACTTCAGACGACGAAATGGCGGCACGTCTTCGATCTCGACATAAGAGAGGCTGCGGCCTGTCAGCCCCTCCCAAGGCAGCGCACGCAAGCCATAAATCGCGGTGACAATGCCCCCGAGAATCAGGACGTCACGTCGCCGGACTGTCATAGCACAGTCACAGAGGTTTCGACCGAGACCTGCTCGTAGAGCTGGATCACGTGATCGATCAGCATCCTGATACAGCCGATAGGCACCGATTGCCCGATCAATTGTCCGGGGTTCGGTCCCACTGCGGATGCGGGAGTGGGTGTCGCGCCTGACGCGGTAGAGATAGAGGCAAAGTGCTTGCGCCCGAGCGGGTTCCCGGGGCCACCCGGCCCATTATCGGCGAGCCGCCCATAGCGTTCAGGATTACGCCGGATCATGTTGTGGTATGCGCTCATTATTGGATGCCGTGGCAGATGAATGTCCTGATCCTTGTCTAGCCATTATTATTCCTGGCCTGAATAGCTTGGATCCGTATGGGCCAAGTTGATTTTATGAACGCGAGGATGGCCGCCTCGCCCGTAACTATTTCGCCAGTCTGGCGCCGGTTTCTGTCGTGATTGCTTGGACCTAAATGAGGTCTCTACGTAGATATCGTGCCGATGGTGGTCGATTACGCTGGCCTCATCGGTGAGTTTCTTGGAGGCCCCGGCTTCAAGCTCCCCCTTGGCTCACGCGACCGGATCATTTCCAGGCTGCGCGATGCCTTGGACAAAGTGCTGGCCGATCCGACGGTTCTGTCGGGCCTTGGGCAGGCCGCGCGGGCGCGGGCCTTGCAAGATTTTTACCTGGACCGCCAAGGCCCGCCAGATTGCTCGGGTTATGACTGGATCTTGGCGGGAAAGCCGGAACCCGCCCCGGCCTTGCTGTCCTGATCAGCCTTCCGGCATGAACTTCGGCAGCGGCGCGATCACCTCTCGGGTCATTTCCAGAAGGCGGGCTTCGGCCGATTCCTCGGATTCCTCAGACCCCATGGTGGTGGTCAGGCGGACGATGCCGCCATCGGTCTGGCCCGAACGGATGCCGTCGGCCAGCAGATAGAACTTGGCGGCGACATCCCAGGCCACGCGGCGATCGCCTTGCTGAAACCAGTAATAGACCATCATCCGCAATTCACCCTTCTGGATGATGACGCGGTTCAACAGGAACTGGCCCTCGGTGCCCAATTGGGGGGCTATGTCCACCCGTTCCAGCTTGGCGATTTCCCAACCGGAGGAGGGCAGGCAGATTTCCGGCGAATGGACGCCCCCTTTCGACTGGTCGTGGTAAAAGGCCATGAACAGCCCCACCGTAGGGGTGGCGGCGTCGCGCATCATCGTCACTTGGCGGTAATCGTCGGCGCCCAGGACCTTGGCGACATTCGGAGCCAGCCGTTCCTCGGGGCCGCGCTGCTGCCAAGCGCCAAGCTGCGTGGGGAACATGGAGAATGCGCTGCGCTGGACCATCTGCCCGCGATCCTGCGGCACCAGTTGCCAGGCGGCAAGCGCCGCAAACCCCAGCACCGTCGCCGCGACCATCGCGCGCGAGGGCCGGATCAGCCGGATCCGCCCGGCCTGCGACAGCAGGTTCGACGTATCCAGGTCCAAGGCATCGGCCAGCGACGGTCGGCCGGGATGGAACAGCAGCATCAGCCGCGCCAGAGCGAACAGCATCACGATGCAGATGATGAAGATCACCCAGCCTTCGAAGAAATGGGTGAACCCTTCCAGCCATTCGATGCCATAAACATTGGCGATGAGCCCGGCCACGGCGATGCGGACCGAGTTCATGAAGACGGTGATCGGCACCGCGGCCAGCAGCAGCACCGCCTTGTGCCATTTCGGCCCGCGGTAAAGCACCGCGAAGATATAGGAAAAGGACATGATCGGGAACAGATAGCGCAGGCCCGAGCAGGCCTCGGCCACGTGCAGGCGCATCACGCCCAGGTCGATAATGTTGCCTTCCAGGAAGACCGGCACCGACAGCAGCTTCAGGATGCCCACGCCGATTTCCGAAGACACCATCTGAAGCCAGATCGACACCTTGTAATACAGGGTCGCAGGCAGCGGCAGCATATAGACCAGATGCAGGACCGAGGGCCAGAAATGCCAGCCTCGGGACCATCCCATTGTTACCAGGTGCGGATTCAAGATGAAATGCGACAAGAGCGTTGACGCAGCCTGACCCGGACAGGCGGAGACATCCGCC
>NZ_WMBT01000032.1 GCF_009708075.1 Paracoccus lichenicola | reverse complement strand
CGCTTCGCCATCCGCGAAGGCGGCCGCACCGTCGGCGCCGGCGTGGTGTCGAAGATCCTGAAGTAAGGGCCGCTCGGGGTGGCGGTGCGTGTGAACACGCACCCCACAGAGCGACGGCTCGGGGTGGCGGTGCGTGTGAACACGCACCCTACAGAGACGCCGTAGGGTGCGTGCTTGCACGCACCATGCAACGCACGGCAAAGGGCCGCCTCCGAAAGGGGGCGGCTTTTTGCGTGGGCAACAGCGGGCAGACTCTGCAAGCTTCTAATCATCACAGGGCTATTGTCTGCTTCGCAGCAATTTGTAATCTAAGGTGGCAAAAGGGTTGGGTATATGGCTAATTATGAGGAATGCTTAGAGCAACGCATTGAGCGCGCCTATCAAGCCTCGGGAAACCAGATTGGTTGGAGACTACTGTATAGCCCTCAGACAGTTTTGAAGGGGGCGAGAGTCGCACTAATTGGGCTTAATCCAGGCGGCCATTTTGATGATCCAGAGCATGCACGCTTTGCGATGTCCTCTGGATCTGCTTATATAAACGAAAGTTGGGCGGGTGCCCGCCCAGGCACATCCCCGTTGCAGCAGCAAGTTTGCGAGCTGTTTCGTTTGCTTGATGTTCCTGTGGTGGAGGTTCTTGCGGGGAACTTGGTCCCTTTTCGCTCTCCTAACTGGCCCAGCTTGAATAATCGAAAATCAGCTTTAGAGTTTGGCTACACGATTTGGCGCGAAATGCTTGAACGGGCGAAGCCATCCGTCGTTGTAAGCATGGGGAAGGACGCAAACCCACTCGTTCGCCAGTTGCTCGATGTCGTGTCGGTAGAATCGCATTCCGTAAATTGGGGACCCCAACGGCTCCATGTTGGCAACTGGCATGGTGGGAAGTGGCTCGGATTGCCACATCTATCTCAATACAAGATCATGCGACGCCCAGAAAGCCGACCAGCATTAATGTGGGCATTGGAACGAATGGATCTTTATAGAGCAAGTGGCAAATAGGGTAGGGGCTGTGGCCTGCCATCATTACCACGCCACCCTACCCGACCATTGACCCAGCCTCCGTCCTGCCGCAGGATCGCCCCACAGGACCTTTCGGATCAAGCTGATGTGCCAGATCTTCGCGGGGCAGCACCCCGAACGCTATGAAACCGTCACCCGCAGGCTGCGGCTGAACGGGCAATCGACCTCGATCCGGCTGGAACGGGCCTTCTGGCATATCCTGGACGACATCGCCGCGCGGCAGGGGGTGACGACGCCCGCCTTCATCTCGAAACTGCACGCCGAGGTGCTGGAACTGCATGGCGAGGCGCGCAATTTCACCTCGCTCTTGCGCTGCGCCTGCACGATCCACCTGGGCGAGGACCAGCATATCCCCCGGGCCATCGCCGCGGAATAAAAACGGCTGTAGTAATCCGATACTACCCGCGCCCTTTCGCGAGTCCCTAGCCTGAGGAGAAGAAAAGGCTACGGAGGCTTGGCATGGCGAAATATGTCCACTCGATGATCCGCGTTCTGGACGAGGCGCGTTCGGTCGAATTCTATGACCGCTGCTTCGGGCTGACCGTGGCCGAGCGGCTGGATTTCCCGGACTTCACGCTGGTCTACCTGTCCAACGGCGAAAGCGAAACGGAACTGGAACTGACCGTCAACAAGGGCCGGTCCGATCCTTACGCGCTTGGCGACGGCTATGGCCACGTGGCCTTTACCGTGGACGACGTGGACGCCGAACATGCCCGCATTACCGATCTTGGTTATGCCCCGCGCAAGCTGGTCGATTTCGCCCCCGGCGGCGAGGTGATCGCGCGGTTCTTCTTTGTCGCCGATCCCGACGGATACCAGATCGAGGTGATCCAGCGGGGCGGCCGCTACAGGTAACGTCGCCGCGCCGGGGTTGGAGGGCCTCGCACGGCGACGACAACAGGGGAGGAAAGAATGTCCCAATTACGCAAGCAGGGGCTGACCCGGCGCGCGCTTCTGTCGCGCGCGGTGGCGGCAGGCGCCTTGGCGGTCGCCGGGCCGGGCTTCATCGCCGCGCCCGACGCTGCCTGGGCGGTGGAGGTCACGGCGATCAGCGAACATCAGATGGCGACGCTGCTGCAGATGGCGCGCGACATCTATCCGCACGACCGGGTGGGCGACCGTTACTATGCGGTGGCGGTCAAGTCCTATGACGTGACCGACCAGAAGCAGATGGTTGCCGATGGCATCGCCGCGCTGGACGCCGCCGCCAGGGAAGCGGGCTTCGACACCTACCTAGCCGCCGGGTGGGAAGACGAGCGCGTCGCCATCCTGCGCCGGATCGAGGACACGCCCTTCTTCCAGACGGTACGCGGCGGGCTGGTGACCGGGCTTTACAACCAAAAGGAGGTCTGGCCGATCTTCGGATACGAGGGCGAGTCCTTCTCGCACGGGGGCTACATCGCCCGGGGCTTCGACGACATCGACTGGCTGTAGGAGAGGACATCCATCATGGCACAGGCAGCCAAATTCGATCTGAACGACGACAACGTGGTCGTCATCGTGGGCACCGGCGCGGGCGGCGGGGTGCTGGCAAACGAGCTGGCGCAGAAGGGCGTCAAGGTCGTGGCGCTCGAGGCGGGCGGGCGCTACATGCCCGAGGATTACGTGAACGACGAATGGGAAAGCTTCGGGCAACTGGCCTGGACCGACCCGCGCACGACCAGCGGCGACTGGCGGGTGGCCAAGGATTTCTCGGGCCTGCCCGCCTGGATCGTCAAGGCCGTGGGCGGGACCAGCGTCCACTGGGCGGGCGCGTCCCTGCGGTTCCAGGACCACGAATGGAAGGCGCGCACGAATTACGGCGCGGTCGAGGGCGCGAACCTGCTGGACTGGCCCATCGACGGGGCCGAGATGGCCCCCTGGTACGACAAGGCCGAGGCCAAGCTGGGCGTGACCGGCGTCGGCGGACGCGCCCGCCTGCCGGGCAGCAACAACTACAAGGTGTTCGAGAAGGGCGCCCTGGCGGTGGGCTACAAGGAGGTCCACACCGGCAACATGGCGATCAACAGCGCCGATTACGACGGCCGCATGGCCTGCCAGCAGACCGGCTTCTGCTTCCAGGGCTGCAAGTGGGGCGCGAAATGGTCCAGCGCCTATACCGACATCCCGCGCGGCGAGGCGACCGGCAACCTCGAGGTCCGCGACCACGCCCATGTCGCCCGCATCCTGCATGACGACAGCGGCAAGGTGACGGGGGTCGAGTATTTCGACAAGGACGGCAACCTGCAGATGCAGAAGGCGCGGATCGTGGCCGTGGCGGGCAACAGTTTCGAATCGCCGCGCCTGCTGTTGAATTCCCACAGCAGCATGTTCCCCGACGGGCTTGCCAACCGATCAGGGCAGGTGGGCCGCAACTACATGCGGCACACGACCGGGTCGGTCTATGCGACCTTCGAGCATCCGGTGCGGATGTGGCGCGGCACGACCATGGCGGGCATCATCCGCGACGAGGCCAGGCACGATCCCTCGCGCGGCTTCGTGGGCGGGTATGAGCTGGAAACGCTGTCCCTGGGCCTGCCCTTCATGGCGGCCTTCCTGGATCCCGGTGCCTGGGGGCGCGAGTTCACCACCGCCCTCGACAGCTACGAGAACATGGCGGGCATGTGGATCGTGGGCGAGGACATGCCCCAGGCCGACAACCGCGTGACGCTGTCGGACACCGCCGACGCGTTCGGCCTGAAGGTCGCCAACGTCAATTTCAGCGACCATCCGAACGACATCGCGATGCGCGACCACGCCTATGCTCGGGGTCAGGCGATCTACAAGGCCGTGGGCGCGACGCGGGTGATGCCGACGCCGCCCTATCCGTCCACGCACAACCTGGGCACCAACCGCATGTCGGAACGCCCCGAGGACGGCGTGGTCAACAGGCACGGCCAAAGCCACGACATCCCGAACCTGTTCGTCTCGGACGGCAGCCAGTTCACCTCGGGGGCTGCGGAAAACCCGACGCTGACCATCGTGGCGCTGGCGATCCGCCAGGCCGACCACATCGCGAAGGAGATGGCGGCGGGGAACGTCTGATCCGGGAACCCCTTGCGGGCATGATCTGCCAGGACCGGCGGCCCATGCTGCCGGTCCCGAGGGTTTTCATGAGGGGCCTGATCGGCATCCTGAATGCGGGCATCTGCACGGTCGGGACGTTCTGGGAGTCCTATGAGGAATGATCCCCTCGCGGCGACGGTCATGGTGGGGTGGAACCCCACCCTACGGATGCCGGTGACGCGGGACCGGCGGGCCTCAACGGCCCGGCCAGCGCCCGCCTTCCGTGGTTATGGAACGACGCCGTCTTTGGTGGCGATGTCAAGCAAAGGGCGGGGAAAACGCTCGTCGCGTTTCCTGATCCCGCCCGGGTAGCCCGCGAAATGCCTATCCTGGACGACGCTCCAGCCTTTACTGCCCGTCCATCGCCGCCTGGTTGACGCCGCCCTCGGCGATGCGGGTCATGTGTTCGTCGCCCTCGCGCGTGCTGTCCAGGCAGTCCTGCAAGGCCGCGCCGTCGTCGTCATAGCCCAGGCGGTTGGCGAAGGTGCGCACGCAGCCATAGCCTGCAATGGCATAATGCGTCAGGCGCTGGTACTGGGTGATGATCGCCGCGTCCTGGGTGTCCTCGTCGCCGAAATCGGTCTCGACCGCGTGCTTGCGGGCTTCGATGGCCAGACCCTCCATCCCCCGGCAATGTTCGCCCGTCGGATCGGTGTCGTGCCGGGCGCAGATGGTGGCCAGCGTTTCCATGCCGCGCGCGATGCCCTGATTGCCGGCGATCAGCGCCTCGGACAATTCGCGCGATTTCGCGGCGCGGCCCATTTCGGTGACGACGGCCATGGATTGCTTGCAGGCGGAATACAGGTCTTTCAACTGGTGCAGGTAAAGGTCGTTCAGGGTCTTGATCGCCATGGTGATGTCCTCTCAGATGGCAGGCCGTTTCCCCCTTGCAACGTGCGGCTTGTCGCATCGTTCCAGGGGCTGGCGCTTGACATGGGTCCCGCCAGGGTCCAGCAAACGCACCCCTGCCTGACCCCCTTCACGACATTCCGGTGACGCCATGTTCTCGTGGTTCGAGCGACGCATAGACCCCTATCCGACCGAGACCCCGGACATGCCGCCCCGGTCGCTGGTCCGCTTCGTGCTGTATTACAGCCGGGGCGCGATCCCCTGGCTGCTGCTGGTGGGCGTCAGCTCGGCCCTGATCGCCATTGTCGAGGTCGCGCTGTTCGGCTGGCTGGGCGAGCTGATCGACCAGTTGTCGCAGGTGCCGCGCGACCGGTTCTGGGCGCAGCAGGGCGGGCGGCTGGCCTTCATGGCGGTGGTGCTGCTGGTGGTGCTGCCCGCGCTGCACTTGGTGGCGTCGCTGGTGCTGTATCAGGGCCTGATGGGCAATTTCCCACAGCGCATCCGCTGGCGGGCGCACCGCTATCTGCTGCGCCAGTCGGTCGGATACTTCCAGGACGAATTCGCGGGCCGGATCGCCCAGCGGCTGATGCAGACGGCCTTGGCCGTGCGGGAGGTCGCGATGAAGGCCATGGATGTCGGCAGCTATGTCGTGATCTATTTCCTGGGCGCGCTGATCCTGGCGGCCAGCCAGGACTGGCGGCTGGCGCTGCCCTTCCTGGCCTGGGCCGCGGCCTACGGCATCATGCTGTGGCAGATCGTCCCCCGCCTGGGCCGCGTGGCCGAGGAACAGGCCGACGCGCGGGCGCAGATGACGGGGCGCGTGGTGGACAGCTATACCAACATCGCCACCGTCAAGCTGTTTTCCCATTCCTCGCGCGAGGAGGGCTGGATGCGCGAGGGGATGGATGCCTTCCTGCAGACGGTTTACCGGCAGATGCGGCTGTCCTCCATCCAGGACATCGCGCTGAACATGATGAACGTGGCGCTGGTCGCGGCGGTCGCGGGGATGGGCCTGTGGCTGTGGACGGGCGGGCTGATCGAGGTCGGCGCAGTGGCCGTGGCGGTCCCCCTGGCGATGCGGCTGAACAGCATGGCCCACTGGATCATGTGGGAATTCGCCGCGCTGTTCGAAAACATCGGCACCGTCCGCGACGGCATCGCCTCCCTCGCCCTGCCGCGAGAGGTCCGAGACGCCCCCGATGCCAAGCCCCTGGTCCGCGGTCCGGGCGCGGTGCGGTTCGACAACGTCACCTTCCGCTATCGCGGGGTGGAAGGCGCGCGGCCCATGGCGGTGCTGGACGACCTGACGCTGCATGTGGCGCCGGGCGAACGGGTGGGGCTTGTCGGCCGGTCTGGCGCAGGCAAATCGACCCTCATCAACCTGCTGCTGCGCTTTCACGACATCGAGGGGGGCCGCATCACTATCGACGGGCAGGACGTGTCCACCGTCACGCAGGACAGCCTGCGCGCAGCCATCGGGGTGGTGACGCAGGACAGTTCCCTGCTGCACCGCTCGGTGCGCGACAACATCGCCTATGGCCGCCCGGATGCGACGGATGCCCAGATCGCCGCAGCCCTGCGCATGGCCGAGGCGCAGGACTTCGTGCCGCAGCTCACGGACAGCCAGGGCCGCCGGGGGCTGGACGCCCATGTCGGCGAACGCGGGGTGAAGCTGTCGGGCGGGCAGCGCCAGCGCATCGCCATCGCCCGCGTGGCGCTGAAGGACGCGCCGATCCTGATCCTGGACGAGGCCACAAGCGCCTTGGACAGCGAGGCCGAGGCCGCGATCCAGTCGCGCCTGGACGTGCTGATGGCGGGCAAGACCGTGATCGCCATCGCGCATCGCCTGTCCACCATCGCGGCGATGGACCGGCTGATCGTGATGGACGCGGGCCGCATCATCGAAGCGGGCAGCCATGCCGAATTGCTGGCGCAGGGCGGGCTTTACGCGCGGCTGTGGGCGCGGCAGTCGGGCGGGTTCCTGGCGGCGGATGCCGAGGCATAAGGGCGTTTCCCCGCTTGACGGCGGGGACGCCAGATCCTATCAGACGCTCACCGCAGGGGTTTAGCTCAGTTGGTAGAGCATCGGTCTCCAAAACCGAGGGTCGTGGGTTCGAGTCCCCCAACCCCTGCCAGTCCTTTCAGACATCATGGATCCGCAGGCCGCAGGCTTTCGCGCGCCAGCGCCGCGATCAGGTCCGTGCGCGTGACGATGCCGGCGATCCGCCCGTCCTTCAACACAGGCACCGCATCGGTGTCGCTGGCCGCCAGCTGCGGCAGAAGGGCCGCGATCGGCGTGTCGGGCGCGGCCACCGGCAGGCGGGTTTCCATGACATCGGCGGCGCGCAGGTCGTCATCGGCGCGCGACAGCCTGCCGTCGGGGCGGAAATCGGCATGGACCCTGGCGATCAGGTGAAGCTGGAAGATGACGCCCAGATAGCGGTCGTCCCTGCCCACCACGGGCAACGAGGTGAAGCCGTGGCGCACGAACAGCCCCGCCACGTCGTGCAGGGGCGCGTCGGGCGCCACCGTCACCAGGTCGCGCGACATGATGTCGCCTGCGGTCCGCGCCCGGGTGTGGTGGCTGGCCGCCTGCATTTCGGCGGCGGCGATCAGGCGGGCCAGATCCTCGACCCCCAGGTTCAGCGACTGGTTGTAGCGGACGAGGATGCCGGACAGTTCCTCCTCGGTCAGGCCAAGGCGTTCGGGCGCGACGGGATCGGCGGTGCCATGGGCATTGGGTTCCCCGAACTGGCGGAAGGGATAGCGCCGCCCCGTCGCATGGGCGGAGATATGGGCAAAAGTTGGTGACGCTTGATCAGGCGGCGGCTTGAAGTTGGCGGAGGCCGTCGCGGA
>NZ_WMBT01000031.1 GCF_009708075.1 Paracoccus lichenicola | reverse complement strand
AGGTCACAGCTATGACCTAGGGGTAGGTCATAGCTGTGACCTACCCCCCCTATAAAAAAATAATAAAAACAATAGCTTATTTTTTTGCCTTCTTATGATCTTAGGAACGCCAAAAAATCCACAGTCCGGGCGCGCTTGCGCGCCGGGGGGGAGCGCCCGCCAGGAAGCTGGCGACCCCCCGCCTACGGACGGGCTGTGGGGTTTTTGGCATCGGCCGAGAGGCCCCCTGCAAGGGGGCGAACGGCCGATCGGTCATAGAATGACGTTTGCGCCAGAGTGGCACCGGATGGGGTGGATCAGGCAAGGAGGGGAAGGATCTTGAAGAAAATAGCGAATAAGGTATATAGCCGATATGAGATGGACCGTGGAAACCCATGCGGCGGCAGACGATGAAATCCTTGCCCTCCCGCCAAAGCTCCAGGCGCGGCTTCTGCGGTTGATGGAGATGGTGGAGAACGTGGGGCTGGATCAGATCCATGAACCTCATGTCAAACACCTGGAGGGGAAGCTTTGGGAACTGCGTGCCAAGGCCCCGGAAGGCATCGCACGCGGCATCTACGTTGCCGTGACGGGCAGCCGCGTCGTTGTGCTGCATGTGTTCGCGAAGAAGACGCAGAAGACACCCAAGGCGGCCCTGGAGCTGGCTCGTGAAAGGATGAAGGAGGTCACGCCATGACAAGGCTTGCCGATCTGAAGCAGCGGCTGATGGAAAATCCTGAAGTCCGCGAAGAATACGCCAAGGCCGACGCGGAGTTTGCCCTGATCGAGGCGATGATCACGGCGCGACGGGAGGCGAAGATGACGCAAGCCGAGTTGGCCGAGAAGATCGGCACCACCCAATCAGCCATTGCCCGGTTGGAGGCAGGCCGCGTTTCCCCGTCGATTTCCACCCTGCGGCGCTATGCCGAAGCCACGGGGCACCAGCTCCGGGTCGGGTTCGTCTAGCCTGTCGGTGCCGGTCAAAGCTCCCAGACGTCGCCTTCGTCGTGGGTGTGATCGCGGGTTCTTTCGATGACGATGGCGCGTTCCTGCACCCGCTCCCTGGCCTTTTCGGCCTCCCTGGCTTCCTTGAAGCTTTCCAGATCATCGTGGATGCGTTGCAGGGGCACGGCCAAGTCCATGCCCCTGTCCTCGTAGCTCTTGAGGATGGCGAGAGCTGTTCTTGCCCGTTCCGGGTAGCTTTCACCCTGGCACTGGCTGAGATCCCCTTCGAGCAGCCGTTTCATGCCGTCTGGACCAAAGACCGTTTCCGCCGCCTCGGTCAGGTCGCGGCTTTCCGTGGGCGAAAGCTCGCGGGTCCTGATGGTGATGAGAAAGCCGTTCATGCGAATGTCGGCCATTTGGCGCTCCTCGGCCGTGGACAGGCCGAGTTCGCGGCGCAGGGTCTTTTCATGGTTGCGGACCCCGGACAGGAGCTGGGCCGCGCCGCGCTCGATCTGGCGGAGCTGTTCCTCGTATTGGGCCTTGGTTCGGGCGATGGCCTCTCTGGCCGCTTCCGTGGCCCGCTGACGCCACTCCTCGTCGCTTTCCCTGCCCACCCCCAGGATATTGCCCCTGTGCCGCTCAGGAAGCCGGAAATCGGCCTCTGCGGGCGTGCTGGCGTGGGCGTAGTATTCTCGGATGGTCCGGTGCGTGGCCTGGCTGCGCTCGCGGCCGCGTTCCAGGCCGAAGGAGATGCCGACCTCGTGGGCGAAGTCGGTCTGCATCCTGCTCAGGGTGGCCTTGCCGCCGACCAGCTCGCGGGCGTTCAGCCTGCCGCGGGCATCGAGGGGGATGACCAGGAGCTGCATGTGGGGGGTGGTCTCGTCGCGGTGGATGACCGCCGAAAGCACGTTGTCCTTGCCGTGGCGGGTCTCGAACCAGTCCAGCGCCTTGCGGAAATAGGCGTCCTGCCGGTCGCGGCTCATGGCCGCCATCTTCTCGGGGCTGGCGCCGACGAAGTATTCCAAGGCGTGAACGGCATTCTTGCGGACCTTCTCGGGGGCGCGGGCTTCCCAGGCGGCGATCACGTCCCGACCGTTCTCCGGGCCTTTCAGGACGGTGTTCTCGTGCAGGCGGTCCAGATCAGCGTTCGGGGTGTGGCGTTCACGGAGGTTATGGCCGAGCGCCGCGCCGAGCTGGCCCTTGGTCTTGATCTTGCCCACGCGCAGGATGGCATAGCGGCGCTGGCCGGCGGGCCGCCCGCCCTGGGACTTGAGCCAGTCGTATTGGCCGATGACGAAGCTATCCCGCATGCTTTTTCCCTTGCGCTATTCTGTTTCCGGGCAAGTCGCCAAGCAGCGGGTAGCGTATTGGACAAGGCGACAACCTGACATCCTCCCCAAACCTCGCCACCGTAACACCATTTCAGAAAAATGTGCACTCACTAGACAATTTGTCCTACGGCCAAATTATCCGCTCGCCCCTGACAGGGGAAGGGGCACATTTTTCTGAAACGGGGTTACGCTGTGATCCGCCTGTGACGGCTCGATCCTGGCCAGATCCTCTTGCCAGTGGACCCATCGCTTGGCTTGGCTTGGCTGGTTTGCTGAAGCTGTAGGAACAAACCAGCTTTGAGGGGGTGCCAGATGCGTTTTCCCACGATCCTTGCCGCGACGATGATGCTGGCCGGATGCCTTCCGGCAGAGAACGCCTTGCAGCAGCAGGCCTCCAACAGCGCCTGCGCGCGCAGCGAGACGAGCTGGGGCAGCACAACCCTTGAGATGCCGCCCGAGAACCTGGGGGGCGATCTGGTCGGGATGTACACGCTCACCTCGGGAGACCAGGGCCCTGCGGAATACGGCCGGTATTCGGTGCTTGATTGCCGGAGCGGGGCGATCACGCGGGTCGAGGTGACTGCCGGTGATGATGTGCCTGGGCGCGACATACGCCAACGGATCGAGCGGCTGAGGGCCGGAGGGGCGATGAGTTCGCCCAATAGGTTTGCCCGCGCTGCCGAACAGGCCGAAGGGCTTTCCGCAGTCCGGGGCACTGTCCGGCGTCAGGATGGCACCCGGGCCGCGTGCGCCTGCATCCAGCATCACCCGGAAGCCTGGGCTTCGGGCTTCCCTCCCGATCCAAGCGGCCTGCCCAGGGTCTACGCCGAACCAGGCGTGCTACGATTGGAATAGTAGAGGGCTGGTGATCTGGATCTCCGATAGAAAAATCACGACCAGTCAGCCGCTTCACCAAGGGACTTGTCGCGCTTCAGGTCCAGTTCATGCCCGATCACACCCATGCATTGGAACCGTGACCGGAGTTGCTGGCCGAAGCCGCCTATGTGCTTAGCAACATAGGAGTTAATCAAGACGGAACGGGCCTCCGATTCAATGCTGCATCTGTTGCTCGCAGCTTGGTCACGCAGATGGTTGTGAACCTCATCCGGCAGGTTTCGAATGATTATGTTTCCCATGCTTTGCTCCTATAATCCGCCTGACCACAGGGTGTGAAGCTGGCAAAATAATATATCTATATAATATATCTATGGTCATATGGATACGCTGACGCCATCTCAGCGCAGCGCACGAATGGCACTGGTTCGGAGTAAGAATACTCGACCTGAACTCGTCGTGCGACGCCTTGCTCACCGTCTAGGCTACCGCTTTCGGTTGCACCGACGCGAGCTGCCGGGAAGTCCCGACCTGATCTTCCCAAAGCGTCGAGCCATCATTTTCGTCCATGGCTGCTTCTGGCACCAGCACGGCTGCCCGCGCGGGGCGCGTCGGCCGCTAGCAAATGCCAACTACTGGTCCACCAAGCTCGATCGCAACATGGCGCGGGACGTTGAAGTGCGTAAGCAGCTCGAAGAGCTAGGTTGGCGGGTGCTGGTAGTTTGGGAGTGTGAGACGCGAGACGTCAATGCCTTGGGCAAGCGGCTTGTAGGATTTCTAGGCGGCCGTTAGCGCCGACGGATTGGCGTCGGTTCGGAGCCATGAGCAAGGGCACCGCCCCGAGTCACTGTGGTGCGGCGTACGACCTCCGCCCCATGATGGCTGACGGCGACGCGAACCTGATTCAGTTCCTTGTCACAACCGCCGAAGCATCGGTGCAGGGCCTCAAGGAAAGTAATCGACTCTAGGGAATGCGGCGTTGGATCAGGTTCGCCAGCGGCATCAGGAATAGCCGAAGGAAAAAGATAGATGCACGGCGGAGTGAGACGATACTGCCCAACCTCGGTGAGGCGCTGGTCAGGCGCGCCCGCGTGAGCGAGTTTCGGGCATGGCCGCCTTGCGGTGCCGCAAAGCCAGTCCCAGACAACAAGACCATCGACCTGCTGCCCACGTTCAATGATTTCCGCGCTCAGACGCGTGTGAATGCCCGACCAGACATTATGGCGCGGATCCGATCCAGGGTTAGTGCAGATGCTCCAGAGCACAAACTCGCTGGCTTCAGCAGGTCGCTCGAAGATGTTGGTGTTGTTGCCATCGAGGCAGCCCTTTAGCGCAATGGCGCAGACCGCGCCTGACGGCATCACGACAAGGTAGTCATGCCGGTTTGCGCTCCGTGTGTCGTCATAGCTCGTGATGAAGCCACGATCCTGCATGTGATTCAGGACAAGGCGGACGAAGGCTCGTTTCTCGCGCGTGTCAGCACTGTATCTGCCACGCAGGCGCTCGATTGCGCCACGAAGGATGCCGCTCTCATAAAAGGCGGCTTCGTCCAGCCCATGAGCACCGAGCTGATGACTTTGGGTCGCCAAAGCCTCAGCAAACTCCTCGATCTGTTGCTGGAGCGCCAGGTTGCTGCTGCATGGAATGACTGCCATGCGTAAGTTATCCGCTTAGTTGCATGAGCATCATGCGGCTTCGCGCACCCTGTTGTTGGAGCCCAAGATGGGCTCGAATAGGTGGTGCGCTAGATGGCGCACCACGGGCACTGCTACGCCATCACCTGTGAGGTGGTAAGCTTCGTTGTAGCTAGGCGGAAGGTGGTAGCTGTCGGGCAGACCCATGAGCCGCGCGGTCTCGCGCGTCGAGATCAGTCGAGAGCGAACCTGATCACCGTCCACGACGACGATGACTTGGCGGCTCGACCCCCCCGCTGGCGTGCGCAGGCAACCTGAAATGTCGTCAAAACGGATCTCCGCGCGCTGCACCTTCACACCGTCTTCGTTTGGACGGGTGCGCTTGTAGACTCCGCCTACCATGACCCGCCCTGCCAGCTTCGCCTTCTCGACCTTGGCGAGGTTGATCGCACTCATCATGCCAAGGAGCTTTTCAGTCTCGGCCGGCGAGTGCCATTCAACTCCCGTCGGCTCCTTCTCGATCAGATCAGCAAGCGAGGCGCTGCGCTGCGGTGGCTTCGGCAGCCGCCACCACAGCCATTTTGCCTTTGCGGCGGCTGGAAGCTTCTCATATGCAGCGCGGAGCTGTTTGGTGTGCCAAGGATCTTGGGCCTTTTCAGCCAGGAGTTCGGGTGGCACTGCGACGTCGTCGCGCACGCCCACTACGAACAGACGTGGGCGAGATTGCGGCAGAAACAGCGCGGCGTCGACGACCAAGGCCCCGAAGCGATAACCTTGCTTGCGAAGAGCCCCTCCAATCGCCACGAAGTCCTTGCCGCTGTGCGATGACAGGGTGCCGCACACGTTTTCGAGGACAATCATCCTTGGTCCGCGCTTCTCGGCATTCAAGCTGCTCATCAAGTCCCAAAATGGCCAGAACGTACCCGACCGTTCGCCTTTGAGGCCAGCTCCGCCACCCGCCAAGCTCAGATCCTGACAGGGAAAGGAGGCCCAGGCGAGATCGGCCATGCCAGGTAGATCGCTGGGCATGATGGCTCGAATGTCGCCAGTTCTTAGCTCGTCGTCGCCCCAGTTGCGGCGGTAGACAACGCCTTTTTTGAGGTCGAAATCGTTGGCGAACATGCATTGCCAGCCAGAGCCCAGCCCAGCACGCGCCATGCCCCCGCCGGCGAAGAATTCGTAGAAGCTACGCATTGGCGGTTTTTCCGACGGGCGTCTCGCCATTGCCCTCGTCGCGGGTCAGCTTTTCCGCGATGGCCTCAACGATCCAAGTGTTGCGCGAGACGCTCCCAGCACGGCGCAGGCGCGCCGCGTCGATGGCTAGCATCATCTCAGGCGTAACGCGAAGGTTGGTGCGATCCAAAGTCGTTTCCATGGCGGCTCCCATACGCGTTGCAACTTGGTTAGGCTGATAGTGGCGCCAAAGTGGCGCCACTTCAAGTTCTATTTTTGTTCAGGTGCTCTAGGGCTATGCGTCCTCACCATCCTCCACCTCAGGCCCAGCCAAGCCCAGCAACTGTCCGTGGTACTTGGAAAGGCGCTCAAAATGAGCGTTCATAGCCCGAGCAATTTGCGGAGAGTTCTTTACAGCAAGAAAGTGCCCGACGATCTGCGTGTAATGATTTGCCTGTCGCGGTAGGCGCTGCGCAGGATCCAGCTTATCCGCAATTTCGGCATCACTCATTACTTGAACGACTTGAGCAGGCTCAGGGATAGGGATTCCTGCATCTGGCACAGGTGGAGTAGAGCCGTTCATAAGCTGTGACTGCGGATTGAAATGATGGAAAAGCAGTCCTTCAAGGGGCGTGATCTCAGCGCTGTTCTCGACTGGGTAAGCAAGAACCCAAGCAATCTCCCAAACATCGACTTGACGGTTAGAGATGATATCGGAGCGCGCCGAGGTAAGGTGGCGCGCCACCCGACTACGAATGCCATCTCTCGATTGCCCAACATAGATGGGCACCTGGTCCAAATCGCACAGAACATAAACCCCAATCCTGGTCGTAAGGGTGCGAACCGCCCTTTTCCTAAATGCAAAGTCGATTGCCATCTACTACCTCCACGTTGCTCGTGCAGGCGGTACTATATTCCAGAGGCTTGAGTCACGTTGCCGTAGGTATGGGGCAGGACGCCCCCACCCACCCTACAGCCCGCTTTGATCCGAGCGGGTGGATGGGGGCGAAGGCCGGAGCTGAAGCCTTTGGCTAGGGCGATGACCGGCGCGCGGGCGTGCTGACCGACGACGAGATCTCGGCACGCCTGTCCGCCTCACCCAGCAGCGCGCCGCTTGGTAAGGCGGGCAGGCTTTAGTCACCCCGCCCTTTTCCGAACAAGCGGGACCAGAAGCCCGCAGCGGGCTTGGAATGGTCTGGCGCAGGGACCGGGGGCGCGATGGAGAGACGTTCCGCAATCTGGTGCCACCTGTCCCGCTCCTGCCGTGCATCGGCCAGAGCCTCGCGCAGCATCTGATTTTCGCGTTCCAGAGCGGCTGTTTCACTCGTTTCTTCGGGTGGTGCAGATCGTTTCATGATCTGCGTTTCAGGTGGTGCACCTGCAACGGGTGGAAACACCCGGTGCAACTCGGCCGGGTCTATGGTCCAGGTGCCGCTGTCATCCTTTAATCCTGAAATCTTGCCGCTCTTTAAAGCCCTCGTGATCGTGGCTTTGGAAATTCCTGCTGCCTTTGCGGCCTGACCTGCCGTGTATTTCATGGCGTTTCAGGGTGTTGCATGATGTTGCATGAACCGCCTTCACACCTGTTGTGCAACGCGTTGCAGGGATAGGGCATCAAGATTCATCCCTTTCAGCCGTCGCTGGCAGGTCAGGCTCCATTCCGGGGAAGGATGGTTGCGAGATGGGGGGAAGGCCGACCCCCGAAGGGATCTGAAGTTCGCCAATCCGGGGGAGGTTGTAGAGGGCTGTTTTCGGCTCATCGAATGCTCCGGCCTCTTGCTCATCCTCGGCCAGCAGCACATCAGCTTTCAGGCGGGCGTAACGTAGGCGATCGCGGCCTTCTGTCCATGCTACACGGCTGTTGAGGACATAGGCATTCACGGTGCCACTAGCCCCGATCTGGTGAACCTCGATCCAGTTGCCATCGGAAAGCGTCTTGAGGGCGCGCTTTACGGTCGAGGCCGAAGCTCCCATGAGGCGGGCCAAGAGCTTGTGGCTGGCAACAACCGCATTCTGATCCCCGACATTGGCAGCAAGGACATGCAGCAGGGCAGAGGCCGCAGGGTGCTTTGTGCCGAGCCGTGCCCATGCCTCATGAGCGGCGCGGTCAGTCTGAACGAAGTGCCCCCGACGCGGCTTCATCGGAAGGTTTGGCCGTTCCGCCTCCTGATCCGACCCTAGTTCATCCATGACCCACCCCTAGTCCATTTTTGATCAAAATTTGCTCATGCGAGATTGGGAATCGAACAAGCGTGATCGATTTATACCGTCAAAATCAGAGCATGTCTGCTTAAAATCCGTTCAGACCTAGGTCACAGCTATGACCTAGGGGTAGGTCATAGCTGTGACCTACCCCCCCTATAAAAAAATAATAAAAACAATAGCTTATTTTTTT
>NZ_WMBT01000030.1 GCF_009708075.1 Paracoccus lichenicola | reverse complement strand
CCCGTCCGCCCGAACCCGCGCCTTCACGTTGTAGTCGATCACCCGCTTCACGGGCACGAGGATCTTCATGGGCTGCGCTCCCCTTAAATCTGCATGTCGGGGGCAGTGTTACCGACGGACCGGCGGGCTTTACAACACAAAAGCGTCCCCCGACGCTGCGTTTGCGTCGGACATCCCGCCAAGCGAACGGTTTGGCGTCAGCGGCTGGCCCCCGGAACCCACAGGATGTCGTCGGTCCCGCCGTTGTTGGCGACACGGGCCGCGACGAACAGCCAGTCGGACAGGCGGTTCAGATACCGGACCGCCGCCCCGTTCACGTCGCCGCCCGTCGCCAGATCCGTCGCGCGGCGTTCGGCCCGGCGCGCGACGGTGCGCGACAGGTGCAGATGCGCCGCAAGGGGCGAGCCGCCGGGCAGGATGAAGCTGCGCAAGGGGTTCAGGGCGGCGTTCATCGCGTCGATCTCGGTTTCCAGGCGCGTGACCTGCGCGTCGATCATGCGCAGGACCGGATGGCCCGCCTGGCCATCCGCCGCCATGTTCGGGCGGGCCAGATCGGCGCCCAGGTCGAACAGGTCGTTCTGGATCACCCCGATCCGGTCGGCCAGATCGCCGGACGCGTGCAGGCGGCACAGGCCCAGGGTCGCGTTCAACTCGTCCACGGTGCCATAGGTCTCGACCCGGGGATCGTGCTTGGCGACGCGGCTGCCGTCCGACAGGGCGGTGTCGCCCCCGTCGCCGGTGCGGGTATAGATGCGGTTCAGGACGACCATCAGCGGCCCCCCAGCCAGACGAACAGCATGATCAGCGCCACCGCGACGGCCTGCGCGATGAGGCGCCAGCGCATCATCCGGTTGCCGTGCCTGCGGTTCCAGTCGCCGCCCTTGGCAAAGCCGCCAATGCCGGTGGCGAGGATCGCCAGCACCGCCAGCATTGCCAGCGCGATCACATAGAACAGGGGACTGTCGGTCATGCGTGCCGCCTTTCGTTGGCCCCGACCCTAGCCGTGGCGCGCGAACCAGTCCAGTGCGCGCGTGGGCAGAAGCCGGCGCGCGGTGCCCGACATCCAGGTGGGGGTCGTGACGTAATAGCGCGGGCGGGGCCGGGCGGCGGTCAGCGCGTGGACGATCCGGTCGCTGACGGCCGAGGGCAGCAGCTCGAACCGGTCCTTCTTGCCGGATGGTTCGTAAAGCCGCTTCAGCAGGCTGCTGCGGTATTCGTCGGCCCGCGCGCTGCCTTGCCAGTTCACCCAAGCCTCGAAATGGGGGATCGCGTTGACGCGGATGCGGCTGGCGATGGGACCGGGTTCGATCAGGATGACGGTGACGGGGGTGCCCGCCATCTCCAGCCGCAGCACGTCGGTCAGGCCTTCCAGCGCGAACTTGGTCGCGACATAGGGGCCGCGCCAGCGGATGCCGATCAGGCCCAAAACGGAACTGATGTTGACGATCCGCCCGCCACGGTCCCGGAAATGCGGGATCAGCCGGACGGTCAGGTCGTGGGTGCCGAACAGGTTCGTCTCGAAGATCGAACGCAGGGCGCCGCGCGGCATGTCCTCGACCGCGCCGGGTAGGGCAAAGGCGGCGTTGTTGACCAGGGCGTCCAGGGGGCCGCCCGCCAGAACCTGTTCCACCAGCCGCGCCACGCTGTCCCCGTCGGACAGTTCCAGGGGGTGGCACTCCATCCCCTCGGCCTGGCGGGCGGCGATGTCCTCGGGGCGGCGGCAGGTGGCGACGACCTGCCAGCCCAGCGACTGCATCCGGCGCGCGGCGTCCAGTCCGATGCCGGACGAACAGCCGGTGATCAGGACGCGTTTGCTCACGGGGCCGCCTGCGACAGGAAGCGGCCCGCGACATAGCCCGTGCGCCCATTGGGGTCGCGGATGTTCACCCATTCCGCATCGGTCGGGCCAAGCGGCTGCACCGCCGCGCCGCGCGTCAGGGCCGTGACGACCCGGTCCCCGGTCGAGGGACCGGCGCGCATGTTCACCCGGTCGCCCGTCACGTAGAGGACCGGCCCGTCGGGAAGGGACACGGGGGCGGGGGCCTCGCCCGCATGTTCGGGCGAGGGTTGCAGCGCCGGGCCGGGAAACCGCTGCACCTGCTGGGGGGTCTGCGTCGCGGCCTGGACCACGGCGGGGGTGACCTGGGGCGGCGGCGCGACCGGCGACGGCGCGCCTTCCTCTTGCGCGGCGGGCCGCGGTTCTGGCGCGGGGCGGCGCTCGGCGCGCAGGTTGCCCTGGCCCCAGACCGACAGGACCAGGAACAGTGCTGCCAGGGTGGCCAGCATCAGCGCGCCCAGTCTGATCATGCAATGCCCCCCGAACCCCTTGGGGCCTTTTAGCCCATGATGCCGGCAACGCCAACGCCCGTGCGGCCGTTCCGCGATTCCTGCTGGACCGCGCGTCTGCCCCGCCCTATTTCATGCCGCATGTCCAAGCTGCCCATCGACCCCGACGCCAACACCCAAACCGAACCCCTCAGCCGCGCCATCGGCGAGCGGTATCTGACCTATGCCCTGTCCACGATCATGCACCGGGCGCTGCCCGACGCGCGCGACGGGCTGAAGCCGGTGCATCGCCGCATCCTTTATGCGATGCGCGAATTGCGGCTGGCGCCCAACGGGGCCTTCCGCAAGTCGGCCAAGATCACCGGCGACGTGATGGGCAACTATCACCCCCATGGGGACGCCGCGATCTATGACGCGATGGCGCGGCTCGCCCAGGATTTCGCCATGCGCTATCCGCTGGTGGACGGGCAGGGGAACTTCGGCAACATCGACGGCGACAACCCCGCGGCGGCCCGATACACCGAGGCGCGGCTGGCGCTGGCGTCCGAGGCCCTGATGGACGGGCTGGCCGAGGATGCGGTGGATTTCCGCCCGAACTATGACGGCACCTTGCAGGAACCGATCGTCCTGCCCTCGGCCTTCCCGAACCTGCTGGCGAACGGCGCCTCGGGGATCGCAGTGGGGATGGCCACGAACATCCCGCCCCACAACCTGCACGAGGTGATCGACGCCTGCCTGCACCTGATCAAGACGCCCGACGCGCGCGACGACACGCTGGCGGCATTGGTCAAGGGGCCGGACTTTCCGACCGGCGGCGTGATCGTGGAAAACGCCGACACCATCGCCGAGGCCTATCGCACGGGGCGCGGCGCCTTCCGGGTGCGCGCCCGCTGGATGCAGGAGGATCTGGGCCGGGGCCTGTGGCAGATCGTCGTGACCGAGATCCCCTATCAGGTCCAGAAATCCAAGCTGATCGAGCGTCTGGCCGAACTGATCCAGACCAAGCGTGTCCCGATCCTGGCCGATGTCCGCGACGAATCCGCCGAGGACATCCGCATCGTCCTGGAACCCAAGGCCCGCACGGTCGATCCCGAGCAGTTGATGGCCGCGCTGTTCCGGGTCAGCGACCTTGAGATCCGCTTCAGCATGAACATGAACGTGCTGATCGACGGCCGCGTGCCCAAGGTCTGCGGCCTCAAGGAGGTTCTGCGCGCCTTCCTGGACCACCGGCGCGAGGTGCTGGTGCGGCGCGCCAACTACCGGCTGGACAGGATCGCCGCCCGGCTCGAGGTGCTGGAAGGCTATCTGGTGGCCTACCTGAACCTCGACCGCGTGATCGCCATCATCCGCCACGAGGACGAACCGAAAGCCGTGATGATGGCCGAGTTCGGCCTGACCGAGGTGCAGGTCGAGGCGATCCTGAACATGCGCCTGCGCGCCCTGCGCAAGCTGGAGGAGATCGAGCTGCGCGCCGAACGCGACGCCCTGCTGGAGGAACGCGGGGGCCTGGAAGCGATGCTGGCCGACGAGCGCGTGCAATGGGCGCGCGTCAGTGACCAGCTGAAAGAAGTGCGCAACCTGTTCGGCAAGTCCAAGCCCGCAGGCCAGCGCCGCACCCTGATCGCCGAGGCGCAGGAGATCGCGCCCGTCGATCTCGAATCCATGATCGAGCGCGAGCCGCTGACCGTGATCCTGTCCAAGATGGGCTGGATCCGCAGCATGAAGGGCCACCAGCCCCTGGACGCCGAGAACAAGTTCAAGGACGGCGACGGTCCCGGCCTGGCCATGCACGCGGAAACCACCGACAAGCTGATGATCTTTGCCAGCAATGGCCGCTTCTACACCCTGCCCGCCAACACCCTGCCCGGCGGCCGCGGCATGGGCGAGCCGCTGCGCCTGATGATCGACCTGCCGAACGAGGCCGAGGTGATCACCATGTTCCCCTGGCGGGCGGACGGGAAATACCTGGTCGCCTCGAAAGCGGGGGACGGCTTCATCGTAGGGGCAGGCGACATCCTGGCGCAGACCAAGACCGGCAAGCAGGTGCTGAACGGCGAGGCGCTGCTCTGCCGTCCGGTCAGTGGCGATCATGTCGTCGTGGTCGGCACGAACCGCAAGATGCTGGTCTTCCCCGTGGCCGAATTGCCCGAGATGGCGCGCGGCAAGGGCGTCAAGCTGCAGAAATACGGCAGCGGCGGCGGCTTGGTGGCGGGGGATTCGTTGTCCGACGCGGCCTTCATCACGCTGGCCGAGGGATTGCGCTGGCAGGAAAGCGGCGGCCGCACCCGGACCGAGCCGGACCTGACCGAATGGCTGGGCAAGCGGTCCAGCGCCGGGCGCATGGCCCCCCGCGGCTTTCCGCGCGACAACAGGTTTAACTGACGAAGGGCTGAAGCCCTTCGATGCCTTTTCGTTCGGGGGCTTCGCCCCGCCCGCCGCTGTGCGGCGGTCTCCCCAGGATATTTGGGGCGAAGATGAAGGGGCGGCCCGCTGCCGCCTTGGCATGATGCAACGGGCAGCGGGCTTTCACCTTCGACGGTCATCGGCGTCCCCGCCTGTACCGTGATCGCATGATGGCCGCGAAAGTCTTTCATCTTCGTTAAAATATCCCCGCCGGAGGCAAGAATCTTTTCTTTTGCCTACAGCCCGCTGCCGCCGACCGATCCGAAATACTCGCCGGTGATATAGCTTGCCTCGTCGGAGGCCAGCAGCACATAGATCGGCGCAAGCTCGACCGGCTGGCCGGGGCGGCCCAGGGGCTGGTTCTTGCCGTGTTCTGCAGCCTTTTGGGTCGGCTGCCCGCCCGACACCTGCAGCGCGGTCCAGTAGGGACCGGGGCAGACGGCATTCACGCGAATGCCGCGCGGGGCAAGCTGCTTGGCCAGCGACTGCGCGAAGGCGACGTTGGCTGCCTTGGACTGGGCATAGTCGAACAGGATGTCGGAAGGCGAGAAGGCCTGCACGGACGAGGTGATGATGATCGACGCGCCCGCCCTCAAGTGCGGCAGGGCCGCGCGCGTGATCCAGAAGGGCGCATAGACATTGGTCTTCATCGTCGCGTCGAAGGCCTCGGTGGTCAGATCCTCCAAGCTTTCGCAGAACTGCTGGTGGCCGGCGTTGTTGACCAGGATGTCCAAACCGCCCAAAGCTTCGACCGCCTGGGCGACCAGCGACTTGCAGAAGTTTTCGTCCCGCAGGTCGCCGGGGATGGCGAGGGCGCGGCGGCCCTCGGCCTTGATCAGGGCGATGACGTTGTCGGCGTCTTCCTGTTCGGCGGGCAGGTAGCAGATCGCGACATCGGCGCCTTCGCGGGCATAGGCAATGGCGGCGGCCGCGCCGATGCCGCTGTCGCCGCCGGTGATCAGGGCGCGCTTGCCCGTCAGGCGGCCGGTGCCGCGATAGCTGGTCTCTCCATGGTCGGGCAGGGGGTCCATGCGGCAGGCAAGGCCCGGGGCCTGCTGTTCCTGCCGGGGGAAGTCGGGCCGGGGCAGGCGCGGATCCCGGATGGCGCCGCTGCGGAAGGGTTGGTCGGTGGTGTCGGCAGGCATGGGGCTTTCCTTTTCGGTTGCCCTCTCCAACATGGCGCGCGCACAGGGGTTCCCCCCTTACCGCCGCCGCACCCATTTCCAGCCGTCGATCATCGGCCGCACCAGATCCTCGCGCTTCCACAGGCGATAGAACAGGATCACCGCCCAGTGCAGCAGGACCAGGATCAGGATCAGGTCGGCGCCCCGGTTGTGCCAGCGCAGCGCCATGCGCGACGTTTCGGAACTGACCGTTGATGCCAACGGACCGACATTGATATAGTCGTCGGGATCGGCGAACAGCCCGGTCGTGACCTGCAGGGCCAGCACCCCCAGCATCGCGACCACGGCCAGCGCGCCGACCGGGCTGTGGCCAGGCCAATAAGTGGGATGGGGATGGATCATTTCCCGGGCATAGGACACGACCGCACGGGGACCGCGCACGAACCGGGTGAAGCGGGCGGTCGCCGGGCCGACGAAGCCCCAGACCAGCCGAAAGACCAGCAGCGCGATGACCCCGTAGCCCAGCCAGAAATGCAGGGTCATGTCGGACGGGCCGATCTTGCCCAGCAGCCAGTTCGCGATCACCAGCACCGCCAGCGTCCAGTGAAAGACCCGCAGCGCCGGATCCCAGATCCGTTCGCGATGCGCGGCCCCGCCCGCCATCAGTCGTCCTTGCGGTAGTCGTCGTGGCAGTTCTTGCAGGCCCCGCCCAGCTTCTGCAGCACCGGACCCAAGTTGCCCTGGCCGCCCTTGACGGCATCCGGGCTGCCCGCCGCCGCCTCGCGCAGGGCCACGAAGCTGGCGCGGAAATCGTCGGGGTTTTCCCAGATCGCGGGCAGCGCCTCGGATTCGGGCATGTCCTCGGACGAGGTTCCCTCGACGAACAGCGCCGGCGCGTCGTATTGCGTCAGCGCGACGATGTTGGCGGCGGCGAGCGTCGCCGCGGCCTCGTCATAGGCGATCTCTCCCTTGGCCATGCCGGCAAGCTGGCCCATGTTGATGCCCAGCATCTTCATGAAGCCGTGCCGTGCCTCGACCGCGTCCTTGGCGTCCTGGGCTGCGGCAAGCGTGGGAAGGGCAAGGGCTGCGGCAAGGGCGATCGCTTTGACGGGGATCATGGGCTGGCTCCTGGCGGGACTGGCTGTGATGACGGAACTGTCCGGAAAAGAGTGGCAGAGGCAAAACGCTGGATCAATCGGACTGAAGGACGATCACGGATTTGCGAAGGCGGCCCCCGAAGGGGCCGCACGGGCGGTCAGGCGTTGGGGTTGGCCACGCCGACCTGACTGTGGATCTCATCGATGGCGGGGCGGTCTAGCTTCAGCGCCTGCGCCAGGCGGCCCAAGTAGCGGACCTCGTCGTCGTGATCCAGGTCGATGGCCAGCAGCGACATCAGGTAGACCTGCGATTCCAGCCCCGCCGGCACGTCGCGGGCCAGGGCCTCGGGGTCGATGGGGGCGGCCATCTGGGTGCGGATGAACTGGCGTTCCTCGTCGTCCAGATCGTCGCCCAGCTTGCCCAGCAGACGCTGCTTTTCCGCGTCGTCGATGGTGCCGTCGGACTTGGCGGCCTGGATCATGGCCCGCAGCATCAGGCCCGCCACGGCGTTCTGTTCGGGGGTCGGCGCGACCTCGGGTTCGCCCTGCTTGACCACGGCGTCGTTGAACAGCTCGCCGAAGCTGGCGTCGTTGGTGGGCTGCGAATCCTTGCGGGCCAGGCTGCCGGCCATGCCGCCGGCCGCGGCGCCGCCCAGAAGGCCGCCCAGCAGATCGCCCAGGCCGCCGCCCGTGCCCGCGCTGCGGGTCTTGGGACCGCCGCCCAGTTGACCCAGCAGGTCGCCCAGGCCGCCGCCGCCCGTGCCGCCCGTGCGCGCCCTGCTGGTCAGGCCGTCCAGCAGCCCGCCAAGCCCGCCCGAGGCGCCGCGCGACTGCGGCCCGCCATAGGGCGTGCCCTGGCCCGTGCCGCGACCGCCCAGGACCTGCCCCAGCATGTCGTTCAGGCCGCCGCCGCCGGTGCGGGTGCCGGTGTTGTTGCCGAACAGCTCGCCCAGCAGGCCGCCCTGGCTGCGGTTCCGGGTCACCTGGCCAGGCCGGCCTTGCTGGTGCTGCTGCATGGCCGCGCCGATGCCCTTGGCAAGAATGACGCCGGCCGCGACCCGGCCCAGGGTTTTCATCAGGCTCATGGAAAAAACCTCCTCCGATACTCGGTGCTGTGGGCGGCTGTGCCGTCCCGTTCATCGTTCCCCGAACAGAACTGTGCCGCGAATGGTTCCGGCGGGCAATCGGCGCGTGCCCCGTCCCGGCCACAAGCCGCCCGCGCGCCCTTGATTTTTCCCGGGCCGGCTTATAAATCGCGGCGCACGCTTAATTCGGGGCCGTCTCGCCATGCCCCGCGATCAGGAGAGGCCGTAGATGGCAAAGGCAAAGTTTGAACGGACGAAACCGCACGTCAACATTGGCACGATCGGTCACGTTGACCAC